>JBBFKW010000038.1:0-1520 GCA_037481835.1 Desulfosoma sp. | reverse complement strand
CAATGCTGTTGACTTAAGCATTTTTAAGCTTTTCCCTCTTTCCTGAGCACCATTTGTTGGGGGGCCTTTTGGTGACGCGGGGCTGAGGCGACCTGGCGGATTTGGGCCGGTAGTATCTTACGCGAGAGATGGCATAAAGGATCTCCGTAAATATCTCGACCGCCTTGTTGGGATCTTCAGGAACGAGGACGGAGGCTTCCGCTGCCAGAGTCATGATGGCATTTTTGAACTGGAATTCAGCGCCTTTGGGACCCTCAATCCTTGAGGTGATCACCATGAGGGTTCTGGCAATGACGGACATGATCACCACGGCGAACAGTTCCTGACGAATGCTGTTGGGCGTTTTGCCATGAAACTTTTCGATCTCGAGAACAACCTTCTCGCTCCTGTAGTGGTCTTCCACGGCCCATCTGCGGAAGTAAAGCTCAATGATCTCCTCTTTGGGGAAAGCGGCCTTGTGGAGCAGGTTGGTCAGAAGGACCGAAACCTTTCCTTCGGGGCTTACCAGTCGGATCATTCGCAGTTGGATCCCACCGACTTTCTTGCGCTGCCGGGTTGTGAGCCCCTTGAGGGAGTTGTTGGAAGGGGTAATGCAGAGGTAGTCTTCTTGCCGACCGCTGCGAACGAAAGCGTGGACGGCCGGGAAAGTGCTTTCGGCTGGACAGCGGAAAAGAAAGTACCCTTTGTAATTGTCTCTGAGGTAGGTGATGAAATCGAAACTCGGATATCCGCGGTCAAAGAGGAGCACGCACCCAGAAGGGACAAACGGCAATATTTCCCGAGCCTGCTCGCGCTCAGACCCATGGATGCTCACGACACTTCTGGCGATGGGAAGCCGCCTAAAGACGTCATAGGCCGTGGTCACCAGGCACTGAGGATAATGACCACGTCCTTTATGCTGGAGGCCGCTTTTGGGATCGAACTCGCTTCTGATCTCCTGTGTTGCCGGAAGGTCGTAGATTGAGCCATCGAAAGCAACAACCGACATGGAGTGCCACAAATACGAGGAATTACGAGGATAGAAGCTGTAGGCCAGTTCCACCGCTTTTTGGAGGATCTCCCGGAAAAGGGTCCAGCAAACCTTTTTGCGAGCCTTGGTGAGGCTGCTTCTATGGATTTGATCGGCTTCAGGCCACAAGCCGCTTCGCCTGGCAGCCTTGAAGAATTCAGCGGATTTGATATCCACTCCCTTGCTCTTTCCACTGCCCACCAGCGAGAGGATAAAGACGATGAGCTTGGCAAAAGGGAGCTTACGAGTGCGGGTGAAATCTTCGGCGGAGCGCTTGGCTTCCGGGGTGATCTTTTTGGGAATAAGGCTCAAAAAACTTGCAAAGATGGGGGTGATTTGGCATGGATTTTCACAGCAGGTTCTGTGCCATCATGCTCGTCTCCTTTTCGAATTTTTTACTCTATTTGAAGTGTTGCTCCTGTCTTTGACACGAAGAAGTATTGCACATCTTGTGAGTAATTACAATGAAAAATTATCTATTTCGGCATCTTGCGAAATGCACCCCCATGTT
>JBBFKW010000037.1:0-1850 GCA_037481835.1 Desulfosoma sp. | reverse complement strand
GGGCCGTGGCCATGACCCAAGGTTCGCGGATTCACGCCTCCGATTTGGACCTGCACGCCGATGCGGGGGGGATCGCCCCTGCGGGCGCCGAGGGCGAGCCGGAGGCAGGGGAGGGGATGGGCTGGAAGAACGGCAACGCGGCAAAAGGCGCGGCGGCGGACGCCCGCCGCGCCGCGGAAGGGGGCGGCGAGAGGATCCTTGCAGGCGGCAAACGAAATGCGCTGCCGGTGGAACTCAACGAGCGCCAGCGCAAGGCCCTGGTGGTCCTTCTCCAGCGCGGCCATATCACGAGGGCCGAGTACCAGGAGGTGGTCGGGGGCAGCGTGGCCCCTCGAACGGCTCTCAACGACCTTCAGGACATGGTGGCCAAGGGGGTGCTCAAGAAAACGGGCCGAGGGCCGGCGACGCGCTACAAGGTGATGCGGCGCGAGCACCTCCTGGCGTGCGTCGACCAAGGACCCGGAGGATCTTCATGATCAGCGTGTGGCGGCATCTCACGAAGCGGTTTTCCAAGAAACAGCGGCGCAGCGCCGAAGAAGTCGCCGATCTCTTTCGCTTTAAATACAGCCATTTCAAGGACCTGCTGCAGTCCAACACAGAATTGGCTCAAGTCATCGCCGATATCGCGGAAAGGCTCCAGGGCCATGACGTTTTCGGCATGGGGTACGTGCGGGCCAAAGCCACCATGGCCATGTCCCACGCCGCCAGGATGGTCCGGGCGTTGAACGCCTTGTCCTTTCATCGGTATGGGGCGCTGGAAGATGTGCTGGAAAGGATTCAAAGCCTTATCCGCAAAGAGCTGGAAGCGGAATCGGAAAAAGCCGCCCGCTGCCCCGACCTGGTCATCCCTTTGGAAAAAGTCCATCGGGGCATGGTGGATTGGGTCGGGGGAAAAAGCGCCAACCTGGGGGAAGTGGCCGGCCGGGTTGGGCTCAAGGTGCCTCAGGGTTTTGCCGTCACGACGCGGGCTTTTGAGCTGTTCATGGACCAGGGGGATCTTCGGGATTGGATTCGAAAGCACAAAACCGAAACGGACATGACGTCGCCGGCTGCGGTGCAGGAATTCAGCGAAGCGGTCCAACACCTGATCCTGCGAACGCCGGTGCCGCGGGAGATCCAAGAGGCTTTGGAGGCGGCTTTCCGTGAGATGGAAGTCGAAGCGGCGCAGAGCTTGGGACCGGGTCGTCCCCTGCGGGTGGCCATGCGCAGCAGCGCCATCGGGGAAGACAGCGATCTGTCGTTCGCCGGCCAATACGTGAGTGTGCTCAATGTGGAGCGCGACCGGCTTGCCGAGACCTACCGGGTTATCGTGGCGAGCCTCTACACTCCTCGGGCCGTTTCCTACCGTTACCAAAAGGGCATCCGCGACGAGGACACGGCCATGGGGGTCACGGTGTTGGCCATGATCGAGTCGGTGGCCGCCGGTGTCGCCTATTCCATGGATCCGCTGCGCCCCAATCCCGATGAGCTTTTGATCTCAGGCATTTGGGGTTTGGGTCCTTACGCCGTGGAAGGCGTGGTGACGCCGGACTTGGTGCGCGTGTCCAAGAAGCCGGGCTTTCCCATCCTGGAAAAGACGGTGTCCGTGAAACCCGTGAAGCTCGTGCTCAACCCGGATGGCGGGCTGCGGGAGATTCCCGTGCCCGAGGCGGATCGGGCCCGCTTGTGCCTGGAGGATGAAGCGGTACGACGACTGGCCGAGGCGGTGACCCGTTTGGAGGATCACTTCGGATGCCCCCAGGACGTGGAGTGGGCTTTGGACGGCCGGGGAGAAGTCTACATCCTCCAGAGCCGACCTTTGCAGATCCTCGGGACTTCGGCCGTGGATGCCCCGCCGGAGCCGGCGGCGG
>JBBFKW010000036.1:0-2019 GCA_037481835.1 Desulfosoma sp. | reverse complement strand
ATCACTCCTCGGCTTTACAAGCACGCGGAACATCCCGTGGATCACCCTTGGTTTCACCACGCCGGCCCGCCCGTCATCGTGGGCATGGGCCGCTTGACGACTCAGAAAGATTTCCCCACCCTGCTTCGGGCCTTCCGAAAGGTGCACGACGCGCTGCGGTGCCGTTTGGTCCTGCTGGGGGACGGGTCCCACCGAAAAGCGCTGGAAACTTTGGCACACCAGCTCGGTGTGGCCGAAGATGTTTCCTTTCCGGGATTCGTTCCCAACCCGTATCCTTATCTCAAAAGGGCGTCCGTCTTTGTGCTGTCGTCCATCTGGGAAGGATCCCCCAACGCGCTGACGGAAGCCATGGCTTTGGGAACTCCGGTGGTGGCGACGGACTGCCCCAGCGGCCCTCGGGAACTCCTTCGGGGAGGCGAAGTGGCCCCCCTGGTCCCCATGAAAGACCCCGAGGCCATGGCGGAAGCCGTCCTCCAGGTGTTGGAAAACCCGCCCGACCCGGCGCGGCTCCGGGAGGCCGTATCCGACTACACCGTGGAAAACAGCGCCCGCCGGTATCTGGACGTCTTATTGGGCCGTCAGAGCGTCCACCATGGGTAAACGACCACGCCCGAGCGGCGAAACGCTCTATCTTCGCCGTAAATCAGGGCGCACGGGGCTTCGGGTTTCCCCGTCAGCTCCCGCCAGGACTGCAAGGGGCGCAACACGTCGGAGACCACGGTCATGGCCGACTTCACCTCCACGGCGGTCACTTCTTGTCCCAGCTCCAGGACCAGATCCACCTCGCGCCCGGACGCATCCCTCCAAAAGACAGAGCGGGTGTTTCGCTTCATCCCCCACGTTGACAATCATCCGAACATGGCGCTCCACGTAGGTTTGATAGTATGCGGCCAACCAAGCATGAGGCGGGAGATCCCGAGCGTGCCCGGCAGGATAAAAGCCCGTATAAAGGACATGGAAGAGCTCCTTTGCGGGACGGGGACACGGATCGGGAAGGTTCTTCCCCAGCGCGTCAAGGGGGATGGGATCTCGGCGGGTTATTTCAGCCCACGAAAATGGAAGCAGGTGCAGCACGGCGCATCGGCCGGCCAGGGACTGGGAGATGCTTTGGAGCAGCAAGGAATTGTGCGATCCGGTCAGGATGAACCGTCCCAGGCGGTTTGGATGTTCGTCCACCAGCCCTTGGATGTAAGAGAAAAGATCCGGGGTTCGCTGCATCTCATCCAGAATGACGGGACCGTCAAATTGGGCGAGAAAGCCATGAAGGTCTTCCAGAGCACACTGGCGACGCTTGGAAAAGGCAAGCGGCACAATTCCGGGAGCCCCGGATTTCGCGGCTTGACGCCGGGGGCCGAAAAAGGCATCCATAGGATCCGGCCGGGAGCATCGGACGTGACGCCCAACGGCAGGGAGTCCTTGCCAAAGGCAAAGGAGAATCCGCACCCATGCTTTTTTCGCCCAAGTATCGTTTCTTGTTCGTGCATATCCCCAAGACGGGCGGGACGAGCATCCGTGTCGCCCTTCGGGGCTACAAATGGAAGGACCCCTGGCGGATCCCCCTTTTCGTGTGCAGCCGGTTGAGCGCCCTTTCGGGGCACCGCCTGGCGTGCAAGCTCCCCCGGCATGCCAAGATCGTTGCGGCGAAAGAAATGTTTCCCCGGGACTTTTTCGAAAGCCTTTTCAAATTCGCCTTCGTGAGAAACCCCTGGGACCTGCAGGTGAGTTCCTACCACCACATCCGCCGCGAACGGCCTCATTTGCTTAAGGGGCTGGACTCGTTCGAGGCGTTTTTGAAGCACAAGCTGGACCCCCATCGACCGTACGTCTTCCACTTCGACGTTTCCATCGAACGCCAAGCGGACTACCTCACGGATCTGGACGGCACGATTCTGACGGATTTCATCGGCAGATACGAAAATCTGGAAGACGATTTCCAGGAAGCATGCCGAAGGATCGGCATCCGTCCCCCGGCCTTGCCGCACAAGAGAAAGGCTTTGAATCGGCGGGATTACCGCGCCT
>JBBFKW010000035.1:0-2385 GCA_037481835.1 Desulfosoma sp. | reverse complement strand
CGTTGACCTCTTGAAGGCGCACCCAAGGAGTCGTCACCATGACCAAAAGCCAACTGATCGAAGCTTTGGCCAAAGCCGAAGGCATCACGCTCAAAGCCGCTGAACTGGCCGTGAACGTGGCTTTCGAAAGCATGGAAAAGGCTCTGATCCAAGGAGATCGAGTGGAAATCCGAGGATTCGGCAGCTTCAAGGTGAAAAACTACGAAGGCTACAAGGGTCGAAACCCCAAAACCGGAGAACTCATCGAAGTGCGCCCGAAACGCCTCCCGTTTTTCAAGGTGGGCAAAGAGCTGAAGGAACGCGTCGATAGCCATTCTTAGCCGGGGGGAAAGGGCGCCGGAGCGCACGGCGCCCTATATCCCCTTTAGTGGCTTCGATGGAGTAAAATTTCTCTGAGCCGCTTCACCAAAGCCTCATCGACCCCTCTCGCCGGATCCGCCCCTTCCTCAAGCACCTCCTGGGGATCCCACGAATCTTTATAAATTGTTACGTGCTCTCCGATCGGGGCCCAAACGGCGGGATCCGTCGGGCCAAAGATGACGAGACCAGGCACCTTCATGGCCGCCGCCACGTGAGAAACCCCGGAATCGCACCCCATAAAGAAAACCGCCCCGCTCAACAAAGCCGCAAGCTCTCTGAGATCGCCGCTCTGATAGACAGGCCAGCCCCATGTCGCGGAACATTTCGCAACAAAGGGTGCCAGAGCCTCATCCGCAGGCCCCGAGAGTAAGACCGTCGGAACGCCGAAAAAACCTTCGGTTTCTTCGAAAAGCGCTCTCCAGCGGGCAACAGGCCAAACCTTCCCCAGCCCGCCGCTGCCCACGTGCACCACGGCGTAGGATCCGAATCGCAGGCCGAATGGGCAAAGCCACGCCTGGACCTGGGAAACGGCCGCCGTGTCCGCGGCAAAGCTCGGAGGCCTTTCGGGCACGGAAAAACCGAGAGCGCTCAGCTGTCCTACAAGAAACCGGGTCACTCCTTCCCGAACAGATCCATCGGTAAAGGATTGGATCCAAAAGACCGGGCATGACAGGCGCTCCTTGAGGCGTTCCACGGCGCTTCGGGCACTTTTTTGTCCCACCCAAAAGAAGAGCCCGCATTGGGACAGGGACTGCGGAACCGGTGCCGTGCGCCACGCCTCATCCGTAAACAGGGCGCGCCAAAAAGGGTCCTCAACGGAGGCCACCGTCACCCCATAGGGCTTGCCGCACAAAAGATCCCCGTGAGCCGGCCGGGTCCATAGCACAAAAGACGCTTCCGGCTGCACTTCATGGAAAGCATCCAGAACGGCGGAAAACAGGACGAAGTCTCCCAGAGCCCCGTTGTGCCAAAAGCCGATGGAGGAATGCTCGTGGAACATTTTTGTTCCTCTTTGATTAAAAAATTATCTTCATAGAGCCCTGCCCATTTTATATTTTCATGGAGTTTCAACATATTACATCGTGTCCCTCCGGAATGGCAAGCCTTTTGCCCTCAGAGACAGTCGTCCACCGCAAAGAAAGGAGGAGATCCCATGGTGAAGATTGAAGCGATCGTAAAGCCGTTCAAACTGGGTGAAGTGCAGGAGGCGGTCTTGTCGTGTGGCGTTCAAGGCATGACCGTGTGCGAGGTGAAGGGTTTCGGCCGCCAAAAAGGGCACGTGGAGCTTTATCGGGGGGCGGAGTATCGGGTGGATTTCGTGCCCAAACTGATGGTCACCGTGGTGGTCGCCGACGATATGGCAGCACGGGTTGTGGAGGCCATCCGGGCGGCGGCCTACACGGGGAAGATCGGGGACGGAAAGATTTTCATCTCTACGGTGGACAATGCCGTGCGCATCCGAACGGCGGAAACGGGTGAGGGGGCGTTGTGAGACATTTTTGTTACGATTATCCTACGCTATTGACAAGGAGAGCATCATGGGAGGAAAAATTTTCAGCCTGGTTTTTAGCTTTGTGACGGTTGTTCTCGTTTCGACGGCCGGGGCCGAGGAAGCCACGGCCGCCGACGTGCAGACCCACCTCAATTACGTCTGGACATTGATCGCCGCCGCTCTTGTGTTTTTCATGCAAGCGGGGTTCGCTCTCGTGGAGACGGGGTTCACTCGAGCTAAGAACGCCGTGAACATCATGTTCAAGAATCTCATGGATTTTGCCATAGGCAGTCTTGCCTTTTGGGCCATCGGATTCGGGCTGATGTTCGGCACGACCGTGGGCGGATGGGTCGGCTCTTCGGGTTTTTTCCTCTCCGATTACGTGCACGGTGAAGATCCCTGGGTGTTGGCCTTTTGGATGTTTCAAGTGGTCTTTTGCGCCACCGCGGCCACCATCGTCTCGGGGGCCATGGCCGAGAGAACGAAGTTCGTCGCTTACCTCATTTACAGTTTCGTCATCAGCGCCTTCATCT
>JBBFKW010000034.1:0-2651 GCA_037481835.1 Desulfosoma sp. | reverse complement strand
CCTTCTGCAACATCTGAATGGTCGCTTCACACGTGGAAAAATCCCGGAAATTGTACGCCTTCTGCTTCTTTTCCTTTTCCTCGGCCATGGCGATTCCCTTTTCCCTCTTCATGAGGTTTTTCATAGAGGACAGAACCTTGCCAAACCCGTGCGCGCCTTAGGACATCTTTTGGATGAAGCCTTTCACCAAAGCCACGGACTCCGGATGGCGCAGCACGACGACGTCGGCTCCCGCCAACAGCAGATCCACGGCCGTGATGGCTTCCATCATCACGGCGCGGGTCTTTTGATCCCCAAGCTGCGGGGCTTCTTCGTTGGTCTGGTTGGCTTCCTTGGTTTTCCACACTTCGTTGCCCACATTGCAGATGATGGGCTGCAAGAGCTTTTCGTCGCCCTGGGTCAAGGCCGCCTGGGTGATGCGTTCGATCACCGAGTAGGTGTATTCCAAACCGTAGCCCAAGCTTCCCGTCGTGGGATCCATGACGATCTTGTCTTCCTTGACGCCCAAATTGCCGAGGAGGATGTTGAGCTGTTTGGCGAGGTTGACGTCGATGGGCGTGGAGGCCACCACCGTGTGTTTATAGCCGAGGCATGCTGCGGCGATCTGCTTGTAATCGCCTTCTTCCACCGGCGCGATGGCCAGGTTCTTTCCTGAGCATTGCTCCGCCACAAGGCGCATCACCTGGGAGTCCTTTTCGTGGTTGGCCACACCCCAGACCACCACGGGGACATCCACGGCGTCCACGACCTTTTTGACCACCGCGGCCACTTCTTCTGCGGGCTTGTTATCCGCGTTGGGATCGGCGCTCTTGGTCTGGATCACCAGGATCTCCGCACCGTATTCCTGAACGCACTTCTTTGCCCAGGCCACCGGATCCCCAAGGACGTCCTTGAACGGTTCTTTGGCCGCTTCAGACCATTCGTTGTCGGGGTTCTTGTCCCAGATTTCCATGGCGATCTTGGGGGCATGGGGCATTTGGCCTTCAAAGGTGTAGAAGGGGAAAGCCGACCGGCCACCGATGACGACAGCCTTATCGCCCACACCCAAGGTCACCTCGCGAATGCTTCCTGTGTACTTTTGTTGTACGGGTTGGAATGCCAAGGTCGTCCCTCCTTTCAATGCTTGTGCCTTTTTTCATTTTAGAACCCAGCCCATTATGCCTTTGTGGAACTTTTGTGCCGCCTCCTTTTTTGAGCGAGGATTTCAGGGGGAAAGCCCGGTCCCGTGAAAGAAAAAAAGCCGCACCGCAAGCGATGGCGCAACAGCCCGGGCGGCTCTTCGCTTCTTTCGCTCACGTCTGCAGCCCTTCGCCATGACGACCATCCGAGTTGTGATAAACGCTTGGTTTCTAGGAAGGTTCACGTATAAAGGCGGTGCGCCGGTCATCAAAGCGACCCCACGCCACCTATGAGACACCTATGCATATAAGATCCCCTGTGGCTTGTCAACTCGTTTCACGGCGCTTGTCCGGCTCAGGCCGCTCAGATATGCGTCTTGGCGCGCAACGGATTGGGCGTGGGAATCCGGCCTCCAACCCATTGGGGACAATGCGAAAATTTCCGCCGGGTCCGCCGGCGCCATCTTAGAAACAGGTGGGGACGATGAGGTGCTTTCGAGCCTGCCGCCGCGTGTGGATGACAGGGTCGTGTTTTTCCGTTCTCTTTTCGGGGATCACGCGAATCAGGCCGCCGCGCCATTCCAGACGGTAGGTATTGTAGGGGCTGTTCAAAACCCCGTGCTCCACGGGAAGCCGAAAGGAAAGAAACCGCTCGACAAGGCTTTGCGACCACCGGGCCGGGAAGTATGCGGAGGGGTCGAATTCGAAATAGCCGTCCATGAGCAGCGACCGCACCACCACATGCCGGGGAGGGGAGGGGACGGCTTTGTGCAATCGCCTTTTGATCAAAAAAAGAATACGCGCCGAGGCCTCCTCGCGGACGACTTGGGTGGGAAATTCATCCCCCGGCGGGCTTTCGCCGAAGTTTCTCTTCACCAGCGCCAGATCGCCGAGGATTTTTCGGGCGTCCCAAAAATCCAGATCCGTGTAAAGGTGCACGGCGTATTTGGTCTTGGCAGGGTGGCAATAGACAATGCGAGCCATCCCCATCTCCTTTCTCGGTGAAGGCCTCATCTACCCGCCGCATCCACACCCGCACCCGCAGCCGCCGCCTTCCTCGTGCACAAGTTCCGCAACGAAGCCCAGAGCATACCGATCCACGAGGTTTCGAATTTCCTCGGGCATGAGGAATTGGACAAAGGTTTGTTCCACCGCGGCGACCCTTTCAGCATAGGCCGAGGTCAGCGTCGCCATGGAGTCGTAGCTTCGGGAGACGTAAATCATGTCCAAAGCCGTGCTGGTTTCGGGATCCTTGAGGGCACACAGGGGAATCCATCCGCCGTTGAGCTTCAAAAAGCCCACGTAGAAGCCCTCACCTGGGGACGTTCCTTGCAAAAAAGACTCCGTCGAAACGACGTTCATGGCCGACTCCTAGAGGTTCACGTTCGCTCTTAGATCCTTTTGAATGTATAACCACGGCAAGGCTCGGATTCAAGCGGGAATCGTCGGCGGGGCGCGCAAAGAAAGCGGCATGGGGATGAAACAAAACCAGCCGGTTTGAGGAAACCGGCTGGGGGGAGATATGGGGATGGG
>JBBFKW010000033.1:0-4976 GCA_037481835.1 Desulfosoma sp. | reverse complement strand
GGTGGTCCCGGTTTTGGGGTCCTTTTTTCTGACTCGCCGAATGAACATAGCAGCGGGAAACTAGCACAAGGGAGAGGCGATGTCAATAGAACCCGTGAAGATCTACCACTACATCCCTTTTTCGGCGGTTCGGAAACCTCTTTTCAAAGACTTAGATGGGCAAAATCGCGAGAATCCCCTCTTTTTCAACATACATGTGACAAACTTGGGGTAAGAGACACCCGAACAAGAAAATCTCTCAGTTTAGGCCTATCACCAATAGCGAAGGCCGCTATTTCCTCTCCCAAGTTGCCGATGAAAGCAGAATCACAATCGCTTAGTGCCGTCCAGCACATAGCGGATCTGGTCAAGGCCATGCCATTGACCCGTCACCCAATTTTCATGACCCGGCTTCATGAGGCGAAGGGCCCAAAGGGGTCCGTGCCCTATCCCTGACTTGCCCCGGCCATGAAGCTCCTCTCGGCAACTGCTGGCTCTGCCGGAGTCGTGAAGATCGCCCCTGAACCCTCTTCGCTGCCACAGCAAGAAAAAGACAATGGAGGCGGGAAAAGTTCCGTCGGCCCCTGACACGAAATGACAGGTCCGAGGTGTAAAAGCGTTCTAGGAATCGAGAGAGAGGCTGCCTGTATCCGAAACACCACGGAGCGCAAGGAGGATGCCATGAGGAGAAGATCTTTTCCGTCCTGGCAGGAACCCCGGCGGGCCTTGGCCTGGAATGGGGAGGCCGATCGGAGCCTTTTTTACCTTGGAAGACTCTTGAAGGCCAATCCGCATCTGGCTTGTCCAAGCCTGGCCGTGGTGCTGAAAGCGGTTGGGAATTCGGCAACCGAACTTGTTCGTAGCCTCGTCGAGACGATCCCCACGAAGGCCAAAAGGGACCGGATTTTGGAAAAGATCGAGGAAGAGGCTTACGACGAGGACGATGTGGCTGAAATCCTCTGCAAGGCCTGGCTGTCCACCTCGAAGAAAGTCAGGGAGAACGCTCAGGAGCTCATCGTCCGGTTTGTGGCACGGCGATGCGCACGCCTCCGAAAGACGGCCGGGGACCCGGTGATCGAGGCGGTCAAGGCCGTCGGTTCCATGCTTCACCTCACGCGGGCGGAAAAGGCCCTGTGCGCGTTTCTCTATACCCTCGAGGACAACGAGGACATGAAAGACTACTTTTTTGAATCGCTCCGTTGCCACAAGCCGGCCCATCGGCACATTTTGTCCAGCGTCCTTGGAATCGGCGTACAGGACATAGAGGAGATTCTCCAGGGCAGTCTTTTCCAGCTGCAGTTTCTCTCCATCGGCAAATCCGGGATCGATATGGCGGAAGAACTGGTGCAGATCCTGGAAGCCCCTTCGTCGCGGCTCCTGGAGGAGCATTTCCGGCCCGTCGGGACTGAGCCCGTCCCCCTGAAAGCGCACCCCATCAGCAAGGACGTGGTGCAGCACGTGCTGAGTCTGCTGGCTACCCGGCGAAACCATCCCGTCCATATCTTTCTTTACGGTCCGCCGGGGACAGGGAAAACCAGCTTTGCACGGGGTATCGTCAACGCCTTGAAAACACCCGCCTATCTGGTGGGGATCCCGCACAAGAACCAAAAGGAGGGGCGGCGTTTCTCCATCGCCACGTGCCTCACGGCCACGAACACCGGCAAGGGTTCCATCATCATCGTGGATGAAGCGGAAGACATTCTGAACACCGCCATCGACTGGCTTCCGTTTGACATCCCCCAGGACAAGGGGTGGATCAATCAAATCCTCGATACGCCGGGTGTGCGAATGATCTGGATCGCCAACAGCGCGGATGCGATCGACGAATCCGTACGGCGGCGCTTCACTTACAGTATCCGCTTTCGGTTTTTCGGTACGGAGCAGCGAAAACGGCTGTGGCGTTCGGTTCTGGAGGCCAATGGCGCCCTGGATCTCCTCACCGAACAGGAAGTAGCTGACATGGCACGCCGTTTTCCCGTCCCCGTGGGCCCCATGGATACTGCCGTTAAGGGAGCCCTGTGCACGGCGTCCCATTCCCCGGAAGCCTTCCGAAAAGGGCTTACCATGGGCATCACGGCCTACCTGACCTTGGCGAACGGGGGCGAGCCGGTTGCCGAGATCCCGGCGGTGGACGACACTTTTCGTCCTGAAGCGCTCTCCCTTCAAGGCGACTGGGCCCCTCTCCTCACCCACATGCAAAGGGTGGACGCCTTCCTGAAAGATCACCCCGGTAAAGCGGCCGCTGTCACCGCCCTCTTTTACGGCCCGCCGGGGGCCGGCAAAACGGAACTGGGCCGCTACCTGGCCCGTCGGCTGGAAAGGGAACTCATGGTTGTGGGAGCCTCGGACATCCTGGACATGTATGTGGGCCAGACGGAAAAAAATATCCGCACCATCTTCCAAAAGGCCGCGTCTCAAGAAGCGGTGCTGATGATCGATGAAATCGATACGCTCCTTTTCAGCCGCGACCGGGCGGTCCATTCCTGGGAAATCGGCATGACCAATGAGTTCCTGGCGCGCATGGAACAATTCCGAGGGGTTCTCATCGGCACCACCAATCGGCTGACGGATCTGGACGAAGCAGCCCTTCGCCGCTTTCACCACAAGATCGGATTTGATTTCCTTTCCTCCCAGGGAAAGGAAATCATGTACGAAAAGTTCCTGGCCCCCCTGGCTCAGGGAGCCTTGGACCAGAAGCAGCATCAGGCCCTCATGCGCATCCGAGATCTTACACCGGGGGATTTTCGGGCCGTGTTCGAACGCCACCGCTTTTCGCCCGCGCCTGTGTCTCATCAGGATTTGGTGAACGCATTGGCTCACGAATCGGAGATCAAATACAGGCATCGACGAAAGGGCCAAGCGGGCTTTTGATATTTTTGTATTCCATCACACAGGGATTCCGGATCCCGGCCGGCAGACATCACGAACATGACCACTTCCCAGGGGCACGGCCTCGGCTGGCCCCCTGGGGACCCCAAAAACGTAACGGTCTGACACGAAATGACAGGGGCTCGGCGTATCCTCCTCTTGGTTTGACGGTCCACCGGCAACAAACCCCAAGGCAAGGAGGCGGCTTATGCACCGAAATGCGTTTCAAGACCTTTTTGCGGCAGTGGAAAAGATGCTCAAGGAAGGCATCGTGCCTTGGCGCAGGCCGTGGACTTTCGGCAGGTCCAAGAACCTGATCACTGAACGCCCCTACAACTTCCTGAATCACGTGCTTCTTATCTCCCGGGGCTTCGTTTCACCCTACTGGCTGACGGAAAGGCAGCTGCATACGCTGGGCGGCCGGCTGAAAAAGAATGCTCGACCGTCGTATATCTATGTTTGGTGGTACTGGGAGATCTCCCCGGACAATCCCAATCGTCCCCGCCCCAGGTTTGGCTCAAGAGAGGAGCCCAGGAGGCGGGAAACCGGCCTGGGGATGAAAAGGATCCAAGTGTACAATACGGAGCAGTGCCATGGGATAGCACAATGCGTTCCCGAATATCGGATTCTCGACTTCGTCCCTGTGGACAAGGCGGAACACCTCGTGCGCTGCATGCCGCAGCGCCCCGAGATACTCGAAGGCAAGAGCAATGTAGCGGGCTATTCCCTCACTCGAGATACTGTTCTTGTCCCTCGGCGGGAGGTCTTTCAGACTGTTGAGGAATACTATTCCACCCTGTTCCACGAATTGGTCCACTCGACGGGCCACCCGAGCCGCCTCAACAGGAAAAACCTCGGAACGGGTTTCGGCACCCGCGAATACGCCCTGGAAGAGCTGGTGGCCGAAATGGGAGCTCACGCCCTCTGCACTGAGTGCGCGCTCTCTGCTCCCACCCGCAAGAACTCCGCCTCGTACATCGTGAACTGGCTCGAGGTCCTCCAGAGGGACAAAGGTATGTTGCTTCGCGCAGCCGCGGCGGCTGAAAAGGCTGTCCGATTCATCCTGGAAACTTCGACTTCTCAATCAGCCCGACCGGGCGCTTCAAGCAGGGGGAGAAGAGACACCTCTCCGTGGTTAGAAGCTTGCTGTGCCTGACCTTTCGGGTCCCACCGGCCCGTGGGATTTGAGAACTCCCGCACCCCGGGCCGGTGGGCCTCACAGGAGCCGGAGGCCCAGGCGGGATCCGTGGACGTAGGCGTGGATGAGAAGGGGCCTGACGGGGGACGGATAGCCATCGAAGAAGGCCAGATCCGCCAGGCGGGTGTAGGTTTCCTTCACCCGGTCGGCCGTCCACGTGATGCGCCGTCCGTCCACCAGGGCCTCCAGCCGATGGCGCCCGAAAAGAAGCCGACCCGGGCGCGCTCCCCGCGCCAGAGTTTCGGCCACCCGATCTTCCAGAAGGCGCCGAAGCTTTTTGCTTCCGCCTTGGGGAGGGCTTGGTTGGGGTCCGGAAAGGGCTCGATCCAGGGAAGGGTCTTTTCCACGCGCTCCAGGACGCAGTCTTCGGCCCACACGAAGCACACGGGCACGCCGTGCTCGCCCAGCACCCCGGCGAACAATTCCACTTTCGTCACGGGACGGCCGTTGATGCGCACCCACCGGATCTTCTTGTGGAAGATGTGCGGGCTGAAGCTCCCTCTTTGGTCCGGCGCCGCGTGCCAGCCGATAAAGACCGCCATGTCGGCCTCGGGAAGTTTTCCGATGAGCCGGATCGGCTTCAGGTGCTGGCCCCGCACGCAACGCACCCCGGGCGGCAGTTCCTCGGGCAGGATGTTGTAGCCGGGGCCGTGCATGTCCCTCACCCAGACCCTTCGGGCACCGGCCCGCAGGGCCCCTTGGGCCGCCGCCCGCACGTCCGCCGGGCGTGGCGCGCCGCCTTCCAGGCGGCCGTTCCCAGCTTGCACTGCTCCTTTTCGCAGATTTCGATCCCCTCTTCGAGATCCGCCATGATGATCACAGACTTCACGGGCTTCTTCCTCTCCTATCCAACTCCAAAAACCCCATCGGCTCTTGATAGGGGTAGGAAGGGCTCGTTGCCGAGTCCCTCCCCCCTCCGAACCGTACGTGC
>JBBFKW010000032.1:0-5311 GCA_037481835.1 Desulfosoma sp. | reverse complement strand
CACCCTCAGAGCCGCCGAGGTCGCCAGCAAAAAATCTACCCTGTGAGAGCTTACTTTCTCTCCGACCTGGAGGCCGAGCACCACGCGATGACCGATTTCTGTCACCCCGATGGCCACAAGCACTCGAACCTTCTCGAAGAGTGCCGTTGCCCACCCTTCGTCATGAACTTTACGCGTTGCATGAAAAGCTACTTTATGGTATGAGCCGAATGCAATCTGTAGGAGCGGCGCAAGCCGCGATGAGGGTGGCCGGCTCCAACAGGGGTGGATCGGACGATTGTTAAGGTCATAAGCGCAAATGGTCACTGGCCCGTATATTGACGAGGTATGGATCTCATGAGGGCAGCGCCAGGGTCGCTTCGTCCCGGATCAACTACTTGCTCTTCCAATGGCCATAAATGTCCTCAAATCGTATATTGGGCATCTTCCGCAACAACCCTGCCCGTCTCACCAGGCTCCCTCCTTCAACCATCAATGAGAACCGGACAGTTTATGTGCTACAAGAGTGGACATTCTATGTGCTCCTAACAGCGACCACGGCCAGACTTGATTGATTACTGTAGATGGCCTTGGAGGATTGTTCGATCTCGATTTTCATCATTGCACGTGCCGAGTGAGTCAACGACGGGAATTTCTATCCCACAAATCTCTATACAAGTCAACCTGTTAAATGGCATATGATAGTATTATAGATATATGTTAGTTCTTGGATCAGGCATGTTCACTGATTCAAGCGACTGTAGAATAATTGCTAGAGATAAGGAACGCCTATGCAAACAATAATTCAACGAGTCTGCTGGAACAGCCGTGGGTGGCAAATGCCCAGCGGCAGTGCCTATGAGAAAGGCTATCCATCTGAAATGGGGTTTGGCTACGAAGAGTGGAATTTTCAGCTCAGAGATGCATTCAATGACTATGTCTATGGGTATACCTATAGTAAGCCAGCAGAAAATAAAATCAGGAAATCAGGGGGCAAGTTCCGCATAGTCTTCTTCTCTATTCACCCGGAGACCAAAGACAGATTAGTGGTTGGCATCTATCATGAAGCAGAAATCATTCCAGAAGAGGCATACTCCCCCTTGTTTAAGTATTTTAAAAATGAAGGCATATTCAAACGTCGCGCAAAAGAACTTCTTGCCGTTTCACAATCCTTCACCCTAAAACAGGCATTAGAGGTTACGAAGGCTGTAAAGAGTCTATCCGTACGATGCCCCACTTCAAAGATCGAGACATTTTCTCAGTATCCTTCCCTGACGAAAATAGTAGGAAACCAGCCTGTAGGGAATCGGTTCACTACTTTCACATATCTCATGGGGGAATTCCCCAAAAACCGTACCGGTCATGCCAAGTTGACTCGACTGGATGGCGACGATTACACGCAGAGACCTCTTGCAGAAGATGCATACTATCGTGAATCTGGGGCAAAGCTTATGGAGATAATCCCCCGACACAACAAGCTTTCCAATGATTTTTGCGCCTGGCTCAAAAACCAGCATGGTATAATGGCAAGACAAGAGCAGCACCGCGCCGACGTAATTTTTTCATTCAACAACCAGTCGGTTTTGGCAGAGCTAAAGGTTTGTTACGGGGCGGGCACAACCAAGGCAATACGGGAAGCACTTGGTCAGCTTCTTGAATACAATCACTATCCAGCGCGTAAAACCGCAGACGTTTGGCTGATTGTTCTTGATGAAAAGCCATCCAAAAATGATCAGGTATTCATTGATGTTCTACGCGAGACGCGATCTTTACCGGTCAGTGTCGGATGGCAAATTGATGACCAATTCTTGTTTCATCCTGTCTGGCCTTTGAAGCAAATCCGCCAGTAAAGAACTTAATCAGGGTAAGCTCTCACACGGTTATTGGGCGGTGGCGCTGCGGATCCACGTGAGGTGGGGCTTATGTCCCCTGAAATAACCTGACATGGCCTTCACGGGAGTGGCAAACGAGGACCTGCCCTGCAGTCGGCAGGTCCGCAGGAGCAAAAGGATGCGTTCCACCCACCTGCAGCCTTTCTCGCTGTTGCTCTCTAGGCTCCGCTTGCGCCGATTCACCGCGAAGCCGGTGATCCGTTCGGCGAAGTTGTTGGTCGACTCAACACCTTCCTCCAGCAGGAAGATGAACAGCGAATCCATGTGCTTCTCGATGCTGCCGACAAACTTCCCCGCCTCGCTGTCGCGACAAAGCGCAATAAGACGGCAGAGCCGGGCATAAAATGCGGGCCACTCTCCCAGGGTGGTCAAAATTCGGTTGTCGCTCCGATGCAGTTCCTGGCGGCCCAGGTTCCGCAACGGCTCAGTTGCGGATCGCACCGTTCGGCAAAGCTGATAGCTCGCCGCACGAGGTGAGCCAGGCCCCAATCCGTGCCTCGAAGGCCTCCTTGGAACGCCGCGAAGTGCCGAAGCGAGGAAGGTTTGGATGGTCTCTCTAACGACCTCTCGTGGATTCGTAGCGCCGCATCCCAAAGACACTGCTAGAGATTACTCTCGAACGTCGAGGATATAGACCGGTTTTTCAAGTTTTTTGGCTTTGTTGATTATATCCCACGTGCCGCCGTTATCTTTCTAAACGAATGTCAATACAACATCACATACTTTCGCAATCTCGGAGTTGCGATGAAGACCTGCACTACGTCCATACGCCTCCTAGTCGGGTTTGATGATCACACTCGAAAGATTTCGTTGATCGGCATAGCGTTCGGCAAAGCTATCCACTCCATTGGCTCCGCCGCTTACAACGACATAAGCATCCCGTGGAATTTCAAGTTCGTTTTCGGATAGTGCAATGAACGCATCGATGTACTTGTGGATAAGTGTCTCGTCTGAAATTGAGCGGCTACCAACGATTGCCAGATAGACAAGATTTTCGTCCTTCTTGAAACCATCATCAACTTTGTTGACATAGACCTGTTTCATAACCTCTGCCACTCCCTGTTCCAAGCGCGAGTGAAGGCATGCGATACGCGGATCCCCGCTTTCGCTGGAAAGCGCCACCTCGTAGCGTTCCAGAAGAGGCTCGCTGTTGTTCCTCCATCTCCCGTTGGATCTCCTGGAATGCCTCCACGTGCCGTCCGTATTTCTCCCACTCGGCCCTTTCCCGAAGGGCGGCTTCCAGTTTCTGTTCCAGCCGGCGCGCGTAGGCTTCCAACCGGGTCACGTATTCGGCCGCGTCCCGATGGTGACATTCATTGATCCAATAGCCCATGAGGGCCATCTGAAACGGATGAGGAAACATGATCCCAACCTCCTATTCGCCCCGGTTGCGACGGTTGAAGGACCGACGACGATCCGCCGCCGAAAGCCTTCGAACACCCCGGGAGGAATCCGGACGGCGGCCGGAAAGTTCCTTGGGAAAGCAGGAAAAGTGCACGAGCCGCTCGTTCCACACCAAACCGGACCCGATGAGGCGGCGACTTTCCAGGCGCACATCCCGACCGGCCCCCGGCGAATCAAACACTTCCACGGGCGTCTCGAGCACCGAATCCCACCACCCTTGGACTGACTTCCGGCGCCGGCGCACCTCGACCTCCGAAAAGGCCACCTCGAAGGCGAAGCTCTTCAGGATCTTTTCGAACGCCTTTTGAAAGAGCCCGGCGGATCCCAAGAGCTCGCATCCCAGAACCCCCTGTGGACCATAGAACACGGCGCCCACCTGGGCTTCAACGGGCCTCAGGCCGTCCACGTAGCCTCTCATGTGTTCGTCCGCCCGCTCCCTCGCCGACCGGAAATCCCGCGTTCGGGATTCCGCCCCGGCTTCGGCCAAGGATTCGTCCACTTCCCGCCAGACGGCGTGCTGATCGCTGAAAAAAGCCCTCTCCCGGCGCAGGCTCTCCGTGACGCTCTCCTTGTGGCTCACGCGGGACTTGGCACGAAAGACCGCACGGCCCGCTTCGAAGTCGGCCCGGCTCTGACGCCACCGGCCCGCCTCCATGCAGGAAACCGGGATGGTGATCTCCCGGCCCGCCGGCACCAGGATGGTGGTGTTGACGATCCGGTTTTGATTGCCGCCCACAAGCTCTTCCCCGTCCAGGATGAGCACCGGGGATTCCCCTTCGTTCACGACCCGAAGGAAAGGCACCTGGCCCGATGCGCCGGTTTCCGTGATGTGAAAGAAACCCGCCTGGATCGCCTCTTCCACGAGCAGGATGCCGGAAAGGGACGGGACGGACCACCCTTCCAGGATGGGAACCATCCCCAAAGCCCGGTGCGTTCTCGGGTCGCCCCAGACGAGATCTTCCGGAACAATGCTGTGAGCCGTAAGTCTTGTTTCCATGGCGTCCTCCTTTCTCCCTCCGGCCGCCGGGCCCGCTTCGCCCCGGCCGACTCCGGATGGGCCGCGGGACCGTGGGACCGAGGGGCTGCGTTGTTAGGGTGAACCTACCCTGCCCCCCTGTCATTTCGTGTCAGGCCGTGAATGTTTTTTTGAAAAATTTATTCATCGTGGCATTTCAGGCGGTTATCGGACCCAAAGGCGGGGAGGAGGCGTGGGTGGGATGGATTTTTTCTCAAGGCGAAACCTTTTCCGCCCGAATCCCGGACCAGAAAAGGACTATTCGGAAAAGGAACCCATCATCGAAGAGCTGGCAGACGCCATTCCGGGGAGGAAAAGGAAAGGGTCCGGCCCTGGGAATGTGCCTGGGAGGAAGCGGAAGACGGAAGCCTTCTTTTTCACCTCAAGACGTCCGGCTACCAGGATGTGAAGCGCTGGGTGCTCTCCTTCGGAAGGGACGCCCGAGTGCTGGAACCCGAACGGCTCCGACGGGACCTGGCGGCCATCTACCGGAACATGGCCCGCCAATACGCGGAGGCCGCCGATATGGTGCGGCCGTGAGCCCACATCCAGAACGATAGTTGAAAGCACGTTGTTCACGCGAAAGCCGCCCCGGCTCAAACAGGGAGCGGGAATCCAGGATTTCCGGCACCTCATGGACTCCCGCTTGCGCGGGAGTGACGGTTTGCGGAGTTCTCGAAAAGACGGATAGACCACCTCATCATGGGGTGGAAGCCGTTTCCCCGGAAGTCACGGCCCGGGCCGGTAGCCCTCACAGGAACCGGAGGCCCAGGCGGAATCCGTGGACGTAGGCGTGGATGAGAAGAGGAAGGCGTTGAGCCGACCAACAACTTCGCCGAACGGATCATCCGCTTTGCGGTGATCTGGCGCAAGCGGAGCCAGGGAACCAACAGCGAAAAAGGCTGCAGGTGGGTGGAACGCATCCTTTCGCTCCGGCAGACCTGCCGACTGCAGGGCAGGTCCTCTTTTGCCACCCTCGTGGAGGCCATGTCATGTTATTTCAGAGGGCAACAGCCCGACC
>JBBFKW010000031.1:0-6793 GCA_037481835.1 Desulfosoma sp. | reverse complement strand
TCGTCCTCTTCCAGGGTTTCCTCCATGTGGATGTTGGTGACGGGCACTTCCGCCGTGGGCACGAGGAAATAGTCCCACCCTTCCAGCTTGAAGAGGTCTTTTTCGAATTTGGGAAGCTGCCCCGTGCCGGTCATGGCCGTTCGGTTGACCATGAAGGGGGGGAGCACTTCCGTGTAGCCGTGGCGCGTGGTGTGGACATCGAGCATGAAATTAATAAGAGCCCGTTCCAGAGCGGCGCCGGCCCCCCAGTACAGCGTGAATCGGGCCCCGGTCATGCGGGCGGCCCTTTCGAAATCCAAGATGCCGAGGGCTTCCCCCAGATCCCAGTGGGCCTTGGGTTCGAAATCGAACACCGGCGCCTGGCCCCAGGTTTTCACCACGGGGTTGGCCCTTTCGTCCGCGCCGACGGGGACGGATTCGTGGGGCATATTGGGAATGAGCAGGAGGATGTCCCGGAAGCGATCTTCAATGGCTCCCAGTTCCGTTTCCAGATCCTTGATGCGTTGGGACACCGCCTTCATGCCGTCGATGATCTCCGTGGCATCGAGCCCGTCGCGCTTTCGCCGCGCGATTTCTTCAGAGGCCTTATTGCGCTCGTGCTTGAGCTGTTCCACTTCCTTGAGCAAGGCGCGCCGCTCCTCGTCCAGCTTGAGGAATGGCCCCATGTCCATATCCATGTGCCGGTCTTGGAGCATGCGGGTGATACGATCCACATTTTCACGCACGAACTTGAGGTCCAGCATCTTTTATCCTCGCCTTTCCCTGTCACTTGTCCGCCTGGGCGTTGACGACTTCCACGCTGTAGTCCGAAAGGAGGCTCAATTCCGGCAGGTTATGAAAAACGACCATGAAAGGGACCTTGCCCATGGACGGAATGTGGACGTTACTCAGATCCTTGCCTTCCCGGTTCATCATGGCGTTTTGGATTTGGGTCATGTCCATGCGCATCAATTCTTCCCGGGACATGATGTTGCCGCAATAGGCTTTCTGGACCTGGGCCGGCTGCTTCTCCGTGGTGTAGAGTTTCCCTTCCACCAAAACGAAACTCACGGGCCCCGCCGCTTCGTTGACCGCTTTACCTTCGACGACAAATATCTGTCCCGCCGAGGCGTTTTCCAAGAAGTACGCTCTGATATCCGGATCGATGGTCACCTGAGGGATCCCGGGCGACGTCATGGCCGCCTTGTCGGTCTTGGACCCCCGAGTGGGCAACATGCCTTTGGAATAGAGATAATAGGCAGCGACGGCGATCCCAAGGCAAAGGAAAGCCGCCATGGCGATCACCAAAGCCTGCCTGGACCGCGGGCGCTCCTTCGCCGGAGGTCGAAGGACTCGAGGTTCGGGTCGGGCCGCGGATACGGCCTCCTGCGGTTCCGGCTCGTGAAAGCTCTCGTGGTCGTCCGGCGCCACGTCCATGGGTTCGAAATCGGGCTCCGGCTCCGGTTCCGCGGTGCGGCGGACGATAAAAGTGTGCCCGCAACGGGTACAACGGGCTTTCACCTTGTCCTTGTGAAGCCTCTTGGGATCCACACGGTATTTGGTCCCGCACAACTCACAGGTGACCAGCATGATGCCCCTCTACGGCGTCGAATGCCACTTCATAGATGCCTTGGAGTCCCCGGTATTTTTCGGCGAAATCCAGACCATAGCCCACCACGAATCCCGAAGGGATGCGAAATCCCGTGTAATGCACGGGCACGTCCGCCGTGCGCCGTTCATACTTGTCGATGAGGGCGCAGATCCTGACCGTCCGGGGGTTTCGGCTTTCCAAATGCCGAAGAAGCCATAACATGGTGACGCCCGTATCCACAATGTCCTCGACGATCAGGACGTCACGACCTTCGATGGAGCATTCCAAGTCTTTGGACAGGGCCACACGGCCGCACGATTCCGTGGAAAAGCCGTAGCTGGCGATCCGGATGAAGTCCACCTCGACCGGGATATCCAGACGGCGCACAAGATCCGCCAAAAAAATGAACGCGCCCTTGAGCACCCCCACGAGCACAAGATCCTTGTGGCGATAGTCGGCATTGATTTGGGCGGCGATCTCGTCCACTCGACGCTGGATCTCGTGCTGAGAGATTTTGGGGACCAGCCTGTGGGGTTTCATGGACGTCCTTTCTTCCCCCGTTGTCTTGACGACCGCCATGAGCAAGCGGGGTGCAGCGTAGCGGAAAAAAACCAAAAGGTCAATGACGTCATGATGTTAACTGTTCAAAACCATTCACAATAAAAAACCGCGCCGCTCGCCGTGGTTTCCCGTTTGCGTTATGCGCAAGGAAGTCTTATTAAAGATGCCAACAAGGACCCCAAGTGGAAGGGAGAAAAACGATGCGGGATCAAGTGGAAAAGGCTTTGTCGAAGATCCGCCCCATGCTCCAAAGAGACGGGGGCAATGTGGAACTGGTGGACGTGGAAGGTTCGGTGGTTAAGGTGCGCCTCGTAGGAGCCTGCCATGGGTGCCCCATGAGCCAAATGACGCTCAAGGCGGGTGTGGAACGGATCATCAAGCAGGAAGTGCCGTCCGTCACCGAAGTCATTGCCGTGTAAGACGCCGCCCGATGATCCGCCGGATCTTTATGGGAAAGCGGCGGAAAAGACGGGGAGAAGGGCGTACCTGTACGTGCGCCCTTGCTCCAAGACGGCGATCCCAAAATACCCTGCGATTCTTCAATTTCCCTTGTGGTACGGTTCGCCGCGCAGGATGGTGAAGGCGCGGTAGGTTTGTTCCGCCACCAAGAGGCGCGCCAGGTCGTGGGGAAAGGTCATGGCCGAGAGGGAAAAGGTGTGATGGGCCGTGCGCCGAACCGCTTGCGAAAGGCCCAGCGGCCCGCCGACCACCATCCAGAGATCGGTGCCGTCGCCGGCCATGCGATTCAAGAAGCCGGCGTAGTCTTGGGAAGAAAGTGGGCTTCCTTTTTCGTCCCAGACAACGACAATCCCCTTTCCCGAAACCACGTCCATAATGCGCCGCCCTTCTCTTTCCCGAACGGCGGCCTCATCCGATTTGGGCCCGATGCGTTCGGCGCGAACCACATGAACGTCAACGCGAATGTAATGGCCGATCCTTTCCAGATATCGGTCCAGGCCCCGCTGGATTTCCGGAAAAGCGGTTTTTCCCACAAAGACGAAGTGGATTTTCATATGCGATTTTGATCGGGATTCGTGTCGTCCGCCTCCAGCGACCCCGATTCGGCTCGACGGCGCCGGGCCGCCAAGAGGAACTCGCGGTTGCCCTTGGGGCCGAGGATGGGCGACGGGGTGATTCCCAGGACGTCGAATTCCAAATCCTGGACCGCCTTTGCTACGGTTCGGCACACCTCATCGTGGACGGCCGGGTCTTTGACCACACCCCCTTTTCCCACGTGCTCCCGACCCGCTTCGAACTGGGGCTTGATGAGGGCGACCAGGAGGCTTTCTTGTGCCATAAGGGACGCCACCTTGGGGAGAACGAGCTTGAGGGAGATGAAAGACACATCGATGACGGCGCACTGGATGGGTTCGGAAATCGTGGCGGGATCCAGGCTGCGGATGTTTTGCCGCTCCAGGACAACGACCCGCGGGTCTTGCCGCAGTGTCCAGGCCAGCTGCCCGTAGCCCACATCCACGGCGTATACCTTTCGGGCGCCCCGCTGGAGCAGGCAGTCCGTAAAACCGCCCGTGGAAGCCCCCACATCCATGGCCGTAAGCCCCGTGACCTCCAGGCCGAAGGTGTCCAGGGCATGGGCCAGTTTCACGCCGCCGCGGCTCACATAGGGATGATCCCGGCCGCGGATTTCGATCCGGGCGTCATCACGTACCTTACGACCCGATTGGGTCACGGGCTGTCCGTCAACCCAGACGCAGCCGGCCAAGATCAGAGCCTGGGCCTTCTCACGGCTTGGGGCCAAGCCGCGCTGGGCGAGAAGTTTATCCAACCGCTCGGATCGTGACGCCATGAGTCTTGGACGGAACCAGGGCCTCTCGAACGCTCCGGGCGATGCCTTCCCCATCCAGGCCCAGTTCCTTCCGGAGCTGCCGCAGACTGCCGTGGGGCACAAAGACGTCGGGGACTCCCAATCGCACAAGGCGCCGGGGCATGAGGCCTTCTTCGCTCAAAGCTTCCGCAACGGCACTGCCGAAACCGCCCTGCCGAACGTTTTCTTCCACCGTGACCATGAGAGGCGTTCTTTGGGCCCACCGGCCGATAAGGTCCACATCCAGGGGCTTGACGAACCGCGCGTTGATGACCGCCGCCTCGATGCCTTCCCGGGCCAGGATCTCCGCCGCCGCCAGGGCTTCTATGACGGACGCCCCCACGGCCACGAGCACCGCATCGTCGCCTTCTCGGAGCAACTCGCCGCGTCCGATGGGCAATTCGGTGGGGTGCGGATCCAGCGCCACACCGACGCCCTGGCCTCGAGGGTAGCGCAGGGCGATGGGGCCCTTGTGCTGCAGGGCCGTTTTTAGCATGCGGCGCAGTTCGTTTTCGTCCTTGGGCGCCATGACCACCATGTTGGGGATATGCCTCAGGTAGGACAAATCGAACACGCCGTGATGGGTCGGCCCGTCTTCACCCACCAAGCCGCCCCGGTCCATGGCGAAAACCACGGGAAGGTTCTGAAGACACACGTCATGGACGATCTGATCATAGGCGCGCTGCAGAAAAGTGGAATAGATGGCCACCACGGGGCGGTAGCCTTCCACGGCCAGGCCCGCCGCAAAAGTCACGGCGTGCTGTTCGGCGATCCCCACATCGAAAAACCGCTTGGGATAGACTTGGGCAAAAGCGTCCAATCCTGTCCCTTGGGGCATGGCCGCCGTAATGGCCACGATCCGGGGATCCTTTTCCGCCAGTTCCGTAAGGCACCGGCCGAAAACGGATGTATACGAGGGAACGTCGGATCCGTCCGTTTCGGATTTTCCCGTGGCCACATCGAATCGCCCCACGCCGTGAAACCGGGCCGGATCACATTCGGCGGGTTCGTAGCCTTTGCCTTTGACCGTGCCCACGTGGATGAGGACCGGGCCTTTGAGGGCCTTGGCGGTTTGGAAGGTTTCTATGAGCCGATCCAGCCGATGGCCCTGGATGGGGCCGATGTACTGAAACCGCAGCGCCTGGAAGAGCATGCCGGGGGTGAAAAACGCAAGGAACGATTCCTCGCTCTTTTTCAGCAGCTGCACAATGTTAGCCCCGACGCCGGGGATGGCCTTGAGGGTGCTTTCCACTTCCCGCTTGAGGCTCATCACCGTGCGGCTGGAAAGCTTGCGGCTGAGGAAGGAGGAAAAGGCCCCAACATTGGGCGAGATGGACATTTCATTGTCGTTTAGGACGACGATGAGGTCTCGGCCTAAATCCCCCGCATGGTTCAGGGCTTCAAAAGCCATACCGCCGGTCATGCTGCCGTCCCCGATCACGGCGATGATGCGGCTCGGACATCCCTTGAGATGCTTGGCGCTGGCCATGCCCAAGGCGGCGGATATGGACGTGCTGGCGTGTCCCGCCCCGAAGGCGTCGTAGTGGCTTTCGTCCCGCTTGGGAAACCCGCTGATGCCTTGCCACTGGCGCAGCGTGTGGAAGGAGTCTCGGCGCCCCGTGACGAGTTTGTGCGTGTAGCACTGATGGCCCACATCCCAGACGATGCGGTCGTTGGGGGCGTCGAAAACATAGTGAAGTGCCAAGGTGAGCTCTACGACACCCAAGTTCGGGGCCAAGTGGCCTCCGGTGCACGCCGTGGTTTCAATGATCACCCTACGGATTTCTCTAGCCAGACTTTCCAATTCCTTGACGGATAGGCGCTTGAGGTCCTTGGGGGAGTCGATGGTTTGGAGCAGGGAGATGCCTGCTCCGGGGGATGTGCGTTCTTTGTCCGCACTGCGTTCCACGTTCGTTTCTTTCACCCTTTCCTTACCGTTTTGGTCACAATCATGCTGAAATCTTATGGCCGATTCCGTCGCCTTCGCCTTTTTTCGAAAAGCCGGGCGATCGTTTTCAGGCCTTCCGGCCCAAAAGATAGCGCGCGAGGGCTCTCAAAGGATCGGCCTTGGAATCAAACCCTTTCAAGGTTTCCACGGCCCTTTCCACGTGGTCGCGCGCGATTTCTTTCGTGCGCGCCACGCCCAAAAGGGCCGGATAGGTTTTCTTGTTCTTGGCCGCATCGGATCCGGCCGATTTGCCCATGAGTCGGGGATCCCCTTCCACATCGAGCAAATCGTCGGTGATCTGAAAGGCCAGCCCGAGGTGACGGCCGTAGCGCGCGAGGGCTTCCACGGTGTCGGGAGAGGCGCCCGCCAGGACGGATCCCATTTCCAGGGAAGCACAAATCAGGGCGCCCGTTTTGCGAATGTGCATGTATTCCACCGTGGCCAGATCCACGTCGCGGGATTCGGATTCCAAATCGATGACCTGTCCGCCAATCATCCCCTGAGCTCCGGAGGCCCGTGCCAGGATGGCCACCGCCTGGAGCCTCCGTTCCGCGGGGACGGCCCCGCAACCTTCCACGGAAGGGCACGCCAAGAGCCCGAAGGCTTCCGTCAACAGGAGGTCTCCGGCCAGAATGGCGACCGCTTCGCCGTATACCCGATGATTCGTCGGGCGCCCTCGGCGGAAATCATCATTATCCATGGCGGGAAGATCGTCATGGATCAGGGAGTATGTGTGGACCATTTCCAAGGCGCACGCCGCGGGCATGACGGCTTCGGGCGACCCTCCCGCCAAGTCCGCCGCCGCAAGGCACAAAATGGGTCGAAGGCGCTTCCCTCCGGCGAACAAACTGTAGCGGGCCGCTTCCACGACTGTTTTTTCCAGCCCTGA
>JBBFKW010000030.1:0-8411 GCA_037481835.1 Desulfosoma sp. | reverse complement strand
TTTGCCACCCTCGTGGAGGCCATGTCATGTTATTTCAGAGGGCAACAGCCCGACCTCGCCTGGATCCGCAGCGCCGCTTCTCATTAACCCTGTGAGAGCTTACTCATAATGGTTCAAATCGATTTTGCGCCGCTTACCAAGCATGTTACCATTTTCTGTGGGGAATATTCCTATTCAGAAAAGTCTTAAAATCAGATGCTGCAGCAACAATTTGTGGTTCGCTGCCTAGTTCTTCTAGCTGGTATTCTTTTTTCACACATATCAATCCAGCCGGTATTTCATATCTCATAATCTCGTCATCTGAATATTTCAAATTTGGCTTTTGATAGTACCAGTTAAAGGTGGCTTCTTTCTCACAAAACCACATTGCTACAATAATCTTTGTCTTTGAATCTTCAGGAGGACTAAAATCACATGGATCTGGTTGGAGGTTCCGTGCTTCGAATTTTTCCAGTGCGGCACTGTCTGTGACCACATTAAGCTCCAACAGCCAGTCACCTGCTGGATGCTTTTCAATGTCGCCTTTACTATATCGATAAAAAACAGCCGTCAAATAGAAAGGTATCAAATCCCAGCACAACCTTTGATGTATATTTGTAGAGCGCATAGGTGGAGGACTATAGTGTGTAGGGGTCCACCAGTAGAAAACTGAATCTCCAAACTCCTTAGCAAATCTCTCTATAGTCGATAAAACACTCCTTTGATAAAGATAAATTAGTCGATATGCCTTTCTTACCTCACACAATGTTTGTTTTAGTTCATTGGTCATATTTCACCCCTCATTATTTAAGTTAAGTAGATGAGCGCCGAACTCGATACTAATATCACTCGGTAGTTAGCTTAAGAAACTCCGCTTTGAACTGGTGTCGGTAAAATGAGCATCTCGATTGTGACAATAATAAGTAAGGGCAGATGTATTAACACTAAGATGACAGGAAACTTTATGTGTTTCGTTTAAGAAGAACCACTCTTGTATTCCATGTTTCTTTAAGGCCATCATTATGTCATTTATAATTCTTAGAAAATATCCCATCTCAAAACAATAAGGATGTGAAGATATGTCATCATTTGTTTGTATTTTATGCCTGAGAAATCGTTCCAATTTTTTTATTCTATTGAAAAGTTGAAGCCATGATGTAGCAGCAAAATAGACACTGTTGCCTGGAGAAGAAAGCTTGGAATATTTTGATATTTTTTCAACTTGTCTTCCCATGCCGCCCAATGCCCACAAAAGCACCGGTTTCTCCGAACCTTCCCTTTGTGCAAAATAATATCTCAACTCATTAGCTAGTTGTTCATAATTCTGCAAATAAGTATCTTCTCTTTTGGCCTCTACGATTACATCGATATTTTCAAACTCTAATATTACGTCAGGTTCGCAATAGCTGCGCTGATCAAGAGAAAACCAAATGGGCCAAAATTCTATGTTCTCTAAGACTCCGGAAAATGTGGGCAAAAAGTCCTCATTTCCCCTGATTAAACGCCAGATCATTTCGCTTGGCAAATAGGCCATCCTGCTTATGACAGCAGCTGTTAGGGAGTCTTCGCACATGTCGCAGCTGATTTTTCCTTTTACAAATGCGTGTAACATTGCCTTTTCCTTATTTTTTCGTAGGTTGAATTTTTCCAAGACTTGCTAGAAGTTAGAAGAAGAGTCTGTTTGGCCCCCTAACTATTTAAACTAGCCAGCCTCTCGGCGAGCTGCCAACGCGCCTCGATTCTCATGAGATCCCGATCTTTCGTTATACTTTCTTCTTCAGCTTGAAACGGCTGTAATTTGCTCAAAATCTCGATGTAGAGGCAGGCCGTCACGATCCTGCCCACTTCTCCGTAAATAGCTGCGCGATCCGGATCTGCCTGCGGCAAAATCCACGAGAACAGATTGACCCAATCCATATTCCGGCACACTCCCCGTGTTTTGGGATATAACGCATAAGCCGCACGCAGCGATTGCGAGCCGCCTTTCAGAACATCTTCTCGGATAGCCCGAAAAGTGGAAAGGAACTCTTCCTTTGTTGTCTTTAGTGTTTCGAGAAGCCTAGATTCCCTTTCTCTCCAATGATCCACAGCCTCCAATGCCAGTTGCCGTAATTCGGGCATTAGCGGCAGCACCTCGAACCGTTCGCGCAGATGGCTGATTTCATCTTTTTGCCATCGGTAGACGGTTTCTGCATCGCGTGCCGGTCGTTCTCTGACGCAGTGTGCATAAGTCTCGTCGACCAATTGGTCGACGGGGTTGCGTCGTTTTAAGGACATACCATCCTCCTGCAAAAGTACGATTGTTGGACCGCGGCCTTCGGAGCAGCAGGTGGACTGCTCAGAAGGCCGTTTCTCAGGGTGTTCAGGTCAAAAAGATGGGAATTCGATCTGAAGCGATCGAACTCCCATGATGTTCACGCCCCGGCTTTTCGCGCAAGGCTTAAAGCCGCCCATCAAAAGCCGATGGCGGCCCTTCCGCCGTGGCTTTCCTTCAAGGTGGATTCGCGAAGCAGCGCCTCGATGAGCTCTTGGTGGGTAATCACCCCGTCCCGAAAACGTCGGGTTTCGGAAACAACCTTGAAATCGCCGGGAGTGAGATTCCGGATACGATAGAGCAGCTTTGCCTCCACGTCGCTCAAGGGGGCTCCGACGAGCGGTGTGAGATACTTGTCGTAAAAGAGCCGTTTGCCCGCATCCGTCAGGTAATCCAGGCCAATCTTGTGGTGAAACCGACGCAAAGCGGCCGGATCCACATCCTCCAGGCGGTTGGTGGTGGCTATGAAGACGCCGCGGAACCGCTCCATGCTCGTCAGAAGCTCGTTGGTCCTGCTGAGCTCCCACGATCTCTTGGCGCGGTTTCGACTGTAGAGAACCGATTCCACCTCGTCGATCATCAGTACGGCCTCGGCAGCTTCCGCTGAAGCGAAGACGCTTCTGATGTTCCTTTCCGTTTGGCCAACGTACTTGCTTAGAATGTCGGCAGCGCCGCAGACCATGATCTGCCGGCCGATCCGATCCGCCAGGTAGCGGCCCAATTCGGTCTTGCCGACTCCCGGAGGGCCGTGAAAAAGGGCGGCAAGACCGACACGCTCATTGGGTTCTTCTTGGCAGAAATTTCTCAAGGCGTCAATGTGCGCCAGCATGGCCTCGAAATCTCCCTTGATGGAAAGGCCCTCCAAGGTGTAGTCGCTTCGAACAAGGCCTACCGGAATCGGTTCACTGCCGTCATGAAGAAGCCTTTCATGGGCCGATAGAGCCATGGTGAGGGCCTTGCAGAATTTTTCCTGCGATGTCCATCCCGCCATTTTGGCCCCCTTGACGGCCGTATCGATTGCCCCGGCGGAAACATGAAAGCGCCGGGTCAGTTCCTTCAAGGTCGCGTCGTCCAGCAGGTGGGCCACCCCGTTGGCCTCCATAATGGACAACCATAGCCGCTTCTTGCGATCGCCACCCAAGGCTTTAAACGCCATGCTGAACGTGAATCGCCTCCGGACCGACTCGTCGATATCTTCGATCGAGTTGGTGATCCAGATCATGCGCAATCCCGGGCGGTCCATGAGTTCATTGAGCCATCCCTTGTCCGTGCCGTGTTTGCCGAAAAGCCAGGGGAGGTCCGTATTGAGCAAGTTGTCCGCCTCGTCCACGATGATGATCGCACCGTTGCCCGTATTGGTGGCCGTGATGCAGGTCTCAATGGAAATCCGCCGATTCGACTGGGACGACTCCTTGTCGGCAATGACCGCGTAGGCCGGATCATCCTGAAGATTGGCCAGGGCCCTCGCAAAACTTGACTTCCCCGAACCCGGTGGGCCGTAGAGAAGAATGTGCACAGGATGATCCGGTTTCTTCTTCAATAAGGCCCGCATGTAATCCAGGGCGTCCTGATCGATAGGATGTGCGTTCAGTGGGACAGGTTCCGGCCCCACGGCCCCGAAGTGAGCCTCCATCAACTGAACTCCTGGATTTTCCAGAAACTTTCTAAATTCGTAGGCCAGATACATTTCGTCCTGATCGATGATTAAATATCCCAATTGAGTCAAAGGCCCTTGGAAGGCCTTTTCCAGCTCCTCTTCGTTTGTGCCCAATGTGGCCGCTAAGAGATTGCGTCCACTCATTCTGTGGCATTGTAGGTACTCGAAATAGTAGTCGTGCAGGCATTTGTTTTCAGTCAATGTGTACACGAATGAGCATAATTCCATCTCCGTCGGATTCAACCGGAGCAGGTCGGCCATTTTGCCCAGCCGTTCCTTTAGGGGATCGGCAAGATGTCGTCCTGCGCGACGGCGGCGGGCCAAAAAATCCAGAACCGCCGATTCCATCTTCTTACGGCGTTCTCCATCGGTTTTGGCCGACGTGAGAAAAAGGATATTGGCCATGTCTTTGTTGTCCAACGACTCTTGAATCATTTTCCGCTCGATGTGCTCGCGCGTCCCGGGGGAATGGGCACCAAGGAGGTCGCGGGTCAAATGGACGACGTGCTCGCCTGCGACATGTAACAGCACTTCCAATGTTTCCCGATCGAGGCGAGGGGCTGCAGCGAAGGTTCTCTCCAGGTAAACGCACGCCCTGACAGAGCTTATCCGTGGGAAAACGCGGGGATTGCCGCCTCTGGACCGACGACCCTTGATCATCATAAATACCTCCTTTTCATGTTGCATTTTAGGGAGTTGAAGGCCCGGCCGGCTCTCCTGCCCATGCTGGACTTGAGCCGGCGACCACACCGAACGAGACCCTCCAGAGGGCTCTTCGGTCCCCTAACGGAGATTCCCCGCTAACTGCCTGGACAAATCCGAAAAAAATTTCGCTTATCGCCCGGTGACAAGAATACGGCATCCAATAATGAGTTCCACGCAGTCATCCTCGACCAGCTTAAGAAACACAGAAAGGCTTGGCATCGCCAACTGGGGCCATGACCTAAAAAAGCCTTTTGACATACAAGAGGTCTCGTTGGGTCCCCGGATTCCATACCGGAACCAACAGCCGTTTGGCCCGATGGGGAAAAGGCTTTCGTCTCACGGCCGCCTGCTCTCGCGTTGAAATTCATGAAATCTCATTGCCCCGAATTTCTGAGACGGCTTATGTATGACCCTCCTGTCATTTCCGGTCAGTGGCCCCGATTTTTTAGGCGCCCTATCGGATAGTGGAAGGCTTTCGGATGAACGAGATCAAACAATCGTCCAAGGCCACCTTCGGGAACCAACCCGGTTGAGCCCTGGTCGGCTTTCCAGCTAATGGCTACGCAACGCTGAGCCAGCAGCTCGACAAAGTTCGGGGACATCCCAAAGATCTCGCACGGGGACGTGGTAAAAACCTCGCTCTGTAGGCTTGGCCGCTAAGACCTTTGGGGAGACGATCTCATGCGCCGCCTGGGATCCATGGGCGGTTTGATCCGGCGGCGGAAGGAACGAGGGAGAGAGGGGGGCGAAGGATCTTTCGCCCCCGCAGGGAGAAAATCCCGGAATCAGTGAGGGCCAGGAGCTGGAAGGCTCTGGACAGTCCCGGAATGTGGAGGCAAACGTTCCGGCCTGCGTTCGCATGATGAGTGATGAGCGGGCGGGCTTTACGCCCGCCCTTCAGGACCCGGCCATGAGAAAGAATCGTACCATTCAGGTTTAGTTCTTGCCGGACCTTTCCAGTTCATTCTTGATCCGCCGGTCGATATCGACCATGCACGCCTCGTCCTGGGCAACCTCGATGAGCAGATCCTTGATCCCCAATTCCTCGGCGATGTGGTCAAGGCGCTCGGCCGATATCTTTTCATAGACCTTGTTTCCAAGCTCCGCCAACGTCTCCAGCCTGGCCTTTTCGCGTCGGAGCCGGGTAAGCTCAATGCCCTCTCCCGCCTTTTCAGTGATCTTGTGGACGGACGCGATGGCCGCATCGAACCCGGCTTCCATGCCTCGTTTGATTCTGTCCCACAGTTTGATGCGCTCTTCCATTTTGTCCTCCTTTCTCACTGAATGAAGACCTGTCCCCCTGACGCCGCGAAGCGGCGGTGAGAGAATGGAGAAGGAGCCGTGAGATTTGTATTTGTCCGGATTTACAAGGCTAAGGTAGGTTCCGCGAAGGATTGTCAAGAAAGCGGGAGGCGGGCGGGGATAAACCCCGCCCCTACATGGCGCCTGCATGAAGGGGACAACGCCGCCCGAACCGGCAGGGCCAGAGTCGCTGCCAACGACTTTGCGTGCAGGCAATTGTCCGCTTGCGCGGAGGGGGCGATTGGCGCCAAACTAGGCGGGGAGCGTTGAAACGCGGCCCCGGAGGGGCGGCGTCGACGGGGAACGGACGGCGGACGGATCGGTGCGGGAAGGGTGCGAGACATGATCCTGGAACGACTCAAGGAGCTGGCCGGAAAAGGGGTGCTGCGGAGACTGGACTGGCAGTTCGCCCGCTGGGTGGGACGGATATCGGAAGACGAAAGCGAACCCGTGCTCCTGGCCGCGGCGCTGGCGAGCCTGCGCGTGGCGGAGGGCGACGTGTGCGTGGATCTTGCGCAATACGCCGGGAAGCCCCTCTTCGGCGATCCGTCGGGCGGAGACGGCGCCGTTTCGGCTCCCCCCCTGGACCCCTGGATCCAGGCCCTCCGCCGCTCTCCGGCCGTATCCACGCCCCCGGACATGGCCTCCACTGGTCACTCATCACTCGTCACTCATCACTCCCTCACGCCCCTGGTCCTGGACGGCACGCGGCTCTACCTCGCCCGCTACCGGGCCTTCGAAGAGGACCTGGCCCGGCGCCTGCTGGAACTGGCCGAAGGCTGGACGGACGTGGACCCGGCCCGGCTCCGCCCCCACCTGGACCGCCTCTTTCCCGCCCCGTCCTCACCGGCCGAGCTGGACTGGCAGCGCGCGGCCGCCGCCGTGGCGGCCCTGAAGCGGCTTTGCATTATCTCGGGAGGCCCCGGGACGGGAAAGACCCACACGGTGACGGCCATCCTAGCCCTTCTTCATGCGCTCCAGCCCGACCGGCCGCCCCGGATCGCCCTGGCGGCCCCCACGGGAAAGGCCGCCGTCCGGATCACCGAATCGATTCAGAAGGCCGCGGGGTCCCTGCAACCGGATGCACTCCAGGGAAAGGAACTGCCCCGCGCCGCGGTGACGCTCCATCGGCTCATCGGCATCCGCGAGGGCCGCTCCATCCCCCGCCACAACCCCGACAACCCCCTCCACGTGGACGTGCTGGTGATCGACGAGGCGTCCATGATCGATCTTCCCCTCATGGCCCGAACCGTCTCGGCGCTCCCTTCCCACGCGCGTCTGATCCTTCTGGGCGACAAGGACCAGCTGGCGTCGGTGGAAGCCGGAAGCGTCTTTGCGGACCTGTGCGGCCGCGGGCGAACGCCCGTCTACAGCGAGCCGTGGCGGCGGAAGATGGAGGAGGCGGCCGGAATCCGTTTGCCTTTCGACGTCCACGGGCCATCGCCCCACGTCTCCCCGCTGGACGACTGCACCGTCTTTTTGCAAAAGAGCTACCGGTTCGACGCCCAAAGCGGCATCGGGCGGCTGGCGGCGGCCGTGCGAACCGGAACGGACGTGGCGTCCGTCCTGGAAGCGGACCCGCCCGACCACAAGCTCCCTTCCGAAGGCGTCCTCATGCGAAACGTTCCGGCTTCCCGGATTCCCCTTGAGGTGCGGGAACGGGCCCTGGACCATCACCGGAGCCTGCTGGATTCCGGCGACATCCACCGGGCCCTGGAACGGATGGATTCCTTCCGGATCCTGTGCGCCCTTCGGGAAGGCTCCGCGGGAGTGAAGGCAGTGAACGCGGCCGTGGAGGAGGCCCTGGGGGGCGGAGGGGCGGGCGACCGCGGACGTCCGCGCCACTACAAGGGCCGGCCCGTGCTCATCACCCAAAACGACTACCAGGTGCAGCTCTTCAACGGCGACGTGGGCCTCATCTGGCCCGACCCCGACGACGAGGGCCGCCTGTGCGCCTGGTTCCGCCTGGCGGACGGATCCCTCAGGAAGGTGCGGCCCCTTCGGCTGCCGCCCCACGAAACCGCCTTCGCCATGACGGTCCACAAGGCCCAAGGATCCGAATTCCAGCGGGTGCTCTTCATCCTTCCGGAAGACGACAGTCCCGTGCTCACCCGGGAGCTGGTCTACACGGCCGTCACAAGGGCGAAAGATTCCGTGGAGATATGGGGATCGCAGCGGATCCTTCGGCTGGCCGCCTCCCGGGCCACGGCCCGAACGTCCGGCCTCTACGACCGTCTCTTCGCCCGGGCTTCCGGAAACTGAGCAGCCGTCGCAACAGCCCACGGGGCCGAGACGGAATTTCTGGCGGCCGGGCCGCCGAGCGAAGCCCGACGAGCAAAAAACGGCCTGTATGAGTTTCTAGGAGAGGCGACCCTGACCTGTTCGTGCGCAGGGGCTGAATAGGGGTAGGAAGGGCTCGTTGCCGAGTCCCTCCCCCCTCCGAACCGTACGTGC
>JBBFKW010000029.1:0-10644 GCA_037481835.1 Desulfosoma sp. | reverse complement strand
GCCGGAGCCGGTTCACGTGGAAATTTACAAGGCCCTCGAACTGCCGGTTCGGCCATTGAGAAGGTTAACGAAAATCGAGTGAAAAATTTGTAGTGTAGAATTTAAAACCAGATCATAGCAAAAGCAACACCTTACACACAAAAGTGACAAACTTGGGTTAAGGTCCTGGACAACGGCCCTGGACCCGGAAATGATCAAGGAAGTCCTGGACGTCATGATCGAACTGGCCCAGGAAGGCATGACCATGATCGTGGTCACCCACGAAATGGGCTTCGCTCGAAGCGTGGCCCATCGGGTCCTTTTCATGGACCAGGGCTCCATCGTGGAAGAAAACACGCCGCAGGAATTTTTCTCCAACCCCAAGCACGAGCGCACCCGGCTCTTCCTCAGCCAAATCCTGCACTGACGACCGGAAGGGGGCCCCCATGCCGGAGCGGCTCACCGGGCCTCACGGCGGCGCGAGTGCGGCCATGCTCGAACGGTGACGGGCTGGAGGCCGTGAAAAGGCAAAGTGCGGCTGAGTTCGCCGGGAAGGATCTTCGACGTGGAAGCGCGCCAAGAACAAAGGAATGAGTCTTTACGGGATGACGCGATGGCTTCCGCCGATTCGTCGTGGGACGTCTTCGGCCTGGGACAATGTTCCCTGGACTACATCGGCCGCATTGACCGTTTTCCCGATCCCGACACCAAGTGCGAATTTCGGGATTTGACGGTTCAGGGGGGAGGCCCGGTGGCCACGGCCCTGGTGGCGCTCAGCCGCTGGGGGAAACGGTGCTTCTTTTGCGGTGTGGTGGGCGATGACGCCTTCGGGTCCGCCATTGTGGATTCCCTGGCCCGGGAGGGCATCGAAACCGAGGGGATTCACGTGCGGCGGGGGTGCTCTTCCCAATTCGCCTTCATTGCCGCCGAAGCCGGCACGGGACGGCGAACGATTTTCTGGTGCCGCCCCACAGGGGTGCCGATCCGGCCTGAAGAAATTCCATGGGAGGCGGTACGGCGATCACGGGTCGTCCTGACGGACGGGCTCTTTATAGAGGCGGCCCTCGCCGTGGCGAAAAAAGCCAAAGAATGGGCCGTCCCCGTGGTGGTGGACGCCGGGTCCCTTCGGGACGGCATGCTGGATCTGGCCCGGTGGAGCGATCACTTCATTGCGTCGGAAACCTTCGCCCGGAGCTTCATGGGCGCCGACGATCCCGAAGGGGCGTGCCGGCGCCTCTCGGCCCTCGGCCCTTCGGTGACGGGCGTGACCCTGGGCGCCAAAGGGAGCATCTTTTACGCGAAAGGGCGTCTGATCCGCCAAGACGCTTACGCCGTCGCAGCCGTGGACACTACGGGCTGCGGCGATGTGTTCCACGGAGCCTACGTCTACGGCCTGCTGGAAGGGCGCCCCCTGGAAGAGCGCCTCGCTTTCGCCTCATGGGCGGCCGCCCAGGTCGCCCGCCGCCTCGGCGGCCGCGCCGGCATCCCTCCACAGGATCGTTTCTTGGATCTCATCAGAGGGTCAATCGGGCACGCCCTTTTTTGCGAGCGTTAGGGATCGATTCCGAAGTTGATGTAAACGGTTTTGGCGTCGAATCCGATGGTCTTTCCCGTGTCCGGGTATACGAGGTGCGCCTGGAAAACGACGGGTCCGGCAAAGGACAAGCTTTCAGGGACGACAAACGACCACAGGGTTGTGGATGCCCCTTTTGGGAAGTCTTCCGCAAAGGCTTTCTTGTCCGTCTGCAAGGCCATGGCCGGCAATCCACCAGCGGTGGAGTCCAGGTAGTGATAATATTTGCTTACGCTTCCCGCCTGTTGGCCCGGCACTTCAACCGTCACGTAGAGCTCCCCCTGCTCCTTGCACTTGTTGGAGACGACGACGTTGAAGTTGTCGCCTGTGGTAAAGAAGAGCATCTTGGAATCCAAGACAACGGTATCCGTGGCGTTGTCCTCGGAATAGACAACCTTGTTGGACGGCTTTTGGATGTCCAGGATCACGCACTGCTTGTAGTCCTTGGCCGAAACGGACGTGGCGACGATCACCGCAAGGAAAAGTCCTATCGCTCCGAAGACCCGATGAGTCCTCAATCCCGTGCTTTTTCTCATGGCGCAGCCTCCTTTTTTGGAATTCTGTTGGACATTCGCTTCACCCCTTGAATTCTCGGAAGGGTGGAGAAAAAACTTTAGAAGATTTTTTCGCCGTCCCGTTCTAAGATTTTTCCTGGCAATCGCGAGATGAGCAGACCTTCAAAGAGGCACACCGATTGACAGGAATTAGGGGGCACCGTGCATGGGCGGGGAGATGGGGAGCATTGCGGCCAAGCCGGCCGTGGTCACCGTGGGCCATGAAGTGCTCTACGGGGAAAGGGCCAACGACAATCTCGTGTGGCTGCTTCAGGCCTTTGTCCGGTATGGCATTCCGGCAGGCGTCGCTTTGATCCTTCCCGATGATGAGGCCGTGATCGGCGATCACACGGCAACACTCGTCGCGAAAGGCTATCGGCCCATATTCGTCTCCGGCGGCATCGGCGGCACTCATGACGACAGAACCCGTAAGGGGATCGCCTTGGGATTGGGCCGACCGCTTGTGAAGCACGAGGAATGTTTCGAACGGTTGGCTCGACGATACGGGGACCGGTTTACGGCGCAGCGCCAAAGGATGGCGTGGCTTCCCCAAGGGGCGCGGCTCATCGACAACCCCATCGGCGCTCCGGGCTTTTTCGTGGAGCCGGTGTATGCCTTTCCCGGCTTTCCAGAGATGCTCCGGCCCATGGCGGAAGAAACCCTGACGCGGCTCTTCGGGAGCCCGGGGCTAAGAGAACGGCGGGTTGTGGAGCTCACGCTGAAGGTTTCCGAGGGGGACATCGCGGAAGAGGTGGAGCGCTTCGTGACGGAACAGCCCGGCGTGGAAATCGGGCTCTATCCGAGGATCACGCCGCAAGGCCCCATGGTCACCCTGAGGTGTCGATACCTGGCGGAAAATCGAGGGGTTGGGGCAAAGGTGGAGGGGTTTCTTCAAAAGCTCGCGGGGAACTATCCCGTAGGAGAGGCTGGAGGGAAGTAGGGGGTGCCTTCGGCGATTGCGGGAGTCGCGCAGGGACTGGTGCCCGGCAGATTTTTGGGGATGGAATTTCAAGCCGAAGGGGAAACCGATTTCCAGGGGTTGTTTGGGAAGGAGGGGGGCTTTTGCCCCATAGTGCCCCGAAGGGGCACAGGAACACAGCCCGGGTATCGCCCCCGGGCCCAACGCCCGCGAGGCGAGGACGACCTTCTCCCGTGCCGCTCTCTCTCAAACACCGATGGAAACCGCGCGCGAGGTGAGGACGCCGATTGCCAAACCCGGCCTTCCTTCGCCCCTTCGGGGCTGGCTGGTGGGGGGATGCCCCTGGACCCCAGGAGCGTGTCCGAGAATGGCATATTCCTGGGAGGGCGGGCGTCTCGCCCGCTTTTCGTGCGGGCCGGAGGCCCGCGCTCCCAGGAGAAGAGGCCTTCGGGTTCGTTCTCGGACAGCCTCCCAGGGCTTCGCCCTGGGCTGGAATGTTTCGCCCCTTCGGGGCTATGGCACAGGGGTGTTTCGGCCCCTTCGGGGATGGGAATGGGGGTTCGGCCCCGTCGGGGCGATGATTTCCGCAGGCGGCGGTTCAAGAGCCGGGATCGGGCATTGGAGTCGGGCTTCTTTGGCAACTTGGATGAACTGACGGGGCTCATGCTGGCCCGCAGCGTGGGTAAAGCCATCCACAGTCAGGCATTGTTTACGGCATCGATGAGCTGGCGGAGCCGGCCGAAATCGCGCCGGTTGAAATCCATGTAAAGGTGCGTGAGGCGGGCGCAGTCGGGCTCATCCTTTTCGTCTTCGTGGGGCGGGCCGATCCGGATCGTCCCGCCGGGCCTCAGGATGTCTTGAAATTCCCGGTTAAGTCGCCCTTCGACGCCTTCCGGCAGCGGTTCGGAAAGTCTAAGGATCAGGCTTTCCTTGACATAGCGCAGGCTGTGATAGCGCCTGTAAAATCGGCGGATCTCGTCCACCGCCCCGTCCACCGACGGGATGCGCCGAAACAGGTAGAAATCGTTCGGGGAAATAAGCCCCCTGGACAAGAGTTCGTCTTCCAGGAAACGCATCCAGCGCACCCAATAGGTGCCGTCGGGTTCTTCCAGAAGCACCAGGGGAATGGGATTGTGCTTTCCCGTCTGGAGCAGGGTCAGCGTTTCCATCGTTTCATCCAGCGTGCCGAACCCTCCGGGAAACAGCGCCACCGCAGCCGCCTCTTTAAGAAACGCCACCTTGCGGTTGAAAAAATACTTGTACGTGATGGATCGGGGCGTCTGGTTCACCACCGGGTTCGTCGTCTGCTCGAACGGCAGCCGGATATTGACCCCAAAAGAATGCTCAGGGCCCGCACCTTCGTTGGCCGCCTGCATGATCCCGGGGCCTCCGCCCGTGATGACCATAAACCCGGCTTCCGCAAGACATCTGCCGAAATCCCTCGCCATGGCGTAAATGGGTTCGTGGGCGGGGGTTCGAGCGGAACCGAACACGGTGACTTTCCGCACATGGCGATAGGGCGCGAACACCTTGGCCGTAAAGCGCATTTCTTTGAGGGTGGTGTTCATGAGCTTGAGGTCCAGGATGGAGCGGCTTTCCTGGCCGGCCTTGAGGGCCGCCAGGATCATTTCCCGAACCAGGGGTCGATGCTGCACCCCGCCGGCTTCGTCCATGAGCCTTTCGATGAGCTCGTCCACGCCTTCGTTGGGTTGGGTGAAAGACAGAGGGCGTGCTTCGGCGTTGGTCTTTTCCATGGAAATGCATTCCTTTCCGCGGCAGTGGATCGCGATCCTTCGATTTTCCTCGTTCCCGGCGCAACCAGTTTACATGGCTTGCCCGACCAAGTATAGATGGACACGAGGGGGGCCAATCCGAGGACGCCCATGATCCATCGACTCGTCATCGAAAACTTCATGACCCACCGCCATACGGTGTTGGACCTGCACCGGGGCGTCACGGTCCTCACGGGACCGAACAACACGGGCAAAAGCGCCGTGGTGGAAGCGATCCGCTGTGTGGCGGAAAACCCGCCGTCGGCGCCGCTCATCCGCCACGGGGCGGACAAGGCCGTGGTGCGCCTGGAGCTGGACGACGGCGCCTGGATCCAATGGGAACGGACGGCGGGATCGGTCGTCTACCGGGCGCGTTTTCCCGACGGGACGGAAGAAACCTACGCCAAGGTCGGCCGCGGGGTTGTGCCCGACGACATCCGCCGGCTGCTTCGCCTCCACAGCCTGGAAACCGAATCCGGCTCCGTGGACGTCCACATCGGCAATCAGCGCACCCCCATCTTCCTTTTGGACCAGTCGGGAAGCCAAGCCGCCGGGTTCTTCGCGGCATCCACGGAAGCCGAATACCTCCTGGCCATGCAGCAGGCCCTCAAGGAACGCGCCGCCCAAGCCCAGAGGGAACGCAAGCGGCTCCAGGAAGCCATCCAAAGAATCGAAAACAATCTGGCCGCCTTCGAGGCTCTGCCTCAGATCGCCCAAACCATGGACGAAGCCGAGGCGCTCCACAAGCGGATCGAAACTTTGCGCCGGGCCATGCCGGCTCTGGACGCCGTGATCCGGCGAGCCCAAAGCCTCTTGGATCGGTCGCGCACCTTGTCCCAGGCATCCCTCGAACTGGAAAGCCTTCAAACACCCCCTCGGCTCCACGACGTGCCCCCTCTGCACGCCGCCCTGGAAAAGCTCCACAATATTTTCGCCCTGCTCGACAAAACCGAACGCGCCGCAGCCGCCCTCACCCCCTTGGACGCCCCGCCGCCCCTCAAAGAGACGGCCCGACTCGACGGCCTGCTCGAAGCCCTCGGCCGCATGGACCGCAGCGTCTCCCGCCTTTCCTTCCAAGCGGCGGTCTACAACCGAACGGAACCTCCACCGCCCCTTCGGGATACGGCCACCTTGGCGCACCTCACCCGACGGATGGAAGAAACCGTCGGGCGCCGGCACCGGGAAGAGCACCGAAGGCGGGCCATGGAACCCCTGGAAACGCCGCCCGAACTTCGTCCCGTACAGGATCTGGCCCGAACCAGCGAAACAATGGAATCCCTGCGCCGATCCCTGGACACCGCTCAGGCCAAATGCCAGGAATTGAACCGCCTGAGTCCGCCTCCCGAGGTTCGCGATCCCCACGACTTGATCCGAACGACGGCCGCCTTGGAAACCTTCCAGCACGCCGTGGACGTTTTGGAAATGAAACGGCGGCGCCTGGATTCCCTCGACCCGCCTCCGCCCTTGAAGGATCTGGAACCCATCCTTCGGATCCTCGATCCCCTGGAAAGGCTCCACCGCCAATGGGAACGCCTGCACCATCAGCAGGAAAGCCTGGATCGGCAGCTGGAAGAAAAACGCCAGGCCGTTCAAGAACTGATCGCCGCCATGCCCCTGTGCCCCTTTTGCCGCCAACCCATAGACGCCGAGCATTTCCTGGAGGCCGACCATGGCTGAACGAAACGGCGCAACCGGAAACGGCGGCGGCGGTTCGCTCCCCGTCATGGAAGGCTTTCGCGGCATCCTTTTCATCGGGGACCCCCACGTGGCCGCCTATCCCCCGGGACATCGCATGGACGACTACAGGACGGCCGTCCTCGGCAAGCTGGACTTCTGCCTTCGCGAATCCGCGAAACGCCGGCTCCTTCCAGTGATTCTCGGGGATCTCTTTCATGTGCCCCGGGATAATCCCAACGGCCTTCTCGTGGAACTCATGGACCTGTTCCGGCCCGTGAAGCCGTGGGTGCTCGTGGGAAACCACGACAAACACGAAGCCCGCCTGACCCGGGACGTGTCCCTGGCTGTCCTGGACGCCGCCCGCGTGATCGTCCTTCTGGATCGGCCCGGTCCGGCAGCGAGCCTCCAATGCGGATCCACGCGTGTGCTCCTGGGAGCCTCCCCCGATTGGACGGACATTCCTTCAGCCGTGGACCCGTGCGGGCACGACGTGGTCGTGTGGGTGACGCATCACAACGTGAGCTTTCCCGATTACGACGCCGGCCGCATCGCCCTTCGGGAAATTCCCGGCGTGGACCTCGTCGTCAACGGGCACATCCACACCCCCAAACCCCCGCAACGGCGCGGAAGCACCTTGTGGGTCAACCCGGGGAGCCTCACCCGTATCACCCGAAGCGGCGTCACGCGAGCCGTCCGACCCGCCGCCGCCCTCTGGACCCCGGACATGCCGGAACCCGCTCGTCTCGACGTCCCTCACGCCCCTTTCGACGAAGTGTTTCCGCCCATGGACGACGCCCTGACGGCTGCGGACGAGACGCCGGATGCGTCGCGCTTCATCCGCGGCCTGGAAAACCTCGCCCTTCGGAAAACCACGGAAGGCGTGGGTCTTAAGGCCTTTTTGGAAGCCAACCTGGATCCCCAGGATCCCGCAACGCCCATCATTTGGAAACTCTACGAGGAGGTCATGGACCGTGTCGCCAAAGCCTGATCGCTCGGGGTCGAACACCCAAACCGTTCCGGCGGAAGACAAGAAAATTCAAGAAGCCCTGGAAAAGCTCCGCAAGGAACACGATGCCCTGCAGAAGAAAAAGATCGAAACCGACACGACCCTTCAGAATCTCAAAGAACAGCTGGAAGATCTGAAAAGACGCGCTGAAGAAGAATACGGCACGAGCGACGTAGAGGAGCTCAAGGCCTTGCTGGCCCGCTGGCGGGAAGAAAACGCGCAGAAAGTGGCCGCCTATGAGGAACACATCGCCTCCATCAAAGACGCCCTGGAGCGCATCGAAGCGCAGGCGGATACGGAGCCGGCTTCATGACTGAAAAAGAAAGCCTGAGCCACGCTTGGGAACCGCCACCCCCGAAAGACTTCAGGGACCGGGTGACGGCCCTTCAGTGGCGAGCACAGGCGTTGGAAAAGGAACGGCTCCGGAAGCTCGAAGAGCTGCGGGCCGAGGAAGACTTCCTGGCCGTGCAGCCTGCCGCGGCGCAGCGCCTGGAGGAACTGGCCAGGGCCTATTTCGGCGATATCCTCAAAGAAATTGAAACCAACCTCACCTTCGCCCTACAGGATATCCTGGGCCAGGATCTCCGCGTGGTCACGTCCCGGGACGTGAAGTACGGGAAGGTGCATATCCAGTTCGGGATCGAGCGGGACGGGATGCCGGAAGACATCCTGCGGGGCCAGGGCGGATCCGTGTGCAATGTCCTTTCGGTCGGGCTTCGGTTCATCGCGCTGTCCCAATTGGACGAACGGGAACACCGGCGCTTTCTCGTGCTGGACGAACAGGACTGCTGGCTGAGGCCCGATCTGGTCCCGCGCCTCATGGGGATCGTGCACACCATCGCCCACAAGCTGGGGTTTCAGGTGCTGGTCATCAGTCACCACAACATCGATCTTTTCCGCGAACACGCCGATCGCATTTACACCGTCCGGCCTTCGGCCGGTGAGGAATTTTCGGTCAGCGTGGATCGTTTCGATCCGCCGCCACGCTCGGACGATGAGAGGTTATGACATGAACCGGCCTGCCCATCCAGGCGATGCGAAGACCGCCTTCGGCGACAGGCTTTCCGAAGCCCTGCGACAGAGCGAAGAGCGCTGCCTTTTGGTTCTGGAAGCGACCTCCGACGGCATTTGGGAATGGGATCTTCGGACAAACCGCGTGCACTACAATCCCGCCTACACGCGCATGCTCGGTTACGAACCCGAAGAATTCAGCGGGAACCTCAGCGAATGGCTGGAACGCATCCATCCCGACGACCGCGAACGGGCTCTTGCGGCGAATCAGCGCTGTATCGAAAACGACGTGGCCCAGTTCGCCGTGGAATTCCGCATGCGCACCAAGGCCGGAACATGGAAGTGGATCCTGGGGCGGGGCATGGCCGTGGAAAGGGACGCCTCGGGCAAGGCCCTGCGCATGATCGGCGCCCACACGGATATTACGCGCATCAAGGAAGCCGAACGCAGGGAAACCATCCAAAACTGGATCGCAGCGACGCTTTCGTCCATGACCCATCTGGATGAGCGCCTGGCCCTGGTTTTCGACGCCATCCTCAAAGCGACGGGCATGGAATGCGGCGGCATCTATCTTCTGGATCCGGAAAAAAACGTGCTTCGGCTTGTACACCACCAGGGACTGTCCGACGACTTCGTAAAAGCGGTTCGGTCATACCCTGCCGATTCGCCCAACTTGAAACTGGTCCTGCGCGGCACACCCCTTTACACCGCATACGACGATCTTCCCGTTCCCAAGAAGGAGCCGGAAAACCGAGAAGGCCTGAGGGCCATCGCGGTGGTGCCCATCCACTACGAAGGCCGCGTCGTCGGCTGCATCAACACGGCTTCGCGCTCTTTCACAGAAACCCCCGAGGACATTCGAAGCTTTCTCGAAGCGGTGGGATCCCACTTAGGAAACGCCTTGGGGCGCATTCAAGCCCGGCAAGACCTGGAGGAGTCCACCAAACAGTATGCGGCGCTTTTCCAATTGGCCGGCGATGCGCTTTTCGTCGTTCGGGTGCGGGACCGCCGCATCCTGGACGTGAATCGCTCGGCGTCGGGACTCCTGGGATACGCCGAAGGGGAACTCCTGGGGGCTGTCTGGGATGCCGTGATCGACGCTTCAGAGGGCGACAATTTTGTGGATCGATGCCTCGCCCGGCTCGATGCCCGCGACGTCTGCCTCGTGGAAGGTTATTTGAGGACCCGGGGCGGGACCACGGTGCCCGTGGAAATCAGCGCCAAGCCCTTCGAAATGAAGGGGGAACTCTTGCTTTTCATGATGGCCCGGGACATTTCCGAACGGCTCCGGGCCCAAGAGGAAAAAGAGCGGCTCCAGGAACAGCTGCGGCAGGCTCAGAAGATGGAATCCATCGGACGCCTGGCGGGAGGCATCGCCCACGACTTCAACAACCTGCTCACCCCCATCCTGGGTTACGCGGATATGCTCTCCCGCTTTCTGGAAGAAGGAAGCCCCGCTCGGCACCAGACGGAAGCCATCTGCAAAGCGGCCCTCAAGGCCAAGGATCTCGTGGAACAGCTCCTGGCCTTCAGCCGGGATCAAGCCGCCGCTTTCGAGAATGTGGACCTGGCCGAGACGGTGCGGGGATTTTACGAGCTGTTTCGACCGAGCCTTCCGTCACACGTGGAGTTGCGCCTGACCCTTCCCAAGACGCCGGTCTGGGTCAAAGCCGACCCCAAACACCTGGAGCGCGTGCTCCTGAACCTGACCGTCAACGCTCGGGACGCCATGCCCGAAGGCGGCTCGCTTTCGGTCCTCTTGGAACAGCGGACCTTCCACCATGAAAGCGACATGCCGGCCGTCGGCCTGAAGCCCGGCACTTACGCCGTGCTCACGGTGGCCGACACCGGCATGGGTATGGACGGGGAAACCGCCCAGAAAATCTTCGAACCGTTTTTCACCACCAAGCCCTTCGGAAAAGGAGCGGGCTTGGGGTTGTCCATCGTCTACGGGATTGTGGAAAACCACGGGGGCAAGATTCTCGCCAGTTCCCTACCGGGCGTGGGCACCGCCTTCGAGATCTACCTGCCCGTGAGCCTTCCTCCTGCCGCCTAGTCCAGGGCGCGGCGGTCGGCCATATCGAAGAGCTTGCGTTCCCGCGGGCCCATGATCCCCAAGGCTTCCCGCTTCTTGTCGATATGGGCGATCATCA
>JBBFKW010000028.1:0-13380 GCA_037481835.1 Desulfosoma sp. | reverse complement strand
TCGGGAAGGCGGGCGCACCGTGGGCGCCGGCGTGGTCACCGATATCATCGAGTAAGCCCGGGCCCTCCAGGGGCCTTCGGAAGAAAAGGTGAGAGACGATGCGAGTATTGGTCACTCTTGCGTGCCAGGAATGCAAACGGCGCAATTACACGACCACGAAGAACAAGAAGACAACCCCGGATCGTCTGAGCTTCCGCAAGTACTGCAAGTTCTGCAACGCTCATACGGTTCATAAGGAAACCAAGTGAACGCAGCAAAGACGATGAAGGCGCACATGGCGGATCGCGGCGTGGACGAAGGTGGGCGTGCCTTGGAGACGAAGGAAAAGGTCCCGGTAAGAAAGAAGACGAAGGACGGGTCCGGAGACGGCAAAGAGGCGGCGGTTGTAAAAAAGAAGGCGCCGCGCAAAGCCGCACCGGCGGAGCCCAACCTCTGGAGACGTTTCCAGACGTACCTGCGGGAAGTGGTCTACGAACTGCGCAAAGTGGTTTGGCCGTCCCGCAAGGAGACGATCGGATCCACTTCCGTGGTGGTTGTCATCGTCATCCTCGTGGGGATTTATCTGGGCGTCGTTGATTTCATTCTGGCCCGTTTCGTGCGGTTTCTCATCGGCTGAAAAGTCCAAGCCGCACCAGGGCCGGGACGTGGAGTGAGCGGGAGAAAAAGGCGTGGCGAAACAGTGGTACATTGTCCATACCTATTCAGGATTTGAACAAAAGGTCAAGGCGAGCCTGGAAGAGCGCATCAAGGCGGCGGGCAAGACCGAATATTTCGGCCAGATTCTCGTGCCCACGGAGAAGGTGGTGGAACTCGTCAAGGGAGAACGCCGCTCGTCGTCACGCAAGTTCTACCCTGGCTATATCCTTGTCCAGATGGAACTCAACGATGAAACCTGGCATCTGGTGCGCCACACGCCCAAGGTGACCGGATTCATCGGGAGCCAGGAAAAACCCATCCCGCTCAGCGACGAAGAAGCTCAGGCCATCATCCAGCAGATGGAGGAAGGGGCCCAGAAGCCCCGTCCCAAGTACCAGTTTGAAAAAGGCGACGAAGTGCGCGTGGTGGACGGGCCTTTTGCCAGCTTCAACGGCGTGGTCGACCAAGTCATTCCGGAGAAAGGAAAGGTGCGGGTTCTGGTCACCATCTTCGGCCGATCGACGCCCGTGGAACTGGATTTCGTCCAGGTGCATCGCTTGTAAAGATTCGCCGTCGCCCGCCGGGTGCTTTCGACCCGGGGGCGTTTGCTGAAGGTTATGGAGACGACAAGGGAGTTGGTTTAACATGGCAAAAAAGGTCATCGCGAACGTCAAACTGCAGATTCCGGCCGGACAGGCCAATCCGTCCCCGCCCGTGGGGCCGGCTCTGGGCCAACACGGCGTCAACATCATGGAATTCTGCAAGGCATTCAATGCCAAGACCCAAGGCCAGGAAGGCATGATCATTCCTGTGATCATCACCGTCTACGGCGACCGGTCCTTCACCTTTATCACCAAGACGCCGCCTGCCTCGGTGCTCCTGAAGAAAGCGGCCAAGATCGCCAAGGGGTCCAGCGAGCCCAACCGCGACAAGGTGGGCAAGGTGACCAAGGCCCAGGTGGAAGAAATAGCCAAGTTGAAGATGCCCGACCTCAACGCCCGGGACCTGGCAGCCGCAGTGCGCACCATTGAAGGCACGGCCCGCAGCATGGGGATCGTCATCGAATAAGCCCTGTCGCAACCGTCTTGGCGACAGAGTGCGTCGGTTGGAGAGAAGGAAATGCCGAAGCGAGGGAAAAAATATCGCGCTGCGCTCGAGAAGGTGGATCGCACCAAGCGCTACACGTTTGAAGAGGGGCTCAATCTGGCGCTCCAGTGCGCGTACGCATCTTTTGACGAGACGCTGGACATTGCCGTCAAGTTGGGGGTGGATCCCCGCCACGCGGATCAGATGGTTCGAGGCACGGTGGTCCTGCCCAACGGGTTGGGCAAGGTGGTTCGGGTGGCGGTCTTCGCCAAGGGCGAAAAGGTCAAGGAAGCGCTGGACGCCGGGGCCGACGTGGCCGGCGGCGAGGAACTCATCGAAAGGATCAAGGACGGCTGGATGGAGTTCGATAAGGCCGTGGCCACACCCGATATGATGGGCCAGGTGGGCAAGATCGGTAAGATTTTGGGCCCCAGGGGCCTCATGCCCAATGCCAAGCTGGGCACCGTGACCTTTGATGTGGCCAAGGTGGTTCAGGAAATCAAGGCCGGAAAAGTGGACTTCCGGGTGGAAAAGACCGGCATCGTGCACGCGCCCATGGGTAAGGTGTCCTTCGGGCCGGAAAAGCTCATGCAAAACATTTCCACCTTCATCGACACCTTGATCCGGCTGAAACCCACGGCCGCCAAAGGGACGTACCTTCGAGGGATCGCCATCTCCACCACCATGGGGCCGGGGATCCGCATCGACCCGCTGGCCGTGAAGAGTATCCTGGGCTGAGATCCGGGATGCGCACATTCAAAAAACTGCCGTTGGGTGCTTTCACGCATCTGAGACCGTAGGTACATCGGGAAGGTGTTTAAATCCGCCACGGGATCCCCGCGGGGCGGGACCTACCGAGGTGGTGAAAAGACCAACGGGATCGACCTATGCGCACCATGCGTTGAGGAAAGCACGCCGGCAGAGGAAAGGAGGGATGAGAGAGGTTGGATAAGGTCAAGAAAGAACAGTTGGTCGCCGAGCTGCACGAGAAGCTGCACCGGGCAACCGCTGCCATTCTCACCGACTTCCAAGGCTTGAACGTGGCCCAGATCACCACCCTTCGCGACAGCCTGGCCGAACGCGGCGTGGAGTTCAAGGTTGTCAAGAATACGCTGATGCGCATTGCGGCGAAGGGCACGGGGGCCGAGGTGGTGGAACCCTTGCTCAAGGGCACCAACGCCGTGGCCATCGCCTACGACGACCCCAGCGTCGCGGCCAAGATTCTCAAAGCCTTTGGAAAACAGAACGAAAAGTTCAAGGTGAAGGGCGGGGTTCTCGGCACACAGGTGCTTTCCGTGGACGATGTGCTGGCTCTGGCGGAATTGCCGTCCCGCGAGGAACTCCTGGCCAAGCTCTTGGGAACGCTCCACGCCGTGCCCACGGCGCTGGTGCGGGTGCTCAGCGGAGTGCCTCGAGCCTTTGTGGGCGTGCTGGCAGCCATTCAACGGGAAAAAGAAAACGCATAGGGCGCAAGGAGGACAAGACAAATGCCGGACATTACCAAGGACGATGTCATCAAGTTCATTGAAAACATGACCGTGCTGGAACTGAGCCAGCTGGTCAAGGAATTGGAAGATCGCTTCGGTGTGAGCGCCGCGGCGCCGGTGGCCGTGGCGGCCGTGGCCGCCGGTCCGGCCGCCGAGGCCGCTCCGGTGGAAGAAAAGACCGAGTTCGACGTGGTCATCACCGCCGTGGGCGACAAGAAAATCAACGTCATCAAGGAAGTGCGCGCCGTCACCAACCTGGGGCTCAAGGAAGCCAAAGACCTGGTGGAAAACCTCCCCGGTGTGGTCAAGGAAGGCATCCCCAAGGCCGAAGCCGAAGAGATCGCCAAGAAGCTCACGGAAGCCGGAGCGACCGTGGAAATTAAATAGGCCGAATCCCGGCATGCCGTGTCGGAAGTCCCGCCCCGGGCGGGCTTCCGACTTTTTCCTTTCAAGAAGTCGGTGCCACCGAAGGTCCCCGAGGGACCGAGGTGGCTTTGTCGCCCTTGTGACCATGCGGTGACGCTATTTCCCAAAAGTTGCAGGAGACATCATGGCAACTGCTTTGAGCCAAGAGTATCGGGTCCGCAAGAGTTTCGGGAAGATTAAGAAAATCGTCGACATCCCGAACCTGATCCAGATGCAGAAGGAATCCTACGCGAACTTTCTGCAGATGGACGTGCCCCCCGACCAGCGGGCAAGGAAGGGACTGCAGGAAGTCTTCGAAAGCGTCTTCCCCATCGAAGACTTCAGCCAGACGGCCTCCCTCCAATTCGCCCAATACAGCTTCGGGGAGATCAAGTACGACGTGGATGAGTGCCTCGCCCGCGGCATGACCTACGAGGCGCCCCTCAAGATCGTCGTGCGATTGGCGGTCTTCGACGTGGACAAGGAAACCGGGCATCGATCCATCCGAGACATCAAGGAGCAGGAAATCTATTTCGGGACGCTGCCCATGATGACCGATAACGGGACCTTCATCATCAACGGCACCGAAAGGGTCATCGTGAGCCAGCTGCACCGCTCTCCGGGGATTTTTTTCGACCATGACCGCGGCAAGACCCATTCCAGCGGAAAAATCCTTTACTCGGCCCGAGTGATTCCTCTGAGAGGTTCTTGGCTGGACTTTGAGTTCGACCCGAAGGACATTTTGTACGTTCGCATCGACCGGCGCCGGAAACTGCCCGCCACCGTTTTCCTCAAAGCTTTGGGATACGCCACGGAGGAGCTCCTCAACTACTTTTACCGTTCCGAAAAGGTTTACCTCATCGACGAAGAAAACGCGGAAAAGGAACTCAACAAGGAGGTTTTGGAAGGCACCAAGGCTCCCGCCGATATCCTCCACCCGACGACGAAGGAAGTGATCGCCAAGAAGGGCCGAAAACTGGGAAAGAAGTTCCTCAAGCAGCTGGAAGATCTCGGCATCACCCGCCTGCCCATGAAGACCGAGGAAATCATCGGGCAGGTCTTGGCTCACGACGTCATCGATTACAGCACCGGGGAAATCATCGCCGAATGTAACGAAGAAATCACCCAGAGCCATCTCGACTTGTTCCTGGAAAAGGGCATTTCCGAACTGGAACTGTTGCATCTGCACGGTCAGGATGTGAGCCCGTCCTTTCGAAACACGCTGCTCCAGGACAAGGTGACCAGCCGCAGGGACGCTCTCATGGAAATCTATCGGCGGCTGCGTCCCAGCAACCCGGCTACGGAAGAGGTGGCCACCGAATTTTTCAACAATTTGTTTTTCACCCCCGAACAGTACGATCTTTCCGAAGTGGGCCGCCTCAAGCTGAACCACCAGCTGGGCTTGAGCCATCCCCTGGAACAGAGAACCCTGACGCGGGAAGACATCCTGGAAGCGGTCCGGCGCCTCATTTACCTCAAGGAAACCCAGGGCCCCGTGGACGACATTGACAACTTGGGCAACCGCAGAGTTCGTGCCGTCGGGGAACTTTTGGAAAACCAATATCGCATCGGCCTCGTGCGCATGGAAAGGGCCATCAAGGAGCGCATGAGCCTTCAGGAAATCGAAGCCCTCATGCCCCACGACCTCATCAACGCCAAACCCGTTTCGGCGGTGGTCAAGGAATTTTTCGGCACGAGCCAGCTGTCGCAGTTCATGGATCAGACCAATCCCCTTTCGGAGGTCACGCACAAGAGGCGGTTGAGCGCCCTGGGTCCCGGGGGCCTGACCCGCGAGCGGGCGGGCTTTGAAGTGCGGGACGTCCACCCGACCCACTACGGCCGCATCTGCCCCATCGAGACGCCGGAAGGTCCCAATATCGGCCTCATCGTGTCCCTGTCCACCTATGCTCGAGTCAACCCCTACGGGTTCATTGAAACGCCGTACCGAAAAGTGCAGAACAAAACGGTGAGCAAAGAGGTGGTGTACCTGACGGCCATGGAGGAAAAGGACTACCCCATAGCCCAGGCCAACGCCCCGCTGGACGATCAGGGCCGTTTTGTGCGCGACGAGGTGTCGGCGCGAGTTGCCGGCGAATTCATGCTCGTGCCGCCGGAAGAGATCCGCTACATGGACGTTTCTCCCAACCAGCTGGTGAGCGTGTCCGCCTCTCTGATCCCATTTCTGGAACACGACGACGCCAACCGGGCCTTGATGGGGTCCAACATGCAGCGCCAGGCTGTGCCGCTCATTCAAACCCGCGCACCCCTGGTGGGCACCGGCATGGAACGCATCGTCGCCCGGGACAGCGGGGTCGTCATTGTGGCCAAGCGCGACGGCGTTGTGGAATACGTGGACGCCAGCCGCATTGTGGTGCGCGCCGTGGAAACCCAGAGCAGCCGGGACAGCGGCGTGGACATCTACAAGCTCATCAAGTTCAAAAGATCCAATCAAAACACGTGCCTGAACCAAAAGCCCTTGGTGCGCGCCGGGGACGTGGTGCGAAAAGGCCAAATCATCGCCGACGGGGCTTCCACGGACCACGGCGAGTTGGCTCTGGGCCGCAATGTCATGATCGCCTTCATGAGCTGGGGCGGATACAATTTTGAAGACTCCATCTTGGTCAGTGAGCGGATCGTGCGGGATGACGTCTTCACGTCTATCCACATCGAAGAGTTCGAGGTGCTCGCCCGGGATACCAAGCTGGGCAAGGAGGAAATCACCCGAGATATTCCCAACGTGGGGGAAGAGGCGCTCAAGAACCTGGACGAAAGCGGCATCGTGCGCATCGGCGCCTACATCCGGCATAACGACATTCTCGTGGGCAAGGTGACGCCCAAAGGGGAAAGCCAGCTCACCCCGGAAGAAAAGCTCCTACGCGCCATCTTCGGAGAAAAGGCGAGCGACGTCAAAGACACGTCCTTGAGGGTGCCGCCGGGCGTGGAAGGGATCGTCATCGACGCCAAGGTGTTTTCTCGCAAGGGCGTGGATAAGGACGAACGGACCCGCATGATTGAGGACGAAGAGATCGCGCGCCTGGAAAAGGATCAACGGGATGAGCTGGAGATCATCCGAAAGAGCGTGGCCAAGCGCATCGCCGCCCTCTTTGCCGGAAAGACGTGTGGCACCACCATCAAAGACGGCAAGAAAGTCTATGTGAAAAAGGGCGATCCCATCACCGACGAGGTGCTTCTGGATCTGCCCAGCCGGCTGTGGACCCAGCTTCAAGCCGTTGAAGATCCGGCTCTTACCATGGAAGTGGAGCACATCACGGAGCATTACCGGGAACAGGTGGAGCTGGTGCGTTCCCTTTTCGAGGAAAAGATCAACAAGCTCAAACGAGGCGACGAGCTTCCGCCGGGCGTCATCAAGATGGTCAAGGTCTACGTGGCGGTCAAACGCAAGCTCCAGGTGGGAGACAAGATGGCCGGCCGGCACGGCAACAAGGGTGTGGTCTCCAGGATCCTTCCCATCGAGGACATGCCCTACTTTGCCGACGGGACTCCCGTGGACATCGTGCTGAACCCCTTGGGCGTGCCGTCGCGCATGAACGTGGGCCAGGTCATGGAAACCCACCTGGGGTGGGCGGCCAAGGGATTGGGCGAGCAGCTGGCGCGCCTGATCGAATCCTACAAGGAGAAGGAGACGCTGGAAGAGAAGCTCAGGCGCATCTACAACCAGCTGGAATTCGACACCTATTTCAAGGAAGCGGAACCGGCGGATCTTCAAGCCCTCATCCCGCACCTGCGCGAAGGGCTCCATGTGGCTTCGCCGGTCTTCGACGGGGCCGAAGAGCCCGAAATCCGCGACTTCCTCAGGGAAGCGGGTCTTCCGGAAACCGGACAGACCATCCTCTACGACGGCCGCACCGGCGAACCTTTCGACCAACCGGTGACCGTCGGGGTCATGTACATGCTGAAACTCCACCACCTGGTGGACGACAAGATCCATGCCCGTTCCATCGGTCCGTACTCCCTGGTGACCCAGCAGCCCCTGGGCGGCAAGGCCCAGTTCGGCGGCCAGAGGTTGGGGGAGATGGAAGTGTGGGCCATGGAAGCCTATGGGGCGGCCTACGCCCTTCAGGAGTTCTTGACGGTCAAATCGGACGATCTGGCGGGAAGAACCCGCATGTACGAAAAGATCGTCAAAGGGGACAACACGTTGGAGGCCGGGCTTCCCGAATCCTTCAATGTCCTCGTCAAGGAACTCCAAGCCCTCGCCTTGGACGTTCAGTTGCTCAGCGAAGAAGAGGGTGAGGGGGATTAGATCGGCGTCAGCTTGAGGTCCGGAGGACCTTCGGGAACTTGCCGGACCGGGGAAAGCCCGAAGGGCCTGAAACAGGCACAAAGCATGGCGCGCAAGGAGGAACCCTTGAAAGAGCTTTATCCTTACTTCATGAAACCGACCGATCCGTTGCACTTCGATGCCGTGAAGATCATGCTGGCATCCCCCGAAAAGATCCGGGAATGGTCTCACGGTGAAGTGAAAAAACCGGAAACCATCAACTACCGCACTTTCAAGCCGGAGCGGGACGGGCTTTTTTGCGCCAAGATCTTCGGCCCGACCAAGGATTATGAGTGCAACTGCGGCAAGTACAAGCGGATGAAACACCGCGGCGTGGTCTGCGAAAAGTGCGGCGTGGAGGTCATCCAATCCAAGGTGCGCCGCGAGCGCATGGGACACATCGAACTGGCGGCACCGGTGGCCCACATCTGGTTCCTGCGCAGCCTGCCCAGCAAAATCGGCAACCTTCTGGACCTCACCATGAGGGACCTGGAGAAGGTCCTCTATTTCGACTCTTATATCGTTCTGGATGCCGGGGATGTTCCCAACCTCAAAAAATACGACCTCCTGAGCGAAGAAAAGTACCGCACTCTGGTCCAAGAATACGGGACCGCCTTTCGTGCGGGAATCGGCGCCGAAGCCATCAGGGAATTGCTGGCGAACCTGGATCTGGAAGCCTTGGCCCAGGAACTGCGCCGCGACATGATGGAAACGTCCTCCGTGGCCAAACGAAAGAAGCTGGCCAAACGGCTCAAGGTCATCGAATCGTTCAAGGATTCGGACAATCAGCCCGAATGGACCATCATGAGTGTGATTCCGGTTCTACCGCCGGATTTGCGCCCCTTGGTACCGTTGGACGGAGGCCGGTTCGCCACCAGCGACTTGAATGACCTTTACCGCCGGGTCATCAACCGGAACAACCGCCTCAAGCGCCTCATGGACCTCAACGCGCCGGACATCATCATCCGAAACGAAAAGCGCATGCTCCAGGAAGCTGTGGACGTGCTTTTTGATAACGGCAGGCGCGGTAAAACCATCACGGGCGCCAATAAGAGGCCGCTCAAGTCCCTGAGCGACATGCTCAAGGGCAAGCAAGGCCGGTTCCGCCAGAACCTGCTGGGCAAACGCGTGGACTATTCGGGCCGAACGGTCATTGTCGTGGGACCGAACCTGCGGTTGCATCAGTGCGGTTTGCCCAAAAAGATGGCCTTGGAACTCTTCAAGCCCTTTGTCTACAACAAGCTGGAAGAAAAGGGCCACGTGGGCACCATCAAGGCCGCCAAGAAGATGGTGGAAAAGGAAACGCCGGAGGTTTGGGACACCCTGGACGAAGTGGTGCGCGAATTCCCGGTGATGCTCAACCGCGCACCGACCCTTCACCGGCTGGGCATTCAGGCTTTCGAGCCCATCCTCATCGAGGGCAAGGCCATCCAGCTGCACCCCTTGGTGTGCACGGCTTTCAACGCCGACTTCGACGGCGACCAGATGGCCGTCCATGTGCCGCTGTCCATCGAAGCCCAGGCGGAAGCCCGGGTGCTCATGATGTCCACGAACAACATCCTGAGCCCGGCCCACGGCGGGCCCATCATCGTGCCGTCTCAGGATATCGTCCTCGGGCTTTACTACATGACCCGGGAGCGGCCCTTCGCCAAGGGCGAGGGGCGCAGCTTCTGCAGCGTGGACGAAGTGCGCTGCGCCTACGACGCCGGAGAAGTGCACCTCCATGCGCGCATCAAGGTCCGCATCCACGGCACCTTGGTGGAAACCACGGTCGGTCGTGCTCTGCTGTGGGAGACCATCAGCGGCATTCTCGAGGAACCTCTCGCCCGAGACCCCGGCCTCTTCCCCGAAATTTTCCAGCGCATCAACAAGGTGATGACCAAAAAGGCCATCCTGGAGGTCATCGACTTCAGCTACCGCCGAGCGGGGGAGAAGGCCACGGTCATTCTGGCGGACCGCCTGAAGGACTTGGGATACGCCCAAGCGACCCGATCGGGCCTTTCCATCGCCATGAAGGACATGATCATCCCGTCGCGCAAGAAGGAAATCATCGACCAGGCCTTCGAGGAGGTGCGGGAGATCGAACGCCAGTACAACGAGGGGCTCATCACCGGCGGTGAAAAATACAACAAGGTGGTGGACATCTGGGCCAAGGCCACGGACAGTGTGGCCGCCGAGATGATGAAGGAAATCGAAACGGAAATCGTTGAAGGGCCCAACGGGGAAAAGGCCCAGACCACGTCCTACAACCCCATCTTCATGATGGCGGACTCCGGGGCCCGCGGCAGCAAGGACCAGATGCGACAGCTTTCGGGCATGCGCGGTCTGATGGCCAAGCCGTCCGGCGAAATCATCGAAACGCCCATTACGGCCAATTTCCGCGAAGGCCTGACCGTGCTCCAGTACTTCATTTCCACCCACGGCGCTCGAAAAGGTCTGGCGGATACGGCCCTCAAGACGGCCAACTCGGGCTACCTCACCCGTCGTCTGGTGGACGTGTCCCAAGACGTCATCATCACTGAAGACGATTGCGGAACCATGGACGGCATCATGGCCGAAGCGCTCCTCGAGGCCGGAGAGATCATCCAGAGGCTCGGGGAAAGGATCTTGGGGCGCGTGGCCTTGGAAGACATTGTGGATCCCGTCACCGGCGACGTCCTCGTGCCTGCAGGCGAGGAAATCGACGAAGAAGGGGTGAAGAGAATCGAAGACGCCGGAATTGAAAAGGTCCCCATCCGGTCGATCCTCACGTGCCAGAGCCGCCATGGGGTGTGCGCCAAGTGTTACGGGCGGGATCTGGCCCACGGCAAAAGGATCCAGATCGGTGAGGCCATTGGGATCATTGCGGCGCAGTCCATCGGCGAACCCGGCACCCAGCTGACCATGCGCACCTTCCACATCGGCGGCACGGCGAGCAAGAGGATCGAGCAGACCTCCATCCAGAACCGTTATCCCGGCCAAGTGAAATTCATGAACTTGAACACCGTGCTCAACCGGGAAGGCGACCTGGTGGCCATGAACCGAAACGGGGAAATCGCCATCGTCAGCGAGACCGGCCGGGAGCGGGAGCGCTACATCATCGTCTACGGCGCCAAGCTCAAGGTGCGCGACGGACAGGTGGTGGAGCCGGAGACCTTGCTTGCCGAATGGGATCCTTACTTTACGCCGATCCTGACCGATGTGCAGGGCACCGTGAAGTTCGGAGACATTATCGAAGGCGTGACCATGCAGGAAAGGCTGGATCCCGTGACCGGCAAATCCAGCAAGGTCGTCGTGGAAGTCCGGGAAGGAGACATGCGGCCTCGGGTGTCCATTAAAGACGAAAAAGGCCGCACGGCTCGCGTGGGCGACGGCGGTCATGCCCGATACTACATGCCCGTGGGCGCGATCCTCATGGTCAACGAAGGCGATACGGTCTTTCCCGGCGACGTGCTGGCCCGGATCCCTCGGGAAACCACCAAGACCACGGACATCGTGGGCGGTCTGCCGAGGGTGGCCGAACTCTTTGAGGTTCGAAAGCCCAAGGAACACGCGGTCATCTCGGAAATCGAAGGCGTGGTGAGCTTCGGCAAGGACGCCAAAGGCAAACGCAAGGTCATCGTCACGCCGGAGGTGGGCGAACCTCGGGAATACCTTATTCCCAAGGGCAAGCACATCAGCGTGCACGAAGGCGATTACGTCCGGGCCGGCGAGCCCCTCATGGACGGTTCCCCTAACCCCCACGACGTTTTGAACGTGCTCGGGGAAAAGGAACTGGCCAAGTACCTGGTGAACGAAGTCCAGCAGGTCTACCGGCTCCAGGGCGTGAAGATCAACGACAAGCACATCGAAGTCATCGTGCGCCAGATGCTCCGCCGAGTGCGCATCACCAACCCCGGCGATTCGGATTTCCTCCTCGGAGAGCACGTGGAAAAGCACGTCTTCGAAGAAACGAACCGAAAGCTGGAAGCGGAAGGAAAAGTCCCGGCGGCGGCCGAACCGCTGCTTCTCGGCATCACCAAGGCGTCGCTCAGCACGGAAAGCTTCATCTCCGCCGCGTCCTTCCAGGAAACCACCAAGGTTTTGACGGATGCGGCGGCGGCCGGGAAGGTGGACCGGCTGCGAGGCTTGAAGGAAAACGTCATCATGGGGCGGCTGATCCCTGCGGGGACGGGCATGCGGCGCTATCGAAAGCTCCACGTGAGCACGGAAGCGCTGCCGGAAGCCTGAGGGCCTCGGGGCGCGCCCCGCGAGGGCTGAAAAGGCTTGACAACGCAGGGGTGAGTCTGTAGATAGAGGTGTTTCTGAGCCCAGGGGCTCGGACCTAATAAGTTTCTGAAATTAATGCGATCTGGAGTCGGCGGAGAAAACGAGGATGCCCACGATCAATCAGTTGGTGCGAAAGGGAAGGGAAAAAGTCCGAAAGAAATCCAGCACACCGGCGCTGCAGGGCTGCCCTCAAAAGCGGGGGGTGTGTGTGCGCGTGTACACGACGACCCCGAAAAAGCCCAATTCGGCCTTGCGAAAAATCGCCCGTGTGCGGCTGACGAACGGCATTGAGGTGACGTCCTACATCCCGGGGATCGGCCACAATCTCCAGGAACACTCCGTGGTGCTCATTCGCGGGGGCCGTGTCAAAGACCTTCCTGGCGTGCGCTATCACATCATCCGCGGCACCCTGGACGCTCTGGGGGTTGCCAATCGCAAGCAGGGGCGGTCCAAGTACGGAGCCAAGCGCCCGAAGTAAGGCGTTGAGGGAAGCCAAGGCGGGCCATGGCCCTGCTGAGGGTCATGGCCTCTCTTTTGCCGTAAACGACGGACGAGGTTGAGGAAGGCAATGCCACGTAGAAGAGAAGTCGCGAAGCGGGAAGTGCTTCCGGATCCCAAATACAACAGCCGGTTGGTGGCCAAGTTCATCAACAACATCATGCGCCAGGGCAAGAAGAGTGTGGCCGAACGGATTCTTTACGGGGCCTTTGATGTGATCGAACGGCGCAGCAAGCAAGACCCGCTGGAAGTGTTCCACAAGGCCATGGATCATGTGCGGCCCGTCATCGAGGTCAAGTCCCGCCGGGTGGGCGGCGCCACGTATCAGGTGCCGGTGGAAGTGCGCAGCGACCGCCGGGATGCCTTGGCCATGCGCTGGATCATCTCCTACGCCAAGAACCGCTCGGAAAAGACCATGATCGACAAGCTGGCGGGGGAACTCCTGGACGCTTCACAAAATCGCGGCGGGGCGGTCAAGAAGCGGGAAGACACGCACCGAATGGCCGAAGCCAACAAGGCCTTCGCGCACTATCGCTGGTAAGGGGCCTTTTGCCCAAAGGCGAAAGCCGCCCGCTCCCGGCGCCGTGGCATTGGATGCGCCGACGGGTCGAAGGGATGGACGTCACGCAAGGGCATCCTGATGACTTTTGGGGAAACAGTTTCGGTTCCATGAATTCGGCTTGGACGTGAGGAGGAAGTGCGATGGCGAAGAAGAAGTTTGAGCGGACGAAGCCGCAC
>JBBFKW010000027.1:1353-13412 GCA_037481835.1 Desulfosoma sp. | reverse complement strand
CTTTGTCTTGTCGCCGTAAGGGTTCACGGTGAGCACCGGCATGGCGGCTCCTTTGACCACCCGTTCCGCCACACTTCCGAAGACGATCCGTTCCAGCCCCTTGCGCCCGTGGGTGCCCATGATGATGAGATCGATCCCCTGGGAACTCGCATACTTCAGTATCTCCTCGGCGGGATCGCCGGAAACCACGCGGCCCTCCACGGAAACCCCATGGAAATGTTGCGCGAGGAATTCGGCGAGTTTTCTTTGAGCCCCTTCGGCCAATTCCGCTTGAATGGTCTTGATGCTGGGGTGCGGCACGTAGATGCTTCCCAGGTGCTCGAAAACCCGCGCCACGAAGAGCACATGAACGGAGGCGTCGAAACGGGCGGCCATTTCCCGCACCACGGGCACAATCCTGGCCGACACATCGGAAAAATCCACCGGGAACAGAATCTTCTTGAACATGGTCACCCTCCTTCATGGCCGCACCGGCATTCGGCCGCCTTTGCTTTCGCCACGCTGAAAAAGAAAACCGCCCCCTTGCCCGGCTCGGAACGCACCCAGGCTTCCCCCCCGTGGCGATGCGCCACTTCGCGCACGATGGTCAATCCCAAGCCCGAGCCTTCCACGGACTGAGACGTCTTCAGTCGGGCAAAGGGTTGGAATAATTTTTCGTGCTCTTCCGCGGGAATACCTCGGCCGTCATCGGCAACCCAAAAGACGAAAAATCCTTCCCTTTCGTCACAGCCCACGCGAATGGCGCTCAGGGTCGGACCGCCGTGGGTCAAGGCGTTCTGCACGAGGTTCCTCAAGGCCCGCAGCACCATGACTTCGTCGGCCGTCACTTCCGCCACCGGGGAATGCTCCTCCCAACGCACGGATCTCTTGGCAAACTCCGGCGAAAACTCCTGCCGCAGGCTCTCCCACAAGGCCGATACGGGAAGGCGACGAATCTGAAGGGTCATTTCGCGGGTGCGGACGAAGCTGTTCAGTTCGTCCACCATGCACGCAATTTGCCTTGTCGCCTTAAGAATCTGCTCACAATAGAGCTTGCCTCGCTCATCCAGCACGCCGGCGTAGCGTTCCTGCAATCGCTTGGCAAACCCGTAGGCGGCTACGGCCGGCCCCTTCAAGTCGTGGCCTACCGTGGAAACGAAAAGCTTGATAGTCTCGTTCCTGTGTTGCAGCTCTTCGACGATCTCCCGAAGAATTTCTTCCGTTTCCGAATGAATGGCCGCCACACCGATGAGGTGGCCGATCATCATGAGAAGATCCACCTCATCGTGGTCCAACTGGATCGGGCTCTTGGCCGCCAGGTTCATGACCCCTTCCACGCGGTCCAAAACGACGAACGGGACACAGACCACCGTGTGAATCCCTTTGGACGCCAAGAGTTCGGCTCTTTTGGCGTCCCCCAAAGCCTGCACCGATTGGGCGATGAAAGAACACGTTTTGGCCGCCCGTCCCGTAAAGCCTTCGTCCAAACTCACCCGTTCCAAACCTTCCACGTCCAGCCCCCGATGGGCGGCCAACCGCAAACCCTGCCGGTCGGGCTCCATGAGGTAGATGCGTCCGGCATCAAAGGCCGTGTGTTCCAGCACATAATCCAGGGCCTGGTTGAGGAGCTCGCTGACCCCCTTGGACTGGGACAACAGTTCGCTCAGCCCCAAGAGCACCGACAGGGCCCGGTTGCGGCCCATGAGCTTGCTCCGGCTGAAGGCGATCGTTGTCAAATCACTTTGGAACGTCATGGGACCCATGAAAAATCTCCTGCGGCGACATCCCGTCTTTCGGTGCGGCCACCGGGGCCAAGCGCCCTCCTATGGACAGACCAGACCCTCAGCGCGCCGCACCGTTTCGATCTCCTGGAGCATCTTGGTCCTGTAGTGGTGCACTGAACCTGCATTGGTCATGACCATGTCCAGCTGGCGCGTGTGAATGATGAGATAACCCAAAATGCGCAGCCGATCCACCATGATGTCTTGAGGGCGGCCTTCTAGGCGGGCGAAGGCCGCATCCTCCCGCACTTCACAGCGGAAATCGAACGCCTCCAGGAGGTCCGCCACGAAACGGGCGCGAAGGATCCGCCTCGTGCGGTCGGCCGCTCCGCCTTTGAACTGAAAGCTCGCGTAGTTCTGGGACGTCCTTTCGTCCACCAGGGTTTCCACGGTGGAAAAATGAAAACCGAACCGGGACTGGAGACTGCAGAAATTCCGAGAAATCATGAAGTAATTCCGGATGGCGTACGGGGACGCCACGGAAGGATCCAGACCCGGGTTGAACGTGGCTTCCATGAGAATGGACATGAACCCCTTGCTGTCGATGGGAGGCGGCCCCTCCCACGGGATGGCCGTCATCCCCTGCCATAGGGCGAGCATGGGCACAGAGACGATTTGGTCCAAGGTGACGTAAGGGCCGTCGATGTCATCCACGAAACCGTCATCCAGATTGATGATCCAAAACTGCATGGGCACGCGGCATTTGAGCTGCTTGGCCGACTTTTGGGGAAAGCGATGTTCCGAACCGAACCGGAACATCTCATCCACGGCCTTTTCGTGACAGAACCGCGTGATGTCGTGGAAAGTACGGCATTTTTTGGGTGAAAAATCCGGCGATTCGGGATCCAGAAGATGCAGGGGAAGAATCAGGCGACTCACCCCTTCCAGGGCCTCGTAAACAGGGGTGCCTTTCATGAGGGCCGGGCGTTCTCCAGGCCGCTCCGTGTGCAATTCCACCAAACCGTCGTAGATGCGTCCCTGGTCGGCATCCACGGTGATCATGCGACCCGGTTCCAGGCGTTCCAGGATGCCAGGAATGCCAAAAAGGGCGGGAACCCGGAACTCCCGGGCCACGTTGGCCAAATGGCCGGCCACGCTTCCCTGTTCGCTGACGACTGCGGCGGCACGCCCGAGAAGCGGCGCCCAGCGGGGCAGCGCCTGGGCCACCACCAAGACGGCCCCTTCGGGAAACTGCAAGGCATCGGCGTCGCGGCGCACCACGAAAACGGGCCCGGACGCCGCACCGGACGAGGCGGTAACGCCCCCTTCGGCGAGGACCTGGACGCCCTCGGGAATGCCGCGGTCTTCGCCGGGGACGTGAACGGGCCGATTTTCCGAGGCGCGCCCTTCAAAAGGCCGCGTCTGGAGGATGACGAAACGGCCCGAGCCGTCCACGGCCCATTCGATATCCTGAGCCCCACCGTAATGGGCCTCGATGCGAAGGGCCAGCCCGGCCAGCTCCGCCACCTGGGCATCCGTCAGGCACGGGCGGCGGCTTTCATCCCCGGCCGTCTCCAGCCGACATACCCCTTCATCCGGATAGCAGACATACTTGACCGATTTTTCCCCAATGCGGCGCTCCAGCACCGCGTGCGGTTCCCTGCGGGACACGACCCACACGTCGGGGCTCACACTGCCGTCCACGACCGACTTGGGAAGCCCCCACACGCCGTTGATCACCAGGACGTCGTCTCGGATATTCAGCGGATTTCGCGTGTAGAGCACCCCGCTCGCCACGGCGTCCACCATGACGAGGCATCCCACGCACATGGCTACGTCCTCGTCCCGAAGGCCGTGGCGGAGCCGGTACGTCATGGCGGCCACACCGTACTTGCTGGCCACCACTTCCTTGAAGGCCTGCAGGATGTTTTCTTCGCCCACGTTGAGCTCGGAGCGGAACTGGCCGGCAAAGGACATGCCCGGAAGATCTTCCGCCAAAGAACTGCTTCTCACGGCAAAACGCAGCCGCCCCCCCATCCTGTCTTTGAGGGCCTTGACTTGGGCTTCCACGGCCTGCCGGAGGTCGTGAGGCACCGAAGCGGCAATGACCAGCTGCTGAATCTGGGCGCTCAGGGCGAAAAGATCGTCCAATCGATCCGAAGGCACCGCCTGCACCCGCCGATCGATTTCTTCCTGAAGGTCGTTTTCTTCAAAAAAACGGGTGGTGCCGTGCACGGTGACCGCGAACCCTTCGGGAGTGGTCACGCCCAGGCGGCGCTTCAGTTCGCCCAGGTTCGCCATCTTGGATCCCACAAGATCGCCCGACTCCTTGTCCACCTGATCCATGGGCACCACCAAAGGCCCGGCAGCCGACGGCCGCGCGGCGTGGATATACGGGTTGATCTCCCTTTGGATGGACCTGAACCGCTCGTAGAGCTCGGTATATTTTCCGGGGGCTAAGGCATCCAAATGCTGGATGATCTGGAAAACACTGGTGGAAACCTGCGTGCAGCGGGATCTCACGAAGCTCATGCCGAAAGGGCGCGTGCCTTGGAGCATCTCTTCCATTTCGGTCATGATCTCCAAGGCGCGATTGTTGGCGTTTAGAAGGAGTTTGAAGTGATGATACCGGTTCTGAAAAGCAAGACGCAGATCCTCCAGGCTCTCCTCAGAAGCCGGTTCCTTGGATAGGGAGAGTCCGAGCCAGCCCGACACGTTCTTCGCCCACTTTTCCAGGCCCCTTCTCAACGCGCTTGCCACCGGATCCTCCCCTAGGTGTCCCGCTCACAGCGTCCCCTTCATGACGCCCGCCGGTTGGAAGAACCGGGCGCCCCCCGGCGCCTTCCACGGGCACAACGGTTAAACGGCCCATTTCGGTTGGTTCCAAAGCTTGGCAAACCTTCCCGGCGGAAAACCCGCCGGGAAGGCCGAGGGAGGAGCCCCGCCGCAGGGCTGCGCCGGTTCGGGGGGGTATGGCCTTTCCCACGGCAGGCCTCCTCCGCACCTAAAAACTCTACACTTCCTTCTTGGCCCCTTTCTTCATTTCCAGACCAAGCCCATCGAACAGGTACATGATCGCAAAACCCCACCACATGGTGTAGACAACGTAGAAGACCAGTGCGAAGGCCAGAATACCGGCCTGTTCCGAAGCCTTTTGAGGGGCGATGCCATAGTAATTGTAACCGACCTCGACGGCACGAGCGATCACCTCATTGACGGCCTTGGATTCCTTAAACTTCTTTTGTTCCTTGAGGGCCTTGTCCACAGCTTTGAGTGCGTTGAACCAGGCAAAAAGGGCTTCCTTCTCCGGCATGCCGTAACGACTGCTCACGGCGTCCCCGCGGTTGTGGTACATATCGTCACTGTCTTTTAAGGCCGCCTGGAAAAGGGATCCCAGATCCCCTTGCACCTTCAAGGCGTTGGCCTCCTGAGCAACCATGACGCCGTTGGTCATGAGGATCTTGGCCACGTTGTCCCGGAGCTTATCGGGGCTGACGGAAATCTTCACGTCAAGCGCCTTGCCGTCCCATTCCTTGGCTTTTTCCACCAGGCCCGGGATGTAGTAAGAAGACCCCTTGGAAATGGTGTTGAACAACCGGTCCGCCGCATGGAAGGCGTTCTCGCCGCCGAAATACGGCATGAACATGATCCACAAGACGATGAAAAAGGAGACGGTCAAGACAAGTCCCAAACTGAAGGCTTTTTTATTGCGAATCATGATCTTACGCCTCCTCTCCGCGAAGGAGCCCGATGCGGGTCACAAAAGTGCCGATGACCCATAAGGCGAAAATGGTCACTACGATGAAAAAGGCCCAGTTGCCGATGGTGGTTAGGATTTTGCCCGTTTCGGGAGCCAGGCTGATGTACTTCATGTCCGCCAGCTTCTTGGGCAGGGCGAACAAGCGGTTGACAAAACCCGCCATGATGGCCGTGGCGTAGAATCCCCGAATGTAAATCCCCTTGATGACCTTCGTCGTGAGAGCCCCGAGTTGGACGCCGAGAAGCGAGCCCAGGAGCATGCCCATGGCGAGCGTATAAAAAATGAACCCATAGATGGCGTACTGAAAGATGGCGGCGTAGGCGCCCGTGAAGATGATCTGAAGGATGTCCGTTCCCACCGTGGTGAACGAAGAGACGCCGAGAACGTAGACAAAGATGGGGAACGTGAGGAAACCGCCGCCCACGCCCATGATAGCCGCCACGAAACCCACCAGGGCGCCGGAGATGATGACGAAGATGGCGGGGATCTTCTTGCCGCCGGGAACCAGGTCTTCATCAAAGCGGATGTACGGGGGGAGGTTCACGGCCTGCAACCGGGCCGGCAGCCCCACCTTGCCCGAAGCCGCCTCGGCGCCGTGAGGGCTTTCCCCGTGGTGGGCGCCCACATCCACGCCCGCTTTGCGCAGCCTGAGGAAATCCGTCAGAGCATAGATTCCCAAGAATCCCAGGAGGAAAACGTAGACAACGCTGATGAAGGTGTCGCTCAGAAGAGGGTTGATTTCGTAAAGGGTGCGGTTGATCACCCCGCCCCCGGTCACCCCGATGCCGGATCCCACGAGGAACCAGATGGCCAAGGGCACGGAAACGTTGCCCAGTTTCTTATGAACCGTGGTTCCCATGATGGCCTTGGCGAAAATGTGGAACAAATCCGTTCCGACCGCCAAGATCCCCTTGATGCCGGCGCTCATCAAGGCGGGGGTGATGATGAAGCCCCCACCGGCGCCGATACATCCCGTGATCAGGCCGGCACACAAGCCGATGAGAATGGAAATCAAGAAGATGCGGGTGTCGTAAAAGGCGGGCGTGTAGGCTTCCTTGCCGCCCAGCATGCCCGGCAGCCCTCCGCCGGACGGATCTGCGGCGAAGGCCACGGCGAACAGCAACGCCGGAAGCGCCAAAAGGCCGAGAAGGACCAGACGCTTTCGACTGCGCACGATGTTCATGGATGTCTCGTAATCCCAGCGGGCGTGCGCTTTGGATGCGCTGAGAAGGAGTTCATAGGCTTTTCGAAGGCTTTTCATGGTCTCAACCTCTGCTCTAGGTCTCGTAGGCATTCCTCCCTTGCCGATCCCGGCCGGTACCGGCTCACACTCCCCTTTTGTTACTCTCCGTCTTCACCCCCTTTCCGCTTTTGGATTCTCTTTTCATGAAGTCTCTTTTTCTTGCAGGCGTCCTGGACCTTGTAGAGGAGCTCATCGATGTCCATGGGTTTCATCAGGTAGTCGAAGGCGCCCAGTTCCATGCCCTGAATGGCCACCTCCACGTTGGCGTGGCCCGTAAGCATGATCACTTCCACCAAGGGATACCGCTCCTTGATGGCCTTCAAGGCGTCAATGCCGTCCATCCCCGGCATTTTGACATCCAAGACCACCACGTCCACCGGGGATGATTCCAGGTAGCGCAGGGCTTCTTCCCCGCTGTAGACCCCGGCGGCCTCCACCTGCCTCTTGCGCATGCGCTTGAGGAGCGTGTCGAGAAATTCCACTTCATCATCGACGAGCAACACTCGGATCGTTTCCACGGACTCACCTCGCAGCTTCCACGGCCCGACAGATCTTGGACACCAGATCGTCCAACTCGCAGGGTTTTGTCAGGTAATCGAAGGCGCCGTAAGCCAAGCCCTCTCGAGCCGCCTGTTCCGAACCATGGCCGGTGAGCATGATGACCGGCATTTGGGGGTCGATCTTCTTAAAGATTTTGAGAACTTCGATACCGTCCATGTCTTCCATTTTGAGGTCCAAGACCGCCACATCGAACCGCTCATCCCGAAGTCTTTGAATGCCTTCGGTGCCGCTGCCGGCTGTGGTGACGCGCATGGACCGTCGCCCCAGGCGGCGGGCCAAGACATCGGTGAAGCCCTTTTCGTCGTCCACCAAAAGGACGCGAAGCTCGCGTGTCTCGGGCTTATGCGGGACGGTCATGGCGCTCTCTTTTCCTCAATCTCCCCGGCGCAAGGCGATGGTCTTGGCCTTGGCTTCCATGATCTTGTCTTCGTGCCGGGCTTTTTTCTCCTTGGCTTCCTGCACCTTGGACACCAGTTCGTCGATGTCGCAGGGCTTCATCAGGTAGTCGAACGCCCCGAGGCGCATGCCTTCGATGGCCGTTTCCACCGTGGCGTGGCCGGTGAGCATTATGACTTCCACGAGAGGGTAGGCCTTCTTGATTTCCCGCAAGGCCTCGATACCGTCCATGCCGGGCATCTTCACGTCCAGAACGACCACATCCACCTTGGGATTTTTGGCCAACGCCTGCAGCGCCTCCGGGCCGCTGTAGGCCTGCAGGATTTCAAAACCCCTTTTGCCCAAGCGTCGGGTCATGGTGTCCACGAAGGGCACTTCATCGTCCACGAGCATCACATAAGTGCGATCCATCACGAATCCTCCTTGCTGAGAGTTTCCGGCCCCGGCGGCGGCGTCTCCACAACCCCGTCGCCCGGAGGCAAATAGATATGAAAAGTGGTCCCCACGCCGACGGCGCTGTTGACTGAAATGTCGCCTCCGAGCTTTCGTATGATCCCGTAACAGATGGAAAGGCCCAAGCCGGTCCCCTTGCCCACGGGTTTCGTGGTGAAAAAGGGATCGAAAATGCGCTGGAGAATGGCCTGGGGAATCCCTTCTCCCGTATCCGCCACATCCACGATGACCCGGCCGTCTTCGAACCGGGTGGTGATGTCCAAGGTGCCCCCGGTCTTTTCCATGGCGTCCAGAGCGTTATTGATGAGGTTCAAAAGCACCTGCTGCATCTCCGACGGGGACATGGCCACCCAAGGCAGGCCGTCCGTCAGGTGCGTACGGATGGTCACGCCGGCGTATCGGGCCCTTTGTTCCACCAGGGCCACCACTTCGCGAATGAGTTTGTTCAGCTGCACCTGTTGCACCGTGGGGTCGGTTCTGCGGGCAAAACTCAGGAGCTTGTGCGTGATTTCCTTGCACCGCGCCCCTTGCGTGCGGATTTGTTGCAAGGATCGGCGCACCTCCTCCACGTCCAACGATTGGCCCCGATCCAGATCTTCCAGGAGATCCTGGATCCATCCGGCCTCTTCCACCATGATGGCCACGGGGTTATTGATTTCGTGGGCGATCCCGGCGGCCAATTCCCCGATGGAAGCCAGCTTGCCCGCCTCGATGACCTGCTCGTTCATCATCTCCTTTTCGCGGTCCACCTGGATGATCCGCTGGACCACCCGCCGGGACAACGCCCACGCCGTCACCGCCACGCCCAGGGCGCTGAAAGCCAGCACGAGGAGGGTCAGGGTGCGGGCCTTATAAAGGTCGTGGAAGGCGTCTTCCACTTCTTGCAGGTAGAAGAGGTACCAGCGCCCCCCTTTGAGGATCTGGTAAAAGACCAGATATCGGCGCTGGCTCTGGGGCACCGTGTACTCGAACCAGGAAGCCCCGTGGGAGCTGGTGGGCATTTTGTAGACATTGCCCGACGAACCCATGATTTCCAGACCCTCCACGGCCGTGGGATGAATCTCCTTGGGCGTTTCCCCCCGCACGACCCTCAGCAGTTCCTGGGGATCCACGCCGGGCTGGGCATGGGGTTGGGTCTGGAATTGGCCTTCGGCGTTGACGATGAAAGCCTGGCCCGTCTTGCCGATGCGCAGATCCTCCACAAGGCGGTTGAACGCCATGAAATCGATGGTGGAGCGCAAGACCCACAAGTGCCCGCCGGATTCGATGCGCACGGCCACGATGAAGTGGGGTATGCCCCGAAGCCCGAGAAAGACGTCGCTCACGGTGAAAGGCTGCCGGATGGATTCCTGAAACCAGGACGCCTCCCCGTATTGCGCCTGCGTCAGGCGAAACGGGCCGGCGTAGGCCACCTGGAAGCCTCGTTCGTCCACAAGCCCGAGGTCCACGAAGACACCGCGATGCTTTTCCTGGAACATGCCGAGAATCTTTTCCATCTCGGCGGGGTCCTGGAGCTTTTCCAAGGGTTTGATGGCCGCCAGAGTGCTGATGTCCGCCAGTTTTTCCGAAAGAAAAGAATCAATATGCAAAGTGTGGCGGTCCACCAAAGCCGCCAGGTGATCCACCACCTTGTAGCGATAGGCCGTGTGAAACTGGTACCCGGCGATGGCCATCATGGCGAGCAGAGGCATCAGGGCCACGGTAATGATGATGGCCATGATGTTTCGGCGCAGGCTGCTGTAATATCTTTCATCCGCCGTGATCATCGGAGTTCCTTCCTGCGCTCAAGGGACCGCGCCACGGATGGCCGACAGAAGGCCGTGAAGAAGCCTCCCAAGAGGCTGAACCCCCAAGAAGCCGGGCCACGGCGGCTTTGAGCTCACCGGGCGAGCCCGTCTTTCGAACGGCCGCCGCCACATCCTGCCCTCCCGCAGGCTCCTCCCCAAAGCTGTGTAGAACCACAGGCAACGACGGATAGCGTTCTTTCAGCAGATGGATCATGCTTCGAAAATTTTCGAAAGCGATGTCCGGATCGAACACCAAAAGATCCACCGTCACCGGGGAACGCAGGATTTTTTGCAACTCCCGGCAATCCTTGGCTTCCATGACCTCGTAGCCTTCCCGGGCAAGTTCCCTTTTGAGGAAAGCCCGCACATGGCGATTTCGGTCGGTGACGAGAATTCGGAAAGGTCGGTCCATGAAAGCTGGCGTCCTTCCACCTTCGAAAGTTGTGTGCCGCGCCGAGAAAAGACAGCCCTTCTCCCCGAACGCCGCTTGTCTGAAGGGCAAGGAATGTGCCAGGCGAAGTGTTGCCCGGAGGGGCCGAAAAGGGCGCATCCCCCTTAAGGCATGGAAAGCCTGGGGGATGGGTGCCGGGGTGCGGAGCTTCGGACGACTGTCAGGATCTTTAACATTTCGTCAAAGGCAGAAAGACGTGGGGCGGTAGTTGCGCGAGGCTCCCAAGACCCGGTCCGGCCAAGGGCTGAGGCTTCGAGCCGGGGGGACTGGATGCTCTGGGGCAAACGGCCCGTCTTTTGCTCGGTCATGGTGTTCGGTGCGGTCCGCTGCAAGGCGGAAGGATCGGCACGGGAACAGGAAGGTCCCATGAAGGAACAAGCGCGGCATTTCTGGGCTTACATCCCGGCCCTCGGGGCTTTGGGGCACGGTGCGGCAGCGGCGGTGTCGGGTCGGCCCGTTTCCGGTTTTTTTTTGGTCCTGTGGGGTGTTTTCTTCCTCATCGTCTCCTTCGTCATCGTTCGAACGATCCTCCAGGAGCGCTCCAAGGACGAGTTCACCACGCGCCAGCTGCTCCAAGCCCAAAAAATGGCCACCATCGGGGAAATGGCTTCGGGGATCGCCCATGAAGTGAACAATCCTTTGGCCGTGATCGGCCGTGAAACGGAATGGATTCAGGAAATCCTCAAAGAGCACCCTCCGCCTGATGTTCAGGCACGGCGCGAAGTCCAGGAATCCCTTGAGGTCATCGCGGCCCAGGTCAGCCGATGTGCCGAGATCACGCACCGGCTGTTGGACTTCGCCCGAAAGAGCGAACCCGTCCTGCAGTGGGTCGACATCAACGCATTGATCGAGGAAATGGTCCGGCTGGTGGAGCGGGTCACCCACGGCAAGAGCATCACCCTGGAGAGGCTCTACCAGGAAAATCTGGCGCCTGTGTGGACGGATCCCCCGTTGCTTCGCCAGGTCGTCCTCAATCTTCTGAACAACGCCGTCCAAGCCATCGAAAAAGAAGGGACCGTAACTGTCATGACCCGGGACGATGCCAAGGGCTGGGTGGATATTTCCATCGCCGATACGGGATGCGGCATCGCCCCGCAACACCTTCCACATCTTTTCGATCCCTTTTTCAGCACCAAGGACCCGGAAAGGGGCACGGGACTGGGGTTGGCCGTGTGCCAGAAAATCGTGACGGCCCTCGGAGGGCTGATCCTCGTGGATTCGAAAGAAGGGTGCGGCAGTCAATTCACGGTCCGGCTCCCCCGGCGTCCCATAGCGTCTCGGAAGACTTTTCAATAGGAGGATGTTCATGGCATCGAGCATCGCACGGATTCTTCTCGTGGACGATGAAGATCGGTTTCGCACCACCATGGGAAAACTTTTAAGGAAGAGGGGATTCGAGGTGGAGGAGGCGGGGTCGGCCCATGAGGCTCTGGTTCGGGTGCAGCAAGGCGAAGTGGACGTCATCGTCCTGGATGTGAAAATGCCGGGCATGGACGGCATCCAGGCCTTGGCCAAGATCAAGGCCCTGGATCCCTTGCCGGAAGTCATCATCCTCACCGGGCACGCCAATGTGGACGCCGCCGTGGAAATCATGCGCCTCGGCGGCTATGAATATCTTCTTAAACCGTGTCCCATCGACGATTTGGTGGTGAAAATCGAGGGCGCCCTGGAGAAAAAACGGGCCCGGGAAAAAGTTCTCCGCCGCTAG
>JBBFKW010000027.1:0-1253 GCA_037481835.1 Desulfosoma sp. | reverse complement strand
CGGGCCAATTCCTCCACGGACCGTTCGCTGTCCATGAACATGTCCAACTGGCGCGTGAATTGGAGCAGCCGGCCCAGCTTTTCCAAATGCTCCGCCGTCTTCTCGCACGGGTACTTCTGAAATCGGGCGGTCACCCGGTCGCCCACCACGTCCACCCGAAAATCCATGGCCTCCAGGATCCTCCCGATGGCCCGCACCCGCCGGTTTCGACGAATCTCGTCGGCAGCCCCGCCCATGAAGGAAAAGGTCACATAGTTTTTGTGGGGATCCCGGCCGCAGTAACTGTCCACAATGCTGTAATGGTAGCCCACCCGCGAACTGAAATTCATGTACTTGTCCGAAATGATCGCATAGCTCTTGTCACCGAACCGTTCGGCGCCCATGCGGGGCGGCGATAGCATCTGTTCGGTCATGACCGAAAAAAACCCCCTGAGATTCACGGGCCGCGGCCCTTCCTCCTGGAGCGCCTCATGGGTCATGCCGTCCAGAAGGGCCCGCAAAGGGGCACAGGCCAGGTCGTCCAAACCGACCCGGGACCGATGGGCCGCCTCGGGAACCAGCCCCCCTCCCAAATCGATGACGTAGAGATCAATGGGCAGGCGCGCATCCACCTTCACAGCCCAGCCTTCGCCGTCGGCGACGCTGTCGCTCAGCCGAAACATCTCCAGGTACGACATCTCGTGGGCGAAACGCATCACATCGTGCAGGGTGCGGCACCCTTCCGGCCGAAAGGAGGCGTCTTTTGGGTCGACGAGATTCAAGGGCACAATCCAGGCGGCCACCCGGCTCAACGTTTCGTAGACGGGGGTCCCCTTCATGAAGGGCTTACGCCCCTCGGCTTTCTCCATGAGCTCCTGGCGGCAGCCTTCGTAAATGCGGCGCCGGGAGGCGTCCACGGTGACCGTCATGCCCCGCTTCAGCACGGCCAGCGCCCCCGGCACCCCCAGGAGCGTCGGGACGCCGAACTCCCGAGCCACCGAGGCCATGTGTCCTGTGACACTGCCCGCTTCCGTGACGATGGCCGCCGCCCTATTCATGACCACCACGTAGGTCGGCGAGGAATGGGCCGCCACCAGCACGCCCCCCTGGGGAAAATCCGCCAAGTCTTCATCTTTTCTCACCACGTGCACCGGCCCGCACCCCACCCCGGGAACGGCGACGGCCCCCCCGCGGGCGATCAACCCCGCATCCTCTTCGTCCGCCGCCGGCTCCGGCGGGGCATCCACGGCCGAAGTCCCGAGGATCTGCAAAGG
>JBBFKW010000026.1:0-14741 GCA_037481835.1 Desulfosoma sp. | reverse complement strand
CCGTCCGTCTGCGATCGATCCCCTCACATCGGCCATCATTCTCTCATGGTCAATGTTGTCAAAGTAGGCGCGGATGTCCGCATCCACCACATAGCGGGAACCCTCCTTGATGGCCTGGTTCACCCGCCTCAGAGCATCTTTGCATCCCCTCCGTGGTCGAAATCCGTAAATGTTTTCCGCAAACCTCGCTTCGAAGATCGGTTCGATCACAAGCCTTAGAGCGCTTTGTACCACTCGGTCCCTCAGACAAGGGATTCCAAGGGGGCGATTCTCTCGGCTGCCCGGTTTGTCAATGTAGACCCGCCGGATCGGCCTCGGTTTATACCTTCCTTGGCTTAACTCCTCTTCCAGCCTCCCCAGTTCTTCATCCTTCCGGACTTCAAACTCCTCAATCCCTTGGTGGTCCGTCCCGGCACTTCCCTTGTTGGCCCTCACTTGCTTCCACGCGGCCTCAAGCGTCGTGCGCCGACTGACCTTGTCGATCAAACTGAACCATTTGCCTCCTTTGACACCCCTTTCAAGGGCCTCCAGCATGCGTTCGGTCCAGACATTCCGTTCCACCCAGCCCCATCGGCTCGCGGCTTCTACTGCTTGCTTAGCTCCCGGCACTCCCGCAAGTTTCCTTTCGTCCGTCATAGACCTCTCGCCTCCACCTTCCTGCACCCCTTCGCTCCACAGCCATTACGCCGCTTCCTCGCTACTATGGGTGCTCTGACTCTTGCCCGGTCGGCTCTTCGTGCCCTTCCAGGTGCCATGAACACCGTCCTCGTCCCGGACAGGTCTCCCTAGTTTACATGACGTGACCTTCCTCACATTCCGCCGCCAACCACCCTACGCCCCCTGCCATCGCTTCTCGCTGCCCGCCCAGCGTGACAGACTCCCGTGGCGACGTCGGCCGGCTCCAGGTCGAAGTTTGCGTTCTCCGCTTCTCGCCCTTTCGTCTGCGAGTGCCACAGCATCTCGACCATACCTTGCCGCTTTGACCCGGTCTGGACTTCGTCCTTCGCTAGAAGACTCGTCGAGTCGTAAGGCCGAATCGCTTTCGTCATCCTGCAAACTGTGTGTTCGTCTCCGGTTGCTTCCCACCCCGCCTCACGACGACGCAGCACTAAAGGCGAATGATCATTCGCCCCTACAGCTCCCCGATTCCCGCTATCTGCATCAGGGCGGTTCACGAACCCCCCCTGCCGGCCATGGCCGATTTTGCGCCTCCCCCACGAAAAGGCGGACGTCTCCCCGCTTGCCTTCCCAACGGCTTGTGATGAGAGTGGCCCTGTGGCATATCTTTGGACACGGCATCCATCGTCGACCCTGTGACAACGCGCGGACCCATCCCGCGGGAGCTTTCAACGATGTGGCGGACGGTTCAGAGCAACCGAACGGAAAAACTGTTCGAAGCCTTTGCGAGGGACATCTCTTCGCTGCCTCCGGATCCCCTGGAACCGGAAACCGTGGTGGTGCAGGACATGGGGATGGCCCGGTGGATCACCCACAGGCTGGCCGTCACCGCAGGCGTTGCGGCCAACATCCGCTTTCTCGTCCCGGCGGACCTAATCCGGACGGTCTACGGGGCGTGGCTGGGCCAGGACATCCAGCCGGAAGCCTGGAGCCGCCCCGTGCTCACCTGGCACATCTTCCGGCACCTTCCCGATTTCCTGGATCGGGAGGAATTCGCGGACCTTCGGCGCTACGTTTCGGAAGATCCCTTGGGCCTCAAGGCCTACCAGCTGGCGGAACGGATCGCCGCCGTCTTCGACCGCTACCTGGTCTATCGGCAGGAGATGCTCCTTTCCTGGGAAGACGGGGGCGGGGAAGGCTGGCAGCCGGTGTTGTGGCGCCGCCTGGCGGAAAGTATCCGAGAACCGCACCAGGCCCGTCTTCACCAACAGTTCTGCACGGCCGCGGGCGGCGGCCGGGCGCCCGAACGGCCGGAAGGCCTTCCTCGCCGGGTGAGCCTCTTCGGCGTCAGCCATCTGGCCCCGGTGCACCTGGAAGTCTTTGTCCGCCTGGCCTCCCATCTTCCCGTGACCCTCTACTACCCCAACCCCAGCCGGGCCTATTGGGGCGACGTGGAAACGGAAAAGCAGCGGATCCGGCGGGAAGCCCGAACCGGGGCCCTGGCGTCGGCCTTCACCGACGACGCCAACCCGCTCATGGGATCGTGGGCCCAGTCCGGGAAGTTCTTCTTCGACAGCCTCCAGAAGATCCACGAAGAGACGGAGGCGCTGGAAGAAGACCTCTTCGAGGAACCCGCCCCCGCCTCCCTTCTGGGCTGCGTGCAACACGACATCTTTCACCTGACGGATCGCCGCCCCCAAGACCCCGAGGCGAAGCAGCGCCTCAGCGGGTCGGATGCGTCCATCCAGGTCCACGCCTGCCATTCCCCCATGCGGGAAGTGCAGGCGCTCCACGACCGGATCGCCTCGATGCTGGACCAATTGCCGGACCTCGCGCCCGAAGACATCGTGGTCATGGCTCCGGATATCGACGTGTACGCCCCCTACGTGGAGGCCGTCTTCGGCACGCGGGACGACCCGCGCATCCCGTGGAACCTGTCGGAACGAAAGGCCCCCCTGGAAGATCCCCTGCTGGAAAAGATCCTGGAGATGCTGAGCCTCCCCCGCCGGCGTCTCACGGCCTCCGATGTGCTCTCGTTGCTGGAAACACCCGCCGTGGCCGCCCGGTTCGACCTCACCCCGGACGACCTCGCCCGGATCCGCACCTGGGTCCGGGAAACGGGCATCCGGTGGGGCCTGGACGGCGAGCGAAAGAAAGAATGGGGACTTCCGGCGGACCCTGCCAACACGTGGCAGATGGGCCTGGACCGGCTCTTTGCGGGCTACGCCCTGCCGCCCCGGGAGATCTTCTGCGGCCGGGTGCTTTCCTATCCCCACGTGGAAGCGGCCTGGGCCGAGTGCTTGGGAAAGCTCCAGGATCTCCTGGACCGGATCGCGTTCTGGCAGGTAACCCTCAAGGAAGCTCACCCTCCATCCCGCTGGCAGGAACTCCTGAACCGGCTCCTGGACGACTTCTTCCACCCGGAAGGGGAATGGGAAGGGAGCCTCCGTTCGTTCCGCAGGGCCCTGGATCGGTTCCGCGGCTTCGCGGACCTGGCCGGCATGACCGAGCCCGTTTCCGTCCAGGTGGTGCAGGCCCACCTGGGCGCGCTCCTGGATTCGGCCCCCAGCATCCGCCGCTTCCTTTCCGGGGGCGTCACCTTCTGCAACCTGGTTCCCATGCGCACCATCCCCTTCCGGGTGGTGTGCCTTTTGGGCATGAACGACTCCGACTTTCCCCGCATGGACCACCCGCCGCAGTTCGACCTGGCGGCCCGGGATCCGCAGCCCGGGGACCGGCTGCGCAACCGGGAAGACCGGTTCCTCTTTCTGGAAGCGCTGCTTTCGGCCCGGGACGTCTTCTACGTGAGCTTCGTGGGGCGGGACATCCGGGACGACAGGGAGCGGGTTCCGAGCGTCCTGGTGTCGGAACTGCTGGACTACCTGGACGGATCTAGGGTGCTTTCGGACGGGCGGCCCCCGTCGGCGGACATCGTAGTACGGCAACCGCTCCAGCCCTTCAGCCGCCGCCTCTACGACGGATCCGACCCGAGGCTTTTCTCCTACGACCGGCAGTGGCTGGAAGCCGCCCGCACGGAAGAGCGGGACGAGACGCCCCCGTTCTTTCCCGGCCACACGGACCCGGGAAACGATACGGGAACTTCTCAAACCATCACTCCCGCGCAAGCGGGAGTCCATACCGTTCCGGAAGTGGACCTGGAGGATCTCGTGCGCTTTTTCGAAAACCCGTCCCGGTGGTTCCTGGAAAAGGCGCTGGGCATGACCCCCTACCGGGAGGAAGACCCGATCCAGGACGAAGAGCCCTTCACCGTGGCGGGGCTGGACCGATACCGGATGGAAACGGACATCTTCCAGGCGGTCCTGGACGGGCGGGATCCCGAAGAAACCTGGGAACTCCTCCGCGCCCGGGGGGTGCTCCCCCATGGAGCGGCCGGGAAGGTGGTCTTTCGCGACAGCTTTCGGGCCATGGAGGAGATGGCGGAAAGGGTGCGGGAATGGGCGGGAACCTCTAGGAAGGCGGTGGAGGTGGATCTGCATCTCGGGAGTGTCCGGCTCCGGGGCTGGATTCCCCAGGTGACGGAACGGGGCCTGATGCAGGTACGCCCGGCGAAAATCAAGGGCAAGGACCGGATCCGCCTGGGCATCCGCCACCTGGCCCTTTGCGCCGTACGTCCTCCGGGAGTGGCTCTGGAAAGTGTTCACGTGGCCAAGGACGCGGTCTTTCGCTTAGGCGAGGTGCCGAAGCCCGAAGACCACCTGCGCACCCTCCTGGACCTCTGGCGGGAAGGGCAGGAAAGACCGATTCCCTTCTTTCCCGACACCAGCTGGGAATTCGCTTCCGGAGCCGCCAAGGACGATTCGGAGGACAAGGTGCGAGCCCGGTGCAAGCGCACCTTCAAGGACGACTACAAACAAATGGGAGAAGGCTTCGACGCCTGCGTCGCCACGGCGTTCCGCGGAAGGGAACCCCTGGACGACGACTTTTGCCGGATCGCCCGCGCTGTCTTCCATCCCATCCTCCAGGCCAGCGGAGCATCACCGAAAATGACGCCAAACCCCATTGGCGCTTGCCCTGGGGCTTCCGCAACCCGGATTGGACGATCTTCTTTCAGGGGGCGGCCCCGAAGGGCGGGCGTAAAGCCCGCCCCTACATAGAGGCGCTGCGTAGGGGCGGGGTTTATCCCCGCCCGCGAATCGCGCGGTGAGAGAGAAACCCGGTGAAATCGCTCAGGCAAGGTGAAAGAGAACCGCAAATGGACGCAAATGGACATGACATCCATGCGGGGTGCGCAAAGTGGGCCATGAAAGTTGGGTTGGACACGGTACGCACGGCGGAGATCACGGCATGAAACCCCTGGATCCCCTGAACCTGCCTCTGGACGGCGTGCGCCTCATCGAGGCGAGCGCCGGCACGGGAAAGACCTACAACATCGTCTTCCTCTTCCTCCGGACCCTCCTGGAAAGGGACTTGGACATCGGCCGCATTTTGGTGGTGACCTTCACCAACGCGGCCACCGAGGAGCTGCGGGGGCGGCTCAGGGAAAGGCTGCGGGAAGCCGCCGACCATTTCGGTTGCAAAACGGCCGGGACAGCCAGCCCGGTGAAGGATCCGCTGCTGGACGGCCTGGCGGGACGTCTGGACCCGGAAAGACTCGCCCGGGCCGCCTGGAAGCTTAGGGAAGCCGCCAGCCGCCTGGACGAAGCGGCCATCTTCACGATCCACGGCTTCTGCCGAAGGATGCTCCAGGAATTCGCCTTTGAAAGCGGGGCCCCTTTTCAACCGGAATTGACCACCGACGAAGAGGAACTCCGGCGCCAGGCGGCTGCGGATTACTGGCGGCGCGCCCTGGCCGGGGCCGGGGAAACGGAAACGCGGTGGTTTTTGCGGACCTGGAACGGCCCCGACGGTCTCCTGAAGTCGCTCCAGGTGCTACGGGGAACCCCCGCTCCGAAAATTTTGCCTCAACTCCAACCCAAAGACGTTCCCGGATTCGACGAGCTGGACCAGATGTTCCAGGAAGTCCGGCGCGATTGGATACGGGACCGGGAAGACGTCGTCCATATCTTTTCCAAATCCGACGCCATCAACAGAAATTCCTACAAGGAGCCCGTCGTCGAAGAGGCTCTGGCCGTCATGGACGCCCTGGCAGGCCAGAAAGAAACCCCGCTCGACCTTCCGAATAGCTTCCTGCGATTCACTCCCGCCATGCTGGAAGAAAAGGGCACCAAGGCGGGACATTCCGTGCCGTCCCATCCCTTCTTCGACCTGTGCGGCAGGTTCCTGGATCGCCTCCGGGAAACAAGCCGCCTGCAGAGGATCCGAATCCTCCGGGACGCCTCGCGCTTTGTGGAAGAAGAAACGGCCCGGAGAAAGGAACAGGAGGAGCTCCTTTCCTTCGACGATCTTCTGAATGTCTTGGACAAGGCCATGTGCGGGCCCGGCGGAACGGATCTCGCCCGGCGGATCCGGGCCCGGTTTCCCGTGGCCCTCATCGACGAATTCCAGGACACCGACCCCATCCAGTACCGGATCTTTCAGCGCATCTACGGTCTTCCCGAAAACCCCGAGCCCCTGTGCCTCATCGGCGACCCCAAGCAGGCCATCTACAGCTTCCGCGGGGCGGACATCTTCGCCTACATGCAGGCCCGCCGGGATGCCGGCGCCGGCAGCATCTACACCATGGACACCAACTGGCGGTCGGCGTCCGATTTGGTGGAAGCCGTGAACCTCCTTTTCAGTCGGGCCCCGGCGCCCTTCGTCTACGATGAGGACATCCCGTTCCATCCGGTGAAAAGCGCCGGAAAGGCCGACGCCCGACCCCTCCTGGTGGACCGAACCCGGCCCGCCGCCTTCCGCATCCGGTTTCTCCGCTCCGAAGGCTTGAAGCTCGACAAGGGGAACATCACGAAAGGAGACGCCTACGACGCCGCGGCGGCCGACTGCGCGGGGGAGATCGCGCGGCTTCTCAACCTGGCCGCCGAAGGCCGCGCCCGGATCGGCGATGCGCCCCTGAAGGCCCGGGACATCGCCGTGCTGGTGCGATCCCACCGGGAAGGGGACATGGTCCAAAAGGCCCTCCGCAGGCGGGGAATCGCCAGCGTGAGTCTGCAGCGGGAAAGCGTCTTTTCGTCCGGGGAAGCGGAAGAGATGCTCGCGATCCTGGCCGCCCTGGCCGATCCCGGCGACGAGGGGCTCCTTCGGGCCGCGCTGGCCACGGAAATGCTCGGCTGGGACACCCCCTCGATCCGAAGGCTCGATGCCGACGAAGCGCTCCTGGAAAGCCTCCAGCAGCGGTTTTTCCGCTACCACGACCTGTGGCGGCGCTACGGATTCCTTTCGGGCTTTCTGGAACTGCTCAAGGGGGAAGGAGTGACCGGCCGGGTGCGTTCCCTTCCGGAAGGGGAACGGCGCCTCACCAACATCCTGCATCTTTTGGAACTCCTGCACGCGGCCTCCCAGACCCACCCGGGAACGGAAAAGCTCCTGCGGTGGCTCCAGGACAAGAGGGCCTCGCACCGAGCGGCCGAAGAAGAACAGCTCCGGCTGGAAAGCGACGAAAACCTCGTGCAGGTGGTGACCATCCACCGGAGCAAGGGCCTGGAATACCCGGTGGTCTTCGTGCCGTTTCCCTGGTCGGGAGGCCCTTCCGGGGACGGGGACGCGGTGAGGTTTCACGACCCCGAAAACCTCAAGCTCTGCGTGGACCTGGGATCCGACGCCCTGGCCGGTCACCGGGCGTTGCAGGACAGGGAGGACCTGGCCGAGCGGATGCGCCTCCTGTACGTGGCCCTCACCCGCGCCAAACACCTGTGCGTCACCACCTGGGGAAAGATCAACGAAGCGTCCCGGTCCGCCATGGCCCGGCTGCTCTTTCCGGATCCGGATAGCGAAGGTTCCGCGGGCGGTTTCGGAAGCCGCATGGATGAACTGACCGAAGAGGCCCTGCGGGAGGAGCTGGCTGAACTGGCGAAGAATTCCGGCGGAATCATCTCCCTGGAAGACGCCGCCTGGGAGACCCCGGAAGAGCTGAAGCAGCAGGCCGCGACCTCCCCTTCCCTGGCGGCCCGGACCTTCTCCCGGACCTGGGGACCCGAATGGCGGATTACCAGCTACACCAACCTGGTCTCCGGGGCCGACCCCCACGGGCCCGACTACGATTCCGTCCCGGCCGACGCTGGAGAGGCGCCGGTCCAAGAGGCCGATGATCCCGTGTTTCTCTTTCCCAGGGGACCGCGCCCGGGCGAATGTCTCCACGAAATCCTGGAAAGCCTGGACTTTCCCGCGGCTGCGGGACGGGAACTGGAAGCGGTGGTGCAAGACGCCCTGCGACGGCACGGCCTGGATTTAACCTGGACGCCCACGGTCGTTCCATGGATGGAACGGGTCCTGGACACCCCGCTCAACGCGGACGGCCTGAAACTTCGAGGAATCGAAAGCCGGAACCGGCTGGACGAGCTGGAATTCTACTACTCCCTCGGGCTTCTCACGCCCGATTCCCTGGCGGAAGCCGTCCGGGGAGATCTGTTCTACGAAAGATCCTTGGAAGGGCTCGGCTTCGGGCACCTGCGGGGACTCATGCGAGGCTTCATCGACCTGGCCTTTCGATCCGACGGCCGCTACTACATCGCCGACTACAAGTCGAACCACCTGGGAAACCGCGTGGAAGACTACGCCGCGGACTCCCTGGAACGGGCCATGCACGCCCACCGCTACCCGCTCCAGGTGCTCGTCTACACCGTGGCCCTCCACCGGTATCTGCGGGCTCGGCTTCCCGGCTACGACTACGATAGCCACTTCGGCGGCGTCTTCTACCTCTTCCTTCGCGGCATGCGCCCCGGAACCGGCCCCGCCGCCGGCGTCTTCTTCACCAAACCGCGCCGCGACCTGGTGGAACGCCTCGACCAAGTCATGACGGGCCAGCCTCATGCCGCGCCGGGATAGAAAACGCGGCCACCGATCACCCCTGAACACCCTGCCCGGCTATCGTTTCATCCACTGTCGGTGGAAGGAACCGCGCAGCTCTATCCAAAGTAGTGGACAGGTCAGGCCGCCTTCAACATCCCCAAGCGCTTTTCCCCTCAGCGTTTCCTTGTCTCCTGAAGACGACTAACGACCAGGCTCACCTGCCGCTATAGAGCGCCAGCGGAATAGCGGTAAGGTGGAGCGATTTGTTAGGCGATTTTTCACATGTAGATTTGTGAAACATTTGGCCCAGCAATTAAATAAATTTCTAGATGTGCCATTCTTGCTATCTGACGTAAATTCCCTGCCCATTCATCAGCTGCAGCAGCATCCCAACTATCAGTAACTAAAATCGCAATGTTAGTTTTTCCCATGCACGTTCCTTGCATATGTTGCACCATCTTTTCGAGGGCCTGCCTACATGACAGGTGGCCACGCCTGCCTTTGACAACCGTAGGAGAAGACAAGGAAATAAAAAGGGACAGTTCATGACACCTGTAACCAGGAACACCAGGATAAATATTGATTTCTTCTCTACCTGCAGCTCTCGATCCAATTTCAGGTAGATCCTGGGGACTTATCCCGCCTTGTTCAGCTGCCATTGCGCTGATTTGCCTTGCGATACGTGTTGCAATTCCGATGAATTCACCCATGGATTCTCTCCTTCCTTCGCCTATAGGCTGCCTTGATGATTGCCTCTAAATGGCTGTGGGTTGCCCAGAAAAACCAGCGTTGAAGGTAAACTTCTGCGTGTTCGGGGGGCTGTTCATAGAATTGCCGGAAGGCCAACTTGATGGGGTAGGCACGAGCCGTTTTCAGGTGGAGCCTTTTCATGCTCAACGTTTCTCGCAACTCTCTCTGTTTGGGGGTGAGGTCGCTCTCATTCTTTAGCCAGACGAAACGACTTCCTTTTAATTCCGGTCGCTCCTTCTGCTCGTGGCGCCGGACCTGGTCGACGGCATCGTTATCGTTTTTTCGATTTCCACACAAAACAGCGAAGATCCACCTTGGAGCCCTGAGAGCATATTTGTTGAGCATCGCGGCCGTCCCTTCGTCGTGAAAATCGGCCATCGCGGTGCTCAAAAAAGGTTCTCCAAGGGATCCGGAGAGGCTCATCCACTTAACCATGACGGACTCAGGTTAGAGGCTTAAAGACGTGTCGCTTGAAAAATTCACGGCGATGCACATCATACATCGCCCTGGTTCTGTTTTCGGCGTCGATCCGCCGCCGTTCCGACTCATCCAGCTCATGCCACCAGACCGTAAAGGCGTCCTCGAAGTATTGGTGCTGCAACTGTCGAATCTTTTCCGCCTTCTCTCGCATGGCCTCGGCAACCAGTTCCTGGCGGCTTTTGTATCCGGGGGGCGGAGACGGCATGCCGTTTTTAAGCGCCATCGTGATATAGCCTAGAGGGTTTTTGATCTCCACACAGTTTTCCGGTCTCGCCATCCAGTTTGCTCGGTCCAGGGCTTCCGGTAGGCCGTCCAAAGCCAAACCCAGCTTCTGCCAGGCTTGGCGGATCTGGCGCATCTGGGTTGGGCCGAAACCGATCCGGGCAAGGTCCGGGTAGAGGGAGGGGTCAAATTCCTCGCACGCGCCTCCCGCCGCCTCTTCGCTCTCGTCGCAGATAGATAGATTCTTATTGAAAGATCTATCTATCTTAGGGAAGACCTCAAGGGAATCCCACTTGATCCTTTTGATCTTGGCCACAACATCGTCGGCGCTCGCACACACGTAGTCCACGGGCACCACGGAAAACGAGACCACCTTACGCCCACGGAGAACCTTCTTTTGCCCGAGCAAAACACCTGCTTTTTGAAGGTCCGAAATAACCTTTCTCACATGAGAATAGCTCCCCCCGATCGCCCTTGCGATTCTGTCCTGGGACGTTTCCCGGCCACCCAATTTTTTTAGAATTTCATAAACGAGAGCTTCTTTCTCTGTAAAACTGGGCATTTGAAGAATGTATGCACCTGCTTTTCCATGTGCCGCTGCACCTGCTGTTTCATCTGCCGATTGACCTGCTTTTTCATATGCTGATTCACCTGCTGTTCCATATGCCGATCCACCCGCTTTTTCATATGCTGATGCAACGGCTTTTACGTGTGATGATCCACCTGCCTTTCCATGTGCTGATGAACCTGCTGTTTCATCTGCCGATTGACCTGCTTTTCCATATGCTGATTCATCTGCTGTTTCGTATGCCGCTGCACCTGCTTTTCCATGTGCTGATACCCCTGCTTTTCCGTCCGCTGATCTATCTGCTTTTTTATGCGCCGATGCACCTGCCGATAGAGGCGCCTCCGCAGGCGCCTTCAGAGGCGCCTGTCGGCCACCATCTGCTGATTCATCTGCTTTTCCATCTGCCGATGCACCTGCTTTTTCATGTGCTGATACCCCTGCTTGGGGGCTCTTCTCATTTGCCATCATCTGGTCCAGCAGTGCCTTGGACTGATCGAGCGCATCCACAATCGGGGGAGTGCTTTCCCGAATGAGATCCAGGAAGCTCTTGCGTTTCCTCCTGGGCGGAAGCTGCCGGTCGTCCTGGCTACTACTCATCGGATTCCCTCCCGTGAATGTTCAGCATGGCCGACAACTCCCTGGCCAGGGCGCGATAGGCCCTGGCGGCACGGCACGTAGGGTCCCGCTCAAACACGGTCTTGCCCAAAAGTTCCGCCTGTTGCACGTGGGTATTGAGAGGAATGATCGTCTCAAAGGCTTGTCCGGGAAACCGCTCCTTGACGAGCGCCAACACGTGGCGCGTCACCAGTGTGCGAGAATCCGCAAGGTTCACGAGCAATCGAAGAAAGCGAAGATCAGGGTTGCGGCTCGCCCGGGTGACATTGATAAGATCAATGACCCGACGGAGGCCTTCTACGCTGTGGCTGGAACAGGCGTGGATGGGCACGATGGCGCAGTCACTTGCCACAAGAGCCAGCGTAAGCCACAGTCCGATGGTTGGAGGAGTGTCGATGAGGGTCACATCGTAGTTCGCAATGGCATGATCGCGCAGCCGGTTTCGGAGCAGAGAGAGACTTTCGGGAATGCCACGGCCAAGAGGAATGTCCAACATGCTCGAATCTTCCACATTGCTCAGACACCAGACATTGATGTGCCTGGTGTCCGAGATGCACTCCTCGACGCTCACTCCGTCCGCCTCCGGGTCGAGGAGGTCGTAAAGACACGGAGCGCGCATGTTGGGATTTCCTATTAAGATGCTCGTCGCGTTGCATTGACTGTCCAGGTCCACGACCAGCGTCTTGACCCCCTGCCGTCCAAGACTTGCCGCGAGATTGACGGTAACGCTGGTCTTGCCGACACCCCCCTTGTTGTTGCCGACTGTGATGATCATAAAGCCTCCTCGCTGTCGTGTATGCTCAACGGCACACCACATGCGATGGAGACTATATGGCAACCTGTTGTTTAGTCAAACTATTTTATTGCATCCTGCAAAGTCATGGGGTGCTTAACTCCCGGGGATGACCCCAACGCAGCACTCGGTCAGCAAATGGTTTTGGGGCGTATGACGGGAACAGGTTCGGCGGACGATGCGGTGTTTTTGGACAGGGGAGCCAGCCGCCCTGGTATGGCATGGGCATCGGGACGAGGCCTTCCAAACCGCCTTTATCGTCACATGAAAGCAAAGGCATTGGGGAAGCCGGTGAAGTCGTTCCCGCGTCTGATTCGTTGCAGTTGAGAAGCTTTCCATGGTCAGAGACCTAATCTAATGTTGCGTTTTTCTTGACGGAGGAAGAAGGCCTTATCTTCCGCCAGATCCTACGCAAACCCTTTCGCCTTTCCCGTAAATGAATGGTGAGAAGTAAAAACGGAAAAGGAGGAAGCTGATGCGTTGGCATTCCCACAAGATCATCGGCGGTTGCGTTGGCGCGGCTCTCGGCCTTCCGATTCCGACCATAGTTATGATTGCGCCATCTTCAATCCTTCCGGACCTCATTGAAACACCTCTGGGGCCGCGAAGCCCCCGGCTCATGCGACACCGGGGATCGAGCCACGAGCTGGGCGGTGGCTGATCGCCATGGTGATCGCGTTTTTGGTTTCCATGCAGCCCGGAGCAGGTTGGCCCATCTGGGCGATTCCCTTAGGCGGGATACTCCATATCTTCGCGGATATGTTTTCCTGCGCGGCGGTCCGGATCTTTGGCCGTTACGTGCATCACCCTCTCTATCGGACGGGGAGCTTCATGAAGACGACTATGTCGGGTTGATTCTGGTGGCGTCGATTTGTGTTGCAAAATCCAAGGCGTTGGCTTTTTTGCCACATTGAAAAGGCAAGGCGCCAAGGGCTCAGTCTGCCCGAAATTTTATGATTCGGGAGCAAGCAGATCGGGAGCAAGGTAGGCCATCTCCAGCGTCCATCGGTAACTTGGGTCGTCGATGGATGCCAGATATTGGGCCGCACGGTCCGGTTGTCCACGGTGGAGATACAGGCGGGCGATCTCACCCAGTTGGGTGTCTGCGTCGCCGGCCATCATCCGCCTGTATGATTCCATGTCTTCGGAGGACCGGATATTAAAAATCAAGTCCAGTTCTTCGGGTGTGGGGTCGTGGTCGAAGATGGTTTCCATCTGCGCTTTCTCTCCCCATGCCGACCCCCGGCATTGGCTCTTTCCCCGCATTTAAGAAAAGGCGCCTTCTTCCCGAAGGCGCCTTTTCTTCGTCTATGCCCGCTTTCGCCTTTTCTCGTGGTATTCTTTCAGCTCTTTCGGAATCCCCCTCTTCTTCGCCGCCTCGCTTCGGCTCTGCTGGAGATTCTTGCAGGCCAACGAGTCCTTCAGGCGAAATCCCCACTTCTTCTTGTACTCCCGGGGAGTCAGTCCGTGGCTCTTGAGGTGATTAGCCGTAATCTGGTTGAATTGGTGGCCGCACTCAAGGCACACTACGTAATCGTCCTGAATGGACTCGGCGGGAGATACCTGTTCGGCTCGTACCTTTGGAACCGGGGTGGTTTCCGGTTGTCCGCCGCACTCGACCGCCTCCAGTTCGCGGATGACGTTGAAGACCCTGCGTAGAGATTCCGCCACTTCGTCCGTACTAAGCGAAGAGCCTGCCGCTTGGGCTTCCACGATGGAAGCCGCCATTTCCAATAGTTTTCCCATTTACCGTCCTCCCTTGTGTCTTGTTTGACTTCTTTGTCTTTTTATATATTATCAACCAAAACACTTCGATATTAAAGGGGAAAATCATCATGGGCAAACAAGAAACGAAGGTTCTTCATGATGGGGCTTATATTTTGGCAAAGAGGAAAGACTCGGTCGGAAGGATCACAACGTTCCTTGTCTTTGACATCGAAACGGTTCCGGATACGGAGATGGTGGAAGTCGTCGGCAAAGACAAGGAAAAGGAAAAGCTCCAATGCATGCGTGCCGGACAAAATGGGGAGCCGGTTGCTCAGGGCGCATTTCTCCAACCCCATTTTCACCAGATTGTCGCAGTATCCACCCTCGTCATCAAGCCAAGCGGGGACGGGGCATTCAGCCTGGACCTTGCATCAGCGCACGGTTCCGAAATGGAACTAATCAAGCACTTCTGGTTGCGGTTTCGGGAAGCAATGCTCTATGAAGTAAGGCCCCAAAATGTCATCAACATCCTTGGTTTTCCTTGCCTGGTGAGCTTTAACGGCACGAGGTTCGACATGCCGGCGATTGTCGCTAGGACACTGAAGTACGCAAGGCATCTGGATCCCCTGGAACGTGGTCGAGTCGCCCTGTACTGCGACAACTACGACAAGTGGGAAGACAAGGCGGCCAACTACCGAAACCGCTACACCAAATACCATGTTGATCTCTGTTGGGAGATCATGGACGGGTCCAATACCCCCATCTCCCTTGCCGCAGCTTGCTACCTGGCCGGCATTCCGGTCAAAACGGGCATGGGCGGAAAGGACGTTTGGAAGGCTCACCATGAAGGAAAGCACCAGGAGATCGCGGAATACTGCGCAGAGGACGTGATGGCCACTGCGCAGCTTTTCTCTATCTGGAATGAAGTTTTCTTGGGCGGACGATTCAATTTCCCGACGAGAGAGAAACTCTCCGGGCTGGAACCCAAAATCATTAAAATCAGCAAATAAGGCAACACGAATGACCAGGAAAAAGCTCATCGAGGAACTTGCGAGAATGAAGGGGATCACCCTCAGAGCCGCCGAGGTCGCCAGCAAAAAATCTACCCTGTGAGAGCTTACT
>JBBFKW010000025.1:0-15479 GCA_037481835.1 Desulfosoma sp. | reverse complement strand
CCGCCGCCGGCTCCGGCGGGGCATCCACGGCCGAAGTCCCGAGGATCTGCAAAGGCCGGCTCTGGAGGATGTAGACGTCACCCCGGCCGTCCAAAGCCCACTCCACGTCCTGGGGACATCCGAAGTGCTCCTCCAACCGGATCACCGCCTCGGCCAGTCGTCGCACGGCATCGTCGTCCAGGCACAAGCGGGCCCGATCCGCCTCCGGCACGGGAATTTCCCGCAACCCGCCGTCCGGGTTGAGCACGAGCTTCACGGGTTTCACGGCCACCGTTTTTTCCAGGATGGGAAAGCCCGGCTTTTTGGACACGCGGACCATGTCCGGCGTCACCACCCCTTCCACAGCGTAGGGGCCCAGACCCCAAATGCCGGAAATCAACAGCTCATCCGGGTTGGGGCGCAGCGGATCCATGGAATAGGCGACACCGGCGGCCACCGATTCGATCATGGCCAACACCGTAACCCCCATGGCCGTGTCCTCGTCCCGGATGCCCTTTTGATACCGGTAGGAAACAGCCCGCGGCGTGTAGAGGCTCGCCACGATGACCCGGTAAGTCTCGGCCAGCCGATCCCGCTCCACATTGAGCACGCTCACGTACTGGCCGGCGAAGGACAAATCGCTGTCTTCCCCAATGGCACTGCTGCGCATGGCCACCCGCAGGGGACGGCCCGAAGCGAGGCTCTGCGCTGCCTTGGCTTCCATCTCATGGAACGCCGCCTCCAAAGCCTCCCGGATCTCCCGAGGCACCGGTGTGCGTAGGATCAGGTGCTGTACGGTTTCGCTCAATGCTTGCACCGCCGCAGGCGACGTCATGTCCGTTTCGGTCTTGTGCTTGCGTATCCAGTCCCGAAGGTCTCCCTGATCCATGAACAGCTCGAAGGCCCGCGTCGTCACGGCAAAACCCTGAGGCACCTTGAGCCCCACCCGGCCGGCCACTTCCCCCAGATTGGCGCTTTTCCCCCCGACCCAATCCACCATGCCCCGATGGACCTTTTCCAGGGGGATGACCAGGTCGGGACAACGACCGGCCTTTTCCGATTCCGCTTCCAGCTCTTCACGGATATGGTTCTGGATCCTTTCCAGGGCGTCTTCCAATGCCGCATAGCGATGGAAGGACAAGGCGTTCAACGCCCGAACCATCCTGGCCGCATGGGACATGGCCATGGTGGCCTTGGCTCGCACGTAACCCATGCCGAAAACGTCATGGCCCTGAAGCCGTTCTGTGATGTCGGCGATGACTTGGGCCAGGTCTGTGTTGGACTGCAGCAGGTCTTTGAAGTGGCTGTATTTGAACCGAAAGAGATCGGCGACCTCTTCGGGACTGCGCCGCTGTTTTTTCGAGAACCGCTTCGCGATCCGTTGCCACATGTTGATCATGAAGATCCTCCGGGCCCTTCGTCGACACACGCCAGGAGGTGCTCGCGCCGCATTACCTTGTAGCGCGTCGCCGGCCCTCGGCCTGTTTTCTTGAGCACCCCTTTCGCCACCATGTCCTGAAGATCATTGAGAGCTGTTCGAGGCGCCACGCCGCCTCCGACCGCTTCCTGATATTCGGCCCTTGTGATGTGGCCGCGCTGGAGGAGCACCGTCAGGGCCTTGCGCTGCCGTTCGTTGAGTTCCACCGGAGGCGCTTCCCGCTTGCCTCCCACGGTCCTTTGCACACTGCCCTCATCGCCCTCACGGAAAGGGTCCCCGCCCATGCCTTTTCCCGCGTGACCACTTCTCCAGCCCATCGCCTCCCTCGCCTCCGATTCGCCGTTGGCACCCATGGGGGCGAGCGCCCCCGCATCCCCTTGCAGGTCCAAATCGGAGGCGTGAATCCGCGAACCTTGGGTCATGGCCACGGCCCGGGTCAGACGGTTTTCCAATTCACGCACGTTCCCCGGCCAATCGTGGGCCAAGAGGGCTTCCAAAGCCCCCTGGGTCAACGACACCGTGGAGCGGTTCAGTTTAGCCCCGGCTTCCGAAAGGAAATGGGCCGCCAAAAGCGGGATATCCTCCCGCCGTTCCCGCAAAGGCGGCGTCTGTAAGGTGAGCACGTTGAGTCGGTAATAGAGATCCTCCCGGAAAAGGCCCCGCCGGACCAGGTCCAGCAAGTCCACGTTCGTCGCCGCCACCACGCGGACGTCCACGGCATGTTCCACGTCGCTTCCCAAGGGACGCACCTTGCGCTCCGCCAGGACGCGAAGCAGCGCTTGCTGCACCTTGGGGGATGCAGTGCCGATTTCGTCCAAGAAGAGCGTCCCGCCGTCGGCCGCCATAAACGCCCCTTTCCGCTCGCTCTTGGCTTCGGAAAACGCCCCCTTCACATGCCCGAACAGGGCGTCCAAGAGAAGGTTTTCGTCCAATGCGCCGCAGTTGATGGCCACAAAAGGCTTGGACGCCCGCCGGCTCAAGGCGTGGATGGCTTCGGCGGCCAGCTGCTTGCCCGTGCCCGTTTCCCCCACAATGAGCACATCGGCCTCGACGGAAGCGGCCCGGACGACAAACTCCCGAAACCGCTGCATGGCCGGCGACTGCCCCACCAACCTGGCCAAGGGTTCGGGCAAGCTTCGGCGATCCTGCCGCAAGGCATCGCTTTCCTCGTCCAGGGAAATCTTCTCGCGCATGATCATTTCTTGCAGTTGTCGATCCTGCATCTCCAAGGCCGCCATCTGATCCCGAATGCGCTCGACGAGCCGATTCACCGCGTCTTTGAGAAATGCGGTGTCCAGATCCTTTTCCGGAATATCGATGGGCTCCAGACGGCCGGTTTCCTGGATGTCGTTCACCGCCGCGGCCAGCCGGTAGAGGGGGCGCGTGATGATGCGGCTCACCCCCCAAAGCAAAACGGCGACGAGCACCGCACTGACCAGCCCCACGATGAAAACCACGTCCACCTGCCGATACCCGGCCATGGTGATGAGTCGACTGCGGTCCACAAAGACCACGCCGCCGCAAAGGGTTCTTTCCTCAGCACCGGGCCCCTTGGAAAACAGGATGGGGGCATACCCGATATAGACCCGATCCACCTTGCTCTCGGATGCCGGGGGAACATAGCGGATGAGGACGCCGGACTTGATTTCCCGAATGTCCCCGGCGATGCCCCAATAATCCGCATGATCCACGTTGGGACGAAAGGCGAAGGGAAGGCCGGGCCTGCCGTAGGTTCCTGAAAGCCCGAAACGGGCCGTATCCGTGTTCAAGGCCTTTCCCGAATCCACTTTGTCTTCCGATTGGAAAAGAATCCAGCCCTGAGAATCGATAAAATAGAGATAGCGCAATTCCGGGCTGCGAACGAAACCGAAAAGGGGGGATTGCGGAGAATTGTAAAGAGAGAGAATATCCCGCCACCGGCGGGCGTCCACGGAAAGGAAAACGTACCCTTCGGGCCATTCCCCGTCCCGGGCGCGCACTCGCGCCATGAAACGCACCACGTGGGTCGCCTTCCCATAGAAAGCCGTCCCGTCCACCGATCGGTACCCCACATGCACCACGGGACCGATCCACGGCCCGGGATCGGACTCCGGAGGCCCTTGAGTCCACCCGTACAGCGCATCCATGCCGTCCCAAAGGGATGTGCCCGGCTCAAGCACGACGGGCTCCACCCCCTCGCCGGACATGGCCAACACAATGCCGTTGCCGCCGGCTTTCTCCACAAAGCCGATCTCCGCATAGGCCCACCCCCGTGCGGCCTTGAACCCCGCCCACACGTCCCGAAGGCGTTCTTCCGTAACGCCGTCTCGAGCGACCCAAAGGAGATCCTCCCGGCACCGATCCATGAACATTTCATATTCGTGGGCGACGGCCAAAGTTTGGAGTAACACCGTGCGCCGGACGGCTTCCTGGAGAAACCGACTGGAAAACCAGTGGCTCACATAGCCCATGACGATCAAGATGGTCAGCACCGTCGGCACCAGGGTAAGCCACAACTTCGTGCGGATGCGAAAGGCCCTGAAGGACATCCCCCCGCCCCACCCGGGCCATTCCTCATAGAACGGTTTCCACCTCATCCGCGCTTTCTCCCCCTTTCCATGGTCCGGTTCTTCGGCCATTTGCGGTCGCGCCAGTATCGAAGCAGCTTCCATGCCAAAGGGATGCCCCAAGGCCTCTTATCTTCAAGTAACTGCAATCGCCTGACTTTTCTGGTAGATGGACGCCGTGCCCCGGACTGCCGCCTCCAATTCGCTATCCCTCAAGTGTTAAGGCCCCTGACAGGAATGCGCGTTCTTCCATTTTCCATGAGTCGTTTCAATACATTGACTTCAATGAGCCGCCATGGAACCGAGCCTGCGCGATGGAAGGTTCGGATGGCTTAGGGGGTGCGCGATTTTTGCGGATCAAAAATTTTTATCCTCTCCCTCAAAGGATCTGTTCGCCATCCCGCAAGCCTGCCCGATGAATCGGGCACGCCTTTTGATTGATGGATGGTGCGACCCGGGCGGCAAGCCCGAGGTCGCCAAAGCCTGACCAGGCCGAAAAGGGCTTCGGGACAAAGGATGGAAAGGACCGAAAGGGCCGCAAAAGGAATGAGACGGGAAGACAAAAAAGAAAGGAGGAAAAGATCCGGCGTCGAGAAGTTGAAGAGATCCATGAGGGAAACCACGAGGGAGTGGTTGTTTTTCACGAACATCGGAGGGAGGAGGTTTTCATCATGATGGAGCGCGCAAAAAAAATCGCCGTGGGAGTCGCGGGGCTGGTGACGGCCGTGCCGTCGTTGGTATGGGCCGGCGGGGAAAAGGCCTCCCAGTTGGTGGTCGTGGCGGACACGCGGGTTATCAACAACGCCTTTGTGAAATACATCGCCGATCTCTACAACACGAACACGCTGCTTTTCGCCGTCTGGGCCGTGGTTCTGACCGCCCTGTACGGAGCCTTTCTGGGTTTCTTCATGGATTTCCTCATGGCGCGGACGGGCTTGGACCTGAAGAGCCGTAAGATCATCGAGCACTAAGAGATGACAAGGAGGCTGACCATGGATTGGTTGTATCTTTATATGCCCATTGCGGGAATGGATATCCTGTGGCCCGGGTTGCTTCTTATCGGCTTTTCCGTGGGCGTCATCGGCGGTTTTTTCGGCATGGGCGGCGCCTGGATGGTCACGCCGGGGCTGAACATTTTGGGATTTCCCATGGCCTTCGCCATCGGAACGGACATCGCTCATATTGCCGGAAAGTCCATGGTATCCACCATGCGCCACTCCAAGTTCGGCAACGTGGACTACAAGCTCGGCTTCGTCATGATCATCGGCACGATGGTCGGCATCGAGTGCGGCGCCCAGCTCATCATGTATTTGGAACGTCTCGGTGTCGTGGGCGGCGTCGTCCGATGGGTCTATGTGGTTTTCCTCGCCCTCATCGCCACCATGGTTTTCTATGACTTCTACAAGGCGGAGCAAAAGAAAAGAGCCGGCATTGTGGAAGGGGAAAAGGGCACGGAAGGCATCACGTGGTACAAGACCCTCCACAAGATCCGCATCCCCCCGATGGTGCATTTTAAGGCCGCCGGTTTCACATGTTCCGCGTGGTTGCCCATCATGGTGAGTTTCGCCACCGGCGCTCTGGCGGGCTTTCTGGGCATCGGCGGTGGGTTGCTGCGCATGCCGGCGCTTGTGTACCTCATCGGCTGCCCCACTCACATTGCCGTGGGCACCGACCTTTTCGAGGTGATGATTTCCGGCCTTTACGGCGCCTTCACATACAGCATGAAAGGCCGGATCGAATTGGTCGCCGTCTTCGTCATGCTCACGGGAGCGGCCATCGGGGCCCAAATCGGCACCGTGGCCACCAAGTACGCCAAGGGATACGGCATTCGGATCCTTTTCGGTTGTGCCGTGCTGGCATGCATGGTCTCCATCATCCTGAAACAATACGGCTTCAACAACTCGGCAGCCGTCGTCGTGCTGGGCGCCATCAGCATCATCTCTCTTTACATCTGCGTGATCATGTTCCGGGGCGCCGCCAATGAACTTCGGGAAAAGAAGGCCCGGGAAGCGGCCTCCCGATCCTACTAACGCAAGGGCCGTCGCGGCCGCCTCTCAAAGGGCGGCCGCCGGGCTCCAGCATCGGGTACGGAACCAGATGGTCTTTAAGACTTTTCAAAAACACAAGAACTCGCCCATGGAGGTTCCCATGAAACGATCCCTTCTCGGTTTGTTCCTGGCCATAACGGGTGCTTTCCTCATGGTCTCGACGGCGCTCGCCGCCGACGTGGCACAGGGAAAAGTGCTTTCCATGGACAAGGCGACAAACACCTTGACCATCGAGGAATTCGACACGCACAAGAGCGCGGATCACCCGTACGGCCGCCCTACGGGGGTGACGTCGGAATACAAGATCGAAAAGCAGACCCTCGTCGGCATTCCGCCCCAACCCGGGGATGTGGTGCGCGTCGCCTACAAGGCGCATGGTCCCGATCGTATCGCTGTGCGCATCATGAACGTTTCCAAACAGGATCTCAGGAAAAAGTAAACCTACCCGGCGGCAACGGCCCGCTCCTTGCCGGGGCCGCCGACCTCCTCATGAGGGGGTCGGGAAAAGCCGCCCCCTGCAAAGATTCCGGCACCGCGGGTTTCAACGAAGGCGTGGGGACTGAGCGAACACAGCGGGAGAAATCACGATGATCACTCAAAGGCGTCTCATCGTTTTCGGCATGGATGTGCTTCTTCTGGCCGAACTGACGTTGTGCATGTATTGGAGCGCCCCGCACGGGAAGGCCATGGCGGCCGTGTTCCTGCGAACCTATGTGCCTCTGGCCGCCGTCACGGTGGGCGCGGCCTGGTGGCTTCTTCGCCGCATCCGTCGGCTGAGTGCGGCCGCTGGGGCGGAGTCATGATTATGGGAGCCGCCCATACCCCCACAGGATCGTGGATCCAACGGGTCGGGGTTCTTGCAGGGTTGATTCTGGCGGCATGCCTGATGGACGGCCTGGCCGCCGTCGTTCGTACCCCAAAGACCGAGATCCGCCTTTATCCAGGCATGAAAACCCCCGTGGCGGGCAAGACCGAAGCGGCTATCCCCGAACGGCGATGGCTCACTTATGAAACCACGGCGCCGGGCCTGAGCGTGACCTTCCTGGAAGCCAAGGGGAGGCTGTGGAGGGCGGAGCTGGCCGTGGAGCCCACGGCGCCCGAGGGAACTTACACGTTTCGCGTGTTCCTCCACGGAGAAAAGCCCGAGGATGCCGCCCAAAATCCCCTTTACACCATCCGCCTGCTGGCCGATCGCCAGGCCTTTCAAGCCTCGGAAAGATCTTTTGTGTTGCGCTACTTGGGCCTGAGCCCGTGGGTCGGGGCCGCGGCCGCCATGCCCTTTCTTGTGTTTTGCCTCTACCTGTCCTATAAAGCCAGCGACAGGCTGGACGAAGCGCTGCGCCGTCAAGGCATGGCCCCGGTCTATCGGACTGTGCGCAAGGACAAAACGACAACCCTTTTCTTCGGCCTGGGAAGCGCCGACGGCGTGTCCCCGGGAGATTCCGTCACGATCGTGGCCGAAGACGGCCGCCCCCTCGGTGTCGCCCGGGTGGAAACGGTAAGCCAAAACGATGCGCAAGCGCGGCTCGATGACGCCGACCGGCTGCCTCCAGTCGTCTACGTTTCACGATCTTAGGACCCCAGGCACGCTGCCCCGGGCACGGGAGAGGAAACCCTTCATGAAGCTCGAAGAGATCATGACCCGAAAGTTGGAATCCATCGCCTCGGACGCCTCGGTCTACGAAGCCATCGAAAGAATGGTGGACAAGCGCATCCGATCCCTCCTCGTCCGGGCCTCCCATCCCGCGGAATTGGACGGCGTGGTCACGGCCCGCGACGTCGTTTTCAAAGTCCTGGCCAAGGGACTCAATCCCATGAAAATTCGCGTCGGAGACATCGCCTGCCGGCCGCTTCGGTGCGTGCCCAAGGACGAAACCGTGGAGAACGTGGCCGCTCTCATGGAACAGGCCAATGTGGCCCGCGTGTTCGTCTGCGACGGAGGCACGGTGGTGGGCCTGGTGGCCCTCATGGACATCATGCAGGCGGCCCTCATCGACAGAGCCAGGAATCCCCATGCTTAAGAAGTTCATGCGCGGAAACCGCAAGGAGGAGGCCGCTCTGACGGCCATGCACGAACACCTGGACCTTCTCTGCGCGGCCGGCCACACGCTCACCGAACTGCTCACCTCCAATGCCAAAGACCTGGTGGAGAAGATTTTCGATCTGGAACGGGAAGGCGATACGGCTCGACGCCGGGTCCTGTCCATCATTTTCGAAGGCGCTTTTCTGCCCTATCTTCGGCCCAATCTCTGCCGCTTCGTGGAACTCGTGGACGAGGCCTTCGATACCGTGGAAGACACGGCCCGCTATTACGACCTCATTGCCCTGCACCCCTCCATCACCGAAGAATGCCGCCGTATCGCGTCCTTCAACCAACAGATGTGCGAGATCCTCATCTTGGCCTTCGAATTGGCCGTTCGAGGCGAAGACATCCGCGAGCAGGTCTTGGCCATTCGCATTTTGGAAAAACGCGTGGATGACCTGAAAGGGGACATCTACCAGAAGATCCACGAGGTTCCCGTCGCCGACTTCTGGCAGGGCAAGTTCTACGCCGACTTCCTCCAAAGCCTCACCGCCTTCAGCGATCTCATCGAAGACGCCAGCGACGCTCTGTACGTGCTCACCGTAAGCTTTCGATAGGGCTTTGCGGAAGGCGGGCGGAAACCATGTGGCGGATCGCGGGCGGCCTTTTTTTGGGATGGAGTTTGGGGGCCAACCATTCCGCCAACATCTTCGGAACGGCCGTGGCGAGCGGCCTCGTGCGCTTTTCCCGGGCCGTGTGGTTGACCGCCGCCTACGTGGTGTTGGGGGCCGTCCTGGAAGGCACCAAATGCATGGCCACATATTCCAAACTGGCCGCTTTGCATGCCGACGCAGCCTTCGCCCTGACCGTGTCCACGGCCGTCACCATGACGGGTCTGACCCGAGCTGGCGTGCCGGCGTCCACATCGCAGGCGCTTGTGGGTGCCATCATCGGTTGGTCTCTGTTGAACGCCTCCCCCGATTTCGGCCAACTTAGCAGGATCGTCGTCTGCTGGCTGCTCACGCCCGTAGCCGCCATGGTCTCGAGCGCGGTGCTGCACCGAGGGCTGGAGCGACTCGTCGTGGAACGGATTCGATCCTTTTCCGCCCGAAACCGGTTTTTTCTCGTGGGCGTCCTCCTCACGGGATGCTACGCCGCCTATGGATTGGGCGCCAACAGTGTGGCCAATGTGACAGGGGTTTACGTCACCGCCGGCTTGCTGCGTGACGATATGGGAGCCCTCCTCGGCGGATTGAGTATTGCAACGGGGATCTTGACGTACAGCCGCCGGGTCATGCTCACCGTGGGAAAAGGAATCGTTCCTCTGGATCCTTTTTCCGCCATGGTGGTGGTATTGGCCGAGGCGGCCACCCTCCATCTATTCACCCAGCTGCGCGTTCCCGTCTCCTCATCCCAAGCTGTCGTCGGCGCCGTGCTCGGCGTCGGCGTCGCCAAGGATCTCAAAACCATCAATGCCCGTACGGTGCTGAAAATCGCCTTCGGCTGGGTCCTCACCCCCGTGGGCGCCGGGGCCTTGGCCTTGGGCGCCCACGCCGTCATGAACGCCTTGAGACTCTGAAGGGATTTATACGAAAGTCTCGGTAAAATGCCGTGACTATAAGACTTTCATCCTTTGTTGTCACTGGCCGCCCGTGATGGGGTTCATCGAGTCGTCTTCTCCCGCAGGCATTTGCGCTCGTAGGCCAGTTCGATTTTGGGCAAAAGATCGGTGAGCTTGCACGGTTTCATCACATAGTCGAAGGCTCCCAGCTGCATGCCCTGCAGGCCCGATTCCACCGAGGCATGGCCGGTGAGCAAAATCACTTCCACCAAAGGCCATCGCGTCTTGATGGCTTTCAAGACTTCCAGGCCGTCCATGCCGGGCATCCTCACGTCCAGGACCACCACGTCGAAAGGACGTTCCGCCAGCGCCTCCAGCGCCTCCCGGCCTCCGGGAACACCGACGGCCTCCACCTGGCGCCTTTCCAAACGCCTGACGAGGGTCTCCAAGAAATCCGCCTCGTCATCCACGACCAACACCCGATACGGTGGGCGATCCATCGTTTGAAGCCTCCTATGCGCAATGGACCGGGCACACTGCGGGGTCATCCCACGGACACGGACGCGTGGTGCTGCACGGGGACGGACAACACGAAGACGGCTCCACCCTGCGGGCCGTTGCGCGCTTCGATACGCCCCCCCAATTTGGTCATGATGCTGTGACAAATGCTCAGTCCCAAGCCGGTGCCGCTGCCCAGTTTCTTGGTGGTGAAAAAGGGATCGAAAATCTTGTCCAGGAGCTCGGAAGGAATGCCCGGCCCCGTGTCGCTGATTTCCACCAGCACGTGTTGGAGATCCTTATCGTAACGGGTCTTGATGTGGACCCGGCCGTCCTTTTCCACGGCATCGATGGCGTTGTTGACCACGTTCAGGATCACCTGCTGGAGCTGGGCGCCGTCGCTCAGCACATCGGGCATATTGTCTTCCAATTCCTTGGTGATTTGAATGTTGCGATGGCGCGCTTCGTTTTCCAGAAAGGTCAGGGTTTCTTCCACCAGCTTGTTCATGTTGACGGGATGCTGCACCGGTTCCATGCGACGGGCGAAGCCGAGCAGCCGATGAGTCACGTTGCGGGCCCGATCCACGTGTTGCTGGATCTTGGTCACGGCGGCCTCAAATTCCTTGAAATTTTCGCTCCCTTGAACGTCTTCCTCTTCCAGAAGATCCTGAATCCAGCCGGCCTTTTCCTGGATCACGGCCAAGGGATTGTTGATTTCATGGGCGATGCCCGCCGCCAATCGTCCCAAGGCGGCCATCTTGCTCGTCTGCATGAGGTCGGCGTCCAAGAGGGCCTTCTGGCGGTCCGCCTCTTGGAGCTGGCCGATCATGAGGTTGACGACGAAGACGGCGCCCAAGACGACGACGGCCACGCCCGCAGCCAACAGGATCAACGCCAAAGACCGCGTTTGCAGCACCGGCAGGAACTCTTCCTGGGGGTCTTCCATGACCACGAGCATCCACGGCACGTTGTGCAGCCAGACGGCTCCCACGAGCATGGTCCTCTGGCCGATATCCAGGGTCATGAGCCTTGAGCCGTTGAAACGGGGCTGTGCCGGAATGGGCGGTGCCTCCATGGGGCGGCCGACGAAACGCGAAGAAGTCTGCAACAGATTTTTTTCATTGACAAGAAAGGCGTCGCCGAATTCTCCCGCCTGAGCTGCTTTGACCATGGATTCGAAAAGATCGGTGTTGATGGTCGCCCGCAGGATCCAGTAACGGTCGCCCTCGCGTCGGAGCACCGCGATGATGAAATGGGGAAACTGGCGAACCCCCAAGAACACGTCACTCACGTAAATGCCGTGAAGGAGCACCGATTGGAACCATTCGGCATCCCGATAGTTGACCCCCTTAAGGGCGTAGGGGCCGGCATAAGCCACGTGATTCCCTTTTTCGTCGATGACCCCGAGGTCCACGTAGTACTTGGAACGGCGCTGCATGAGATCGAAAACCTGCTGCAGCGTGGTTTGTGTACACAGCTCGTCGAAACTGTGGGTGTGGGCCACGGTGTAAAGCTGGGAGATGCGCTCATCGAAAAAGAGATCCAACGCGTGACGGCGGTCTTCCACCAAGGCGCGCAGGTTTTCTTGCACCCTCGTCGTGTAGGCGCGATCGAACTGGTGGTAAAGGCTCAGCCCGACGATAAAGAGCGGCACCAGGGAAAAGCTCAGCATGGAGGCCAGGAGCTTGAGGCGAAGATTCCCGTACTTGTCTTCCATCGCGTCGATCCGACAGGGAAACAGTGCGGCCCTGTGGCGGGCCATTGGGCCGAAAGGGCACACGCGGCCACCCCCAAGGCGGTTCTTGCCCCACCTTTGAGGTGGCCGACCCTTAGGTGCCGGGCACTCGGAGGCACCAGCCCGTCTCCTTTGCTTTTAAGGCACGCAGGCCGATCCTCCCGGAAAGCCCCTCTAGCCGGGCAGCGCCGTGATCAACGTGGGGGTTTTCACCATTTGATACAATTGGCGCTTGCACAGGCGATAACGATCGAAGTAGATGCACGCGACCTCCTTCATGAGAATGTAGCCGATGGAGGGCGCCCATTGGATGAGTTCTTCCAAGCCCTTCACGTCCACTTCGAAGAGCTCCGTATCCTCCTGGCACACGGCCGTGAGGGTGTAGCTCTTGATGGGCATGAAGGAAGCCACCCCGAAAACTTCCCCAGGCCCGCGCGTCTCGAAAGCGATCCCCACCGTATCGCCGGGTTGGAATTCCCGGAGGCTGACCAGCCCTTTGGAGACGATGAAAAATTTCTGCGCCGGGTCCCCGTTCTTGTAGACCACATCGCCTTTCTTGTAGCTTTTCTTCCCGGTCACTTGGCCGATCTTTTCCAGTTCGGCATCGCCGAAGACCAAGAAGAAGGAGCACCCTTTGAGCTCATCGGTGGTCATCATCTCTCGCCTCCTTGTTAAAAAGCCTCATCCGCTCGGCCGCTCCCCAGTGCCGGGGCGGCCCCTCCCCGAAACCGTCTTCAAGACTCCTCGCCCCCTCGTGAAGCTGACACCCGGGCACAGTGGATACCGACTGGCGCCTCAAAAGCGGGCGTGCCCGCGATTCTTCCGAGCGGGGTTGCATCCGGCCCAGGAAAATGCCGTCTTCTCCCCTGCGGCCCACCATGAGGGAGAAGGTTTCGCCTCCGCCGTCAGGTTCCTGTGTCTTCAGGAGGCAAAATCCGCACCATCACGCTCCACCCGGAAAACGCGCCGGGGATTGGCGACTCAGGCCGCGACGTCGTCTTTTTCTACAAGCCCCGGCGATCGGTTTCCCAAACCCGAAGCATAGGGCTGCGCCGCCTTTTACGAATTGTAAAAAAAGCTGACATCGGGCCGGGCCCTTGGTGCGCGCTTTGGATATTTGTTGACAAAACTAGGAACTTGATTCCATTTGAAGGACATGTCTCGGGCGGCCTCCCGAGAGAGGCAAAGATCCCATGATGCGGCGACGATGGGGGATCTACGCGGGGAAGGAGGGAAAAGCCCATGGAAAGGCGACAGACGGAGCGGCATGCGGTGCGGGAACGCGTTGAGGACAATCGTGCTGATCTCAATCTTTTGGAACCCATGCCGGCCGTGCTCTACTGTGAAGCCCAAAGCGAAAAGGCCCGCTCCGTCTTCATCACCCCGAAGGCGGAAAAAATCCTCGCCGACCCGGCTCTGGCCGCCTCTCAAGCCCACGAATTTTGGGAGGCCTGTGTGCATCCCGAAGACCGGGAACGGATTCTCGCCGAGCGGCACCAGGCGCTCCGTCAAGGCCGTTCCTTGACCTGTGCGTACCGCCTCATCGGAGCCGGCGGCCAGGTCCGCTGGGTCCTGGACCACGCCTCGGTGGTTCGGGACAGCGACGGCACGATGCGCCTCCACGGCGTCCTTTACGACATGACAGACCGAAAGGCCCTGGAAGAGGCCTTGGCGTCTCGAGACACCATCCTGCAGGCCTTGGCCTACGCCTCCGAATATTTTCTTACGCACTCCCGAACCGAAGTGAGCCTGGAGACGGTCTTGGGCCGCCTCGGCGAAGCCGCCCGGGTCAGCCGTGTTTACGTCTTCGAAAATCACCCCGCCCCGGACGGCACCTTGCTCACCAGCCAACGGTATGAATGGACGGCGGAAGGGATTTTGTCGCAAAAAGGCAATCCCCATCTTCAAAATTTTCCCGTCCATGCCGGAGGCTTTTCCCGATGGATGGAAACCTTCCTCCAAGGGGAACCTATCTACGGCCTGATCCAAGACTTCCCGCCTTCGGAACAGCCTGTTCTCCAGGCCCAAGGGATCCTGTCCCTGGTGGCCGCCCCCATTTTCGTGAACGGGGCCCTGTGGGGATTTATCGGCTTCGACGATTGCCTCAGTCCCCGACAATGGAACGCGGTGGAAATCGACGCCCTGAAAACCGCCGCCCATCTGGTGGGGGCCATGATCCACAAGAAGCGCTCGGAAGACCTTCTGGATCAAGCCACTCGGCTTTTGGAAAAAAAAGTCTCCGAAAAAACAGCCGAACTTCGGGAAGCCAACGCTCGGCTCCAGGAAGAACTGAGCCGCCGCCGGGAAGCCCAGGCCCAGCTTTCCGAATCGGAACGGCGCTACCGGGAACTCTATGAAAGAAGCCGCGACGGGTATGTGCGCACGGATTTTCGCGGCGTGATCTTGGAATGCAACCCGCCCTTCGCCGCCATGCTGGGCTATGCGGACCCTAGGGAAATCGAGGGGATCGCGTGCCTCGACATGACCCCGCCCCAGCGCTTCGACGCCATCACCAAAGCCATGCGCAGGCTGCTCATGGAACGGGGCTTTTCCGACAAATTCGAAAAGCAGCTCATCCGCAAAGACGGCTCCCTCCTGGACGTGGAAGTGCGCATGTATCTCCACAGGAACGCCGACGGGACGCCGGATTCCATCTGGACCTTCATCCAGGACATCACCGACAGGAAACTGGCCGAACAGGAACGGCTTCGAGCTCAGAAGCTGGAATCCCTGGGGCTCCTAGCCGGAGGTATCGCCCACGATTTCAACAACATCCTGACGGGCATCCTGGGACATATTTCCCTGATCAAGCATGCCGCCAAAACGGGGGCTCCTTTGGTCGACCGGCTGGAGCACGTGGAAAAAGCCTGCCTGCGGGCCCAGGAACTCACGCGCCAACTACTCACCTTCGCCAAAGGGGGCGCTCCCATCAAAAAGACCGGCTCCCTGCAGGATCTCATCCGGGACTGCACCGAGTTCTCCTTGCGCGGAACCCCGTGCCGATGCCGGTTTGATCTGGCCGAGGATCTCTGGCTCGTGGACTACGATGCAGCCCAGATGAGCCAGGTGATCCAAAATCTGGTCATCAACGCCCACCAGGCCATGCCCCACGGAGGGGTCGTCACCGTTTCGGCGCATAACGTCCTCTTAGATGAGGGCGCCGATCCTCCCTTGCCGCCCGGCCGGTACGTGCGCGTGTCCGTTCGGGACCAAGGCGTGGGCATTCCCAGAGAACACCTGGATGCCGTCTTCGATCCCTACTTCACCACCAAGAAGGACGGCAGCGGTCTGGGCCTTCCCACCGCCTATTCCATCGTCAAAAGGCACGACGGCCACATCACCGTACGGTCCACGCCGGGGAAAGGCACCGAAATGGTCTTTTATCTGCCGGCTTCGGAAACGGACGGCACCCAACGGGCGGCGGAAGACGTGGACGGGCCCCTGGCAGGTTCGGGACGCCTGCTCCTCATGGATGACGATCCCATCGTTCGCGAGGTCCTCACGGCCATGCTGCAACAGTTGGGCTTTGAAACCGAAGAGGCCCACGAGGGCACGGAAGCCCTGAGGCGATTCGAAAAGGCTTTGGCGGAGGGGCACCCCTTTGCCGCCGTCATTTTGGACTTGACCGTTCCGGGAGGGGTCGGGGGACGG
>JBBFKW010000024.1:4501-27098 GCA_037481835.1 Desulfosoma sp. | reverse complement strand
ATCTCCGCTCTCTTTCAAGCGGACGGGTTACCGGCTTTGCCGGGCAAACAAAAAGCCCATGGAGACGGCGGGGCCGTCCCTGGGCTGGAGGCCCTTCATCCGGCCTGTGTCCTGGAACCTTGGCCCCGTGCGGTCTTAAGGGTGCGGCGGGCGTTTCGAGCCTGCCGTTTCAGGCACTCCAGGTCGTGCAGGGTAAAGTTCGGGCGCCTGCAGGCAAAAAAGGAATTGTTATGGGTCAGGGGTTCCTCCTCCAGGGGGAAGGGACTCCGCGAGACGGCCTCCGGCCACACCGCCGTTCCCGGAATGGGAGAAAACTCAGCCACGTACGGCATGGCCCCTGCGTTTTTCACGACCTCGATCCCTTCCCACACTTCTTCCGGGTTTTGATCCGGGAGGCCCGCAAGGAGGTACACCCCGATGCGTTCCGGGGAAAAGCCGGCACGGCTCAAGGCGTCCATGGCCCGAAAAAACCCCTCCACGTCCGTCTTGCCCCCCCATTTTTTGTGGCGTTCCGAACGGGTTGTTTCCAAACCCAGCCGAAGGGTGACAAAGCCGCTTTCGAAGAGCAGCCGACTCCAGCCGGGATCGGCCAAGGCGTTCACATGGAGCGCGTTTGGGGTATGAAACCGCACGGAAAGTCCGTGCCGACGGACCTCTTTCGCCAGCTCCCGAAGGGCCGCGCCTCCTGTAAGAAGCAATGCGTCGTCGTAAAAGGCGAAATCCCGCACCCCCGCCTTTTCATAAAGATCGAGGAGGTTTTGGAAAATCCGCCGCGCCGAAAAGCACACCCTTTCCGGCTGCAGGATGGCCGAGGCGCAGTACGGGCAGCGGTAGGGGCAGCCCAGGCTCAAAAGGAGCGGTCCGTAAGCGGGGCGTTCCATGAGATCCACGGCGGGAGGGGGCGCCTGGGCCAAGGCGTCCCACCCCGGCGTCTCCGTGAACCCATCGCCGAAAAGATTTTTCAGGGCCTTCGCCGCATGGGACAAGGGCCCGGAAAAGACCCAATCCGCGCCGCTTCGTTGCCGGGCGTGTTCCGGGCACAGCCGAGCGTAGATGCCCCCGAGCCACACGGGAACCTTCGGGAAGACATCCTTGATGACCGCGATGGTTTCCTGCACGCCCGGGTACCAATAGGTCATGAGGCTCGTCACGCACACCAGGTCCGGCTTGGGGAGGGCGGAAAGCTTCTTTCGAAAGCTTTCCGGGTGAATGCCGTAGCGAAAAAAAGGGCGACCCACGTCGGCGAGAACTTCAGGGACGGGGATGGGCATTTTCGGATACTTTCCCGTCCCGTAAGCGTCGTCCCGGCCGGGCACCACATCCTGGCGGCCCACGGTGTCCGGATCATGTCGGTCCACGCAATCCACGAAAAACACCCGGCACCCGGATTCCCGCACCAAGGCGCCCAGGAGCAAGAGCCCCAGCGGCTTGGCCCACAGGTCGTAGGCCGCAAAATCGGTGATCCACGGGTTGATGAGGAGCACCGTAGGTTTTCGGATCATGGACTTTGGTCCTTCCCGTCAAAACCGTTTGCCAATCCAGGCGCGGCTTTTATATCCTGCGCCGGCTGCCAAGGTCAAAACGCCCGGGAGGAAGGGATCATGCGGGCCGTCGTGCAAAGGGTTTCCAAAGCCTCCGTTGAAGTGGGCGGCCGGAGCGTCGGGGCCGTCAACCGCGGTTTGTTGGTCTTCGTCGGCGTGGGGCGAGGGGATACGGACGAAGACGCCCGGTATCTTGCGGAAAAGATCGTCCATCTTCGGATCTTTCCCGACGATGATGACAAATTGAACAGGTCCGTCCTCGACATCGGGGGCGCCGTCTTGGTCGTCTCCCAGTTCACCCTGTGGGGCGATTGCCGCAAGGGCCGTCGACCTTCCTTCGTGGACGCGGCCCCTCCGGATCAGGCGAAACGCCTCTACGGCGCTTTCGTCCAAGCCCTTCGCGATCACACCGTTCCCGTGGAAACGGGCGTTTTCCAAGAAACCATGGCGGTCCATTTGACCAACGACGGTCCGGTCACCATCCTCTTGGACAGTCGCAAAGCCTTTTGACCGACGAACGCTGAAACCCTCATCCTCAGGAGACGCCATGAGCGCAAAGAACCCGCACACGACCCGTGAGAACACGCAGACGCCTTCGGTGAACGGCGACGAAACCGGCATTTACATAGACCGGGAGGGAGACTGGTTTTACGGCGAGCGGCCCATCTTCCGTAAGGAAATTCTCGAGACTTTTTACGCGTGCCTGCGCCTCCTCGACGACGGCCGCTACGTCCTGGAATGGCAAGGGCGGCTGCACCCCATTACCGTGGCCGACACACCCTTTGTCATCACCCGGGTCGATCGCATCACCAACGGGGCCGCCGAGGCCCACATCCTCCTGACCTTCAAGCACCTCGAGGAAACGGAGCCCCTGGATCCGTCCACCCTGTGGGTCGGCCCGGAAAACGTCCTCTACTGCCGCGTGCGCCGCGGCCGTTTCCCCGCCCGATTTTCCCGGCCTGCGTATTACCAGGTGGCGCAATGGATCGAGCCCGTGGACGACGACCGGTTCGCCTTGCGCCTCGGCGATCGGCTCTATCCCATCGCCCAGGCGACAGAGGCCGAAACCTCCTCCCCGAAGGGCGGCGCCTGACGGCCCCGTCGCCCGGCGGATCTGCGCCATGCGTCTTTTGACCGTATCGGATGTGACGGCTCCGGAGCTCTTCCCGGTGTCGCACCGAGAGCGCTTTGAACCTTTGGACGCCGTGCTGTCGTGCGGGGATGTCCCGCCCGAATACCTGACGTATCTCGGGCATTTCTTTCGCGTGCCCGTTTACTACGTTCGGGGCAACCACGACATTCGATACCGCAGCCGACCGCCTCAAGGGGCCACGGACGTCCACGCCCGCCTGGTGGACCTCAAGGGCCTTCGACTTCTGGGGTTCGAAGGATCCATGTGGTACAACGGCGGGCCCATGCAGTACACGGAAGCCCAAATGCGCACGATCCTCTGGAAGATGCGCCCCCTGATCTGGTGGCACGGCGGCGTCGATATGGTCATCGCCCATGCGCCGCCGCGGGGCTTGGGCGATGGGGATGATCCCTGTCACCGCGGGTTCCGATGCTTTGTCCGGTTCATCCGCACCCATCAACCCCGCTGGTTCATCCACGGGCATATTCACAGAACCTTTGACGATCCCTCCCAGAGGCTGATGCGGCTGGGAGAGACGAACATCCTCAACACTTTCGGTTGGCACATCGTGGATATCGACGATGCGACGATTCCTGGAAAAGCTCGGGCTCTGGGGCGCGCGGCCCCAAAAGGACCGCGGCGCCGCCTGTTTTTATGAGCTTCAAGAAAAGGACGGCGCTTTCCAATGCCGCGACCGCGGCCTGCGCACCGTGCCCCTGGAGAAAATCGTGGGCAGTGTGGGCCGCTACCAGGATTTCGATGAGCGGTTCCAACTGAAAAGCCGAGCCCCTTCCGAGCGGCTGGAACAGATCAAAAACGCCATGCGCCAAGGCGCCGTGTTTCCGCCGGTCAGGCTCTGGCAGATTCGCGACGTCTACTACGTGGAAGACGGAAACCACCGGGTGGCCGCAGCCAAAGCCCTCGGCCACGACGAGATCCTCGCCCATATCGTGGAATTCATCCCCTCCGGTGACAACCTCCGCGATGCCCTCTACCGCCGCAGGGCCCTCTTCTTGGACGAAACCGGCCTCCAGGCCGACATCACCCTGACGGAACCCGGCCAATACGAGCGACTCTTGGAGCAAATCCGACGCCATCACGAACACCTCCGGGACACGGAACGCGCCGACATCACTTTCCAGGAAGCGGCCAAGGACTGGTACCACCACATCTACAGGCCCCTGACGACCATTCTCTCCAAGGCGCACCTCGCCCAAGGGTTTCCCGGCCGCACCACGGCCGACCTCTACGCCTACGTGTCCGTGAGGCTCTGGGAAAAAGGCGAACGACGCCACTACGGCATCGGCCTGAACGAAATCCTTCCCGACGATATGGAGGCTTTCCGGGAAAAAATGAAAAACGCCGACATGGAGCACTATCCCGAAATGCAGCGGACGATCACGGCCTTTGTGCTCATGAACGTTCAGGCGAAAAAGGAAGAAAAGATCGTCGAAAAGCTTTTTCAGCTCGAAGAAGTCCACGAAGTCCACAGCGTTTTCGGCGACGTGGACCTTTTGGTCAAGATCCAGCTGCGGCGGGATCTCCTGAGTTCCGACGCGGAAACCATCTCCCAGTTCGTGCACGAAAACATCCGCCAGATTCCCGGCGTCCTCGCCACCAAGACCTTGATCCCCGGCACCTCCCGCATCAAGGGACCGTAGGGAGCCTGTTCGACAAGGGCCAATGGGGCGTGTTTGTTTGAAAGTCGAGCGCAGCGGCTCAGAAGGGCAAACGTGCAGGGTCGTTGTGTCGCCGGAGCGAGATGTAGGTTGGGGTGAGCGCGGCAAACCCCAACATGAGCTTCAGCCCGAACCCCCACAAAAATCGCGGACGGGCTCACTCCTCGCGGTGTCACAACGGAGGAAGAAACTCGAGACCCTGTGCCAAGCCGACGCGCGGCGTCCCCCGCCCCCATCCCGCTTCCGGCCGAAAAGGATCACCCGCGCCTACGGCTCCGCGAGCAGCTCCAAAGGGATGGTGACGTGAATCACCCCGCGAAAATCGCCGGCGGCGTAGCCTCGAGCCCGATCCCCGGGATAGAGGGTGTCCAGGGCGCTTTTGACGTTTTCCGGCATCTTCTCTTCCGGGCCGTGGCAGGTGAGGCACAACCCCACTGTGCGGATGGGCTCGAAATAATGATAGGCTTTGTTTTGCACGATCAAGAGCGGCTCCGAGGGCGCCTCGGCCTTCACACGGGCTTCCAGATCGGCGAGGATCCTCTCTTCAAAGGCGTCGGGACGGTTCATTTCATTGCGCCACCGCACACTCGTGCGCTTTATGGTCAAGGCCGGCAGTTCCATCCTTTGGGGAATGTCCCGGGTCAACAGCAAGGCCTTCTGAGCACACACCCGAATGGCTTGCCCTGGGCCGCCTCCCTGCATGGCGGCGCTCAGTTCCGCCTTCAAAACCCGCTGCAGCTCCGCCGCCGCATTGGCGCCCAATTGCCGAGCCTTCTCCTCCTGCGGCACACTTTCCGACGCCCCAAGACAAACCCCCAATACGAATCCCATCATCAGAAACGTCTTGAGTCGGCCGCCGAGCTTCATGGGATCCTCCCGCAAAATTGTCGGTGAATACAATATTTCATGTTATTTTCATATAAATTTATCATTGACAGAAGACATGGCCTTGTCAATGATCGTTTCCGGGTGTGGGGAAAACAATCCGGCGAGGAGGAAGCCATGAAACGACGCGGCTTGCACTGGCTTTGGGTGTTGGTTCTTGTGGCTTTTTCGACGGCGGCTTTCGCCGCGGACGTTCCGTCCGACGAAAAGAAGAGAACGAGCCTGAACAAGTACGTCACCGCCTTGGAAGCCTACGAGATGTGGAAGGCGGATCCGACGAAGGTGACGATCCTGGATGTTCGCACCCCCGAAGAATATGTGTTCGTGGGGCATCCCGCCATGGCGGTGAACATCCCGTCGGAAGTATGGACCGGCACGTGGAATGATGAAAAGAAGGACTTCCCTCTGGCTCCCAACCCGAACTTCGAAGCACAGGTGAAGGCGCGGTTCAAACCCGACGACGTGATCCTTGTGATGTGCCGATCGGGGCATCGCTCTGCGAAAGCCATCGAACGCCTGGCGGCCGCGGGGTTCACCAATGTGTATAACGTCGTCGACGGCTTTGAAGGCGACAAGGTCGCCGATGCGGAAAGCTACTACAAGGGCAAGCGGATGAAGAACGGCTGGAAAAACTCCGGGGCTCCCTGGACCTACGACCTGGACCCCCAACGGGCTTTCGTGCCCAAACCGTAACCCCCTTTTTTCCCCACACCCGTCTGCCAAAGCGGCCGAAAGACGTCCGTCCCGGCCGCTTTTCGTTTCAAGGCTTGTCGTTCTTTTCGTCCTTTTCTGCGCCGAGGACCTGCTCCGCGTATTCCGGGTATTTTTCTTTGAGACATTCCGGACAGATACCGTGGGACAGCTGAGCTTGCGTGTGGGTGCGCAAGTAGTTTTCAAGGCTTTGCCAATACCCACGATCGTCCCGAATTCTTTTACAAAAGGAACAGATGGGCAAGAGGCCTTTCAGCACCTTGATTTCGCGTAAGGCTTCTTCCAGCTTTGCCTTTTCTTCTCGAAGGGATGTTTCGCTTTCCTTGAGTTCACGAAAGAGCAGGGCGAACGGATCCCGGAACCCCGTCTGGAGCAAAGCTTCATAAAGAATCGCGAACGAGAGGAGTTTGAAGAGATGGCCCAGCATGTTGGGTAGCCCGAAAACATCCCTGTAAAGGGTGAACGCCAGTTCCGCCCCAATGGTGCACAGGAGAGCCCAGAAGATGAGATGGTAGACCCGAACCGGAAAAAGATGCCTGATGCCTTTGAACCGCACCATGGCCACAGCGACCAAGCCGATGATCACGACCTCGCTGGCGATTTTGAACGCCGTCAGGCCGGCGCCCTCGACGAAGCATGTCGGAAAAATTTTCCACCAAAAGACGGCCGCCATGCCCAAGGCCGTCGCCCCCGCAAAGAGGGAGAACACCAAATCTGCTCGAACCCTCCTTCGTTCGAAAGACGGGGCTGCCGCCAGGGACAGAGCTTCCATGGACCGGGCGAGGATCCAGAGCTGCGTGGGTTCGTCAGCCGTTGCCCATGGGAAAACCCCCATGCCTTTGTAGGCCAGCGTATGGATAAGATCGGTGAACCCGACAAAAAGATAGGCGATACCCACGAAAAACAAATAATCGTGGGACATGTAGGACCGGGTGTTCCATGCCACGATGAAGATACCCCCGGCGACTACGACGCTGAAAATTTCCACGAGTGTGTGGAAGAGGAGGTAATTGTAAAAACTTAAAAGGCATAAGGCCGCGGAGGTGATCACGGCCAAGACCAGCGACTGGGGTCGGTGAACCTGCCTCTTTTCTTGAATCATTGCCCCTCCACAGGTCCGGTCCGTCTGTGCCCCGAAATCCCGATCGCACCGTGCGGGTTTGTTTTTTTCACCCGTAGCCCAGCTCTTGGAGCCGCTCGTCGCTCAGCCCCAAAGCGTGGGCCACTTCGTGGACGACGGTAATTTCAATTTCTTCGATGAGTTGTTCCCGCGTGGCGCAGGCATCCTCCAAGGGTTCTTGAAACAGATAGATCGTGTCGGGATAGAGGGGCGGGTCGGTCACGCTGCGTTCGGTGAGCGGCACGCCGTCGTAGAGGCCCAGGAGGGTTTCCCCGGGAGGCACCCCCACCTCTTCCAGCAACTCGCGGCTCGGCCGTCGCTCCACGGTGATCACCATGTTTTCCAAATGCCGCCGGATATCCCACGGAATGCGGGCGACGGCCTGTTCCACCAGGTGGTGGAACTCTTTGGGGCTGAGTCGGATTCTCTTTCGAGCCATAGGCCTCCCCGGACAATGGCGGGGTTCTCTGCGCCACCCTCTCCGGCAAGAGTTCCTTTAATTTACACCGGCAGCGCATGAAATCAAGGATTGCAGCCAGAATTCCGCTCAATCCACCCGAAAAAAGGCTTCCTCGAACTCGGGACGCCCTGCATATTTTTTCAGGAACCGGCCGGGATAAACCGCATGGCTTTCCAGCACCTTAGGATCCACGGGGATTCCGGCTTCCTGAAAGGCCCGGGCGATGTCGCCGGGTTTGGGAGGGCAGCCGGCAACGGCGATGGCATGGGCAATGGCGGGGTTGTCCCGATGCCGGCGCGTCATGCATCGGCCCAAGAGGATGGTGTGCTTCTTTCCGGCGGTCGGCCTCATGGCTTTCCCGGTGAGGACTTCCACATCATCCCAAGGGATTCCCTGCCAGGCGCGGGCGACGGCCGTCAGAACCAGCCCGTTCATGAAGGAGCAATAGGTACACAGGGTGTCGTCGTATTTCCGGTAACTCACGCCGCGGATGCCCATCTTGGCCATGGCCTCCGGCAGTGTCCCGTCGGCGTTGTAATCGAAGCTGTAGGCATGGGGGCGCCGGAGGGCTTCGGGGGATTCGCCGACGATTGTGATGTCCGAAAGATCGTCGGGCCGCCCGGCCTCTTCGGCCGCATAGCGAAGGTGCGGCACGTCGGAGACGGCGAACCCCAGCAGAGAGGCACCGACCATATCCGCCGAAAGGACATCCCGGGAAGCCGCCAAGATGTTCATCCGATGGGCCGTGCCGTCGAAGGCCGGCCCTCGTTCGTTGCTGAAAATGCCGTCGATGACCGTAAAGATCGGCGGGAGATTCTTCGGCAAGGCGGCCACCATGCGATGGAGGTTCCAGTGGGGGTCGGGGCTGTGGCAGCGCTTGCGTGACGCAATGTCGATGAGCCCTTTGAGGTTCTTGATGCCGAGGCTCACCACGGTCTGGGCATGGGTTTTGAGCACCGGCAGATCCACGATGAGGTCGCTTTCCAGCGCGTCCACGTTAAAAGAAAGGTCCACCCCGTCGGCGACGGTCGTCTTTCGAAACGGGCGTTCGAAAACGTCCACCAGCCTGACCCCGTAGCGGCGCGCCAAGGTTTCGTACCCCAGAGCCCGAAAGGCCCTGCCGGCCAAGGCCTTGTCCTTGGGATCCAGATTGACCATCCCTTCGCCGATCGTGACGGCGCCTGCACCGGCATCGCGAAGACACCGCACCACATCTTCCACCACCCGGGACGTGGTGATGACGCCCCACTTGGGAAAGGCGGTTTCCGAGGTCCAGCACACGATATTCGGCTTGATGAAGACCCGGGTGTCGGGCCCCACGAACCCCAACCCGCCGGCGGCCTCCACTGCGGCCGCCACCGAGGCGTAGGGCTCCTCGTAACGCACCAGCCCCACCCGAAACCGTCCGTTCATTCGACCTCCTTGCCGTCGGCCGTCCCCCGCACCAAAAAGGGACAGCCCGTTTACCCCTTAGCGGATCGATGCATGGTATTCCTGAAGGGACTTCACATCGCCGTGGCCCCGCCGCCAGGCCTCGATCCCTCGAGCCGCCGCTTCCGCTGCGGCAATCGTCGTGATGTACGGAATTTTATATTTCACCGCGGCTTTCCGGATATAGGAATCGTCGTGTTCACTCCTTCGGCCGCTGGGCGTGTTGATGACCAACTGGATCTCGCCGTTTTTGACGGCATCCACAATATTGGGCCGCCCCTCGTGCATCTTGTCGATGTGTTGGCAGGGGAGGCCGTTTTCCTTAAAAAACCGCCAGGTGCCCCCGGTGGCGCGTATGGAGAAGCCCATTTGGTGGAAGCGCTTGGCCACTTCCAAGGCCGCCGGCTTATCCTTGTCGGTCACCGTAAAAAGCACACAGCCCTCTTCCGGAAGCCGCTGCAGGGCCGCTTCCTCGGCTTTGTAGAAAGCTAGACCGAAGGAATCGGCCAGGCCCAGGACTTCCCCCGTCGAACGCATTTCCGGTCCCAACACCGGGTCCACCTCGGGAAACATGTTGAACGGAAACACGGCTTCCTTGACCCCGTAATGGCCGAGGTGCCGGGTCGGCGAAAGGCCGAGATCCGCCAGGGTCTTCCCCAGCATGAGCTCGGTGGCCAAGCGCGCCATGGGAATGTTGCACACCTTGGAAACCAGGGGGACGGTTCGGGAAGCGCGAGGGTTGGCCTCCAGCACATAGACCGTATCCTTGGCGATGGCGTACTGGATGTTCATGAGGCCCACGACGCCCAGTTCCACGGCGATCTTGCGGGTGTATTCGCGAATGGTTTCCAGATGGCGCGCCGGGATACTAATGGGGGGGATGACGCAGGCCGAATCGCCCGAATGGATGCCGGCCCTTTCGATATGTTCCATGACGGCCGGGACGAAGGCGTCGACCCCGTCAGCCAAGGCGTCCGCTTCGGCTTCGATGGCGTCTTCCAGGAATCGGTCGATGAGGATGGGCCGATCGGGCGTGACCCCCACGGCTGCCAGGACGTATTCGCGAAGCATCCCTTCATCGTAGACCACTTCCATCCCCCGTCCCCCAAGGACGTAGGACGGCCGGACCATCAGGGGGTAGCCGATGCGTTTGGCCACTTCCAAGGCTTCTGCCAGGGTGCTCGCCATGCCCGATTCCGGCATGGGAATCCCCAGAGCCTCCATGCGCTTGCGGAACCGGTCCCGATCTTCCGCCAAATCGATGGCATCCGGGGATGTGCCCAGGATCTTCACGCCCGCTTCGGCCAATTCGCGGGCGATGTTCAGCGGCGTCTGGCCGCCGAACTGGATCAAGGCCCCCACGGGCTTTTCCTTTTCGTAAATGGCCAGCACGTCTTCCACGGTGACGGGTTCGAAGTAGAGCTTGTCCGACGTGTCGTAGTCGGTGGACACCGTTTCCGGGTTACAGTTGACCATGATGGTTTCGTAGCCCAGGTCTCGCAGCGCAAAGGCGGCATGGACGCAGCAATAGTCGAATTCGATCCCCTGGCCGATGCGGTTGGGACCCCCACCGATGACCATGACCTTGGGCTTGTCGCTGGTTTTCACTTCGTCCGGGGCGTTGTAGGTGGAATAGTAATAGGCCGCGTTTTCCACGCCGCTCACGGGAAGGATGTGCCAGCCTTGGACGATGCCCAGGCTCTTTCGCCGCTCCCGAACGGCCGTCTCGGAAAGGCCCAAAAGCTGGGCCAAATACCGATCGCTGAAGCCGTCACGCTTGGCGCGCCGCAGCAGGTCCTCGGGGAGTTCCTGACCTCGGTAGGTGAGGATCTCTTCCTCCAGAACGACCAGCTCCTTCATCTGTTCCAGGAAATACGGCTTGATGTGCGTCTTTTCGTAAAGCTCTTGGATGTCCGCCCCGCGGCGCAGCGCTTCGTAAATCAGGAAGTAGCGTTCGCTGCTCGGCTCCGAAACCATCTCCAGGAGCTCGTCCAAGGACTTGGTGTGGAAGTCCTTGGCGAACCCAAGACCGTAGCGGCCGATCTCCAGGGACCGCACAGCCTTTTGCAAGGCCTCTTTGAAATTCTTCCCAATGCTCATCACTTCGCCCACGGCCCGCATCTGGGTCCCCAGCCGGTCCAGGGACCCGGGAAACTTTTCAAAGGCCCACCGTGCGAACTTGACCACCACGTAGTCCCCCCATGGGGCGTACTTTTCCAAGGTGCCTTCTTTCCAGTAGGGAATCTCGTCCAGCGTGACCCCGGCGGCCAGCATGGCCGAAATGAGAGCGATGGGAAAGCCCGTGGCTTTGGATGCCAGGGCCGACGAGCGGGACGTTCTCGGGTTGATTTCGATGACGACCACACGACCCGTCCTGGGGTCGTGGGCGAACTGGATGTTGGTGCCGCCGATGACTTGGATGGCCTCCACAATGGCATAGGAGGCGTCCTGGAGGCGTTTCTGCAGGGCGGGGTCGATGGTGAGCATGGGCGCCGTGCAAAAGGAATCGCCCGTGTGCACCCCCATGGCGTCCACGTTTTCGATGAAACACACGGTGATCCGCTGGTTCTTGGCGTCCCGCACCACCTCCAGCTCCAGCTCTTCCCAGCCCAGGACCGACTCTTCCACGAGGATCTGGCCCACCATGCTCGCCGCGATGCCGCGACTGGCCACCGTGCGCAGTTCTTCCACGTTGTAGACCAGGCCGCCTCCCGTGCCGCCGAGGGTGTACGCCGGCCGAATGACCACCGGGTAACCCAGTTGCGCGGCGATCTCTTCGGCTTCTTCCACGCTGAAGGCGGGCCGGCTCCGGGGCATTTCGATACCCAGCCGATTCATGGTTTCCTTGAAGGCGATGCGATCTTCCCCGCGTTCGATGGCGTCGGCCTGCACGCCGATGATCTGCACGCCGTAACGGTCTAAAATGCCCTGCCGGTGCAGCTGTGCCGTCAGGTTCAGTCCGGTCTGGCCGCCCAGGTTCGGGAGCACGGCGTCGGGTCGCTCCTTGGCGATGATCTTTTCCAAGGATTCCACGGTGAGCGGCTCCAGGTAGGTCACGTCCGCCATGCCCGGATCCGTCATGATGGTCGCCGGGTTGGAATTGACGAGCACGATCTTATAGCCGAGCTTACGCAAGGCCTTGCAGGCCTGGGTGCCCGAATAGTCGAATTCGCAGGCTTGACCGATGACGATGGGACCTGAACCGATGATGAGCACCTTGTGGATGTCGTCTCTCCTGGGCATGCGCGAACCGCCTTTCTGTCTCAAGGTTCAAGGTTACGGACCTTATGAGTGTCACTAAAAGGGTCGCAGAAGACCCGGTCGTTCGGCGGGCGACTATAGCAAAAAGCCTACGGCTCTGTATAGGTTATGGAAAGGGCGGGTGGGGGAAAAGAGGATAACCCAAGGGGCTCGACGCTGAGGCGCCGGGCCCCTTGTGAGTGCCACTAATCGGGCTCTTGCGCCGATGCGCGCACCTGGGCTTTCGCGGGCAAAGCCGTGCCACGTTCATCGCGATGCCCAAAGACGAGGCCCATTGCACCCGTGGGCTCAGGCCGCCACCTGCTGGATGCCTTCCACGATCCAGACATCGCCGGCGCCTTGCCGGCGAAAATGCCAGAGCTCCCGGACCTGCTTGGCCATTTCCTCTTCGGTTTCACGCATCATGACGTCGAAGAGCACGGAAGCCACGGTCTGTCCGTCCAGGTTTCGAACCTCCAAGAGCTCCGGGTTGATCCACAAAAGGGCGGTTCGGCTCGGCCGAGGGTCCTCTTCGGCTTGGCGTCGGATTTCTTCGAAGACCTCCGGGGAGACGGCCTCTTCGATGGCCCTCAGATCCCGCCGGTCCCACGCTTCCTGCAACCGGACGTAGAGCGCTTTGGCCTGCTCCAGGAAGCTTTGGGGATCGAAGCCCTCGGGCCAGGACCGCTCATGGAACGCCGATGCCGCCTCGGGCCCCGAAGGCCGGGCTCTGTCCGTTCCGAAAGGAGCCCCTCCCGGCGCTTGAAAAGGCGAGGGCCCGTAACCGGAGGCCGATTGCGTCGCCAGGCGCCGGGCTTTCAGAAAGCGAAAGAGGAGAAACAAGCCTCCGCCGATGACCGCGAGGTCCAAAAGACTCGGCCCGCCCCACGCATGGGCGCCCCCGAAAAGCAAGGACCCGATCAAGCCGCCCAGGAGAAGCCCGCCCAACATGCCCCCCCACGAACGGGTCGGGGAAGACATCGGGGAACGAGGCAGGGTCCCCAAGGGCGTCTGCCCCGCATCCCTTTCCGGGGAGCTGTAGGATCGGGACGGCGCCGGAGCGCTCCGCTGATAGCTGGGACGGCTTCCGAAAGATTTCCCGCCGCCAAGCCGGGCCGCTTCGGCCACTTCTCCGCAAAGGGTCCAAAGAAAAGCTCCCAAAAGGAGCATCGCTCCCAAAACGACGAAACGCTTTCGACTCATAGTCTTCGTTCCTCCCTCGATCGCCGCCGGCGGATCGGCGCGGTGCGCAAAAAATATTGCTCTCGCGAAACTCATTTCGTACGTTGCAAAATAACCGACGGGGTAACCCATGGCAACACGAAGAGCGAGGAGGCACACCGATGATTCTCACCACCACCCCAAGCGTCGAAGGGCGCTCCATTGCGGCCTATCTCGGTATCGTCACCGGCGAAGCCATCATGGGGGCCAATCTTTTTCGAGATCTTTTCGCCGGCATCCGCGACATCGTGGGCGGCCGGTCCGCCGCCTACGAGAAAGAGCTGCGGCGGGCCCGGGAAACCGCCTTCGAGGAGCTCAAGGCGGCCGCCCTGAGTCTGGGGGCCGACGCCGTCGTGGGCATTGACATCGACTACGAGGTTCTGGGGGAAAAGAACGGCATGCTCATGGTGAGCGTGAGCGGCACGGCGGTGCGCCTGCGCTGAAAACTTTCGCCCACGAAAGAGACATTGTTCGGGGTGCGGGACCACGCGTATCCGGGGGACAGCCTTCAAGGGGCGGGGTGCGGGGCGAGAACTTTGTCGTCCCGCCGAAAGGGGCCTATGACGCTCCTCAGGATTTCTCGTCCCGGCTCTTAAGGTACAGTCGCAGTCGGGCCAGGTCGAAGTAAGCTTCCGCCAGGCCCAGCTTGAGGCAGGTGATGAACATCTCCCCGTCTTCCACGCCGATCTGCTGGGCCATATACTCTTTGACCAGCTGGAGGCAGGCCAGGTTGGCGGGAAGTCCGTTCCACAGATTCCAACTGCGGAAATGGACGCTGAAGTGGAGCTTGCCGTACTTGATGGCGGTGTCCACGCCGCGCAGGCATTGGGTGGTTCCCGGTTCGTTCTTGTTGAAAGCGTTGGAGATACTCCGCGTGCGCACAACCCTGCCCGTCGCCCGATCCGCCACGCGGATCACCTCCTCGTAGTCCACCGACGTGTCATAGAAAAGGAGGCTTTCGGGGCGCCCGACCGTCATATAGCAGTGCTTGGTTCCGGGACCGTGGGTGCGGTAATAGTCAATCACCCACTCGATCTGCCAGGCCAAGTCCTGCCCGTAGGTGTAGTGTTCTCCCGGCTGGGCCGCATCGGTCATGTAATAGGGGAGATACTTTTCCGCATAACCCGGCTCCACGGGGTTGGGAATACCCACCCCGGGCGGAATGTCCGGCTCCAAAGGGCGGGTGCCCGGATGGGTGATCTGGGCCGAAACGAAGTCCAGCTCCCATCGCTTGGTGGGAGTGCTTCCCTTGTCCACCTTGTATTCCCGGCCTTCTTCCACGGCCTTGCGCACCAGCTGGTACCACAAATCCGGAATGTCCCGCGCCTTCAGAAATACCGCCTTGAGCATGGCCCTCCCCTTTGCATCCACCATCGCCGTCCGCGCACCGCAGCGCACCTAAGCATATACCTCCACGGCAGGCCGACGGCAACCCAGCCGTCTTCGGCAAAGGCTTGACACGGCCCGAAGCGGCCGCCGGGAATTTTTCCCTCAAGGGGAAAAACCCCCGGCAGGCCGCCCCGGCACGGCCTTTAGAAGCGCCACGTAAAGCCGAAATCCAAACTGTTTTCGCTCAAGGTGGATTTCAGAGAAACCGGCTGCCCGGCGATGTCCGTTCCCGATTCGTCCACGCTCTTTTCGAACGCGTGGACATACCCCGCATGCACCGAAAAGCGCGGCGTGAAATCGTAGCCGAATCCGAAGGTGAGATGATGCTCCACGATGGCGGGAAATCCCACGATTCGGAAAGTTTCGTAGTAATAGGCGGGCATGGTTTTTCCCTGGACGGACACCGGCATCTGCCCGTTGAAACCGTCGTGGGTATTGAGAGGGTTCTTCCCGTAACAGTATCCGGCGCGCAGGGTCAGCTTAGGCAAGGGCTTGTATTGGGCTCCAATGCCCAACACCCATTGGTCGTCCCAGTCGAATTCCTCATAACCGTTGGCGTCGGACCAGTTCAACCATTTCACGTCCGCTTCCAGCAACAGTTTGTTGTTGAAACGGTAAGCCGCTCCGATGGCGACCTGGTGCGGCGATTCCAATTTGAGTCGATCCAGGCTGCCGTCTCCGTCGAAATCGGCCACATCATCGTGATTGACGTTCTGGGGTGAGGTGTAACTGAGACCGAAAGAGACGTTGTCCGTCGCTTTGTAGATCATGCCCAGTTGGACGCCCACGCCGTAGCCGGACGAGGATCCCTGGCGCAGGTCCAAGGTGGCGTAGTCCACGTGGAGGGCCAAACCGAAGGACACCTTTTCAAAAGGCTGGAAGGCGACGGCCGGAGCGAATTTCATGATGGCCAGTTCAGTGTAGGCCCCGGCAACCAAGGGGAAAGACCCCATGGGTCCGAAATTGTAAAACGATGCCTGATCCACCGCCGTGCCCTTGTAATCCACGCCCAGACCGGAAACCCCATAGGCGGAAAGGCCGAACCGCCAAAAAGGCGGACGGTCCGTGATGGGCACCGAAAGGCCGATGGCCGGGATGGGATACACCTTGTCTTCGCTGTCCGCCGAAATGACCGTGCCCGAAGCGGGAAAACTGATCCGAGTGTCCACCTTGGGCATGAAAAGGGTGCCGCCGAAATTCATCTCCGAAGAAGGACAATACGGTCCGAAACACATGGCCGCCGGGTTCACGAAAACGGCGCTGATGGCATCCTGCGGGGAGGCGACGCCCACGCCCCCCATGGCACGCGCCACCGGACCGACGGCGATCAGGTTGTCCCCGTTGGTGGCCGAAACCGAGCCGGCCGTTCCCAAAAACCCCAGAACAATGACGAACGAAATGAAGACTCTTTTCATCGTTGCTCCTTTTGATGTGCGCTTTCTGATACGCTGGCCGAAACACTCCCCCCTCACCTCATTCCGTGCCTTGGTCCCATGCACCTCCTTTCCCTGGCGACGTCGGCGCCCCCAAGGGGGTCGGCGCCGTGGCGGAACGCCCGACCCCCTTTGCGTCGCTCCAGCACATGTTCACTTCGTGCCCCTTTGCACAAGACCGGACGCCGGCGGACCTCCGGCACGCCTCTTTTGCGCACCGAAGGTCCCTGCTTCCAAACGCCGGTCGACCCCCGAAGGAAAACCGTGAGGACTCCGCCTCAGGACACAACCAAAGCGTCGGCAACCATGGAAGTGAGAAACTGGACGTTCACGCCCAAGCCGTAATGCCGATTCAGGTCGCTCAGCTGGGTATGGCAGTTTTCGCAGGCGGTCGCCAAAAGGGTCGCTTTCGTTCTTTGGACCTGTTCGGCTTTGACCCTTGCGGATTTCATGCGAAAATCCAGGGTATCCTCGCCCAGGGCCACCAAGCCGCCCCCGCCGCCGCAGCAGTAGTTGTAACGGGGATCGGGAGCCATTTCCCGGTAGTCGTCGGTGAGATGCTGAAGGATGAAGCGGGGCTCTTCCAAAATACCGCCGTTTCTCGCGATTTGGCAAGGATCGTGGTAGGTGACCGCCTGCCCTCGGAAAGCTTCCTTACTCACCCGAATACGGCCCTCGCGCAGATACCGCGCGTGGACTTCGGTCACCGAGGACACCTTAAAGGGCTGGGTGCCGGAAAGCTGCTTCATGACGCGATAGGCCGTGCCGCATTCGCAGATGCACACTTCCTTGACCTTGAGCCTCAAGGCTTCGTTTACAATCCGATCGAGGATGAGCTTGGTTCGGGTCGGATCTCCCACGAAGGCACCGAAATTGACCGCTTCGAAGAAGCTCAAAGTCCAGTTTTCTCCGGCGGCGTTGAAGACCGCCGCGGCTGGAATGATGGAATGGGCGCCGGCCAAGGCGACATAAAGGAGGTCGGCTCCTTCCACATCCACGGGAATGACGGTCTTGCCTTCCGCCTCCATCTTCCATTTTTCGAGAACCTTCTGCTCCAGGTTCTTGACGCCTTGCAGGAACCCTTCCTTGAAAAATTCCAGGGAACGCCCCTTTTCGATGGACGTATCCGCAAGAAGGGTCAGGATTTCCGGTTCCGCATGGGCCCCCACCAGGAGCAGCTTGGCGATGGACATGATCATTTGGGTGTCGATCCCGAAGGGGCAATAGACCATACAGCGCCGGCATCCCGTGCAGGAGTAGGCCGCATCGTAGAGCTCTTGCAAGGCCGCTTCGGTCAGTTCCTTGGCTTCCCCGTAAGCCGGCCACACCTTCCCCTGGCCCTTGAAATATTTCTTGTAGATGCGCCGAACGATTTCCGCGCGGTAGGCGGCGATGTATCGGGCCTGCGGCATGGATTGGTACACGTGGCAGGCCGTGGTGCACACCCCGCACCGGGTGCACGTTTCCAGGTAGTACACCATGGCCCGGTTGAGCTTGGTCTGGAAAAGCTTGAGGAGATCCTCTCTTGTTTGCAGGTCCATGACTACCCTCGCTTCAAGAGGTTCATGGGCAGGGCCAAGAACGTGTGCATCATTTTCGTGAAGGGAAAGACCATGAGAAACAGGTTGGCGAAAAAGACGTGGAGCACCAGCATGAAGGCATGGCCCGAATAGAGGATTTCGTCGGGCACGAAAGGCTTGAAGGTGACGAGACTCCAGAGGTAGGCCCGGTAGGCGCCCACACCCATGACGTCGTAGTCGTACCAACGACGGGCCCAATCCATCTGGCTTCCGAAAATGACCGTGAGGAAAAGAAGGATCAAGAGATAATAGTCTTCGGGTACGGAAAGGTCCCGAACCGGGGCGTGGAAACGGCGCACAAGGAGATAGAGCAAGGAGACCGCCGCCGCCAGGCCCACGAACCCTCTGCCCAGGAAAACTTCATGGGGCACCACTTGGAAAACCGCCCAATCCCCGAAAAGCTCCAGATGCCCGATGATGAGCAGGAGCACCGCGAGATGAAAAACGGCCAGGAAGAACCACAGGACGGGGGTGTGGCGAAGAACGGACGGCATGAGAAACGTGTCCGCGACGGCATACAGCCACGCGGGTTCTTTTTTGGGGAAGATCTGCAATGTCGTCGGGTGGGGGGGCCGGCGGGCCGTCTGGATGAGACGCACCGCCGTGCCCAAGACAAAAACGGCGAAAGCCGCATACACCATGGGAACCAGAATCAGATAGTAGGCGGTCTGCATGGATCCCCCTTCCGGCTCTTGGGGCGCGCGCACCCCGGCCTTTCGGCCCGGTTGGGGCCCCTGCCCCCGAAGGGGAAAGGAGCGCGCGCCGGGCCTTTCAGGCCGTGCCGTGACTCAAACTTTTCGCCTGATGAAAATCCTGATGATCCCGTTTTCTTGGATGGTGTCCACGATTTCATTGCCGCTGGTCCGGGCCCAGGCGGGGAAATCGGTGAGAGAGCCCGGATCGGTGGTCTGCGCTTCCAGGATCTGCCCCACCGCAACGTCCTTGATCCCCTTGCTCACCTTCACCACCGGCATGGGACACGGAAGCCCCTTCAAATCCATCACCTTGTCTGCTCGAACGGCCTCGCTCATGATCCATCCTCCCTTTCTTGTTGCGGGAACACGTCCCCGATTTCCCCCTCGCCCCCCGTGGGGCCGGGGATCTAGATGAAAAGCTGCACGCGGCTGTCCATGGCTTCTTCCAGGAATTTGGCCACCCCGCAAAAATCCATGGACGGGTATTGAATCATCTCCTCGCGCTTGAACCCCATGAGCTCCATGGAAAGCTCGCACACGTAAATCTGCACGCCCAGTTCCCCCGCCAAGGCGATCATTTGCTCCAAGCTGGCCACGTTTTTCTGCTTCATGAGGTTCTTCATCATGGCCGTGCCCAAGCCGCCCATGTTCATCTTGGAAAGCTTCACGGAACAGGCTCCCTTGGGCAGCATGGTGCCGAACATCTTGCCCATGAGATCCTTGTCTTCCACCTTCTTGGCCGGGTCGCGCAGAATCGGCGTGGCCCAGAAGGTGAAAAACATGACCACCTCCATCCCCATGGCCACGGCGCCCGTGGCAATGATGAAGGCCGCCAAGGCGCGGTCCAGATCGCCGCTGAAAACCACCATGGAAAGCTTGTTGGACGGAACCCTCTTCTGGAGTGATTCCAGCTGGGCCCGCATCTCCGCCACCTGTTTTTCCACCGTCGCCAAATCGTGCGTCATAAACGCCTCCTTTCGTTAACACTATGAACCATAAGGAGCCAAAAAACTCTAAAACATCCTTTCTTTCACCGCTTCCATGCTCGTGCGCAACCGTTCCAGAGCCGTCAGAACCTGTTTGCGCTCTTCCGGGTCCAGTTCCCGGAGGATCATTTCGTGAAGGGTCGCGATAAAGGCGGAGATTTCATCGCACGCGGCCCGACCGGCGGGGGTCAGGCTGATGAGCTTGATGCGCCCGTCGGCCGGGTCGTCGATGCGGCTCACCAGCCCCTTTTCCAGCAGGCCGGCGACGATCTTGGTCACGCGGCTCTTGGCCACATCCATCTTCAGGGCGATCCCCTTGACGGTCAGATACTTGTCCTCGCGAAAGAGCATCAGAGCGCGCAGTTCCGCGCCGGGAAGGCCGAATTTCTTGGAAAGATAGGCCGCCCGCGTTTCGCAGCACTGGACCACCTCCTCCATGAGGCTCTGAAAACGCCGCACCTGATACGCAAAGTAGTCGTCGGATCGGTTCGCCTTTTCGTTCATAGTGTTAACATAGGAACCGAAAAATTTCAGCCGGTCAAGAAAAAAATTCGGCCTCGAGAAAAAGTATTGAATTGAGACGCTTGCTGTGGCAGAAGAAGCGGCGTTTGGGTGCTCAGCGGGAGCCCCTTTGTTTTCCAGAACACGGAGGCTTTTTTCATGACCGACGCCGATGGCAGCCCAAGTTGCCCGAAGCGGGGCCTGCATGGGCCTTTCGGAGAAAAACATCCGTCGCGACGCCTGCCCCGTTCCCCTCAGTCCGTGATCCTCCGGGCTTCCTCCCGAGCCTAGCCCGCCGGTTCACCTCCGGGGCACGCGGCGGGCTCCGCGGCAGCTCAGCGGGAGGTGGACCATGACGAACAAAAATCCGCTCATTGCATCCGACCTGCAGCACCTCATCGCCTCAGGGGACTCCCAGGCCATCGCAGAGTACTGTGCGACGGCCCACCCGGCCGTCATCGCCGAAGGTTTGTCGGCCTTGGAGCCCGCCGAGGTGTGGGCCGTTCTTCGGCACACGCCCTCCCCCCAGCGCTCCGAAATCTTCAGCCACTTGGACGAAGACCTCCAGGTGGAAGTCATCCGGACGTTGCGCCGCGAAGAGATGGCACGGCTTCTCTCCGACATGCCCCCCGACGATCGGGTGGACCTGTTTAAACGCATGCCCGAGGAGCTCCAGGAATCGGTGCTTCCCGCCCTGGCCCAGGCGGAACGGGAAGACATCCGCCGACTGGCCGCCTACAAGGAAGGCACGGCGGGGGCCGTCATGACCTCCGATTACGCCACCCTGTCGCCGGACCTCACGGCCGCTCAAGCCATCGAGCGCCTCCGGGAAGTGGCCCCGGACAAGGAAACCATCTACTACGCCTACGTGGTGGATGCGCAGCGCCGTCTGTTGGGCTTCGTGTCCTTGAGGGATCTTATCTTGGCCCGAAGGGACGCCAAGATCCGGGACATTATGCATCGCGACGTGATTTTCGCCCGCGTGGACGACGACCAGGAAGACGCGGCCCGGATCATCCAAAAATACGACCTCATCGCGCTCCCTGTGGTCAACGGCGGGGACGCCCTGGTGGGGATCATCACCCACGACGATGCCATCGACATCATCACTCAGGAACACACGGAGGACATGGAAAAACTCATGGCCATCGCCGGCAGCCATGAAGCGGGCGTATACCTGAAAACCCCGGCCTGGGTGCATTTCAGGAACCGCGCTTACTGGATCGTCGGCCTGGCGGCCCTGGGGCTGGTATCAGGGCTCATCATCCACAGCTTCGAAGACGCCCTCACGAAGCTTCTCATTTTGGCGCTGTACATGCCCATGGTGGCCGACACGGGCGGCAACACGGGAAGCCAGGCCGCCACGGTGGTCGTGCGGGCTTTGGCCCTCAGGGAAGTGTCCCCTCGAGACACGTTCCGGGTTCTTTGGAAGGAATTCAACGTGGCCATTCTCCTGGCCGTGGTCCTGGGGATTCTTTCGTGGGCCAAAGTCATGTTTCTTTCCCGGGGAAGCGAAATCCCGGCGGGTTATTCCCTGGCCAAGATCGGGGCGGCCATTGCCGTAGCCTTGGGATTGCAGGTCGTCACGGCCACACTCATCGGCGCCCTGCTGCCCCTGGCGGCGGCCAAAATGAAACTGGATCCCGCCGTTGTGGCAAGCCCGGCCTTGACCACCATCGTGGACATCACCGGGCTCATGATCTACTTTTCAACGGCCAAAATGCTTCTCGGGATCTGAGCCCGCCCGTTGCGGCCCCGCCATGGGGCCTCCACCCGAGGGGGCCCCATGAGGATTGCCGAGTTTTTGGAATTTGTTATGCTTTGGGCAAGGATGCCTTGACAAGACGGCCGTAGGGGAGAGCCGCGGACATGCCTTCCGTCGCCTTGATGAAAAAACTCAGCGCGTTGGATCCCACGCTTCGAGACGCTCTTCTCGCCATCATGGAGGAAATGGCGAGTCAAAAAGAGCCGAGGGAAGAATCCGTCACTCGAGCGGAATTCGACGACCTCGTGAACGCGGTCAGAAGACTTGCCGCCGCCCAGGAGTTTACGGCACAGTCCCTCCAAAGCCTCGCCGACGCCCAAGGACGGACCGAACGGCACCTGGAGGAACTGACCCAGGCCCAGCTAGGAACCCAACAAAGTCTTCGTGCCCTGACCGAAAGTGGCGACCGCCTCGCCGAAGCCCAAGAACGCACCGAGCAGCACTTCACCGCCTTGACCGAACGCGTCGACCGGCTCGCCGAAGCTCAAGAGCGCATCGAACGGCCACTCGAAGAACTCGCCCAGGCTCAGACACGAACCGAACAAAGCCTCGCCACTCTGACCCAGCGCGTCGACCGCCTCGCCGAAGCCCAAGAGCGCACCGAGCAGCACCTCACCGCCTTGACCGAGCGCGTCGGCCGGCTCGCCGAAGCTCAAGAACGCATCGAGCGGCGACTCGAAGAACTCGCCCAGGCCCAGACACGCACCGAACAAAGCCTTGCCACTCTGACCGAACGCGTCGACCGGCTCGCCGAAGCTCAAGAACGCACCGAACGGCGACTCGAAGAACTCGCCCAGGCCCAGACACGCACCGAACAAAGCCTTGCCA
>JBBFKW010000024.1:0-4401 GCA_037481835.1 Desulfosoma sp. | reverse complement strand
CTCTGACCGAACGCGTCGACCGCCTCGCCGAAGCTCAGGAACGGACGGAAAATCGCCTGGACGAACTCGCCTCCGCCCAGATCGCACTCCAGGAAACCGTCGAACGGCTGGCTTTCGGTCTGGGCGCCGTGCGCGACCAGGTGGGAGGGCTCTCCCGCACCATGGCCTATGCCCTGGAAAACGAGGCCTACCGCCATCTGCCGGATTTTCTCAAGGAAAGGTACGGCATCGTCGTCTTGGAGCGACTTGTGCGCACGGAAATTGCCGGCAGGGAAGTGAACTTCTTCTGCCGCGTGCGCAAGGACGGCCAGGAGGGGCATTTGGTGGGCGAATCCGTACTTCGGCTTGACGACCGCACCAAGCTCGCTCAAATCCAAGCGACCGTGGACGCTGTGGAAGAGGCCCTCGGCGGCCCGGTGATTCCCGTGATCGTCACCCACTTCGCCAAAAAGGACGTTCTGGAAAAAGCCAAGCAGCGGGGCATGCTGGTCATCCAAAGCTTTGAATGGTGATCGGCCCCCGGCACGAACAATCCGACTCCATGGCCTTCGGAGTCCACCGGTTCCGGGACCCCGACCGGTCGGCCCGATGCAGGATCGCATTGCTCCGAACGCAGGGGGTCCCGGCCGGCTGGCCCATCATGCGACACCGAGGTTTTTTGCCGCAAAAGACCAGTCGATGAGGTGCGTGAGGAAAGCCTGGACGTAGTCCGCCCGGCGGTTTTGATAGTCCAGGTAGTAGGCGTGCTCCCACACATCGATGGTGAGCAAGGGCTTTTGGCCGTGGGCAAGGGGGGTGTCGGCGTTGGAGGTCTGCACGATCTTCAGTGCGCCGGCATCTTCCACGAGCCAGGCCCACCCGCTCCCGAAGACACCCATGGCGGCGGCTCGAAACTGTTCCATAAATGCCTGGGGACTTCCAAAGTCCTTGATGAGCCTTTGGGTCAAGGCCACATCGGGCTCGCCGCCGCCCCCGGGGCGCATGGATCGCCAATAAAAGGTGTGGTTCCACACTTGGGCCACATTGTTGAATATGGCCCTGTGTTCCGCCTTGTCCGCCGTGGACTTGATGGTTTCTTCCAGACTCATGGCGGCGAAAGGCGTCCCCTGAACCAGCTCTTTCAGCTTATTGGCATAGCCCAGGTGGTGCTTGCCGTAGTGGAAGGACAGAGTCTTGGCGGTGATGTGGGGTTCCAAAGCGTTTTCCGGGTAAGGCAGCGGCGGGACATCCCAGGCTGGAGGGCTTCCCGCCTTTTGCGCCCGCGCCGGCGCCACCACCCCCTGGGCCGTCAAAACCGCCGCCCCGATCACCGCCCCTTGGACAAACGCCCGCCGTGAGATGCCGCCGCCGTCTCTTCGTGCACTTTCCATCATGGGCCTCCTTCGGAATCCGGTTTGTATGTACGTTGTGAGTTATTTTAACGACGATGGCGGGGCTTCGCCACAGCCCATGGCTTCAGTTGCCCCCGTCATCGCCGTGATCGGCGGTTGCCGGACGCCTCGGGACCAGTTCCACGGGCTGCACTTCAGGGATGGGCGCCCCCGGCGGAGCGGCCCCCAGGTCCTGGAACCTTCGGGCGGCGGGCAAAACCCGGCTCTCCAGGGATCCCACGGCGTCGTTGTAGGCCTTGGTCGCCTTTTCCAGCCCCCGGCCCATGTCGGCCATTTTTTGGGCCATGGTTTTCAACCGCTCGTAGAGCTGCTTTCCCAATGCGCTGATTTGCTGGGCGTTCTTGGCGATGTGCTCCTGTCTCCACCCGTAGGCCACAGCCCTAAGGAGAGCCATGAGGGTGGTGGGGGTGGCCAAGACGACACGCTTTTCGAGACCGTCTTCCATGAGGGTTCGGTCCGCATCCACCGCTGCACTGAAAAAGGATTCCCCGGGGACGAACATGACGACGAATTCCGGGGCCTTCCCGAATTGCTTCCAGTATCGCTTGTCGGCGAGGGTGCTCATGTGGGAGCGCATCTGGTCCGCGTGCCTTCTGAGCGCCGCCCGGCGCTTTTCTTCCGAATCGGCCCCCACGGCATCCAGATAGGCCTCCAGAGAGACCTTCGCGTCCACCACGATTTCCCGGCCCGCCGGCAGCCGTACCACCAGATCCGGCCGCAGTCTTCCGTCCTCGGTCGTCGCACTCACCTGTTCCTCGAAATCGCAATACTCCGTCATTCCGGCGAGCTCCACGACGCGGCGCAGGGTCATTTCCCCCCATCGGCCCCGCACCTGAGGTTTCCTCAAGGCCGTGACCAAGTTCGCCGTCTCCTTTCGCAAGCTCTGGTACCCCTCGGTGAGGAGCTTCAGATGTTCGGCCAGGCCCGAATAGGCTTCTTGCCGGCTCTTTTCCACAGCCCGCAGCTGCTCTTCAAACTTCGCCAGGGTCTCCGCCAGGGGTTTTACCAACCCCTGGATGGCCTCCTGCCGCCGGCCCAAGTCCCCGCGCGCTTCGGCCAACACCTTCTCAAAGGTCTCTTTGGCGAGCTGTAAGAAGATCCGTGAACTGTCCTGGAGCGTATCCCCCGCCAAAGACTTGAAGGTCTCCGAGAGCTTCGCCTTGGCTTCGGCAAGGAGATTCCTTTCCTCCTCGAGGCGCTGCTGGGTTTCCGCAAGACGGGTTTCCGCTGTGACTCGGAGGCTCCGCTCTGCGGAAAGCTCTTCCCGCAGAACCGAGAGATCGTGAGAGGTTTTTTGATTTTGAGCCCGCAGTTCGGCCGTGACGCCCTCCAAGGCCGAGGCGCGGTTTTCCGCGGTGTCGGCCCGCTTCTCCACTTCTTCCAGGGTTTCGCGAAGAGCTCTTCTCTCGTAGAACGATGCCGCGAGCCACCCCGCCAGCACTCCGAAGAACACCCCTGCGAGCGCCAAAGAAACCTGCTCCAGACCCACACTCCACCTCCCGCACCTTAAGGTTTTTTCCAAAGGATTACCGGATACGGCGGCCGAGCGAATCCACGAGTCCCGAATATCCCGTAAACGTCAAAAACGCCAGCATGCAAAGATTTCGCTCGCCGAAAAGGGGCTGGGACGAAGGGTGGGGTCAAAGCTGCCGAAGTCCGCGCTAAGTGGGATAACTGTGCATACGCGGTTCGGAATTCGGTGACAGAGCTCAGCACGGCAGACAGAATCCTCGCCGATGCTCGGCGCAGACCTGACCCTGGCCCTCACCCCGACAAACCGCGGCGGCAAATTCAGTTCGGACTCCAAAGCGCGAGGGCTGCGATTTGGGGGTGACAGGCGGCAAGGTTAAACGCAATTTGTTGCTTCATCGGACATGATCCGGCTTTTGGCGGCTGCGGCGCCCCATGCTAATCAAAATCAGCCGCCGAAGTGGTCAGAAGAGGTTTTGCAGGCGCTCCGGAGAGGCTCATTTCCCCAGCCGTCACGGATTCAGGAGGAAATAACGCCTGCCTTCTCGATGGATCTTGCCCTCGTTTAAAAGCAAGCCGAGCACAGACCAGGACAGGTAGTCCTTCTGAGACCCTTTGTAGTCAGAGCGTATGTCCAGCATGTCTGCTATTTCTGCGTTGGTTAAGCCGCCGGGGTTTTCTGCAAGAAGAGCCAGAATTGCCTCTTTCAGGAGAGATAGAGCCTTTTGTGCCTGCTTTCGAGGGGCGTGCGTGGGGGTCACGGGAGCCCTCCTAAGGAGTTAGAAAAACGGTGTAGGTGCCCCACCGGCACCTGGTTGTTAAACAAGGGGTATACTAAACGGAGAATCGGAGAGTTCAAAGGGGATATGCATAGGGTTCGCCTGTACTCATGGAGGTTGCGGGCCCAAACCAGGCGAACGCTTTCGAACTGGAGAATTTCTTGCCACATCCGCCAGGGCGTAAACCCTTGCAAGAAAACGGGGGAAGCGAGGCCCCATGGCCTTCTGCCTCCCCCGCTCCATACGTTAAGCACAGACCTTCAAAAGTCCGTAGGTTTTTGTCTGGCTCCCCGAGTGCAACCCTCTTCATAACCACTCTCCACTGCCAGGATATCACCTAACCCATTGATACACAATATCTTTTCAAAGAGCAGCACATCCCCGAGGGGGCGGAAACGGCCTTGATTCGGATTTCCTCCCGTCCGGCCTGAGCCGGATGTCGCAAGCCGTGTCGCAAGTTTGTCGCAAGCATGGGATGTCACAGCTCCGTGTCACAGCTTGTCACAGCTCCAACCGGGTCGCTACATCCTCGTAATCCGGGTCCTCGGCGTAGAGCTTCTCGATCTCGCTGCGTGCCCGCCGGCGCTGGCCGAGGTCCTCGTAGACCAGGGCCCGTTCGTACCTGAGCGCCCGGAGCAGCTCCTCGGAGCGGCCCTTCTTCCGGCGCAGGGCGCCGGTCAAGGTCTCCCGCGCTGCGTCCGGAAGTCCGAGCCCGCGCAGGGCCCTGGCCTTGTACAGCAGCAGCGCGGTGTGGACCGGGC
>JBBFKW010000023.1:0-27647 GCA_037481835.1 Desulfosoma sp. | reverse complement strand
CGCTTTTTCGGCGGTTCGGAAACCTCTTTTCAAGGACTTAGATGGGCAAAATCGCTGCAATCCCCTCTTTTCCAACATAGATGTGACAAGCTTGGGTTAACAGGAGGACTACCGCCCAGGATGGTCAATTTTCGCTTATGACTCGCCCCTTTGCCTGGTCAATTTTAATCACAACCAACTTTGCACACAGCATGGGTCGGAGTGACAACCGAAAATTGACCATCTGTGACAACCGAATTTTGACCACCCTGAGCCATGCGTCATTGAGGATGAGAAGGGGCGCGTCATCCTTCTTCCACCCGTGTGTGAACTGCCGGAGAAACGAAGGGAGCCCGTAGGGCAACCGAAGTTTCTCCGGCCTCTGCCTCCTGGCGCATCCTTTTCGGGGAGCCCCCGGTCTGATAAAAGGTCCCTGCCCCTCTTGAGCTCCTAAAGCGATAAACCCAAATCGTCCACCCCAGAGCTCAACCTGGTGACTCATGTGGGTTCCCCCTGGTCCCCTTCAGGACCCGGGATAGGATCTGCAATCTTCCGCCTGGGGAGCATCGTTTTTCCCTTGTCGCCTCCCTGCAGACCGTTTCGGGCTCCGCCTTTGGATTTCCGGCTCTGCTTCAGGCGGTAGCTCTCCCAACTGCAGTTGATGATGTGGGCTCTGTGGGTGAGACGATCCAACAGGGCGGCCGTCATGGTCGGATCCCCAAAGACCTGGGTCCAGTCGGCGACCCCGAGGTTCGTTGTGATGATCACCGACCCCTTCTCGTGACGTTCCGCCAAGACCTGGAACAGCAACTCCGAACCTTCCTTGGAAAACGGAATGTAGCCCAGCTCGTCCAGAATCAGCAGGTCGTAACGAACGTATTTTTGAATGAGCCGCTGGAGCAACCTTTCCTCTCTGGACTCCACCAGTTCGTTGACCAACCCGTAGCAGGTGACAAAACGGGTCCGATAATTCTTTCGGCACGCTTCCATCCCCAGGGCCGTCGCCATGTGGGTCTTGCCCGTGCCGCTTCGGCCCAGGAAAATGACGTTGCGCCGTTGTTAGATATACTCACCCTCCACCAGGTCCCGGAAGAGCCTTATGTCCAGGTCCGGTACGGCCTCGGAATCAAAGCTTTCGAGGGGCTTGAGAAGGGGAAATTTCGCTTCCTTGATTCGCCGATTGAGACGACTTTCCGCGCGCGCCTGGAGTTCGGCGTGGGTCAGCTCCAAAAGAAACTCTTGGCAGCCGATGCCGGCCTCTTTTGCCTGACGAAGGAGAACTTCCAGGTTGCGAGCCACTCTCGAAAGATTCAAGGCTTTCAGGTTGGCCTGCAGTTCCACCAAAGCAGCCGGCCTCATAGCGCACCCCCCAGCTGCCCGTAGACGGACACATCGGCCGGTAGAAGCGATGACCAAGCCCTCAGGGGCTCCGATTTATGAACCTCGCAGGCCTTTTGCGCCAAAAGATGACGAACTCCGTCGCTCGTGCTCACTCGGTTTGTGCCGGCCTCCTCCACGGCCGCTTCCATCTCATCAGCCGGATGTTCTCGGTACAGCATGAGCACCGTGATGAAATCCTTGATTCCTTTGGTCTCCCCCTGGGCCTCGCAAAACCGCTCCAGAAGGACATGAAGACCATGGGGCCGGCTCTCACGCCATTGGCGAATCGGTCTCGCACTATGAAGGCCCTCGGCCGCTGCTGGATCAACTCCAGATAATGATCCGCCTGGAGGCACCACTTGTTGTTGCCGTACATCCGCTCATGAAGGGCCAGCTTTTTCCCGTTACTGAAAACCTCCACCCGATCCACGTAGAGCAGAACCTTGGCCTTGAAACCCGCGTAAGCACTGGGTACCGAGTAGCGATTCTTGTCCGCAACCACCGTGGCGTACTTATCGACACGCGCCTCCAAAAACCTCACGTTGCTGAACCCCTCCCGCGGAAGCGGCAAAAGGTGCTTCTTTTCCTCCTCGTACAAAGCGTTCACCGTCCGATCCCGCCCCGCCATCTTGTGGTTCCCGTAGGACAAGCACTGTTGCAAAATCTTCTCGTTGAGCTCCTCGAGGCTTTCGGCCTCCGGAATCGGCACCATGGAATTGCGCCGAGCCAGACCCACCAGGCCTTCAACGCCTCCCTTTTCATGGGCCTTGCCCGGAGTGCAAAATCTCGCCTCGAAACTGTAATAGGCCTTGAACTTGGAAAAGTCTTCTTGTTCCTGGCGGTCCTTGCCTCGCATGACCTTGCCCACAGCGGTGGTCAAGTTGTCGTAGATCAGAACCGGGAAAACTCCCCCGAAAAACTCAAAGGCACGCATATGGGCGTCAAAAAAGGCTTGCTGCCGTTCGCAGGGATAAAACCGTACAAAGTGCTTGCCCGAATATGTGCTGCGCATGCAGAAAAACTTCAGTCGCTGCCTCTCCCCTGCAATCAGCGCTGTCGCTTGGCCCCAATCCACCTCCCCTTCGTAGCCCGCCTCCGGATCGCACGGGATGAAGGCACCGGATCCCCCCAACCCAAACTGCATCTTGGCCAGCCTCACATATCGGCGAACGGCCGATTCACTGCCCTTAAAGCCGTGTTCATGAACCAAGCGATTGTAGATCCGCCGCGCTGTATGGCGCTGCTTGGAAGGCTTGTCCTTGTCGCTCTCCAACCATCCGTCGATAATCTTCAGGTACTTGCCCAGGGCCGGAAACGGCTGCTGCTGCCGCTCCCTGTATCCCCAAGGTTCCCCACGAATCGCCTTCTTCACCGTATTGCGGGAATGGGCGGTCAGACGTGCCGGCTCACTGATGCTTTTCCCATAGACCCGATAACCCGTTCTGATCAACTCGTATTGGTCCATCTTGAGCACTTTTCTCCTCCCGTCTTGTTGCTCCCGTTCTCGCCAACTTAACAGGAGGACTACCGCCCAGGATGGTCAATTTTCGGTTATCACTCGCCCCTTTTCCTGGTCAATTTTGGGTTATCACAACCACATGGGCAAGGAGGTGATGTCAAGACTGCGATAGCACCCGAAGGGCTTGGTCTTGACATCACCTCCGCCCATGCCAGCCTTTTCCGAAAGGAGGCCACCGAAGCCAGCGGTGCTGCATCGGTTTTTTCAGGTTTCCACACAAAACAGCGAAAAGCCCAAAAAAGCGCCTTGCTCTTTTCTGAAGCGATGCCTAAAATATAAAAAATAAAAAGATTCGACAGAACAAGCGCAGAGAGCAATGTAAAAAAGGAGGTATACCATGAGGCGGAAGGAGTGGGAAAAATTTCTGGTGGCGGGGTGCCTGCTTGTCGTGCCCTTTGTCCTAGGGCATGCGGCCTTGGCGAGTACGGTCACGGTGGGCTTGCAGGCGGTGGTTACAGGAGATGCACCTAGAGGTTCAGCGCCTTGGCTGGTGGCGACGTTTGAGGATGATGGGAACGGTAACGTAAAGCTGACCCTTACGGCGCCGGGTTTGGCAACCGGTGAGTTTGTTGGAGGCAATGACAATGGCGTCAGCGGATGGTATTTCTATATTAAAGGATTAGATGGCGTGTCTATAGTAAGCTCCAGTGGCGTGACAGCAGGATATGAAACGGGAGAGTTTAAGAACGTTATAGGAGGGCAAGCAGGCGATTTCAATATAAGATTTTATTTCGGAGAAGCTAATAACAATACAAATAGACTTCAAGCAGGAGATTCTGTCGTTGTTTACCTCTCTGGCGTTAGTGTGGATGGCATTTTTAGTGAAAATAATTTCAAAACATTGGCTCACGTTCAGGGGATTGCCAGTACGAAAGGTTCCGGCTGGGTGAGTGTGCCCATTCCGGGGACGGCCGTGTTGTTAGGGTCTGGGATTCTCGGGCTCCTGGGGATCCGGCGCAAGGGGCGCCGCAGCTGAGCGGGCGTACCTAAAACCGCAGCCACGACGAGAAGCCGATGAAGCGTACGGCGGGCAGGATATCTAGAGCAGTGATCATACGGAGTGGCGGCCATGAGGTACCCGCAACCTGCGCAACTCAACCGGCGAAGAAAAAGAACGGGGGCCTATGATCCAACAGGTAAGCTTTGGGTCCTGTATGTGATCGCGTTCGCGGCCGTTGTGTGTGGGGGCATCCCCTCGCACGCAACGGCTGCCGGCACTCCGCCGCCGGAGACAGCCGTGAGCTTGGAATCGTCCCCGCAGGAAAGCCCTGCGGCGGGGGTCGATATCCCGTGGATGGCCAAATCCGAAACCCCCGCGGCGGCCTTATCCCTCCCTTCCAAGCCGGTTTCCATGTTCCTGCGCTATCCCGGCCCGAGAAGCCGTTTCCAGATGATTTTTTCCGACGTTCCCGAAGGATCGGGCGTCGTCAACAACGCGGCATACGACGGCTGGTGCTTGGATCGATCCCGGGACATCCCCAAAAATGCTGTCTCGCCCGTGCGGCTCTATTCCAGTACCGACCCCATGCTCCCGGGGCATCTGGCCCGATACCCGTGGGGCGAGATCCATTATCTCATCAATCACAAATCGGGAAGCCCTAAGGATGTGCAAGCGGCGATCTGGCATTTGACGGACGGTGGGACGAAGGGGATGACTCCCGATGTCCGCGCCATGGTGGAAGAGGCGCGGCGTTTTGGAAAGGACTATTCCCCCAAGCCCGGTGAGCTTTTGGCTGTCGTGTGCGAACCTCGCGCGGGACTGCAGACGACCTTCATCGAATATCCCCTTCCGGGCGTCCTGGGCGCCGAAGGCGTCGCCCCTCCGTGGGCCGCTCCCCAGGCTCCGGAATCCAAGCCGGCGAGCGTTGCGCCGGTGTATCAGCTTCTGCCGCCCGCTTTGGCCATGGTGGACCCGGGCCATTCCGGCGTGCCGACAACGGTCGCCTATGGCGGCGGAGGCTCAGGCCCCATTCCTCCGCAGGAAAAGTCTCCCGCACCCATTCCCCTTCCGGGAACAGCCTTCCTGCTGGCTCCGGGTCTTGCCGTTACGGCGATCCTGGCACGGCGCCGCCGATAAAACCTATCTCTGTGCCACATCCAGCGTCCAGTAATGCTTTTGAGGGCTACGGGGGTCGAAGACGTAGCCGATGCCCATTTCCGTGAAGTGGGCGCTCAAGAGCACCTTCCGATGGGATTCACTCTGCAGCCAGGCTGTGAGGACGTGGACGGGATCGGCGAGGCCGACGGCGACGTTTTCTCCGTAGCGGCGTACGGGATACCCCTGCCGGACCATGCGGTGCCAGGGACTGGTGCCGCCGGATCCGGTGTGGCTCACGAAGCCGTTTCGCGCCATGTCGGCACAGTGGGTCAACGCAGCCGTGCCCAATTGGCCGGAGACGCTCAGAGGTGCCAGCCCGTAGCGAGCGCGTACGGCGTTAACGAGGGAGGCCAGGTGGGCGGCCGTCTCGTCGGGGGGGAGCATTGGGGGGCGAATCTCCGGCACGGGGGTGGAAGGACCAGAGGGTGCGGCGGCGATGAGAAAGCTTTCCGGGGGGGAATCGGCGAAGCCCTGGGAGGGTCCCTCGGCCGACACAGCGAGGCATAAGGCGATGGCGAAAAGAACGCGTCGGCGATGAAACAACATGCCACTCGACCTCCTGGAATTGTATTCACCTCTTGTAGAGAGATCGGCAGGGCGCGAGTTTTTCTTGAGGCTTTTTTCCTTCCCCTCACATGACGAAGCCGGCGGGCCCTGCAGGCCGGCCGGCTTCGTGGTTGTCTGCAACTCTTTTCGACTGCGGAAAAGAAAAACTACCGGGCCAGGAGTTGGCGGGCCTCCCCTTCCAAGTGGGGCGGAAGACCTTTTTCCAAAGCCTTTCGGGCGTATTCGGCGGCCTTGACAGGATCTCCCCGGTCCCGAGCGATCTGCGCGGCATGGAGGTTGTGTTCCGCAATCTCGGGGTCTTTTTCCAAAGCTTTCCCGATCATGTGCCAAGCCTCATCGAGACGCCCTTGTTTGTGGGCGATCACCGCCATGGTGTCCAGGAATGCCGGATTTTCGGGGCTGCTTTCCAGGGCTCGCCGGATGAGCTCCTCCGCTCGGGCAAGGGTTTGGGGTTGGGAATCGCGATGGGTGTACAAAAAGGCCAAGTTATTCAAAATTTCCGGGGTTTCCTCCCATTTTTCCAGGAAATCCTCGTAAACGGCGGCGGCTTTGGCATAGCGGCCTTGGTATTCATAGAGGGCCGCCAAGTGCATGCCGAGGCCGGGCGTAGGGTTTTGGGCGTAAGCGGCTTGGGCTTCTTTGACGGCCTCGTCCATTCGCCCTTGAGCCTTTAAGACGGCAGACAGGGCCCGGTAGGGATCCGGCCAGCGGGGTTCGATTTGGGCGGCCCGGCGGAAAGCCCCTTCGGCTTTTTGGAGGTCGTTTCGGGCGTAGTAAAGTCGCCCCAATTCCATGTACCCGATGGGGGAATCGGGGCGCAGGGCGACAAGGCGTTGAAAATCCGCTTCCGCGGCGTCGAGATCTTTAAGGGCCGCCTTGACCTGGCCTCGAGCCCTCACCCAGACGGGATTGTCGGGCTCCCGATCCAAAGCCTTTTCCAGAACTTGGATGGCTTCGGGGAAGCGTTGGGCTTTGACGAGCTGTTCGAGCAGGGCCATGCGGATGGGTGTGGATTCCGGCACACGCTCCAGAGCCTGCTTCAGGGTGTCTATGGACAGGGCTGGTTTGCCCAGTGCCAGCTGGGCCTGGGCGAGGAGGAGCTGGGATTCGGGATCTTTGGGCAGTGCGGTGGCGGCCTGGTTCAAATGGAGCTCCGCGGCTTCAAAGTTCTTTTCCCTGAGGAGGCTCTTACCGAGCAGGAAGTGGGCTTGTGCGGAAGATGGGTTCTCCTTGAGCACCTCCTGGCAGATCGTTTTGGCCGGCTCGAGGCGTTGCTGGCTGATCAGGATGGACGCTTTGGTGAGGAGGACGTTTTCCCGGGACTGCGCGCTCTGCGCGTGAGGCAAGGCTGCATCAAGAGTGGCGAGCGCCCCCTCCACGTCTTTGAGGGAGAAGAGGCACAGGGAGAGCAGGATGGCGGCGTCGGTATCCTTGGGATTTTGGGCGAGCAGGTTCTCCAGAATCTTTCGGGCCTCGGCGATCTGGGAGTGGCGCAGTCGAAACTGGGCTTTTTCCTTTTGGTAAGCGGGTTCTTCGGGCAGGGCGTCGAAGGCGGCACCTGCTTCGTCGATGAAGCCGAATTCTTCCAGAGTCTTGGCTTGAAGGAGCCTGACGGAGGGGTCCTTTCCGCGGACTTCTCCCATGGCGGTCAGTTGGCGAAGCGCTTCGTCGCGCTGGTTCGCGCGGGCGGCGTAGCGGGCCGCCACGATATACGGATACGGGTCCTGGGGATCCAGGGCCCGCCATTGGCCGACGGCGGATTGAAAGGGTTCTGTTTTTCCCAATTTTTCATAAGCGAAGGCGAGAACCACGGCCGAGTCTTTCGAAGGCTTTTCCGCAAGGATCTTTTCGGCGACGGCCGCCGCCTCCTCGGCCCTTCCCAAGGCCAGGAGCGCCTGGGCCCGCACGGTGCTCACACGAGGTTCGAAGCGTGCGGGGTCTTTTATTTGGTCCAAGTCCTTTAAAGCTTCTTCGGCTCTGGGACTCAAGGCCGCAAGGGCGGCCGCTTCCAGCCGGGCTTCATCGAATGCCGGATCCAGCTCGAGAGCGCGTTTGAAAGCGCCGTAGGCGCGATCTCGTTCTTTTTGCGCGAGATAGGCTCGGCCCAGTGCGAACGTGGCCGGCACATGTTGAGGATCGATCTGGAGGGCGTTTTTGTATTGGATCACGGCACGGTCTAGATCCCCTTTTTCCATGTACGCATCGCCGCTTCGCAGGAATTGGGCGATTTTTTCTTCGCGGCTGGAGCACGCGGAAAACAGAGAAAGAATGACAAAAGAGGCGACCAGGGCACTCAAGGCCTTGAGCTGACCTAAAGCGCCCATCCTTTGTGTGGTGCGTTGCATGGAAAGTCTAGTCGTCCTTTTCAAAGAGGGACCTCCAAAAGGGTTTTCTCGGGGGCGGCTCCGGCGGCGGGGGTGGGGCCGCCTGTTCTTTTTTTTGTACCTGCTCATTTCGAAGTTTCGCGATGAGGGTTCGGGAGAGAAGGAGTTTTTTTTCCAGTTCTTTGTTTCTTTCCCGCTCTTCGGCCAGCATGTTCCGAAGGGTTTGAATCGAAGCACCCCGCCCGTCGGATTCCACGAGGGCCAGGCGCCTTTCCAGGGCATCCAAGCGCAGGGTGCATTCCGTGAGAAGCCGGCCGAACCGTTCAAGCGACATATCCCCACGGGCGGGAGGGGGTTCCGAAGGGGGCATGTCGGTTTCATCCCGGGATTCTCCTTCAGGCCTTTCTTCCCACAAAAAAGGACTGTCGGCAAGCACCTGACGGACGATGTCCGCGCTGACCCGGTCCCGATTTTCACCATAGGCGTATGTGAGACAAGCATCGCAGAGCGCGTTGATCAACCGGGGAACCCCCGCGGTTTTCTCGGCGATCACGTTAAGAACGTCGGCCCCGAAGAGGCGTGGCGGATCGCTATGACCCGCCACGCGGAGCCGGTGATGGATGTATCGGCCCACTTCTTCTTCCGAGAGGCGCTGAAGATGGTAATGGACCGAGATCCTTTGGGCCAACTGCGCCAGTTCGGGACGGGCGAGCCGCCGGCGCATTTCCGGCTGTCCCACCAAGATGATCTGGATGAGGAAGTCCGAGTCTGCTTCCAGGTTGGAGAGCATGCGCACTTCCTCCAGGGTTTCCAAGGGGAGGTTTTGCGCTTCGTCCACAACGATGAGACAGCGGCGTCCCTGAGCGTAGCGATCCAGGAAATGCCGGTATAAAGACTGGAAGAGATCGCTTTTTCTTGACGAAGAGACCGCGATGCCGAACTCCTTGGCGAGCATCTCGAGAAAGCCCACAGGATCCAGATTGGTGTTGAACACCACGGCCACATCCAAATCCTCGGGGAGCTTTGTCAAGAGGTGCTTAAGGAGGGTCGTTTTGCCGGCGCCGATTTCTCCGGTGAGAGCCACGAAGCCGGCGCGGTGCACCAGGGCGTACTCCAGGTGGGTGAGCGCCAGATCGTGAACCCGGCTGAGATAGAGAAACTCCGGGTCGGGGGTCAGGCTGAAAGGGAGTGTTTTGAGGCCGAAATGATCCGTATACATGCCTTAAGCGTACCCGTACTGTCCTGACTCCCCCGATGCCGTGTCGTTCAAAACGATACCCAGGAGCTTGTCCGGCGGGATGACCTTAAGGGCTTCGGCGACGGCGTCTTTGCGCGTGGTTCCCGCCCGCGCCACCAAGACAACGCAATCCATGTATTCACTGACAATCAGGGGATCGGGACACACGGACATGCCGGGCGTATCGAAAATGATGGTCCGATCGTCGTAGCGCTGCTTGATTTCCCGAATGAAGGCTTCCATGGCCGGGGATCCCATGATTTCCGCCGATCGGGCCATGGGCCGCACTGTGGGAAGGATCGTCAGTTTTTCGATTCCCGGGGAAATAAACAGTTCTTCGAGGGCACTCTCCCCTTTAAAGAAAGAATCCAGCCCCTTGATCCGGTCTCCCAACCAGAAGAGCTCGTGAAGGCTCGGCCGGCGAAAATCCAAATCCACCAGGAGAGTCGTCTGGCGGGTGTCTCGAGCCAAGGCGACAGCCAAGTTGGCGGCAAGCAAACTTTTGCCTTCGTTGGCGCCGAACCCGCTGACCTGAATGGTGTTCCATCCTCGCAACCGCGTCGTTTGCAGGACCCTCGTGCGAAGCAACTTAAACCGATCCGCGTAGGGGTTGTCGTCAGAAACGGCAAACAACCGGCTCGCGAGGAGGCGCTCCATAGGGACGCGGACCACCGGGGTCCGGCTGTAGGCAAACTGTCCGGCAGAGCGGGCGGGCTCGGGATTTGGAGCGGGTTCGGGGGTGTGGAGCCGCTCCCTTTTGGCTTTTTCCAAGGCTTTTTTGAGTGTGCTCATGGGATAGGGTGTCCTTGTGGGGAAAGGCGTGCCGCCTTCACAGTATCCATCGGCTTTCTAGGAAGCGCACGACTTTGGCATAAAAAATGTGCAGGTCCATGACGAGCAGATGAAAGAGAATGACGAGCCCCGCTGTGGATCCCAAGCCGGCAGCGGCAAGCACAAGGCGCCTTCGGCGCTTTCGGCGCCGGTCTTCTTCGGTCACCAAGGCCGGAATGAGGCTCAAAACGGGCATGTCGGCAATCCGCTCCAGGTCTTCCCGGTCGTGCAGGCGTACATCGGTAAATTCGCGCAAAGCCGCCAGTCCCACAGAAAGGCCGAGACCCAGCACGGCGCCGATGAGCCCGATGGCGATCCGGTTCGGTTTTGCCGGCTTTTCGGGCAGCAAGGCCGGCTCGATGACCTCGAAGGTTTCCCCCAAACGGTCTTCTTCCATGCTTTGAGAGACCTTGGCAGCCAGGAATTTCTGCTGCAGTTCTTGGTAGTGGGCTTTGGCCATATCCAATTCCGTGACAAGAGAACTGTACTGCTTGGCCACTTCGGGCATGGCTTGCAACTTTTCGTAAAGCTGACGCGACTGCTCCTCCAGGTGTTCCTTTTCTTCCTTGAGGGAGTTGATGGACACTTCGATTTTTGCCAAGTCGGCCTTGAGACTGACAAAAGCCGGGTTTGCTGGAGCATCGCTGGACGGCGCCTCCCCGCTTCGGCGCGAAGATTTTTCCAAATAAGCGAGCTCGGCTCTCACCTTTTCCAGTTCTTTCCGTACTTTTTGCACTTCGGGATGATCGCTGCTGTAGCGGGCCGTGAGGCTGGCCAGTTGGTTTTCCAATTGCTGGACCCTATCGCGGGTATCCTGAAAACCGGCCGTGCCGCTCACAGACTTTTCCAGCAAGGCGATTTCCCGGTTTTTGGCCTGAACCAGCGGGTGGTCTTCCGAATAGCGGGCGGCCATCTGGGCGCGCTCCATGCGGGCTTGTTGGAGTCTGAGAGCCGGTGAAAGCACGGGTCCCGATGCGGAGGATCCGGCATAAGGCCCAAGAGCCGCCAACTGGGAACGGATCGCCGCTTTCTGTTCCTCCAAGTGGCGCAGTTGCATGTTGATGTTGCCGATGTCCGCGTTGAGTTTTTCCAGCCTTTGCATGTTGAGCTGCGTAAATTCGGGCAGTTCTTCCATGTGGGCTTTGCGGAATTCCGCCACAGTGTTTTCCAATTCGCCGATCCGGGCCTTCACCTGTTCCATCTGCTCCTGGAGGAACTGGGTCGTGCCTCGGGCGATCCTTTCCCGGGATTCCAGATTTTTCTCAAGATAGTAAGACGCAATTTCGTTGGTGACGGCTTGGGCGATCTTGGGCGATTCGTCCTCGTATGAGAGGCGAAAGGCGATCATCAGCGTCACGGGGCGATCGGACCGGCCGGTGTTCACTTCCGCGTTGACGGGTTCGATGGTCAACCGGCTCTTGATCTTTTCCATCATGTCTTCGATGGGCATCTTTCGGCGCTTTTCGCCGAGAAGATTGTATTTTTCGGCCAGGTTGACGATACGTGTGCGACTCACCACTTCTTGGGTGATAGCCTGGACCCGTTCATCGGCGTAAGTGGGCACCGTAGATGGGACCAAATTGTCCGGGATGCGCTGGTCTCTGACGAGGATTGTGGCGGTGGACTGGTAAATATTGGGTAAAGCCAAAGCCAGGGCGACGGATGCCAGGACTGTCAAGAGAAAAGGCAGGACGAGCCAGCCGAATCGCCGTTTAAGGATACGGCGCAGTTTTTGAAAATCGTCATGCTGCGATGATGGTAAGGGCATACCGCTTCTTTTCCTCAGTTTCCCCAAGCCCTGGGCCATTCGTAGCGCAGCCCGGCCCATAGGCGCTGTCGGTTTTTATCGGTATCTTGCGAGGCGTAATCGACAAAGGAGTGTTCGTACGCAGCCCCGCCCAACAGGGACAAGTTCTGCCGTAGGCGATAAGAAATGTGAGGGGACAGGAACACATAATGGGTTTTTTCGTCACCGACGCCCGCTTCTTCCGTCGTGTAGTCGTACCCGGCACTGAGATGGGCGGTTGTGCGCTCCGAAAGACGCCAGGAGGTGGTGCCGCGCAGGAATGTTCTTTCGTTGCTTGCCGCCGTCACGCTGTTGTATTGATCCCGGCCCGCGCTCAAAGAGACGGATACGGTCTCGGTCAGTTCCTTCACCAGGGTAGCCGCAAAGATGAATCCCAGGTCCGAGGAGGATCTCTCTTTCGTGATGGGGACGAAGAAAAGCTCGTTGGTGATGGGATCGATGACGATCTGGATGGAGTTTTCTTCCAAGGTGGTGCGAGTGACCCGATAGCCCGCACTCAGGAGGAGATAGGCCGATTCCGCCAGTTCGCGGCGCCAGAAGAGCGAATTGCTGAAGGTGGCGATGGTGGAGGTGTTTTCGTAATCCGAATAGCTCACCCCAAAGGACACTCCCACGCGGTCCCGAGGTGTGACCATGTAGTAAGGGCTCACGGTTGCGATCCATGTGGTGCGATCCGGATAGGGGTCGTAGTCGTAATCGGTGCGCCGCAGCCCGAGACCGCCGTCGATGCCGACACGATCTGTGAGGAGATAGCTTATGCCGAAATCGGGGCCGTATGTATATCGGGTTTCCCGCTTGGCATAAAGCCCTGATTCTTGAAGTTCCGAGTCCAAGGTTTCGTCCTTGAGAAAATAGAATCCCGCACGAGAAGAGAGCCGGTCCGTCCATTGGTGTACAACCCCGGCGGTGCTCAGAACATCCACGGTGTTGAGCCCTGAGTTATCCGCGTAGACCTGGCCTTCAAGGGCCGTATCCCACGTCCATCGAGTCCGCTCCATCCCGTAGACGGCGGAAAAGCCGGGGCGTATACGGAGGACGATGTCGTCCACTTCGTTTTCCGCGGTGTAAAGCACATTGCTATTGTATTCGGTGCGCGCTTCAATCCACGGGGTCACATACCATTCCTGAGCGTGCGCGGAAAGTGAGGCGGCCAAAACCAGGGCCCAGAAGGCCCCGATCCCCATCCTCCATGGTTTGCGTTTCATGAACCGACCTCTCTGAGAAGGGGTTTCACGCTGTGTCGGCTCGCCCTAGGGGACCACGATGACATCCTGCCGTTCCAGCACGATGTTTTGTTCCAAGCGCCGACCTTCTTTGATGTCTTGGAGGTTGAAAGGGATCTTGACCGTATCTTTCCCATGGCCGCGAATGATAAGAATACGGTCTTCCTTGGCAAAAGGTGTGGTGCCGCCGGCCAATGCCAGAGCCTCCAGGACGCTCAACGGTTTGGAAACGTTGAACATTCCGGGTTTGTTCACCCGACCGATGACATAAAACTGTAGGCTTCCCAGTTGGGAGACAATCACCGACGCGTTGGCCGAGGGGATATAGCCCTTCACTTTGCCTTCCACGATTTCCTTGATTTTCGTGGTCGTCAGGCCTGCGGCGCGAATGTCGCCCACCAAGGGAAAAGAGACCTTGCCGTCTGGACGCACGACCAGTTCGCGCACCAGGTCCGGTTCACCGTAAATGGAGATTTCCAGAGTATCTCCTGGGGCGATGAGGTAGTCTTCTTCGGTGACGCTTTGCGCCGTTCCCATACAGGGGGTAAGAAAACCCGAAATCAGGGTTGAACAGAAGATCAGCAGCGAAAGCTTCTTTCCCATGGTTCGGCTCCTTCGTATGGAGTGGGCGGCTTGGATGAATCTTTAAGTTTTAATTTAGCAAACGGGCGAGCAATCGAAAAGACATCAAAAAATCCAGGGCCAATACGCCAAAAGGGCCATGAGACCCAGAGATGCCGCGACAGGCACTAAGAGCAGGTCCGGCCGATGACGCGTTCGATACCACGCCGATTGCAGGCACAAGAACAAGACAAAAATACGCGCTCCCATATCGTGAAGTCGATAGATTTTAAGAAGATCGGAAGGAATGAGAAACAGTAACAAGGCAATTCCTCCCAAGAGGTAGTCAGAGCTGGCGAGGGGAACGGTTTTAGGATCCAAAGTTAAGGCCGTAAAATAGCACAGGCCCATGATATGGAAAAGACGATTGTAAAGCCAGAGCTGTTCCATGCCCCAAACGCCTTCGCGAAAGGCGAACCCCAGGCGCGAGACGTAGTACAGACCGCAAAAGTAGGCTCCAAGCTTGACCATGAATTCCAACGTGCTGGGGCTGAATAGTCGCCCCGCACACACAGCCGCCGCAAGAGCGCCGGCGAGCAGCCCGATTTCGTGAGGAATAGGCCGAACCCAAAGGGGCCCGACCAAAAGAAAAGCAGCCAAGGCGCCCAGGGATCCCGCCGATAGCACTTTGGCGATGACGCGCCGTGCCCGCGAAACGGCCGTTTCCGTCGGGCTTTCCAGCCGCAGGAGCACTTTCCTGTTAAGGAATCTAAGCAAGGGATCAAAGGGCATCCGCGCAAAAGCCAGGACGCCGGAAACGAAGAGGGCGAAAAGGACAAGCATCAAGACGAAAACGGGGTATGTGGGCAAGCGGGCCAGGAAAATCGCCAAAGCCATGCAAAGGACCTGCAGTCCGTAGAGGGCAATGACCGCATGTTCGTGGGTCAGCCCCCTGCGCAAGAGAATGTGATGCAGGTGATTGCGGTCTGCCTGGAAAAGGGGCTGGCCTTCCAGGATCCTCTGGATCATTACGCAAGCGGTGTCGAGAGCGGGAACCCCCAAGAGGAAGAGCAGAAGGGCCGGATTGGGTGTCCCTCGACCCTCATGGTAGACAAGGAGGCTCATCCCCACAAGGAATCCCAGGACTTGGCTTCCCGCATCCCCCATGAATACCTGGGCGGGGTGGCTGTTATAGCGCAAAAATCCCGTGATGGCCCCCGCAGTCGCGAGTGCGACAGGTAGAGGGCGCGGGTTGTTCTCGGCAAAGCTCAAAATGGCGACGGCGGTCAGGACCAGAAGGCATAGTCCCGAGGCCAAACCGTCCAAGCCGTCGGCCAAGTTGACCGAATTGATGGCGATGAGAAGGAAAAAGGCGGTGGCAGGAAAATCCATCACGCCCAAGGCGATGCTCGTGCCCGGCAGGATTTGGCCGAGTCCGCCCAACCGGAGTCCGGAAAGCCACACGGCGGCGCCGACCGCAAGACACTGGCAGAGGAGTTTCAGCCTGTAATCCAGATCCCAACGGTCATCGGCGGTTCCGGAAACCAAGAGGATGAGGCCGCCGGCGAACAATCCTCGAAGCAGGGGGACATCACGGTTCAAAAGGGCCAGGCTGAGGGCGATCCCTAAGGCCATGGCCATTCCTCCCACTCTGGGCACCGGGCGCTCGTGGATATGGCGCCCGCCGGGCTTATCCATCAGACCCAGGCGAGCCCCCGATTTAAGGAACACGGGCATGAGGGTCGTCGTGAGCACTGCGGAGAGGCAAAGCTGATAGATGAGAAACATATGACCGGCTTATCGTCCGAGATAGGCGTTCAAGACCGGAAGGACCTCGGCGAGAAATCGCGTCAGCCGCCGATCGGCTTCCTCGAGCGTTTCGGAAGGGCCCACCTCGGTCATCACCCGGACCAAGGCGCCGTCCGTGCGTCTTTGCGTCAGCGCGTTCCAGAAGTTGGAAAGTTTGACCTGGTAAGCATTCACGGCGATGCGGCCGGCCAGGTCGAACCAGAAATAGCCGACAGAGACGCGCCCGAATTTGCGCAGGACAATCCGGTTGGCCGAAAAGCTTTTTCCAATGGTCCCCGGAAGCCTGACTTCGATGGCGCCGGCGTGTTCCACGACCCAGCCGGCCCCGGGAAGACAGGTTTCCGGCGAGTGGATGGACTCTCCTTTCCGTTGCTCTGCGTAATAAGCCACGTAGAAATCAATAGGGGGCTGGTTGCCGGCGCCGTAGAGGACGGCCGTGTAGTCTGTCACGTCCAGTTCATCCAAAACCTTGGCATCGAGAAAAGCCCTTTGCCCTTCATAGGGTCCCAGTTTTAAGGGGAAAGTTGCCAGAGGCTGTGCCGGGGCAACGGGGCGCCGAAAGTTCAGGCCGTAGGACATGACCAGGGTGGCACACAAGAGGGAGAGCGCCAGGGCACACGGGATCCACTCTCGCCGGACTTTCGGCATATTGCGCCAAGGAAGCCTTTCGGGTTTGGAGACATCCGAGGTCTCAAAGCTTTCTTCTCGTATAGGCCCGGGGGCAAACCTCGGGGTCCCGGAACCGGCCGCCGACCGGCGCGGGCCGAGCTTTCCCAAAACATACATTTCCCCAAGCAAAACCCCCAAAGCGACCATGAAAACCACCCAGCCCGAAAAATCGTGGAAAAACCCTTCCGCCGCTTCCGCGCCCAGGCTTTGGTGCAGCACGCCTGTGGCCGCAATGCGAAAGGCGTTCAGTCCCACGGACAAAGGCAGGGTGCTCAGAACGAGGCAGGCTTTTTTCCACAGCGGGCCGCGCATGAAGGAGGCAAGAAGCACCCCGAGGATGGCCAGAGGAAAAACAAAGCGCAACCCGCTGCAGGCTTCCACCACTTGGAGTTGCGTGAAGCCAAGATCGATCACGTTGCCTTCCCTCAAGGCCGGCAGGCCGAAAAGCTGGAGGAGCCTTACCCCCAGGGCGGAGGAGGCGAGCTGGAGATGGAAGGTGAGCTTGTTGTTAAGAAAAGTCGGTAAAGGAAACATGGTGGGAATGAGCGCCACGGGAAACACAATGGGGCGAAGGCGCGCCCAGCCCAGGTGGGTCCACAGCAGCCCCACCAACGTGAAGAAAAAGGCGGTATAGAGCGTAAAATACTCCCCCGCCAGTTCGCCGAGCCAATAGAGGCTAAGACCGGCGGCCATTGCGGCGAGCCCCCCCCACGAGGTCGTCGCCGGCTGCGCCGTGAAGGCTCTGCGCCGCTCCCACACGAGATAGGCGATCACCACCGGCATGATGGCGCAGTGGTTGTAGTCCGGACTCGCCCAGCGGCCCACCATATACACCAGCGCCTCCCGAAAGAGGAGGACGGCGAAGGTGACGGCCAGCGTCAGGGAAACGATGGTCAGTCGATTTCTGTGCATTCTCACCGGGTCTTTGGGTCTCTCACAGAGCCAGCAGAGCCATCAGAGCAAAAAAATTTTAAAGAATCTTTTTTCTCTGTGCCCTCTGTGCGCTCTGTGAGAAGCCCCCTCTCTATCATCTCCGTGTGCTCTGTGAGAGATCCCAAACAATCCTCGTGATACCGTCCTTCAGCATCACCTCGTTGAAGTTGATGAGCAGCCCCAGGGGCTTCCGCGCCAGTTTCAGATAGGTGAGCAGCTGTTTTTTGTGGACCGGCTGGACCTGCTCCACGGACTTGAGCTCCACCACCACCAGGCCTTCCACCAGGAGATCCAGCCGAAAGCCGCACTCGGAAATCTCCTCGCCGCGGTAGACGACGGGCACGGGCACCTGAACTTCCACGGCAAGCCCCGAAGCTCGAAGCTCCATTTCCAGGCAGCGCTCGTAGACCGATTCCAGCAGCCCCGGGCCCAGCTCCCGGTGCACCCAAATGGCCGCCCCAATGACCCTCTCCGATATCCTGTTGAGATGTTCTCGCCGCCTGTCCATCGGTGTGTCTCTCACAGAGCCCGCAGAGCCATCAGAGAGAAAAATCCATAAAAGTCTTTTCTCTGTGCCCTCTGTGCGCTCTGTGAGAACCCCGCCTCTCCGCGCGCTCTTTAAGAACTCTATCTCCCGGCCGTCTTTTCTCGCAAGACCCTCACCAGAAACCGCGGTGTGGACTTCATGTTCCTCTCCCACAGCCGCTTGGGTTCCCGCAAAAACCGCGGCAGCCATTCCAGGCCGAGAGCGATCCATCCCGGCCCGCTCCGGGGCTTGGTGCCCGCGTAGAAGTCAAACACGGCGCCCACGGCCGCCGCCAGCGGAACGTTCAACCGATGCCGGTTCTCATAGATCCACTTTTCCTGCTTCGGTGCGGTCATGCCGACCCACAACACATCCGGCCGCGCCCGATTCACAATCTCCACCATCCGGTCCGTCTCCTCCCGGCTGAACACCTGCTTGAAGGGCGGCGAATAGGCGCCGCACACTTGGATGGCCGGAAAGTCGCGACCCAGCCGGCTCACCATCCGGGAAAGGACAGCGTCCGAAGAACCCAGGAAAAAGTACCTGGCACCTCCCCGGTCTTGGAGCCGCCGGCTCACGCCCATGAAGAAATCGAACCCGGCGACCTTTTCCTTCACAGGTTCACCCAGGAGCCACGAGGCAAGAACGATGCCCGTGCCGTCCGGAAGGAGAAGATCCGCGTTTTCCAGGGCCCGACGGAAGAAGGGATCCTTTGCGGCGGTTTCCACGGAATGGGGGTTGAGGCAGGCCACGTACCGGAGCGTTCCGGGCTCCCGGATCCAGCGTAACGCCTGGTCCACGTCCTGCTGGAGCCCTCGGGCGCTCACCGAGTAGCCCAGGATGCGGTGCGCGTTCATGCCGACCTCCCGCCCTTGCGCTTCTTTGTGGCGGCGTTTCTGCGGGCCATGGCCTTTTGGTAAATCTCCAGGAGCATGGAAAGGTTCCGGTCCGGGGTGTAATGTTCTTCGTATTCGCGCCGGGCTTTCCGGCCCATGTCTTCCAGCCGGGCAGGTTCCTCCAGGAGCCGCCGGAGCACGGCCGCCATGTCTTCCACATCCCCCGGCCGGAAGAGAACGCCCGTGCGCCCTTCGCGAACCAGGCTCTCCACGGCGCCGATGCGGGATCCCGCCACAGGAACCCCTGCCGCGTAGGCTTCGCCTAGGGTGAGTGGAAAGCCTTCATACCAGAGGGTTGGGAAGACGAGGAGGCCGGACGTCTTGAGAAGTTCCTGCACCCTGGAGGGTGGCTGGAGCCCTTCCAGCACCAGAACGTTTTCAAGGCCGCGCGATTGGATTTCAGACGCGATCCTTTCCCGTAAAGGACCGTCTCCCACGATCCGCAGGAGCGGACGGTGGGGCCCCAGCCGCTCCCAGACCCGAGGGAGCAGCTGCACGCCCTTTTCTTCCTTGAGACGCCCCACAAAGATCCAGGACTGCGCCCGTCCGGGTTCCCATCGGTTGGGGCTTTCCCCCGGGGGGGTGAAGTCATCAAAAAAGTTGGGTTTCACCGACACCAAGTCCCCGGGGATTCCCAAGCGGGTGAGTTGCCTCTTGGCGAAAGGAGTGAGGACCACCAGCTGATCCACGGCGCGTCGCGCCGTTTGGAGCAGGCGGTGAAGCACGATGTTGACGACCAAGGGAAGGGTGGCCGTCAGGGAACCGCGGTAACAGCGGTGGCGAAGAGCCGCCACGGGTGGCTTGTAAAGACAGATATCGCAGACGGTCCCGCCGCGGAGCAGCAGCCCGTTGGCGCAAAACCAGCGGTAGTTGTGCAGGGTTTGCACCACGGCTGCACCGCTTTTGCGGGCTTCCCATAAGGCGGCCTGGCTGAAGACGGGAAAGGTGTTGTGGAAGTGAACCACGTCCGGTCGAAAGCGGCGCACGGTGTCCCGGACCATTTTCCGGCCCATCAAGGACCATGGGGTGGAAAGGGCGGTCCTAAATAATGATGGGCCCGCCGGAGTGCCGATGGCGTCGTTGGCGAAGGAGAGGAGCCGCACATGCTGGCCGGAACGGGCAAGGAGGTCCGCTTCCTTTCGAAACACGGCGTCTTCCCCCGACGGACTGGAAGATCGGTAGAACTCGTGCACCAGAAGAATCTTCATGTCCTCGTGTGTCGTGCCGCGGCTTCGTGAAAGCGCTTTCGATAGATCTCGTTCACGACCTCGGCCTTTCGGTCCCAGGAGAAGTCCCGGGCTCTCGCCAGGGCACCGCCGGCCAAGCGCTGTCGGAGACCTTCATCTTCCGCAAGGGTCCTCACGGCTCGGGCCAGGGCCTCGATGGTTTGGGAAGGGCGCGTCACGGGCACGCGTATGCCGCAGCTTTCGTCCACCACGTGGGCGAACCCGCAGTGGTCCGGGCAGACGATGGGGAGACCCGCCGCCAGGGCCTCCACGGTCACCGTGGACGTGAGATCCCGAAGGCTCGTGATGAGAAAAAGGTGAGCCTGAGCCAAAACCCCCAGCGCCTCCTCCCTGGGAATCCACCCATGAAAGCGGCACCGGTGGGCCATCCCCAGCCGCCGGGCCAGCCTCTTCCACGACCGCGTCCGTGCTCCTTCCCCCAACACGTGAAGTTCCCAAGGGATGGTCCCGGGGAGCCGTGCCAGGGCTTCCAGCCCGAGATTGAGTGCTTTGCGGGGTATATGCTGACCGCTCCAGGCGATGCGGAGCGGTTCGCCCTCCGAGCGCCGTCGCACCGTGTGTTCTTGGAGGGCCGGAGGAAGGCCCACCTCGCAGAGCACCGTGCAGCGGCTTTTCCAAAGGCGTTCTGCCAGCCTGGCGTTTTCCGGCGTGGCGGCGATGAGGCCACACCCTGCCGCACGGCCAGCCCGGCGGGGCCGGGAGAGAAAAACCATCTGAAGAGCGTTCAAGAGGTTGTAGCCGGCGTAGTAGATGGCCCCGTAGATCCCCACCTTGTGCAGAAACCGCCACGGGAAAAAGCCCATGCCCCCCACGGGCCCCCAGACGAAGGGGATGCCCAGCTTCCACAGATAGCCCGGTTCCCGGTAGCCCACCATGGTGAGCTGGTGAACCAGGTCGAATCCGACCCGGCGGTGCAGGTCACGAGCGAGGCGAAAGGCGTCCCGATGCCAGGCCCGATAGTACCAGTAGTAAGACGGCGGCCAGATGCGGCGAAGGCTGCGGTTGCGTTTTTTCCGAACAAAGAAAAACCGAACGGAATCGGGGAATTCCGGATGCTCCGCCAGGTATGTTTCGATGTCCTCGCGGAACTTTTCCTCCTCCACGATGACCCACAGGTCGTGGAAGGGTGCCAGGGCGTTCACGAATCCCCAACCCACGCCGGGTTCGGACCCACGAAAGGGGCTGCACGCGTAGGCGGAAAGGAGTATCTTCAGGCGGCGCGTCATGGAAACCGATCCAGAACCATGCGGAGTAGGGTGCGGTAGAGTGCATGGTGATGGATTCGTGGGCAAAGCCATAGGACAGCATGGACCGGAACATCCATGGGGCGCAAGCCCGCCTTAGCGGCCACTCGACCGGCCAACGCCAGAGCCTCGGAAAGCACCTTTACCGGATCATGAAAGCCCGAAACGTAAACAGCCGGAAAAACGGCATAGGAAAAAGCATCCGCCAGAGCAGTTTCCGCCGCTCGGCTTTCCTCCCAATCGAAAACAAAGAGCCCTCGGCCCGTCCACGCATAGTTCCAGGGAGCAAAGTCCCCATGGGCGCGGTGGAGAAAAACTTGGGTTCCCGCTGCGCTTCTTCGTTCCAGCCATTCCGCGAGCGCCTGAAGCAAGGCGTCCTCGGAGCGGCGAATGAAGCGGAAACGGGGATCGTCCGCAAGGAAACGTTTCATCGGAAGGGTCCGGCTGTCCATAGAAGCCAGAAGGGTCAAAAAATCCACCACGGCCTCGCCCATGACCCTTCTCGATATCCGGCTTCTTTCCCGGTATTCCAAAGTCAATAGGGCGGCGGCGGAATTCTCTTGCCAGTCCAGCACGGCAGGTACGTTGTTCCTCAAAGGAGTTCGGGTGAGCACCTCCAGGGTTTCCTTTTCGTTTTGGAGAGCCTGCCGCGCCGTTGGCGTTTCGCCCATTTTGATGATCTTTTGGGGGGGGAGTTTTTCCAACGGGAGGAGGACGGTCTTGCGTCCCGGTTCGGGATTTCCCAAGTAGAGTGCCGCCTTTCCCCGCGTTATTCGGCGGGGGTCTATAGGAAAATCCTTTGGCTTCAACCGCGGTTCCAGAGAACAAGCCGTTGCCGGGTGGGAAGAGAATCCGTTTGCGGCTTCGTCCCGGATGCCGATGAAAAGCCCTTTTTTGCGCAGGGGGAGGGTGCAGCCGAAACGGGCCAGGAGGCTCGAAAGGGCGATGGCCCACCGGGCGGTTTTCCGCCCGGGACGATGCAGGTGCAATCCGGCCCGCAAAGCCCCCAGCGGCGCCAGGGGAACCACGACCCGGCTCTGGTTCGGGGGGAGCAAAGCATATTCCTCAATTTCGTAATGGGCGGCTGCAAGATTTTTCAGGCGGGCAAGGCGCCGGCCCGTTCCCACGGCCGCGAACCAGCTGGAGTCCGGAGCGAGAATGTCCGCGAGGACGGCATTCACATGGATTCCGTCCGCGTTGATGATCCAGCCTTGAAGAGCGCCTGTCTCTCCTTCCGGCGAGCGTTCATCCATCACATGGTAGAGAAAATCCTTCTCTCTGGTGGTGAAACCCAGGCAATTCACCCTTCGTCCCAGGTGCAGAGGGAGCAGACACCGCCAGCCGAAGCGGTAATCCAACTCGGGGTCAAGATCCTGGAAACGCTCGTTCATTGCGCTTCTTGCAAAACCGGAAGAGGGCATCCAGGACTCGATCCCGAACCTGCTCGACGGTGCCGTCGGTGGATATGAGGACGGCACGGCGTTCTTTTTCGGCAAAATCTTTGAGATCTTGGATCTGCTTTTCGATTTCCTCCCTTGGGAGTTCACTTTTCCGCGAAGCGATGACATCGACCGGAGCGTGCAGGCAGAAGATGAGGTCCGGTTTGGGGGCCAGTCGAATCAGCCGGCGGAAAAACTTGGGAGGGAGCCCGATGCGAAACCGCCTGGGATCCAGCGCCATGTCGTAAGCATAGCGATCAAAGACGAAAACGGCGGGCTGCTTGGCGATCTGCGGGCGAATGAGGATCCAGTAGCCCAGGATATAGTCCAGAAGAAGGTAGAGAACGCGAACCAGGGATCCCACCGCACCGGACGGCGTGGAACCGTGGGGGTCCGTCACGGGCCCTGGCTGTTCACTTCGAACCCCGCGGAATCTGGCGAGAGGAGGCAGCAACCCCGGCCTCAGGTGCTTGACGTGGAAAGCCCCGTGGGTGGCATGGGAAAGCACCGGTTCCATGGCGGAAATGGCCGTGGATTTGCCGGATCCGTCCGTTCCCAGCACGGCCAGCACCAGTCCCGGGGGGCGCAGCATTCGCGCGACCTTGGAAAGGAAAACATGGGATCGGTTGACCACGTAGCGTATGGGCGAGCCCCGAAAGGCGTGCCAGAGAATGTGCCGTCGCAGCCGGCGGCTGATGGCCTTCCGCTCGTTGTCCGTCCGGGCTTCGCAAATGGCCGAGCGCAAAAGGGCAATACCTTTGTCCCCCAGGGGTGCCAACCACCGGCTGACCTCATCCCATTCATGGGTGGTCAGCTGCCTGGCTGGATGCAGGTAACGAGATGGAGCAGTACCGTTGTTCAGAAGCTCCTTTAATGCTGCAAGTGCCGTGGCTGGCTGCACAGGAAGGATTTTTACCCCGTTTCTCGACTTAAGGCCTTTCTTTATCAATGACAGTTCAAGTAGGTCCGCAGCGCCAGCGTGCTTAACGCTAAAAAAAAGATCCAGCTCAACACCCCACCATTCGGATTCCGAAAAAGCAGACTTTCCGTATGCCGAAAGCTTCAGGAAATGAGGTATTGACCATGCACCCAAGATTGCTCCATCGACGGCAGTAAGGCTGGCGCTCAAGGTGGAGAGCGATTGTGAAGCGCATTCAGGTAAAACAACCAGGTCAAGGTCACTGCCGCCGGTACTGTAAGGCAGCATCTCGTAGTTGCGCAATACGGCATAAGGAATCCGCCGCCTGGAGAATTCCTGGAAAAGCATTTGCAGGAAATGGCTCTCCGGTGGAAGCGGATCGGGCGGAAAGTCGGACATGTGGGCGGCCCTTTTGGGAACGTGATTCATTTTTCTGCAATTTTTATGAGATCTTCAGCAAAGCGTTCCATGACAAGATTATTGTCCATGGTCTGCACCCGTTTTCTGGCGGCGTCGCCCATGCGACGCAGATCTTCCCGTTCCATGCTCAGAGCCCTTTTGAGAACATTCATGAAGGCTTTTATATCGGTGGGATCCACGAGCCACCCGTTGATTCCTTCGTGGACAAGCTCCCTGGCTCCGGCGAAGGGTGTTGTGATCACCGGGCAGCCGCAGGCCATGGCTTCCAACACGGTGAGGCTGAATAGATCTTGCAACGTTGGCAAAACGAAAAGGTCGGAGCTCTTCAAGAGATCCAAAACCTCTGGATAGGGAAGTTGCCCCAGTAAACGGACTTCATGAATTTCATGGCGTTCAAGGTATTCTTGGGCTGTCTTGAAAAGGGGTCCCGTTCCCGCAAGAAGCACTTCGGCCTGTTCCCGAAGATCGGCGGGGAGGCCGTTCCACGCCTGAAGCAGCAAGAGAACTCCTTTGCTCTCGATAAAAGCGCCCACGAGCGTTATGCGCACGCGACGGTTATTGTCTTGTTTCAGGTTTTCGTCCTCCGGGGGCGCAAGTTCTTCCACGTCCACGCTCCAAGAAGTCCTTACGACGCCGTTTCGGATCCCTATGGATGCCAGGAATTCGACCGCATCCTCACTGAAGGCAAACCATGCGTCGGCGCGCCGGTACAGGGCGGCTTTGAATCGTCGCGCCGTGGGACTGAGCAGCCGTACTGCATGGGGCGTATCTTCCACGATCAGCGCCAAGGATGAGCTGGTCATCCACTTTAAGGGCAGACAAAGAAGCATTTGCGTCGCATTGCACAAAACGATTACGTCGGGTTTCAAGCGAGAGAGCGCAAAGGGCAACTGCCATGGAACAGAACGAATTCCTCGAATCGTATAGCGCAAATCATGGCATTCCCGTACCGAGCCGAGGATTGCGGAGTTCAAGACGACGGTTCGGACTCCGTCAATGGGTTGAAAGCCCCATCCGGGACGGTGGGCGAAAGAATCTCGTTCTAGAATCAGAGTGACCGATAACCCTTTATGGCACGCCAACGCCCGAATACGCTCAGTCCAATAAGGGGCCTGAACCGGCTGTACAAGACACACGTGAATTGTATGGTTTCTTAATAAAGACGGTCTCATAATCATGGCCCCTTGTGTGAATTGCGAAAAAAAACAGAGGAACAAATATCAGGCATCCTGAGCGCCAAAAGAACCATTAGGAAAAAAGATAGAACCCCTTCGGCTGTAACGAGTGCCCAGATAGCCCCACCGGCACCGAAAAGTTTTACAAGGAAAAATGCTCCCGCGAGAGCCACCACTGCTGCTAAGGCGTTTGCAACGAAGATACCCCCAAAATAGCGGAGGGCTTCCAGGGCCAATGTCAGTCCGTTACGCATAGCAAGCAGCAAGGCAACAGCACTCCAGGCAGAAACGTATGGACCAACGCCCTCGTACCTCGGCCCGAGGACTCGGAGCAATAACCCAGGAGAAAAGATATGGAGAAAAGTGATATAGACCACAACAATCCCCATCAACCCTCCCGTGGCAAAGAGAGCAGCACGGGAGAGAAGGGCGATGCCTTGTACCCGCTTTGCTGCGAGGCGGGGCAGCAGGACTTGTGTCAACGGGGGAATTGCTAGGAGCGCAGGTGTGATGAGAACCCGCGCCGCGTTGATCTCGCCGAGGGCAACCGCCCCGAGAAGGGGCCCAACGACAAAATTGTGTCCTTGCATTCTAATACTGTAAACGATGCTTGTAGAAAAATTCCATCTTCCAAGAGGCCAAAGATCCCGAAAAACGTCTTTGAGATCGCGGAAGCACAAACCCGAAAGGGGAAGCTTTAAGAGAAACCAACCTGCCGTACATCCGGCCAGTTGCCCGCCAGCGTAGGCCAGAAGAGCTATCATCGGTGAAATAGTGCGGCATGATAAGAAGACGATAGTATATAATAAGATCACTGCGACCGTGACGGTAACCGTGGTGACAAAAACGACCCCTTCTCGACGTTCCGTGTAGGCCACTCGGATAAGGATATCCCGGACGCTATATCCCGCCACGGCGAAGGCCAGGGGCAAGGCCAAAGGCGTCACGTTGCTTCTTCCAAGCTGGAAAGGAATCGACACATAATAGATCACCGCGCCCAGGAGAATCGCTGCGATGCCCAGCAGCATGACGAGGTATACATGCTGGACGGCGTAGATTCTTCGGCTTTCAAGGGGTTTATCCGGGACGTTGACGACAAATGGGGAGCCTATGGGGGCCGTGATGACACCGGCAAGGACCAGGATCATGGAAAAGCCCAGGCTGTAAAGGCCGAAACCGGCCTTGTCCATGCATCGCACAAGAAACATGGTGATGGCGAAGTTCGTCGCGCTGCTGAGCGCCTGACTGACGACGCTGATCGATAAAGCCTTTCCAAGGCCAATGAGTTTTTGAATCTGCCTGAACAATCGCGCCACCCCGAAATTCTATGGTTTCCATATCGACACATTAGAAATTAGTCGGTTTTGCATTGCCATCAATCTTTGTCCCTACAAACAGTGTTCATAATGCGGTTCTAGTGAGTTTCATAAAGACGCACGTATATCACAAGCGTGTAATGGGATGTATGCCTGTGGTAGTCATTTTACGAACTCTTAACAACTGTACAGTAGATATGCGCTTGGGCCACAAAGGCGATAAACATTAAGAAGCCAAGAGAATATAACGCAAGATCAGAGCTTGTGAGGCTCCGAATTCCGATTGCCATCGCTAGTGCACAATTCTGAATGGCTATGATGCTAATACGCTGTGATGAAGTTGGATTAGGGTTATTGAGAATGATTTGCCTTGCCATCATGGAGGCTTTCAAGATAGCGACACATCCAGCGACTAGGGCAATAATCCAGAACGAGAAACCCACGATGCCGGTGCCAACGGCTACCTCGACGAAGGTTCCGTGCAGCGTGCTGGCCGGTCCCCCTCCAAGAAGATCAAATCTCCCAGCAGATGCCAGTCCATGCCCGATAAAAGGTGATTTTAAAAAATATGTCCATGCGGTTTTCCACATATATGTCCGTCCGGAAAAAGATAGAAACAGATCGCGGCTTTGTCCTCTCATAACAAAAGCCACAATGAAATCATAATATCCTAGGAAAAATAGAGAAAAGCCTATGATGCTACATAAAATAAGCAAAAACATGCGTTTGTATAGGAGCATTAGTAGAATGGAAGCAACGCTAAAGCCGATCAGACTGGTTCTAGATTGTGAGAGGATTAGGATGATTAAGGCGAAAAATAATCTCAATAATGTTGAAATCTTTGTATTCATGCGAAATGGGTTTAAAAGTGATGAAAAGGTGTGGATAGCGACGAGTGCCGCAATCAACCCAACGGAATTAGGGTTGATCGGCAGTATAGCCCCTTGAAGCATGTAGGAAAAAATCCCTCGTGATGGTATAAAGGCTCTCTGTGGGAATACAATGGCGCCTAAACATACGGAAAAGAAAAGCAAGTATAAAACACCGATAACGACTTCATTAAATGTAACCAGATGATCCTCTGTGGGTATGCTAACTGCTGTGATTGCAGCCAGAATGCTGGCAGCCAGTTCTATGGATTTCCATATGGCGTAAAATGGGTGAGATGCGTAACTACCGGAAATAGTCCCTGTGACGGCATAAAAAAGAAAGCCGAGAAAGCAGATTCGTAATAAACTTAAAAAGCTGCTCTTGGCGTTTAACAAAAGGATCAAAGAGGACCATGTGAGGGAAGAAGAGACAAGAAAAATGCGTAAGAAGTTGGCAAAATTGAGGGAGTCCGTAGCGCTCCGTGGGTTTTCTCCCGCACGCAAAGCAAAGGTGAATTGAGCGACCACGAGAAGCGCCCACGGCGCGGCGTGAATCGCGCGCCGTAGGCTCGAATCCGTGGGAGGTCTGTGGGAAGGAGGCATCTTAGCCCAAGTTTGTCACTTTTGTGTGTAAGGTGTTGATTTTGCTTGGATGTGGT
>JBBFKW010000022.1:0-33885 GCA_037481835.1 Desulfosoma sp. | reverse complement strand
ATGACCTCCGGGGTCATGGCGAAACCTCGTCGGCAACCGGGGTCTCGCCATCCGGATCGGCGTAATGGATCCACTTGGGAAGGCGCTGTTCGTCCAGGTAGCGGCGCCGCCCGATGACTGTCTGCCGGATCCGTTCTTGCGGATCCTTTTCATAGATCAGGATGCCCGTGCGCAGGATTTCGTGCTGCAGAAGACTCGTGCCCTTGGCGAAAATTACGAGATCCACGTCCGCGCCCAGGGCCACTGAAAGGTCCCGTTCCATGTCCATACGCCGCCACGGATCCGACGCCCCGCGGATCATAACCGCCACGTCCACGTCGCTTCCCCGGCGTCGTCGTCCCGTGGCCGTGGACCCGTAGACGTACGCGGCCGCCACTTCCGGGTATCGGAACAAGACCCCTCGGATTTTGTCCTTCATGTGTTCCACGATCATGACCACGGTGCCGGTCCCGCATGCCGCAGGGCCCCAAGGGCGGCCTCGGCCGTGAGCCCATGGCCGCCGCGCCGCCCCTGGCACCCCCGTTCCTTTCCTGCAATGCCGCCCCGCCTTAGGCGCTCATGGTCTCCAGCTCCTCCCAGACGGCGTCGGCCAGCCCGATGGAATGGGTCGCTTCGAACAACCGCACGGCCTCTTCGTAGGCATGGGCCGTGATGCGTTCCTTGTATTCCGCCCCAATGGCGTTGAGCTGGGGGGCGAAGACCTTGTTGGCGTTCTTGATGTTGCCGCCCACGTTGCCCGTTTCCACGGCCCAAGCCCACATCTGCTGCCACAGTTCATCGGGGATTCCACGATAGGGCCGCTTCACGTAGCCCTTGTCCGGCGTAGTGATGGCGTTGCCGTTCTGGTTCATGGCAAAACCGAAGGACACGTTCTGCCACAGGGTTCCCACGTTGCCTTTGCGGATGCCGTAGTGGATAAACGATGTGATCTTTTCCAAGGACGTCCCGGTGATGCCGTGCTGGGCGATGTCCACTTTCCACGGTTGGATGGCTTTCCAAATCTCCAAGGTGAGATCCAACTGGATGCCCTCCTGGGCCGTGCCGAAGTAGGTGCCGTGGATGGACCCGTTGTTGATGGCCAAAAGGTCCGGATGGACGCCGTTTTTCACCAAGTTGCCAATGAACCATTCCGCCTCATCGGGTCGGGTGAAGCCCTCGGCGGACCCGCTCTTGGCCCCGATCTCTCCCAATTCCACCTCCAGGCTCAGTCCCGCCTCGATGATGGGGCGCGCCAATTCCGTCGTCGCCGCCAGGTTGAGCTCGTTTTCCATGTGGGAGGCATCGATGGCAAAGGACGTGTAGCCTGCTTCCATTTCGGCAGCAATGAGCGCCCGCACGGAATCCCTGTCGTCCATTTTCTTGACCGTGATATGATCCCCATGGATGGCAAACGGCACGGAGGTGTTGCCCAGACGTTCGTTTTCCTTGACAATGAAATCCACGAAGGATGCCGGTGTGAATTCCGTGTAGGTCAATTCCGATTTGGCGATTTCATACATCACCGGTGCCCGGGTGGTCATGGACGCTCGGATGATCCCTTCCACGGGCAGGCGGCATCGGATGTTCGTGGCCATGATCATGCCTTTGTGCTTCTTGGCCGCCCGAAGAAGCGCCTTCCCGTTGACCAAGGGGACGATGGATTGGGGGAACCTTTTCTTGACGTTTTCAGGACGATAATCTTTCCATGCCATGACGCACGCTCCTTTTCTGATGACGTTGTCGTGGGAACATTGCCTTCTCTATAAAAAATCGGCCGTGAAAGTGCAAGTTTTGCCGGAAGAAAGCCCATGGAAGATGCAATCATCGAGGCCTTGAAAGGAAAACTCCGGGAGCAGCTCCGAAACGCACGTCCCGCCCAAACCCCGGGGGATCTTGAGCCCTCAGAGGCCGGAAAAATCGCCGAAAGGCTTCGGCGTCTCGGAGCCTATCGCACCGCGCGCTGCGTCATGGTGCCTCCGACCGCTTTCTACCGCCAGACGGCCCTCAATATCCTCCTGGACGGGAAAAATCTGGTCTATCCCTCCCCTGGAATGCACAAGGGCTTTTTCGGGGTGGATCCCTCCAAAATCCCTCCCGCCCAAAAAGCCGCGGCGGCTTCGTTTCGCACCCCCAACGCGTGGGCTCGCAAGGTGGCGCATCGATCCGGGGAAAAACGGCGTATCGATATGATCGTCGTGCCGTGCGTCGCCGCATCGCGCGACGGCGGCCGCCTGGCGGACGGATCCGGCCGTGGGGACCTCCAGGTCGCCTGCCTGAACGCCCTGGGATGGATCCACGACGAAACGATCGTGGTCGGGGTGGTCTCACCGGACCGGATCCTGGAAACGATTCCCATGAAATCCACAGACATTCATGTCCATTGGATTCTCACCGCGCAGAGCCTTCTCAAAACGACCTGGAACGAACCGCCGAGGCCCCCCATCGCTTGGGAGCGGCTCGACGACAAGGCCGTTCGCAGAAACGATGTCCTTTTCTTTCTGAGAGGTGAAAAAAACGCGTCTTTTTCTTGCGGGGTCTCGTGAATTGGACTATGAGAGCGGTTCGGTCAGGCCGTGTGCCGGCCGAATGCCGTTATGAAAAGAGGTCGCCAAAGCGCTTATGAACTTTGCACACCATACGCCCCCTCGTAAGACGCCGCACAGCCGAAACGCAGCGGCCCCGTGGGTTGTCGCGGTTCTTCTTTTCCTGACGAGCCTGGCCCACGCCGAGGACAAGACTTACACCGCCCAAGTCGTCAAGTACCCTTACACCCTGGAGTCCGACACTGTCGTCGGGGCGCCTCGGCGCCACGAGGTCAAGCCCGGGGAAAGCCTTTTGGACATCGCCCGGGCTTACGGTCTGGGCTACAACGAAATGGCCCTTCTCTACCCCCGCATGGATCCCTGGCTGCCGCCTCGACAAAAGCATTTGATCGTGCCGACAATATGGGTGCTGCCTCCCACGCGGTTCGAGGAACTGGTGATCAACATCCCGGAACTTCGGTTGTATTTTTTCGACAAAAAGAGCCGAACCGTGCAGACCTATCCCATCGGAATCGGCGACGAAGGTTGGGAAACCCCTCTGGGTGTGGGCCATATCGCAGAAAAGCGACCTAATCCCGCCTGGTACATCCCCGAATCCTTGCAGGCCAAGTACGGCATGAAGGTCATGCCGCCCGGTCCGGAAAACCCCCTAGGGGAATACATGATGAAGCTCTCCCTCGGCCCCTACGGAATTCACGGAACGCACATGCCCTGGGGAGTGGGGCGGCTCGTGAGTCACGGCTGCATTCGCTGCTATCCGGAACACATCCGCATCCTCTATCCCCAGGTCGCCGTGGGGACTCGGCTGGAAATCATTTATGAGCCCGTAAAACTCGGGGTGAAAAACGGCCGGGTGTACGTGGAAGCCCACCCGGATGTCTACGGAAAAATCGGGGACTACACCCTCTACGCCACGGAAAAACTCAACCGCTCACCGTGGGCGGCCAAAATCGACCGCAAACGGTTCGCTCTGGCCGTTCGGCTCCAAAACGGCGTGCCCACCGACGTGGGCACCATTGATGACGCCCCGCCGACAACCTTGGTGGAAGAGAGGGATCGGCCCAAGAATCGTCTTGATTTCGGCAGAAGCGTTTTCTAAAATTCGGAAACTGGAAGTGCGAGGAGTTGGGTTTCTGTAGGTCTTTAAAAACTTCAAAAGGAGGAAAGAGTCATGAAAAGGGTACTGGCAGTTGTTTTCGTTCTCGCACTGTGCACGTCGGTCCTGGGCGGCTGCGCCAGCCAAAGCGCCGTCAATAAGCTCCAGGCGCAACAGGATCAGATGATGCAAAGGTTGGACGCGCTGGAAAAGGCTCAGGCCGGCAATGTGCAGGCGTGTGAAAACGCCGCCCGTCGTGCCGAAGCGGCCGCCGATCGCGCTGAAAAGATGGCCAACAAGTGCGAATCCATTTTCATGAAACACATGAAGAAGTAAGTCCCTGCACTCCTCTCTTTGGTTTTCATGAAAAAGCCGGCGTTTTCACCGTGCCGGCTTTTTCTTTTTCCCCGTTGGATGGCTATTTCTTTTCCATCGTTCCGAAAACGAACTTCCCCACCAACTCCTCCACGTCCAAAGGCGGCTGGGTTTCCCTGATCCAGCCGCCGGGGGCAATCCATTGCTCGGAAGCCCCGGCACTCACGGCAATGTACTTGTCGCCGATAATCCCCATGGTCTTGATGCTGGCGATGACGTCTTCCTCAAGCTTGACGTTCTTGGCGATGCGCATGGCCACCACGGCGGCACCGTCCTCAAGCCGGATCTCTTCCACCCGGCCGATTTCCACGCCCGCCATGGTGACGGCAGCCTTTTTCTTAAGGCCCGAGACATTGGAAAACTTGGCGTAGACCGTGTATTCATTGCCGCCCAGCAACCGCACATCACCGAGCTTGAGGGATAAATAGGCCACACACACCAACCCGATGAGAATAAAAAGGCCGACGCCCGTTTCCACCGTCCACGATTGGCGATTCATCGACACCTCTCCATGCGCGTTTCGGCTCCCCGCCCCCATGCTGAAGATGTCCCGCCGCTTCGGCGTCCTCTTAGAGCAGCAGCGAGGTCGCCACGTAGTCACTCACCAAAATGGCCACCGAGGAAAGCACCACCGCGTCCGTCGTGGCTCGGCTCACATCTTCCGGCCCGAAACGGCCCTCGTCCACTCCGGCGTAAAACCCCTTGTAGGTGCAAATCCAAATGAAGAGCACGGCAAAAAGGAACGATTTGACAATCCCCATGGACACATCGACCCATTCCACGGATTTTTCCATGCCGTCCAGGTAGGCGCCGGGGTTGACGCCCAAGAGGGACACGCCCACGAGGTAGCCGCCGATGATGCCCACCCCATCGAAAAAGGCGGTGAGCAGCGGCAGGGCGATGAGGGAGGCCACGAACCGCGGCGAGACCAAGTAGGCATGGGGATCGATGGCCATGCATTCCAGGGCGTCGATTTGCTCCTCAATGCGCATGATGCCGATTTCCGCGCAGATGGCCGATCCGGCGCGCCCCGTGACCATGAGGGCCGAAAGGACCGGTCCCAGCTCACGAATGAGGCTCAGCGCCACGGCAGCCCCCAGAGCCCCTTCCGAGCCGAACTTGGACAAGGAGTAATAGCCCTGCAAGCCCAGGACCATGCCGGTAAAGGCGGCCGTAAAGCCTATGACAAAAAACGATTTTGTTCCGATGAAATACACGTGCCGGATCACGGCATGGAATTTCCGAGGCGGACGAAAAACGCCGCGCAGGGCGTCATAGAGGAAGATGCCGGATCGTCCCGTGCCCCGCACGTGGTTCAGGCCCCAGCGGCCCACGCGATCCAAGAAAGTCAACACTCCCGACACGTTTCGCTCCTATGCCCGCCTCTTGACTCCGACCCCCGTTAGGCGCTTTTCGTAGCGCTCTTGGTCCACCGTCCGCTCATCCGCCCGCCGTTCCAGGAATTGACGGACCCTGGGGTCCGGGCTGGAACGCACCGCTTCGGGGGAGCCGGCCGCCAGGACCCTCCCGGCATCCAAGACCACGACTTGGTCCGCAATGCGGAAGGCGCTTTCCAATTCGTGGGTGACCACAACGAGGGTCATGCCCATGGCGTCCTTGAGGTCCACGAGGAGCTCATCCAGCCCTGCGGCAGTGATGGGGTCCAAGCCCGACGACGGTTCATCCACGAAAAGGATTTCCGGGTCCATGACCATGGCCCGAGCCAACCCTGCCCGCTTGCGCATCCCCCCGCTCAGCTGGGACGGCATGAAATCCCCGAATTCCGTAAGCCCCACCTGGTGGAGCTTGATGTCCGCAATGATGCGGATGGTCGTTTCGGCAAGGCGGGTGTGCACCCTGAGCGGGACGGCCAGGTTGTCCCGAACCGACAGGGAACTGAAAAGGGCTCCGCCCTGGAAGAGCACCCCGATGCGCTTTCGGTACGTCATCCATTCCTGAGGGCCGAAAAGGGCCATGTCGGACCCGTCCACGAACACGTGGCCCGGCGGGGTGTTTTTGAGGCCGATGAGGTGCCTGAGGAGCGTGCTTTTGCCGCAGCCGCTCACTCCCATGATCACGGTGACTTTGCCCGACGGGATGGCGAAGGTGACGTCATGGAGGATCTGCAGCCGGCCGTAGCCGCTGCTGAGGTTTTTCACCTCGATGATCCCATCCGTGAAAACCTTTGGGCCGCCTCTGTCGTTCATGAGGAACATCCCCGCAGCTCGACCCTCACGGCCGCATGGCCTGGAAGGCCCGCTTGATTCGCCGTTCCTCCCGCACAGTCCACCTTCCTTGCCTCTAGGAATTTTCGAACAGGAGGTTTTCCAATCGGGCCAAAGCCACAAGCCGCCGTATGGAATCCGTGACCCCCTCCAGGCGAAACCCGGCCCCTTGGCTCTTAAGGGCGTTCCGCAGCTCCAAGACAAAGGCCAATCCGGCCGTGTCCATGCGCTCCACGGCCGAAAGATCCAGTCGTAGATGCCTCGGCCGTTTCTTCAGCACATCGCGAAAAAGCCTTCGGCTCAGATCCGGCACCGTATCCCGATCCAAGACCCCGTCACAAGAAATCCGAACCGATCCGCCTTCTTCCCACGACACCGTCAACGGCACCTTTCCTTCCCTTCTCGATCCTTCCGGCCTTTCAGGCACGGCCAGCCCCCCGGCACGGGATAACCCTGCAAAAGCCGATCACGGCTTTCCTTGACCCGCTCCGTTCGTTGCGAATATATTGGTGTGCCGTTTCGGAAAACGCAAGCCATAAAGCCAAACGCTTCCGACGATAGAATCAGCCGGCTCAAGGAGCTTTCATGGAAAAAGACCCGTCCCTTCCCGATGTGCTCACGGCGATTTACGAAAGGCGCAGTGTGCGCCATTTCAGTGATGCCCCCGTGGATCGACAAACCGTCATGGAACTGCTGCGCGCCGCCTCGTGGGCTCCCTCGGGCTTGAACAATCAGCCGTGGCGCTTCGCCGTCGTGTGGGACCCGGCGGTCAAAGAAAGCCTTGCGAGCCTGACGCGCTACAGCGCCACCCTCAAAGCCGCCGCCGTGCTCGTCCCGGTTTTTCTCGACAAGGAAACGTCTTACGATTACGTCAAAGACTGCCAGGCCGTGGGCGCGGCCATTCAGAATTTTCTTTTGGCCGCCCACGCTCTGGGCCTCGGGGCGGTGTGGATCGGTGAAATATTGAAAAACAAGGATGCCGTGCGGGACCGCTTGGGCCTTCCCGAGCGCTTGGAACTCATGGCCGTGATCGCTCTGGGCCACCCGGCCCATCGCAAGCAACAATCCCATCGCCGTCCCGTGGAAGAACTCATCGTCTTCGAACGATAAAGGGAGCGTCGCCGGCTCTTCCACTTCCGTTCCGCAGGAGCGGGCTTCCCCGCGACGGATCCGCCCGATACCGAGGAGCTCTCATGATCCTGGAACAGCTCGTTGTGGGCATGCTGCAAACCAATTGCTATCTCCTGGGGGACGAAGAGACCCGCCAGGTGGTGGTCATCGACCCGGGGGGCGATGCGTCCCGAATCATCGGACGGATCCGACAGCTGGGCTTGGAACTGGTGGCCGTCCTGAACACCCATGGCCACTTCGATCACGTTCTGGACGCCTGGACCCTCAAGGAAGCCTTGGGCGGTCTCATCTTTCTCCATCCCAAGGACGAACCCCTGCTCATGGACCACAAGGTGGGGCTGGGGGCCCTCTTTACGGCCACGGCGCGCTCACCCCAGGGCAAAGTGGACGAGTGGCTGGAAGACGGCGAAGAACTCAGCTTCGGCAATATCCGGCTCACGGTGTTGGAAACGCCGGGCCACACCCCAGGTCATGTGGCCTTTCACATGGCCGATGCCGGCATCCTTTTCGTGGGGGATACCCTGTTCGCCGGATCCATCGGACGCACCGATTTTCCCGGCGGGTCCTATCCCAAGCTCATCCGATCCGTGAAGGAAAAGATCTTCACCCTGGACGACGCCACACGGGTCCTGCCGGGCCACGGGCCGGAGACGACCGTGGGAAGGGAAAAGCGAACCAATCCTTTCTTTTGACCGTGAGGCACAAGGCACAAGAGGAGGCGGCTCATGCGACGACGATGGCTATCGGCGGGAAGGCTCATGATGGCGGGCGCGTTCATGGTGTCCCTTGGCGGGTGCGCCTGGTTCAACACATCCCCCTCGCCCGGGACGGGATCTGCCGCCCAGCCTGCGGCGACGACCGCAGCCGCCACCCCGAGTTTCTATGACTTTCAGGATATTCCCATCCCCAGCGAACTGTCTCTGGTGACCAAAGAATCCACAGTGTTTCAGGGCGGCGCCGTCAAAGGGGGCATGCTCACATTCAAAGGGCGTGTGGAACCCAGTTCGGTGGTCAACTTCTTCATGGTGGCGCTGGCTCGAGAAAACTGGAAACACCGCGGAGACATCCGGTATCGAAAGTCGGTCCTCCTGTTCGAAAAACCCGACCGGTTCTGCATCATCAGTATCCGCGAGTCCAGCTACTACACATACGTGGAACTTTACGTGGTGCCGACGGCAGCGGGAACGCGTTCCGGCGCTTTGGAATCAGGAACGGATGTGCAACGGGCCGAAGGCTCTTCCATCAAGTCCCGAAACCTTCCGTGACCCCCCATGGAAAGACTGCGCGGAAAAACCCTGCTCGTGGGCGTAACCGGCGGCATCGCCGCCTACAAGGCCGCCGAACTGGTGCGCCTGCTCGTGAAATCGGGAGCCGGCGTCCAAGTCGTCATGACCCGGGCCGCCCAGCAATTCATCACGCCTTTGACACTGCAAGCCCTGTCGGGCCGACCGGTGCTCACCGATCTCTTCGACTTGGGGCTGGAGTCGGAAATCGGCCACATTCAGGCCGCCCGATCCGCCGACGCCGTGATCGTGGCGCCGGCCACGGCCAACATCTTGGCCAAGATGGCCGCGGGCATCGCCGACGATTACCTCACCACGGTGCTCTTGGCCACGGAAGCTCCCGTCATCGTCTGTCCCGCCATGAACGCCAAAATGTACGCTCATGCCGCCACCCAGGACAACCTGAGCGTGCTCAGGCGGCGCGGCGTCGCTGTGGTCGAACCCGAGTCGGGCTCTCTGGCATGCGGCGAAGAAGGCCAGGGGCGTCTCGCCGATCTGTCCCTCATTGTGGACGCGGTCTGCCGGGCCCTGACCCCGCAGACCCTTTCCGGCACTCGGATCGTCGTCAGCGCCGGGCCCACGTGGGAACCTTTCGATCCGGTGCGGTTCATCACCAACCCGTCGTCGGGGAAGATGGGCTTCGCTTTGGCCCTGGAAGCCTCCCGGCGCGGGGCCCATGTGGATTTGGTCACCGGCCCGACAACCCTGGCCGATCCTCCTCTCGTGACTACGCATCGCGTGACCACGGCGCGGGACATGGAGCGAGCCGTCAAGGCGCTGGCCCGGGACGCTCAGGCCGTCATCATGGCGGCTGCCGTCAGCGACTATCGCCCTGAAGAAGCAGCCCCGCAAAAAATCAAGAAGGCGGACGACGATCTCGTCATCCGGCTGGTGCGCAACCCCGATATTTTGGCGGGACTCGGCGCCGAAAAACGCCCCGGGAGGATCCTCGTGGGATTCGCCGCCGAAACGGAACAGCTCCTGGAAAACGCCGCGGAAAAGCTCCGCAAAAAAAACCTGGACCTCATCGTGGCCAACGACCTCACGCAACCCGGCGCAGGATTTCGCTGCGACACGAACGTGGTGAAAATCCTGGATCGCTCCGGCGGCGTGGAACCCTTGCCATGCCTGTCCAAGGAAGAGACCGCCCGGCGGATCCTGGATCGCATCGAAGCCTTGATGAGGCCGGAGAATCCCGGGTCGGGTTCCCGGTAGGGGAGCATCCCCTTCAGCCCGCCCCTCTTCCCCCTGGCGGGGGCGAGCCTTTCTTCCACGGTTGATCCCATGACGCACAGTGCCTCGGAAAACGCCGAATTCCGCGAAATCGTGGAAAACCTCCGCGCGCTCCTTTCCCAGTTGCGCCTGTGGGGACTTCGGGACGTCCATCGGTCCAAGCCGCCGACCCCCCTTCCCCCGGACACTTCCTCTCCCCCAGCACCCCCCTCTCCCCCTTTAGGGGGAGAGGGGTGGGGTGAGGGGGCCGAAGGCCGACCCCACAAACCGGAACTCTCCCCCCACGTACCTCCATCCCCCTCTCCCCCTCCAGGGGGAGAGGGTCGGGGTGAGGGGGCCGAAGGCCGACCCCACAAACCGGAACTCTCCCCCCGCGTACCTCCATCCCCCTCTCCCCCTTTAGGGGGAGAGGGCCGGGGTGAGGGGGCCACCGAATCCCCCGCCCGCCTCCTGGAAATCATCCGCCACGATCTGGGCGATTGCCGCCGTTGCCCGCTCCACCGCAACCGCACACACATCGTCTTCGGCGAAGGCAACCCTGCGGCCCGGCTCGTCTTCGTGGGCGAAGGGCCGGGCGCCGACGAAGACCGGCTGGGGCGCCCTTTCGTGGGCCAAGCAGGCCAACTCCTCAACAAGATGATCCGAGCCATCGGGCTGCAGCGCGAAGAGGTTTACATCTGCAACGTGGTCAAATGCCGGCCGCCGGGAAACCGGGTGCCCGAACCCGAAGAAATCCGCGCCTGCTCCCCTTTTCTCATCCGCCAGTTGGAAGCCATACGGCCTCAGGTTATTTGTACTTTGGGAGCCTGCGCGACCCAGACGCTTTTGAGAACCACGGCCCCCATCGGGGAGCTTCGGCGAAAGATCCACCTGTGGCGCGGCATCCCCTTGATCGCCACGTATCATCCGGCCTATTTGCTGCGCAACAGCGCCAAGAAAGCCGAAACGTGGAAGGATCTCCTGGACGTCATGGCGGTGTTGCATGGGTGAGGACAAGGCCGTCCCGCGGCACCCCGACGGATGATGAAGTTGGTGGTGAAGCCGCCTTGGCGCCGGCCCGATCGGCGAACGCATCCGTTCCTGTCGATCTGAGGGGTTATCGCGGCGGAGGCCGCGCGGACGCCACAGGAAAAGAGAGGGAAAGCCTCAGAGGAGGCTGTCTGAGAATGAACCCGAAGGCCTCTTCTCCTGGGAGCGCGGGCCTCCGGCCCGCACGAGAAGCGGGCGAGACGCCCGCGCTCCCAGGAATATGCCATTCTCGGACAAGCTCAGAGGAGAATCTCCATGACCGTGTTTTTCCGTGTTCGGCGATCCCGCCCCGTGGGGGTGATCGCCATGGGGTTCATGTGTGCAGCCCTCATCGCGTGCAGCGGGGCCTGGGCTTCGGCCGCAACGTCTGAGGCGGCCGAGGAGCGGCCCATCTACCTCGTGCACGTTCATGACACGATCAATCCCGGCCTTCAGGATTTCATCGAGTACGCCATTGAAAAAGCCGAAGAAGCCACCGCCGAATGCCTCATCATCGAATTGGACACGCCGGGGGGATTGGTTACGGCCATGCGCGGGATCGTCAAAGCCATGATGAACGCCAAGATTCCCGTGGTCGTCTTCGTCTCCCCCAGCGGCGCCCAGGCGGCGTCCGCAGGCGTTTTCATCACGGCTGCGGCGGACGTGGCGGCCATGGCCCCGGGGACGAACATCGGGGCCGCCCATCCTGTGACCGCCACGGGCGGAGATGTGCCCGAAACCATGAACGAAAAGGTGGTCAACGACCTGGTGGCCTTCGTCAAGAGCCTCGCCGAGGAACGAGGGCGAAACGCCAAATGGCTTGAAGAGGCGGTGCGCAAGAGCGTGTCGGCCACGGCCGAAGAGGCTTTCGCCCAAAACGTCATCGACCTGGTGGCTCAAGACCTTCCGGATCTCCTGAACCACCTGGACGGCTGGGAAGTGCACCGCAAAGGGTACCAGCGCACCTTGCGCACCCACGGCAAGGCCGTCCAGGTCATCGAACCCGGCTGGCGTCACAAGGTCCTTCGCGCCATCAGTAACCCCAACATCGCATACATCCTGCTGATGATCGGCCTGGCGGGCCTGTATTTCGAACTGTCCCAACCCGGGGTGGTGCTTCCCGGCGTCATCGGCGCCATCAGCCTGGTGCTGGCTTTTTACGCCATGCAGACCATCCCCGTGAATTACGCCGGGTTCATTCTGATCCTCCTTGCCGTGATCTTTTTCATCCTGGAAATCAAAGTGGCCAGCTACGGCATGTTGAGCCTGGCCGGAACCCTTTCCCTCATCCTGGGATCCCTCATGCTCTTCCACGTGCCGGGCCAACCCTTCCGCGTGGCCCTGCCCGTTTTCATCCCCACGGTGGTCACCGTGTCCGCCTTCTTCGCCGGGGTGGCCGCCTTGGCGTTTCGAGCCCAGATGCGGCGGCCTCAGGTGGGCCTGGAAGCGCTGGTGGGGGCGGAAGGCGTGGTCACCCAGGCCCTCAATCCCGAAGGCAAGGTCTTCGTCCAGGGGGAACTGTGGAACGCGGAAAGCGATGAGCCCATCCCGCAAGGGGAACGCGTGCGCGTGGTTTCCGTCCGGAATTTGAAGTTGCACGTCACGAGGATCAATGATAAATAGGGACCGCTGCCCCGGGCATGGGTTTGATTTTCCTTGAAATATCGGAGGCTTTTATGTCCCTTTACGGTCTGGCGACCGTGGTCGTCCTGGTGGTGCTTTTTCTCGCCAACGCCATCCGTGTCCTCAACGAATACGAACGGGGCGTGGTCTTCCGGCTGGGACGCGTTATTGCCGCCAAGGGACCGGGGCTGATCCTGCTGATCCCCGTGATCGATCGCATGCAGAAGGTGAGTCTGCGGTTGGTGGCGGCGGATGTGCCGCCCCAGGATGTGATCACCCGGGACAATGTGTCGGTGAAGGTCAACGCGGTCATCTATTTCCGGGTGGTGGATCCTGTCAAGGCGGTCATTTCCGTGGAAAATTACCTCTACGCCACGAGCCAGCTGGCCCAGACCACGCTGCGCAGCGTGTGCGGCCAGGCGGAACTGGACGAACTCTTGGCCGAACGGGAAAAGATCAACGCCCATCTTCAGGACATCCTGGATCGGCACACGGACCCGTGGGGCATCAAGGTCACGGTGGTGGAACTGAAGCACATCGATTTGCCGCAGGAGATGCAGCGGGCCATGGCCCGGCAGGCCGAAGCCGAACGAGAGCGGCGGGCCAAGGTGATCCATGCTGAAGGGGAATTCCAGGCGGCGGATCGGCTTCGGGAAGCCGCTCAGATCATTCAGGAAAACCCCATGGCCATGCAGCTTCGGTACTTGCAGACGTTGCGGGAAATCGCTTCGGAGAACAATTCCACCACGATTTTTCCCGTTCCCATTGACCTGATCAGGCCATTTCTCTCGGAAACGGCAGCGACGACGGTGAAAGCGAAGAAGGAGTCGGACAATGGGTAAGAAGAAGGAAAAGCAGGCGAAGGAAAAACCTCTGGATAAAATGACGGCCAAGGAATTGCGCGAATTGGCCCTCACCCTGGAAGGGATCGTGGGGGTTCACGCCATGAACAAGGCCGAACTCATCGCCGCCATCAAGGAAGCCAAGGGCATCGTGGATCAGACCGCCAAGCAAAAGGCGGTGGATGTGCGGGCCCTCAAGGCCAAGATCCGCGAACTGCGCCGCAAAAGGGATGAAGCCAAGGAAGCGGGCAACAACAAGCTGGTGGATGCTTTCCGCCGCCGCATCAGCAACCTCAAGAAAAAGACACGCCGGGCGGCCTAACCCGGTTGTGGTTCGGACCGACCCATGACGTACGATCAAGCCTTCTCACTCCTCAACAGGCATATCCACACGGACACTCTCAAGAAGCATTGCCTGGCGACACAGGCCATTATGCGGGAGCTGGCCCGGCGTTTCGGGGAAGATGAAGAAACCTGGGCCGTGGCCGGCCTCCTCCACGATCTGGACTACGAGCTCACCAAGGACACTCCGGAACAACACGGCAAGAAAACGCTGGAACTTTTGGACGGCACCGATTGCCCGGACGAGGTGAAGGACGCCATCGTGCGCCACAACGCCGAAGCCCTTGGCCTGGAACGGGTGACCCGCTTGGATTACGCTCTGACCTGCGCGGAAACCATAACGGGCCTCTTGGTGGCGGCGGCTTTGGTCCATCCGGAAAAAAGAATCGCGGCCGTGGAAGTCAAATCGGTCAAGAAACGGATGAAGAGCAAGGATTTCGCCCGATCCGTCAACCGGGATCACATCCGGCTGTGCGAAAGGATCGATGTGCCGCTGGATGAGTTCATCGCCCTGAGTTTGACGGCAATGGCGGGCATTGCGTCCGATTTGGGTCTTTGAGGCACCGGGTGTTGGGCGGCCCGGGTTTGTGACGACCTTGGCCTATGGCGATCACGGTTCTTACGAGCCGGGTCTTTGAGATTGGTGAGAGCCTGAGGGTGTCGGTTGAAGGCCCGGGTGACGGGGTTCGCGGCGTTCACCCCAACCTGCGGTGCCGACCCCGAGGATCCGACCTGAGGTTTTTTGCGGCGAACCTGGAAAACGGATTGGTGGAGCGGCCGCGGCCGCAAGAGAAGGAGCCCTCATGAACGTGCAGCCCAAAGTCGTCGCCGCCATCACGGCGGCCGTCGCTTATTACCTCCAGGCCCAAGCGGCTCAGGCGGCGGCGGAAGCCCCGCCGCTCACCCGAGTCGAAACCCCGAAACCGACGGCGCCCTTCAGCGCCTGGGCGCTTTCGGGACGCCAGTCCATGATGGAAATGAGGCGCCTGTGGCAGATGCGCCTCGTCCGATAGCCACGTCCCCCTCGCGACCCCTTCTCGAATCAAAAGGAGACACAAAATGGCGGAACAGCATGGCGTGTTGACAGCCGGACTCGTCGACGAACCCATTCCCGTGACCAATCCCGTAAAGATCCAGGACCTCACCTTCCGAGACGGACACCAGTCCCTGTTCGCCACTCGCGGCCGCACGGAAGATTTTCTCCCCATCGCCGAAGACATGGATAAAGTGGGCTTTTATTCCATGGAAGTGTGGGGCGGGGCGACCTTTGATACCATGCATCGTTTCTTGGGAGAAGATCCCTGGGAACGCATCCGAACCCTCAAAAAATACATCAAGAAGACCCCGTTTTCCATGCTCCTTCGCGGCCAGAACCTGGTGGGTTATCGCAACTACCCCGATGATGTGGCCGAGGCCTTCGTGGAACGGGCGTGCGAAAACGGCATGGACATTTTCCGGGTGTTCGACGCTTTGAACGACTTTCGAAACTTCGATACGGCCGTCAGGGTCATCAAGAAGCACGGCAAGCATTTTCAAGGCGCCATCTGTTATTCGCTCACCGAATCCCGCATGGGGGGCGAAGTCTACAACCTGGAATACTACGTTTCCAAGGCGAAGCAACTGGAAGACATGGGGGCGGACACCATCTGCATCAAGGACATGGCCGGCCTCATCGCCCCTTACGACGCCTACATTCTCATCAAGACCCTGAAGGAAAACGTCAAGGTCCCCATTCATCTCCACAGCCACTTCACGTCGGGCATGGCCGACATGTCGCTCCTCAAGGCCATTGAAGCCGGCGTGGACATCGTGGACACCTGTTTGTCCCCGTGGGCGTACCGCACGTCGCACCCGGCCGTGGAACCCCTCGTCGTGGCCCTCAAAGGGACCAACCGCGACACGGGCATGGATTTGAAGCTCCTCGCCAAGTGCAGCGAATACATGGAAAAGATTTCTCCCAAGTACCGCCACCTCCTGGACGATCGCATGTCCATTATCGACATCAACGTGCTGCTCCACCAGACCCCGGGAGGGATGCTCTCCAATTTGGTGAACCAGCTGCGGGAAATGGACGCCCTGGACAAGCTGGACGAAGTGTTCCGGCAGCTTCCCATCGTGCGGCGCGAACTGGGCCAGGTGCCGCTCGTGACGCCGACGAGCCAGATCGTGGGCATCCAGACCGTAAACAACGTGCTCTTCGACACCAAGGACGAACGCTACAAGATGATCACCGCTCAGGTCAAAGACCTGTGCTACGGCCTCTACGGCAAGACCCCCGTGCCCATCGACCCGGAAGTCCAGAAGAAAGCCCTCAAGGGCTATCCGCGAGGCGAAACGCCCATCACCGTGCGGCCGGCCGACGTCCTGGAACCCGAACTGGAAAAAGCCAAGAAGGACGTGGAAGGTCTGGCCAAGGATATCGATGACGTTCTCATCTACGCCCTGTACCCCACCACGGGCAAAAGGTTCCTGCGCTGGAAATACGGCCATGAACCCATCCCGGACGAGGTCAAACCCAAGACCCTGGAACAGGTAAAGGCGGAGGAGGAACTCGTGAAAAAGGCAAAAGCAGGTCTTTTGGTCGAAAAACCTCAGAAGGAAACGCCGCCGAAAGGTCCCGGCCTGTGCACGTTCAACGTGTTCGTCGACGGGGAATACTTCGAAGTGGAGGTGGAACAAGTGGGTGGCATGCCGCTTGTGACCCAGATCACGCCCATGGCCCAGCCGGCCGCGGCGCCCGCCCCGCAGCCCCAGCCCGTGGGACCCCGACCGGCGGCTCCGCAGCCCATGGTCCCTCCGCCGCCGCCTCGACCCGCCCCGGCTCCGGCGCCCCAGCCCGCGGCCGCGCCTGCGCCGCCCAAACCCGCAGCGGCCCCGGTCACGGGCGGCACCAACATCGAAGCGCCCATGCCAGGCATGATCATCCGCTACGAAAAGAAAGAAGGCGATGCAGTCAAGGAAGGCGACGTGGTCCTCATCCTGGAAGCCATGAAAATGGAAAATTCCATTACGACCCCGGTGGCCGGAACCGTCCTCAAGATCAACTACAAGGACGGCGACAGTGTTCAAAAGGGGGATGTGCTGGCCGTGATCGGCTGATCGTCCGGCCGTTTCCTGGATGATTCACCACGTGCGACGCGCGAGTGACGATTTGACGATGCACAACTTGACGATGGAGAAAGGACGTCTCGATATGAGCCTCAAACGGAAGAAAATCACGGTGGTCGGTGCGGGATTCGTGGGGGCGACGGCGGCCCATTGGGCGGCGTCCAAGGAACTGGGCGACGTGTGCCTCATCGATATCATCGACGGGATGCCCCAGGGAAAAGCCCTGGACCTCATGCAGGCCTCCCCGGTAGAAGGCTTCGATGCCACCATCATCGGCACCAACGATTACAAGGACACGGCCGATTCCGACGTGGTGATCATTACGGCGGGACTGCCGCGAAAACCGGGTATGAGCCGCGACGATCTCCTCTTTAAGAACACGGAAATCGTCAAGGCGGTGACCGAACAGATCGCCAAGTATTCGCCCAACGCCTACCTCATCATCGTCTCCAACCCGTTGGACGCCATGGTGTATGTGGCGCACAAGGTGAGCGGCTTTCCGACGAACCGGGTCATGGGCATGGCCGGCGTGCTGGATGCGGCCCGGTTCCGCGCCTTCATCGCCATGGAACTCAACGTGTCCGTGGAAGACGTGACCGCCTTCGTGCTCGGCGGCCATGGCGACACCATGGTGCCTCTGCCCCGGTATTCCACGGTGGCGGGCATTCCGCTCCCGGACCTCTTGCCCGCGGAAAAAATCGCGGCGCTGGTGGACCGCACGCGAAACGGCGGCGCGGAAATCGTCAATCTCCTGAAAACGGGAAGCGCCTTCTTCGCCCCGTCGGCGTCGGCGGTGAGCATGGCTGAATCCATCCTCAAGGACAAGAAGCGGATCATGCCGTGCGCCGCTTACTGCGATAAGGAATACGGCGTGGGCGGTTACTTTGTGGGAGTTCCGGTGAAGCTGGGCGCGGGCGGCGTCGAACAGGTCATTGAAATCACGCTGCTGCCCGAAGAGAAGGCCGCGTTCCAAAAGTCCGTGGACGCCGTAAAGTCCCTGGTGCAGAAGATCAACCTCTGAGGCCCCCCCTCACCCCACCCTCTCCCCCCCTGCGGGGGGGAGAGGACAGTTCTTAACGCCGGCCTCCTCCCTGCGGGGTGGAGAGGGCAGGTCTTAACGCCGGCCTCCTCCCTGCGGGGGGGAGAGGGCTCTTGGGGACCTCGATTTCTTCGGCCACTCCCAGCGTCTGTCCGCCCCTGACGGGACAGCGGGTTCCAACCGGTTCAATCCTTCGCCAACCGGCCCTTTTTTCCCTCAAGACGGCCGGGCCCTCCAGTCGAATGGGCCGCAGCCGCTACATTTTGTATGAAAGTCTCTCCAGGAAGGCGCGAGCATTGGAGTCTCTCGCCATCACGGCCGGGGGGATGGGGAACCCTGGAAGGGCGGGGCCTCCGGCCCGAAAGGAAGCTCGCCCGATCCTCAAGGGTTAGGCCAACCACTCCTTCTTTTTCACGGCTTCCTTTTTCAATCGGTTGACGGCCTCTTCCAGCACGGGGAAGACGTTTTCCCGGATGTCCCCGGCCACCACCACCAGGAGCACATCCTCCCCGACCTGCCGGCGGCCCGTGTGGAGGTAGGCTTCCACGGCGGCGATCCCCGGCCGGGAGCGCACGTCCGCCAGTACGCGGTCCCAGGCGTCCCGGTCACAGTCGATATCCAGCGCCGTGGCCGGACGGCCGTCGCGGCTCGTCGCCCGCACCACCCCGTTGTGGCACGCGAACATGCCCACTGCGGCGGGGTCGAGCCGTTTTTTGAGATCGTCGATCATCCCTTGAAGCGTTGCCATGGCGGTCTCCTTCCGTAGAACTGTCGATATGAAAAATGGGTTTCAGGGTAAGAGTCGGGGATATTTCGAGCCGTTGCCCGCGGTGGGCCCTTGCATCCCCCGGCATCAAAAGGTATAAGAAAATCGTTCCTGCGCAGGTTCATGCGGCTTATCCAGCGGTCGATTCCCTTTCCCGCGCAAACGATGGGACAAAAGACGTGACGGGCTTCTCCTTTCCTCCCCAAACGCCGCACACCCTTAGCCTTGCCTTGCCCGTAGCGTCGTCTTCCTTTCTTGTCAATACGTCTCCACGCCGATACCGTTTTCAACGCCCGCCGGCCCGAAGGGGCGTTTCCCTTCGGCGGCCCCGGGCGTTTTTTGGGCCAACGCGGAAAGCGATCGAGGAGGGTCATCATGTTTGACGACAAGGAATTGGAACGTATCCGGGCCGGAAAAGACAACTGGGAAAAAACCATCCTGGCCAAAACCCTGCCCAAGGCGCCCGAACGCAAGTCGGTCTTCACGAGCATTTCGGGAACGCCCATCGAACGGCTCTACACGCCGCTGGACGTCCAGGGTCTGGACTACGAACGGGACCTGGGCTACCCGGGCCAGTTTCCGTTCACGCGGGGGGTGCAGCCTACCATGTACCGCGGCCGGTTCTGGACCATGAGGCAGTACGCCGGGTTCGGAAACGCCCGGGAAAGCAACAAGAGGTACCGCTACCTCTTGGAACAGGGTCAGACGGGCCTGAGCGTGGCTTTCGACCTGCCCACCCAGGCGGGATACGACAGCGACCATCCCCTGTCCATGGGCGAAGTGGGCAAGGTGGGGGTGGCCATCGATTCCCTGGACGATATGAAAATCCTTTTCGACGGCATCCCCCTGGATAAGGTCACGACCTCCATGACCATCAACGCGCCGGCCACCGTGCTTCTCGCCATGTATCTCGCCATCGCCGAAGAACAGGGCGTGCCCTTCGACAAGGTGGGTGGCACGGTCCAAAACGATATCCTCAAGGAAATCATCTGCCGCGGCCAATACATCTTCCCGCCCAAACCCAGCATGCGCCTCACGGTGGATTTGATCGACTACTGCTTCAAGCACGTGCCGAAGTGGAACACCATTTCCATCAGCGGCTATCACATCCGGGAAGCGGGATCCACGGCGGCCCAGGAAATGGCCTTCACCATCGCCGACGGCATCGCCTACGTGCAGGCCTGCGTGGACCGCGGTCTTGCCGTGGATAGCTTCGCCCCGCGCCTGAGCTTCTTCTTCAACGCCTTTACCAACGTCCTGGAAGAAGTGGCCAAGTTCCGGGCCGGGCGGCGCGTGTGGGCGCGCATCATGAAGGAACGCTTCGGCGCCAAGGACCCGCGATCTATGATGATGCGCTACCACGTGCAGACGGGCGGTGTGACCCTCACGGCCCAGCAGCCCCTGAACAACATCGTCCGGGTGGCCCTGCAGGCTTATGCGGCGGCCTTGGGCGGCTGCCAGTCGCTCCACACCAATTCCTACGACGAAGCCCTGTGCCTGCCCACCCAGGAAGCCGTTACGGTGGCCCTGCGCACCCAGCAGATCGTAGCGGAAGAAAGCGGCGCAACGGATACCATCGATCCCCTGGCCGGGTCCTACTTCGTGGAAGCCATGACGGACAAGATCGAAGCGGACATCGAAGAATACATCAAGAAGATCGACGCCATGGGCGGAACCCTGGCGGCCATCGAACAGGGATACATCCAGAAGGAAATCCAGGACAGCGCCTACCGGTTCCAAAAAGAAATCGAAACGGGGGAACGGGTCTACGTGGGGATCAACAAGTACACCATGGAAGAACCGGAACCCACCAACCTCCTGAAAGTCGACATGAAGGTGGGGGAAATCGAAGCGGCCAAGCTCAAGAAATTGCGCGCCGAACGTGATCAGGCCAAGTGGAAGGCGGCATTGGACAAACTGCGTGAAGTCTCCCAATCCGATGAAAACGTCATGCCGGCCGTCATCGAAGCGGTGAAAGCGCGGGCCACCATCGGCGAAATCTGCGACGTGTGGCGGGACATCTTCGGGGAATACCGGCCGAAGGAATTCGTGTAAGGAATATTCACCGCAGAGGCGCGGAGATCGCAGAGAAACTTCCTTTGGGGTGCGGTGCTGATAAGCCGCCGAGCCCCAAGAACGTGCGCTTCGCGAAGCGCTGTGCCGTTTCGCGTCAATAAAGTGGAGGAGCGACAGCCATGACGGAACAAAGAAAGATCAAGATCATCGTGGCGAAACCCGGCTTGGACGGCCATGACCGCGGCGCCAAGCTGTTGGCGCGCATTTTCGCCGAAGCCGGCATGGAGGTGGTCTATACGGGCCTTCGACAAACCCCGGAAATGATCGTGGAAACCGCCCTGCAGGAAGACGCCGACGTGGTGGGCCTGTCCAGCCTTTCGGGGGTGCACATGTACTTCTTCCCCCGGGTCGTGCAGCTCCTGAAGGAAAAAGGCCTGGACGACGTGCTCGTCGTCGGCGGCGGCATCATCCCGTCGGAAGACGTCCCGGAGCTGAAAAAGGCCGGTGTGGCGGAAATCTTCGGCCCGGGAACACCCACGGCCAAGATCGTGGAATTCATCAAACAAAACGTCCGCCGCCGCGACTAGCGGAGGGGTCATGGGTCAGGATTACGCAGAACAAGTCTTGGCGGGATCGCCTCGAGCCGCGGCGCGCCTCATCAGCTGGCTGGAAGACGAAGACGAGCGCGCCGTGAAGGAGATGGAACGGCTCTATGCCCACACGGGCCGGGCCTACATCGTGGGGATCACGGGATCGCCCGGAGCGGGAAAGAGCACCCTGACGGACAAGCTCACCTTCGCCCTGCGCCGCGAAGGTTTCACCGTGGGGATCATCGCCGTGGACCCCAGCAGTCCCTTTACGGGCGGTGCGGTCCTGGGGGACCGGGTGCGCATGAGCCGCCTTTCCACGGACCCGGGGGTGTTCATCCGGAGCATGGCCACGCGGGGGTTCCTCGGGGGCTTGGCCAAGGCCACGGGCGAAGTCGTCAAGGTGCTGGACGCCTTCGGAAAAGACGTCATCATCATCGAAACGGTGGGGGTCGGCCAGGACGAAGTGGACATCATTCGGCTGGCCGATACGACCTGCCTCGTCCTGGTCCCCGGACTGGGCGATACGATCCAGAGCATGAAAGCCGGCGTGATGGAAATCGCCGACATTTTCGTGATCAATAAGGCGGATCGGCCCGGTGCGGACCAGCTCTACGCGGAAGTGACGACCCGCGTGGAACAGGACGCCCACATTCGGGAACGGCCCTGGACCCCGCCCGTGGTGAAAACGGTGGCGGTGGAAGACCAAGGGATTGACAACCTGGTGGACGCAATCCGGTCCCACCGGCGGTTTCTGGAAGAATCGGGCGCCCTTGAAGAAAAGAGGCGGCGCCGCGCCCGGGAAGAGACGCTCCAGATGATCCACGGGGAACTGTTCCGGCGCATTCGGGATCGGCTCAAAGCCGACGGGGAACTGGACGCGCTGGTGGAAGCCATCGCGGAAAAGCGGGAAAGCCCCTACCGGGCCGTGCAGGGCGTGCTGGCTCGGTGGCTCAAGGAATAAATTTCACCGCAGAGGCGCAGAGGCCGCAGAGGCTTGGGGCGCGGCGCTGAGACGCCGCCGCGCCCCAAAGCGCCGGCGCTTCGCGCACGCCTCCCGTTAGAGGGGGCGCCATGGAAGTCAACGAAATCACCTCGGCGATCATCGGTGCGGCCATTGAGGTGCACCGGCACTTGGGACCGGGCCTTCTGGAATCCGCCTACGAAGAATGCCTGGCCCATGAACTCAACCTCCGGGGTGTCTCCTACAGGCGCCAACATCCGCTCCCCCTCGCCTACAAGGGACGAACCCTGGATTGCGGCTACCGCTTGGACTTTCTGGTGGAAGAGACGGTCATCGTGGAGCTCAAAGCGTGCGAAAGGATCGAACCCATCCACACGGCCCAGGTGCTCACGTACCTGCGGCTCACGGGCTGCCCCGTGGGCCTTTTGATCAACTTCAACACCCCCGTGCTGAAAGACGGGATCCACCGCATCGTGCTCACCCCCACCCGGGGCTAAGGCGCAGGCGGGGGCCGCGCTCTCCCCTGCCGGGGAAAGCCGGATTGCGCCGAAGGCGCGGGGCCGGGCGCTGTGGCGGCGTCTCAGCGCCACAGCGCCTGCAGGGGCGCACGGACCGTGCGCCCCTGCCTCTGAGCCCTCTGCGTCTCTGCGGTGAATTTTCTTTTTTCGAACGATCAACCAACCACCAACCCACTCACCAAGGAGGATCCCCATGAGAGTACTCAAAGTGGACCACATCGGCATCGCCGTAAAATCCATCGACGAAGCAGCCAAGATCTACCACGGCCTCCTGGGCCTGCCCGACCACGGCCGGGAAACCGTGGAAGAACAAAAGGTCACCACGGCCTTCTTCCCCGTGGGCGACACGGAAGTGGAACTCCTGGAATCCACCGCCCCCGACGGTCCCGTGGCCAAGTTCATTGAAAAAAAGGGCGAAGGGGTGCATCATATCGCCTTCCGCGTGGACGACATCGACGCGGCCTTAGAAGAACTGAAAGCGAAGGGCGTGCTGCTCATCGACCAGACGCCCCGAAAAGGGGCCGGAGGCGCCCGCATCGCCTTCCTCCACCCCAAGGCCACCGGCGGCGTCCTCGTGGAACTGTGCCAACGCGACGACCATTGACAGGATAGAGCCCCGGGCACCATGACGAAACGACTCTCTGCAGCGGAACGGACTTTCCCCTTTTCGGCCCTCGTCGGGCAAGACCTCATGAAGCGGGCCCTGCTCCTCAACGTAGTGGACCCGTCCCTCGGCGGCGTCCTCATCAAGGGGGAACGGGGCACGGCCAAATCCACGGGAGTGCGCGCTCTGGCGGATCTCTTGCCCACGATCCGGGTCGTGGAAAACTGTCCGTTCCGCTGCGATCCGGACGCCCCCGACGAGTGGTGCCCGTCGTGCCGGGATCGGGCCGAGTCCGGCGAAACCCTTCCCGTCGTGGAACGCCCGGTTCGGCTCGTCAATCTTCCCATCGGCACCACCGAAGACCGCCTGCTCGGCACCATCGACATCGAAAAGGCCCTGAAAACCGGAAAGAAGGCTTTCGAACCGGGCCTGCTCGCCGACGCCCACCGGGGCATCCTTTACGTGGACGAAGTCAACCTCCTGAACGACCAAATCGTGGATCTCTTCTTGGATGCCGCCGCATCGGGGCGAAACGTGGTGGAACGGGAAGGGATCAGCTTCAGCCACGCCAGCCGATTCATCCTCGTGGGCACCATGAACCCCGAAGAAGGGGACCTTAGGCCCCAGCTCCTGGACCGTTTCGGGTTGTCGGTCACCATCCGGGGGATCGACTCGGTGGAAGACCGCGTGGAAATCGTGAAACGCCGGCTGGAATTCGAAGCCGACCCGGAAGGATTTCGATCCCGATGGGCCGCCGAAGACCGCGCCCTCGCCGAACGCATCCGATGCGCCCGGGAACGTCTCCTGACCATCGGGTTTACGGAAGAGCTCCTCCAGCTCGCCTCCCGCATCGCCCTGGCCATGGGCACGGACGGCCATCGGGCGGACATCGCCATGATCAAGGCGGCGCGCGCCAACGCCGCTCTGGAAGGGCGGGAGTCCGTCTGTGCGGATGACCTCCACCTGGCCGCCCGGCTCGTGCTCCCGCACCGGGTGAAGAAAACCCCCTTGGAAAAGGCGGATCTGGATGAAGGAAAACTGAAGGATCTCCTGCAGTCGGAAACGGGCGCGGGATCCGGGGACGTGCAGCCCTGGGTCCCCGTGCATCACAATGTGCCGAAAAGCTCCGGCACCGGAAAAACGTACGCATCGCCCGTGGAATGCGTGACGCATCTTTGTCCCACGAGCCGCACCGTGATCGCCTCCATGCCGTGGCACCGGATCGATCCGGGCACCCATCCCGGCCGGCGGTTTTCGCTTCCGCTTTCCAAGCATTCGGGAACGGTTTACGGCGTTCGGCACCCCGCATCCGGGGAAGACGCCGCCCACCTCTCCCTTCTGGGAACCCTTCGGGCCGCCGCCCCCTATCAGCCTTTTCGGCATCACGGAAACGGAAACGGCCGGCCCATTCTTTTGCCTCAGGACATCCGGCTTCGGAAGCGCTCGCGCAAGACGGGCCTTTCCTTGGTCCTGGTCGTGGATTCCAGCGCCAGCATGCGCAGTAACGACCGCATGTCCATCACCAAAGGGGTGATCGACGCCCTCCTTCGCGATCTTTACCTGCGGCGGGACAAACTGGGCATTGTGACCTTCCGGCACACGACGGCGGAAGTCCTGCTGCCGATCACCCACAACATCCGCGATGCCGCATCGGCCGTGGACGCGCTGCCCGTCGGGGGCCGAACGCCCCTCGCCCTGGGGCTCCATCTCGGCCTTCGGCTCCTCGTGCAGGAAAAGCGCAAGAACCCGGAAACCGTCCCCGTCATGCTCCTTTTTTCCGACGGGCGGCCCAACATGAGCGCCTTCGGGGCGGATCCCGTGGACGAAACCTTTCATTACGCCCGAGAAGTCCGGCGCCACGGCATCCAGGCCGTCTTCGTGGACACGGAATTGGATCCCATGGCCGGCGGCTGCGCCTATGAAATCGCCCGCCGCATGGGCGCCGTCTACCTCCCCGTGGACCGCCTCCTCCAGGAGCGCTGATCCTGACACGGCCCGAGTCCCGGAATGATGCCGCCAGTGCCGCATCTTGGAAGGGGGGGCCTCGCCCGCCGAGATTCTCTATCCCGAACGCTCGGCGGGTGGGGGACGATCCTCTTCTCGTCGAAATCACGAATTGATGCGGGCCCCGGCCATCCCAGTCGCCCCGAAGGGGCGCGGCCTCGGGCCGCGGCGGCCTCTCAGCGCACCGGCCCGAAACAAAACGGGCCGCACGATTTTCGTGCACCCCGCCTCAGCGTCCTCTGCGTCTCTGCGGTGATTTTTCAACCAGCCGTCCCCTGCACTTCAGCCCGCCCGACGCCTTCCCCCTACCCTTTCCGCGGCACCCGGTAGCCGAACTCCCCCAGCACCCGCCGGTCACGCCGCCAGTTTTTCTGCACGCGCACATAAAGGCCCAAGTATACCCGGCATCCCAAGAGCCGTTCCAAGCCTTCCCGGGCCTGCCGGCCGATTTCTTTAAGCCTCGCCCCGGCCTTGCCGATGACGATCCCCTTTTGGGAATCCCGCTCCACATGGATGGTCGCTTCGATGCGCACCAGGTTTCGTTCCGGCTCGTCCTTGAACACGTCTACCGTAACCGCCGTCGCGTAGGGAACTTCTTCCTCGGTCAGATGAAACACCTTTTCCCGAACGATTTCGGCCGCAAGGAACCGTTCCGGCTGGTCCGTCACGGCATCTTCGGGGTAATAGCGGGGCCCTTCGGGAAGAAGCTTTTCCAACTCCGCCACCAGCTCCTCCACCCCATGGCCCTTGAGGGCCGATACGGGCACGACGGCGGCAAAATCACGCATCTCCGCAAAGCGTTGGATCAGCGGCAGCAGGGCCCCTTTGTCTTTGAGAAGATCCACCTTGTTGAGCACAAGCACCACCGGGACGGTGAGTTTTTCCATGGCCTGGAGGACGAACCGGTCCAGGTCCGTTCCCTTGGCCGTCACATCCGCGATAAAGGCGATGACATCCACGTCGGCCAAGGCGCTTAACGCCGTCTCCACAAGGATTTTATTGAAGCTGTCGCGCGCTCGATGAATACCCGGCGTGTCCACGAAAACCATCTGGCAGCGAGCCGTGTTGTAGATGCCGAGAATCCGGTTTCGCGTCGTCTGGGGTTTGGGGCACGTGATGCTGATCTTTTCCTTGAGCACCTGGTTCATGAGCGTGGATTTTCCCACGTTGGGCGCCCCCACCAAAACGACGAAACCCGATCTGACGTCATCACCTTTCACCATTTAGGCTCTCCCACACGAAACGTCACTGCATCTTATCCTCTGCTTTTCCATTTCAGGCGTTAAGAAGCTAAACCTTCTGCCATCAGTGTCACAGCCTGTCTTGCTCCTTTTCTTTCTTGCATGATATAATTTTTTGAATTCTCTGGGGTGAGCAAAACGGTCATGCTGAATGGCACCTTCTGATTTCTTGATCCCAGTGACGGCAATGGATTCGCTTTGCAACGAGATTGTATTGTCAACAAGTGGTGCCATGGCGCGGCAGCAGGCATCACAACACGGTAGTTGAGCCCCTCAGGAAAGGAGATACATGCCCCTACTCGGTCAGTATTTCGATCGGTCTCTATGCGACATCATCATCCCCATCTGTAATAATCTTACATACGTCACGGATTGTCTGCTCTCCCTTTTTGCCCACACACCCGAAAACCTCTATCGGCTTATCGTCATCGACGACGGCAGCGATGCCTTCACCCGGCAGCGTCTTCACGCTCTCCTCTTTTCCAGAGCCAACGTGTCTGTCCATAGAAACCAAGAAAACCTCGGCTTTGTCAAATCCTGCAACAAAGGGATGATGATGGGCGATGCGCCTTTTATCGTCCTTCTGAATAGCGACGTGGTAGTCCCACCCGAATGGTTGGAAAGGTTGTTGATCTGCGCCGCCTCCGACAATCGAATCGCCTCCGTAAACCCGCTCACCAATTACGCGTCGCAAATTTCCATCCCTATGCCTCCCGGAACAGATTTTATCGCTTTGGATTCCTGGCTCTCGAGAACCCGCGCCGGCAAGATTTCGGATGTAGTCACCGGTGTGGGGTTTTGCATGCTGCTGCGAAGATCGGCCCTGCAAGTTGTCGGTTTTTTCGACGAGCGCTACGGTCGGGGATATTGCGAAGATTCAGATCTTTGCATGAGGCTCACCTCGCACGGCTATCGCACCGTCGTGGCTGAAAATGTTTTTGTGTACCATAAAGGGCGTGCTTCTTTTCAAGATCGGGATCAAAGATACCGAGAAAATCGCCGTATTTTCGACCAACTTTGGGCAACGGAATACTCAAGACAATATCGTGCCTTCCTCCAAACCAATCCCCTTCGTGAAGTGCGAGAAGCTTTGCGGGGCCCTCTCCGTCCCGATCCCATACCCACCATATGGAAGACGGCACGTACCATTCTTGAAGCATGGCGCAACAAGGATCTTAAGTCCCTTGGGCGGGGCATTATTCGGGGGATTCGGGAACTCCCCGCGGCAAAGCGCGAGGTAGTTCGATCCCACTGGAATTCCCGTTTTTTCCGGCCGGAGGCAACAAAGGTCACCTATGTCTTGCACAATCTGGTGGTCGCCGGTGGCGTGCTGAGTGTCATCCAGATCGTTAACGAGCTCATCCTGATGGGCATCGAAGCTAAAATCGCCGCCCTCTTTGAGGACCCCGCCGTTTACGACTGGACCCGAATGTATGGGCGCCCCATGATTTTTCGAAATTTTGAGGAACTGGTCTCTGAACTGCCTCCAACCGACATCGCCGTTGCCACCCTTTGGACCACGGCTGAACCCGTAAGAGAGCTGGTACTCCAGGGTAGAGCCAAAGAGGGAGTGTATTTTCTCCAAGACTACGAACCATGGTTTTTTCCAGAATCGGATCGGCCAAGCCGCGAGAAAGTTCTTCAAACCTATAAGTGTTTTCGTCACCACATTGTCAAGTCCGACTGGCTTGCCCACATGTTGGCTCGGCATGGGTGCCGGCCTCGAAAAATCCGGCTTGGAATGGATCTTTCCATGTTCTATCCGAGGGATATACTCCGTCAACGCCCGAAAGTGCTAGCTATGGCTCGACCAAGAACACGTCGACGAGGATTTCCTCGTCTGGTCAAGGCCCTTTCCATGCTTCATCGAGCCCGGCCGGACGTGGAAATCGTGCTCTTCGGCGATCGCTTTCTTTCCTCCTACGGTCTTCCTTTCCCCTATCGCGACGAGGGGATCGTGGTAAACCAGAATCGACTTGCGCATATTTATTCTGAAGCAGACGTCTTCCTGGACGCCTCCGACTTTCAGGGGTTCGGCCGTTGCGCCTTGGAAGCCATGGCATGCGGGACAGCCTGTGTCTTGACGGAAGTGGGAGGCGTCAGTGAATACGCGCGACACGGGGAAAATTGCCTCTTGGTCAGGCCGGGAGAGCCCTCAGGCATGGTGGAGGCCATCTTATATCTGCTCGAGCACGACTCGCTTCGAGAAAAGATCGCGACAGAGGGGATAAGAACCGCGCAAGATTATTGCCACAAGCGGGAGGCACGAGAAACGGCGGCCTTTTTCCTTGAAATACTCGGAAAACAATGATTGGAAGGTGAAAAGGGAGCCAAGCGGAAGGATCACTAATGGAACATCGCACTTCGTTAACGGACGTTTCCGTTATCGTGCTTAATTGGAACGGCTCTCACCTTACGGTCCCGTGCCTCGAATCTCTCATTCGAAGCAAATCGCTTCCCCGCCGCATCATCGTGTGCGACAACGGGTCCACGGACAAATCTACAGACCATATACTCAACTGGGCACGAACGCGCTTCCCAGAAAAGCGCATTTCCATTCTCGGAGAGGGCTCCCCATCGCCTGGGGCGTCCTCCGCGCCCTTCGTTTTAATCAAGAATAATGCCAACCTGGGATTCGCAGCGGGAAACAACTCGGGCATCCGGGTGGCCGTTGAGTGGGGAAGCGATTTCGTTTGGCTCTTGAATAATGACACCTTGGTGCATTCCGACGCTTTGGGTGCACTGCTGCGCTGTGCCGACCAAAAAAAAAGTGCCGGCGTCTTCGGCTCGACGGTTGTGCACATGGACGATCCATTCCGTCTTCAGTGCGCGGGAGGGTGCCGCTATTTCCCTTTATCCACCGTCTTCAAGCCCCTTTATGGGGGTCGGGGGCTCCACGAAATTGCTTATCTTCCCGAACCCCGGTTGGACTATGTTTTCGGGGCCTCCTTCTTTGCGCGCACTGACGTTTTTCGGAAGGTGGGTTTCCTCAATGAAGATTTTTTTCTCTTTTATGAAGAAATGGACTTTTGCCGTCGAGCCCGGCGCGCAGGGTACGATCTAGCCTGGTGTCGTCCCAGCATCGTCCTTCATAAGGGCAGCGCCAGTCTCAGTGGAATCGGGCCTTCCACGCCCGTGAGCGCTGCCTGGGTCACATATTTTGAAACGCTCAGCACGCTCCACTACACCCGATTGCATCACCCGGCTTTCCTCCCCTGGGTCATGACCTTCCGTCTGCTCAGCAAGGTCGTTGTCCTCGTTGCCCAAAAAAAACCCGCTCTCCTCATGCGCGCGCTCATGAAGGCCTTTGAGGATTTCGTTAGTCCTCGACCGATTCATCGAGCCCGCTCAAAGTGATTTTTCCGTTCTTACGCCTGGTCCTCGGATCACCATTTGGAACGGTTACGTTTTCAGTTTTTCGTGAATCGGCTCGGCCGACCGTGTCCGTTGCCTTTTAAAAAAGCCCTGTATTCCTTAAGCACGTCCTCCGTCTTTCCCACGGCGCGACTCTCCCCTCCTTCAATCCACACGGTCCTCCCGCATAGTTCTTGGATTGAAGCAAGCTGGTGGGAGACGAGAACAACCGTCTTGTTCGAACGGATTTTTTCCTTCATCTTGGCGGATGATTTCTCCCTGAAAACTTCGTCTCCGACGCCAAGAACCTCGTCAACCAAAAGTACATCCGGATCCAGCTGAAAGGCGATGGAAAAGCCCAGGCGGGCGCGCATCCCCGAGGAATAGCTGCTGATTGGCTGATCAAAAAACTCGCCCAAACCAGAAAACTCTCGGATCTCCTCCATCTTCTCACGAATTGCGCCAAGCCCGATACCAAGAATCAGCCCGTTGAGGATCGTGTTTTCCCTGCCCGTGAGGTACGGAATAAATCCTGCCTGTAGAGATAAGAGCGATGCCGTATGGCCGTAATTTATGACCTCTCCTTTATCCGGCGATGTGATGCCAGCGAGAAGCTGAAGAAGCGTTGTCTTCCCGGACCCGTTTCGTCCGATCACGCCCAGGCTCTCTCCCTTGTAAAGGGTAAAGGAAACGTCCTTGAGCGCCCAAAATTTCTCTTTGGAAAAATATCCTGTTCTTTTCAGATAGTAATAGGCCACATTTCTGAGCTCAATGACGGGGGACAGATTGTCCATGGGCGTCACCTGACAATGCGCGGGTAAATGGTCTCATAACGCCCCATGAATCGGAACACCAAGAGAAAGACAAGGAGCGACAGAAGCCCGAGGATAATTAAAGGCAAAGGATCTGGCCATAACCCTTCGATGAGGACTCTCCGGTAATCTGACACAAGACGAGCCAATGGATTAAGAAAAAACAAAGAGCGATGCGGTTCGGGAATTTTTATCGGGTCATAGAAGATTCCCGATAGGTAGAAGATGAGCCGCAGGATATGAGAAACAATAAGCATGAAGTCAGGGAAAAAAGGTGTGATGGCGGCAAAAAGGCAACCTACTGCAGCAATGATAAGACTCTGAACGACGAACAATAACGGCAGCGCGGCGTAAGCTTTGCTGGGTCCGAAACCGCTGACAAGAAGAAAGAGAAAAACCACACCAAAGGCGAACATCGCCTTGAAGGTGTCCGTCAGGATGACTACGAGTGGGAAAAGGATCTTAGGGATGGCCACTTGCCGGATAAGCCCGGAACTGTTGATGATGGCGAACCCGCAATGTTTCACCGTGATTTCAAACCACTTCCAAACCACTAGACCGACAAGGAGAAACTGAACAAAGTTGGGGCCACCGCGTTTTAGAAGCCCGGCAAACACCAGGTAGAAGACCAGCATCTCTAGTACGGGTTCTATCACCCACCACAAATACGCTATATAATACCTGCGCGCCTCAGATCGAAGATCGGCTAAAGCTTTGTAGAAAAGCAAATCCCAGTATGTGTGAAAAGCTCGCATGAATTTCGAACGCAACCTCCTCCATTTGGCCGTCAAGGAAAAGTGCCGCCCCTACAAAAAGCTTGCTTTATCCGGCAAAAAAATCAGGCCGGCCACCGCTGTTTTGCGACTATAGCGAGTGGGGACATCCTGTCAACCTTATTGTCGAGTGAGGGCAAGATGTCATGGAGCGCATCCAACATGTGTGACATATTCTGAACTTGCAAGAAGCTGGATCATGTGTAAATTTGAAAAAACATAAAACGAACTTGGGTCAAGGCGAGGCAGGAAATGGGCAAGACGGCTGTAGTTCACGACTATTTTGAAACCGCAGACGGAGGGGGTAAACTTTCATGCCTTCTTGCTCGAGAGGCGGCGTCACATCTGGTGTGCGGATACGCCCGAGCTGCACACCCGTATTTCCCCAGAGTTTTTTCGGGGCCCCTGTTTCCTTTAGCTCCCAGGGTATCCGTTCCTTTTCTAAGACAGCTTTTTCTGTGCTTTGTGTTCTTGTCAAAAGGAAAAAGGCTTGCAAAATATGAAACGGTCGTCTTCAGCGGCTCATACGCCCCCCTTGCCGTGCTCTCGGGCGTAGCCCATCGCAACATTCTCTATTGTCATACCCCACCTCGCTTTGCCTATGATCAAAGCGCATTTTTCACGCGGTCCGTCCCGGCGCCATTAAGAGCTTTCTTCCGCGTCTTCCTAAATTGGTATCGCCGACAATTTGAAGCTGCCGTGACCTCCATGGATGTTCTCGTTTGCAACAGTCAAACCGTTCGCCGCCGCATTCGCCGATATCTTCATCGCGATGCCATAGTTATATACCCTCCGTGTGAAACCAGCCTTTATTCATATCGCGGCCAAAAAAACTTTTATCTCTCCGTCGCCCGCCTGGATCGGCTCAAGCGCGTAGATCGCATCATTGAGGCTTTCAGGCGCATGCCGGAAAAGCGCCTTGTGGTCGTCTCTGCAGGGCCGGAAGAAAAACACCTGCGTCGGTTGGGTGAAGGCTTGCCCAACGTGGTTTTTCTCGGCACTGTTGGTGAAGACGTCCTGCTTGAACTTTTAGGCACTTGCATCGCCGTGATTTATATCCCCAAAGAGGAAGATTTCGGCATGGTTCCCTTGGAAGCCATGGCTTCCGGAAAACCCGTGATCGGCGTTCGTGAGGGAGGCGTGGCCGAAAGTGTCATCCACGAGCAAACGGGCCTGCTCTTGGAGCCTGATTCGTCTGTGGAAACTCTCATGGATGCGGTAAAAAATATGACGCCAGAAAAAGCCCGGGCTTTGCGTGGAGATTGTGAGGCAAGAGCCCAAAATTTCGACCTTGGGGTTTTTGTTCAACGCATGATGGCCCTCATGGATTGTCGCCATACCCAAGTATCGACGCGGAATGTGTCAATGGGAATGAGAAACCTCCGGTGAAGAATTAGACTCTCAGGCCATCGGTTGTCGGCTTGTTGATCCAAGCGGCGGTTGGCAAAGCCGGAGGCTGCGGCATCTTGCCTTTGAAACGGGCAGGATTGGCTTCAAAGGCAGCCTTAAGGACCTGGCGGCGTTGATCTACCACCTGAGCCGCCAATCCATAGTGGAGCTGCTCCGGCGTGACCAGTCCGATGCCTGAGTGGCGATGTTCCTGGTTGTACCAAGTGAAAAAATCCCGGCAAAAGGATCGGGCGTCTTGGATCGAACCGAAACGTCCTGGAAACTGCGGACAATACTTGAGGGTCTTAAAAAAGGCATCACAGGCCTGGATGGTCCCCACCTCGGTTCGCCATTGGATTGCCGCGCTCATGAGTTGTCCCCGCTGGTTTCGGGAATTCCCATGAGTTCTGAAATTTTTTTTGAACTTCGATGATGGTTTGGGCTTTCTTGATCCGGTCACGAATCTGTTGGTTTTCACGTTCCAGCTCGGCGACCCGCCTTGCGAGGGGATCGACCGGTGTGGGCTTAGGCCCCCTTTTCCGGGAAGAAAGGGCCTCCAATGGCCCTTCCTCTCTCTGTCTTCGCCATGCGGTCAGGTTGGAGGAGTCGAGACCTTCCCGGCGCAGAAGAGCCCCTCGGAATGTGTCAATGGAAATGAGACACCTCCGGGGAAGAATTAGACTCTTAGGCCATCGCTTGCCGGCTTGTTGATCCAAGCGGCGGTTGGCAAAGCCGGAGGCTGCGGCATCTTGCCTTTGAAACGGGCAGGATTGGCTTCAAAGGCAGCCTTAAGGACCTGGCGGCGTTGATCTACCACCTGAGCCGCCAATCCATAGTGGAGCTGCTCCGGCGTGACCAGTCCGATGCCTGAGTGGCGATGTTCCTGGTTGTACCAAGTGAAAAAATCCCGGCAAAAGGATCGGGCGTCTTGGATCGAACCGAAACGTCCTGGAAACTGCGGACAATACTTGAGGGTCTTAAAATGGGCCTCCGAGTAAGGATTGTCATTGCTCACATGTGGCCGGCTGTG
>JBBFKW010000021.1:0-38482 GCA_037481835.1 Desulfosoma sp. | reverse complement strand
ATGGGCAAAATCGCGACAATCCCCTCTTTTTGAACATACATGTGACAAACTTGGGCTAATTAGAAACTGGTGCCCCGGCATCAGGTGCGGACAGGCCGGCGCCTGCGATCCAAAGGGTGACCTCGGCCTGAGCCGAGAGAAGAACCTTGGGCATGAAAGGAACGGCATTTGTTCTGGAAAGATCAGAGGCCAGATTTCGGACCTTCCTGGAGTCGAACGACACAGGATAGGATTTACGAGGACGTAAAATGGGCAGGGGCCGGCACCCCATGGGAAGAAGTGCAAAGATCGGCATCGGCCGGAATCCGCATCATCGGAGGGCCCCCTCTATAAAAGCGGGTCATACACGGGGGGCAAACCGGCTCGGCGCCTTTCCGTGGCGCGGCGAATCACTTCGGCGGCGCCTCGGGTGAGTTCCAAGCCCGGGAGGTTTTCAGGGGCGACGTAGGCGCAGGCCAAGACGTCACTTCCCGGCTTGGGCTCGCCGGCCACAAGTTCGCACAGAAAGTCCACGAGAACATAATGGTACGCGATGCGTCCTTTCCCGTCCGCAATAACCCGATCGAGGCAGGCAATCACATCTAACACTTTCACGAGGACCCCCGTCTCTTCGAGAACTTCCCTTCGCACGGCCGCCTCCAAACTTTCCCCCACTTTGACGAGACCACCGGGCAAAGACCAGAGCCCGTAGGCGGGTTCACGCCCCCGCTGGACCAGGAGCACCTCGTCGTTTCGAAAGACGACGGCGCCCACACCCACCAAGGGCCGGTCCGGGTATTTTCTGTCCGTCATCTCCATCGGCTCCTCATCCTCACGGGGTGCACCGGCGGCACGGCCGGAAGCCTTCCATAAGGGCGTCCCACCGGGACGAAAAGTCAATGCGGCGATCCGACCGGGTCTTGGCACCGTAAGGGCATGTCGGGCGATGAAAGATGAAGGACTCTCGATTGCCGAGGTAACTTTTTTCTTCGCGAACGGGGCAGCGCCCGTGCATCCCTCGGCGCTCGAGCACCGCCTCGCGCTGCAGGGCGATGAATTCCCCAAACCTGGAAAATCCCTCGGGCCCACGGAAAACATAGGCCAAACCCTGGCGAATGAGTTCGGCGTTCACGCACATCCCTTCGGGGGTCGCGACATACGCCAGGAGTCTTCCGTGTTCATCCCGCTTCGGACCGTCGTAGGCCAGGATGACCCTTCGGCCCAACACCCACGCCTTGTTTTGCTCGTAGGCCTCCCGAGCATAGCATTCGTGGCGGCCCGTCTCGTGGTCCATCTCCGGCGTATCCACCCCCAGGTACCGCACCTTGAGGCCCCCGTCCAGCACCACCGTATCGCCGTCCAACACCGCGATGACCGTTGCAACCTTCGGGACACCCTTGTCTCTTAATTCTTTCCCGAAATCGGCATGAGCGATTGGGCTAAGCGCCGCAAATACGAGAAGCGTGCAGAAAACTGCGGCCCAGTATCGGTTTTTCCCAGTGAGGCACCGCTCGCACACAACGCCTCGACGTTTTCCCCGTCCCACCTTTTCCCAACTCCCCGTGCTTAAAAATCCGACAAACCGGCTTGAAGCAACAACAAAACGCCAGCCTATAAAAACAAGCGCAATTCAGTACCTTGACCAAACCGCCCCTTCCGGATTATCGAAGAAATGAGACTTATGAATAAGCCACAAAGGATGAGGCATGAAAGAAAATTTTCAGAGCGGCAGCCCAGCCGCCCCGAACGGAAAGAAAAAGCGGCCGCCTGTGACGATTCGGCAGATGGAAATCGACGACTTGGCCGACGTCTTTCATCTGGGGGAGGAGCTCTTCACGGCGGATCGGGTGCCCAACCTGTACCGCACATGGGACCCGTACGAGGTGGTCTCTTTTTATTTGAGCGACTCGGAATACTGTTTCGTGGCGGAAATGGACGAGGAAATCGTGGGGTTTGCGTTGGGAACGACCATTTCCAAGCCGCGTTCGGCGTGGAAATACGCGCACCTCGTGTGGCTCGGCGTTCGAGGCGACCTTCGGCGCTCTCATGTGGCAGAACGACTTTTCGACCACTTCAAAGAAACCGTCATGGAAGAGGGGGCCCGCATCCTCTTTGTGGATTCGGAAGCCGACAACGAGACGGCTCTCGCCTTTTTCAAGAAAATGGGTTTCGGCAACCCCAAGGAACACATCTACCTGAGTCTGAACCTGACGGAGAGGCGCAAAAAACCCCGATCCGACGTGAGCCCTTCCAAGAAACGGCGCGCGGCTCCCCCGGCTCCCGCACCTTCTTCCTGAGGGGGACGGGCGGCGTACCGCCCGCTCGACTTTGAAGCCGCACCCCGAAACGTGTGGAGATTTTCGTGGGTCTTTCCAACCGCCGAGACATCCAAACGGCGCGGCTGCGCCGCCTTCTGGAACGGATGGTCAACATCTACAGCCCGTCGGGAAAGGAAGAAGACGCCGTCGATTTTCTCTATTCCTTTCTCAAACGCTACGATGTGCCCGTCATCCGACAGCCCGTGGACGACCGGCGATCCAACCTCCTCGTGCTGCCTCCGGACGAAGACATCCAGCTGGCCCTCATCGGCCACGTGGATACCATTTCGGCCTACGACCTGGAAGATTTCGGCTGCGAGGAAGAAAACGGCGAACTTTTCGGCCTGGGCACGGCCGATATGAAAGGGGGCTGTGCCGCCATGATCGAGGCCTATCTCACCGCCACGGCCGAAGCGACCACCCCGATTCCGGCTGCGCTGGCCCTGGTGGTGGGTGAAGAGGAGGAAGGCGACGGCGCTCGGCGACTGGTTCGCGATTACCATTTTCCCTGGGCCATCATCGGGGAACCCACCGACCTCAAGGTCTCCCTCGTTCATTACGGCTACTTGGAAATGCAAGTGGTCATCCGCGGCAAGAGGATGCATGCCTCCATGGCCAACCGCGCCGCACACCCGGCGGAAAGCCTGCTCCACTTCTTGCTGCGCCTCCTGCATTACTGGGAAGAACGCTGGCCGGAAGTCATCCCCAACATCCGGGACCTGAGCAGTTCGTCTGCAGGCTTTGTGGTCCCGGACTATTGCGAGGCCTGGCTGGACGTGCACCTGCCGCCCGCCCTGCCCCTAGGGGAAATCATCCTGGAACTGGAACAGCTCACGGAATCCATCCGGGAAGACAACCCCCATGTGAGCCCAAGCCTTCGGTTTACGGAAATTCATTCCGGCTACGATATTCCCGAACGGAGCCCTTTCGTGCAGAAAATCCGGCAAATCCTGGAAGCCCGCGATCTCCCTTGGCAGCCCGTGCCCTTTCGAAGCCACAGCGACGCCAATACGCTCTGGACGGCAGGCGTCAAACCCATCCTTTTGGGACCCGGCCAGCTGGAAAAAGCCCATTCGCCGGAAGAGTCCGTCTCCTTCGACCAGGTTGCGGCCGCCGCCCGAATCTATCGCGACATCCTTGCATCTCTTTAGGACCCGGAATTCATCCCTTGCGGAATCGTTCGGGTTGACCCAAAAGATTTTCATGGTATGTTTTTCATCCAGCTTGACGGCCGGCTCCAGCGGGATCTGCGCCCTTTCTTCCTTTTGTCATGTCAACCACCTCGGCTTTGCAATGATCACAAAGGAACGCGGTTGGGGAAAATCCGGAATTAGGAATCGACCCATGACTTATGAAACCGGGGGCACAATGCACGTCGCCACGCTGTTCAAGACTCGTCCCGCACCCCGAACGTTCGGCCCGCGACGAACTCTTCGCCTGGCCGCCGCTGTCGCAGGGCTAGTGGCCGCCTTCCTTCTGGGGTTGGGCTCCCCGGGTTTCTGTCAAGAACGAGCTTCGCCCCCTTCGAACCAAACCGCCGGGCTTGCCCTCACCCGCGCCGGCATTTGCGAGTCGGTGGAAAACCTCAATCCCGTGAACACCGCAGCCGTCTTTTCCGTCACCCAGGGGCAGATTTACTGTTTTACCGACTTCGGCACCGTGCGTTCCCAGACCGTTGTCTACCATCGCTGGTATCATCGTGACACCTTGACCACTCAAATCCGGCTCAAAATTTACCCTCCGCGCTGGGCCACCTACAGCATGCTCAAGCTCAGAGAAGTGGACAAGGGCCCCTGGAAAGTGGAAATCACCGACGCGGAAGGGCGCGTCCTGAGCGTGTTACGCTTCAGCATCGTGGATTGAATCCCATGAAATCGGTCGTCCTCGTTCTCTCTTCCATCCGCTGGCAGGATGTGGTGGACATCCTGATCAACAGCTACATCCTCTTCCGGGTGTACGTTCTGTTCCGGCACACCAACGCCTTCCGCATCCTGGCGGGCATCGCCTCCCTGTGGGTTATCCAGGAATTGGCCGCCTCCTTGGGGCTGATCCTCACCAGCTGGGCCCTTCAGGCCATTACGGCCGCAGCGGCCATCATCATCATCGTCGTGTTCCGCAACGAAATCCGCTCGGCCCTCCAAGCTCGAAACCTGAAAAACTTCCTGTGGGGATCGCCCCTGGAGGAGAAATCCTCGCCCGTCCAGGTGCTGGCAGACACCTTTTTCCAAATGGCCAAAAAGCGCATCGGTGCCCTCGTGGTCTTTCCGGGCAAGGAAGACCTGCGCGAACTCATCCACGGAGGCATTCCGTGGGACGGCCGGGTGTCCCAGGAGATGCTCATGAGCATCTTCTGGCCCAAAAACCCCGTCCATGACGGCGCGGCCATCGTCGAAGGGGACAAGGTGACGGAAGTAGGCGTCCTGTTGCCCCTGTCCCAGCGGACGGATCTGCCCACCTTCTACGGCACGAGACACCGGGCCGCCGCAGGGCTCGCCGAGCGCTCCGACGCCCTGGTCGTGGCCGTCTCCGAAGAGCGCGGCCGCGTCACCGCCGCCAAAGACACCTGGATCAAGCCCATCGCACAAACCGAGGACTTGGTCCACATCCTGGAAGCCCACCTGGGTATCGTGCACCAGCGCGACCCCCTGTATCGCAGGAGGGAGGTCACCAGGCTGGCCGTCGCCGGGGTGCTGTCCCTCTTTATCATCTCCGCCATTTGGCTTGGATTCACCCGAGGTCGAGACACGCTCATGGAGCTGGACGTGCCCGTAGAGTTCGTCAACCGGCCGGCGCAATTTCAAATTTTGGAAACATCCGCCAACAAGGTCCATCTGCAGCTCCACGGCTCCAGTGCCATCGTAAAATCGCTGCGCCCCGAACAGGTCACCGTGCGGATCAACCTCACCAAGGCGGTGGAAGGGCGAAACGTCTTTCCCATCACCAAGGACAACATCCAGATGCCGCCGGGTCTTTTCGTCAACAGCGTGGAGCCGACAACCCTGGAAGTCACGCTGGACGTCCCGGGCACCAAGATCGTCCCCGTTCAGGTGGACTGGACGGGAAAGCTTCCCGATAACGTGCTCATCACGGACGTGCAGGTCATCCCTGCGGAAGTCCAAGTGGTCGGCGGCAAAACCCTGCTCGAAGGGATTCACACCTTCTATACCACACCGCTTCGCGTGGATTCGCTGACCGAATCAGGCTCCATCACGGCCCCCCTCATCATCACCCCGGCGTCCCTGAAGCTCGCCGACCCCGCTCAAGAACGCGTGGAAGTGCGTTTCAGCGTGGCCAAACGCTCTGACAAAAAGGGACCGGAAGGCTGAGGGATCGAAAGGCGATCCGCCGAACAAATGGAAGCCTTTCGGAGGATGTCTTGAGGCTTGATGCACAGGAGGCCCTGCCATGGAAAGCCTCCCATCCGACAAGGCACGATCGAGAAAACTCGGCGCATTGTGGCTTGGTTACCTGGGATGGCTCGTCGCCTCAGGCACCATTTTGCTCCTGAAAAAACTCGGCTACAGCGACATTACCCCGCACCAGCTGGCCGTATTCGTTGCAGCGGCGACCCTCGCCCACGGCATCGGATGGGCCATGGTCCTCGTGGGATGGGACACCCGGTTTCGCTTCGACCCCCACTTCGTGCTCATTCCCAATTGGTTTTTCTTCGCCCCGGTGGCCGCCTACGGCTTTTATGCCGTAGGCACCGCCCGCGACCTCATGCTCATCGGCTGGCTCATGGGCTTTTTCTTCCTTGCCGGCCATGTGCGCTTTCGCTGTGTTCTTCTGACCGCCTGCTACTACATGCTTCTCTACTTGGGGATCCTCGTCGTCATGAGTCGCATGCACGGGGATCATCCCGACTACGTGCGCGAAGCCGTGCGTGTGGGCGCCTTCCTGGCCGTCTGCGTGTTTCTCGCCGCCCTCCTGGACCGGTTCGCCTCTCAAAAAGCCCACCTCAAAGAATCCGTTGCCCAACTCCGGGAAAAGGATCGCGAAATCACCCGTCTCAACGAAAAACTCTCTCTTTTTGTGAGCGACCCCCTGGTGCGGCATCTTTCCAAGGACGAAGGCCGAGCCCTCTTCGGGCACAGCCGCAAAAAAATCACCATCTTTTTTTCGGACATCTGCCGTTTCAGCACCCTCACCGACACCATGGAACCCGAGGAGATGGCCGAACAGTTGAACGAATACTTCCACGAAATGATTCCGGTGGTCCTGCAGTACAAAGGCACTCTGGACAAACTCATGGGGGACGGAATCATGGTCCTTTTCGGAGCTCCGGACGACATGGACCCGGCCGAAGGGGCATACCGATGCGTGCAGATGGCCGTGGCCATGCAAGCCAAGCTCAAGGAGCTCAACCACAAATGGGAGCACAAAGGCCTGCCGCACTCCCTCCAAGTGCGCATGGGCGCGCATACGGGCCTTTCTGTGGTGGGCACGTTCGGTTCCGACCGCTGGCTCAACTACACGGCCATCGGCTCCCAGGTGAACGTCGCCGCCCGGCTCCAACAAATCGCTGAACCGGGCCAGATGCTCATCAGCCGAGCCACCTACGCCCTCATCGCGGAAAAGATCCACGCCCGAGACCTCGGCCCCATGTCGCTTAAAGGCCTTCATCAGCCCGTGCATATCTACGAGTGCCTCGGCCTGGATAATCAGGGCGCGTCCCGAAGGGTCATGGAAGAAGGCCCCGGCTACTTCGTCTCCCTGCAGCCGGATGTGATGGGAGAGGCGAAGATGAGGGAGCTGTCAAGGATGTTGGCCGCGCTGGCTGAAACGAGCAAGGCTTCGAAAGGCTGATTTCCCTGGTACGGGGATGGGGATTATTCCGTCGAAGGCGGGGATTCACCGGAACGCATCAAGGGGCGCCAGTAATCCTGAAGTCCCTTTTCCGAACCGTTGCGCATGAAATCCAAGATGCGGTTCGTGCGGGTCTCCATGTCCGGGATGATTTCCGCCAGGGCTTTGAGGCAGGAAAGGACCTTCTGGGTGTGTTTCTTGTGCGGCACATCCATGCCCGGATGGTTCAAAAGAGCCAAGACTTGTTCCAAAAGGGGCAGTTTGTCCGCTGAAAATTCCACATAGGCCAGCTGCGGCCACAGGGTGCGCACCTCTTCGGGAAGGTGCTTGAGCCGATCGGCGACAGCCCGGTCGGTTCCGACCCACACGGCTTCTTTGAGCCGCGTGAGCATGTCTTCGATCTCTCGGCGCTGGTCTTCCCACACGGAACTTTGAGACAAGAGCTGCTGCCATTTGGGCTGGATCTTCATGTGGATCCAATTTTCCGCCTGTTCCGGCAAAAGGGGCGTTACGAGGAACTCTTGCTGCTCCATGAGAAGATGGCGCCCCAGAGCCCCCAGTTCCGCTTGGCCGTTGAGGCGCCCTAGACGGTTTTCGATGAGCTCGTTTAGACGGCGAAGAAGTGTGCTCTTGTCCACCAGCCCGTCGACGCTCCTCCGGATCTCCTCTTCCCATTGCTCCCGAAGAAAACCCACTTCCGCGTTGATGGCCGAAAAGATGAAGCTCAGCTTCATCAAGGTGTTGCGCAGCTCATGGGCCAGAGCGTTACAGGACGCGAACCGCTCCTGGGTGAGTTCGCTTTGGACCTGGCTCAGGGTTTCCCGAATGTGCAAGGAAAACATCTCCGTGCCCAAGATCCGCGACAGTTTCTTGATCACCTTGGTGGCCCGATCGCCCCGCTGAATCGTGTGCGGCAGAAAGTGGATCTTGATGACGGCGACGACCACGTAGTCCGTGTCCTGCCAGATGGGCACGCCCTTCCAGTTGAGCGGATACTGGAGGTCGTCGGCCCCGTCCCCGTAGAGGTCGCTCTTTTTGACGAGCACGGGTTCCATGTGATGCCAATCTTCCGGCTCGCCGCTCAACTGCTTGCGCACACTACGCTGGTCTTCGTAGGGATTGTCCGCCGTCCAGCTCTTTTGGCGCTCCACACACCACGCCATGGCTTCCAAGGCCCGACCGGGGCGGTCTCGATACTGGTCCCAGGTTTTCCCCGGAGGGTTGTAATCGGACACCGCCGGAAGACCCCAGTGAATGGTGCCGTTGCCCTGCTCCCGAATGCCCGAGGTCACGCGCACGGAACGCAGCTCCGGCATGGGCCCGATCCGGTAAATGGTTCCCTTGGTGGCATGATCCAAACACAAAAGGATCGTCTCGATCATGTTCTTACAAGTTTTTTCAAGAAGGTCGTGACTGATGATCATGCCCTACCGGTCCTCTCCGGGAAAATTCCCACGCCCCGCATTTTTCAAAGTCCACTTATCTAATCGGAAAGCTGCGGGACGTCAATAAGCACTTCTCGCCGACTTGACAAGAAGCATACTTCATACCAGAAAAGACCGCTTCCCGGCCAAACCGTTGAAAAAAGCTGCCCCCCAAAGCTAAAGCATCGGAACCCTTAGCCATTCCAGGAAAAGAAAGGGCGGGCCGGGGCCCGCCGTCCCGCCTCGGCGCGGTCCGTTCGGGCCCAGAATCCCGCACTGCGTCTTAGGAGTAACCTTCGTTGCACAGAGGGTGTGCAAAGTCTTGCACATCGCGGCACGCCGTTGCATAGGCGCTCAGGACCGGCCGACCGCGTATCCTTTATCGAAGGCTCTTTGGTTGAGATCGTAGAGCTTGGGTGGGAAGAGTTTTCGAAGGCAGCCGTCCCACGTGGCTTTGGCAATGGGCAGGACGTCCATGGCGGCCACGGCCCCCATGACGACCATGTTGGCCGCTCTCACGGATCCCGCCTCCAGGGCCAGGGCCTCCGCGTCCAAGGCCACGACGGCGGCCAGTTTGTCCTTGAGTTCTTTCACCACACGGTCAACGTCCGGGTAGGTCCCCTGGCCCGCGGCCACGGTGAAGGGCACGATGGGCGAGGTGCTCACCACGGCTTTGGTTTGGGCATGGCATCGGTTCAAGGCCCTGAGTGCTTCCAGGGGTTCGAAGGCAACCAAGACATCTGCCTGCCCTTCCGCCACGATGGGCGCGTGGATGTCGCCCACCACCACGGATGACTCCACCACCCCGCCCCGCTGGGCCATGCCGTGGATTTCACTCATGGAAGCCGAAAGCCCTTCCGCCAAGGCCGCCTCCCCCACCAATCGGGTTGCCACAAGCGTTCCCTGTCCTCCCACTCCCGTAAAGAAAAGGCGCACGCCCCGTCGGCGCGCTTCCTCGTGACGTCTTTCCACCGCGTCCTCCGTCGTCCCGTGTCGTCTTGGGGCCGGACCCCGAATCTCTCTTTCAAAAATCATTGTCACCGCACGCGCCCCTTGTGCAGGGCCGTTTTATGCCGAAAGCTTTTTTGGTTTGATCCCGTCGCACAATTGGGCGCACACCGAACACCCGCTGCACAACACTTCGTTGATCCGAACACACGGTGAACCCGCTTCGTCCTTGGACCAGACGAAGGCGGGACATCCGAGCTGTGCCAGATCGTCCCGACAGGGACTACAGTCGCCGCTCACGGAAAAGACCACTTTCTGCTTGGTGCCGAGCATGCGGCGTTCAAAAAGAGGGCACGGCGAGCGGCTGATGAGTACCGAAACTCCGCCGTCTTTCATGCCGGCTTTGATGTCCCGCAGGACCTGCTGCGTTTTTTTCACCTGAAGGGGATTGACCACGGCCACCGTGCGCACGCCGCAGCCCCGCACGAGGGTTTCCACATCCACTTTGGGCTCCTGGGGTCCTTGCCGTCCCAGGCGCACGCCGGGATGGGGCTGATGGCCCGTCATGGCCGTTGTGCCGTTGTCCAAGAGGACCAAGAGGAGAGTGCGATCGTGGGCCACGGCGTTGATCAGGCCCGTAATGCCGCTGTGGAAAAAGGTGGAATCTCCGATGAAGGCCACCACGGGGCGGTCCAGAACCCGGCTGAACCCTCCGGCCGTGGAAATGCTCGATCCCATGCAAATGAGGAAATCGGCCATCTGGAGCGGCGGTAGGAGCCCCAGGGTGTAGCAGCCGATATCCGTCGGGTAGACGGCCTCTTCACCGAACACCTTCTTGACGCTGTAAAACGTGGCCCGATGGGGGCATCCCGGGCACAGGTTGGGGGGGCGGGCCGGAAGGTTTTCCGGTACGGTGAAGATCGTGGGCGGCTCGTAGGCTACGCCGAAAAAGCGGCTGACGGCCTCTTTGACCTTCACCGTATCCAGTTCGAACGCTCTCGGGACGAACTCCTTGCCCGCAATCCTTCCCGGAAACCCGCTTTTCTGCGCTGCAATGCGCACAGCCTCTTCCAGGAACGGTTCCAGCTCCTCCACCACAAGGACGGATTCCACGCGGCCGAGAAAATCCGCCACGAGCGTTTCCGGAAAAGGATGGGTCATGCCCAATTTCAGGACCCGCACCCGATCCGCCAGCTCCAGTTCCTGGACCGCATCGGACACATAGAGGGCGGACACCCCGCTGGTGACGATCCCCCACGGGCCTTGTCCCTCTTCCGTGGTGAACGGGCTCTTTTCCGCTTCCTCACGCAGGGCGCTCAACTTTTCCAAGAGCTTCAGGTGCAGCTTTCGGCCCACCATGGGCACGACAACCAGGTTGAAAGGGTCTCGCGAAAAGGTCCCCTTGACGGTCCCTTCGGGAATGTCTTCCAAGGACACCGGCCCTCGGCAGTGGTTGACCCGCGTCGTCGTGCGCACGAGAACGGGCATGCCGTGCTTTTCGGACAGAGTGTAGCCGGCTGCGATCATGTCCTTGGCTTCTTGCGGCGTTGCCGGCTCCAGCATGGGCACGCCCGCCATTTTTGCATAATAGCGGTTGTCCTGTTCGTTCTGGCTGGAATGGAGCGACGGATCGTCGGCGGAGACGATGACCATACCGGCCTTGACGCCCACGTAGGCTAGGGTCATGAAGGCGTCGGAGGCGACATTCAGGCCCACGTGCTTCATGGCGCAGAGGCTGCGCACTCCGCACTGGGCCGCCGCACAGGCCGATTCCACGGATACTTTTTCGTTGACCGAATATTCCACTTCCGCCCCGATGTCCGGGCCCAAAGCGGCGAAGCCGTCGATAATTTCCGACGAGGGCGTTCCGGGGTAGGCAGCCACGAAGCGCACCCCGGATTCCAAAGCCCCGCGGATGATGGCTTCGTTGCCGAGAAGGAATTTCTTTTCGCCTCGAGTCCCGGTGAGCAGTTCATGCATGTCGGCCATCCTCCCTGTCAGTGCCATGGGCGTCGTAGATCCACAAAGGGTTTCACTTTCCCGTTGATTCGCTCCAAAGAACCTCTTTCCACCAGCTTGATGCGCGGGACGATTCCAATGAAGTTGGCCACTTTCTGGCGCATCTCATCCACAAGGGTGCGCTGTTCCCGCATTTTGTCGAAAAAGAGCTTTTCCGTCACTTCAATCCAGATTTCCAACTGGTCCAAATTGCCCTGGCGGGTGACCACCACCTGGTAGGTGGGTCTTTCCCCTTTGACTTGTTCCAACACGTCCCCGATGCGTTCCGGGATGATGTTGATCCCCTTGATGACCACCACGTCGTCGCAACGGCCTTCGATGCGCGAGATGCGCCGGAAGGTGCGGCCGCAGGGACAGGGGGCCTCGATGAGCCGCGCCAGGTCGCCCGTGCGGTAGCGAATGACCGGGAAGGCTTCCTTGGTCAGCGTTGTGATGACCAGTTCTCCCAGCGCGCCGGGTTCACACGGCGCCCCTGTCGCCGGATCGACGATTTCCACGAGGAAATGGTCTTCCTGGACGTGCATGCCGCTCTGTTCCAGGCATTCCCCGGCCACCCCGGGGCCCATGACCTCGCTGATCCCGTAGTTGTCCGTTGCGGTGACGAACAGTCTTTCTTGGATTTCCGAGCGCATGGCTTCCGTCCAGGGTTCTCCGGCACAGACGGCGTGGCGCAGGCTGAGCCGCTTGGGATCCACCCCCAGTTGCTCCATCTTGTCTGCGATAATAAGGGCGTAGGACGGGGTGCACACGAGGGCGGTCGTGCGAAAGTCCTGCATGATCTTGATCTGCCGTTCGGTGCGCCCGACCGAGGTGGGCAGGACCGACGCCCCCAGACGTTCCGCGCCGTAGTGGATGCCCAGGCCGCCGGTCAGCAGCCCGTAGGCGAAGGTCACCTGGATCACGTCGTCGTGGGTCAGTCCGGCGGAGGCCAGGATGCGCGCCACCAGTTGGGCCCAGTTCTTGAGATCCCGCTTGGTGTAGCCCACAACTCTGGGGTTCACGGATGTTCCGGAAGACGAATGGACCCTAACCACCTCCCTCAGAGGAACGGCGAACATCTCGTAGGGATAGCTGTTACTCACATCGTCTCGGGTCGTGAAGGGGAGCCTTTTCAAGTCGTCCAGGTCTCCCAGGTCGTTTTCCGGCACGAAGCCGATCTCCCGGAACATCTTGCGGTAGAACGCCACATGGCGATCCACCCGGTTCAGGGTCGCCTGGAGCCGCTCCAGCTGCAGTTGACGAAGCTCCTCGACACCCAGGCATTCTTTTTCCGGTTCCCAGATCGAAACCCCTTCCGGTTTCATGGCGGCACCCTCAACGGATGTTCCTTGCACCATTCCCAAGAGACATCCTGTCCCTAGGCATCCCAAATGGGTTTGGCCCCCTTGCCCAAGTACGCCCTCTGGACTTCCCGGTGGGCCAAAAGATCCCGGCCTTCGCCCTGGAGCACGATTTTGCCGGTTTCCAGCACATAGCCGCGGTCCGCGATCTGCAAGGCCGCGCGTGCGTTCTGTTCGATGAGCAGGATGGTGCGCCCCTCACGTCGCAGCTCAAGGATAATGTCGAAGATTTCTCGGACAATCAAGGGGGCCAGTCCCATGGACGGTTCATCGAGCAGGAGAAATCGAGGTCTGGCCATGAGGGCCCGGCAGATGGCGAGCATCTGTTGTTCTCCGCCGCTAAGCGTTCCCGCAAGCTGGCGCCGCCTCTGCCGGAGCACGGGAAATCGCTCCAGGAGCTCGTCCATGTCCCGGCGCCACCCTTGGCGATCCTTGCGATGGATGAAGGCCCCCATTTCCAGGTTGGCTTCCACGGAAAGTGTGGCGAAAATTTGGCGCCCTTCGGGGACCAAAGAGATGCCCCGCCGGACGATGGCTTCCGGGGTGAGCCGACTCAAATCACTTTCTTCGAACAGGATGGAGCCTCTGGCGGGTTTGACGAGCCCGCAGATGCTGTGGACCAAAGTGGTCTTGCCCGCTCCGTTGGCGCCGATCAGGGTGACGATTTCTCCCGAGCGCACGTGGAGCGAAACCCCTTTGAGTGCGTGGATATTGCCGTAGTAGGCGTGGAGGCTTTTAACGGTCAGCACAGCACGGTATTCTTAGCAAGCCTCGTCAACACCAAACCCTTCGGGGTGAGTTCGCCCGAAAGCGCTCTTTTACTGAAATCACGGCCCTTCACCGTCCTTGATCCACCTCCGATTCTCCCGAGCGCCGGGGCGCCCCGCCGCCTCCATCTCCCCAGTCTTCGCCGAGATAGGCTTGGATCACGTCGGGATTGTCTTTGATTTCCGCCGGAGAGCCGCAGGCGAGCACCTGACCGAAGTGGAGCACCAGGACCCGGTCTGAAATGTCCATGACCAGGTTCATATCGTGTTCCACCAAAACGACGGTCACCCCTCTTTCTTGGATTTTCTTGAGCAGCTCCCCCAGTTCTTCCGTTTCCCGCGTATTGAGGCCGCCGGCAGGCTCATCCAAGAGGATCAAAACGGGATCCGTCGCCAAGGCCCGGGCGATTTCCAAAATTTTCTGCTTGCCCAAGGGGAGGGCTCCGGCGGGCAGGTCGCGTTGCGCGCCGAGCCCCACGAAATCCAGCCAGGCTTGGGCGTCCGTGCGGATTCGGGCTTCCTCGCGGCGCATGAAGGGAAGCCGAAACCCAGACGCCCAAAAACCGGCGCGGGTCCGTGCGTGGCGCCCCACCATGACGTTTTCCAGGGCGCTCATGCGCGGGAAGAGGGCCACATGCTGAAAGGTGCGGGACAAACCACGGCGGGCGATTTCATGCGGGGGCTTTCCTTGGACGGCTTCCCCCTGGAACAACACGGCGCCGGAAGAAGGCGTGAGTAGACCGCTGATACAGTTGAGCAGAGTCGTCTTCCCGGCGCCGTTGGGCCCGATCACGGACTGGATGATCCCTCGAGGAATGCTGGCGGAAACGCCTTTGAGAGCCACCACCCCGCCGAAGTGCATGCGCACGTCGTGGAGCTCGAGAACGGGATCGGCATGGAGCACGGCACGCTCACCCATGGTTCACGACCCGCGATCCGAAGGGGTCGGCACGGGGCGGGCCTTGCCGCGCAAAGCGGCGTCCAGCCAGACCACCAGCCCTTGAGGGACAAAAAGGGCCATGACCAGAAGGATGCCCCCGTAGACCAGGATTTCAAAATCGGCAAAGACCTGGAGCCACTCGTTGCCGATAAAGGTCAAAAGCACCGTACCCACCAAGGCACCCCAGAGGCTCTGCATGCCGCCGACCACGACCATGAGGACGAACCTCACGGACCACATGAGGTCGAAGGAGCCCGGAGAAAGGAAGGAGACATAATGGGCGTAAAGACTTCCCGCGATGGACGCCAGAACGGCGCTGGTGACGAACACCTGCACCTTGAGGGTCGAGACGGGCACACCCATGGCTTCCGCAGCCTTTTCGTCGTCGTGGATGGCCCGCAGAGCCCGCCCGATGCGGGAATGGAGGACATGGCGGGAGAAGAGGAAGGCCGCCAGGACAAACGCCCAGACCAGGTAGAACCAAGCGGCATCCCCAGAGATTTTTCGGCCGGCAAGACTCATCCCCGGGATGCCCCCAAGACCCGAAGGGCCGCCGGTCCAGTCCACTTCTTCGTTCATCACGATGTGTACGATGACCCCAAAGCCAAGGGTAGCCATGGCCAGATAATGGCCTTTGAGCCGCAAGGCCGGAACTCCCACGATCCAGGCCACCGCGGCGGCCGCCCCGGCCGAGGCGAGCATTGCCGCCCAAGGGTTCCAGTGGAAGTGGCCCGCAAGGATCCCCGAGCCGTAGGCGCCGATGCCGAAAAAGGCGGCCTGAGCCAAGGAAATCTGCCCCGCAAAGCCCATGAGGAGGCTTAACCCGAGGGTCACCATGCAGAAAATGCCGGCGAAAATCATGACATCGATGTAATGGCCGAAGGACCGGGACACCCCGGAAATCCAGGGAAACACCGCCAGGAAAACCGTCAGGGCGAGAAATCCTATCTTTTCACGAAATGTCATGGCGCTCAGAACCTCTTGAGCCCGGCGGCTTCCTTGCTTCCGAAAAGGCCTTCCGGCTTGAAAAACAGGGCCAGCATGAGAAGGACGAGGGCAACGGCGTCCTTATACCCCGAAGAGATGTAGCCGGCACACAGGGATTCGGCCAATCCCAGGACAATGCCGGCCACGAGGGCCCCGTAGAACTGGCCCAAGCCGCCGAGCACGGCGGCTCCGAAGCCCTTGAGTCCCAAAAGGGCACCGCGATCGTATTCCATGAGGGTGATGGGGCAGATGGCCACACCGGCCACGGCTCCCACGGCGGCGCTCAACCCGAAGGATAAAAGCACCATGGTGCGTACCGGAATCCCCACCAGACGGGCGGCGTCGGCATTGTCCGCACAGGCCAGCATGGCTTTCCCGTAAAAGGATGTGCGAAAAAAGACCGTGAGCACCCCCACGACAACGGCGCTGATCCCCAAGACCCACAATGCTTGAGGCTGCACCGCCACGCCCTGCCACAGAAACGCGCCGGTTCGGCTGAAGGCCGGCAATCGATAGGGATCCTTACCCCAAGCCAACATGGCACCGCCTTTGAGCAGGATGGAAAAGGCGATGGTGACGATGATCATGGAAAGGACCGTAACGTGCCTGGCCCGGCGAATGATGTAGCGTTCCAGGAGCAGGCCGACGAGGCCCACCGTCGCCACGGCGCAGAGCACGGCCGCCCCGAGGGGGAGGCCGAAGGTTTGATAGTAGAAAACTCCGAACAGGCCGCCCAGCATGACAAATTCGCCTTGGGCGAAATTGATGATTTCCGTCACGTTGTAGATGATGTTGTAGCCGAGGGCCACGAGGGCGTAGATGGCCCCGATGGTCAGGCCACTCAAGGCATATTGGAGCCATGCCGCCCCGTAAAAGATATCCGTCATGGAAACGCGTGTCCTTCCCTGTGCGTGTTCGGCGGCGGCGCCGCGCGTGCGGCTCAGGGCCATTTCGTCGCGCCGGCACCGCCCGCCGAAAGTCCCTATTACCAGGGGGCGAGGGCCCAGTCGCCGTTTTTCACAACGACCATTTCCAAGTCGTCCTTGCTCAAGCCGTTATGGTCTTGGGGCGAAAAGTTAAAAATGCCGTGTTGGCCCACGAACCCCTTGGTGTTTTCCAAGAAGTCCCGAATCTTGGCCGGATCCGGCCCCACGGCCTTGAGGGCCGCCACGGCCAGGTGCAGGGAATCCCAGGCATGGCCGCCGAAAGAGGAAACCGGCTCGTTGTATTTTTTTTCATACGCCTGGGTGTAGGCCATGATCACCTTTTTCTGCGGCTGCGTGTCGGGAAGGAGCGGTCCCACGTTGACGCGCGCCAGAGGTAACAACACGCCTTCCGCCGCCCCGCCGGCCAGTTCGATGTTCTTACGATTGCCGAACCCGTGGCTCTGGAACAGGGGGATGTTGTCCATCTTGAGATCCCGCCATCCCTTGACGGCCAGCACCTGGGTCGGCCCGACGGACCAGTTGACGATGGCTTCCACCTTGGCTTCCCGCATCTTGGTCAGCTGGGCGGTGAGGTCCGTATCCTTGGGGCCGTACCGTTCGTCGGCGAGCACGGTGATGCCATATTCGGGGGCGAGACGCAAGAGCTCCTCCCGACCGCTGGCGCCGAAGCCCGTCGAAGCCGTCATGATGCCGATCTTGGTCATGCCCTTGGCCTTCATGTAATCGTACATCTTGCCCACCACGTGCTTATCCGAGCCGGCCACTTTGAAAACCCAGCGGCGTTCCGAGACGGGTTCCACGATCTTGTAGCTGGCGGCGCAGGAAATGAGGGGCACCTGAGCCTCCTCGGCGATGGGAGCGACGGCCAGGCTGGCGTCGCTTTGGGTCGGGCCGATGATCACCGGCACCTGATCCGTTTTGATGAGCTTCTTGACCGCCAGGGTGCTCTTGGTCGCATCGCTTTCGTCATCGTAGATAATGAGCTGCAAGGGATGCCCGTTGATCCCGCCTTGGGCATTGATTTCCTCGGCGATCATCTCCGCCGTCTTCTTTTCCGGTTCCCCTAGGAAGGAAGCCGTCCCCGTGATGGCAAAAACCGCCCCCACTTTGTAGGGTTCCTTACCGGCCTTGGCGCTCACCGGATGAAAAATGCCGGCGGCCCAGAACAGCACGGCGACCACGCCCACAACACTGACAACCCACCGATGCTTCCCTTTCATGCCGTCCTCCTCTCACGCCCAGAGTGACAAAAAAAGGGGCCGTGGGAACATCCCACGACCCCAACAAAAAAGCCGTGGGCAAACCCTGCGCTGCGGTCTGCCCACGGCCGACTTGGCGGATTGTCGGCGTCACCGACGGGCAGACCGCCTAAGGTAGCCGTAGCCGTAATAGAAGGAATCACCTGAATATACTCGGCCGTTCATGCCCGTTGCGTGCCCCGCCTTGTTCGCTTGTATTTCTTTTCCCATACCGTTTTCTGTTTACAGGGAGGCATACACCGGTGTCAAGCCGAATCTGCGGCGCTCTTCTGGCAGGAGCCGCCCGCGGCGCCTTGGGAAACGGGCCGTCCGTTTGGGAAAAACTGCAGGCTTCCGCCACCGGCGCAGGACGGGCGCAATTCTTTCGGGGACGCTTCACAAATGTTCTTGATCTCGATGACGAATTCGGCATAGGTGCCCGCCCCCGGTCGGTTGAAGTCCGCCACGATGACGTCGTCGCGCACATCCCTTACGAGGAATTCCACGAGGGAACGGTTTCGCATTTCCCGGTAGATCCGGCCCGGCTTGAGCCGTTCGGGCTTGTAGTCGCTTCGGGGCAATTCCCGAACCAGTTCGGGGTCGTACGGGCCGAAGATTTCTTCCGGAGGGACATAGACTGAGACGCGATCGCCCACTTTTTTGTTCATGAGCGCCGCCTCCACCGAAGGATACTGGACATCGACGCCGTAGACGAAGGTGCAGCTTCCCGGGGGGGCTTCGGTGACTGCCCCGTCGGGCGATGTGGTTTTAAGGGTGAAATCGATGGTGACTTTCATGCATGGTTTGACTTGCAGGACTTCCGCCATTATTCAAGCTCCTTTGTGTTAAGCGAACCGGGACCGTCCGTCTTTCCCGACGGGGTTCTTTTAAGGCTCAAGGAGCCTTTTGTCGACCCGTCGCTGCCCCGAATGACTCCGTTGTTTTTTCTTGTCTTCCCTGTGGGCCTGCTATAGGGAATGAGGCGGTTTCCCGGTCGTCTTTCCCCAAGCCTGTGGGGCAAGGGAGAGGCACCGCAGGATCAGGTTTTGGAAGTTGTTCTCGGCATGACGCATGAAGGAGCGCCCCCGTTTCATGGAACCGTTCGTATGGCCTGAACTCAACGCTCTCCCCGGCATTGCCCACGCCGTTTTTACCCGGCACGGCGGGGTGAGCCGCCCTCCCTACGCGACGCTCAATACCGCCCTGAGCAACGGGGACGACCCGAAAGCGGTGGCGGAAAATCTCCGGCGCATCGCCTCCTGGATCGGCGTGCCCGTCTTGGTGGCCGCGCCTCAGGTGCATGGAACGCACGTGGCGGTCGTCGATGAAGACCTTTTGAGCGGCGCATCCCGCCCTCTGGACAACGGCTGTCCTCTCGTGCTCGCCCCCCAGGCCGACGCCCTGGTCACGGCATGCCGCGGCGTGGGCCTGATGATTAAAATCGCCGACTGCCAAGCGGTTTTCCTCGTGGACCCGGTGCGGGGCGTCGTCGCCAACGTCCATTGCGGATGGCGGGGAAGCGTCCAAAACATTCTCGCTGCTACGGTTCAGGTCATGCAAACGCGTTTCGGCACGAACCCGGCGGACCTCATCGCGGCTGTAAGCCCGTCCCTCGGCCCGTGCTGCGCCGAATTCCGCCATTATGAGACCGAAATTCCCCAGAGCCTGTGGTCTTTCCAGGTGCGCCCCACGTATTTCGACTTCTGGGCCATCAGCCGATACCAGCTTACAGCATGCGGCGTGCGCTCGGAAAACATCCTCACGGCTGGGGAGTGCACCGTCTGCCGAAGCGACAAGTACTTCAGCTACCGGGGAGAAAAGACGACGGGCCGCATGGCGGCCATCGTAGCGCTCACCTGATCCAGGCAAAGGACCGGTCGCGTGCCCAGAGTTCAAGAAAAGGCGAAGATTCTGGAAAACCACCGGGAAGCCGAGGGGATTCATCGGCTGGTGCTGTACGCGCCGCGCATCGTGCCGACGGCGCGCCCGGGTCAGTTCGTCATGGTCCGGGTCGCTTCGGAAGGTTCCGATCCTCTGCTGGCCCGGCCCTTCTCCTTTCACCGCCTTCACAAAGACGACGGCCTCTTTGAGATCCTGCTTCGGGTCGTCGGCACGGGCACCCGGATCCTTTCGCAGCGCCCCCCAGGAACCGCCGTGGATGTGGTAGGCCCCTTGGGGCGCGGTTTCACGCCGCCTTCGGGGCCTCACGAAACGGTGGCTTTCGTCGCCGGAGGCATCGGCATCGCCCCCCTTCGGGCGCTTTTGGACGAGCTGATCGTCAAGACCCACAAGGACCACCCGGAACGGCTCCATGTGTTCTACGGCGCTCGAACGCGATCGGAACTCGTTCCCCTGTCGCCCTTGAAACGCCTTGGGGTTCAGGTGGTGGTCAGCACCGACGACGGGTCCAGCGGCGAAGCGGGAACAGTCGTTGAAGCCCTCAGGCGCCGTTACGAAGGCACTCTGGAGCTCCCCGATCGCCTATACGCCTGCGGGTCACTGGCCATGCAGGTGAGCCTGGCGCGGTGGGCTTCGGGGAGGGATTTTCCCATGGAAATGTCTCTGGAATCCATGATGGCGTGCGGGATCGGCGCCTGCCTGGGGTGCGCTCTTCCGGCCTTGGATCCTGACGACCCGCAGGCGGAACGCTACGTCCATGTGTGTCAAGACGGCCCTGTTTTTGATCCGAGAAGGATACGATGGGACAAAATCCAACCGATCATGGCTCGGCCCCTGACCTCCGTGTCACCCTAGGGCCTCTGCAGCTTGCCAATCCGGTGCTCACCGCGTCGGGAACCTTCGGCTACGGGCTGGAATTCGCCGACTTCGTGGATCTTTCGCGCCTGGGCGGGGTCGTGGTCAAAGGGATTTCACTCAAACCCCGCCCCGGAAATCCGCCGCCGCGGCTGGCCGAAACCCCTTCAGGCATGCTCAACGCCATCGGTTTGGAAAACGTGGGCGTGGAAAAATTCCTCACGGACAAACTCCCGCCGCTTCTCAAGCGCGGCGCCGTCGTTATCGTCAATATCCTGGGAAACACCGTGGAGGACTACGCCGAATTGGCGCGAATCCTCTCGGGCGCGTCGGGCATTGCCGCGCTGGAAATCAACATCAGCTGCCCCAACGTGAAAGAAGGCGGCATGGCCTTCGGAACCGACGGGCGCATGGCAGCCCGCGTGGTTGCTGCGGTACGGGCAAACACCTCCCTGCCGCTCATCACCAAGCTCAGCCCCAACGTGACCTCCATCGCCGACATCGCCCGGGCGGTCGTGGACGCCGGTTCCGATATTCTTTCGTGCATCAACACGGTGTCCGCCATGGCCGTGGACCCTTTCAGCCGACGCCCTAAGCTGGCTAACATTGTGGGAGGCCTTTCCGGGCCGGCCGTCAAGCCCATCGCCGTGCGCTGCGTCTATGAAACGCTCCGGGCCGTATCCTGCCCCGTGATCGGCATCGGCGGTATCCAAACGGCTTTGGACGCCCTGGAATTTCTCGTCGTGGGGGCATCGGCCGTCCAGGTGGGCACTGCCAACCTGGTGCGCCCCACATCCTGCCTGGAGATCTTGGACGGCATTGAAAGGTTTTTGCGCCAACAAGGGCTCGGCGCCATCACCGACTACATCGGCACCCTGGACACCCAATGTCGATTCCCCTTCGCTGATGAAAGCTGCCCGGTGGGGATCGCGTGAGTTCTTGGGCTTCTTCGGTGGTTTTGCCGGCTTGAGGTGTTGGGGTTTGCTGCGCTCCCCCCAACAAAAATCACCACTGCCACCCCACCCCCAACACCGCCTCGCCACCTCAAACCCAGACCTTCGCCCCAAAAATCGCTGCGCGCCCAACCCACACCCCCGCACTTCACAGCCGCCGTTCGGCCCAAACCGTTACCCTCTCGCCGGAGCTACGGGCTTGCCATCGGCGCGGCCTTCGGCCCATGCGCTGAAGGAGCCGGCTGGTCGTGGAATGCGCCGAAGGGCGGGTTCAGGACCGGGCGAAGCGGCTCCCTTCCGCACGGCACTGGGCGAGCCGTTCCGGGTCTTTTTCCACATCCTTTTTCCCTTCCAGTTCTCGGAAACACAGTTCGCCCACCATCTCGCCTCCAAGGGCGTCCATGAAATAGGTGAAAGTCAGCCGCGCGCAGTCGAAGAGGCGCTTTCCGCGCGTCGCCGCGGCGCTCAAAAGAAATCCTCGCTTGCCGTGGGGGCTCTTCTCCGCACCCGTCCCTTCTAGAACCCCATTTTCGCGGAGCATCTTTTTCATGAACAGGGCCTGGCATCGATCGATCAAAAGCTTCACTTGGCCGGTCACGTTGTAAAAATACACCGGGGAGGCTAAAACGATCCCGTCCGCCGATTCCAACAGCGGATAGACACCGTGCATGTCGTCTTCGACGACGCATTGGCCCGTCTCGTCGCAGCCGCCACAGCCGATGCAGCCTTGCAGGTTGAGTTTTCTCACGTAAACCGTGTCCACCCTGGCCCCCGCCTCCCGCGCCCCGTCCAGGAAAGCGTCCAGCATTTTGTCCGTATTGCCGTTGGGCCGCGGCGATCCGTAAATCCCCACAATGCGCATAGAAACTCCTTTCGCTGAAAATCTTATGTGATTGAAAGCACGTAGGAGCCTGTGCTATAGAGGCTCTCGTCTTGGGTCGTGTGTGTCAAGTCCCATAACTCCCGCCACTTTTAAAGCCAAGGAGGAAAAGCCATGTGGAGGAGCAAGTCTTTTTCCGTCTTCTTGAGTCTCGTGGCCGTCGTAGGGTGCCTGTCCGCCGCGTGGGCGGCAGACACGATCAAGATCGGGTTTAACATCCCCCTTACCGGCGACATCCCAAAGGTGGGGGAAGGATCCAAGTACGCGGCGGAAATCCTCTTGGCGGAAGTGAACGGGGCTGGCGGCATCAAAGTCGGCGATAAGACGTACAAACTGCAGTTCATCTACGAAGATAACGAATCCAAGGCGGAATCGGCCACCGCCGCCGCTTTGAAACTCATCACCCAGGACCAGGTCCTGGCCGTCATCGGCCCTCAGGCCAGCAAACAGGCCATTCCCGCCGGGGAAGTGTGCAATTCTTACAAGACCCCCATGATCTCTCCCTGGTCCACCAACCCGCAGACGACCAAAGACCGGCCGTATGTTTTCCGCGCCTGCTTCTTGGATCCGTTCCAGGGCCCCGTGGCTGCGAAATTCGCTACGGAAGAGTTTCAAGCCAAAAAGGCGGCCGTCCTCTATGACATCGCCAGCGACTATCCCAAAGGATTGGCCGAATACTTCAAGGAAGCCTTTGAAAAGATTCACGGCGCCGGATCCGTGGTGGCCTTCGAAACCTTCACCACCAAGGACCGGGATTTTAGCGCGCAGCTGACCAACATCATCAAATCGGGCGCCGATGTCCTCTTTACGCCCCAATACTATGACGAAGTGCCCCTGATCGTGAAGCAGGCCCACCAGCTGGGATGGAAAAAACCCATCATGGGCAGCGACAGCTGGGGTTCGGCCGAACTCATGAAGCTGTGCGGAGACGACTGCAAAGGCCTCTACTTCACCACCCATTACGCCGCGGCGGGAGCCAAAGGGGCAACCAAGGAATTCATCGACAAGTACAACGCCAAGTACGGTTACGTGCCCGATGACGTGGCGGCCCTCACGTGGGACGCCATCCGGCTGCTTCTCCAGGCCATTCAGAACACGGGCGGGCTCACCGGCAACCTGGAAAAGGACCGGGATAACGTGAAGAACGCCTTGGCCCAAATCAAAGACTTTGACGGCATCACGGGCAAGATGACCTTCACGCCCGAAGGCGATCCCATTAAGTGCGCCGTCGTCGTGAAGATCAGCGACAAGGGCGAGTTCGAATTCTACAAGTCCGTATGCCCGTAATGGGAGCGGCGAGAAAACGCCTTTGAACGCGACCGGGTCGGTCCGGCTCCGTGCAGCGGAGCCGGCTCCCGCGTCGGAACTCCGGAGCCAACGGGCACGGGATTCCGTGCCCCTTTCCCATCCCCAAACCTCCGGGACCGCAGACCTCAAGGAATCGGGATTGTCGTGGAAACCCTTGTTCAAAACATCCTCAACGCGCTCCAATGGGGCAGCTTTTACGCCCTGATCGCCCTGGGCTACACTTTGGTGTACGGCGTGCTGCTCCTTATTAACTTCGCCCACGGCGACATTTTCATGGTGGGGGCCTACATCGGGTTTTTCGTCGCCCATTTTCTGCTCGGCACCTATGCCTTTAAGCTTCCCGCGGCCCTTTCGCCGCCTTTGATCTTTGTTTTGACCATCCTGGCCACCATGGCGCTCACGGCCCTCGTGGGCGTCACCTTGGAACGGGTGGCGTACCGCCCGCTGCGCCGTCGCGGAGCCCCACGCCTTTATGTGGTCATCACCGCCCTCATGTGCGGCCTCCTCCTGGAAAACGGCAATCTGGCCCTTCTGGGCGCCAGCCGCCGCAGCTTTCCCACGCTCATCCCCCCAACGGTCTATGATTTGGGCGGCGTGCTGGTCACCAATGTGAAAATCCTCGTCATCATCGCGACGATCGTGGTGTTTTTCTTCCTGGAAACCGTGGTGAGAAAGACCAAACTGGGCATGGCCATGCGAGCCGTCTCGTATGACCGCATGGCTGTGCCCCTCATGGGCATCCCCGTGGACCGCGTCATCGTTTTCACCTTTATCCTGGGTTCCTCCATGGCCGCGCTGGGCGGTGTCCTTTTCGCGTCGGCCTATCCGGTCCTGGAACCCTACATGGGCGCGCTCATCGGCTGGAAGGCTTTTATCGCGGCAGTCATCGGAGGGATCGGGGAAATCCGCGGAGCCTTCGTCGGCGGCTTCCTCTTGGGGTTTGTGGAAATTTTCGTCGCCGCCTTCTTCCCATCCACTCTGCGCGACCTCATCGCCTTCAGCATCCTTTTGGTCTTCTTGAGCTTCCGTCCCACGGGCTTTTTCGGAGTCGCCCGGGCCACCAAGATCTAGCGGCAGGACAAGAGCATGCGACGTCATTTCGGACTGTGGCTTTACCTCGCGTTTTCCCTCGGGATCTTGGCAGTCTGCCATTACGAGGCGCTCACCGCCTACGCCCAACTCGTCCTCATGTTCATCGGCATCAACATCATCCTGTCCAGCTCCCTGAACCTCATCAACGGATACATGGGGGAATTTTCGTGCGGCCATGCGGGTTTCATGGCCGTTGGGGCGTATGTGTCGTCTATTTTGAATGTCTGGCTGTTCACCTCCCACAAGGTGTTCGGCCCCCCCGTTTTATCCCCGTCGAGCGCCGTCTATCTCTTCCCGGTGACGCTCCTTGCCGGGGCGTTCGCCGCCGCTCTGGCCGGCCTCCTTGTGGCCTTCCCGTCCTTTCGCACCCGCGGCGACTACTTGGCCATCATCACCTTGGCCGTCAACTACATCGTCAAGAGTTCCGTGGAAAACATCCAGGTGATCGGCGGGGCGCGAGGGTTCATGGGAATGCGCAAGGTCATCGAAGAAATGGAGGCGGTGTGGCGCGTTCCGTGGATCATGTTTTGGATCCTGGTTTTCACGGGCTTGACCGTGTGGGTGCTCCATCGATTCGTGTCCTCGTCCTACGGCAAGGGCATCGTGGCGATTCGAGACGACGAAATCGCCGCCGAAATCATGGGCGTGGACACGCGTCGCATGAAGGTAGCCGCCTTCATGCTCTCATCGGGCATGGCCGGTCTTGCGGGCGGCCTTTTTGCGCACATCCTCGGCTACATCAACCCCGGAACCTTCACCATCATGAAATCCACGGAAGTCATGGTCATGGTCTACTTGGGCGGCATGGGGTCCTTGAGCGGCTCCGTGTTGAGCGCTGTGGTGTTTACGCTCATTTTGGAAGTCTTGCGGCCGCTGCAGGTGATCAAATGGGTCGTCATCCCCCTGCTGCTCATCCTGCTCATGTTGCTTCGGCCGGAGGGCATTATGGGCAACCGGGAACTGACTGATGTGTTCCCTGGGCTGCGCCGCTGGTTTTCGGCGCACAAGGGGGCGTAGATGGCCCTGCTGGAAATTCGAAAACTCACGCACTACTTCGGCGGCCTTCGGGCCGTGGCCAATTTCAACCTGCAGCTTGAAGGCGGAGAACTCTTGGGGTTGATCGGTCCCAACGGGGCCGGGAAAACCACCGTTTTCAACCTCGTGTGCGGCTTCTACAAGCCCACGGAAGGAGAAATCCTCTTCCAGGGAAAAGACATCGCGGGGCTCCGCCCCCATGCCGTGACGGCCATGGGCGTCGCCCGCACGTTTCAAAACATCCGCCTCTGGAACACCCTGACCGTCTTCGACAACCTGTGCATCGCCCAGCATTTTCGGCTGGGATACGGCCTTGCCGACGTGATCCTACAAACCGGCCGTTTCGTCGCTCGGGAACGGCACGTGCGCCGCACTGCGGAAGAACTCCTGGAAATCATGGGGCTTCGCCACTACGCCGGCGAAAATCCCGGCAACCTTCCGTACGGCATGCAACGCCGATTGGAAATCGCCCGCGCTCTGGCCACGCAGCCCAAGCTGCTTTTGCTGGATGAGCCGGCCGCCGGCATGAATCCCGGTGAAATCGACCAGCTCGTGGAAAGCATCCGCTGGATCCGCGAATCTTTCGCGTTGACCGTGTGGCTGATCGAACACCACATGAGGGTGGTGATGAGCGTGTGCGAACGGGTACAGGTGCTGGATTTCGGAGAAACCATCGCCGACGGCCCGCCCGAAGCCATCAAGCAAAACCCGCGGGTGATCCAGGCCTATCTTGGGAGCGAAGAACTGAGCCATGCTTGAAGTGACGGACCTGCACGTGCGCTACGGAAGCATCGAAGCCCTCCACGGCATCTCCTTCACCGTGCGGGAAGGGGAAATGGTGGCCTTGCTCGGGGCCAACGGAGCCGGCAAAACCACGACCCTGTGCAGCATCATGCGCTTGCCGCCTCCCGATGGGCCCGTGGTGACCAAAGGAAGCCTGCGCTTTCGCGGGATCGACCTTCTCAACGTTCCGCCCCACGAAGTGGTCGCCACCCACGGGATCGGCCTCGTTCCGGAAGGACGCCATATCTTCGGGAACCTCACCGTGATGGAAAACCTCCACATCGCCACCTATGCCCGAAAGGACACGGCGGCCATCAAGAAGGACCTGGATCGGGTCTTTGCCCTCTTTCCCCGGCTGGCGGATCGAAAAACCCAGAGGGCGGACACCCTGAGCGGCGGGGAACAGCAGATGCTCGCCATGGGCCGGGCCTTCATGAGCGGCGTGCGTTGGATCCTTTTGGACGAACCGTCCATGGGCCTATCCCCCTTGCTTATGCAGGAACTGTTCCGGGTGCTCAAGGAACTGAACGAAACGGGCACCACTATTCTCGTCGTGGAACAAAACGCCCATCTGGCCCTGCGCTATGCCCACCGGGCTTATGTGCTGGAAACGGGACGGATCGTCATGGAGGGACCGGCTCAAGAACTGGCCCAGGATCCCGAAATCAAGAAAGCCTATCTCGGATGAGCCAGGAGAAAGGTTTATGAAAATCCTCATTTGCGACGGCATGCACCCTTCGGGTTTGGCCATCCTGCGGGCCGACCCGGACATCACCGTGGCGGCCCCGGATCAACCGAGCTTGGAAGAAATCCGGGAGATCCTGCCCGAGTGCGACGCCATGGTGGTGCGAAGCCGCACCAAGGTCACCGAAAGCCTTCTGGACCACGCGGGGCGACTCAAAGTGGTCGGTCGGGCCGGCACAGGAGTGGACAACATCGATGTGGCCGCAGCAAGCGCTCGCGGCATCCTGGTGATGAATACGCCCGGAGCCAACGCCATGGCGGCCGCCGAACACACCATGGCGCTCATGCTCGCCTTGGCCCGCCACGTGCCCCAGGCGACCCAGTCCATGCGTGAAGGCCGCTGGGACAAGAAGCGGTTCATGGGCACGGAACTCTATCAGCAAACGCTGGGAATCATCGGGTTGGGCAAGATCGGCACCATCGTGGCCGACCGGGCTCTGGGCTTCAAAATGAACGTTCTTGCCCACGACCCCCACATCACGCCGGAAACCGCGGCCATCCTGGGAACCGAATGGGTGGACCTGGACGAACTGTGGCGCCGGTCCGATTTCATCACGCTCCACACGCCCCTCACGCCAGAGACCCGAAATCTCATCAACCGGGAAACCCTGGCCAAGATGAAGCGTGGGGTGCGGATCATCAACTGCGCCCGAGGCGGCCTCATCGATGAAGAAGCCCTCTACGAAGGGCTCGTCTCCGGGCATGTGGCCGGAGCGGCTTTGGATGTCTTCGCCAAGGAACCGCCGGAAGGAAACCCGCTGCTTTCCCTGCCTAACGTCATCTTCACGCCGCACTTGGGAGCCTCCAGTTACCAGGCCCAAGAAAACGTCTCCAAGGCCATCGCCGTCCAGATCCTGGACTATCTCAAGAGGGGCATCATCCGCAATGCGGTGAATTTTCCTTCCATCAGCGCCCGCGAATACGATCGCATCCGCCCTTACATGATCCTCGCCGAACGGCTCGGACACCTCCACGGCCAGCTGTGCACGCCCATCGAACGGGTCGACATCGAATACAGCGGCCCGGAACTCGAAGAACTGCCCCTGGATCCCCTGACCCAAAGCATCGCCAAAGGGCTTTTGGATCCCGTCCTGGCGGAAAAGGTGAACCTGGTCAACGCCCCCATGTTGTTGCGGGAACGCAAGATCCAGCTTACGGCCACTCGCACGTCTGAAGCCCGCGGCTACACGGGCCTCATCCGGGTCACGGTGGAAAGCAAGGGACAAAAGAGATCGGCCACGGGAGCCGTTTTCCCCGGAAACGAAATCCGCCTGATCCGGCTGAATACATACAGGCTGGAGGCGGAGCTGGAAGGCATCAACCTCATCGTGCAAAACAGGGACACTCCCGGAGTCATCGGCTTCATCGGAACGACTCTGGGGAATTTCCACGTCAACATCGCCAATATGCACCTAAGCCGCACCCCTGAACGGGACAAGGCCATCGCCATCATCCGCATCGACAGTGAAGCGCCCGAAGAGGCCCTGAGCGTGCTTCGAGCTCATCCGACCATTCTTTCCGTGGAACAGGTCAGGCTTTAGAGGGCTTTAAAAAGAACCTGCCCGGCCGGAGGGGGGAGCCGGGCAGGCCAAGGAGGGGTTAGGAGAAGGCGACATCGCGTCAGCCTACCTGACAAGATGATAACGATGCCCTGAACGGAATTCAACCCCCCGTGTTCACATGTTTTGTGACAACTGCGTGGCAGAAGCCGCAACAAGGGGCCCTGTGCCGCCCATTCCCCAGGGAGCCCTGGGCCCCCCGGATATCAGAGATCCACGCGGTGGACCCAACCGAAGGGATCGTCCTTTTCGCCGTATTGGATCCCGGTGATTTCATCGTAAAAGCGCCGCGACCATTCCCCTACGCCGCCGTCGGCCACCTTGTATGTCTTATCCTTGAAGCAGACTTCGCCCACGGGGGAAATGACGGCCGCCGTGCCCGTGCCGAACATTTCTTTCATGGCTCCGGAGGCGATGGCATCGATCACTTCGTCGATCGTAATGGGCCGCTCATGCACCGTCAGGCCCCAGTGCTTGGCCAGGTGGATAACGGAATCGCGGGTTACCCCGGGCAGGATGGATCCGCTCAAAGGCGGAGTGACGAGTTCATCCTTGATGAGGAAGAAAATGTTCATGGTGCCCACTTCTTCAACATAGCGCCGCTGCACGGCATCCAGCCACAGCACTTGAGTGTAGCCCTTCTTCTTGGCCACTTCCTGAGCGTAAAGACTCGCCGCGTAGTTGGCCATGGTCTTGGCTTCCCCGACCCCGCCCCGGACAGCCCTGACATACTCGTCCGTGACGTAAATCTTCACGGGATTGAAACCTTCCGGATAATAAGCCCCTACCGGCCCTGTGATGACGTAATGGATGTATTCCGCCGCCGGGCGCACCCCAAGGTGCGGCTCGGAAGCGATCATGGTCGGGCGGATATAAAGGGAGGCCCCTTTGCTGCGCGGCACCCAGTCCGCATCGAGGCGTATTAGAGTTTCGACGGCCTGGAGATGGAAGCGGGCATCCACTTCCGGCATGCACATGCGCCGCGCGGACCGATTAAAGCGGTTCATGTTCTCCAAGGGGCGAAAGAGGTGGATGCGTCCGTCGGGACACCGATATGCCTTGAGGCCCTCGAAGATGCCCTGACCGTAGTGAAGCACCATGGCCGCGGGATCCAAGGAAAGCGGACCGTAGGGGACGATTCGCGCGTTCCCCCAGCCGTCACCTGTCTTGTAATCCATGACAAACATGTGGTCGGTAAAGACTTTGCCGAAAACCAATCCCGCATCCGCCGGCCGCGCCTTTCTGCGCCCCGGCTCCACAGCATGAATGGCGATCTCCATCGGTTCTCTCCCCCACGTTGCCTGAAAAACCGCTGCCGCCGCAAAGCCCCGGGCCCCACGCCCGGAGCCAGAACCCCTAGTGCGTCAGGATCTTGCTCAAAAACAACCGAGTCCGCTCGTTCTGCGGGTTTGAAAAGAACTCCTCCGGAGGCGCGCTCTCGATGAGACGCCCCTCGTCCATGAACACCACGCGGTGGGCCACCTCCCGTGCGAAGCCCATTTCGTGGGTGACCACCACCATGGTCATCCCTTCCTTGGCCAAATTCTTCATGACATCCAAGACCTCGTTGATCATCTCCGGGTCCAGGGCCGACGTGGGCTCATCGAAGAGCATGATCTTGGGCCGCATGGCCAAGCCTCGGGCGATGGCCACCCGCTGCTGCTGGCCTCCGGAAAGCTGGGCCGGATAGTGGTGCGCTTTTTCGCGGATGCCCACCTTTTCCAAGATTTCCAGGGCGATGTCCTCGGCTTCCCGACGGGACATCTTGCGCACCTTCATGGGCGCCAGCGTGATGTTTTCCAGAGCCGTCATGTGCGGGTACAGGTTGAATTGCTGGAATACGAAGCCGATTTCGGCCCGAAGCTTGGTGATGTCCGTCTTGGGATCACTCAGATCCATCCCGTCCACCACGATGGTCCCTTTTTGGATGGGCTCCAACTTGTTGATGCACCGGATCATGGTGCTTTTTCCGGACCCGCTCGGCCCGCACACCACCACCACTTCCCCGGGATCCACCGTAAAGTCGATGTCCTTGAGCACGTGCAAGGGGCCGAACCACTTGTTCACGCCCCGAAAAAGGATCATGGGCATAGCCGGTTGCACCGCTGAAGCCGCCTCTTTCATGGTCCTTCTACCCGTCTTACCTCACTCTGCCTTCGGCCCACCATACGCCACCGACGGCCGCTGTGCAAGAATCGAAAAAACCCGGACGGCCGAAAACCGAAGGAGGCTCTCCTGGATTATCGAAATTACCTATTTGACACATCGGCCGATGTGGTCGTAAGAGCCAACCGCCATATCGGATTCGGGCACGCAGATGCGGACTTCGGTTTTCGGGGGCAACGGCGCTGGGCGCCCCGCGGGCTGCAAACCCGTCGGCCCGGTCTCATCAACCGGGAGGAGGTTCGATTCCCCTTGCCCCCTCCAGTCGGGAGCACTCCTCATGGCCACAGCCCAACGGTTCGAGCCCAAAATCCTTCTGTACTGCTGCCAATGGTGTTCCTACACGGCGGCGGATCTCGCCGGCGCCATGCGCTTGTCCTATCCGCCGAACGTTTACATCGTTCGCGTGCCCTGCACGGGACGCGTCGATGTCGTGCATCTCTTAAAGCCGCTGGAACAAGGAGCCGACGCCGTTTACGTCTCCGGCTGTCTTTCCGGCGAATGCCATTATATTTCCGGGAACCTCAAAGCCGCCAAGCGGGTCGCCCGAGTGCAGAAGCTTCTGGAGGCGCTCGGTGTGGAACCGGAACGCGTGGGAATGGTTTACAACTCCGCCTCCATGGGACCGCAGTTCGCTCAATGCTGCCGGGATATCACCGATCGCATCAGAGCTCTGGGGCCCCTGTATCCGTCTTTGTGGGAACCCGAGCCCCTTCTTCAAAAGAAAGCGGCATCCCAATGATTTTTTTCTCATCAATTGGTGGCCTCCAATGGGCAGAGCACGCCGTCAATTTCATGAAAAGCAACGACTGATGGGCGATGTGGTCTCCCTCGAAGGGTACAAATACCGCAAACTGGCCGACCGGGCTTTTCGCCTGTGCCGCTGGCTCTTTCCTGGACAAGGCCTGTGGAACGCATCGACCACCTGGAAGGATCTTCCCGGCTCGGTGCTTCTCGCCTTTGCCTCCGAAAGCGACGAGGCCCAAACGGCTCTTTATGATTTCATTATGGTCTGTCAGGGATTGGGCCACGGAGAAGCCTTCGAGTCTCAGGATCTGGACACCCTGTGCCGACTTCTCAACGGCTACTTTTACCTCATCGACCAAGCCCGGTTCGAAATCATGGCCCGATTGGGTTGGGTGGACCGACCCGCCGCTGCGAAAAAGCCGCTCCTCGAGGCGGCCTGCGACCGGACCATTTACGACACCGCGGCGCTCGCCGAAACGCCGGCCCCGCTCCCGGCTCATCCCGGGTACGAAGAGGACCGCTTGGGCGCAGGGATGGAACGCCCTGTGCTCGTCCGCAAAGCGGTTCCGGAAGCGATCCGCCTGTTTCGTGAAACGTTGGTCCCAAAGACCGTGTGCTGAGTCGCAGAAAGGAGGCCCATGAATCCCCCGTGCCTTATCGGCATCGCAGGCCATGTGGATCACGGCAAAACCTCTCTGGTAAAGGCCCTCACCGGCTGGGACACGGACCGATTGAAAGAAGAAAAACGCCGCGGCTTGACCATCGAACCCGGCGTGGCCCCTCTCGTCCTCCCTGACGGCCGCCGCATCGCCTTGATGGATGTTCCGGGACACAAGGATTTCCGAAAAAACACCATCCGGGGTTTGAGCACCGTGCGGGCGGCGCTCCTTGTGGTCGCCGCCGACGACGGCGTCATGCCTCAAACCCTGGATCACCTGGAAATCCTGAGGTTCATGGGCGCCTCAACCGGTCTCGTCGTGCTGAGCAAAGCGGATTTGGTGGACGAAGAAACCCTGGAACTGGCGGCCATGGAAGTTCGGGACCTCGTGCGCGACACGTTCCTGGAGGGGTGTCCGATCCTTCCTTTTTCCGCCGTAGACGGCCGCGGGCTTAAAGCCGTGCTCCGTGAGATCCAACGCCTCGCGAATTCGATCCGCACGGAGACTGTGCACCCTGTATTTCGTCTATGGATCGATCGGGTGATCCAGGCGGCGGGATTCGGCACCGTGGTTTCCGGCACGGTCCTGTCGGGAACCCTTGCTGAAGGCGATCCCGTGGAGCTGCTTCCGGCCCGCCAAGTGGTCACGGCCCGATTTTTGGAAGTGCACCACGAACGGGTCCCGCGCATCGAGGCGGGCATGCGCGCGGGGATCAACCTGAGGGGGGTGCCCACAGAGGCGGTGGATCACGGCATGGCGCTCGTAACGCCCGAATACGCTGCCCCGGCCTTCTACCTCAACGCTCGGCTGCAGATGTCCCGATATGCCCCCCGCCCTCTCGTGAACAGGACCCGGGTAAAAATCCACGTGGGAACGGGATGCCATAACGCCGTTGTCGTTCTCATGGAGCGCGAAACCTTGGCCCCTGGGGAGTCCGGCCTGGTGCAATTCCGCCTGGAAAGAGCCACGGCGGCTTTGGCACGGGACCCCTTCGTCATGTGCTCCGTGGATCTGGAAGCCCTGCTGGGTGGAGGGATCGTCTTGGAGGTTTCCGGGCAAAAATATCGTGAGCGCAAGGCATCCAAGGTCATCCCTTTTCTGCGCTGCCTCATGCACGAAGACGTCCCAAACGCCGTGAACAAATTGTTTGAACGGACGGGCCATCGCGCCGTGAGCCTCACGGAAATTACGCGGGCGACCGGCTTTCCGTCTCGGACCGTCGCCGATCATGTGGAACGCGCCTGCCGAGAGGGACGCTATGTTCAGATCGGCGGCCAACGCATCATGCCCAAGGATTCCTACAGCCACCTGAGCCGCGAAGTTTTCAGGGCTCTTTCGGAAATCCTCGCCGAAAATCCCCTGAAAACCACCGTGACCCCGCAGGAAATCCGACACCGGGTCGATGCTCCCATAGATGACGCCGTCGTCGAGCACGTCTTGGCGGATTTGGAAGGCCGCGGCACAGTCACCCGGGATTCGGGCGGGTATCGGCTGCCCGATCGGGTCACGGTCCTGCCGCGGCGCCAGCAGGAAATCGTCCAAAGGATTCTGGATTACGCAAAGAAGTTGGGATGGCGGACCTTCGCCGTCGGCACTTTCTGCGACGATCACGGCGAACGCTATCCGCGGCCGGAGGTCCAAAAACTCGTCGACTATCTGACGGCCCAAAAAACCTTGGTGCGCCTGCGGGACGGCCGCTACATGACTCGAGAGGCTTTGGAAGAGATCAAGGTGAAGGTCCGAACAAAGATTCTTCGAGACGGTGCCGTCACCGTCGGCGACTGTGCGGATCTTTTTGGATTCGGCCGCACTCGGGGCCTCAGCATCCTGGATTATCTGGATTCCATCGGCATGACCGTGCGTGTGGGCGACCGCCGCATCCTTTCGGAAGAGTACGCCAAAACCTTCTGGAACGTCCGCCGTGCGGACCCCACTTCGTCGTAGGGGTTCTCCCCGCGCCCGGCTTCAGGGGCTCTCGTCCCATTCGAAACTTTGGACGACACAAATGCCAGCCTGTCGGGCCTTGTCCAACACTTTGGGTTTGGCAAAGTGCGTCACCAAAATGGGCACCAATTCGTCCCCGTAGACCGAACCCACCTTCTCCACTTTGTCCATCAGGCTCTTCAACTTGGACGCATCATCCAACCGGAGGACCGATTCCCCGACGAGAATCACGGGCTTGCCGTCTTTTTCCGCCCTTGCGAAGAAATTGATCTCCTCGTCCGCAACATCGGCCCGCACGATCCGCTCCTTCACCCGGATGCCGTGCGCCGAAGCCAGGTAGGCCGGAAGTTTCCGATAGGCTTCGTTTTCCAGGGCATAGGCCATGCTTTTGGAAAGCCCGCCCAGTTGTTCCCGCGTTACTTTAAGACCCCGGGCCAAGCTGGCCACCTCTTTTTCCGTCCGTGTCTGGGCTTCGGCCAGCTCCTCCAGCCGAGCTTCCGTCCGCTTTTGGGCTTCGGCCAGCTCCTCCAGCCGAGCTTCCGTCCGCTTTTGCGCTTCGGCCAGCTCCTCCACTTTGCTCGCCAGAGCGTTCAAACGGGTCTCGGTGCGTTTTTGCGCCTCCGCAAGCTCCTCCACCTTGGCCGTGAGAACGCCTAGTTGCTTGTCGGTCTTCAGCTGGGCATCCGCCAGTTCACGGACCACCTCCTTGAGCTCGACAAACTCTTTTTTGGACACCGATTCCTCACGATTGCGCTCGACCTCTTCGAAGAGGCTGAGCAGCACTTCACGAAGGTCCGGCGGCACGTTTTGCAGTTTTCTGTATAAAGAAACGCTCATGCCCATGGGATTGACCTCTTGGTGCGATGCGATGTCGCCATCGCAGCCGGCCTCCTGCAGGCGCAGCTGCAATGCCGCTCTGTGATGCTATCTTACTTGAGGGACAGATTTGCGACAAGATGCCTTCCCCATCAAGCCTGAGTTGCCGTTCGGGCTTTTTGGGTCGGCGAGGGGGGTTTCGCCCCTTCTGCAGTCCGGCGCCGCTGCGCCGCCTTCCCGGCCTAATCCCTTGCCCGGTCCACGGTGAACACGGCGCCCGCGAAGGCCGCCGCACCCAGGACGGCTAAGAGAATATAGGCGAAAAGATCCGGCGTGCGGCCAAGGGCGGCCTCCCGCATGGCCGATGCGGCGTGGGTGATGGGCAGGAACCGGAGCATTTCCTGAGCCCACGGGGGTAGATGGCTCAGTGGAAAGAATGTCCCGCCCAGGAAGGCCATGGGCGTAATGATAAAATTGTTCATGAAGGCTTGATCCGCATGGGATTTCACCAGCATGGCCAAGGCCACGGCCAGGCCCGAAAAGACGAGGCTGTTCAAAACGAAAGCCCCCCAAAAATACGCATTGTAAGACAGGACCACGCCGAACGAAGCGCCCAACCCGATGATCACCAGCCCAGCCAGCACCGCCCGACTCACTCCCGCGAGCACTTCCCCCAGCACGTACTCCACGTGGCTCATGGGCGCGGCCTGGAACTCCTCGAAAATATGCCAATAAAACCGCGCGATATTGATCTCGCTGCCGATGGCGAAGGCCTGGGTCATGCTCGTCATGGCCGCCAGGCCTGGAATGAGAAAATCCAGGTAATCGACCCCTTGCACGGTGACATGTCGACCCATGCCGTAGCCGAAAGCGACAAGATAGAGGAGCGGGGCGACAGACCAGGAAAAGAGCTGGCGAAAAAAACGCCGGCGCAGGATGAGCATTTCTCGAAGATAAACCGCGAGCCACGCGCGACTCATGCCACTTTCTTTCCCGTGTAGGTCAGAAACACGTCCTCCAGGTTGACGCGGCGCAGGGTGTAGCCATTGCGGTGTTCTTCGGCGAATCGGCGGGCCGATTCCCTGTCGGGGAAATAGCGGGTGACCATGTCGTTTTCCCGGTAAACGTCGATGGCCCATTGGCCCAAATTGTCCATGAGACGCCGCGGCGTATCCAGCGCCACGATCTTTCCCTCATCGATAAAAGCCACCCGATCGGCCAGGAACTCTGCCTCCTCGATGTAGTGCGTGGTGAGAAAAACCGTCACGCCGTCTTGCTGGATCTTCTTGATCAGGCTCCAAATGCGCCGCCGGATGGCGGGATCCAGTCCCACGGTGGGTTCATCGAGAAACAAGACGCCGGGCCGATGCAGCAAAGCCCGTGCGATCATGAGACGTCGTTTCATGCCGCCGGAAAGCCGCTTGACCAGGCTCGCGCGCTTTTCTTCCAAGCCCACGTATTCCAAAAGCTCGTCAATGCGGCCGCGGATGTCTGAAGCGGCCATGCCATGGAGTCTCCCATGGATGACGAGGTTTTCCTCCACGGTGAGTTCGGCGTCCAAATTGATGTGCTGCGGGACCAAGCCCTGGTGACGTTTCGCCTTGAGCGGTTCCCTTTCCACGTCGTGCCCCCCGACCATTGCCCGGCCGCCACTCGGGCGGGTCAGTCCGGTAAGGATGCGGATGGTGGTCGTCTTCCCGGCGCCGTTGGGCCCCAGGTAGGCGAAAAGCTCCCCGGAGGCCACGCGGAGGCTCACGCCCTTGAGTGCTTCCACGGTCTTGTAATGCTTTCTGAGTTCCACAAGGTCGATCATCCGAGGCCCTCGATGGAAAGGATTTTTCCGAGGCGACGTCCGCTCTATACAACGTCTCAACCCAAGAATCCATAAGAGCGACGCCGGGAAAACCCCACGGTGAGAGCAGTGGCGGACTAAGGGACATTTTGGGGAGGCGGCTCTTTTTCGGGGGCGGGTCCACTCATAAGAGCCCGACCCAGAGCGCGGATGCGCTCGGCCATGGCCAGTTTTTCCAGCCATGGCCGGGGAATCCCCGATTCGCCGTAGTAAGCCCCGGCGATCTGGCCGCAGACGGCCGCGGTGGTGTCGGCATCGTCGCCGAGGTTTGCGGCCATGAGCACGGCGGCTTCGAAGCTTTCCGTCCGGGCGAAACAATAGAGGGCCGCTTCCAGGGACTCCACCACGTAGCCCGAGCCCCGAATTCGCTCTACGGGTTTTTGCAAATAGTCGCCCCGAGCGATGGCGGCGATCTTTTCCGACCGGATGGCCAAAAGCGGGCTCTTTATACGCTCAGATTCCGTCCGCAAGAGATTATCTTTGTTTTCGCCGTCGAGTGCCCGAACCAATAGATCCGCTAGAAGGCGGCACGCTTCCACGCATTCGGCCGCTCCATGGGTGGTTTTGGCGCTTTGTCCGGCATAGAAGACGGCCTTTTCCCGATGGGGATTATAATAGAGTGCCACCGGACCCAGCCGCATGATGCAGCCGTTTCCCGCCCGATGGGGCTCCGCGGAGCCGGAAAAGGGCTCACCGCTCTGTCGAAATCGGTGAAGGGCCTCGCGCACGGTATTTCCAATGTCGAAGCACGAACCCGTGGCGCTCCAGTAGCCGTCCTGGTACCACCGCCAGTAGCGCTCCATTTGGTCCCGAGGGTCGAATCCCCCGCGCGTGATGAGACTTTCCGCAAGACAGAGCGCCATGGAAGTATCGTCCGTCCACTGCCCGGGTTTCAGGGCGAAAGGCCCGCCGCCGACCATATCCTGTACGGGTGGGAACGTACCCCTCGGCCGAAACTCCACCGTCGTCCCAACCGCATCCCCACACGCCAGTCCCAGCAAGCAGCCAAGAAATCGATCTTCAACAGCTCTGTCCACTTCGACCTCCCATGTTCCTTCACGGGAGGAATGAGATTTTCTTGCCACCGAAGCCAAGGAGTGACTTCCCCATATTCATCCTCATCTCCTTGAGACCATTAAAGAGGCTTTCTGCAATGGTATCCGATCAAGACTCGCATCTGGCACACCAGAAGGATTTTTCTTCGCAGTGGTTGGCAAAGCCGGAGACTGCGGGATCTTGCTTTTGAAACGAGCAAAGTTGGCTTCAAAGGCAGCCTTACCCAAGTTTGTCACTTTTGTGTGTATGGTGTTGATTTTGCTTGGATGTGGTTTTGAATTCTGCACTACAAATTTTTCACTCGATTTTCGTGAGCCTCCTCAGTGGCCGAACCGGCAATTCAAGAGCTTTGTAACTTTCCACGTGAATCGGCTCCGGCTCCGAAGTGTGTCGGATATGGATGACTTGACCCTTGTCGTTGACC
>JBBFKW010000020.1:10984-47529 GCA_037481835.1 Desulfosoma sp. | reverse complement strand
ACTCTCTACCACTACAACCGCTTTTTCGGCGGTTCGGAAACCTCTTTTCAAGGACCAAATTGCGACAATCCCTTTTTTTCAACATACATGTGACAAACTTGGGCTAGGAGCTTGTCCGAGAATGGCATATTCCTGGGAGCGCGGGCGTCTCGCCCGCTTCTCGTGCGGGCCGGAGGCCCACGCTCCCAGGAGAAGAGGCCTTCGGGTTCGTTCTCAGGCAAGCTCCTAGATTGATTCCCTGTCTCCAGGACCGCAAGACGGAAAAGGCGTGGTCGCCGCTCGGCTTCGGTCGATAGCCGAGAGAGAAGCCGCGGAAGACGAAAGCCAACAGTCCCGTTACTAAGCGGTTTGCGGCATGGGCTTTCCACGAGGAGGCGCCGTTTTGCGTGCCGGCCGCCTCGAAGGGGCTGCGTATTCTCGGGCCATGTCCTGGTAGACGGCCGCCAGATTCGCTCGGAGTCGCTTGGGCTTCAGCACCTTGGCATCCCTTCCGAAGGACAGCACCCAGCGCTTCACATCGTCGTAGCCGGAAGTCTTGAGATGAAATAAAAGGCTTCCGTCGTCGTTTTCCGTCCATGAGTATTTACCGGGCCAAACCCTTTCCTTGACGTAAGGCGCTGCGTGTGCCGAAAACCACACCGTGATTTCGATGGGATCGTTCCAAACGACGTCGAACGCCTGGGAAAGCAGTTCGGCAGGCTTCAGGCCATTCGGGTACTCGAAGGTTTCTCCGGTCTTATGGATGTCGAGGATCCGTTCGACGGCCAAAACGCGAAGGGTGTCCGCCACGTCTTCGAAGGACTCCGCCATCCGGGCGAGCTGCACCATGACGTAGAGACCGCCCTGGCTTTCAAAAAAGTGCAGGGGATGAATCTGAAAACGAACATCTTTCTTCTTGGAAAACGAGCGGTACTGCACCACGCACCGCCTCCTTAGAAGAATGGCTTCCGTCAGGATGTCGATGATCTGTTCTTTATCGGAATAGTCTTTCTGGGGTTTGAGATTGGGGACCACCAGACCTTCCACGGCATCCGCCAGCTTTCGCTCCTCGTCGGAGAGCATGGCGGAAAGGCGCCGGATCAGGTTGTTCCTGCGTTCTTCCATGTGTGTGCCGCGCGTGACACGGTCCTGGGACAAGACCACGTAAAGCAAAAGGATGTCCGACAATGAGAGACCAAAGTCGGGGATGGATATATTGGGCATCTTTTTCACGTAAGTATCGATAAGGCGGTACCGCTTGTGCCGGTCCCCGTCCAACTCTTCCAGAGGAAAACCCAACTCCTCCAGCGTGTTGATCCAGCGATAAACCGTTCTTTCTTCGCACTCGAGGACCTTCCGGAGATCCTGGATCCGGGCGCCCTGGGGCTTCGCCAGGCAGTCCACCATCTTCAAGAGTTTGCCCAGCTGCTGGAAATAACCGTCCGACATGTTTTCCCTCCCCGATTCCACGAGCCTGACCGAAACCGGCGCTCCCAAAAGCCTGGGATGGCATGAGACCTTGACCGACCAAAACCCTTTCCCTGCGCCCCATCTGGTGCAAAGGGGCGGGGGTCCGCTCTTGGTCGAAGAATCGGCCCAAAGGGATATCGCCTTGAGAAAAATGTGCATGATGCCGCATCCCCCAGGCCCTGGCCGATGGCTAACTCTATGCAATTCCATAAAGATTAGGTTTTTCGAAAAAATGCATCCGGCCGTCCCCCAAATGACAAGGGTTGAGGCTAAGGTCACACCCGCAACGAAGCCCGCCCATTGGATACCCCCGCGGTCGACGGGGTCGGCTCGAGCGGGGCGGGCATAAGGGCCGAAAGGAGAACGGAGGACGGCATGGAGACAAAACTTGTATGTCGAATCATCCTAAGAACTTGTCCGAGAATGGCATATTCCTGGGAGCGCGGGCGTCTCGCCCGCTTCTCGTGCGGGCCGGAGGCCCGCGCTCCCAGGAGAAGAGGCCTTCGGGTTCGTTTTCTGTTTCGGGCTGTCGGGGGGTAAACGGGGGGCAATTTCGGGTGCTCATCCTGGAGGGGGAGGAGTTTTTGGGCGGCAAGCAGAACCGGACCGTCAACACGACCATCCTGGTGCCGGCGGGGCGGGAAATCCCCATTCCCGTTTCCTGTATGCAGGCGGGTGGTGGGAGAGAGCCGGGCCGACTTGGAGGCGGGCTGTGCGGCCTTTTGCGCCGAATCCCGGGATTTCCGTTCAGCAAGGAAGCCGGTGGAGGAGCGCATGAGAGGTCATTGGCAGGCCTTGAGGCCGGTTGAAAACCCGATGGGCGCCGTGTTCTACGCTCCGCTGGGGGTCCTGGGCTGCGAGCTTTTGGGATCCGCCGGAGTCCGGGCGCCGGCCGGGATGTGCGCCTGGAAAGCCAAAGCGTCATCGGATCCGGTTTGGGGTGGCAGGAGCGGCTCACGCACTTTTCGTACTCTCCGAGATAGTCTATTTTGAATGGGCACTGCAAGAACGTTTACGCGGCGGCGGATGTCTTTGAAACTGCTGACGAAAGTTGTCCATGGCAGGATTGGAGAAGAAGCGGTGTGTCCTCCAGGGTGCCAAGTCCACAAAACCGGTAGAATAAGGACTATAAAAAGGAGACATCGGTGATGAAGAGCCGGGCAGTGGGACTTGTGATCTGCCTCATTGTCTCCCTGGCTGCCGGGTGGGTCGGATCCCGGTTTACGCCTGGGGAATGGTACGCATCCCTGGTCAAGCCCGACTGGACTCCCCCCAACGCTGTGTTCGGCCCTGTGTGGTCGACGCTTTACGTTCTCATGGGCATCGCTGCGTGGCTGGTGTGGCGCAAAGCGGGCTTTTCCGGCGCCCCTGTGGCTCTTGGACTGTTCGTCGCCCAGTTGGTTCTAAACTCGCTCTGGTCGTTTCTCTTTTTCGGAGCGCACCAGCCGGGACTTGCCTTCATCGAGATCGTCGTGCTCTGGGTGATGATCTTGGCAACGACCATAGGTTTCTGGCGCGTTACGGCTCCGGCGGGAGTCCTGATGGTGCCGTACCTCTGTTGGGTGGGATTTGCTGCTGTGCTTAATTTTTACCTGTGGCGGCTTAACTCGTAAGCGATGAGAGGCCGTCCGGCCGGCGGGCTGTTGCAGTGCCTTGTATCGTTTATCACGGCCCATTCGGGGCAAGTGTCATGCGATCCGCCGTATCCATCGCTCCATGGGCGCTTTTGGAAAAGGGTATTGCAGAGGTCGCCGCCCCATATCTTGTGGAAGCGAAATGGCTTCCCGTAGACAGAGAGCTCAAGGAGGGGGATTCCACATGGACGTCGTCGTGACCCTGGCAGTGGCGCAGGTGGAAGGAAGCCCGGACCCGGCTCGCAATCTGGAAACGGCCCGCCGCCACGCTCAAGCCGCCGCCGAGGAAGGCGCGAAGATCCTCGTTTTGCCCGAAATGTTCATGGGGCTTCCTTCTCCCGGGCATCCGCCGGTCCGGCTCCTTCGAGACACTGCGGTGAACTTTGTCGACGAACTGGCGCGCACGGCCCAAAGCTTCGGCATGAGCATTGTCGCCGGCATCTGGGAACCGTCTCCCGACCCGGATCGGGTCTACAACACGGCCGTGATCTTGGGCCCTGAAGGCGAAACCCTTGCCGCCTACCGGAAGCTTCACCTTTTTGATGCGCTCAACGTCCGTGAATCCAAGACCATGGTTGCGGGAGACCAGCCTCCGCCTGTGGTTTCCATCCATGGGCTCCGTGTGGGCTTGGCGATCTGCTACGATCTTCGCTTTCCCGAACTGTTCCGTTATCTGGCCGACCAAGGGGCCGAGGCGGTCCTCGTTCCATCGGCCTGGTATCAGGGTTCCATGAAGGAAGATCACTGGCTCACGCTGCTTCGAGCCCGCGCCATTGAAAACACCTTTTACGTGGCCGGGTGCAATCTCATCGGGGCATCTTTTTGCGGGCGGAGCACCATCTTCGATCCCTTCGGGGTTCCCGTCGCCTCCGCCGGTGAAGGCGAAGACCTTGTGAGCGCTCGGATTTCTTCGCAGCGGGTTCGGTCGGTCCGCCAAAAGCTCCCGTCCCTTCAAAACCGCCGAAAGGATCTGTTTTGATGGAACGCAAGGAACGAGTCCTTTCCTCGGGGCGCCTTGAAGGCCCCCCAGGCCACTCTGTAGACATCAAGAAGCTCTCCACTCCTGAAGAAGCCCTTTGGTGTGCCGAACTCATGGCCGCCTCGGAACCTTGGCTCACGCTGAAGATCCATCGCGACGTTTTATTGAAAATCATGAACGATCCGTGGAGAGAAGTCTATGTGGGATATACGGGTAAACAGGCCGTGGGCGTCGTCATTATCCTCATGAAAGGGGCTCTTACCGGATACATTCAGTCGATTTGCGTGGCCCCGCAATGGCGAAACAAAGGCATCGGGCGCCAGCTTATGAATTATGCGGAAAAACGCATATTTTCCGAGGCTCCCAATGTGTTTCTTTTCGTCTCGTCTTTCAATGGCGATGCGCAAAGATTCTACAAGAAACTTGGGTATGAGGTCGTTGGTGAGCTCTGCGATTATTTCTTTCGGGGCGAGTCCGAGATCCTTTTGAGAAAGTCCATTGCGCCCTTGTCGGAGTTCAAGAAAGCCGTTTCTCAGCGGAATCGGTCATAGCGCTTGTCGTCCCCCGGGTGGAGTTCATAGCAGTCCGGTGTGGTGACGGGCTTTCCCGCATCAAGGAGTTCGCTTACCTTGGCGAACTCAAAGCCCTGCCTTCGCAGGGCGGAGATCAATCCCGGTAAGGCCTCGGCCGTTCCGTGTCCTTTGCCGTTGGCGTGGAATACGACAATGGATCCAGGCCTGGATTGCCCCAAGACGACTCTGGTGATCTCTTTCGCCGTCCGGCCCTTCACGGCATCCCCGCTGACCACGTCCCACTGAATGGCTGCGATGCCGTAATCGGCAAGGAGCTGAAGGACCTCGGTGTTGCACGTGCCGTAAGGGAACCTGAACAAGGACAAAGCCGAGTGCGGGCGATCAGGCGTTGCGCCATGATCGGCGACACTTTGCGGCTTTTGGATTTCACGAAACAGGGTATCGTAAAACAGCTGGGTCCGAATGAGTATCTTTTCGGCCTCGGCACGGCGCAGATGCCGGAAATTCTCGTGGGCCCAGCCGTGAGCCCCCAGTTCGAACAAGGGATGCGTCATGATTTCCAAGCTTTCCCGGGGATGCGACTGCATCCACTTGCCGCTCGCAAAAAACGTCGCTTTGACGTTGTGTTCCTTGAGTACGGAGACGATGCGCCGATCATAGCCCGAGGTTTCTCTTTGGGTTTCACAAAGATCGAAAGTCAAGGAAATCATTTTCAAAGGCTCGGAGACCTCCACACGTCTTATGGAGTTCTGTCGCTCCGGAGGAAGCGGTGGAAGCTTCCAAGGCACGGGGGGGCCGTCTGCCTTGTCGGAAAGGGCTCCGGGCTCTCCCTGCCGACCTGAGGGCCCTTGACTTTCAGGGGCACACTCGGGGGATGTTGAGGGTGGAGAACCATAAACCCGTTGGCTGAAAAGAGATAGGATGATGCAAATCGTCAAAACAAAGGGGCCTACAAAACATCCGATCGTCTTGTGGAGACCGAGCCTCCTATGGGGGGTGAGCATCACCTGGGGCCCTCCCGTGGGCATGTCTTCTTCTGAACCCCTCATCGGTGAAATTGCATGCAAACTTTAGATGTGCTATGCGCAAATGAAAATTCATGGGGGCGATGAACCTGGGGTGGCTGCGGAAGACGTGCGCGCATTCTTGGAAAGGCATGGAACGAAAAAAACCGACCGATTGGCCTCCGCCATACCGCCTCAAGGAAAACAGCCGCGCTCGACGAGTGATCCTGCGCATTCGGCCTGATGCGGGGTTGGTGCTTACAGTCCCCAAGGGGTTCGACCGGGCGGAGCTTCCCCGCATTTTGGAGGTCCACCGCCTCTGGATCCAAAAAAACCTGACCGCTGCGCAGGAACACCCCGATAAAATCCTTTCCCCCGAGATTCTCCCCGAGAAGATCTCTCTTAGGGCCGTCGATGAAACTTGGGATGTCTTTTACGATCTCGAGCCTCACGCTCGCCTGCAGGCTACGTGGATCGCGGAGCCCAAGCCGCACATCCGGATCCGGGGGGATGTCTTGCAAGTTCCGGGCTGCTGCCGCCTCCTCAGAACCTGGCTTCAGGCCCAGGGAAAATTGCGGCTTCCCCCGTGGGTGGAAAAAATCGGCCGGGAAACGGGGCTTTCATACGGGCGGCTCACCATCCGCTGCCCACGAACCCGCTGGGGAAGTTACTCCAGCCGCGGACATTTGAGCCTCAACGCGGCGGTTTTGTTTCTGCCGGCTCAGCTGGCGCGTTTGGTCATTGTCCACGAACTGTGCCATAGCAAACATCTCCATCACGACGGCGCCTTCCATCGCCTCCTTGAGCGCTTCGAACCCGACGCGCGCCGCCTGGAGGCTCAACTGAAACGCCAAGAGAACGAGTTCCCTCTCTGGTATCGCGCGTCTTTTTTGTAACATGATACAGAGGGTTTGAACCGCGTGCCGATTCCGTGAAACACAGAGCGCCGTTCCCGCCCGCAGAGGGCGACCGGTGTGGCGGCTCAGGGGCTCAGGCGGTGAGCTCCTTGACGAGTTTTTCGTGGCATTGGGAAGCGACGTCTTCGATTTTTTGGAGTGCAGCGGCGGCCGTGGCTCGGGCTTCGCCCACAAAGGCGGGGTCCTGGATGGAAGGGAGATTGATCCACACATTGTAGGCGGCGATGGCGGCGCCCGCCCGGATCATTTGCACGGCGGCTCCGGCGTCGCTGGCCGCGTTGGGGTTTCCCGAGCGGAGCGCTTGGGCGGCGTGGTCCATGAGCCGCTCCAGGTTCAGGAGTGTTTCCAAGGGCACACGGGCCGCCTCTTTGAAGGCTTTTTGCATGGCTTCGATGCGCGCGGCTTTCTGTTCCGCCGTGTCCTTGGGGAGTCGAAGGCTTTCCACGACGGCCCGATAAGCGTCGGTGTCTCGTTGCACGAGCGTTTGGAACTTCTCCATGAGCAGAGCGGCGTCTTTTTCGGCGGGTTCCAGAGCGGCCCATCGGTCCTTGAATTTTTCTTTACCCACGGTGAGGCGGGCAACCATGGTGGTGAGGGCCGCGGCCAGGGCGCCCGCCAGGGCGGCCACGCTGCCTCCGCCGGGAACGGGGTTTTCCGAGGCCAGTTCGTCAAGGAATGCGTCCAGGGTCAATTGGGTGAGTTCGTGCATCCGGTAACCTCCTTAGAATTGTGGTCTCGTTGCGGCATCATCACCCGGAGTGGATGCCCGGGGGGCGTTGCGCCCTTTTTATGCGTTTGATGCCTCCGGCCCGCACGAGAAGCGAGCGAGACGCCCGCGCTCCCAGGAATATGCCATTCTCGGACAAGCTCTTAGGGGGCTGAGGGCTGTGGGGGGGCGATGCGTGCGTGTCAGAGACATACACGGGTGCGTGCATTCATGTGGGATTGCGCGGTTTCATGAGGACTTGCCTGGGTTCACGGGCGGGTGTTCCGTTTCCTTTGCGGCTTTCAGCTCTAAGGCCCGAAAACCCGTTCCCCTTTCTTATACACGGCGACTACGGGGTTCGCCCCTGCGTGGTAGGCGATCCCCGCCGGCGTTTCGGCCTCGAGCACAACAAAGTCCGCCTGCTTTCCCACATCCAGACTCCCCACCTGTTCCGCCATGCCGACGGCGTAGGCGGCGTTCAGCGTGGCAGCGTTCAGGGCTTCTTCCACGGAAAGGCCCATCATGAGCACGGCCAGGCCGAAGACAAAAGGCATGGATTCCGTATAGGAAGACCCGGGGTTCCCGTCGGTGGCCAAGGCCACCGGGACACCCAGATCGATCATGGTCCGGCCTTGGGCGAAAGGTTTGCGCAGGCTGTAGGCCGTAGCGGGAAGAAGGACCGCGATGGTGCCCGCTTCGGCCATGGCCCGAAGGTTGCGTTCCGAAGCCGCCAGGAGGTGCTCGGCGGAAACGGCGCCCAATTCGGCGGCAAGGCCGGCTCCGCCCAGATCGTGCACTTCGTCGGCGTGGATCTTGACCCCAAGTCCGGCCTCCCGGGCCGCCGTGAGGATCCTTCGGCTCTGCTCCATGGAAAAAACCCCTTTTTCGCAAAAAACGTCACAGAACCGGGCGATTCCCTGGCGGGCCACCTCGGGGAGCATCTCCCCGAGGATCACACCCACGTAATCGTCGCTTCGATCGCGGTATTCTTCGGGGACAGCATGGGCGCCCATGAAGGTCGCGACGACATCCAAAGGGGTTTCTCGGCCGATGCGGCGGATGACGCGAAGCATTTTAAGTTCCGCGGCCGTATCCAGCCCGTAGCCGCTCTTGATTTCCATCGTGGTGGTGCCGAAGCGAAGCGCCGCCGAAGCCCTGTCCCGCGTCGCCCGAAAGAGCGCCTCTTCGTCGGTTGCCCGAACCGAGCGCACGGTGGAAAGAATGCCTCCGCCCCGGCGCAAGATTTCCAGATATTCCACCCCCTGGAGACGCAGGGAAAATTCCCGTTCCCGCGTTTCGGCAAAGCAGAGGTGCGTGTGCGGGTCCACAAAACCCGGAATCACGCACCGACCTTCCAGATCCACCTCCAGGTCCACCTCGTCGTCCGCAAGGCCCTTGAGGACCTCCTCTTCCGGCCCCACGGCCTGGATGAGCCCGTTACGGCACAGGAGCGCTCCCCTTTCCCAGGCCCGAATCCGCCCTTGGTCCGATCCGGCCTTAGGCTTTCCGGCATCCTGGGGCGTGAAGACGGCGGCGTTTCGAAAGAGCTTCGTGATCATTGAGTCTCACCGCCAAGCATTTCCAGCATCTTCAATTCGATGACCTGGTCCGGGGAAAAATCCGCGATCTGGAGGTAGTAGGCCGTGCTGTCCAGCAAAGCGGCGGCGGGAACCATCCCGTAGACTTCCGTTTCCACAACGGGCACGCCCCAGCGTTTGGCTTCCAGGCGAACGAGTTCCGTGATCCGGTAGAGGGCGTTTTTCTCGTGATCCGTCACGTTCAGGCTGACCTGCACCAGGCCCCGGTCTTCCAGCGCCAGCCCGATGCCTTTCACGTGGGCCAGGCCGCCGCTGGAGGCGCGCACCGCCTTGGCGATTTCCTTGGCAATGCGCACATCGGAGGTGCCCAAGTTGACATTGAAGGCCACCAAAATTTTTCGGGCTCCGATCACCGTGGCCCCGGCTGTGGGATGCAGCCTCGGCGGGCCCACGTCCGGGTGCCTGTCCGGATCCGAAACAGCCGCCTTCAACCCTTCGTACTGGCCTCGGCGCACCGCTTCCAGGCGTTGTCGTTCGGGCCGAAGGGCCGCTTCTTCATAGAAGTAGACGGGGATGCCGGTTTCTTCCCAGTAGCGCTTCCCGAAGGCATGGGCCAAGGCGACGCATTCTTCCATGGAGATATTGCGAAGCGGCACGAAGGGGATGACATCCACGGCGCCGATCCGAGGATGGGCCCCTTGGTGCCGGTTGAGGTCGATTGCGGCCGCAGCCGTTTTGGCTGCTTCCAAAAGAGCGTCCTGGATGGGTTCCGGCGCCCCGGCGAGGCTCACCACCAGCCGGTTGTGGTCGGCGTCGGCCCGGTAGTCCAAAAGAGCGCACCCGCGCCTTCGTCGGAAGGGCTCCACGATGGCTTCGATCACCTCTCGGCGCCGGCCTTCGCTGAAGTTGGGGACACATTCAATGATGGGACCCATGCATTTTCCCCTTCGGCCTCACACGGCGGGAAGCATGGGGATCTTCACGCCCCGCTGCCGCGCCACTTCAATGGCCCGTTCGTAGCCCGCATCGGCATGGCGGATGATGCCCGTTGCGGGATCGTTTCGAAGCACCGTCGTCACCCGCCGTTCTCCGTCGTCCGTGCCGTCGGCCACGGTGACCTGGCCGGCATGGAGGGCGTAGCCGATGCCCACGCCGCCTCCGTGATGGAAGCTCACCCAGCTGGCTCCCGAGGCCGTGTTGACCATGGCGTTGAGCAGGGGCCAGTCGGCGATGGCGTCGGACCCGTCCTTCATGGCTTCCGTTTCCCGGTTGGGGGAGGCCACGGAGCCGCAGTCCAGATGGTCTCGGCCGATGACGATGGGGGCTTTCACGGCCCCTGTGCGGACCAAGTCGTTAAAGATCTTGCCGGCCTTGTCCCGTTCCCCGTAGCCGAGCCAGCAGATTCGGGCGGGAAGTCCCATGTGGGCCACCCGCTGTTCGGCCATGCGGAGCCACCGCACCATGCGCGTTTTTTCCGGGAAGGCTTCCATGAGGGCCTGATCGGTCACGAGGATGTCCTGGGGGTCTCCGGACAGGGCCGCCCATCGGAAGGGGCCTTCGCCTTCGCAAAACAGGGGCCGGATGTAGGCGGGCACAAAGCCGGGATAATCGAAGGCGTTTGAGACGCCCCGTTTCAGGGCCTGGCCCCGCAGGTTATTGCCGTAATCGAAGGCCACCGCCCCTCGCTGCTGCATCTCCAGGATGGCTCGGCAATGGACGGCCATGGAATCCATGGCCATGTCGATGTAGCGCTTGGGATCCGCTTTTCGAAGGGCCAGGGCCTCTTCGTACGGGATGCCCGCCGGGACGTACCCGTTCAGTTCGTCGTGGGCGCTCGTCTGGTCGGTCACCACGTCGGGGATGAAGCCCATGGCGATCATCTTGGGAAGGATTTCGGCGCAGTTTCCCAAAAGCCCGATGGAAAGCGGTTTCTTGGCGGCCGCAGCCTCCCGGGCCATGGCCACGGCCCGGTCCAAATCGTCCACCATGAGGTCCAGGTATCGTGTATCCAGGCGTCTTTGAATGCGCGCCCGGTCCACTTCCACGCACAGGGCCACCCCTTCGTTCATGGTGACGGCCAGCGGCTGGGCGCCGCCCATGCCGCCCAAGCCGCCTGTGACCGTGATCTTGCCGGCCAAGGAGCCGCCGAAGTGTTTTTCCGCCAAGGCGGCGAAGGTCTCGTAGGTTCCCTGGAGAATTCCCTGGGTGCCGATGTAGATCCAGGATCCGGCCGTCATTTGGCCGAACATGATGAGCCCCTTGGCTTCCAGTTCGTGGAAGTATTCCCAGGTGGCCCAGGCGGGAACGAGGTTGGCGTTGGCGATAAGAACCCGGGGAGAAGCGGGGTAGGTTCGGAGGATCCCCACGGGCTTTCCCGACTGAACCAGGAGCGTTTCATCGTTTTCCAGCTCGAGCAGCGATCGCACCAGGGCGTCGAAACATTCCCAGTTTCGGGCGGCTTTTCCCGTGCCGCCATAGACGATGAGCTCGTCCGGTTTTTCTCCCGTTTCGGGATCCAGATTGTTACAGAGCATGCGCAGGGCCGCTTCCTGGTGCCAGCCCTTGCAATGGAGTTCCGTGCCTCGAGGCGCCCGGACCGGCCGAGCCTTGCCGCAGCCGATCTGCAGTTCCTTGAGGAGCCTTTCCTTCGGACTCGTGCTCATCCCTTGGTCCTCCCTGTGCTTTCGGTGCGGGCGGGGCCCGGCGTCCGGGGCGGCTTCGGTTCCGCCGCCGGACGCTTGGCCTTTCCCGCCTCGGCTTTTTCCCCTCTAAGGCGTGATGACGCTCGGGTCTTTGACCACACCGAAGTACCGGAAGGAGCCGTCTTTGACGATCTGCACCTGCACGTCCTTGACCACTTCACCCACGGGAGTGAATCCCTGGATGATCCCGGTCAGGCCGTTGAAATTCTTGGTGGCGGCCAAAGCCTTTTGCACGGCGGGTCCGTCGGTGCTTCCCGCCCGGCGGATGGCGTCGCACAGGATCATGAAGGCATCATAGGCGGAAGCCCCCACCATGTCGGGTTCGATGCGGTAGCGCTCCCGGTATTGCTTAAGAAATTCCTGCACTTCCGGTCGGGGGTCGTCCCGGTTCAGGTTGGTGACGATGAGGAAGCCTTCGGCGGCTTTGCCGGCGATTTCCAGGAACTTGGGTGAGTCGGCCCCTTCCTCGCCGAAGATGGTGGCCGTGATCCCCAGTTCACGCGCTTGGCTCACGATGGGTCCGGTCTGGAAGTAGTAGCCGCTGGCGAACAGGAGGTCCGGGTTCTTTTCCTTGACGGCGGCGAGATACGGTTTGAAATCCTTTTCCTGGAAGGGATAGGCTTGTTCATAGACCAATTCGGTCTCAGGGGCCTTTTGTTTCAGGTATTCCTTGAAGCCGGCGGCCAGTGTGCGGCCGAAATCGTTGTCGCTCACGAGCAGAGCGATCTTTTTGGCTTTTAGGGTATTGACGGCCGTATAGGCGGCCGCACGTCCTTCCACCATGCCGAGAAAGCCGTTACGGAAGCAGTATTCTCCGGCGATGGTGATGTCCGGATGGACGGCATAGGCGGCGATGAAGGGGATTTTTTCCTCCTGAAAGATGGAGGCCACGGCCCGGCTGGGCGTGCTGTAGGATCCGCCGACCACGCCCACCACCTTGTCTTTCTGGATGAGCTTCTGGGCGAGTCCCACGGCTTCCTTGCCGTCGGCGCGATCGTCATAGACCACCAGTTCCACCGGCTTTCCCAAAATCCCGCCGCCCTTGTTGACCTTTTCCACGGCAAGCTGCACCGAATTGTGAACGCTCGCCCCATCGGCGGCGGCGGGGCCCGTGAGCGGGGCCAGGAGGCCGATTTTGACGGCGTCCGCCGCCCGAACGGCGGCCGTGGGAACAAGCACCAGAGCCAAGACCAGGGTCCATAAGGCGATTTTATTCATGACAGCCACCTCCACCAAGACAGTTTGTGTAAATGTTGCGCCGTAGGCCGCCGAGCGGCCCGCCTTGTAAGGCCTCATTGTCGCCCGTCCGGATCTTCTCCGGCAAGCCCCAGATAGGCTTTGCGGATTTGGGGATGGTCCATGAGTTCCCCGGCCGGTCCTTCCATGACCACGGTTCCCGTTTCCAGCACGTAGGCGCGCTGTGAAATTTCCAAGGAAGCCCGCGCGTTTTGTTCCACGAGAAGGATCGTCAGCCCGTGGTCGCGGTGCAGGCTCTGGAGAAGGTCAAAAACCTGGTCCACCAGTTTGGGCATAAGGCCCATGGACACCTCATCGACGAGGAGCAGTTGGGGATCGGCGATGAGGGCCCGGGCGATGGCCAGCTGCTGCTGTTCGCCGCCCGAAAGGGTCCGGGCCGGCTGATGCCGCCGCTCCTTGAGGATGGGAAAAAGCTCGTAGAGCCATTCCAGGCGGTCGTGGAGCGGGATTTTCTTCTTGATGCGGTAAGCTCCCGTCATGAGGTTTTCCAAAACGGAAAGGCGCGGGAAGACCCTGGCCCGCTCGGGAACGATTCGAATCCCCAGGTGGGCGCGCCGGTGAGCCGGCATGGCCGAAATGTCCTGCCCCCGGAAGAGGACGGTCCCGGCCTGGATGGGCACGAGGCCCATGAGGCCGTTCAGGATGGATGTCTTTCCGGCTCCGTTAGCGCCGATAATGGACACCAATTCCCCTTGGGCCACGGCACAATCCACGCCGCAGACGGCCCGGACATCCCCGTAGGCGATGTGCAGTCCACGCACCTCAAGCAGCATGCCCGTGGCCTCCCCGCCCCAGGTAAGCTTCGATGACCACAGGATCCCGCACAATGTCGGCCGGGGAACCTTCGGCGATCTTTCGCCCGTGATTCAGCACGACGATGCGATCCGACAGTTTCATGGCCACGCGCATGTTGTGTTCGATGAGCAGGACCGAAAGGCCGTCACGGCGGATGGCCGAGACGAGATCCATCAGCGGGACGATTTCCTCTTCTCGAAGCCCGGAAAAGCATTCGTCCAGCAAGAGGAGCCGATGCCCCACGGCCAGGGCGCGAGCGATTTCCAGGCGGCGCAGATGCCCCAAGGGGAGAAGACCCGCCTTGCGATCCGCGTCGCGCTCCAGCCCGACTTTTTCCAAAAGTTCCATGGCCCTGTGCCGTGTCCGGGCGTCGGTCCACGACCCGAAGGATCGAAGCAGGTTTTTGTAACGGTCCACGCCGCACGACACGATTACGTTGTCGAGGACCGTGAGGTTCGCGAAGGGCTTGACGATCTGAAAGGTTCGGCCCAATCCCAGGGCGGCCATGCGATAAGGCGGCAGGCCGTCGGTGCGCCGTCCCGCAAAGTAAATCTCGCCGGAAGTCGGGGCGTAGACGCCGGAAATGACATTGAAGCAGACCGTTTTTCCCGCCCCGTTGGGCCCGAGAAGCCCCAGGATTTCCTTCACGTGCAGGTCGAAGCTCACGCCGTCCACCGCTCGAAGGCCGCCGAAATGCTTGGCCAGATCCCGCACCCTGAGGAGGATTTCCTTCATCGGCCCGTCCCCCTGGGCGCCGCCTTGGCGAGCACACGGCGTGCCAGGCTGGCTTCGCCGAGCAAGCCGGCGGGCTGGAACCGGATCATGACGAGCAGAATCGCCGTGTAGAGCAGGAAACGGATTTCCATGAGGGGGCGAAACAGTTCGGGGAGGCTCACCAGAATCATGGCGCCCAACACGGGGCCCCACTGGGTGCCCATGCCGCCCAAAACGATCATGGAAAGGAGCATGACCGAGACGGGAAAGCTGAAATCGCCCGGGCTGATGAACCGCATGAAGTGGGCATAAAGGGCTCCGCCCAGCCCGGCCGTGGCGGTGCCCGCAACGAAAGCCAGGAGCTTGAATCGCACGGGGGAAATGCCCATGCCGCCCGCCGCCGTCTCTTCTTCTCTCAAGGCGAAACAGGCCAAGCCGGCCCAGCTTCGGGTGAACCATCGGCACAAAAGGAGCACCAGGGCCAAGAAGATGAGGCACAGGATCAGGTACGAGGGGCCTTTCATCCTCATGTGGAAAAGGGTCACCCGAGGGATGTTTCCGATGCCCAGGGCGCCGCCGAAAAAGGGCACGTAGAGGAAGACGGCTTCCACGATGAAGTTGATACCGATGGTGGTGATGGCCAAAAAATCGTCCCGGACCCTCAGGCTGGGAATGCCCAGGAGCAGCCCCACCAGGCCCGTGACGGCGACGACCATGGGCAAAGCCGCCCAGAAGGAGAGGCCGGCCTTGGTGGTCAGCAGGGCTGAGGCGTAGGCTCCGATCCCGAAAAAGGCCGCATGGCCTAGGGAAATCTGGCCCGCATAGCCCACAATGACGTTCAAGCCGCACGCCACGATGGCCTGAATGGCTGCAAAGGTTGCTACCGTGATGACGTAATCGTTCATGGGCCCCTCATCGTGATCCGAACAGGCCTTCGGAACGCCACATGAGCACGGCGATCATGGCGATGAAAGCCAAGGCGTCCCGAGGAAGGGGGATATGGGCGTAGCCGATGAGGAGCGTTTCCGCAACGCCGAGCAAGAGGGAGGCGGCTACGGCGCCGGGAACGGAGCCCAGTCCGCCGACGACGATGATGGCCAAGGTTTTGTAAGCCGGGACGGAACCCATGGTGGAATAGACCTGGTTGTAGTAGATGCCCACGAGGATGCCCGCCAGAGCGGCGATGGCCGATCCGACGGCGAAGGTGAAAGTCACCACGGCGTGACTGTTGATCCCCATGGCGCCCGCGATGGTCAGGTCCTGGGAGACGGCCCGCATGGCCAAGCCGGTTTCCGTGCGGGTGGTGAGAAACCACAGAAAGAGCAAAATCACTGCGGTGATGCCGATGATGGCCGAAACGGGGGACGGGATATCCAGCCCGAGGACATGCAGCGGCGGGAAGGGAAGTTCGGCCGGAAAGGTGAGGATATAGGGGCCGGCAATGAGGCGGCAGATTTCCTCAAGGCCCAGCAAAATGGCGATACTTGCGATGAGCGGCACGTACGGCGGGTATTTGAGCAGAGGAAAGTAGACCAGCCGTTCGATGGCCACACCCAAGGCGGCGCAGCCCGCCATGGCCCCGAGGCACGCGAGCCACAGGCTTCCCGTCGTGTGGAAAAAAAGCAAGCCGAGATAAGCCCCGACGGTATAGACGGCGGCATGGGCCACATGGAGGATGCGCAAGATGCCGTAAACCAGGGCGAGCCCCAAGGTCACCAGGGCGTAAATGGATCCCATGGCCACGCCGTTGAGAAGCTGCTCCAAAAGAAGGCCCATGCGCTTTTCCTCCCGAAGCTTTCTTGTCCTGGGGCTTGTGCCTTATACAGAATGGGTTCGGGGTTCGTCAACCTGTCGCTGCACGAAACCCTTTACCGATATGTGAAAGGAAAAAGAGCGGAGGCGCGGCGGATCGTTTCCTCCAGCAGCCCGATCGCCGTGGGGCAGGCGAGGAGACTTTCAAAGTGGGGACGCCACAGAGGACCGCGGGTCAGCAGATTTACAACGCGTTCCACGTGAGGTTCCAGCTCCGCGGCCGTCGCCAGTCCCTCTCGGTGCAGCCACGCCAGGGGAAGAAGCGCCATGGGTTGGGCCGTCGGACCGAGCATGAGGGAGAGTTCCGCGCTTTTCCACCAGGCCGATCTTTTCTCTTCTTTCGTGGAGAAAATTCTTCCCATGTTCCACAGCCAGAGCGGCCAGGGGTGTCCGGAAAAGGGCCTTTTGAGGCGATCCCGGGCCCAGGCGTCGTAGGCGGGATCGACGGCGCCCGTTTCCGCCCCAAAGCGAGCCATGGCCGCATGCTCAAAGGGAGACCATCGCTCCGGCGGCACGGCCCAAGGCTCTCCGCGCCTTTGAGCCGGCCCGGAAGACCCCAAATAGGCCTGCAGGGTGAATTGGGCCGCCTCCCAGGCCTCGGCGTCCAACTCGGCATAGAGCCGATAATGGAATTGGCGGCGCCAATCCGCCCGGTACTCGGGAAGTTCTCCCAAACCGAAGGCATCCTGCGCCGCCGAGACAACCCGGCGGACCTCATCGAGGTACGCGGGGCCGCAAAAGCCGTAATTTTGAGCGATGGTGCCGTAGAGTTTTCCCAGGGCCGGGGCTGCGGGTTTTCGACCGTCACGGGCTCGAAGGCGGCGTTCTTCTTCCAGACTTCGGACCATGTCTTGAACGTCTTGAGGAAGGTAAGGATCGAACCGATAAAGGGCCTGTCGCTCGCTGACAAGGCGCCGATTGAGAAAGTCGCAAACCTTGTAGATGCCGTCCGGATACTGGAGCAGCCGGTCCTGGAGCGCCTCGCAGCACTGGGCCCACTGGGCGGCCTCACCCGGGTCGCCCCGGCGGGTCGCCGCGGCCCAACGGATCTGGGCGAGTTGAAACGCCGCCAGTGCGTTCTTTTCGGCCACGGATTGGAAGCACGAGGCGTCCCAGGGTTCCAGGAGGCGTTGGATCCAGGCGGGGTCCGCCTGGGGATCGCGAACGATTTTGGCCAGGCGTTCCAAGGCTTGCATGGTCAGTGCCGGCTCTCGGGCGATCTTTTCCACGGCCTCCCGATACCGGGGTTGAAAACCATGCCAGCCTCGGGCCCGGGCATCCACGAGGTGCAGCGTATGCGCCAATTCTTCGGGGTGCGAAAGGCGCTGGAAATCCGCCAAGGCGTTTCGGCCGCTTTGATCCTCATAGGTTTCCCAAAGATATTCGGCAGCTTCCAGGTCCTTCACCGGAAGCAGGGTGAGCGGCGCGCTGCCTTTTCGTTCAAGCTCGACCCCCTGATCCGGGCAGATCAGAGCGCGCCGGCCCAATACTCGGGCGGCTCGGGCCTTTTTCATCACGGCGGAAACCGCTCCCACGGCGCCGCTTTCTTCCAAGGCCCCGGTGGCGGCCAGATGTTCGGGCCGTCTTCCTCGCGCAAGACCGACCGCGGCGAGGTAGAGGGGAAGAGCGAGGGAGGGGCCGAAAACGCATTGAGGGCCCCAGGGAGATACAACAGGAAGAATGACAAGGCCCCGCCGGATTCTGGCCTGCACCAGCGTGCCGGCCACGGCGGCTCCGTTTTGCGCCTGGCCGTCGGCGACGGACGGCCACCAGCAGGGCGTAAGCAGCGTCTCGTCACCCTCGAGGAGTCCTCCAGCGAACCAGACGGTGTCCCTCTTCCCCCTGGCATCGACCAAGATGGGGACAAGGGTCCATGGGGCTTGGAGGAGCCGTGCCCGGTCCCGGGTCGAAAAGCCCGGCATGGCGTTTGCCAGGTGCCGAAAGAGGGCGGGATCTTTTGCCTCCGAGGGACCTTGGCCTCGGGTGAGAACGGCCGCCAGGCATGAGGCGAGGACGAGCCCCAAGGATACGGGATCCACGCAGGCTTGGAGGCGTTCCAATGCATCCCGTGCCGCTTCGGGGTCTTCGGGCGGCATGAAGCCTCGAGGATCGGCCACGTGGGGGAGGCGTTCCCTGAGGCGCCCCCAGGAGTGCCACACGATAAGCTCGTCTAGCGACCACAGGGCGGGTTCGATCATGGACGGCCGATGAGCACTTCCAGGAATGCCAAGATGGCGGTTTTCTTTGTCACTTCGGGGAAAAGGAGCCTGAAATAGCCCGTGTTGGGATCGATGACGGCCTCCCGCGCCAGGGCCCGGCCGGCGGGAATGCGCCACACCGCGTGAATTTCCGCCTCCTCGCAAACACGCTCATGAATTTTTCCGGCCACGAGAAATCCGTCTTCGGTTTCTTCAAAGGCTCTCAGTTCCGCCCACACGGGTTCCAAAGCAGGAGAAGGAGCCCATCGGATTTTTTTGACAAAAAATCCTTGGGCAGGCCCTGCGGCGGCCATGGGCAGAGAGGGCGGCATCCAGGATGAAAGCACGAGGCGCAGGAGGGGGTCTTCGTAGGGATCGTCTTCAAGGATGACGGCGGAGCCGAAGGCGTCTTCCAAAGCGCCGAAATCGGTGAATTTCTCCATCAAGGCGCGCCGAAGGCGGCTTGTGGCGAAGGTTTCCGAAAGATCCGAAAGGGCCAAGGATGTGAAAAAGGCGGCCGTTTCTTTTTCCAAGCGCCGGAAGGCTTCAAGAAAGGACGTCTCGGAATAGGCGGGGGAGCGAAGATCCCTTTCAACGCCTTTCGCCCATGTGGCCTGTTTGTTTTCGTGGGGTCGGCGGCGGGCGTTTTTGAGAACCCGGGCCGTCACCGCCTGATCCATGCGGCGCACCAGCGGCCCCAGGCGCCACCGGGCCACCGGGTATACGTTCCATGATTCGGCGAAAACCTCCGCAAAGAGGGGCGTGTCTCCAGGGCCTTTCAAAGCCGGAAAGTCATGGACTTGGGCCGCTCGAAACACGTCCTTTCGCCCCTTGACCTCCTCCACGAGAAAGACCAACGGCGGGTTGAAGTATCGCCCCCGGGGTCCCCACCCTCCAAAGTCTTCCCTTATTCGACGCAGGTCTCCCACTGAAGCTGCCTCATCGGCTTCCGGCGGGTCCGGTTTCCGAGCCATCGCCGCACGAGAAGGCCCATCCCCGGTGTGAACGGCCAGGGCGGCACGGTCCTCCCGGCAAAAGAGGCACGAGTCCAAATGCCGACAAAGGGCGTCGTCCGGGGGATCCTGCAAGAGCATATCATGCGGTGGGCAGCCTCGCACCCGATGCGCTTCTTGCAGGGCTAAGCGTTGTTCCAGTTTTTTCTTTGGATGGCTTGACCCTTTGTGTGCCGGCTTCGCTGTCACGCCTTACCGCCTTTCCCAAAAGAACGTCGAGCCGGTGCCGTCCTTGTGACGCTTCCGTGCGGGGAGCCCCCGTGGCGCAGGTGCCGTCGGTGAGATCTTCCCCGTGCGGCTTCGAGTGTAAAGGCTGAGAGGGCTCTTTCGATTTCTCACCCTTCTCTACGGCCTTCGCCCTCTTCTTTACAAACGCTCACCAAAGCCTCAAACAACTCCTTAAAAAGGGTCTCGTCCAGGTCGGGCGGGGATAGGCCCGGCCAGAGCAGACAAAAATCCAGCAGGCGCTGCCGAAGCCCTTCCAGCAAATATCGGGCGCCTGAGGGCCCGCCGTATCCCAGGGCCTGGGCGATCCGTTCCAGGTTTTCTTCATCGCCCCAGCGGAGGGCAAAGGCCTTCTTCTCCCGGGGGCTCCACGAGGCCGTGGCGCTCCGAGCCAGCTCGAACAACCGTATCCGTGTCAGCGCCGTTTCCTGCGTCGGAGCCACCTGCGTTGGGTCTTTGCCCAGTTCGTCATCGTGCTCGGACGAAGGCCTCTCGAGCGGTTCAAGCCGCACGGCTCTCGGGATCTTTAACAGCGGTGCGAGATATCGAGTGAGTTCTCGGACGGGCACCCAGACGGGGCCTCCCATGCGTTTTTGATATTCACGGCAGAAAAAAAGCGCCATGTCTCCAAGCGTTCGGGCATCGGGAGGGGCCGACTTACGGGGGATGGACGGGGGATCGGGCCATTGGGCATAGTCTGCAGGAGGTGCGTTCATTGGAGCCGAAGGATCAGGCTGTGCTCCCTCGGCGCAGGCGTAAAAAGTCGCTCTTTTTTGCGCACGGTACAGAAACCGGGGGTCTTTGGCGATCACCTGACGAAGCCGCCGGTAAAAGGCCTTTTGGGGATCGACTTCTTGAGTTCTCACCCGATCCAGGAGGGTGCGCGTGTAGGAGGAGGCGATGTGCTCAGCGATACGATCCGTTCCCTGAGCCAGCAGGATGTCAAAGGGACGGGACTTTTCCCAGTTCACGGCATGATCATTCACGAAAAGCCATAAGTCATGGGCCAAGTCCTCAAAGCACCCGGCGGATACGCCGGACCCCGCGGAAGCTTCGGGGGCCGAAGGGAAAAGGATGCGGCATGGCAGCCCGTATCCCCGAGCCTTATCCACCACCTTAGCCGCTGAGCGAAGCAAAACCTGGTTGCAGGATTCCGAATGGAGCCATTGGTCCCACGTCATGGATCCGCCGCCGTGTGTGGAGCGCCGCGCACCGAAGCCCAAGGAATACCTCGGCATAGAAGCAAAATTTGCAAAGATTGACAATACAAACCATGAGGTTTGGCCGGCCTTTGGCTGAAGGTCGAAGAAGGCTTTTTTGCAAAACCGCTCTTCAGTGCCGTAGAAGCCCATCAGAACGGGTGGGGTGGGTTGGGTTTTGACGGTGTCATGGTCTTCCCGGTATAAGGTGTGCCGCATGGGCGAGCTGCGGCACACGGCGGAAGGAGGTTTCCATGGGCAGGGTTTTCATGAGTCCCCTGGGCACGAACAAATATCATCCATCGCATTACGTCATTGAGGGCACAAAATCGGAAGAGGCCGTCCCCTTCGTGCAGGAAGCGCTCTTGGCGCACTTTTGCAAGGAGTGGGGCGAGGAAGACCGCGTTCTCATCTTCTGCACCGAGAAGGCGAAGGAAAAAAACTGGCTTGACGGCGGAAACTTCGAGCGGGGTTTGTGCTCGCGGATCGATGCCCTGGGCCTTCGGGCGCCGTGCACCATGGTGCCCATCCCCGACGGGCGCAACGAAAGAGAGATGATGGACATCTTCATGATCCTCATCGAACAACTTCGCCCCGGCGACCAGGTCTTTCTAGATATCACCCATTCCTTTCGGTCCCTTCCCCTTCTCCAGACCGTCATCGTCAATTATGCCAAGGTGCTCAAAAACATACAGGTCGAGCGCATCGTTTACGGCGCTTTCGAAACCCTGGGAACGGCCGCAGAGGTCCAGCACATGCCGCTGGAAGAACGGCTCGCCCCGGTCTTCGACCTCACCCCCTACGACGCCCTTCTCGATTGGGCCAGAGCCGTCGATATTTTTCGGAAAGCGGGCCGGCCGCAGGAAATCAAAAGGCTCGTTTCCAGGAATGTGGGGCCCATTCTCGCACACAAAGAGAGTCGAAGCGCCAATCCCGTGGCCGAGCGGCTGTCCCGTTTCGCGAAGGCCCTGGAGACACTGTGCCAGGATCTGGCTGCAGTCCGAGGGCCGAAACTCGCCAAGGCCAAAGGCCTTGGTGAGGAAATCACCGAGGTGGAGGATCAGGATCTCATCGCCCCTCTGACTCCCCTTTTTGAACTCCTCAGGGACAAACTCCAACGGTTCGAAACACCCGATCCGGAAGCCAAGGGGTTTGAAGCGGCGGCGTGGTGTCTGGAACATGAACTCATCTTCCAGGCGTACGCCATTGCCCGGGAGACGGTTTTGAGCGGCTTGTGTCGATGCTGGGGGCACGATCCCTTGGATGAAGCGACACGGGAAGGGTTTTGGAGCGGCCTTCTTCATGTTGTGGCGACGAAAAAATCTATGGACCAATGGGAGGGCCTTGTGCGGGAAAGGCGGGAAGAAGCCCAGCGCGTGATCAGCCAAGGGGGCGAGTCCATCAAGAAGCTCGCTCAAGAATTTGAAAAGATTCGAGACAGACGAAACGACCTCCTCCACGGCGGCTGGAAGAAAGACACGGCGTCCGCGGAAAGCCTGGTGGATTTCCTCCGGAAAGGAGGGCTGACGTCGCTTCGGACGGCGTGGGAGGCCTACAGGGCCGAAGGATGTGCGCCCTGGGCTCATGGGCATCGCCACGGCGGGGAAGGGGACCGATGATGCACCGCGCCTTTCTTCTTCTTTCCCATGCTTTGAGCCCGGCTCAGGAGAAGGAGTTGGCCCAGGACTGGCGCGCCCCCCTGATGCGGCCCATGCCGGAGGCTTTGAAAAAACTCTGGGGGAACGTCCCGCCCGATACCCCATCCATTGGCGAGTGGGTTCAACCGGTTCTGGAATGGGTTGAGGGTCAAGCGGCCCCGGGGGATGTGATCCTTGTGCAGGGAGACTACGGGGCCACCTTTTTAACCGTCTCATGGGCTCTTTCCAAAGGGCTCGTGCCTGTCTACGCCACAACGGAGCGCCTCCTCGAAGAAACGGTGCAGCCGGACGGCAGTGTGCTCCAAAAGCGCGTGTTCCGCCACGTGCGCTTTCGCCGTTACGAAACCCCGAGGAAGGAGCCCCATGAATCCTTGTAAAGAACGGTTCGACACGAAAGAGGAAAAGGTGCTGTGTGTGCCGCGGGCGGCCCTGCCCGAGCCATGGCGTGCTGAGGAAGCGGCTTTGCGCATGCCCGAAAAAGTGTGTTTCGCCGTTCTGGAGGCGGCTGGGTGTGCCTTCCTGGACCGGTCCCGGGTGGAGCGGGACCCGCAGTGGAAACAGATCATCCCTTATGTGTTGGCCTGGGTCCCGAAGGACAACACGGTGGGGTGTTATCGCCGCAAGGGAAGCGAGACGAGGCTCCACGGTTTGGAATCCGTGGGCATCGGCGGGCACGTGACCGAAGGCGATGCCCGGGGCTTTTCCGGGAATCCCTACGCCGCCGTCCGTCACGGGATGATGCGTGAAATTTCAGAGGAATTTGAACGGCTGGCCGGCTTTGCCGGCCCCGTTTTTTGCGGCGTGATCAACGAAGAGAGGAGCCCCGTCGGCGAGGTGCATCTGGGTTTGGTTTTCCGGCTCCACGTGCTCGCCCCGGAGGGCATGGTCCCCGGAAAGGAACTGGGGGGATTTTGCTGGCGACCTTTGGATGAGGTTTTGGCCCGCCCCTTGGAGCTCTGGTCCCGCCTGGCCCTTTCTCTCCTTGTTTGACCATTGCAGGTGAGCCCGCTCCCGTGCACAGTCCGCTCGTCTATCTCGGCCGGGCCGCGTAAAGCCCGCCTTCACGGTGGATCGAGGCCTTCCCGTGCGGGCGGGGTCGTGGGGACGACCCCGCCGCATGCGCGGACTCACCAGAGAAACTCTTCAATGGTGACCCGATACGGCGTTTTCTTCCAGAGATTTTGCCGCTCCATGCGTTCCTTCAACACTTCCGCCGCCTTTCGAGCCAGCTCTTCTTCGGCCCGCTCCATGTCCTTGAACAATCGCTCCATGGCGATCTTGTCCGTCAGGGGAACGGCCTTGGCTTTATCGACCAGGCCGAGGGAACCGGACGGGGGTGTGCCCGGCGCAGCGGGGCCGGAAGGCGCGGACATCGGCTTCTCGGACGTCGGCATCGATATTTTTTGGGGTGGGGAAGGCGTTTTGACCGGAGCGCCGGTATGAGCCGACGGAGCCCTCGGGCTCTCTTCCTTTCTCGGGGCCGGCCCTGGACCGGCCTGGGACGCTTCTGAAGGCTTTTCCCTGTCCCCCGGCTTTGCGGGCCTCTCGCCGGAGGGAGCCGACCTCGTTGGCGCTTCCATCGTTCCGGCACCGTCGGCGATTGTGATGCGGGCCCAGCCCATGGGAAGGCACTCCCGGTCGTTCCTCGCCCAGACCCTTCGGGACTTGGGCGCCGGGTCCGTTCCTCTGTCCAGACCGCAAATGTTTCGGATCTCCTGGCGCAGCGATTCGCTCCAGAGCAGGTTCACCGTCGTGGAAAGCATTCCCGAGCCGAACCCGATGCGGAAAATGGATGACCCCAGCGCATCGTACCAGCTTTTGAGCTGGCCGCCTTGAGGGATGCCTTTCTCGGTGAAAAAGGCTTTTTCGTGGGCCGAAAGGTCCCGGTTCATCCGATCGGCGAGAAGAAGAACACCTTTGGCGGAAGCCGCCGGAATCCTTTTCCCGGGGTTTTCTTTTGAAAACTTTTCCCAAAGGTCGTGATCCCACAGGATTTCCGTCTGAAAGGTGCCGCTCACCACCGCCTCCACCCAAACGACCAAGTCTCCCCCACCTCTGGGCCTTTGACTCCAGTAATGGCTCCCGTCGGCCCTTTTGGAAAGAAACCGGATGGGAATGACCCGGGTCTGGACCTTGCCGTTCAGGGGGTAGGCGTCCCGCACCTTGAGGCAGCGAAGGATGTCCCGGTTCTGATCGTGGCCGCCTCCTTGAATTTTCCATTCTTGCAGGATCTCCTTTTGGAGCTGCGCCGACAGGAATTTCTTAGCGCGTTCCTTGTTGGGTTCACCGCGGAGTTTTTGGATCAAGCTCTTCACCTGGGCCTGGCGAGAAGGTTTCGGTGCGTGCCCCGAGCCGGCCGGTTCATTCTTCAAAACAGCGTAGAGGAAAGCCGTGCGTAAAACCCCCTTGATGGAGGTGCCGGGAAGGTACACCTTCCCGAAGCCGTCTCGCACAAGCGGCCGGAAATCCGACATGTCTGGACCCCCTCCCGGGACGGAATAGGCCGCCACGGCCGGGCCGATCTTTTTGAAGTCCGTGTCCCGAGCTCTTTCTTTGAGGAAACCGCCCAGGCCTTGCCTGCGAAGGTTCCCGGAGAAGGCCTGCTGGACGAAGGCGTCCAAGAGGTTCCTTTGCATGAGGAAGCGGCCCAGTTTGGCCTCGTCCACCACGTGGACCTGTTCCCCGTCGAAGAGGAATTCCATGGGGAGCAGGGCGCCGTCCCGCGTCCCGATGTGGATGGGAGAAAGGACGGTCAAATTGATGATCATTTTTTCCAATGGTCTTTCCGCCCCATGGGATGGCACCGCCTGGATGACCATAAGACGCCTCCAAACAACCCTTTAAGGAAACCAAAAGCCCATGCCGCTGCGATAGACGCGGTGGGCAAGCCCCAAGGCGGGGCCGTGTTCCGGGGTGACATCCACCAAGCGGCCCGCCAGGGGCGTCGTCGCCACTGAGCCTTCCGTGAGAAATCGCACCCGCTTTCTCTTGAGCGTTGTGGCGTGCCGGCCGGAGACGACAAACCCTCGGCTCTCTTCCATATTCCAGGCGGTGAGCACGTCCCGGAGCCGATCCAACTCCTCAGGCGCGGGCGCGTATCGCGACAGGAGAACATACCGAGCGGCTTTTGCCGGTCGTTTCACATCCGACCAGGCTTCTTCCACAGGCGCGAAGCCGCCGAAACGGAAGGTGCCCAGGCCGTAGGTTCTCTCCCCGCCAAGGCCCATATCCCCCAAGAGCCGGAAGGCCGCCTCGACCCGCTTCTTCCAAGCAGCGTCCCGAAAGCGCACAAGACCATAAAGGCCGGCTCCGGGACTGAAGTGGACCTCGCCGCACCACCAGATGACACTGTTTTGAGCGCTACGATCCAAGGCCACCCGCGGCCGAAGCGAGGAGCTCATCCACCCTTCTTCCGATTCGGGGTCCCACGGGCGGGCGAGCCGGCGGGCCCGCTCTTGGACCGCTTCCAGAGCCTCGGCGCTGAAAGGGGTGCCGTCGAGCCAGCGGAGTGCGTCTCCAGGCTGGAGGTATGGGATCTTTTTCAAGTCCTTTCCGGCGCTCTGAAGGATGGCCGGGTCCTTTACGGGGGGCGAGGTCAAAGGGCGGGGCAGGGCGTAGAGTCGGCGCCCGCCTTTGCCGCCTTCAGGGCCGAAGGGAAAGAGAGAACTCAGCACGAAGGGCGGGGTGGGTGACGCCAAGGCCTGGAGGACTTCCTCCGCCTCCCCCATGAGGGCGAAGGCATTGACGATCCCCGACACGAGGGAATCCGACGGAACGGTTTCCCCGGTTTCTTCCAGCCCGATGCCCTGCCGCCCGAAGTGGGCTCCGGCCGGAAATTCCAAATGATAGAGATAGGTTTTCATTGACCCTTCTCCGTGTTAAGCGCCCCCTCGGCCGTTGAAGAACCCAGCCAGCTCGGCCAACTTCTCCAGGCCGGGAACGGCGGTGGACTGACCGGGTTCACCTCGGTAGTAATCGACCTTGCGGGCTTCGATCTTGGTGAACTCAAAGCGCACATGGCCGTATCCGCGCGATCCGTGGCCCCCCAGGGCATCGTCCTGGAGCAAGGCCAGGGCGAGCTGCAGGTTGCGAAGGTCTTCGCTCAGGGTCTCCAAGTCCTCCACATCGTAGACCAGGGAGAAATCGAACTTGGTGCCGCGAGGCACCCGTTCCAGGTTCCTCGGGTTGGCCGCCGATGTGATCCGGTCGATGCCGTTTTCAAACTTCCATTCGGTATAGAGAAGTCCCGTGTCGATCTTTTTGAGTTCTTCCAAGCTTTCGGCCGTAAGGCGCATGTCACGCACCTTCAGTCGGGCCGGGAAATTTTGGCCTTCCCCCGGTCCCGTGGAGCCGAACAAACGGCAGACGGGGCAGTACAGCGCCCCGGGGTAGGGCAAATCCGCATTGTAGTTCTTGTTGCGGCCTTTCCCGGGCTCCCAGTCGTTGCATTCATGGCGGCTGATGCCGCTGCCGCCGTCCCGGTTGGGGAGGAGTTCGGGATGGGCCTTTTCCAAGAGGGCTCGGAGTTTCCCTTTCAGTGAGCTGCCCGGCACGTAGGGTTCGGACGTGATGGGATCCCGCACTACGGGACTGTCCAGGGACCCGATCTCCAGGTTTTCCTTGGAGGCCCCGATGTGCAGCCCGCTCAGGCATTCCATGACCCCTTCCAAGGCGATTTTCCCGAGAATCTTGCGATAGGTCTTCGGTGCCATGGTCGTCTCCTCCTTCTAATCTCTTCCGCCGTGGAAGCGGTGGTAGGCGATGATGCTTTCCATGAACCGCAAAAACTTCATGAAGTTGTCTTGGGTCTGAGCCGCCGATTTCACGGCGGCATCCAAAATTTCCGCCAGATCCTTTACATCCTGATGCCTCCCGGCGGCGTAGGCCAGTTTGGGCCGAAGGAGAATGATCTGGTCCTTGATTTCTTCAAACTTTCTCTGGCCTTTCAGCTCCGCTTCCACCTTGCGGGTGCCGTCGAGAAACCGGCGAATCTGATTCATTTTCACCCGTCGGGCGATGGCGGCGCCGACGGCATCGGCGATTTCTACCAGTCGTTCCATGCTGAGCTTTTTGAGATCGCTCAGTTCTCCCCTGAACTGACCAATGTTGGCGTGTTCCCTTCCTCCGTTCATGTTTTCGACCCTCCTTCGCGCATCATCATCAATAGGATGAGGAGCGCCGCTTCCACGTGGCGCCACCCATCGGCCTTGCTGGAAAAGATGTAGTGCTTCAGGGCGATCCAATCCTTTTCCAAGGCGCCGTCCACCCGGGTTCTGCCGAACAGGTAAGCCAGCTTGGGCAATACCCAGACGCCGTCTCGGCGCTGGCGCCGTACGAGCTGCAGCAGCCTGTAATAGAAGCCTTTGGAAAGGCCGTTGGGCCGGGTCTTCAGGCTCCCGCCGTCGACCTGCAAGAAAGGCTGCAAATGCCCCAGGGCCTCCAAGACCTTGGTCACATCGGGCCTCCGGGGCTCCTTCCAGGGAAAGACGTGGCGCCCAAAGAGGGTCAAGGCCTTGCGCCCTGGAACGGTTTTCATGCCGTCCCGCCGCGGGGCCTTGGCCATGTCTTCCGCTTTTCCCGCCTCGTCCGCCAAGCGGTAAACCGGCTCGTGGGGGCCTCCCAGGGCCATGCCCGCGGAAACGGTGATGTGGGGATTGGCCGTGAAGGTTGCAAAAGCCCCTTGGATGTCCAGCGCCGCCTCGAGGACATCGAGCCAATGGCCGATGAGAAAAAGGTCGTCCCCGCCCGAATACACCACGGTGGCCAGCCTCGGCCCGTCGGGGCGATCGGCCAGGCGCGTTTTTTTCGGGTACCCGTCCTCTCCTTCCAAAACGCCGTTGATGTGGTACTTGAAAAAGAGGCTCAACTGCCGGGACAGGGAGGCCGTCAGGGAAAAGGTCCTCTCGCCTTCGGGAAGGGCCATGGAAAAAATCCTTCCAAGCCGATCCACGTCCATGCGCACCACCCCGACACGGCCCATGCCGAATCCCTTTTCGGCCATGGTTTCCAGATCCCGCGGCGCGTCTTCGGGGGGAAGGTAGATGCCCGCAAAAAGAGGGCGGCTTCCGGGATGTTGAAAGTGGGACAAATCCCAATCGTTCAGGTGGAAAACGGCGTCGGCATCCCGGTTCAATGCCTCGTGCTTTCGCCCGAAGAGGCCCGTCGCCGGCTGGTAGAAGCGGTTTTCGATGCGGACGTAGCGGTCCCGGGAAATTCCCTCCGGTTCCCGGTTCCATCGGTAAATGACCGGCGCCTGCCCTTTTCGAGCCGCCTGTTGGAGCAGATCCCCCAAGAAGTATTGGTCACGGCACGGTTCACAAACCGGGATGGCCGTTTCCTTGATGGTCAAAACCTCCAAGGGGCGGTCTTCTCGGCCGCACACTTGGCACTTGTCGGTGTAGCAATCGGGGTGCGGATCTCGGGGTTCGGCGAGAAGTTCTTGAAGAAAATCCTCTCCCTTTCTCTTCTTGGCGTCCTCGAGAGCCCCGGACAATCGCTGCCAGGGTCCCGTCACGTCCTTGAGGTCCGCCTTTCGCAAAGGGACCCACCGAAGGAACAATTCCAGGGCTCCGTTGAAATCATGGAGGAGATACCGGTTCAGGCGGCCCCCGACCTCCCGCAGGGCGGCTTCGGTTTTTGGGGTGTTTGCCGCCACCAGGTAAAAATGGCCGCCGCCCGTAAAGATCACGTTGCAGCGGAAGAGCCCCAGGGCGTCCAGGACGGCGTCCACGGCGTGTTCCAAGAAGAGTTCCAGGAAAAACGACCGGCCCTTGAGGGACTTCAACGCTCCTTTGGACGAGATGGTGTAGAGAAACCGCTGCACGCCGGAAAGATCCCCGCCCACCAGCAAAAAAGGGCATTGGGCATTTTCGGCCCAGGTGTCGGCCCCGGTGATTTCTTCTTTGAGCGGGCGGCGGTTCCACTCCTCGCCGTATTTCTCCCAGTAAAAATCCGCCAGGCACAGGGCGAAGGCCGCCGTGGTTTTCAAGTGGTCGAAGAGGGAAACGTCCGGGTGTTTGCGGTAGGTTTGCCTGTCGTTGACGCCTGTGACCCGCAGCGTCATGGCCGGGACGGATCCGGTGTATTTTTCCAGAAGATGCATCACGGCGTCGACGTTCTCGTGATTATTCAGGCTTTTTAAAGCGTCGAATTCCCGATGGAAGGCCTGCCACAAGGCCTGGTAAGCCTTCGGAGGATTTTTCCCTTCCTCTGTTTTCGGCGGATGCCATCCCGAAACGGCGTCGCCTTCGGACGGAAGTTCCCAGTAGGCCTTGGGAGGCTCCGATGTGGGGATGTCCTCGTGGGGGTTCCGCACCCGGGAAAACACACACGCCAGGGGCACGTCCTTGTGCCAGGATGCGGAAACATCCCGGGCCTTGTCGTAGACGGAACGCCGCTCGGAGGCGGAGCAGTTGTCGGCCTCGTAAAGAACAAGCAACTTGTTGTCGGACCACACATCCTCGTCGCAGGCGTGGTGGTTCTTGGCTCCCAGAGCGATGAGGCTTTCGCCGTAGCGGTCCCGCAGCCACCGGTAGCCGATTTCCCCGTGGGTCAGCCCCCGGTCTTCGGAAGAGCCAGCCCGCTGTTTGAACTTCCCCACGTCGTGAAGAAGCCCCGCCAAACACAAAGAATGTCGCCGTTCACGGGAAAACATGGATCATTCCCCCTCCGTGTCGTGACGCACCTCGTATCGGCCGAGACCGAAACTGGTGCCTTTGCCCACGTTGATCCAGCGGCCGGCGCTGAGATACGGTTCGAAATACCGGGCGTCCCCGCCGTAAACCGCTTCCCCCACAAGGCCTCCCAAGCGCATCTTTCGGCCCTGCCGGTGGGAATACCGTTCCCAGTCGAACCACCGGGTGCGGTTTTCCACGATGGGAACCGAGCGCGCCTTTTCCATGAGTTCCATGAAAGGCACAGAGAAGGCGCCGTGGTCTTCCCCGTGGAAGCGCTGCAGGTTTTCCAAACGTCGCAGGAGTGTGGCCAAAAGAACGGAAAACTCCGGAACCCGCACGGGTTCCCCTTGGGCCATGAGCCGTACGGGGGTCAGGAACCGAAGAGTGAAAGCTTCGCCCCGCGCCGGCTCTTCCCGGTCCATGCCGTCGGTCAAGGGGAGGCTCCTTTCCGGCAGGCGCAGGATGCCGTCGGCATAGACGTCTTCCCAGGGGTTCCCCTGGGCGTCCAAGGAAACGACCCGTTCCAGGTCGAAGGTGCCCCGCCCCTTGCCGATACCCATCTCGCCCATGCGGTGGGCGGCCATGACGAGGTACGGCGTCCACTGGATGGCACGCCCGATGAGCGTCATGTCGAAGGACCAAGACGCCCCGGGTTCCAGGCGCAGCGGCCCGTCCATGCCGATCTGGAGCACGAAGGGGTGGGGGGCGTTGCGATACCGTAGATCATTCGGGGATTCGCCCAAAAGAGGCGTTTCAAAAAGGTAGACGTACAAACAGGAAAAGCGCAGGAGACAGGCCTCGCACGGCCGCTGGCGCGCGGCGCAGCAGCTGTGCTTGAGCGCCATGCCCAGAGCGCCCCGGAGCGTGCTTCCCTTGTAGCTCGGAAGTTCAATGGTCTTTCGCGCCCGGATCCACCAGCGCACCCGGACACAGCGCAAAGCATGGTGTGCGGTCGTCATGGTTGCCTCTCAATACCCTGGGGTGTGGAAAAACGGCCGGTCCCGCCGAAAGCGTCCCGACATTGCCGGTTCGGTTTCCACGGCCTCGCCTGTTCATAACGGCATCGATACCGGGTTTTTCAAAGCATGGATTGTGAAACTTTTCGTATGAACGGGGGCCTCTTGTCAACCCCTTCCCCGGCGCTCGGACCCGGCCGAGCCCCTTTTGTAAATTTCGGCTTCCGCGCCGTAGATCTTTAGGGAGCGCCGAAGATTTTCGGCAGGCTTAAAAACGGCTTTCGGACGGAGGAATGATCATGGTGGAAAAACCCGCACACCCGAAAGGACTTGATCCGGAGGATTTTGCCGGGGACGGGCAGGAGCCGGACACGGAGGCGGCGCACCAGGACAGCGCCTTTCTGGACCAGCTGGCGGCCCAAGAGGTGAGTTCGAAGGACCTGCAAAAGGCTTTCGGTCGCCTCTGGAGCGAAATCGAGATCCTGCGAGGTGAAGCGCGCTGGCAGGAACTGGTGGATATGCTCCACCCGGCGGAAGAGCGGTTCCCCGAACTCGTGGAGGCGGGCTTCGGCCCGGCTCTTTGGGGGGAAATCGCCTTTGCCCTGTGTCATCTCAAAAGGCATGACACGGCCCTGGATCTGGCGCGTCGCTGCGTTCAGGAAAACCCCGAGGACTATCACGCCCACGGGCGGCTCGCCTACACGGCCTACGACAGCCTCTATGCGGCGAAAAACCGGGAAGTGCTCCTGCACCCGGAAGAGCGAAAAGCCCGCATGGAACTGGCGCACAAGCACTTTGCCAAGGCCCAGGCCTTGAAGCCGGACAACGTCACCCAGTTCTACCGGCAGGGCATGCTCTACAAAGCCATCCAGGGCAAGCCCGACCGGGCGCTGCCCCTTTTCCGGACGGCGGTCAAAAACTGGGACGCCTTGGATGAAGAGGAGAAAAAGGCGCGACACCAAGAACGCAAGAACGTGGTCAAGGCACTTTATCAGTGGGCTTCGTGCCTCCTCGCCCTGGGCGGGGCCAAGGACGCCCTGGCCGTGCTCACCCGGTGCCTGCACGAGGATGACACCTCCCAATATCTTTCGGTGGTGCACAAGTATTTCGCCTTGGGCAAGGTCCACTACGCCTTGGGGAATCTGCAGGATGCCGAAAAGGCTTTGGACTTTGCGGCGATCCAGGCCGATCCCGCCGACCACGATTACGTCTTCGAACTGCGCGCCCGGGTGGCCTTGGCCCAGCGCCGGTTTGACGATGCGGAAAAAGCCTTGGCGCGCATACCGGCCCACCGGCGCCGTCCCTATGTCCTGTGGACGGAAGCCGATGTGTTGGCGGCCCGGGGCCGCCTGGAGCAGGCCAAGGCAGTGCTGAAAAAGGCCGCCGAAAAGGATCGCCGCGGGCGTCACAAGGCCCTGGTGCGCCTGGCCAAGATCGCCTTTCGGGAAAACGCCCTGGAAAAATGCCTCCAGTGGGCCCGGGAAGCCAACGATTTTTGCCGCCAGACGTATCAAAACCCCCATGACGAGGCCCTCTTTTGGGAAGCGGCGGCCAACTATCGGCTGGGGCGGCACAAGGAGGCCTGGAAAGCGGCCTCAGACCTGAACGCCTTGCGCCCTCGCTATCCCCATTTGGCGGAACTGAAAAAGAAGATCGCCCAGGCTCTGAGCGCAAAGAAATGACGGCGGCGGGGCCTGGACCTGGCGGGCGTGCCGGCCTTTGCGACCGTCGATGAGCCTCAGGAGAAAGGCCATGGAAAAGCCGAAAGCCTCATCCAAACCCTTGTCCGACGCCAAGGTGGACTACGCCCTGGTGCTTCGGAACTTGGAAAAGCGGGTGGCTGAAAACAGGGACCTGGAATCGGTGTTGCGCATCGTGCGCCGCCCCGAATTCTGGCAAAAACTCCCTCCCCAGGACGCCCTGCGTTGTGCACGCCTGGCTCAGGCGGCGGGCGATGCGGCAGCGGGGCTCGCCGTGCTGGAATGGCTCACGACCCGGATGCCGGATTTTGTGGATGCCTGGCGGGAACGCGTGGCCTTGCTGGAACTTCTGGGACGAGGCCAGGCTGAGGTTTCCACTTCCGGAGGGGGTCCGGGGGACTCGGCCCCGGAAGCCGACACGCTCGTGGTTCCCTGGGCCGAAACGCCCCGCGGGGGTTCCTCAGTGGCGGAAGAGGATTTCTCGCAGGTGGAAGGTCCCTTTTATGAATGGCGACGGAGGGAGGCTGCGTTGGCGCGCTACATGGCCTTGTTTCAAGGGCGTGAGGATTGTTTCGCCAGGCAGTGGGTGGACCGCAAGGAAGGAACCCAGGGCTATGTGCCCGTGCGGCGTCCGATGGAGCCGGCCGATGTCCTGGACCATCTCCAGGGGCGGAAGACCTACGGCATCTACCTTTTGCAGCGAGACAGCCGGGTGCGCCTCGGCGTCATCGATGCGGACCTCCACGCAGCCCTGCGTTCTTCGGAGGAGCGTGCCCACAAGCGGGATCTTCTGCGCCGCGAGCAGCGTTACCTTGTGAGCAGACTCTCCGAGCTGGCGCGGGAGCGGCATCTTTCCTGTCTTGTGGAATTCAGCGGGGGGAAGGGGTTTCATTTTTGGTTCTTTTTGGAGGAGCCTCTTGAGGCGGGGCTGGTCCGGTCGGTGCTGCAGCGGTTGGTTTCCCGGATACAACCGGATCTCACCTGTTTCCAGCTGGAAGTGTTTCCCAAGCAGGATCGCTTGGAGGGCAAGGGACTGGGCAATTTGGTGAAACTGCCCTTGGGGGTCCACCGGCTGACGGGTCGACCGTCGTATTTTCTTCATATCAAAGACCGAACCATGGACGCCCAGCTTTCTCTTTTGGAAAAGGTGCGGCGGATCCCGGCCCGGGTCTTTCAGGAGGCCGGAGCGTCCACGGACGGGGCGGCGGTCCTTGTGCACCCGCGCCGGGAAAAGTGGGCGGCCGACTATCCCGAACTGGCCGTGTTGGAGGAGCGCTGCCCGGCCTTGGGGCGGATTTTCGTGGAATGCCGGCATCAGCGAACGCTGACGGTTCGAGCGGAGAAGATCCTTTTCGGTACCCTCGGCTTCCTTCCGCGGGCCCGGGTTTTGCTGCACCATGTGCTGCAAGCGCTGCCGGAATACAATCCCCATTACGTGGACTACCAGCTGTCGCGGATTCGAGGCACCCCGTTGGGGTGTCGAAAGATTCATCGACTGTTGGGGTTGGATCTCACGTGGTGCCCTTTCGGCCGGGATATCCGTTACGCCCATCCCCTGCTCCATTGGCCCGAATGGCGCGACCCTCAAGGGGCGGCCAAAGCGGAACGTGTGGAAAACCTGCGGGACGCCCTGGACGAACTCAAGGAGGCCCTTCGCATGGTGGAACACTTCTTGGAGCGCGAAGGCGCCAAGGGGGAACCGAGAGGCTGACTCCCGGCCTCTTCGGCCCTCGCCATTCCTGAATCTATAGCTGGATAGTTCACCAGGAACCGAGAGGCCGACTCCAGGACTGTTCGGCTTTTGCCCATTGGAAAGCCGCACGGCTGGGAAAAGAAGCCAGGTCCCCCTCTCCCCCGTTCAAGGGAGAAGGTCAGTATAAGAGTTGCCCCTTCAGACACAAGGCCCAAGCATTTCCCCTCTCCCCCTTTAGGGGGAGAGGGGCAGGGTCAGTTGAAAGGTTGTCCCCTCAGGAGAGGGCAGCCTAAGAGTTGCCCCTTCAGACACAGGGCCCAAGCATTTCCCCTCTCCCCCTTTAGGGGGAGAGGGCAGGCTGAGGGGGCAAGGGCAGGATGACACAAGGCCCATGCCTTTCCCCTCTCCCCCTTTAGGGGGAGAGGGTAGGGTGAGGGGGCGAGGTCAGGCTGAGGGGGCGGAGAGAACAGAGCGAGGGGCCCATGGAGCGCTACTACATCTTGGAACCGGGCACACATTTACGCAAGCAAGGCAACCACCTCGTGGTGTGGCGCCACAACGAGCCGGTGGGACAGATTCCCCTGGAAGGTTTGGAACAATTGGTCTTGGTGGGCGCGTCCCTGAGCGGGGCGGTGGTGGACGAACTGGTGCGCCGCAGGGTGGAAACGGTGCTTTTGAGCCCGTGGGGTCATTTTCGAGGGCGGATCGTGGTGGATGAACACAAGCATGTGGCGCGGCGCAAAGCCCAGTACTTGAAATTCACCGATCCCAAGGAGGCCGTGCGGATCGCCCGTCTTTTTGTGGAGGCCAAACTGAAAAACGCGGCGCGTTTTCTTTCGCGGCGGGCGGGCGAATACGGTGCGGAGAAGCTTCGGGACGCGTCGGCACAGATCCTCGGGCTTGCCCGCATGGCGGCCTGGGAAGAGGACCTGGATCTGGTGCGCGGGCTTGAAGGACGCGGCGCCCATCTTTATTTCGGCGTGTTTCAGGATCTCATCCGTGTCCCCGGCTTTCCCTTTTCCGGCCGGACCAAGAGGCCGCCGCTGGATCCGGTCAATGCCCTGTTGTCTTTCACTTACACGTTGCTCACCAACGAAGTTCTCACGGCCGTGAAGATCGTGGGTTTGGATCCTTATCTGGGCACCTTGCACGCCGAAGATTACGGACGTCCCTCCCTGGCCTGCGATCTTGTGGAGGAATGGCGCGTGCACTTGGGCGATCGGTTGGTCCTGGGGCTAATCAACCGCCGAGTGGTGGGCCCTGATGATTTTATCCGGCGCGAGGTGACGGCGGCCGACGGGGTGGATGAGGAGGATCTTCGAGCCCACCGTCCCGTGGAGATGAAACCGAAGATCGCTCGGGCATTTGTGGATGCCTACGAACGATGGATGAAGACGCCCATCCAGTGTCCCTTTGCGGGCACGATGACAACCTACCGAGGTATCGTTCGGGATCAGGCGCGCCGTTTCTTGCGATTCCTCATGGGCGAGGCCCAATCGTACGAGCCGTTTCCATGGCGGCGTTTTTAGAGGAGAGGCTGCTTCGTTTGGAGCTGGGGGGGCATGTCCATGTTTTATGTGGTCTGTTTTGATGTGAGCGATGACAGGACGCGGTACCGAGTGGTCAAAGTGCTCAAGGGCTACGGGTACCGGGTGCAAAAATCCGTGTTCGAGTGCCCGAGACTGACTGAAAAGAAGCTCTTGACGCTCATGGATCGGCTGGACCGTTTGATCGATCATACGACGGACACGGTACGGTTTTACCGCCAGTGCGAAGTGTGTTTGGGATCGTTTGAGCACATCGGATTGGGGGAAGCCCCCAAGCGGGAGAGTTACGGGGCGCTTTAGGACGGTGGCCAAGGGGAAGATGGGGCAAGACGCGGATCCGAGAAAGCCGTTTCTGGGTTTTAAAAGAGCGCGGCGGCCTGCGGAGCACCTGGGCCCGGGATGGGCTTTTAGATTTAACCCATTGAAAATGCAGCAAACGGGGAAAACCGGTGCGCCGCATCGCAATATGGGAATGATATCGATGCATTGGGGGAAAAGGGGCCCCGTGGCGGCGGTTTCAGGTCCGTAAAAGGGGTTACCCCTCAGGGGGATGCTCCGCAACGGCCGCGTCGACCTTGACAGGGCGCCGCTTTGGGAAGTAAGAGTCCGAAGGCAGGCCCCGCTTTGAGGGGATTGAGAC
>JBBFKW010000020.1:3636-10884 GCA_037481835.1 Desulfosoma sp. | reverse complement strand
GTCCGAAGGCAGGCCCCGCTTTGAGGGGATTGAGACTGGGGCAATCCCGCAAAGGATAGTCCCCGCGGGCAAAGTCCGAAGGCAGGCCCCGCTTTGAGGGGATTGAGACCGTTTAGTATCGGCGGGCTTTTCGGCCTCGGCCTCGAGTCCGAAGGCAGGCCCCGCTTTGAGGGGATTGAGACTATTCATTGGGGCAATCCCGCAAAGGATAGTCCCGTCCGAAGGCAGGCCCCGCTTTGAGGGGATTGAGACATATGCCTTCAATCTAAATCCCCCTTTCCGAAGGCGGTCCGAAGGCAGGCCCCGCTTTGAGGGGATTGAGACAGGGACGCCGCACATTCTCCCAGAGGTCATACCAGTCCGAAGGCAGGCCCCGCTTTGAGGGGATTGAGACAAGAGATGTGACAATCCGGGTAGGATTGTCTAATGAGTCCGAAGGCAGGCCCCGCTTTGAGGGGATTGAGACGAAAGGATGAAACATGGATTCAATCTATCGAAATGAGTCCGAAGGCAGGCCCCGCTTTGAGGGGATTGAGACGGGGCTTTTCACCCCGGGCCTGCTGTTACTCCTCTGTGTCCGAAGGCAGGCCCCGCTTTGAGGGGATTGAGACCATACTTTTCCAGGGCCGCCCGGATCGCCCGACCGAGTCCGAAGGCAGGCCCCGCTTTGAGGGGATTGAGACGAACCGATACGTCCTAGGACATCCCTCTTCGGCCATGTCCGAAGGCAGGCCCCGCTTTGAGGGGATTGAGACTTTATCAACGCGAAAATCATTGGTGTGACAATGTGCGTCCGAAGGCAGGCCCCGCTTTGAGGGGATTGAGACCCGAGTAGCCGTCCCGCTTTCGGCTAGATCGGCATTGTCCGAAGGCAGGCCCCGCTTTGAGGGGATTGAGACAAAGAGACGTCACAATCCGGGAAGGTCTCTCGAAGGGTCCGAAGGCAGGCCCCGCTTTGAGGGGATTGAGACCGCACCCGGCCAGCGCCCCTGCGCCAGCCCCACGGTCCGAAGGCAGGCCCCGCTTTGAGGGGATTGAGACCCCAATCCAGCAGGCATTCTTGCAGGCCGTGCCATAGTCCGAAGGCAGGCCCCGCTTTGAGGGGATTGAGACTTTTCACCTTCGACGAGAATGATCCGCTCTATGTCGTCCGAAGGCAGGCCCCGCTTTGAGGGGATTGAGACAGGCAGGCGTTATACAACTGCCGCGCTGCCTCAAAGTCCGAAGGCAGGCCCCGCTTTGAGGGGATTGAGACAAAGTACCTGGTGGATTTTCCTTGGGATAGACGGTCCGAAGGCAGGCCCCGCTTTGAGGGGATTGAGACTTGGTCCAAGCGGGCTTGCCGAGTAATGTTTTTCTGTCCGAAGGCAGGCCCCGCTTTGAGGGGATTGAGACTTTCCGAAGACTTTCTCCATGGCGTCTCCTTTCCTTGTCCGAAGGCAGGCCCCGCTTTGAGGGGATTGAGACTTGGGAAAGCGCTTCATAGATGATGTGATAAAGCCGCGTCCGAAGGCAGGCCCCGCTTTGAGGGGATTGAGACGGCTGTGTCCTGCCTCGCGTTAGTGGCTATGATGCGGTCCGAAGGCAGGCCCCGCTTTGAGGGGATTGAGACAGATTTTGATAGCGATTGCGAATTTCTCTTCCATCTGTCCGAAGGCAGGCCCCGCTTTGAGGGGATTGAGACAGTACAAGGTGAAAGCTTCTCTCGTGAAACGCAATGTCCGAAGGCAGGCCCCGCTTTGAGGGGATTGAGACTCGACCAAACGCCACTTGCACAAAATCGCTGTGCGGTCCGAAGGCAGGCCCCGCTTTGAGGGGATTGAGACTTGTGGGGGCAATGAAAGCCCCTGCGAACACCTATTGTCCGAAGGCAGGCCCCGCTTTGAGGGGATTGAGACTAGTAAAATTGCATACGAGTGCGTAGCGTACGCTAGGTCCGAAGGCAGGCCCCGCTTTGAGGGGATTGAGACCACCACTGAATGAAGTGGCCCAGGCCGACCTCATCCGTCCGAAGGCAGGCCCCGCTTTGAGGGGATTGAGACCAATTTCACGAGTTTAGAAAAAAAATCCAAACTGGGTCCGAAGGCAGGCCCCGCTTTGAGGGGATTGAGACTCCAGCAGTCCGCCAAGGTGGTGGCCTGGCGGATGGGTCCGAAGGCAGGCCCCGCTTTGAGGGGATTGAGACAAGGTAAGCGGTCGAGTGTTTCGGCCGCGAACCACTGTCCGAAGGCAGGCCCCGCTTTGAGGGGATTGAGACTTGATTATTAACTCAATAGCTACGCATCGGAGACACGTCCGAAGGCAGGCCCCGCTTTGAGGGGATTGAGACCCCATGAGGTAGCGGGCGTTGAGTTGAGCCCCGCGGGTCCGAAGGCAGGCCCCGCTTTGAGGGGATTGAGACAGATCAACTCCACAATTCACACAGTTCATGCCGAACCGTCCGAAGGCAGGCCCCGCTTTGAGGGGATTGAGACATCGGCGGCCTCCTGGTCATCGACCAAGAGACTGCCCGTCCGAAGGCAGGCCCCGCTTTGAGGGGATTGAGACTTGTTTGTGTTATTTCCATCGAGTAAATATCCATGGTCCGAAGGCAGGCCCCGCTTTGAGGGGATTGAGACCTATCATCGTCTCCAAAAGAAAAAATGCGCGCAAAGGTCCGAAGGCAGGCCCCGCTTTGAGGGGATTGAGACTATAAGGGAATTCGGACCGTTTTTCTTGGAGCACGGCGTCCGAAGGCAGGCCCCGCTTTGAGGGGATTGAGACATTTCGCCGACCACGGTAAGAACTTTAACGATGCTTTGTCCGAAGGCAGGCCCCGCTTTGAGGGGATTGAGACGATGTAGAAAATAAAAAAGCGCGACCAACACCATTTGTCCGAAGGCAGGCCCCGCTTTGAGGGGATTGAGACGTTTTCTCCTATGCAATAGTGGACTAGCCGTTGTGTCCGAAGGCAGGCCCCGCTTTGAGGGGATTGAGACAGAGTGCCTAGTTTAGTTCCATATCCAAGCAAAAGGTCCGAAGGCAGGCCCCGCTTTGAGGGGATTGAGACCTCGTCGGGGCAGTGATAGCCCCTACGAACACCAAGGTCCGAAGGCAGGCCCCGCTTTGAGGGGATTGAGACGCCGCAGGTACGGCATCTCCTCTCCACGGCCTCCCATGAGTCCGAAGGCAGGCCCCGCTTTGAGGGGATTGAGACGTGCGCGATGAGACGGAACCCCTCACATTGATTGTGTCCGAAGGCAGGCCCCGCTTTGAGGGGATTGAGACAGGTCCGCCGTTTAGGTCGGACCATGGCCACAGAGAGTCCGAAGGCAGGCCCCGCTTTGAGGGGATTGAGACGCTGTGGCCGGCTTACACGGCCAAAGCGTTCCCATAGTCCGAAGGCAGGCCCCGCTTTGAGGGGATTGAGACTTGGAGAAGTACTGGATTGCTGGGCCCACGCCGCGGGTCCGAAGGCAGGCCCCGCTTTGAGGGGATTGAGACTGAGGCGGCGCGCTCGCCCCAACCGGCTTTTTTGTCCGAAGGCAGGCCCCGCTTTGAGGGGATTGAGACCCCGGGCTGTGTCTTTGTTCGCGTTAGTGGCTATGGTCCGAAGGCAGGCCCCGCTTTGAGGGGATTGAGACATAGGTAATGTAAGAGGGCTTTTTAGGATTATTCTAAAGTCCGAAGGCAGGCCCCGCTTTGAGGGGATTGAGACTCAGTATTCCTAAAGATTTGTCCTGATAGTTCCTTTGAGTCCGAAGGCAGGCCCCGCTTTGAGGGGATTGAGACCCGTGGTACTTCCGGTTGTATCGCCCGGGGAAGATGTAGTCCGAAGGCAGGCCCCGCTTTGAGGGGATTGAGACGTTATGCCCCTTTGCTTTGGGTGGACCGGGGTCTGCTTAAGTCCGAAGGCAGGCCCCGCTTTGAGGGGATTGAGACAGATATGTTGAGAATACTAGATAGATTGTAGTCAAGGCGTCCGAAGGCAGGCCCCGCTTTGAGGGGATTGAGACTGTTGGTTTCGGGGTCGTAGTAGATTGCGAAGGTGAAGTCCGAAGGCAGGCCCCGCTTTGAGGGGATTGAGACAGAGGGGGTGAGCCCCTTTGCTTCGGGCTCACCCGTCCGAAGGCAGGCCCCGCTTTGAGGGGATTGAGACTATTTTCTCCTTTGCCCTGGATTTATCGTTTTTTATGTCCGAAGGCAGGCCCCGCTTTGAGGGGATTGAGACATGGTGCCCCATTAGGCTTGGGGCAATAAATCCATGTGTCCGAAGGCAGGCCCCGCTTTGAGGGGATTGAGACGTGTAAGCTTTCTCCATGGTCTTCCCCTTTCTTGGTCCGAAGGCAGGCCCCGCTTTGAGGGGATTGAGACAATTCGGGAGACCGCTGTAGCGGATCCCGAACCCGAGTCCGAAGGCAGGCCCCGCTTTGAGGGGATTGAGACTCCCCGCCGCACGTGGCACATATTCTACTTTCCATGAGTCCGAAGGCAGGCCCCGCTTTGAGGGGATTGAGACTTTTGGGGGATCGGGAAATAGGATTTCTCGATATTCTGTCCGAAGGCAGGCCCCGCTTTGAGGGGATTGAGACCCATGCTTCCATAATAAACTCTGGGCCTTTGGCGTAGTCCGAAGGCAGGCCCCGCTTTGAGGGGATTGAGACGTGAAGCGGCCTTCGCCGTGGGCCTTGAGCCACCCGGGTCCGAAGGCAGGCCCCGCTTTGAGGGGATTGAGACCAGGTAGCCATCAAAGTCCACCGGAGGTAGGCTATGGGTCCGAAGGCAGGCCCCGCTTTGAGGGGATTGAGACAGCTTGCGGAACGTGGCATTGGGCATAAACTCTTCTCGAGTCCGAAGGCAGGCCCCGCTTTGAGGGGATTGAGACTTCAGTATGTATTCCTTATTCATCAGACTGATTTGAAGTCCGAAGGCAGGCCCCGCTTTGAGGGGATTGAGACTCGAGTTTTGTTTTGAATGTCCAAAGATCCCCGAGTCCGAAGGCAGGCCCCGCTTTGAGGGGATTGAGACATGAGGCGCTCGGTCTTTGCGAAGACGGGTCCCTGGGTCCGAAGGCAGGCCCCGCTTTGAGTGGATTGAGACCAATGTAGTGAGCCTAAGCCCTTGATTCATCTTAGAGTCCGAAGGCAGGCCCCGCTTTGAGGGGATTGAGACATTGAGTCGCCGATGCTATGTTGCCAGACGTCGCGGTCCGAAGGCAGGCCCCGCTTTGAGGGGATTGAGACATTGAGTCGCCGATGCTATGTTCCCAGACGTCGCGGTCCGAAGGCAGGCCCCGCTTTGAGGGGATTGAGACTGGTGCTCCGTAGCGAGGGGGCCGAAGAGCCAACTTTGTCCGAAGGCAGGCCCCGCTTTGAGGGGATTGAGACTCTCCACCCGAGGGAGGCCCCTCTCCGCCCACCAAGGGTCCGAAGGCAGGCCCCGCTTTGAGGGGATTGAGACGTCTTGCCGACGAAGCACACGTACCTGCACTGAAAGTCCGAAGGCAGGCCCCGCTTTGAGGGGATTGAGACACATCCCGAGCATCCTCCTTCCGAGTTCGTGGTGAGGTCCGAAGGCAGGCCCCGCTTTGAGGGGATTGAGACAAACAAAGTGAAGGTGTATCTTTTGTTGCTTTAATAAGTCCGAAGGCAGGCCCCGCTTTGAGGGGATTGAGACATGTCGGGCTCGGCGGCATTCAATTCATCGAGAAACAGTCCGAAGGCAGGCCCCGCTTTGAGGGGATTGAGACAGAAGTATTCGTGGGTGGCCTCCCAGACCATCCGCGTCCGAAGGCAGGCCCCGCTTTGAGGGGATTGAGACAAGGGAAACGAGCAAGTGTGAGCAGGTGACGGACAGTGTCCGAAGGCAGGCCCCGCTTTGAGGGGATTGAGACATACGTAGAGAAAAACCGCGCTTCAATACGCCTTCCGTCCGAAGGCAGGCCCCGCTTTGAGGGGATTGAGACACTCGCCTCGTAATCGAGGCGGTCGAGTTGCCTAGGGTCCGAAGGCAGGCCCCGCTTTGAGGGGATTGAGACGGTTGCTTCCTGACACCCCCTCAAGCCCTTGATATTAGTCCGAAGGCAGGCCCCGCTTTGAGGGGATTGAGACTTTTGTCCTGCAACTTTGGCATCGGCATCCGCAAGGGTCCGAAGGCAGGCCCCGCTTTGAGGGGATTGAGACTCGGCGTGTGTGATTTTGTTGTTATTTGTGGTAATGAGTCCGAAGGCAGGCCCCGCTTTGAGGGGATTGAGACGAGTCGAGTATTGACCAACAATCCGCGAGGATTGTTGGTCCGAAGGCAGGCCCCGCTTTGAGGGGATTGAGACCGAGGGACTGACATCTTGGGCAGGGAGTCTAGCAGACGTCCGAAGGCAGGCCCCGCTTTGAGGGGATTGAGACGCGCCCCATTTGGTTTGGGGCAGTAAATCCAAGTTAGTCCGAAGGCAGGCCCCGCTTTGAGGGGATTGAGACCCAATAAGTAGCAATCCCCCCTCTTGAGAAATAAAAGTCCGAAGGCAGGCCCCGCTTTGAGGGGATTGAGACACTTCCGGTAGCGGTTCATCCGGTGTGATAGGCCGTCCGAAGGCAGGCCCCGCTTTGAGGGGATTGAGACAATTTGCCGTCTTGACCGAGTTTGGTAACTCGGTACTGTCCGAAGGCAGGCCCCGCTTTGAGGGGATTGAGACTTGAAAGCTGTTTTCTTCCCTCCCTTTGGGAGCCAAGTCCGAAGGCAGGCCCCGCTTTGAGGGGATTGAGACTATTCGGGGAGCACCGGCTCGTATTCCGGTTCACTGGTCCGAAGGCAGGCCCCGCTTTGAGGGGATTGAGACTTTCAAGCCTCTTACCCCGACCCTTGCCTGCCTTGGTCCGAAGGCAGGCCCCGCTTTGAGGGGATTGAGACGGCCCAAAGGACCCGAAGCTCGGCCTTCGTGAACTTGGTCCGAAGGCAGGCCCCGCTTTGAGGGGATTGAGACGGCTTGTAGTTCTGACGCCCGTGGATCTTGAGGTAAGTCCGAAGGCAGGCCCCGCTTTGAGGGGATTGAGACAGTGAGATCATCTTGTCCCCTTGCTGGTAGATGAGCCGTCCGAAGGCAGGCCCCGCTTTGAGGGGATTGAGACGAGCATGTCGATATGGTAGTTGGCCATGTCTATGGCGAGTCCGAAGGCAGGCCCCGCTTTGAGGGGATTGAGACTCCAAAGCCGGGTCATCGCTGTCTGGTAGCCTATAAAGTCCGAAGGCAGGCCCCGCTTTGAGGGGATTGAGACT
>JBBFKW010000020.1:0-3536 GCA_037481835.1 Desulfosoma sp. | reverse complement strand
GTCCGAAGGCAGGCCCCGCTTTGAGGGGATTGAGACTCTCCGATTGGCCAACTTGTTAGTTGCTTCCAGGTAGGTCCGAAGGCAGGCCCCGCTTTGAGGGGATTGAGACTGTTGCCGTGTGTTACTTCCCATTTGTCGTGGTTGAGTCCGAAGGCAGGCCCCGCTTTGAGGGGATTGAGACTGGGCGGTCCGATCTTCGGCCTCGATGTACGTCTTTTGTCCGAAGGCAGGCCCCGCTTTGAGGGGATTGAGACCGATCACCTCAAGGGGCGGGGGATCCCCCTTCCAGGTCCGAAGGCAGGCCCCGCTTTGAGGGGATTGAGACAGGCGCGTGTTTTCGAGATCTTCCTCGTTCATCACGGTCCGAAGGCAGGCCCCGCTTTGAGGGGATTGAGACAGGAAGCCGTCTTCGCCTGGGAGGTAGGCGTCTTGTGTCCGAAGGCAGGCCCCGCTTTGAGGGGATTGAGACCTCCCCAGACATCGAATTCCTGAAGTGTGAGTCTCACTGTCCGAAGGCAGGCCCCGCTTTGAGGGGATTGAGACCGTCCTTGTCGTTCCATGTGTTGTAGCGGAGCCTTCGTCCGAAGGCAGGCCCCGCTTTGAGGGGATTGAGACCCGTAAACTCCCAGACGCATCCGGTTGGTTCGTTGGTCCGAAGGCAGGCCCCGCTTTGAGGGGATTGAGACGGTACGCTGAACGGAAGCTGGGTTCTGTTACAGAGTCCGAAGGCAGGCCCCGCTTTGAGGGGATTGAGACCTTGTCGGGCAGCATCTCGAGGGCCGCCAACCCGAGTCCGAAGGCAGGCCCCGCTTTGAGGGGATTGAGACTAAGCTCGATGAGTTTGTTGCCTTCTCGGTAGAGTGTCCGAAGGCAGGCCCCGCTTTGAGGGGATTGAGACCAACTGGTGATGGTGCTCATGGTAAGCTCCTTTCTGGGTCCGAAGGCAGGCCCCGCTTTGAGGGGATTGAGACATATGATGTGCTATCTGCTCGAGGAGTTCCGATGAGTCCGAAGGCAGGCCCCGCTTTGAGGGGATTGAGACGGTGGCGCGCTCCCCCCCAACCGACGTCTTTGGCCGCGTCCGAAGGCAGGCCCCGCTTTGAGGGGATTGAGACCCTTTCTCATTTGAGCCTCCTTGTGTGTTCTGTTAGGTCCGAAGGCAGGCCCCGCTTTGAGGGGATTGAGACCAAAAGCAGCTCCGTGCTGCACCGGGCAACGGTGGTCCGAAGGCAGGCCCCGCTTTGAGGGGATTGAGACCTCACGGGCGAAGGCCCCCAGCTCGACCCCGGTGCGTCCGAAGGCAGGCCCCGCTTTGAGGGGATTGAGACCATAGCACGCGCCGTCCAGGTGCCCCACCAGCGCCTCGGTCCGAAGGCAGGCCCCGCTTTGAGGGGATTGAGACAAGGAGTAGCCCGTGCCCAAAGCCCAGGAAGGCTGGGTCCGAAGGCAGGCCCCGCTTTGAGGGGATTGAGACAGGGCATCATGGCGGACTGGCTCGATGCCGAAACGAGTCCGAAGGCAGGCCCCGCTTTGAGGGGATTGAGACCCTCAGCCCCCGTAGATGAGAAAGGTGACAATCCGGTCCGAAGGCAGGCCCCGCTTTGAGGGGATTGAGACCGTCTCGCGGCCTTCGGGGCCTTCAGGTTTCCGTGTCCGAAGGCAGGCCCCGCTTTGAGGGGATTGAGACCGTCTCGCGGCCTTCGGGGCCTTCAGGTTTCCGTGTCCGAAGGCAGGCCCCGCTTTGAGGGGATTGAGACCGGAGCCCAATCCCGCCCGCATTTGAGGCATGTGCGGGTCCGAAGGCAGGCCCCGCTTTGAGGGGATTGAGACCGGATTGCGATTGCATATCCTTTTTCCATAGCGTTGTCCGAAGGCAGGCCCCGCTTTGAGGGGATTGAGACCGACAACTCGACTCATCGCTCCCCCTCATCACCATGGTCCGAAGGCAGGCCCCGCTTTGAGGGGATTGAGACTTCCCCAACGACAGCTCCGCGTAACGGTCGGCCAGCGTCCGAAGGCAGGCCCCGCTTTGAGGGGATTGAGACATCCCATCCTCCCACCAGGAGGCTATTCCCCCCCTGGTCCGAAGGCAGGCCCCGCTTTGAGGGGATTGAGACTCAGGACGGCCACCGCGTCTCCGGGATACCCCAAGGGTCCGAAGGCAGGCCCCGCTTTGAGGGGATTGAGACGAGCTCCTCCTCAAACACCCTCACGTGCTCCGCCGCGTCCGAAGGCAGGCCCCGCTTTGAGGGGATTGAGACGAGCTCCTCCTCAAACACCCTCACGTGCTCCGCCGCGTCCGAAGGCAGGCCCCGCTTTGAGGGGATTGAGACGATCGGCCCACCAGTCCCTACCTTGACCCGGAACTTGGTCCGAAGGCAGGCCCCGCTTTGAGGGGATTGAGACAGGTCAACTCTGCTGGAAGACGTGGACGCAGTAGAGTCCGAAGGCAGGCCCCGCTTTGAGGGGATTGAGACTTGGAGGTTGGAATGGAAACCCTTCCCCTCATCGCGTCCGAAGGCAGGCCCCGCTTTGAGGGGATTGAGACGGCTTTGAAGCCACTCCGCCACTGACGAAAGGAAAGTCCGAAGGCAGGCCCCGCTTTGAGGGGATTGAGACTTGGCCCAAATCGCTTCCTGGGCGTCCGTTGGCCAGGGTCCGAAGGCAGGCCCCGCTTTGAGGGGATTGAGACGCTTTCGGCGGGGTGGGCGGCGGGGTTTCCGGCCCAGTCCGAAGGCAGGCCCCGCTTTGAGGGGATTGAGACTGCTCCCTACAAGAAAAAAATTGGGGAGGCCGAAGCGTCCGAAGGCAGGCCCCGCTTTGAGGGGATTGAGACAAGGACCATCCATGCCCCAGCAGGGCCTTATCGGAGTCCGAAGGCAGGCCCCGCTTTGAGGGGATTGAGACATGTAGAGCCACCCACCCGTGAAGGTGGAGGGCTCGGTCCGAAGGCAGGCCCCGCTTTGAGGGGATTGAGACTGAGCTGCTCAGGGTAGTAGGCGAGGATGTAGCTTTGTCCGAAGGCAGGCCCCGCTTTGAGGGGATTGAGACAAGGATGGCTGTTCTAAAGGCGTCTTTCTGTACTTTGTCCGAAGGCAGGCCCCGCTTTGAGGGGATTGAGACAAGACCAAGCCGATGATGAGATGAAGCCAATCGTGCGTCCGAAGGCAGGCCCCGCTTTGAGGGGATTGAGACACGCCCTGCAGTTCTCTTTGTTCCTTGATGAAGGTGAGTCCGAAGGCAGGCCCCGCTTTGAGGGGATTGAGACGGGGGGTTGAACACCCTCGGGGCCGATCAGGATGACGGGTCCGAAGGCAGGCCCCGCTTTGAGGGGATTGAGACTTCGGAAGGTTCCGAGGGGCTTTATTTGGTTTTCAAAGTCCGAAGGCAGGCCCCGCTTTGAGGGGATTGAGACGATACTCCTCCGGGTCCCACTCGCGGTGTCCCGGCGTCCGAAGGCAGGCCCCGCTTTGAGGGGATTGAGTGGAGATTCCGACGGACATCTCCGACGCATGTCCCCAGCTGCTGATGTCGGT
>JBBFKW010000019.1:0-56128 GCA_037481835.1 Desulfosoma sp. | reverse complement strand
GCAAAATCGCGACAATCCCCTCTTTTTGAACATACATGTGACAAACTTGGGTTAGGCGGTCCATCCCCTCGAGGCGGACCTTGGAGGGGCATCCTTGAGGACTCGAGGCTGAAGCCCCGCCATGGACGATCTCGGCGCATTTTTCACGGGGAGGTGGCCTTGGGTTACAGAGGCAGATCCGGGCCTTGCGCCGCACAAAAAAGGGGTTCGCGTACAAGCGAACCCCCTGGCGCCCTTCTGGTAGTCCCAACGGGATTCGAACCCGTGTCTCTGGCGTGAGAGGCCAGTATCCTAGGCCACTAGACGATGGGACCAAAAAAAATGGCTGGGGGACTAGGATTCGAACCTAGGCTAGCGGATCCAGAGTCCGCCGTCCTGCCGCTAGACGATCCCCCAACAAAGCGCCGTGAAAATAATGGATTCTCCCCGCCAAGTCAAGGCCCAATCACCGTTTAGGCCCGCGGCGAGCTTGGCGGGGAGGACAAGCACGGGATGGCGATGACGCGGCGCCCGTTTTCGGAGGAACGACCTAACGGAGCACGGTGAGGGCATACTCGACGCGCACCGGTTTTCCGTCGGACGGCGCGGGAAACCGCCATCGCTTGACCGCTTCCGCAATACAGCGCTGCAGCCCTTCGTCACCGAATTCTTTCGAAGACCACTCCACTTGGGTGACCGAGCCACGCCCGTCCACGCTCACCTTCAGCGCCGCGGTACCGCTTTGCGGCGGATCCGCCGTCGCCTTCCCGCGAAGGCAGATTTCCAGGGATTTTCGGTTCTCTTCCCACATCCTCTCGGCCGATTCCTTGGAAAGAGCGCCGGTGATCTCAATTTTTAGGATCCGTACCCCGGGAGCTTCCGTTTCCCCCTTGTCCCGCTCTTCCGCCTTCTTGTGGAGCGTCATCATCGATGGGGCTGCGCCTCCGCCAGGCATCGGCGAAACAGCCCGGGCCGACTGCAGGGGGCCGCCGGGCAGGGCCGTATCGGGAACCCCGGCGGGAAGCGGCAAGGGTTGTTCCACCGTCACCGTTTTCCCGGAATCGGAACGAGCCAGGGTATCCACGGCCACAAAGGACGTATAGGCGGTGAGCAGTCCGTATTGTAAACCCAGAGCGGTGATTTCTCGGGTCGTGCGGGATTCTTCGCCTTGCGACGGGGCCTCCAGGGCGGCTTCATCCGTCAGGGCGGCGATCTTGTGCCGCGCCCAAAGGTATCGGAGGGCCGAGGCGTTTTCCGAAGGCTTGACCCGGGAGACGTCCACCGAGGCGTGATAACCGGATGTGCCGCTTCGGCCGCTCACGCGAATTGTGCCTCGGGGTTCACCGCGCCATTTGCCGAAAACCACAATCGGCCGCTCGGCCATGAGGTCCGGGGGCCGGCGCGGCTCCACATCCTCAACGGCGAAGCCGTCGAAATCCACCACAGGGTGAATGAGCACGGGGGATTGGACATAGTCCCGGAATTTCGCCGCCTGAGCCGGGGCTTCGTCAGGCTTGGTGACGACGAAGGGCTCGCCCATGCCGGCTCGAGCCATCCCCTCGATGAGGAATCGGTTGACGGAACTTCCGATCCCGAAGGCGAAAAGGTTGGCCTCGCCAAGCCGGTTTCGGACCAGCCGAAAGGCTTCCTTTTCCACGGCGACGTAACCGTCGGTCACAAGGATGACGGATCGCGAAAATCCGTCCTCCCCTGGCAGACTGAAGGCCCGTTCCAAGGCCGGAAGGAGTTCCGTGCCCCCGCCTCCGTGTTCCCTTTCGATGATGTGCAGAGCCCGGGCGATGTTTTCTTCCGTGGCGGGAACCGACCGTTCGGAGAAAACGGTGGATCCGCCGGAAAACAGGAGCACGTTGAACCGGTCCGAGGGGCGCAGGCCGCCGATGAGATCCTTCAGGAGCTTCTTGGAAATTTCCAGGGGAAAACCGCGCATGGATCCGGATACATCGACGACGAAGACATATTCCCTCGGGGGGATCCGAGCCGGCGTCACTGTGCGGGGCGGCTGGATCATGAGGAGAAAGAAGTTTTCCGTCTCACCCCGATAGAGCACCAAGCCCGAGCTCACGGCATCCCCGTCGAGGCGATACCTCAAAATGTAGTCCCGGTTGCCGCCGGATTTTTCCGACGGATCCAGCGTGATGAGGGCGGTGGACGGGCCGTCGAAGGCCACGGTGGTCTTGTGCGACGGGCAGGCCACTTCCCGGATCGGCATGCCGCCTTCCACGTTCACCCGAATGTCGAACGTGTAAGGCGGCGCTTCGCCCTCATGAAGATATGGGTTTTGGATCCATTTTTCAGCCGCTGGGGCCGTGCCCTCAGGCGTGTTGGAATACCTCGGCCCCACCACCGTGGGGTAGACGAATTCGTAGACCCCTCTTTCGGGGACGAGCAGTTCCGTGTAACGGAGCTCCACCGTGATCTCGTCTCCCGGCAGAATGTTCGCCACGTTCATCTGAAACACGTTAGGGCGCTGCTGTTCCAGGAGCGAGGCGCTCTTGCCTTCCTGTTTGGCGTTTTCGTAGGCTTTGCGGGCTTCGCGCCGCTCCCTGATCTGAGTTTCGATGATCCGCTCCCCGACGGTCATCTTCATGCCGTAGACGGACGCCCGAGTGGATGCGGGGAAGACGTACAGGGCCTCCAAGGGCCTTTTCCCCTCGTTGCGATACACCTGAACGACTTTCACATCGGCGATCATTCCGGCGATCTTCACGTCCGCCGACGTGGCTTTCAGCGGCAGCCGATCCACCGATGGATCGTCGCTCTTGATGAAAAAGTAGGGCGAAAGGGTTTTATCCGCCCCTTCGGCGGGCTCCCCTCCGGCAGGAGCCGCCCAGGCCCGCGCCCCCATGATCCCTGCCACGCACAGAAACACTGCGCCGTATCGCTTCACCCACCTTTTCATGCCCGCCTCCTTGGATTCCATGCCGCGCCCATCGCCCCCGGAGCCGGGGGCGGTCCTCCTGCGCCGTCACTTCCTTAGAGGCCGCATGCCGGCAAAAGTCTCACAAGCCCCCTATTTAACGCATAGGAACAGGTCGTCAGGCCTCCTGCAGGAGCCCTGAGGTTCTCTCCATCGTCCAGACATAAGGTTGTTCAAGGTGCCCGTTGCTGTCCCGGCAATAGCCAAAAAGTCAACTCAGTTCATCACACAAAACCCAATACTCAAATCTTCTGCCTGTTCACAGGCTCCGTTGCCTTGCCGGAAATTCCGGCCCGTGATATAAAAGTCAATACCTTGCCGCCGCGGTTCGAAAGATTCCCCCGGAGAAGGACAACATCCATGGCCGTATCCCATCAAACAGATGATGTTCTGCTGGAGCAGAAGATCGCGGCCATCGTGCAACAGATCCTGCAAAGGGAAGCCGACGGCCTTTTCGCTGAAAAAATCGCCGCTTTCGTCAAGGAAAACGAGCGCCGCTCCCGGGAACTTTCCCTGATGGAACGCACCGTTCGCGTGGAGGAGGAACTCAAGTCCTTGCGGGAGATCGAGGCGGCTCGATTCGAGGCCGCCGACAAGCGCTTTGAGGCCATCGACAAGCGCTTTGAGTCCCTGCAGCGCGAGATGGCCGCCCGCTTCGAGGCCATGGACCAAAGGTTCGAAGCCATGGGAAAACGCTTCGAGGCCATGGACCAAAGGTTCGAAGCTATGGAAAAGCGCTTTGAGGCCATCGACAAGCGCTTTGAGTCCCTGCAGCGCGAGATGGCCGCCCGCTTCGAGGCCATGGACCAGAGGTTCGAAGCCATGGGAAAACGCTTCGAGGCCATGGACCAGAGGTTCGAGGCTATGGGAAAACGCTTCGAGGCCATGGACCAAAGGTTCGAAGCCATGGGAAAACGCTTCGAGGCCATGGACCAGAGGTTCGAGGCCATGGACAGACGTTTCGAGTCCCTACAGCGCGAAATGAATGCACGCTTTGAAGCCATGGACCAAAGGTTTGAAGCCATGGGAAAACGCTTCGAGGCGGTGTACCAAAGGTTCGAGGCCATGGACAGACGTTTCGAGTCCCTACAGCGCGAAATGAATGCACGCTTTGAAGCCATGGACAAACGTTTCACCATGCTTCAGTGGACCATGGGCTTGGGGTTTTCCTTTACGGTCGCCTTTATGGGCTTTTTGAAATTCTGGTTCTAACGCCGCCTCGGCGACAAGCCGCATCACTCCCCTCACGGATCACCGAAGACCTTGTTTTCGCAATGTATCAATCCAAATGAAACTCTGCGGTCAACAATTGAGGAACCGGCCCGCAAAGGGAAATGTGCCCCGGAACCCAGCGCTCCCCAAAACCGATCTGGAGGGACTATCTGAGCTGCATGGGCGGTGCTGGAGAGGCGGCCCGCAACGGGGACGATCCCTTGGAGACCAGAACGGGACGGCTCAACTGATTTAAAACTGTGCGCGGGGGGAAAGATCCGGTAGAATGTAAATCGGCGTGTCGGCGTTGATGGCGGCCGCCCATTTTGCGCACAGAGGATGATCCTTGTATCAGCAGCTGTTTACGGAAGAGCCCGGACAGTTCGACCTGGAGATCTACCGTCTTCGGATGGAGGAGTTCCTGCCGCGCGAAGACGAGCGGAACGCCCTCTTTTTCCGGGCCCTGGATTTCGCAGAGAAGCTCCATGCGGGGCAGGTCCGAAAATCGGGCTCGCCCTACATCAGCCATCCGTGCGCCGTGGCCCACATACTGGCCAAGGAGATGGGCATCCGCGACCCGGAAATCCTGGCGGCGGCCATTCTCCACGACGTCATCGAGGACGTGCCGGGCATCGATTACGAACTCATCCAGCAGCATTTCGGCACGGCGGTGGCGGACCTCGTTGAAGGCTGCACCAAGATGACCCGCCTGCACCTGGACCGGGCCGTCCTCAAGGACCTCACCCACAGCAAGATTCTCCAGACGGCGAGCCAGCGCCTGGGCGTGCTCATCGTCAAGCTGGCCGATCGGCTCCACAACCTGCGCACCCTCCACTATCTGCCCCCGCCCAAGCAGCAGCGCATCGCCCAGGAAACCGTGGAAATCTATGCCCCTCTGGCGGCCAAACTCAACATCTTTCCCCTCAAGCGGGAACTCTACCACCTGGCCCTTTCCTACCTCTACCCAAAGAAAAGCAAGAAAATCCTCAATGCCCTGCGCTCTCTCTACGCACACCCTCACGTGCCCGAGATTACGGAGCGGCTCAAGGAGGCTTTCGCCCGAAGGGGCATGGAGGTTCACATCCGCAGCAGGGTCAAGGGCCTAGGCACTTACTACGATGCGGCCAAGGGGACGCTGCGGCTGAACAACGCGGAAAACCGGGTGGACTTTACGGTGGTGCTTCCCTCAGACGATGTGGAGCCCTGTTATTGCGCCCTGGGGGTGGTCAATACCACTCTGACTCCGGTGCCGCGAAGCCTCCGGGATTTTATCGCCAACCCGAAAAACAACGGCTACATGAGCCTGCACACGCGGATCCATTACAAGGGTGAAAATTACCTTGTAAAGGTGCGCACGGCAGCCATGGACGCGTGGGCCACCCAGGGGGTGCTCAGCCAATGGAACACCCCCGAAAGGATCACGGACGCGTACCTTAAGGAAGTCAGCGAATTCCTCCGCAGCGTCGGCGAATACGACGGACCGCCGCCCCAGCGCCGAAACCTCATCCAGCTTTCGGAAGCGGAAGAGGTCACCGTCTACACCCCTCATGGCGACGCCCACACGTTTCCCATCGGGAGCATCGTTTTGGACTTCGCCTTCAAGATCCACTCGGATCTCGGCAATTACTGCATGGGGGCCGTCGTGGGCGGTCGGCGCGTGCCCCCCACCTACCGGCTCAAAGACGGCGACACGGTGCGGGTGATCAAGGCCGAAACGGCCGTCCCCTTCGATCCCGACCTGGAACGCCTGTGCATGACCCCGAAAGCCCGAAACGCCATCGCCCGGGAAATCGCCCGCCGGCGGCGCAACTGCGCCTACCGGGTCGGCCGCGATATTCTCCTTCAAGAACTGGCGCACCACGGGATTTCCCAGGAAGCCCTGGAAAGGGAAGAGGTTCCGCTCATCCTGGAAGTGCTCAACGTCAAGTCCCTGGAAGACCTTTTCGTCCGCATCGGCCAGGATCTCCTCTCCCCCCACGCATTCCTCTATTACCTGCAGGACGTGCGCAAAAAGCCCGTGCCCAAGGGCCGGATCCTCCCCCTCGAAGACGAAGCCCACGAACGCCACGTGCTCACCGTGGGCGAATTGGATCCCGCGGTTCATAAGTTCGCCGGCTGCTGCCATCCCTATCCCGGGGAAAGCCGGCTTCTGGCTACCCTGAGTGAACGCGGGATCACCTTCCACAGAGCCCGCTGCAGCGATGTGACGGAGCGCCATGAGCTGCCGCCGCACAAGTTCCTGGATGTGATCTGGGCGGAAGACCAGCCGTGGTCCAGCCCCATCGCCATGTGGCTCAAAGTGTTTTCGTCGGAAAAGCAGGCCTTGCTGCCCCTTTTGGGGACCATCCCGCCGGGGATCGACGTGCGCACCTTGGAGGGGCGGTTCCGAAAAGGCGCCCTCCAATGGGCATCTTTCCAGGTGGTCTTGGGCGGTTTCGAGGAAGCCCGCCGACTCTTCCGGTGCTTTCCGCCCGGCGCCGTCGTCGTGGAAAAATACGGATCCCTGAACGCCGCCGTGGACCTTGGGGAATGATTCAGTGCAGGGATCGGTTGCTGTGGGTTTCCTTGAAAATCTTTCGAGCCACGGCATGAAGGTCCGCTTTCTTCATGCCCGCCACTTCCACAAGAAGGAACTGGATCCACGCCCCGCAGCAGAAGCTCAATAGACTCTGCGGGTTCTTGAAAACCTCCTCTTCCAGCTTGCCCTCCTCGTAGGCCCGCGCAATGAGGTCCATCAAGGTACAGAAAAGCTCCCCCTCCCCGTATCGACGCACAGCGTTTCCATAGATGGCGGCCAGTTCGGGATTCCTTTGCAGGATCCTCGCGCTGGAACGGCATGCCTCGACCAACGTCATCGATTTCATCGGGGGTGTGCGACCTCCTTGTCTCTTGGCTCGTTCTTGATTTTTCGCCGACTTCGTTTATGGTGTATAGCAAATTTTTTGCGAGGCTGAAAAGGTTCGTGCGGATTTCATCCCGATCAGGGGAAAGGAGCTTACAGCATGGGTAAACGAACAAACCGTGGACAGAGTTTTCCACGGATCGTGGGGGTGCTCGGCCTAGTCATGATGCTCGGCATGGGAACGGTTCCCGGAACGTCCTGGGCGACATCCGGCCTTTTCGGAGGGAACGCGCCGCCGTCTTTCGCCGACCTGGCCGATAAGGTCAAGGACTCGGTGGTCAACATCGCCACGACCCAGGTCATCAAGGGGCATCCGCTGCAGCCGTTCATGGAACCGGATTCACCGTTCCGCGAATTTTTCGGCGACGAGTTCTTCAAGCGCTTCTTTGGAGACATGCCCAAAGGGTCCATGAAAACCAATTCCCTGGGTTCCGGGGTGGTCATCGATGCTTCGGGACTCATCTTGACCAACAATCACGTCATTGAAAAGGCCACGGAAATCAAGATCAAGCTGCAAAACGGCAAGGAATACGCCGCCAAGGTGGTGGGACGGGATTCCAAGACGGACCTGGCCCTCATCAAGGCGGAGCCGGACAAGAACTTTCCCAAGCCCGCCGTGCTGGGCGATTCGTCCAGCTTGCGCGTGGGCGACTGGGTCATGGCCGTGGGCAATCCCTTCGGCTTGGGCCATACGGTGACCGTGGGGATCATCAGCGCCAAAGGGCGGATCATCGGTGCCGGACCCTATGACGACTTTCTCCAAACGGATGCCGCCATCAACCCGGGCAACTCCGGCGGCCCGCTCTTCAACATGAACGGCGAAGTGGTGGGGATCAACACGGCCATTGTGGCGCGAGGCCAGGGCATCGGGTTTGCCATTCCCATCAACGTGGCCAAGGATCTCTTGCCCCAGCTGCGCACGGGAAAAGTCATCCGCGGCTGGCTCGGCATCATGATCCAGGATGTGACCCCCGAAATCGCCGAATCTTTCAACCTTAAGGACGCCAAAGGCGTTCTGGTCTCCGACGTCCTCAAAGACAGCCCCGCTGAAAAGGCCGGGATCGAACAGGGCGACATCATCCTGGAATTCAATGGCGAAGAAGTTCACGACGCCCATGACCTCTCCCGGCGGGTGGCGGCGACCCCGCCCAATTCCGAAGTGAAGCTGGGTGTTCTTCGCGAAGGGTCCAAGAAAGTCATGACCGTCAGCCTGGGCACCATGCCTGAAGAAGAATCCGCTACGGCGCAGCCCGGCGAGACGGAGGAAAACGTCTGGGGACTTTCGGTCCAGAACATCACCAAAGAACTGGCCGAACGCTTCGGCTGGGACGCCTCGGAACGGGGCGTCGTAGTCACCGAGGTGGAAGCCGACAGCCCGGCCGCCGCCGCGCGCCTCCAGCCCGGCGACCTCATCAAGGAAGTGAACCGAAAGAAGATCCAAAACGTGAGAGATTACAACCAAGCCATGAAGAGCGCGGAAAAGAGAAAAAGCCTCTTGCTCTTGGTCAAGCGGGGGGATCGGACGTTTTACGTCGTGCTGCAAGTGCCCCAAAATTAGCAGCGAGCCGAAAGAGCTGTCTCCCCCCTTCCCAGCCAAGGTCTGGGAAGGGGAGAGGCCGAAGCCTGGAGGGGGGAGGAGCCGATGGGGCGGCTCCTAATGAGGGACATTAAAGACAGGGAGGGTGATTGGATGAATCCTTTGCGCAGGGCTCTTTACTTTCAGGGTTTCATTGGCCTTTTCCTTGCGGTCTTGTGGGCGCTTCCGGCCGGCGCCGCCGAAGACAAGACCCCGAAGTTTCCCGGCGAAATCACCATCGGCCAGACGCGCTGCGTGTTGAACGGCTTTGGACTGCGAAAAAAGCTCATCGTGGACGTCTACTACGGAGCGCTCTACGTCGCCGAAAAGTCGTCGGACGCCAAAACCCTCATCGAAACGGACAAGGCCAAGGGCATCGTCATGCACTTCGTGTATAAGGAAGTGGAAGCCCCCAAGCTCGTGGAAACCTGGAAGGAAGGCTTTGAAAAAACCGCGCCGAACCCGGCCCCGGCCCTCAAGGACCGCATCAACGCCTTCGTGGGTTACTTTACGGAATCGCTGAAGGCGGGTGAAGAAATCCGCCTGCTGTACGAACCGGGGGTGGGCACCCACGTGGTGGTCAAAGGAAAGGAAAAGGGGGTCGTGCCGGGATCCGACTTCATGAAGGCCCTGTGGGGCATCTTCCTCGGCGAAAAGCCCGCCTCGGAAGGCTTGAAAAAAGGCATGCTGGGACAGTCTTAAAGATGACGATCGATTCTTTTGCCGAGCCTTTCATTATTACGGTGTCGCCCGAACAGATCCGCCGCGAAAAGGAAAAGGCTCGCGAGCTCAGGAAGACCCAGTGGTGGCAGCGGCAGTTGGCCAAAGGCCGCTGCCACTACTGCGGCAAAGCGGTCCCGCCCAAGGACCTTACGATGGACCACGTGGTCCCCTTGGTGCGGGGCGGACGCAGCACCAAGGGCAATGTGGTCCCGTGCTGCAAGGACTGCAACAATAAAAAGAAATACCTGCTGCCCGTGGAATGGGCGGATTACCTTACGCGATGCGCGGAAACAGCTTCCCGATGAACGACAGGTGATGCGATGAGACCGGCTCCCCAGCCCGCCCCCAAGGATGAAGAAGCTCCGTGCGCCCGATGCGATTTGGCTGTCTTTTGCTTTTCCCATCCGAGCACGTGGGTTTTTCGAACCACCGCAGAGCTGGAAGAAAAAACGCGGCGCATGAACGAATGCCCTGCCCGTCCCGAGGCGCTTAAGGCACCACGGTGATCCGGGACATCCCGCCGGGTTCGCGTTCCACCCGGATTTGGGTCTGGATTTCTTCGGCCAGGCGTTTCACGTGGGAGATGATGCCCACGGTTTTTCCGTTGGCCTGCAGCCTTCGAAGTGCGCTCATGACCCGATAGAGCATTTCCTCGTCCAGAACGCCGAATCCTTCGTCTAAAAAGAGGGATTCGATCTTTCGGTGTTGTGCCGCCAGGTCCGAAAGTCCCAAAGCCATGCTCAGACTGACCACGAACGTCTCGCCCCCCGAAAGGGTGCGCAAGGGGCGCCGGTTCCTGTGCTGCATGAGGTCTTCCACCTCCAGGCCGAAGCCGTCGTCGGCCGAGGTCTGGAGCCGATAGCGGCCGCTCAGCAGTTCCAGGTGCGTGTTGGCTTGAGCGACAAGGCGCTCAAGGAGGTGCCGCCGAAACTTTTCGCGAACCTCGGCGCTCTGCTCTTCCCAAAAGGCCTTCTCCTCCAGGGCGAGCTGCGCACACAACCGTTCCTGATCTTCAATCGCCCGCATGAGTTCGCGAAGTTCCTGGGTCGACCGGCGGGTTTCCACCAAGTGCCGTTCCAGCTCCTCCAAGCTCTGCCGAAGACTTTCCCTCCGTTCGTGAAGTTCGGCGAGGCGCTCGGAAATGCCTTCCAGGGACTCCCCCGAACTCACCCGCTTCGCCGCTTCGTCCAGGGCCTGTTGTGCGGCCATGAGGCGGGATCGGGCCTTTTCGGCGGCCTCGGCCGCTTGGGCGGCGCGCTGCCGCACCATGGGTTCTTCTTCCACGGCTTGGAAGATCTCAAAGGCGGCTTCGAGGGAATCGAGGCCCAGAGCGCGAACCCGACCCTCAAGATCCGCTCGGCTCGCCTCCCAAGCCGCCTCCGCCGCTTCCAATGCCTTGTGCACCTCGGAAATTTCTCTTTCCCGTGCCTCAAGGGATCGGTTCAGCGCCTCGATGTGCTGCACGAGGTCTTCCTCTCGGCGGGTCAGGGCCTGGATCGATTCTTCCAGGGCGTGCCGTTCCGCTACGGGGTCGACTCCCGGGTAGAGGGACTCCCGCTCGGCCTTGAGGGATGCCAATTCGGCCTGAACGGCATCGGCTTCTGAAGCCGCAGCCTCGGCGTCTTTCTTGAGTCGCTCCAGTTCGGGGGAAAGGGACTGGATTTCCGTCTCCAGGGAGCCGATGGTCTCGCGCAGGTCTTTTTCTTCGATCACCGAACGACGATAGGCATCCCGGCGCATCCTCAGGCGATCCAAAAGTCGTCTTTCGGCGCCTTTTGCCGGGGCCTCTTCGCCGTAAGGTGCCAGCAGAGTGTGCAGATCGGCGGCCACGGCTTCCGCTTCATCCTTGAGCCGTCGGATTTGATCCTGCAGGTCCGAGACGGCTTTTTTCTGGGCACTGTGCTGTTCCTGCAGGAGATGGCGCTCTTGTTCCTTCTTGGAAAATGTTCCGAGCTTTCGCTGGAGGACCCTGTTCGTCCAGGCCAGGCGCCACTGCAGAAACCGCGCGGACCGAAGAACCGATTTGACCTCCCGGATGGCCGCTTTTTCCGAACGGACGGCATTCATGATGGCTTGAGGATCCATCATGGGAATGCTCAGCCCCGTGCGGCGGCACACATCGTCCCAATTCCGGAGAAGGCGCGCCGCTGCGTCGGCTTGTGCCTCCAGCACGGCGGCCTTGCGGTCCAAGTCGGCCAGTTCGGCCGTGAGGGAGCCGATCCGGTTTTGGAGCGCATCTATGGGCTTGTAGAGTTCCGACAGATCCGGAACGCCCTGGATGACAAAAGGATGGGCCGTGGAGCCGCACAGCGGGCAGGGGGATCCTTCACGGAGCCGCTCCCGTTCGGGACTCACCCGTTGAAAACTTTCGCGCCAGGCCAAATCGTTCTCGAAGTTCTTCATCTCGGCCAAGGCTTCATCCAAGGACGCTTGGAGAGTTGTTCGGCGGTAAGAGACCTGCTCCCGTTCTCCCTGGATATCGAAAGCGAGCCCCTCGGCGTGGAAGCGCCGGGCGATGGGCAGAAGCTTCTTGTAAGCCGAAAGGGCCTTCTTGTGTGCCTTGAGCCTTTCTTTGAGCGACTCCCGGGTCTCGTTCCCGAGGCGGGCTTTCAGTTCCTGTTCCAGGGCTTGCTTTTTGAGAACGGCTTGGCCCGCTTTGGACTGGGTGTCCTTTTCATGGGAAAGGGCGTGATTCAAAGCCGCGGCGGCCTTGTCCAGAAGCGCTTGGGCTTCCGGCACTTGGGCCTCCAAAATCTCCAGGCGGCTTCGTGACTCGACGAGGCGCCGAATCCGGTCCTCGAAACCGACCAAGTCCTTTTCCAAACCGGCGTCGGCTGAAGTCCGGGAGAGCCGATCCTGGAGGCTTTCGAGCTGGGAAGTCGACTGGAGAAGCTGGGCTTTCAGCTGTTCAAGTCGGGCGAGCGCCTGCCTGTGCAAGCCGTCCCGTTCCATGGATCGAGACAGGGCGTCCTGCAAACGCTGGGCGGCTTCTTTGATCGCTTCGTCCCTGTGAAAGGCGTCGTGGAAGGCCTCTTCCTCTTCCTGGAGGCGCTGCCGTGCCTTTTCCAAGGATTCGCGGGTCAGGGTGAGCTCTTCCCGGGCGGTTCGGAGACTTTCCCGGTCATCGGCCGTCTCCCGCCGCAGGGCGTCGAGCCGGGCTCGAAGGGCATTTCTGTTTTCGTCATCACGGCGAAGCTCGTGCAGTTCGTCGGCCAAGGGGCGGACCGCAAGGATTTTTTCCAGGCGCTCCACTTCCTGGCGGATCGAAGCCTCTTGAGCGTCCGCTTCGGCACAGGCCTCTTGAGCCGCGTGGAGTTCGTCTCGGCACCTTTCCAGGGCGTGGAGCCGTTCCTTTTCTTCTTCCAGTTCGGCGATCCGCCGCAGGGTTTCGTCCCATTGGGCGCGAACCTCATCCCGATCCCGCTCCAGGTCCCGCAGCCGCTCCCGATCCACTGCGGGAAAACCGGCGGCTTGTTCCTTGAGCTGAAGCAGGCGTTCCTGGGCGGCGGCCGAGCGTTTTTTCAAATCCTCTCCCAGTTCTTGGGTCACTTCGGCCCCGATGATCTTTTCCAGGATGTCCGCTCTTTCGTTTTCCAAAGCGGTGAGGAAGGCGGCGAATTGGCCTTGGGCCAAAAGGACGGAGCGGCAGAACCTTTTGAAATCCAGTCCGGTGATTTCGCCGATACGAGTGCGGACCCGAATGATGCGGTCTTCCAGGAGGTTTTCGGTGCCGTTGATGACCGAAAGGCTCATTTCGGGTCCCACGAGGCCTTCCGGGCCTTTGCGGGCCCACCATCGGCTGCGGTAGACGGCCTCGCCGACGCGGAAGGTCACATCGGAATAGGATTCATCCTCGAGCCAGGTGGTGATGTCCCTTTCCGGGTTCCGCAATCGGACGGTTTCCCCGTAGAGGCCCAAGGTGACGGCATCGAGGATGGAGGACTTCCCCGAGCCGTTGGGCCCGGTGATGGCGAATAGGCCCGTGTCGGAAAGCGGGGGCGCGTCGAAACGGATATCCCACTCACCCCTGAGCGAGCTCACATTCTTGAATCGAAGGCGAAGGATCTTCATCGTCCATCTCTCCTTGAGCCGCATGACCGGTGGACGCGGCTTGTGGGTATCTCCTCGCAAGACCGGATGCTTCTGTCAAGTCCCAAGCGGTCCGTTCCCCTCCGGAGCCCGTTAACGGTCTTGGCGCTGGAGCCGCCGCGGCCCCGAAGGGGCTCGGGATCCCAGCCCAAGGCGAAGCCCCGGGGGGCGGGGACGCCTCCGTACCCCAAGCCCCGAAGGGGCGTCACATCATCCCATGGGGCATCCCCTTGGACGTTGTCCGAGACCTCGTCGAACCGTGACTCCCGCAAAAGCGTGCCGTCAATCCTGGATCCCCGATCCCCGGTCAAGCCGGGGACGAGCTTCGCGGGGATGACGTGGCAACCGTCGGCACGAGGAAATATGCCCTCGTGGGGCACGCTCCTTTTGGGTCGAACCGCAACGCGCGCCATCAAGAATCCGCCTCACACGAGGATGTGCTTTTTGACCAAGGCTTGCTCTTTGTTGAGATCCTTTTCAATTTCAATAAGGTCAAGCTGTGCGCGGGCGAGGCGGCATCTTCCCGTGCGGAATTTCTACAAGGTGGAAGGGGGCCAGAGCCGGAGGCTGAGGCCAGAGCGGCGTTCGGTGCGGCGTCCAACGGCCGTTTCCAGGATGCTTTCTGGAGCCCGGATGTCCACGCCGTCCTTGGCGCGGGTGACGGCGGTGTAGAGGAGTTCCCGGGTGAGGACTTTGGCGTCCTGCTCGGGAAGGATCAAAAGGACGCGGCCGAATTCCGACCCCTGGGCCTTGTGGACCGTCATGGCATAGGCCGTCTCATGGGGCGGAAGCCGAAGCACCCGGACCTTGCGAAAACTTCCGTCCACGCGGCGAAACCACGCCCTCAGGCGCCCGTCGGCGGGATCGGGCCAAAGGATTCCCACGTCGCCGTTGAAGAGCTGGACGTCGTAGTCGTTTTGGGTCACAAGCACAGGGCGCCCCTTGTAATGGCGCGTTCCCCGAGGGATCATGCCCATGCGGGCCAATACGTCTTCCACGAGGGCATTAAGGGCGATGACGCCGAACGGCGTTTCCCGCACGGCGCACAAGATGCGAAAGCCGTCCAATTTTTCATAGGCGGCCTCAACCGTCTTTGCCTGCACCACGGGAAGGAAATATTTCTTGACGATCGTTTCCAGCATGCGGGAAACATCGCGCTCGGCAATCGGCCGGAATGTGACCTCGGGGTCCGAAGGACCCGGCCCCTGCGGCGCTTTTTCAGAAGAACCCGACCGCAGAAAGGGGATCACAGGGCCTCCGTTTCGAATGAGTGCCGCCAGCCGTCCGATACCGCTATCCGCCCGAAACCGATAGTTTCTTTCAAGAAAAACCGTGCATTCGCTCAATGGGGAGAGTGCCGCAGCGTCAGCACATTGCCCCTTCGGTTCTGGAAGGGCCATGCCCGTTGCCGCGCGGACTCTTTCCATCCATCGGGGGCTTCGGGGCGGTTGGTACGGAGCCGAGGGGCTTTTCGGGTCCGGACCGCGGCCGCAGAGATCCGAAAAGACGTTTCCTGCTTCCACGGAGGCCAATTGGTCCTTGTCGCCCAAGAGAATCAGCCGCGCGTGCGGGGGAAGGGCGGCCATGGTCTGGGCCATCAAGGTGAGATCGATCATGGACGCTTCGTCGATCACAAGGACGTCCAGATGCAGGGGATTTTCCGGGCCGTGCCGGGGCACGGAACGCCCTTGGCGGATCCCTAAGAGCCGATGCAGGGTCGCCGCTTCTTTGGGGATGTGAGCCATCCATGCCGCGCTTTCGCGAAACGAAGCCAAGGTCTTTCGCAGGGATTCCGTGATACGCGCCGCCGCCTTGCCCGTCGGAGCGGCCAGGGCCGTTCGCAGCGGGCGATGGGGCTGGAGGTGGTGCAGGACCCCCAGGATGGCGGTCACGGTGTGCGTCTTTCCCGTTCCCGGCCCTCCGGAAATGATGCACAGCCTTTTCATGGCGGCGACCGCTGCGGCCACCCGCTGCCAGTCCACGGTTTCTCCGGCGGCAAGCGGGGGAAAAAGACGATCCAGAGCCGCCCGAACGGCCTCGGGGGCGATTTCGGTCCAGCCGCGGGCCCGTTCCAAAAGGCGATGGGCGAGATCGCATTCGTAAAACCAATGCCGAGCAAGATACAGCCGGGAGCCGTCCAGGACCAGAGGGCGGGAAGGGACGGCGGAAACCCAAGAGAGGGGCGGTCCGGTGCCGTCCCTGGGATCGTCTTCTCCTTTTTCCCAGGGACTGGGTGACGAGACAGGCGACGGTGTCGTCACCACATGGACGGCGTGGGATCGGGCCAGGCTCTGCATCCAGATTTTCGGATCCGGCCCCCGCACGTTGGCGTCCCCGGCACGGTTTTCGTCGAAAAGAAACTTTCCTCCTTCCATGCCAAGATCGACGCACACATCCCCATGGCTCACCCTGAGGCTCACCAGGGCCGCTCCCAGGGCGACGGCCTCTCTCACCCCGTCCGGCTCTGACGCCGCCACCCATCGGGCGAAATGACGGTCCATGGGCCGCAAAGCCCCGCGATCCACAAGCACATCGAGACGATCCAGCACGGTCGTTTCTTTCATGATGCATCGCCCCACTCAGCCTCAAGCCCCTGTAAAGACGCTCTTTTGGACGCTCTGAGACGGATTCCCGGATGGGCCGCTGGGGGAGCGGAACAGGGCGTCCAGGCGATGGATAACGTCCTTCGCCGGCCGATGGAAGAAGACGCCCGGATGTTCCGCGCTTTCAGGCCGCATGCCGCGGACAAAGAGGTAATACACGCCGCCGAAGTCCCTCTCGTACTCGTAGCCCGGAAGTCGAAAAGAAAGATATCGATGGAGAGCCACGGTATAGAGGAGCATCTGCAGCGGGTAGCGGTGTTCGTGCATGGCTCGTTTCAATCGTTTTTGGTGATAGTCTTCCACGCGGTTTCCCAAGTGGTTGGACTTGTAGTCGGCGATGAAATAGCGCCCCTCACATCGAAAAACCAAATCGATAAAACCCCGCATGAGGCCCTGCAGGGCTTCGAATGTGAGCCCTTCGACGGATGGTTTGTAAAAGGCGTGGTCTTGCAAAGCCTGCGCAAGGGCTGCGGGATCCAGCCGCACAATGGGGAAATGGAATTCCAGCTCGTTCAGTCGATCTTTCAGACCGATGTGTCGTAGACGGGCGGAAAGCTCGGGCAAGGGGGCCGTCAGGACGTTCTCCACCATGGAAAGGATGGGTTTCACCCACAGGGGGGACAGTCCGTGGCGTGATAATGCTTCGGGGACAATGTCTTCCGCATCTTGAGGCGATGGGGTTGAAAAATCGATCTTTTCAAAGATTTCGTGAAGGCATCGGCCCGCCCGTGGCCCCCGCGGGAAAAGGAAAATGGGGTCTACAGCCTGGGAGGCGTCCTCGTCGCCTTCCGCGCCGTCCGTTGCGGCATCGTAGTCGGGCGTATGGGGTTCGGCGCCGAGTGCCATGTGGGTATAGCTGGTGATACGCCACGGGATGCCCAGATCGGTGCTGAACGTCCGGGCTTGAAAGACGGGGTCGCGTTCCTCTTTTTGAACCCACGGTTCTGCGGCGTGCCAGTCGGCTTGTTCCAAGGCCACGGCCCCGTTGGTGGACCGGGCCAGTTCGGCCAGTGCTTCCCGGAGCTTCTCTTCGCCCGCTAACGTGCCCATGACGCTTTCGGGACGGTCTTTCACGGGGTCCAGCACACATTTCGGAAACAACAGCCAGGCCATGGCCGAAGCCGCGGCTTCGTTGATCCAACCCCAGCTGGTGATGCACAGGTGTTTGGCCCTGGTCAGCGCCACATAGACGAGGCGCATGCATTCGGCAAGATCCTCCCGATAGGCGAGTTGCCGATGGTCGTCCATGCGGTCGGATCCCAAATCCACACACAGCGCCAGATCGTCGGGATCATGGAATCGGACGGCGTCGGAATCCTTTGGATACCGTGGCTTTATGGTCCAGGGAAACGGCACGAAGACGATGGGGTATTCCAAGCCCTTGCTCTTGTGGATGGTCACCACCTGGACGAGGTTTTCGTCGCTTTCCAGGCGCAGTTGTTCTTCTTCCGGAGCGTCGTCCTTGTGCAGCCGATCGGCAAACCAGCGAAGCAGCCTGTCCGTTCCGCGATGGGACGCGGATGCGGCATGGAGCAATTCGGCCAAATGCAGAAGATTCGTCAGGCGCCGTTCCCCTGCGGGAAGAGCGCGGACATGGGCGGGGATGTTTTCTTCTTTAAGGAGCGTCATGAAGGCAGCGAGGAAGCCGTGACGGTGCCACAGATCGCGGTAGCGATGAAACCGGTTCTGAACGTCTTCCATGAGGGTCTCGTCGTCTTCCAGGGCGCTCAGCCGCAGAGCGTCCCAGCCGAGAATTTCCGTGGCCAGGGCCGTCCGAAGAAGGCGATCGTCAGCCGGCTCCGCCACGGCGGAAAGGACGGCCATCACGTCGGCGGCTTCCGGCGCGGCAAAAACGCTCTCACGCTGGAGACTCACGCTGGCCACGCCTCTCCGGCGCAACGCCTCCTGCACCATGCGGCCTTCCCGGTGGGATCGGACAAGCACGGCCATATCCCGAGCCTGAATCGGCCGGGTGCCGATGCAGGCTCTTCCTTCTTGCGAAAGGTTCAAAAGCCGCACAATGACGCCGGCACAGTCCGCCGCGGCGGCTCGAGAGGCCGCCTCGGCGGTGATGAAACCCTCTCGGGTGAGGACCAAACCCACAGTGGGGATAAATCGAATTTGCAAGGCCGCGGGGACGGCGCCGTCCAGCTGCAGGGGCTCTTGATCCGCCCTTCCGGCGCTTTGGACCTCATGGAAGGGAATATCTCCATGGAAAACGAAAGGGTAGGGATGGCGGGAAAAGAGATGATTCACGGCGCGGACCAAACCCGAGGACGAACGCCAGTTGGTCGTCATGGTGTAGACGTTTTCCGGCCCCGCGTCCCGCTTGGCGCCCATGTAGGTGAAAATGTCCGCACCCCGGAAACTGTAGATGGCCTGTTTGGGGTCGCCGATGAGACACAGCGGTTGCGGGCCGTCCGGAGCGATGTAGATCCTTTTAAAAATTTGGTATTGCACGGGATCGGTGTCCTGGAATTCGTCGATGAGGGCGACCGAATATTTCTGACGAACGGCCTCGGCAAGCCTGGGGCCGACCGGCCCTGAAAGCGCCTTGTCGAACCTCCGGAGCAAATCGTCGAAAGCGAGGCTGCGCTCGGCGGCCTTTCGATCATCCACAGCCTTCCGAATAAAATGGCAAGCCGAGTGCAGAATGCGCAGCCGCTGCGAGGTCACAAGCTCATGGAGAAGCTTTTCGTAGCGGCCGCACAGGTCGAAAAAGGAATGGGACGGCGCAGGGCCGCCCTTGCTCTTTTCCGCCAGCATCGACGGGGTGAACCTCTTGAACGAGTCGGGAAGCGAAAGAGGCGGCATCCCGCATTGGATGATGGCTTCCATGGCGTCCAGGGCGTTTTGGACGACGGAGCCCGTGTATGAGCGGCGATCCAGCCCCTTGCCATGGCGCAGGATGCCTTCGATTTCGCTTCGGCACTTGCCCCACAGGGAGCACATCTTCTTATAAAGCTCGGCCAACTCGGCGAAATCGGCAGCCTCTTTTTCCGTCGGCTCGGGACATATCCTGAGTCCTACGGGGCTCCTCAACACGTCGAGAGCCTCCAGAAGTCCCTCCGGGCCGTCCCATGTTTCCAGCAGCCACCGGGCTTTGACGGTGTCGGCGGTTTTCATAAGAAGCCGCCAGAAATCCGCCGCGGCTTCCCGGTAAAGGTCTCGATCGTCCGGCAGGACATCCCAATCGAAGGGAATGGCGGACTCAAAGGCGAATTCCTGGAGCATCCTTTGGCAGAAGCCGTGTATCGTGAAAACGGCGGCTTCATCCATCCGGCAGACGGCTTCCCAGAGCCGCTGCTGAGCCTGAAATTTTTGGGCTTCATCGAAGGTGCTCCATACGGCGGCCAGCACGGGATCCTTCGGTCCGCCATGGGCGGCTTCCGCCCACGCCGTCCGAAGCCGCTCGCGAAGGCGGCCTCGAAGCTCTTCCGTGGCGGCGTTGGTGAACGTCACCACCAGGATGCGGCTGATGTCCGCACCCTTTTCCAGGAGCAGGCGGAGGAAAAGGGTCACGATGTTGTGGGTTTTCCCCGTGCCGGCGCTGGCTTCGATGAGACGAACGCCGTCAAGGGGCAACGTCAGGGGATCGAGCGGGGGCATAGGCCGAATTTCCCTTTCATGCCCAAGTAGTCCTCAGTTCTCTCAGTTTTCCTTGGCTTCTTTCACAAGGGGCCCAAAGACGCCACAGGCGATTTCGGCGAAACGGCCGTCCAGAGGATCGAGCCCGCGAAAGGCGGTGCGGACGGCAGGATCGTAGGCGTCGCCGAGTTCCCTGTAGCGGTCTTCCCATGCGGTGCCGCAGAGCCGTGCCGGAGGATGGGGGCTCGGAGCGCCGCCGCACTTTTTTGCGTAAGCCCAGCTGGATTCGGGAAAGAACGGCAAAGGTTTTTCCTGGCCTTCCACCCAGAAACGAACCAAGTCCGCAAGGAAGCTTTCAGGGTCGGAAACGGGTTCCAAGCGAAAGACATGGTTCTTGCCGGTGCCGATGTGGACACTCCCCAGGAAAACGCCATCGGGACGGGCGGCACACAGCCCGAGATGGCGGATCCACAGCCTCAGCCGATCCTTGGCTTTGATTGCAGCCGGCCGGTAGGTCAGCCGACCCCGTTCGGTCACATCGCCGATCCGGCCGAAGATGCGCACGCCCTCAACCGTGATGTCCACTTCCACCTGGCGTCGCACGGACCCCGCCTGGGATAGGACTTTTTGGGCCAGGTCGAGGGCGGATTGGTATACGTCATCGAAAACCACGTCTCCCGCGGCGCCGTGGGGCAAAGCCCCCCGGGCTCGGATCCGTCGACGCAGCGCCTCGACATCGTCGCCGCGCAACAGGGCGTCGGTGATTTCCGAAGCGAGCCAGTACCGATCCAAGGTGTTTGGAGCGAAGGGTTCGTCTTCTTCGACGGGGTCTTCGGGGCGCAGGAGGGCAAGGCCCAGGCGTTTTTCCAGGAAGTAAGCGCTTGGGTTTTCAAAAAACCGCACCAGCTCGTCCAAGGCGATTTCTCGAATCTCGGGCGTGGGCAAAGCAGCTTCGGGGGGCATGAACGGCGGGAGGGCGGGGTCCTCGCGGGTTTGGGCCGCTTCCAACCACTGGGCGTCGTAGGAAAAGAGCCGGGGATCGGAACCATCGAATAGACGGCGACTGAAGGGCTGCAGGGGATGCTCCACCCGAAGGAGAGACCGCAGGGACGGGATTGGGCTGCAGGCGTCCGCCGCACGGGCATCCGCCTTGGAAAAACCCGTAGGTTGGGGTGAGCGAAGCGAACCCCAACAAGAACCCAACACCTCATCCCCGTGGTCATCTTGGATGCGGTAACTTGACTCCACATAGTCCAACAATTCGGAAACCACGACGGACGGCACGCGTTCCGAATTGTCCCGAATGTCTCGGCCCACGTAACTGACACAAAACACATCCCGCGCCGAAAGAAGGGCTTCAAGAAAAAGATACCGGTCTTCCCACCGGCGGCGCCGGTCACCGGGACGGGGATCCTGTGCCGTCAGGTCAAATTGAGGGGGCCGTTCCGAACGGGGGAAATCGGCGTCGTTCATGCCCAGCAGCCACACCACCCGGAAGGGAATGGCCCGCATGGGAACGAGATTGCAAAACGTGACGCCGCCCGAAAGGAATCTTCGGATATTTGGTGATTCGGCCAAAATGTTTCGTAGAGAATCCCGGATCACGTCGATGGAAACGGGATCCGAGCAGCCCGCCTCCTCTGCGGCGCTGCAGACGGCATCCACGGCGTTTCGAAACCGATCGAGGGATTCTTCCACTTCAGGATCCAGAGAGACGGCGTTACGACGCCGGGGAAGGTCCATAGGGCCTTCTTTCGTAAACTCCTGGAAGGCATCGCCCGGCGCAGGCTTTCGCGTGAAAAAACTGTCCACGAGGGCGTTACAATCCCTTTGCCATTGGGCGGGGGTTTTGGGAACCTGAAGCCTCCGGCGCCACGCGTCAAGGGTATCCAAAAGGTCATGCAAGGCCCCAAGCCACGCGGCATCCCCCGGTTCCACATGAGGGTACGACAGCACGTCGCGCCAGAAAATTTCCTGCGGCGGCATGGCGTATCCCGCAAGAAGGCGCTCCAGGCCCATCCGCCACGTGTGGCTCCGATCCCTTGGAAGATTTAGTTCATGGCGCATGGCCTCGTCCAGCCCCCATCGAATGCCTGTGTCCCGCACCCAGGCGCGGACCCGTTCCAAGCCCTTTTCGTCGAAACCGTAAGCGGCGGCCACAGCAGGAGTTTCCAGGAGCGCGAGGATTTCGGCCGCGGTGCAGCGCCACTGGGGAAGGCGCAAAAGATCCAGGATCTTTTCCAGCAGAGGGTCTTCGTCGGGGGATTTGCGTTCCGAAAGGTTCCACGGAAGGCGTGGATTGTCCCGCGTGCCGAAGACCGCTTCCACGTACGGGGCGTAGGTGTCAATATCGGGCGCCATGACCACGATGTCTTCCGGGGTGAGACCCGGGAGGGTTTCCAGGAAATGGGCGATGCGGTCGTGGAGCACCTGGATTTCCCGCATGGGGCTGTGGCACGCGTGGATCTGGATGGAACCGAAGTCGGCGACAGGCAACCGATCTTCCGGTACCGCCGTTCTCCGATCCGTCAGGGTGTGGATATCATGCTGGACGGCCTTCAAGAGGGCGTCCGGGACAATGTCGTCGAAGCGGTCTTCGTGGTATCCATGGATTTCCTGGACGCGGTCCAAAAGATACCGACCTGCTTGGGCCCAGGATGCCATGAGGGGATTTATGGAATCGGCGGACATCGGGCGCACATCCCCCCAGTATTCCCGGCTGGGGTTTAAGTAATAGAGGGTCACGGGAATGTGGGATGCCAGGATGTGGAAAACTTCAAGATGAACCGGGGCGATCATGGCGAGCCCGAACAGGCTCACCCGGTGCGGGAGCAGCTCCGGGCGCCGTGGACGACGGCCACGCCGGGCTTGTTCCATGAACCGCTGGTGGCGTCGAGCCTGATGGGCTTCGGGAATGTCTTCGACCAAGAGACGCCAGAGCTGAGGCTGCCAACCGTCGCCTTCGCCGCCTTCCCACGAGAGGAGAACGTCCTGGCGGTAGACCAGGTATCGATCGAAAACGGCGGCGATCCGCCCCGCGAGCTCGTAGCGTTTGCGTCCCGAGGGATCGTCGGCCATGTAATGGTGAAGCTCACAAAACCGTTCGTCCCGGCGGCAGATATCAAGGAGACGAAAGAGACGCCAGGTGAGGGCGGGGCGGCTCCAGGCCTCGGCTGCCGTCTCGGAGGCATCATCTTCGAGCCAAGCGCTATAGACGAGATCGACCAAGGCGGCGGGAACGAGGAACCGCAAGTTCGCAGCGATTCCAAACTCTTGAGCCAGCCCATGGGTGATCCAGCGGGCCATCCCCATGTCCTGCACGACGACGACCTCCGGAATGAAAGGATCTTTCCGGAAAGAATCGCCGAAGCTTTGGGGGGGCGGTGTTTTTTCCAAAAACGCGGGGATCTCTTCCCCCACGGAGGCTGAACCTACGCCGGCGGACGGTCCCGTCGCCTCCAAAGGTCCTTCCAGGGACCGGAGGAATGCCTCCAAAAGCCGTTCCATCCTCTGGCTTTGGACCACGCGCCACATGGGAAAATTTCCTCCGGAACCTAGTGGTGACTTTGACGATCCTCGGTGTTCCCTAAAGTGGCCTTTCAGGGCCTCAAGGTCAAGAGCGGGCAGAGAAACGCGGCACCGGAAAGCCCAAGGGGCGTTGCGCCAAGCCGAAAGGGATGGGCGAAGCTCTTCTCGTGGGCATGGCTGGGCCGCGCAAGGCGGACATCGAGGAGGCGGTGAAGGGGCGGACCCGCGGGTCCACCCCGGAAGGGAGACGTCTACAAACGAGAAAGAGGCCGGATCGGGGAAAGGGGCCGGAAGGGCCTGCCGAAGGTTTAAGTGAACATGTTGATTTGGCAGTTTACGGCGTGTTTGAGATAGTCTTCCGCCGTTTGGATTTCCACCCCGTCGATAAACTCGTCGGCGGAAAGGCCCATCATGTCCACCGTCATCTTGCACGCCACGAGCTTGATGCCTTCAAGCTGGGCCATTTCCAGGAGTTCCCCCAGGGACGGGATCTGGGCGGCGTCCATCTTCTGGCGCATCATCTTGGTGGCGACGGTCGCCATGCCTGGGATGGCGCCCATGGGGCCGGGCGGGATGAAACGGCACTTGTCCTGATAATTCTTGCGAATGACGTTGATCCCCATGAACGTGTAGAAAATGGTGGCGTCCATGCCGAGCCTGACGGCGTTGAGCCCCAGGACTAAAGACGGGTAGGCTCCGTCCAGGGTGTCCCGGCTGCAAATAAACGTGCAGGATTTCTTGGATTCAGGGGTGTTCCGTGCTTCATCTGCCATGGGATGATTCCTCCTTGCCCTGGGCACTGTGACGATCTTTTTCGTCGACCGGCGCTCCGGCCGACGGCTCCGAGCCTTCTTCTTGAGCGCACACGCACTGGATGATCTTCAAAACGGCCGGAAAAGCGATCCGGTAGAAGACCTGGGATCCGCTCTTGCGCGAAGCCAAAACTCCGCGCGATTTGAGCAGGTTCAACTGCTGGGAGATGTAGGCTTGGGCCGCCCCCACCGCCTGACAGATTTCGGTGACGTTCTTTTCGCCGTCTTCCAAGACCTGAAGGATGCCCAGCCGAACCGGATGGGCCACGACGCGAAGGATATCCGCCGCCTTTTCCAAACGTTCATGTCGGTACGGACCGGGCACGACCTTGCTCCTCATGAGTTCATCATATTCGAATATGCTTATATGATGATGAAAGAAGGCCGTCAAGAATTTTTTTCTTCCTTTTTCAGAAGGCCCAAAGGGGCGATGCAGGCTTGGAGGATTTCGTCCCGGGTCCGGGCGACGCCTTTTTCACGGCCTTTTTCGTGCAAGGCCGCCAAGTGCGCCGCGCGCTCGTGGAACTTTTCCTTGGCCTTGCGGCGCGTCTCCTCGATGATGTCCCATCGGCCGGATTTTCGAAAGGCGCTGAAGGCCTTGAGGATTTCCGGGAAAAGCAAACGGGTGAAGGGTCTCAGGAAAGCGACGTAGAAGGCGAGCGCCGCCGGGCGCTGGTTTTCCACGATGTGGCGGATGAGCCCCTTGTCGTCCGTGTCCGCGCACAGATCCTTGAGGACCCGGGCGTAGACCTCGATGGGCGTGTTGGGGTATGTGGCGATGATGTCGTGCCACAGATGGCCGCGGAAGGCTTCCTCGTGGAATTCTCCCAGCTCGTGATGGATCCATGTGTGGAGCTGGTCCCGGGCGATGGTTTGAAGGGCGTCGGCGTACCGCTGCGGGGACCGGGCCACCGTGTGGACATCCAGGCCGTAGGCGGCGAAGGCGAAGCCGAGGGCCGATCGGGCGGACGGGCGCATTTCAAAGATTTGGTCCCAGAGGAACGAAAGCATGGGCTGGTGGCGGATGTAAATGCGCCCGCCTTGCCTCATGGCCGGGGACGCGAAGACGTCGCGCACGATTTCCCGTTCCACGGAAAAGATGACGGCGCCGTCCGCTTCCATGATTTCGCCGACGGCGCCGAGAAAGAAGCTGGGCCGCAGCCCTTCCACGTAGCCCGCGCCGTAGACGACGCCCGAACCGGCCAAGACTTCATTGATGCCGTCCACATCGAAGGGATCTCGGACGATGCCGTTGAGAACCAGGGGCTGAAAGTGCTGATCCACCCAGGGATCCCAGGACGATTCCCTCTGTTCGATCCATTGGAGGAGCAGCGCCGAATCGGGTTCCACCCACGGATGCAGACCCTTTTCCCATTTGTAAAGATCCCGAAGGCGCAGGACCAGGCCGCACAAGGAAAAGGTGCCGGCGTAGTTGGCTTCGGCGATCAGGCAGTTTTTCAAGACTTGCTCGCGAAGGTTTTCCAAAGTAACCATGGATGCGGTCGCTTTCTTCCACGTGTTTGGGGGTGCAGGTTCCGTTTCAGTATAACCGCCGAGGGCCCTGAGGGAAGATGGGATGGACGACGCGGATTTTCGAACCGTTTTGGGATCCTTCGGCCTTTCGTGGCACGGGTACCGCAAAGTGCGAAAAGGAGCCCGAAAGCGCCTGATGGGGCTCATGGCACGCTGCGACGTCGGTTCCGTGTCCGCCTTCCTGGAGCGCTGCCGGCAAAGCGAGGCGATGCGGGAAGAAGCGCGTCGCGCGTTGGCCGTGCCCATCAGCCGGTTTTTTCGGGATCGGCGCCTGTGGGTCGTCTTGGAAACGGAGCTTTTGCCGGGCTTGATCCGGTGGTGCGGCGATCCGCTGCGGGCGTGGTCGGCGGGCTGCGCCCGCGGCGAAGAGGTCTACAGCCTGAAGATCCTATGGCACGAACGGGAGGCCCGCGGGGAAAGCATGCCCTCCCTGGAATTGTGGGCGACGGACTTCCATCCCGGGTTTCTCGATGCGGGATCCGAGGGCGTCTACCATCGGAGCAGCCTTCGAGAGGTTTCTTCGGATCGGCTTTCGACGTTCTTTGTCCCTGCGGGGGGCGATCGGTACGCGGTTTCGGGATTTCTCAAAGAGGGCATCCTGTGGCACCAAAGAGACCTTCTCCGCGATCCCCCGCCTTCTTCAGCCCTGCATCTTGTGTTTCTTCGAAACAACCTTTTGACGTATTATGAGCCGCCCGAGCAGGAGCGGGCCTTGAGGCCCATAGTGGGCTCCCTTGTGGAGGGGGGCTTTTTGGTGGTTGGAAGCCGGGAAAGGCCGCCGCCGGGAACATGGCCTTTGATGCGGTGTGCGGCGCATCCCCATCTTTTTCGAAAAGTCCCTTTCGGGATCCATTTCATTTAACGGGAAACAGCCGCGTGTGCGGTTGCGAGCGCGAGCGGCCCCGGCTCTGTCTCCTGGTGGAGGAGCGGCCTCGGCCGCCGTCCACCCAGGGAGGTGTGCGTGAAAATCACAGCGTACGGTGCGGCCGGGTGCGTCACAGGGTCCTGTTTTCTTGTGGAAAGCGATGGATCCTTTCTCGTGGACTGCGGCCTTTTTCAGGGCGGGCAGGCCATGGAAGCTCTGAACCGGCAAAAATGGCCCTTTGATCCGGCAAGTCTTCAAGGGGTGCTTCTGACGCACGCCCACATCGACCACAGCGGCCGATTGCCCAAGCTTGTCAAGGACGGCTTTCGAGGTCCCATTTACGCCACGGGCCCGACGGCCGAACTGTGCCGCATTTTGCTTCTCGACTCCGCCCATATCCAGGAAATGGAAGCCGAATGGCAGACGCGGAAAAACCTCCGAAAAGGTCGAGATCCCGTCCCGCCGCTCTACACCGCGGACGATGCGGAAAAAGCCCTCGGCCTTTTCCAAATCGTCTCTCAGGACGCGCTCATAACTCTTTCCACCGCCGTGAAGGTGCGGTTTCGAAACGCCGGCCACATCCTGGGATCGTCCATCCTGGAACTGTGGGAAGGCGATGTGCGAAACGGGCTCAAGGTCGTCTTTTCCGGGGACATCGGCCGAAAAGACCAGCTCATCGTCAAGGACCCTCAGCAGATTTTCGAAGCGGACGTCCTTTTCATCGAGTCCACCTATGGGAATCGGCGGCACCGTAACTTCGAGGAAAGCGTGGCTGAACTGGCCGAGGCGATCCGGTACAGTTACGACCAAGGCCAAAAGGTGCTCATCCCTGCCTTCGCCGTGGAACGCACTCAGGAGATCCTCTACGTCCTCGGTCGGCTGCTGCAAGAAGGAACCATCCCGCGCCTTCCCGTGTACCTGGACAGCCCCTTGGCCATTGCGGCCACGGAAATTTTTCGCAAGATGTTTCATGAGTTCGATGAGGAAACCCAAGAGATTTACAACCAGGGCCGGGATCCCTTCACCTTCCCGGAGCTCGTCTTTTCGCGCACCGCCCAAGATTCCCAAGCCTTAAACGAACTCAAAGGCCCGGCGGTGATCATTGCCGGAAACGGCATGTGCACGGCGGGCCGGATTCTCCATCACCTGAAGCACAATTTATGGCGCCGCGGCTGTTCGCTGGTCATTGTGGGGTATCAGGCCGAGGGGTCCCTCGGTCGACGGATCATTGAAGGGGCCAAGACCGTCCGGATTTTGGGGGAAGATATCGTCGTTCGGGCGAAGGTCTATACCATCGGCGGTTTTTCCGCCCACGCCGATCAGGAGGAACTCCTGCAGTGGCTCGCCAATTTTACGAATCCCAAGCTCCAGGTGGTGGTGATCCACGGTGAAAAAGAAGTCGGGCGCATTTTCGCGGAAACGATCAGGAATCGATTCGGCTTCCAAACCATGCTTCCCGAGTTGGGACAAACCTTGGTGTTTGAAAAGGCGGTGCCTCCCGTTGCGGTGCGGGAAGCACGACCGCCATGGGACGACGTTTTGGCCCGTGTGGAAGCGCGCGTTGCCCAGGCCCGTCGCCGAGTGGACCTCTGGGCCGAACGGTTGGACCGCGACGCCCAGGAAGAGCTGGAAGCGGCCGTGCGCGTATTCATGAGGACTTTGGAGCGCTATGCCGGCAAAGCCGAAGACGACCCGGCGGGGTCGCATCCGATGGAGTGAGCCGTGCAGGGCGATGTGGAAAAATGGCTTGAGGACCGGGAGCGAAAGATCCTAGCGGAGCATGTGGAGGAAGCCGTGAGAGGCGTCCCTGAAGCGTTTCGGGAAGCCGTGCGGGAGCGCCTTTCCGGTAAGGTGCAGCTTCGCCGATGGGAACACGGCGGTTTTTATGCGGCGTATCCTTTAGACGACACATGGCTTCCGCTGGATCGGGCGGTCGTACGCCTTGTGGAAGACCTGGGTGAGCCGCAGGGAGGTCGCGCCATGGAAAAAAAGGTGGGCGATAAGGTCGTGGTCCTCCTCCAGGGGGACATCACCGAGATGGAAACCGATGCCATCGTCAACGCCGCCAATGCGGATTTGATCCTCGGAGCCGGCGTGGCCGGAGCCATCCGGACCAAGGGCGGGCCGGAAATCCAGGAAGAATGCCTTCGGATCGGAGGCACCCACGTGGGTGGGGCCGTGGTGACCACCGGCGGGCGGCTCAAGGCCCGCTATGTCATCCACGCCGTCGGGCCGCGCTGGGGTGAAGGCGACGAAGAACGAAAGCTCCGGGACGCCACCTTAAACAGCTTACGGCGGGCCACGGAAAAAGGACTGCGGTCCGTGGCCTTTCCGGCCATCAGCACGGGCATTTTCGGCTTTCCCAAGGACCTGTGCGCCAAGATCATGCTGGGAACCGTCGTGCAGTTTTTGGCTGAAGAGAAAACGTCTTTGGAGAAAGTGGTCTTTTGTCTGTGGTCTCAGGACGACCTGGAGCTTTTCCAGAGCACGCTCCAGAGTCTATGAACCCCATTCGGCATGCTTTTCGGCGCCGGGTTCAGCCCCGTGGGGATCCTCGTCGGGCCCGTCGCCGGGGCCAAGGACCGTGAGCCCGGCCGTGATCTTTTCATAGTCGGGGTCCGTCAGGGGGATCAGGTCTTGGGAAGGAGCGAAATGCACGATGGACCACGTTCGCGGCTCGAACACCTTTCCCGCTTGGAGGAGGGGCCGAGGAAGCCGGTATCGAAATCCGGGCCCCAGGTCCATGAGGAGGTCCAGGGACTCTTCGTCTTCCAGCAGGGCCACCATGAGGGCGTTGTTGACGAAGGCCCGGCCCCGCAAATGTTTTTCCCCTGTGGAGTCTCTGTAGACTTCGAGAACCCCTTCGGTGAGCGTAACCGATCGCTTGAGCGGCGTGACGAGATAGGCACGGTCGATGAAATAGGCCCCTTCTTTGAAGGGAATAGGGTGAGGCATGGCGGGCTCCTGACGGGCGGTTTTCTGAAATCTTGCTGTGGAAGCCGGCGCGCCGCGATGCCCATCGCGGCCGGGGCCGCTCCTGCAGTCCATTGCCACACATTCGCGTTTCTTGACGATTCGTTGGGAGATTAAAACAGCAAAGGGTGCAAGGCAAGTCGGGGACGGGGCCGCGCCTTTGAAAGAGTGCGGGTTTTCTGCCGAGAGCCCGAGAAACGGAGAAGGATGTGAACAGCGGCGAATTGAACGACATTCTTTCGACCATTCAGACCAAGTACCGCACGGAAACCGTGGAACTGAAAATCGGCGCCGACACTCTGCGCATCCTCCAGCTGGCCGATTTTGAGGAGTACGTGGGGGCACTGGCCCAGAGGGAATATCTCAGCCTGGAGGACCTACCCCTGTGGGCAAAAGTCTGGGAAGCCTCTTTCGTCATGGCGTCCTACTGGGCGCATCAGCCCGTGATTCCGGGGCGCCGCATCCTGGAAATCGGTACGGGCATCGGCGTCTTGGGCGTCTACATGGCCGTCAAGGGGCACCGGGTGACCTTGTCGGACATCAACGACGACGCCCTGCTTTTCGCCCGGGCCAACGTCCTTTTGAACGGCTGTGAGCGGTGGGCGGAGGTCCAGCGGATCGATTGGAATGATCCGTTCTTGGGCGAGCCCTACCACGTCATTGTGGGGTCGGAAGTGATCTACGACCGGGCCACCTACCCGGCGCTCGTGCGCTTTTTGGACCAAGCCTTGGTGCCCGGCGGGACGATTTTTCTCGCGAAAAACACCCAGCTTCAAGCCCCCGGCTTCTTTGCCGAGCTGGTGACCAGATTTGCCTACAAGGAAAAAATCATCCCCTTTGAAGGGCACGACGAAATTTCCGGCGTCGCCCTTTACGCCGTGCGCCGCCGCGGGGAGACCACCCGGTCATGAACAAAGACGAAAGGCTCGTTGAGGAAATCGTCGTAAAGACGGAACGGGTCGCCATCCCATCCCGCCGCGGGTCCATCCCGGCCGTGGTGCATCGGCCCTCGAAGATCGGCCCGCCGGGGCACGATCGCCACCCGCGTGTCGTCGCTTGTTGTCATGGCCTTCTGAGTGCCAAGGACAGTGCGAAGTTTGTGGACATGGGCGAGCGGTTGGCACGACATGGGCTTTGGGCCGTCCGGTTCGATTTTACGGGCTGCGGGGAAAACCCCTCGGCCTTCGGGCCGTCCCTTATAAGTACGCGCTTGGACGACCTTCGATGCGTGATGCAATGGGCCGTTTCAGCCCATCGCCCCTGGGGTGCCGAACCCGCTTTAGGGCTTTTTGGATCCAGCCTGGGAGGCTATCTGAGCTACGTGTTTTCTGCACTGCATCCCGAAAGGGTTCGGGCCCTGGCCCTGTGGTCGACCCCGGCGCGGCTTCGGCTCATCGGGGCCGCAAATGCGGGGCGTCCGCCCGATCTGGACCGCCTTTGGCCAAAGACTCTGCCCTTGGGAGAACCGGACGCCGTGGATGCCATGCCGTCCGTGGCTCACGTCCTCATCGTCCACGGCACGGGCGATACGCTGGTTCCATGGGACCACGCGGTGGTGCTGTACCGCCACGCAGCGGAGGAAAAGCGGCTCGTGCTTTTGGACGGTGCGGACCATCGCCTGACGGATCCCGGGGTGCGCGCTCAAGCCGCGGAACTCACCGCCTCTTGGCTGGCCCGAAAGCTCTCGGCCTGAGCAGGCGGAGGACGGCGTCCGTGGATCCTGCCCTGCTTTTGTGACGAAGAAGGAAAGCCTTTCATGATCCCGCTGCACGACACCATCCCTCGACGGGAAAGCCCTTTTGTCACCTGGGCCATCGTGACCCTGAACCTTCTCTTTTTCCTTGTGGAAATCAGCCTTCCCCCTCCCGTCTTGGAGCGGCTCATTTTTTACCTCGGTATCGTCCCGGCGCGCTACACGCACCCGGCCTGGCCTGCGGAGGGCCTGAGCTACTGGCCGTTTTTCACGAACATGTTCCTTCACGGCGGGTGGCTCCACTTCATCGGCAACATGTGGACCCTGTGGATTTTCGGGGACAACGTGGAAGACCGGCTGGGACACCTGCGCTATGCGGTCTTTTATGGGGCATGCGGGATAGCGGCGTCCTTGACGCACATCCTTTTCAACGTTCACTCCACGGTGCCGGCCATCGGGGCGTCGGGCGCCATCGCGGGGGTCATGGGGGCGTATTTCGTCATGTTTCCCCATTCGCGCATCATCACCCTCGTGCCGGTCTTCTTCCTGCCGTGGATCGTGGAAGTCCCCGCCGTCATCTTTCTCGGCTTCTGGTTTCTCAGCCAGCTCTTTTCCGGCACCTTTTCGGTCCTGGCCCCCAACGCCGGCGGCGGGATCGCTTGGTGGGCCCATATCGGCGGATTTGTCATCGGTGCCGTCGTGGGGCCTCGGCTCAAGAGGCCGTTGAGGCGATACCGAAGGTACTATCCCGACGAGTGGCGGCCGGTGCGCTTTCTGCACCGGATGTAAAACCCCGGGCGATGGAAGGAGGACACATGAACGTCCTGGATTTTTTCTGGCTTTTTGTGGTCATTGCGTCCCTGCAGCCTTTGCTTCGGCAGAGAATTCTCGATGCCACCCGCCAGCGGGCCATCGCCCGGTTCGAGGCTGAGAGGGGATCCCGCGTCATCCTGCTGGTGCATCGCCAGGAAACCATGAGCCTGCTCGGGTTTCCGGTCATGCGCTACATCGATGTGCACGATTCGGAAGAACTTCTTCGAGCCATCCACATGACCGATGCGGACGTGCCCTTGGATCTGATCGTTCACACGCCGGGGGGGTTGGTTTTGGCCGCTTTGCAAATCGCCCGTGCGCTCAAGAAACACAAGGCTCCCGTCACCGTCTTCGTCCCACACTATGCCATGAGCGGCGGGACGTTGATCGCCCTGGCCGCCGACAGCATCGTCATGGGGCCCCACGCCGTGCTCGGCCCCCTGGATCCCCAACTGGGCAAATATCCCGCACCGTCGCTCATGAGAGTCGTTCGAGAAAAATCCGTCGACCGTGTGGACGACGAAACCCTGATTCTCGCCGACATGGCGGAAAAGGCCACGCGGCAGCTTCAAGAAGCCATAGGGGAAATCTTGGAAGAAAAGTTCGGCAAAGAAAAGAGCCTGGAACTGGCGAGGAAGCTGACGGAGGGCCATTGGACGCACGATTATCCCATTACGCCCGAGGCGGCGCAGGCCATGGGCCTTCCCGTCACGGTGGAAATGCCCGAATTGGTCTATCAGCTCATGGCCCTTTACCCGCAGCCGGTGCGGCGGATGCCTTCCGTGGAATACGTCCCCGAACCCCGAACGGGGAGAGGGTCCAAACTGCCTGGGTAGTCCTGCACCGCGCAAGGGGGAGAGCCCTCAGATGGATCGCTGGAAAGCCCTGTCGGACCTTCTGCGTGAAGGAGACTTTGCAGCCATCGACTTTGAAACGGCCACGACGGCGCGGGACAGCGCCTGCGCCGTCGCCGTGGTGAGGGTGCGAAACCACTGCATCACGGATCGCGCTTTTCGGCTGATCCGGCCGCCTCGGCGGGAATTCCGCTTTACCGATATTCACGGCATCACCTGGGCGGATGTGCGTTTTCAGCCGACTTTTGAGAAAGTCTGGCCGGACCTGGAAGGCCTCATCGACGGGGCCGCCTTCATTGCCGCCCACAACGCCGCTTTCGACCGATCCGTGCTCCACGCCTGTTGTGAGACCTATAAACTTTCACCCCCACAAATCCCTTTCGTCTGTACCGTGCGTCTCGCGCGCCAAGTCTGGAACCTTTACCCCACCAAGCTGCCCGACGTGTGCCGGTACTTAGGGATTGATTTACACCATCACGATGCCGCTTCCGACGCGGAAGCCTGCGCCCGCATTCTCCTGCGGTATGGCGAGGAGCTTGTATAAGCATTTTTGCCTGAGACGAATCCTTCCAAGGGTTTCATCGGTTGACAGAACGCCCAGAATGCGTGATGCTGAGCAGGCATTCGGGCCCAAATCACAATGATGCGGAATCTATGAAGGAGCGGCTCGTGTGGATGAAGACTTTCACGGTTGTGGGCGCGCTTGTGGCCGCATTCTGGGTCTTTCCTTCCGGCGCATCCGCGCTGAGTCCGATGCATGTGCAGGCCCGTTCGGCGATGCTCGTCGACCTTACGGACGGCCACGTTCTTTACGAGCAAGACGCTGACACCCCGATCCCCCCGGCCTCTCTCACCAAGGTGCTGACCCTTTACCTGGTCCATGAGGCCATCGAAGAAGGGCGACTGAACCCCGAAGATATGGTGACGGTGAGCCGCCGAGCGGCCTCGCGAGGGGGTTCCCGAATGGGGCTTCGGGCGGGAGAAAAGGTTCCCGTTACGGAATTGATCAAGGGCATGGCTGTGGCTTCCGGGAACGACGCGTGTGTGGCCATTGCCGAATATCTTTGCGGCAGTGTGGAACAATTCGTGGGGCTGATGAATCGGAAAGCCGCCGAATTGGGCATGCGCCGGACCGTCTTCCAAACGGCCGACGGCCTTCCCGCAGATGGTCAGTTCACGACGGCTCGCGACATGGCCAAACTTGCCGCAGCATATCTCAGGCGTTTCCCTTACGCCCTTGGTGTCCACTCCATGCAATCCTATACCTACGGCCGATCCACCCATCGAAACGCCAACCGACTCCTTGGCACCTGTCCCGGTGTGGACGGTCTGAAAACCGGTTTTGTCTGTGCCTCGGGCTACAATTTCATTGCGACCGCAAACCGGGGCGACCATCGCCTTGTGGCTGTGGTGCTGGGGGCCCGAAGCCCCGGGGTGCGGGCAACGGAAACAGCCAAACTGATCAACCAGGGCTATGCCTCATTGAATATTGAGACTCCTCCCATTTACGCGGCGATGAAGCCCCAGCCAAATCAAATGATTTCCACGCACCAAAAAACAAGCAGCAGAACCAAGGTCTTTTCGGAAAAATCGGCGAAAAAACCGATAAAGACGGCCGTTGCACCGGCAACGCCCCTAAAGGCGGAGAAGATAACTTCATCAAGAACCGGCATCGGTCGAAGTGGAGAGCTTTCGGGAAAGGCAAACCTTTCAGGCCGCTCGAAGCCTGCGGTCCCAACCTCCGTGAAGGCGTCCGCCGCCGAAAAAACCGCGACTAAGGCTTCGCTGTCGGCTTCAGGGCGAGCGGCGCCAACGGGAAGAAAAGAGGCGTCGCGTTCGAAAGTCATGGCTTCCGGGCCTGCCGCCGGAACCTCGGGGAAAGCAGTCTCCGGGAAGGGGAAAACGACCGCAAAAACCGCAACGAATTTTTCCGATAACAAGGTTCAGGCAAACAAAAGCCCCAGCACGAACGAGGTTCCTTCCGGAAAAAAGAAACAGGCCTCCGCCATGGCGGAAAAGCAGAAGTCCACGCAGAAGCAAAAAATCTTGTCGCCTCCCGCCGCCCGTAAAACGGCAACATCACCCAGGCCGTCGTGAACGGTCCGGTGGAACCTTGCGCCGAATCTTTCGGCTGCCATCCAACCGACGCCGCCATTGTTTCACAGGGCAGCAGCCCTGCGAAAACGCTCCGACGAGCTCAAGGCGGCCGCCAACGACGCCGGCGTCTCTTTTGAAATGCGTAGGCCCCAGATTGAGCTCCTCCATACCAATCGGGTTTCATGGAATCCGCGGGAGCCCGGTTCCGGCGGGCTGGGGTGGAGGCTTGGCGCGTCTTGGGGAAGAGGCCTTGGTAGAATGCGGGGTCCAAGATCCATCCAGGTCGAAAAGAAACTTGGTGGGGGCCAGCGACTTGTGGCGGGGCTAGGGCGAGAGAGCCGTGGCTTCAGTGCCTTGGAGGAGCGGGCTTGGCTGCGATGTGTGTCGCATCGAGGGCGGCTCCTCTAAGGGAGGAACTGTTCCCTGCGGGAAGAAAGGCTTTCGGTATGGAGCGGGCCGTGGCCCTGCATTCTAAATCAAGGGCACGGCCGCTCCTGCAGGGGAAGGTCATTGCCTCCCGTCCGTCCGTGGTGAGGACGCAAGGGAGGCGACGATCCATCAGCGGACCTTGACGAAAATGGGGTTGGAGTAGAACCAGAGATCCTCCCAGGCCATGTCCGCGGTGTTGGTTCCCGGAGTGTTCTTGAGGGGATTCCCGTCGGCGTCGGTGCCGTAGATCACGTTGCCTACGGTGTCCATTTTCACTTCACCGTAGCCCAAGTTGGTGCCTCGGATTCGGAAGAACATATCCTTGTCCACGTGGGGCACAGTGTAGGTCATCGTCGTGTAGCCGTCTTTGTCCGTTTTCCAGGATGTGGCGTCGAAGACGGCCACAACCTCCGCCACCGTTGGATCCATGGTGTTATAGGCCGGGTTCGGGGTCACGCCGTCTTCGAGGAACTTGGTCGCCTTGCTCGGGTTGATCCGGCCTTGGATGAGTTGCACGTGGTGCACGACCGGCGGTTTGCAGACGTAGTTTTCAGAAGCATTGAGTCCCGGTTTGCAGTTGTTGCTTTCCGGTGACTTGAAACGGATCTGGACGGTGATCTTTTCCTTTTTGCCGACCCACAGGGTTTCACCCATGGTTGCACTGTTTTTGCCGCTTTGGTTCTTGACCGAAGATCCCGGGAAGACTTTGAAATCCAGCTCGTTGATCAAGTCCCCGTGGACGACGAACGCATTGCCGGAGCGCAAGCCGTTCACCACATCCTGGGCGGTGAAGGTGCCGTTTTTCAAAGTATCGTCTTTGACCTTGACGTAGGTTTTTGTGTATTCCCCGGGCCAAAAGTCGTTTTTCGTATCATGGAAATCGGAACTCGCGAAGAGGAAGAACCGGCGCTCATCGGCCAGAAGGTTGTCCCAGACCCCGCCGACCTCGGCCACGTAAACGCCGGCGCCGCCGTAAGTCCCGCCGCCGCAGGAACTAGAGCCGAATTCACCGCGTTGAGACGATTTCTGATGGCCGGGGATGCCCTCGAAGCCGAAAGCGACGCTCGGGGCGTTATCGTTTAGGTCCCGGAAGGCGGCGATGGTATAGCCGGCGTTGCCGACGCCGCCGCATCCTTTGCGTTCCACGTGGGCGGGGATGGCCCAGCTGGTCGTGGGGTAGTGATCCTGCATCCACCGCACGGCGTCGATGGCCTTTTGATGGGTGGCATTCAGGCCGAGTTCGGGATAGGCGACGGTGTATTCGCTATTCTGCTTTTTCCCGTTCCAGCCCATGACGGAGGCCGTCACACCGGTCAGGCTTCCGTCCGTATCGCTGTTGTCGAACCGGTATTCGAATTCGGCGATGGGAAGGGCATTGTGGGCAATGATGGCCGTGCTGCAGTGTTCATGACCGGGCATGTTCCATTCCATGCCCGTCATGGTGATTTTTTCCGGGTAGGCTTCTCGCACAATCTGAATCCAATCATACGCCCCGAGGTAAGGCGCCTTGGCATAGCCCGGAATGTCTTCAAGAGGACTTATGAGCGATTGCCAGCGCCACATGCGCCCGGAGCCGGCATCGTCTCCGATGATCGGGTTGGGGGAATAGGTCGACCAATTCTTGCCGAACCCGTCGCGGTTGAAACGGCCGCCGTGTTCCGAGTTGGCCTGGAAATCCAGTCCGTAACGATACCCGGTCGGCAAGACGCCTTGTTTGTAACCGTCCGGGAGTGCATCCAGAGGAGTGTTCACAGGCTGACCTGAAGAGTCCAGGTCGTTCATGGGCCAACTCCCGTCGGTAAAGTAGCTGTGCTGGTGAAAGTCGCCCGTCATCCACCGATCGGCCCCGAAACCGACCGTCGGCATGAAAAACACGAGGGCGAGCAAAAGGTTGGTGAAAAACATCTTTTTTCGGTTCTTGCACGTCATGCAGGCCTCCTTTTTGGTGAGAGAAAAAATGAATTTCCTTTCGGGAGGCTTATGACACGCTGAAGAAGGCGTTTCATGACACGACGGTGAAGCCTTTGTGACGATTCGTCGCCGAAAAAGATCCAGGATAAAAGGTGAAGGGACTGCAGAAGGTTAGGGTGTCAAGACACTCGGATCACGTGCACGGCGCAGGAGATGCACGGATCGTAGCATCGGACGATTTTTTCCGCTTCCTTGCGGATCCAATCGGAAGGTTTATCGGCGAAGCGTTCCACAAAAAGGCGCAAGTCCTTTTCCATGTGGGCCAGGTTCTGGGATGTGGGGGGGAGGATGGTGCAACTGTCAACGTAACCGGCCTCGTCCACTCGATAGCGATGAAGGAGGCTGCCTCGGGGCGCTTCAGTGACCCATACGGCTTCGCCGGCCGTAGGTTCGTAGGGCGCGCAGGTCTTTTCGGGTTCTTCGTAACGCCGAATCAGCCGCGCCGCTTCGTACAAGGCGTAGGCCAGTTCCACGGTCCGCGCCGCAATGGCCATCCGCGTGTTCCTGATTGGCACGGCGATACTTGAAGATTTCATAGCACCTTGAATTTCCATGGGGAGTTTGTCATGGTTCAGATTCAGCCGGGATATGGGGCCCACCAGGTAAGGTTCGAGGCCTGAATCACCCCGCACGCCGGCATGGAGCGCCGTGGAGTGGCCCACCTGGTATTCCTGCACGGCGCTCAGGAAATCCTCCATGGGCATGGGATTTCCTTTTGAACAACCCATAAGCCCCTCGTTCATGGGGTATTCCTCGTCGTGGACGAGGGAAACCCATGCCGTGTCAAGATCGGGTTCGGGAAAGGGCAAAGCCGCCGCCCAGGCGATTTCTTTTAAAGAGGCCTCATAGGCTTTTTCCACCTCGGGCAAAAAGGCCCTCAGCTCTTTTTTTCGGGGCACCTGTGTGAGACCGCCGACGCAAACGGAAACGGGGTGCACGGACCGGCCGCCGAGCAGGGCCAGGAGGCCGTTTCCCAGCTTCTTGAAACCGAGCCCACGGGTGAGGATGGGAAGGTAATCCTTGGATGCCCACGCGCTTTCAAGCCCGTAAAAATCGGGCCCGTTCAGCAGATAAATGTGAAGCGCGTGGCTTTCGATCCATTCGGCGCAGTACAGCAGCCTTCTCAAGTCGCGAACGGAAGGGTCCACACGGACGCCGAAGATCTTTTCCATGGCATGCACGGAAGACATTTGGTAGGCCACGGGGCAGATGCCGCAAATCCTTGCCGTAAAGTCGGGCACTTCCGCATGGGACCGGCCCCGCAGAAAGCCTTCGAAGAAGCGCGGGGCTTCGAAGATGGTCACTTTAACCTGGGTGGCCGTGCCATCGCGAATTTCAAGGACAATGCCGCCTTCGCCCTCGACCCGCGACAGGGAGTCGACGCGGATGACCTTACGATCGACTTTCAAGGTGCGCCTTCCTGTAGGTGTAAGAATTCATCTTGTCCAGGAGCGCCAGGCACTCCTTGGCCGTGAGTCCCATATTTTGAAAGTGCCGCATGAGCGATTCCACGTTGGCGTCTTCCTTGGGGCCGAAACACCCATAGCAGGGCCTCCCGAAGGACGGGCAGAGGGCCTCACACCCGGTGCGGGTCACCGGCCCCAGGCAGGGTTCTCCTCGAGACACCAAAATGCAGGGGATGCCGCGCCTCTTGCATTCCATGCACAGGCTGTATCCCCGGATCGCCGGCCTCCTGCCCAGGAGAAACGCCGTCAGGGTTTCCGCAAGGGCGCTCGTGCTGATGGGGCACCCCCACAATTCGAAATCGACGTAAACATGATCGGAAATGGGAGTGGACGTGGACAGGGCGCGGACGTCCAGGGGCGACGGGTATACGAGGTGGGTGTAGGACGACAGGCTTGCCCAGTTTCTTAAGGCCTGCAGGCCGCCTGAAACGGCGCAGGCCCCGAGGGCGATGAGAATCCGCGACCGATCCCGCACATCCACGATCTCGTCCCTTTGCCGTTCCGTGGACACGGATCCTTCCACCAGCGCAAGATCGAACTTGCCCTTGAGCGGCTTGTCCGTCGCCTCACGGAAATAGGCCACATCGAAGAGGTCCACCAGCCCCAAGAGGTCGTCTTCCAAGTTGAGGAGGCTGAGCTGGCATCCGTCGCAGGACGTAAACTTAAAAACGCCGATCCTCGGTCTTTTCATGGTTTTTCCCGCTCCCCAGCAACCTTGGGCGTGGCGGCCCCGTCGTCCTAGATTTCTCGGATATCCCAAAATTCGGCGATTTGGCTGAGCCGAAAGATGGGGCCGTCCTTGCAGACGAAAACGGGCCCGAACAGACAATGACCGCAAAAGCCCATCCCGCAATTCATGTTTCTTTCCATGGAAATAAAGATTTTTTCCGCCGGGATGCCTCGAGCGGTGAGGTCTTTGGCCAGGATGTGCATCATGACTTCGGGCCCGCACATAAAAACGATGCTCTTGAGGGGATTGAAGGAGACGTGCTTCATGAGCGCCGGGATGAGGCCCACTTCCCCCTTCCACGTTTCTTCCGGGTCCGCCTTGTCCACCGTCAGCCAAACCTGGAAGGTGTCCTTGTATCGAGGGAACTCATCGCGAAAGACGATGTCCTTGGGAGTCTTGGCCCCGTAGAGGATGAATTTTCTTCCGGGAAGAGGGCATGCCGAGGACTTTTTGCTCCGTCCCTCGGAAAGGATGTGCCGGATGACGGACCTCAATGGGGCAATGCCCAGGCCGCCGGCGATGATCAAGAGATCCCGGTCTTCCACTTCCTCGAGAGGCCAACTGTTTCCGAAAGGCCCTCGCATGCCGATGACATCCCCGGGGCTCAGCCGGGACAAGTGGGTGGTCACGTCGCCGGCAACCCGCACGGTATGGAGGATTTCATGGTCCGAGGGGGCGGAACTGATGGAAATGGGCGCCTCGCCGATGCCCGGCACGCACAGCATATTGAACTGGCCCGGCTGAAAGGCATAAGCCTTGGCGATGTCTCGGGCGTTGATCTTTAAGGCATACGTGGCGGTATCGCGCGTTTCCTTTTTGATCCACCGCACGGTCGCCTCGAACGGCACGGCAAGGTCATAGCTCATGGGGCGGTCCTCGTGGCGGAAAGCGCTTCCAGTTCCTGAGTCAGGTCGATACCCACCGGGCACCATGTGATGCAGCGGCCGCACCCGACGCAGCCCGGGGTGCCGAATTGATGGATCCAGTAAGCCAGCTTGTGAGCCATCCATTGCCGGAAGCGGGCCCTTCGAGAGGGCCTGAAATTGCCGCCGTGCACCCGGGCGAAGTTGATGGAAAAACACGAATCCCAGGCCCGTCGCCTGGATCCGCATCGTTCAGATGTTTTCCGGGAAAGGCACGAAAGCGGGATGTGATCGTAGCCGGTGGTGCAAAAGCATGTGGGGCAGACCTGGGTGCAGTTGCCGCACCCGAGGCACCGGGCCGCAATGTCCGCCCATCGGGGATGGTCCAGGTTGTTGTCAATGACCCGAGGCAACGCCCGCACGTTGATGGATTTTTTCATGAGTTCTCGGCACCGATCCAGCGTGGCGGCCTTCTGCGCCTCTTCGTCCGGACCTGCAGGCCGTGCGGGCACCCCGTCGAGGAGTGCCTTTCCCTCGGCACTGCCGGTTTCGACGACGAAAAATCCGTCCAGTTCCGTAAGCGACAAGTCGTAACCATCGCGAACGTCCGGCCCGGTATGCATGGAGCTGCAAAAGCAATTGTCTCCGGGCCTCACGCACGGGACGGCGACGATAAAGGCGTTTTGCCTCAACAGTGCGTAATGGTTGTCCTGGACGGGACCTTTCAGGAAGACCTTGTCAAGAAGTTTCAGGGCGGCAAGATCGCAGGCGCGCATGCCGAAAAAGGCCGTCCTCATATCATGGCCGCTCGGGGGAATGGCCTGGATCTGGAGGCGTTTCTTGGACTTTTTAAAGGTGTATTCTTCCCGCAGGGGCGGGTGAAGGAAACGTTTGAAGGAATCCGGCCCGATGGAAAAAGAAAAAATTTTCGAGTCCGTCACGTCGCCGAGGCGATACATGCCCGGCCCCTGGCGGTCTCGACGGCCGGAGGGCATCCGGGCGAGATCGTCAAGTTCTCCGAGCACCACCACGTCGCCTTCCAAGACAGGGCCGATGACCCGGAAGGCGGCTTTGAGATTCTCAAAAATCCGCCCCAGATCCTCTTTCGCCACAATGACCGTGGACACGCATCAGCCTCCCGACTGAAGAAGTCTTTGTGCGCCTGGAAAGAATCGAACCCGGCTACAGGGATTCCAGCCGGATGCGGCTGCTCACGCAGGCATGGCACGACCCCGAACGCACCCGGGCGGCATCGGATAGGGACAGAGTGCCCACAATACGTTCCGGGTCTTGATCGTGCACGAACAGACGATGAACATCACTAAAAATCATCTGACGAATGGCATGTTCCAATGGGGCCTGCGCCGGGCACCCGCAAACCGCCGGGGTCATAACCTGTCGAACCGGCACGTCGGGTGCCGTGCCGCGCCGATAAGCCAGGGCGAGATCCGTTTTTGAGACCACCCCTCGGGGTGCGCCTGCGCCGTCGGTCACCAGAAGAGCTCCGAAGCGATAGGCGGAAAGCGTCTCCATGACGCTGTAAAGGGACGCTTCCTCGTTCACAGCTTGGACGCCCGGCGTCATGACTTCGGAGACGCGATAGCGCACAACGGTGTCCGACAGAGGCTGAGCGCGTCGGCGGTGCAGGCTGATTTCGCAGTTTCGGCATATCCTGTACAGGAGACCGACAATGTCGGGATAGGCGAGAAGGCCCTCAACGGGCCCGTTTTCATTGTCCCGGACAAAAAGCCGGTAAACGGCCCTAGCGCGCATGATTTCCAAGGCTCGCGACAAGGACGTGTCCGGCTGGCAAAACAAAGGGGGCCCGTTCATGATCTGCTCCAAAGGGGCGTTTACGGGCACTCCCGCATAGTAGGCCCCCATGATGTCGGTCTTGGAAACCACACCCACCGGTTTTCCCTCGGGATCGGTCACCAGGGTGGCGCTGACTTTGTATTTGATGAGGGCGTTGACGGCAGAGGCGATGGAGGCCCGTTCCGGCCTCTGGATGACCTGCCGGCGCATGGCATGGACCACCCGAAGGCGACTCAGCGTGTCTTTGGATGCCTCGCGATGCATGGATGGATTCCTTGAGGCGAAAGCGTCACACAGACAGGCGTTCCAACAGATCGTAAAACAGATCCGATATGTAAATAATGCCTCGGATTTCGCCCTGATCCAGAACCGGCAGGCGCCGGATGTGTTTCTTGATCATCAGGTCCATGACACGCAGCACATGGGTGTCAGGGGTCACCGTGACGACTTCCGTGGTCATGATGTCGCCGACCCTTATGGTTCGAGCCCTTTCACAGGCCACGTCCATGATGCCTTCCACGTCGATATCGTCCATGTGCCCCCAGATGTGAATATGCTTCGGGCGCATGAAAAGGAGAATATCGTACATGGATAGCATCCCGATGAGACGATTGCGCTCGTCGGTGACCATCATGCCGAAAATTTTCCGCCCTTTGGCACTGGCCCGCCGAAAAGCCTGCACGGCTTCGCTCAAGGGAAGGTCGGGTTTCAACGTCTCGAAATCCGTGCTCATGACTTCTCTGGCCAATATCTTCACGGCAGCCTCTCGAGGATGCTCTGGGGGAACGCGCGGTCCCACGCCTCTTTTCTTCGCAAAAAACCGCCGGTCCTTGATCGATAGGTGTGCATAACCCGATCGCCGGCTTGGAGCCAAGCCCCTCTGGGCAGGTTCGAACGCCTATGGGCTATGCTCCGGATGGCGCCCTAAGCCTTCACCGTCATGAAAGGCGGGCTGTTTGACGAAGCATTGTCGCGGCATGGTGGGCCATGCGCAACGGTTCGGGAATGCGGTATCGGCCAAGGCAGCGCTCCACGAGACCGAGGGCCGAGTCGCAATCGGCCAGGTGGCCCGGCGAGACGTAAAGGGGTTTCACCCGGGTTTTGGACCGGTAGACGTATCCCACGTGGGCCCCGTCCAGCAGGAGAGGCTGCCTATCGCCACGCAAAGGTCCCAACGGCGCATGGTCGCCGCACAATCTCGTTTTGGCACACCCCACCGTGGGCAGTTCCAGCAGGACGCCCAGATGGCACGCAAGGCCGAAACGGCGCGGATGGGCCAGGCCCTGGCCGTCGCAGAGGAACACGTCCGGAGGGCGTCGAAGGCGTTCATAAGCTTGGAGTATGGCCGGAATTTCGCGGAAGCTCAGCAGGCCCGGCACGTAGGGAAAGCGGATCGGGCCCGAGACGTGCACCGATTCAATGGGGACGAGATCCGGCCAGGAAAAGGTCACGATCACGGCGATGAGCGTGCGGGATTCTTTGATGTAGCTAAGATCGGCAGCCGCCAGGACGGAAAAGGACGCCGGCAGGGGCTGCAGCCGCACCCTGCCGGCCAGATGCTCTTGGAGTTCGCGGGCTTCACGGGGGGACAGTCGGTCCACGCGGGTTTCACCCGTCTAGGTGCACCGGGAAAATCCGCAGGCCCGGCACACGATGCACCCGCCGTCGTATTCCACCGAGGCGCCGCAGTCGGGGCAGGCCCCCATTTCCTGTAAGGCCGAGGCCACGTTGGCCTGGGCGTGGCGGTTCAGCACCTTGGCGATGGCGTCCGTGCACGAGAGGATTTGTTCCCCGTTCTGCCAGATGGGCGACGGGCACCGAATGCCCATGAGTTGCCGGATGATGGATTCGATGCGCACGCCGGAACGAAGCGCCAGGGAGATGAGGCGCGCGGTGGCTTCGATCTGGGAGTAGGCGCACCCGCCGGCTTTTCCCATCTGGGCGAAGACTTCGCAAAAGCCGTATTCGTCGCGGTTGATGGTGACATAAAGCTTCCCGCAGCCCGTGTTGATGCGCTCCGTGGCCCCGATGGTCTTGTCCGGCCGAGGTCTGGGCTCCACCTGACGGAATTCGGGTTTTTTCTGGATATTGAGCACCTGCATGTCCCGGCTGCCGTCCCGGTAGACGGTCAGCCCCTTGCAGCCGGCCTTGAAGGCCTGAAAATAGGCGTTGTAAATGTCTTCCGGAGTAGCGCTGTTGGGGAAGTTGATGGTTTTGCTCACGGCATTGTCCGTAAACTTTTGAAAAGCGGCCTGGATGCGGATGTGCCACTCCGGGCTGATGTCGTGGGCGGTGACGAAAATGCGGCGCACTTCCTCGGGGATTTCCGAAAAAGACTGGAGGCTCCCCCGGGAGGCGATCTTTTTCATGAGGCTCTCGGAATAAAATTTCCGCTCCTGTGCGACCTTTTGGAACAAGGGATGGACTTCCAGCAGTTCCTCCCCGTCCAGCACCTTGCGCACGAAAGAAATGGCGAAAACGGGCTCCACACCGCTGGAACAGCCGGCGAGGATGCTGATGGTGCCCGTAGGGGCGATGGTCGTCGTCGTGGCGTTCCTCATGAAGGGATACGCGCCGCCCTGATCCGGATCGTAGATGGAGCCCTTGAAGTTGGGGAAATTGCCGCGTTTCTTCGCCAAATCCGCCGAAGCGTCCTTGGATTCCTTTTGGATGAAGGCCATGACCTCCTCGGCCGTCGCCACCGCCTCGTCCGAATCGTAAGGGATGTCCAAGGCCATGAGCATGTCGGCGAAACCCATGACCCCAAGGCCGATCTTGCGGTTGGCCAGGGTCATTTCCCGGATTTTGTCCAAGGGGTACTTGTTGACGTCGATGACATTGTCGAGAAAGTGCACGGCTTCCCAGACCACATCCCTCAAGCGGGTGTAGTTGACGGCGCCGTCCTGGACCATGTGGAGCAAATTGATGGAGCCCAGGTTGCAGGATTCATAGGGCAGGAGCGGTTGTTCGCCGCAGGGGTTCGTGCTTTCGATCATGCCCACGTGGGGCGTGGGGTTGGTGCGGTTGATGGCATCGATGAAGATGACGCCCGGTTCGCCGTTTTTCCACGCCGACTGAACGATGCTCTGAAAGACCTTGCGCGCCGGCAGCGTCTTGGTTTTCATGCCGGTTCGCGGGTTGATGAGGTCGTAGTCTTCGTCGTTTTCCACGGCCTTCATGAAGGCGTCGGTGACCGCCACCGAGATGTTGAAATTGGTCAGTCTGTCGTTATCGCGTTTGCACGTGATGAACTTTTCGATGTCCGGGTGGTCGACCCGAAGAATCCCCATGTTGGCACCGCGCCTTCGGCCGCCTTGCTTGATCGTGTCTGTGGCCGAATCGAACACGGTCATGAAGCTCACCGGGCCGCTGGCGACGCCGTTGGTGCTTTTCACCACGTCCCCTTCAGGACGAAGCCGGGAAAAGGAAAAGCCTGTCCCGCCGCCGCTTTGATGAATTTTGGCGGCGTATTTCACGGCCTCGAAGATTTCTTCCAGCGAATCCCCAACGGGTAGGACAAAACACGCCGAAAGCTGACCCAGCTCGGTGCCGGCGTTCATGAGGGTCGGCGAGTTGGGGAGGAAATCGAGAGACGTCATGAGCGCGTAGAACCGTTCGGCCGTTTCGGCCACCTCCTTTTCCGTCGCTCCGTACAGGGCGTCGGCTTCGGCGATGGCCTTGGCCACACGCTGAAAGAGTTCTTCGGGCGTTTCGATGGGTTCGCCCTTTTCCCCCTTTTTCAAGTAGCGCTTCTTCATGACGACAAGGGCATTGGGGGTCAAAGGGATCCGGGTTCGGACGGCAGCCCGCTTGGCCCTTTTCGGCACGTTCGACATGGGTTCTCCTCCCGGCGTGAGTTTTCCGGGCATTTCCTTGGCGCTATCCTGGACTGTGGCGTTCATGGCGCGCTCATCCGTCATGACTTCATAACTCCCGTGGGCGATTCGGAAAAGATGGGATGCCTTTCCTGACTGTTAAACCGTTTCCATGTCTTTTGAGGACTGCATTCTACGCCGACGGACCGCACCATGGCAAAAACGAAAAATTTATGGTTCGAAAGGGCTTAGGGGAAGGACCTTGGATTTACGGTGAAAATCCGTATCGATTTTTCCATGCCGTCCGGTTTGAAAGGAGTGGGGGCGGTGTCCCTCCTCGCCGTTGCTGCGGAGACACGCCGTGAGCCGAGGCCATTGCACACGCTCGGTCCCGAAGGTATGCTTGCGGTCGAACAGACGGCAGCGGCGGCGGTGAAGGGATCGCGGGTCGGGCGGATTTTTCCAGAGGAAGCGAAGGAGATGATGACACAAGAAAAAGATCACGGCGCATGGCTTGTGGATACCCATGCGCACTTGGATTTTCCCGAACTGTCCGGCGACTTGGAGGGGGTTTTTCAACGATGCCATGCGGCAGGCGTAGCCGTCGTCGTGACCATCGGGATCGACGAAAAGACGAGCCGCCGGGCGGTTGAACTCAGCCGCCGTTACCCCCATGTGTACGCTACGGTGGGTCTCCATCCCCACGGCGCTCGCCGGCTATCGGAGCGCGATGCGGACGTCTTCGTCCGCTTGGCTTCCGAACCCAAGGTCGTGGCCGTCGGAGAGATTGGGCTGGACTATTACCGGGACAGGCAGCCTCGGCCGGTCCAGCGTGCATGCCTGGAACAGCAACTGGAACTGGCCCTGCAGTGCGACAAGCCTGCAGTTTTTCACATCCGTGAGGCCCACGAGGATTTTCTCAAAATTGTGACTCCTTACGTTGGACGGCTTCGGCCGAGCGTGCTCCATTGCTTTTCCGGCGATTGGGAGACCGCTCTAAGATGTTTGGACCTGGGGTTCTATCTCTCCATTCCTGGCACGGTGACCTACAAGAACGCCCAAGAACAACAGCGTGTCGTCCGCTTGGCGCCCCTGGACCGCCTGCTCGTGGAAACCGATGCGCCGTACCTGACGCCGGTTCCCTTTCGGGGAAAGCCCAATGAGCCGTCCTATGTGCGCTACACGGCGCAAAAGATGGCCGAACTGAGAGGCTGCACCTTTGAAGAAATCGCCCGGGCGACCACCCGAAACGCCGAGCGCGTCTTCGGATGGGCCACTGAGAGGGGAGCGCGGGGGTGAAAGCCAAGTCCGGGGTGCTGTATACCACCTGCGAACCGCTCGTGTTGGCTTCCGCTTCCCCGCGGCGCCGTGAGCTTCTCGCTCGGTTGGGTCTGCTTTTTCGTGTGGTGCCCAGTCCCGTGGAAGAGCCTCCCGTGGGTGTGCGGCCTGAGGCCGGAGTCCGCCGTTCGGCCCTTTTCAAAGCGCGATCCGTGGCCGAGCGCGAGTCCGGATCGTGGGTTCTCGGTGCGGATACCATCGTCGTCCTCGGAGGCCTCATTTTCGGGAAGCCGAGCTCCCCTGAAGAAGCCGCGCGGATGCTCCGGTCCCTCAGCGGCCGAAGCCACAGTGTGTTCACGGCCATCTGCCTGATCCACATGAAGCGGGGTTTTTCTCAAGTGGATGTCATTCAAACCCGCGTGGAGTTTCGAGACCTCACGGACGCCGAGATCGCCGCGTACGTGCGCACGAAAGAACCCATGGACAAGGCGGGAGCGTACGGCATTCAGGGGCTGGGGGCGGCGTTTGTCAAAGCCGTCTACGGCTCGTACACGAACGTGGTGGGGCTTCCCCTTGCGGAAACCGTCGCCATGTTGCAAAAAAACGGAGTCATTGCGCCGGAATGAAGTGTGGAAGGCGATGGGGAGCGCAAGGGCTTGAGAGGCTGAAAAAATTGCGGACGCGGCTGCGTACGCCTGCCTCACGCCGCGTCGAGACACCATAGGATGAAAGTTGGAGCCTCCGGGCCTTTGGGTCGGCCTCGTTGTAGGCCCATGGCAATGAGGGGAAAACGGGATGACGGCATCGGTATGGGGGAGCCTGTGAAGGACGTGGGGGCACGTTTGGAAGCGATCCATCGACGGATCGAGGCGGCGGCCCGCCGCTCGGGGCGGGATCCCCAAAGCGTCAAACTCATCGGCGTTTCCAAAACGGTGCCCGCGGAAAAGATTCGGGAAGCCGCCGCAGCGGGGCTGCGCCGGTTCGGGGAAAATTACGTGCAGGAAGCCGGCCGCAAGATGGAGGTGCTCCACGATCTTCCCTTGGAATGGCACTTCATCGGCCATCTGCAAACAAACAAGGCGAAATCGGCCGTTGAGCGGTTTCATTGGATCCATACGGTGGATCGGTTGTCTTTGGCCCGGGAACTGGACAAGAGGGCGGGAGCTCGAGGGAGACGGCTGCCGGTTCTGATTCAGGTGCACCTGGGCGACGAAGAAACCAAAGGGGGGGTGGCCCCGGAAGACCTTGACGGCCTGTTCAAGGAAATGCAGGGCATGGAATGGCTCGATGTCCGGGGCCTCATGGCCGTCCCGCCGTATGTGGAGGATCCGGAAGGAGTTCGCCCGTATTTTCAGACGCTGCGCCGGCTCCTTGAAAGACTGCGCGGGGGCGCCCAGCATCCCGAACGACTCGCGGAACTTTCCATGGGCATGAGCCACGATTTCGAAGTAGCCATCGAAGAAGGGGCCACCCTGATCCGTGTGGGAACATCCCTTTTCGGCCCCCGAACCTCATAGCGCCCAGGGGGCGACATCCGGCGCCGCGTGGGCGGATGGGGTGGGGGTGGACCTCGAGGTTCGGGAGGTTTCCCCGCCTTTTGTGAGGCATCACGCCAAGGAAAGGCCGTGGAAGGGGACCCGCGGGTTCGGGCGGGCCTCCTTGACATTTCGGGGTTTGTGTGTGTTGGGGATCGTCCTCGGCCCGGGGCTTCGCCCTGGGCTGAGTTGTTTCGCCCCTTCGGGGCTTGGGTTTCTTGTTGGCCGGCGCAGGGCACAGACTTGTGTGAAAAAGCGTCTGGAGTAGGACGCGGGCGGCCGGCCGGTGCGGCGAGCACGCCCCCTGTTCGAGAAGCTATTGGCCACCAAGGGGCCTGCAGGAAGCCGCCCGCACCGCTCGCGTTTATCCACGGTGGTCTTTTGGCGGCCGCGGGGATGCTGCCGCCTGTTGGCGGCGGATTTCGGCCAGAGCCACCGCGGCGGCGGCGGCGGCGTTCAGGGACTGTACGGGGCCCGTGCCGGGGATCTTGACCAAAAAATCGCAGTGTCTTTTGACAAGCGGCCGAAGTCCCGCGGCTTCGTTTCCCACCACCAGGGCCACGGGCATGGTGTAGGAAAGTTCGTAGAGCGATTGCGCCCCTTCCAGGTCCAGCCCCACGATCCAATAGCCGTGATCTTTGATCCGTTCCATGGCGCGGACCAAATTGGTCACCTGCACCACGGGAAGATGGGCCAGGGCTCCCGCCGAGGCCTTGAAAACCGCCCCCGTGACCTGGACCGAGCGGTCCTTCGGAAGGACGACGGCGCGGGCGCCCAGAAAACATGCGGTTCTCAGGATGGCGCCCAGGTTTTGCGGATCCTGGAGGCAGTCCAGGAGCAGGATGGGGAGGCCCTCGGGGTCGGGGCGGTCCAAAAGGGACTCGAGCACTTCATATCGGAAAGTGCCGAGGCGTGCGGCAATGCCTTGATGGCGCTCGTGGCCGAAGCGCTCCGAAAGGCTTCGCCGGTCCACCGGCACCATCGGGATGCCGTGTTCCTGGGCCAAGGCGAGCACCGCCCGGCTTCGCGGATCATCCCGGCTGCACAGGATTTCCGTGATCGTGCCGGGATCGGCTCTCAAGCATTCCATGACGGGGTTCAGGCCGTAGATCCAGAGCCTTTCGGCTCCGGCATCCCGTCCGGTCTTGGGCCCGCCTCGATGATCCTTCGGGGGCTCCTTGGGCACGGCTTTCTCCACAGGCCATCCGTCAGAGCAGCGGCAAGAAAGGGATCAAGGCACGGTGAGCTCGAGTGCGGGTGCAGCGGCATGCCCTGATGATGGCGCTCACGTCCGCGACGGCTTCTTCCAGAACATCGTTGACGACAAGATAATCATACCAGGGGGCTTCTCGAATTTCCGCTTCGGCGGCATCGAGCCGGCGCCGGATGATTTCCTCAGATTCAGTCCCGCGGCGGCGCAACCGCTCTTCGAGAGCATTCAGGGTCGGGGGGAGGATGAAAATCGTCGTCGCTGCAAGGCCGCTCGCCTGCACCTTTCGAGCCCCCTGCACGTCGATTTCCAGAAGGACATCAAAGCCGTCGGCAAGCCAGGCTTCCACGAGACGGCGGTCCGTGCCGTAGTAATGGCCGTAAACCTCCGCCCATTCGAGGAACCGTCCCGCCTGGATGCCTTCTTGAAAGGCCTCCTGGGACAGGAAATGATAGTCCATGCCGTCGGTTTCGCCCGAGCGCGGCGCCCGGGTGGTGCAGGAGACGGAAAAACGCAGCCGGGAATCCTTGGCGAGCAGGGCCCGCACGATGGTGCTCTTGCCCACGCCGGACGGGGCCGAGAGCACGAAAAGGTGTCCGGATCCGTCCCCGGCCATGTCACTTCCCGCCCTTGGCCGAAGACCCGTCACGGTGGCCTTGATCGTGAATGAGCCGTTGGGCGATGGTTTCCGCCTGGACACCGGACAGGATCACATGGTCGCTGTCCGTAATGATGATGGCGCGGGTGCGCCGCCCCATGGTGGCGTCGATGAGCTTGTTGTTTTGTTTGGCGTCTTCCTTAAGACGCTTCATGGGCGCCGAACTGGGCGAGACGATGGCCACAATGCGGTTGGCCACCACCGTGTTGCCGAACCCGATGTTGAGGAGTTTGATGTCCATAGGCGACCTCATTCGATGTTTTGAATCTGTTCCTTAATCTTCCCGACGGCGTTTTTCATGCGCACCACGGCTTGGGACACGATGAGATCGGTGGCCTTCGACCCGATCGTGTTCACTTCCCGGTGCAATTCCTGGGTCATGAAATCCAGCCGGCGGCCCTCCACGGCCTCCTCGGAAGCGATCCAGCCCTCCATCTGGTCCACATGGCTCTTGAGTCTCACCAATTCCTCGTTGATGTCGGTGCGGTCCAAAAGGTAAGCCACTTCCTGGAGCAACCGATTCTCGTCCAGGCTGCCCCCGAAGGCGGTCACGATGTCCTGGATTTTGGTGCGAAGTCTCTCCCGGAGCTCCTCTGCGACCACGTGTCGGCGCTCCTCCACCACGGCCCGGTCCCGTTCCAGCTCCCGGAGGCGCTCAAGGATGTCCTGGGCCATGGCGCGCCCTTCAACCGTCCGGGCCTCTACAAGCCGTTCCGCGGCCTGCTCCGTGGCTTGAGCGACCAACTCCCGCAGACCTTCGGCGTCGGGGGCGGCGGCGTCCGTTTCCCAGACGCCGGGCAGTTTCAGGAGGGTTTCCAGCGTGGGAGGATCCGATCCGGGGAGTTTCATGTGGAGCTGGCACAGGGCATCCCAATAGGCTCGGGCCGTTGGAAAATGGATGCGGGCCGCCTTGACCGCCGAAGCCGTCGGTTCGATGGAAACGTAACAGTCCACGCGACCGCGCTGCAGTTTCCGGCGCACCACGTCCCGGACCACTTCTTCCACATCGAGGTGCTCCTTCGGCACGCGGATGAACAGATCGAGATGCTTTCCGTTGACGCTGCGCAGTTCCACGACGGCTTGATACAAGCCGTTGTCCAGAGACGCTCGAGCATAGCCGGTCATGCTTCGGATCACGATTGGCTGTCCTCCAAGGAATAGGGGCAACGCGGGATGCGCCCGCTGCGGCGGGCGATCAGGATGCCTCGAAGAAGGCCGAAGAATCGTCGCGTTTCGTCCTGGGCATAGTCGGGATAGGTCCAGGGCAAAGGCCGATAGGCGCCGTCGCGGTAGATCAAGGTCAGATCCCCATAAATGCCGTCTCGAAGGTAAATCCGATGGCCGGCGTTCTTGCCCGTGGCCAAAACAAGGCGTTCTTCGCACAAAAGGCCCGGGTCCACATTGATGGAGCGCCGGCCGTCCCAGGCGGTTTCCTGTTCCAGGCGATTGGTCCGGGCCTTGATGTCGGGAAGAAGGCCCGGGTCCACGAGGGCGTCAAAGCTCCCGAAGAGCCGTCGAATGCCCGGGCCCATTTCCTTTTCGTAAAACCGCGTGAAGGCGAAATCCTGAGGGCGCGTCACGGCATCCAAAGGGCCGAAAAGGTCGCTCAGGGATTGAAGCGTCTTTACTTTTCCTTCGTCTTCTCGAAAGAGAAGCCCGAAGACCAACTTGCACGGTTTGGGAGCCTTAGGGGCACTCATACCCGGCACCCGGCCCCGTCCGCCAAGACGGCGCGAAGGCGGGCGTGGTCCACCGCCGCCGTGCCCACCTCACCCACGACGATCCCGGCGGCCGTGTTGGCCAAAGCGGCGGCGTCCCGCATGGCCAAGCCTGCGGATACGGCCAGCGCTGCGGCGGCGATGACCGTGTCGCCGGCTCCCGTGACGTCGAACACCTTTTGGGCCACCGTGGGGATGTGAAAGGGAGGGGCTCCCGCTTCAAAGAGGCTCATCCCCTGGGGACCACGGGTGATGAGAACGTGACGGCACTGGAGCTTTTCCAGGAGGATACGGCCGGCCGTCTCCAGGGAAGCCTCATCGGTGACGGCAATGCCGGACATGGCCGAAGCTTCCTGGGTGTTGGGGGTGACCACGGTCACGTGGTGATAAAAGTCCGTGTGCGGCACCTTGGGGTCCACGAATACGGGAATGTCGTGCCGGGTTGCCAGCATCCGAACGGCATCCATGACCTCTCGAGAGACCACCCCCTTGGCGTAGTCGGAGACGATGATGGCGTTGCTTTCGCCGGCGGCGGCCTCCAGAGCCTGCACGAGGGCCCGGGTCGTCCGGCTGTCGTGGGGGCGGACTTCCTCCCGATCCACGCGCACCACTTGCTGATGCCGGGCAATCACGCGGGTTTTGACCGTCGTGGGCCGGTCGTGAGCGGTGATTACGCCGGAACAAGGCACGTGGGCGTCTTCAAGCAACGCTCGGATTTCCGCTCCAAAGGCGTCATGTCCCACAACCCCGGCCACTCGAGCCCGCCCGCCCAGAGTCACGATATTGCGCACCACGTTGGCGGCTCCGCCTAGAAGATGGGTTTCACGCTGCACTTCCACCACGGGCACGGGGGCTTCCGGCGAAATGCGGCGCACATCGCCCCACAGGAAGACGTCCAGCATGAGATCCCCGACCACGAGAACGGTGCAGCCGGGGAACCGATCCAGCCCTTGAAGCAGCGTTGGGATGCGGGCGGTGAGGGCGTGCGGGAGGGCGACCATGAACCGGGCGGGCTCCGCGTTCAGGGGAGAGGCTTGGCTTCTTCGGGAAGCATGATGGGAATGCCGTCCCGGATTTCGTAAAGAAGCCGGCACCGCTCGCACACAAGGCCGTCTTGGCTTTCCGTGAGCCGGATGTCTCCCTTGCACTGGGGACACACGAGGATCTCTAGGAGCTCCTGGCTGATACTCATTCCATCCCCCTGCCTCAGCGGTTCAAGAAGGTCACCTTGCTTTCCATGGCTTCGGCCTCGGTATAGTCCTCGCGCTGCGCATCCAGCAGCTGCCGGTAGGTTTCGATGGTGGAACGCAGCTTGGCTTCCAATTGAATGCGCTGGCGCTTGAGTTCGTTGATGTCCTGGTGGAGCTGGGAAAGGCGCTGGTGGGCGGCTTGAAGGATCTTTTCCGCGCGAAGTTCCGCATCGGCGATGAGGAGTTTGGCTTCCTTTTCGGCGTTGGCTTTCATGAGTTCGGAAGCCTTCTGCACGTTGGCCAGCACGTTGCGGATGGCTTTTTCCCGTTCTCGGTGTTCCGAGAGTTCCTTAGTGAGCTGCTGCACTTCGCGCTGCAAGGCCGCGTTGTCCGCCTTCAGCCGATCCAGGTCCGAAGCCATCTGGTCCACAAAGAGGTCCACCTCTCTCGGACTGTAGCCTCTCCACTTTAAAGGAAATCTTTTTCTTCCCGTCTCTGCGGGCGTCCATTCCATAGACGGTCGCCTTTCCGTGTCGTGCTGCAAGACCCTCTAGGCCCTGAGCACCAGAGCCATTTCCCTCAAGGAGGGAACCAGGAAATTTTGGAGAAACAGCAACACGAGGATGACGATCATGGGGGAGAAGTCAATGCCGCCGAAGGCGAAGGGAATCCTGCGCCGAATGGCGTGAAGGACGGGTTCCGTGATGCTGTAGAGAAACCGGACGATGGGATTGTAGGGATCGGGGTTGACCCAGGAGAGAACGGCCCGGGCGATGATGATCCACATGTAGGTCGTCAATATGATATCCAGGATCTTGGCAAAGGCCATGAGCAGATTGCTGAAAACGAACATCGTGGAATCCTCGCCCCTTTTGGAGTGAGAAGAGCCTGTTTTTAAGCCCTCCCGACACGCTGACGGGCGAAAACTAGCTGTTTCTCGGCCCGGTGTCAACGGAGAAACCCGGAACGCCCCCGCTTTCAGGGTAAGGGCTGGGTTTGTTGCCGCCTGCGCCAATGGCGGGTAAGGTCGCTCCTCCAAGCTTCAGTGTCTCGCCGCGGCGCCCATGACGATGCCCACCGCGAGCACGCACAGGCCCAGGGCCGTGGGCAGGGAGACCGTTTCCCGGAAAAAGACGAAGGCGAGGGTCGTGGCCCCCAAGGGTTCCCCGAGGGTCAGCACGGCGACGGCCGTGGCGCTCAGATGTTTCAGGGCCCAGTTGAAACTTGTGTGGCCGATGAGTTGCGGCACGGCGGCCAGAAGGACGAGGACGGCCATGGTTTCAGGTGAAAAACCGTAGAGAGGGGTCCGGGTGAGCAGACTTAAAAGGATGAGCGCGCTGCCTGCGATCCCGTAACTCCAAAAGATGTAGGTCTGCAGAGGCAAAATTCTTCGGGCGTATCGGCCGGCGAGAAAATAGCCCGAGGCCATGAGGCCGCCGAGCAGGGCCAAGAGATCGCCGAGGAGCGAATGGGGGTCGAAGCGATAATCCAAACCGGCGACGACGGCGCTTCCCGCAACGCAGGCGGCGATGGCTGCGCCCATGAGGGGCCGGATGCGTTCTTTCAAGAGAAAAGAGGAAAAGACGGCCGTAAAGATGGGGCTTGTACTCACTAAGGTCACCGAACTGGCCACCGTGGTTCTTTTGAGGGATTCGATCCAGAAGGTGAAATGGAGAGCGAGAAAAAGCCCGGAGAGAAGCAGGGCCCTCCAGGGCAGGGGATTCTTTGAGACGGACGTGAAATGTTTGGAAAGCGCCCACGGGGCGACGCCCAGGGCGGCCAGAGTAACCCTGTAGGCGGCGATGGTCAAGGAAGGGGCATGGGCCAGGCGGATGAGGATGGACGCACTGGAGATGGCGACAATACCGGTGAATACGACGGCCCAAAGGGTCCACGGCGCCGGAGGGTTTTCTTTGTCGGTCATGGGCGTCTCCATAAGGAAGTCTTATCGAGTCGCCACCATAGACAAAACACGATTTTGAGGCAACGGCCGCCGAGCCCGTTGACGATGTGCGAAAGCCCGTGGTATATAAAAAAGCTCGGTTCGGGCTGGCGTAGCTCAACGGTAGAGCAGCTGATTTGTAATCAGCAGGTTGCGGGTTCGAATCCCATCGCCAGCTCCAACTTTTCCGGGTGCACTTTTTGCTTGCCTTTGCAAAAGCCCTGTGGTAGCTAGGGCTGCTCTCGCACCCGGGTCGAAAAGCGGGAAGACGGTTAGATGGGGAGAGGTTCCCGAGTGGCCAAAGGGAGCAGACTGTAAATCTGCCGGCGACGCCTTCGGAGGTTCGAATCCTCCCCTCTCCACCACACCTGAAACATGTAGGAGATAGTGGCAGCGGAAGCGGGCCATTGTCGTTCGAACTGCATGTTCAATTCGAGCACAATCCCGTCTTGCATGTCCGCCCTATGAGGTGTGGGCCCACGTAGCTCAGGAGGTAGAGCACTTCCTTGGTAAGGAAGAGGTTCACCGGTTCGAGCCCGGTCGTGGGCTCCATTTTTTTTGGAGCCTTTATGGTCCAAGGGGCGCCTTCTGCCACAGACTCCCCGCCGTGTCCGGTTTAGACGCACCGCAGTACCTGGATTTGGGACCGCATTATCCGTACATGAGCCGACTTTTGACGTGAGGAGGAAGTGCGATGGCGAAGAAGAAGTTTGAGCGGACGAAGCCGCAC
>JBBFKW010000018.1:49321-106112 GCA_037481835.1 Desulfosoma sp. | reverse complement strand
ATGGTGCTCAGGAAAGAGGGAAAAGCTTAAAAATGCTTAAGTCAACAGCATTGGGTTGGGCACCACCCCCAAAGGATGGGAGAGGGGAGAGGCCTTCTCAGTGCAGGGCGGCCTGGGCGATCGTGGAACTTTCCGAGTTCTGCGCATGAATCTGGGACTCCAGCTGGGCCATGAGGTCTTTGAGGATATGGCGCTTGGGATAGCCCGGGTAGAGTTCCAAGGTCTGGCGAAAAGCCGTCAGCGCATTTTCCAGCCGCCCCGCCCGCTGCTCAAAGAAGCCCAGGGCAATCCACGCCTTGGCCGACTGTGGCGCCAGTTCCACAGCCTGCTTCGCCTTGGCCACCGCGTCTACATCCCCCTTTTCAAAAGCATACCACCCCTGGAGAGTATATACATAAAAGTTATACGGATCTATTTTAACACACCATGCGACTAGCTTTTCCCCCAAAGGTATTAGAGTCTTAAGGACCGGCTTATTCAGAATAGCGTGAGAGATCCGTAGAATGATATCCGCCGCATGACCCCCATTTGTCCATTCCTTAGTATCCATAGCCCATTGCTTACCCTGTAGAATGCTCCTTCTCTCGTAGATATCTATTTCATGCAGGATTCTTGATATATATGAGCTTCCCACTACCTTCCCACCAAAAATTTTGGCTCCATCATAATCGCCCGCCCGGTATAAAGTTAGAGCCACCCATTCATCCAACGACATATTCCCTGGATCCGGTGAGCCATCCCCATCCACATCCACATCCTCGGTGGAGGCATCGGTAATGACTGATTCCAGTACGAAATATACCCATTTTTGTTCCTGCCTGAGTCGTTCATTCTTCTGGATAATGTCTAGTGCTAACATTGCGTACCTGTATGCCATATAATAGTTTTTTGTCATCCGATAACATTCAGCAAGCTTCAAACAAAACACAGGCAACGACATCGCATCGAATTTCTCGGGTCTTTCTTCAAACAGCTTTTCTCCCTCCCGAATGGCCTCGTCCCAACGTCCCTGGTGCATATAAGCACTGAGGACAATGCCAGCCGCAACGAAATGAGATTCAAGCCCTTTACGCCCTAGTTCTATAGCCTTTTTCGCCTCATAGATCGCCTCATCATATCGACCAGCCCTCGACAGGGCTACCGCGTAATTTGCGTGAGCCCGCGGGTGTTCAGGCGCCTTATGGACAGCATCTCGGTTAATGGTCAATATGTCCTGCCAATCTTCATTACGAGTAAAACTCAGCAAGGCAAGAATGGCGCACGCTACGGCCAAACCCGACCACACCACCTTTTGACGGTCCTTAGCAGAGAAAGGCAGGCAAAGTCGCGCTCCGAACTGTCGAACAATCTCAACGAGACTAAGAATCAAGCCAAAAGAAGGCAGGTACATTCTATGGTCAAATTTAAGCTCCAGAGGGACTATAGTGGATTCAATAATAAGATTCACGAGAAACCAAATTAATCCAAATGAAAACATGAGGTAGGAACCACGAAACCTTAGGGAAAGGGCCACAAAGAACGCAATGGCAAGAACACTTATGAGCGTTGTTGGCGGTGACACAAGGCTCTTGGATACAACAACATCGTGCTCAAGAGAAAGATTCCCCGGGTTTGGGACGATGATGGCATAAACATATTGGAGAACAATGCGACATTCCGTCAAGAGCCTTTCCGTCATGGTGAAGTGTCGCCCATTATAGCCGGAAGCAAAATGTTGAACAGCGGTAACGGACATAAGGCCCAAGCTGAGAGTGCCGATGGCAATCCAAGCCATCCACCTCGGATTTGAGAGCAATATAAATAACTTACGAGCACAGCTCTGAAATGTCCAACACCTAAAGAACCAGAGTTCTATCAACAAAAAAACCACTGGAAGCATCGCTGAGTTTTCTTTTGACAAGAAGGCGCCGAGGGAAGAAACCGCACAGACCAGAGCCCAAGAGACCTGTCGGATTTTACGCCGCTCCTGCCAAGCCAGCTTGAAATGAATATAAGCCGCACATGCAGCGAAGAAAAATAAAGCCTGCAGGGATGCCATTCTTTGTACAATGTATGTGACAGCACTGGTCTGAACTGGGTGAAGAGCCCACAAACTTGAAACGGCGAGCGTAAATGATCTCACCAGAGATTCAGAATAGGGTCCACTCCTCGATCCCGTTGCAGCAACATTCACTAGGGCGCCAGAAAACCAGTAACAACAAATGAAGCACAAGATATGAATGATAATATTTGATACGTGAAATGCGATAATTTTTCCGTCGCCCCACCAAAAATCAAAAGCCAAGCTTAGCATGGGCAAAAATCGCCACACGCCAAAATAGGATCCGGCTAACTTACCCAACATTTCAGTATCAATTTTTTCAACGCGAGTTGAAGGGTTAGTAACAAAACTGTGAAAATCATCAAGAACGGGGGGGGAAGTCAATGTGTTGGAGTAGGCTGAAAATATCAGGCATAGAACGACAAAAATTCTGCCAAGCTGAATTAATTGGTTTTTGCACATGGGTCTCTCACATCACGGCTTACCCCTAGGGGTGGCCGCTAGCCCCTAGGGGTAAATGCTACGATACTGTAAAGACCACCTACTCTAATCCCAATTCCTTCGCGAGACCACCGCTAAATGACCAGGTCAGCTTTCCTGCATTTTCTGTGGCGACAACGCTAAAGGAATTGGGCGTCAAGTTTGCCAGAGGACCGCATTTGCTCGCATTTCTACTAGTATTTAGCGTGATCTTAAGGGAAAGGGTACTATCTCCCTGTTCCACGTCAAAACAAGCCGTGTCAGCGTCTCTTGCCATTGATTCTAGAATATCGTCATCTGACAAATCAGGAGCTGAACCTTTCACACTATAATAACTAGAGATGCTGTTCTGAATCGCGTGCAATCCGGGAAAAACGAGGCTCGTAAGGCGAGCTTTCTTTACGTAGCGCTGGTAGAACGGTACGGCCACTGCGGCCAGGATGCCGATGATGGCCACGACGATCATGAGTTCCACCAGGGTGAAGCCTTTGCTTTCTTTCATTTTGAGCAGCATAAGATCCTCCTTTGGTTGTGTTGGCCCCGACCGAAAGGGTCGGCGCGTGGTGTGTCGGGTTCCTTGGCGGAGCACGATCCCCGGCCGCGCGATGTCTCCTCCCTCCCTTCTTCGGCCCGATTGGGGATAAACCCTTCTTTGCATGTCATCGGAAACCCTTGCCAGAAACTTAAGCAATCCATGTGCCAGGGCTTTAAAAAATTTTTTCCACGCGATTTTAAAGGACTTCACGACTGCTGGACGCGGCTTTCCCCGTTGTGAGGGCTGCCAAAACTGACGGGATTTGTCAGTTTATTGACAAAATTTGTCACTTTTTAGATTTTCGCGCAAAATGCCGATAGGAATTTATAGGGGTTTTCCGACGATCTTTTTGTTGAATCGGAAAGCTTTTGGTGACAGAAAGAAAAAACGGCGCAGGGGAGAACCTCCGGGCCCGTAACCCGTGTGGACGATTTCTGCCGCCTGCAGGCCCATGATCTGGAGGGACGGGAACATGGCAAAGACACGGCGCAGTGATGGGACAAGCTTTGGGATGGAGAACCCGTGGGGACTTTCACGGACGGGCAAACTGGGGCACGTGACGGCGGCTGCCGCCTTGGCCTTTCTTTTCATGCTCGGTTCGGCAGCCGCCGTCCCCACGGAATCGCAGACTCAAGGCCTTGAGTCCGCACCGCCCCCCGCAGCCACGGCGGCCCGGCCGTCGGAGGATACGGAAATCAGCCCGGAGCAGGCCCTTGCTCTCCGGAAAGAAATGGTTCAAGCCGTCCTCAGCGATGCCTTTCATTACCGGCCCTTGGGCCTTGTGGATCCTTTCGTTCCTTTCATCAAGCCGGAAACGACCGTGACGGAAACCTATCCCGAAGCGGAGGGCACCCCGTCGCCCATTCCTTCGGCGGGATTACCTTTGACCCCCTTACAGAAAATGAGCCTTGGGGAAGTGGAACGCGGCCTCAAGGCCATCCTCTGGGGAGAGATGGGATCGCGGGCGCTCATCGAGGACGCCTCCGGCAAAGGCTACATCGTCAAGGAAGGGACGCCGGTGACTCCTGACGGCCTTGTGGAACGCATCTACAAGGATGCCGTCGTGGTTCGCCAGTACGTGTGGGATGCCGGGGAAAAGCAATGGGTGCCGGATTTTGTCACCGTCCAACTGAAAAAAGAAAAGGAAAAGTGAGCCCCGTGAAGGCTACGATCCGCCTCCTCCCCCTCACCCTGCCCTCTCCCCCAAAGGGGGAGAGGGGATTTGAGAAGGGCGGGGCAGAAGGGATTCGGGAAGGGCGGGGGAGAGGGGATTTGGGAAAGGCAACGGAGTGCCCTTTGGGCAAAAATATGTCGGCCGGTGTCCTGTGACGACTCCCGAAGGAGGCGTAGGGCGCAGCCGAAGGCATGGGGGCGGGCGAAGGACGCTATTCAGTGGCCGCAGCCTTTCGGAAGAGCAGGACTTTTATGGTTCGTTGTCTCGCCGGATTTAGGTCTGGGTTGGGGATCCGGTCGCATATCGCGGTGTCACAACGACGGACGGAACTAGAACGCCCACCTTTTCCCAGAGCCGGAATCAAGAACGGTGCGGATGATCTTTTTCCCCGCGAAGCACGGCGACGAGAAGCAGAGCGGCACCGACCGTCACGGCCACATCCGCCACGTTGAAGGCGGGCCAGTGGTAGGGGCCGATGTAAAAGTCGAGAAAATCCACCACGTTTCCAAACCGCAGCCGGTCCGCCAGATTGCCTAAAGCCCCTCCGGCAATGAGACCGAGCGCGAAACGCTTGGCCTTTTCTTCCCGCCGGCATTCCCGATAGAGAAAAAAAATCACCCCAAGCGCCGCTAGTGTCAAAGCGACCAGGATGTGGACGCGCCACGGGCTGTCGGTTCCCGCAAAAAAGCTGAACGCCACCCCCGTGTTTCGCACATGGACGAGATTGAAAAACCCCGGGATGATTTCCTTTTGGGTGTAGAGGGGAAGGGTTCGAAGAACCCAGGCTTTGGTGGCCAGATCCAGGGCGAGCACGGCCAGGACGACCACACAGAGCAGCATGAAAGGGTTCGATCGGTCGGGGACAGGATTTTCAGCGGCGGGTTTTTCAACCGTCATGATGGGTTCTCGGTTTCCACGTCGGCTTGGAACCCTTGGGCATTGGCGGGATGCGCGTTCGGGTCTCCAGTTTTTTCCTCAACGGCCCCGCCGGCGCCCCGGGGATTTTTAAGGATGTCATGATCCCGCCCCGAAAGGGGTCTTGGGATTGCTAGGCTTGGGGGCGGGTTGGCGTTGGGGGTTGGTGTTGGGGTTCGCTTCACTCACCCCAACCTACGCACCCAACCTACAGTATGCCATCCTCAGGGCCATGGGGGCGGGTTGGGCCGCCGCCACGGGGTTACGCCATGGCGGCCAGAGCGGCGCGGCAGCGGCGGCAGACCGTGGGATGGTCGGAAAAAGCCCCCACGGTGTCCGAAAGGACCCAGCACCGTTCGCACTTGTGCCCGAACGCGCGTTCCACGACAACCTTGAGCCCGGGAACGTCCTGGCCGTCCACGGCGTCCGGCGAAGGGGCGCCGTCTTCCAGAATCACCTGGGACACAATAAAAACCGTCCGGAACAGTTCGGCGTCTTCGGAAAACTCATCCTTCCAGGCCTCGGGCAAAGCCAACCGCACGCAGGCGTCCAAAGGATGGCCGATGGTTTTGGCCTGCCGGGCCGCTTCCAAAGCGCGGCTGACATCGGCACGAATCCTTGAAATTTTCTCCCAGCGCGCATCCAGAGCCTCGTCCACAAGGCTCTCATCCAGTTCGGGGAACGGTTCCAGGTGCACCGAATCGCCGTGATCCCCGGGAAGATGGGCCCAGGCCTCTTCCGCCGTAAAGGACAGGATGGGCGCCATGAGCTTTAATAAAGCCGTGAGGATCCTATAGAAGACGGTTTGGGCCGATCGGCGTTCCTCACTTTCCGGCGGGGCCGTGTAGAGCCGATCCTTGAGGATGTCCAGGTAAAAAGCGCTGAGGTCCACCGTGCAGTAGTTGTGGACCGCATGATAGACGCGGTGGAACTCGAACCGGTCGTAGGCCCGCCGCACCCTTTCAATGATTTTCTGCAGGGTATGCAGGGCGTAGCGGTCCAGTTCGGGCATGCGCTCCACGGGCACCATGTGTCGGGCCGGGTCGAAATCATGGAGGTTCCCCAGGAGAAACCGCCATGTGTTTCGGATGCGCCGGTAAGCCTCACTGAGCCGCTTCAGGATATCCTGGGAAATGCGGATATCGTCCCGGTAGTCTTCGGCGGAAACCCAGAGCCTCAGGATTTCCGCGCCGTATTGCTTGATGATTTCCTCGGGAGCGATGACGTTTCCCAGGGACTTGGACATCTTGTAGCCTTGGCCGTCCACCACGAACCCATGGGTGAGCACCGCCTTGTAGGGGGCTCGATCGCGCGTTCCCACGGACGCCAGGAGGGATGAGTGAAACCACCCGCGATGCTGGTCGCTTCCCTCCAGGTACAGATCGGCGGGGGACCGTAGATACGGCCGCCGTTCCAGGACCGCCGCATGGGATACCCCGGAATCGAACCACACATCCAGGATGTCCATTTCCTTTTCAAAATCCTGCGCGCCGCATCCCCCGCATACGGCCCCGTCGGGCATTAAATCCTTCGCATCCCGCTCGAACCAGCAATCGGCGCCTTCCTTTTCAAAAAGAGCCGTGACCTTGTCGAAGACCTCCCGAGAGGCCAACACCTGGCCGCACTTTCGGCACTTGAACACCGTAATGGGCACCCCCCAGGAGCGCTGCCGGGAAATACACCAGTCGGGCCGGTTTTCGATCATCTGGTAGATGCGGTCCCGACCCCAGGACGGCACCCATTGGACTTCATCGATGGCCCGGAGCGCCTTTTTGCGAAGGTCGTTTGCTTCCATGGAAATGAACCACTGTTCCGTCGCCCGGAAGATGACGGGTTTCTTGCAGCGCCAGCAGTGCGGGTAGCTGTGGGAAATGTCCGTTTCGAGGATGAGCCTTCCCAGTTCCCGGAGCTTTTCATTGACGGCCGTGTTCGCATGGAAGACGAATTGACCCGCGAAGAAAGGCACATCGGCGGTAAAACAGCCGTCGTCGTCCACGGGGGAATACACATCCAATCCGTATTCCAAGGCCATGTCGTAGTCTTCCCGGCCGTGGCCCGGCGCCGTATGAACGCAGCCCGTCCCGGCATCCAACGTCACATGGGACCCCAGCACGATGCGTGACGCCCTGTCGATGAAGGGATGGCGGCACGAGAGCCCTTCCAGTTCCCGGCTGGAAAGGGTGCGCACCTTTTCATAGCCTTCGACCCCGAAGGCCTTCATGCAGCTTTCCAACAGCCCTTCGGCAAGAATCCAGATTTCGCCCCCTACGCGCACGGCCGCATAGTCGAAGTCGGGATGGAGCGCGACGGCCAGGTTGGCCGGCAAGGTCCACGGGGTTGTCGTCCAGATGAGCACGAAGACCGGATCTTCCTTGAATTCCTTGAAGGCGGCCCGGCTTTCGTCGCTCAGGGGAAATTTCACGTAAATGGACGGGGACACATGGTCGTGGTATTCCACCTCGGCTTCCGCCAAGGCGGTGCGGCAGCTGCAGCACCAGTAGATGGGCTTCTTGCTGCGGATGACGCTCCCGCGTTCGAAAAAGCGTCCCAGTTCCCGGGCAATGGTCGCTTCGTAATCGTAGGACATGGTGAGGTAAGGATTGTCCCATTCGCCGAGAACACCCAGACGCTTGAATTCCCGCCGCTGGATGTCGATGAACTTTTCGGCGTAGGCCCGACAGTGCCGCCGGATTTCTCCTTGGCTCATGGCTTTTTTCCTGGGGCCCAGTTCCTTGTCCACCTGGTGCTCGATGGGAAGGCCGTGGCAGTCCCAACCCGGCACATAGACCGCGTCAAAGCCGCTCATCTGGCGGCTCTTGACGATCATGTCCTTGAGGATCTTGTTGAGGGCCGTGCCCAAATGGATGTGGCCGTTGGCGTAGGGAGGGCCGTCATGGAGGATGTAGGGCGTGCGACCTGAGGCGGCTTCACGGAGTTTCCGGTAGAGGTCCATGCGGTCCCATTTGGCGAGCAGCTCGGGTTCGCGCTGCGTGAGATTGGCCTTCATGGGGAAATCGGTCTTGGGAAGATTCAGCGTGCTTTTGTAATCCATCGCCTTTCTCTCAACCCCCCTCACCCTGCCCTCTCCCCCCAGAGGGGGGAGAGGGAAAGTTTAATCTTCGGCTCTCCCCAGAGGGGGGAGAGGAGATGTTTAATTTTCGTCTTCCCCCAAAAAGGGGAGAAGGAAAGTTTAATTTTGGTCTCCCCCAGAAGAGGAGAGATGGAATGTTTATTTTTTCGTCTCTTCCCCCACGATGGGGAGAGGGAAACCTCGATTCTTGCCTCTCGCCACTGAGGGGGGAGGGAGACCTTAATTCTCGGCTCCCCCCACAGGGGAGAAAAAAAGCTTAATTATTGGCGCCCGCCACAGGGGAGAGGGAAAGGTTCATGATGGTCTCCCCCACGGGATGGAAGATTTAAAACCCTTCTATCCCCCATTGAGTTTAAGGAAAAAGCGAAAACATTTTGTCTTCCCCCACAGAGGCAAAGGGGACCGAAGAACCTAGACTTCTAGCACAGCGCGGATGCAAGTCAAGATGCCTTTCTCAGGAATCGTAACTTTTTCACCTGATTCACGAACCGCCGCAGCACTGATTCGCCATGCTCAGGAATTTTTTTCGCGCACAAGGAGGGCCCCACGAAGGGGGCTTTCCCCTGGTGGCGTGCCGACAAGGGAAACAGGGTTCCGAGACAAGAAGGCTTGAGCGGAGCACAAAAAAACGGGCCTTCCCGGCGAGGGAAGGCCCGCGAAATTCCATTCGCTTGCGAGGCTGAGGTTCTCCCCGAAGCCCTTGCTCTTAGTACATGCCGCCCATGCCGGCGCCGGCGCCCGGCATTTCCGGTTTTTCTTCCTTGGGCAGTTCCGCCACCATGCACTCGGTGGTGAGCATGAGGGAGGCGACGCTGGCGGCATTTTGCAGGGCGGATCGGGTCACCTTGGTGGGGTCGATGACCCCGGCTTCGTAAAGATCGCAAAATTCGCCGGTTTCCGCGTTATAGCCGAAGGCGCCTTCGCCGGCCTTGATCTTTTGGACGATCACGGAGCCTTCTTCACCGGCGTTGTTGGCGATCTGGCGGGCCGGTTCCTCAAGAGCGCGGCGCACGATGTTCACACCCTGCTGCTCTTCGCCTTCCAGCTTCAGCTCATCCAAAGCCTTGAGGCAGCGCAGGTAGGCCACGCCGCCGCCGGGGACGATCCCTTCTTCCACGGCCGCTCGGGTCGCATTCAGGGCGTCTTCCACGCGGGCCTTCTTTTCCTTCATTTCCGTTTCGGTAGCCGCACCCACGCTGATCACGGCCACACCGCCCACGAGCTTGGCCAGCCTTTCCTGGAGCTTTTCGCGATCGTAATCGCTCGTGGTTTCTTCAATCTGGGTGCGGATCTGGCGCACGCGGCCTTCCAGAGCCTTGCGGTCGCCAGCGCCGTCCACGATGGTCGTGTTGTCCTTGTCCACGCGGACCGTCTTGGCACTGCCCAGATCCTTCAGGGTCACGCTCTCCAGCTTGATGCCCTTTTCTTCGCTGATGACCTGGCCGCCCGTCAAAATGGCGATGTCTTCCAGCATGGCCTTGCGCCGATCGCCGAAACCGGGAGCCTTCACGGCGCACACGTGGAGTGTCCCGCGCAGCTTGTTGACCACCAGCGTGGCCAGAGCTTCCCCTTCCACGTCTTCGGCGATGATGAGCAGCGGCCGGCCCATCTTGGCGATCTGTTCCAGGATGGGAAGGAGATCCTTCATGCTGCTGATCTTCTTCTCATGGACCAGGATGAGGGGCTCGTTCAGGACCACTTCCATCTTTTCGGGATCTGTGACGAAGTACGGGGAAATGTAGCCGCGGTCGAACTGCATGCCTTCCACCACTTCCAGGGTGGTTTCCATGGCCTTGGCTTCTTCCACCGTGATGACGCCTTCCTTGCCCACCTTGTTCATGGCTTCGGCGATGATGTTGCCGATGGTGGGGTCGTTGTTGGCGGAAATGGTGCCGACCTGGGCGATTTCTTTCTGATCCTTGGTGGGCTTGCTGATCTTCTTGAGTTCATCCACCACGACCTTGACGGCCTTTTCGATCCCCCGCTTCAAGGCCATGGGGTTGGCTCCGGCGGTGACCAGCTTGGATCCTTCGAAGTAAATGGACTGGGCAAGAATGGTCGCCGTGGTCGTGCCGTCTCCGGCTACGTCGCTCGTCTTGCTCGCCACTTCCTTGACCATCTGGGCGCCCATGTTTTCAAACTTGTCGGGAAGTTCGATTTCCTTGGCCACGGTCACGCCGTCCTTGGTCACCGTAGGGCCGCCGAAAGCCTTTTCGATGACCACATTGCGCCCCTTGGGACCCAGGGTCACCTTGACGGCATCCGCCAGTGCGTTGACGCCCTTGAGCAGGGCTTCCCGGGCCTTGGTATCGTAAATGAGCTGCTTTGCCATGAGATGCGTCCTCCTTGCCTTTCCCGTTTACTTTTCAATGATGGCCAAAATGTCGTCTTCGCGCATGATGAGCAGGTCTTCGCCTTCCACCTTGACGTCCGTGCCGGCATACTTGCTGAACAAGACCCGATCGCCCGCCTTGACGTCCAAGGGCCGGCGGGTGCCGTCTTCCAAGAGCTTGCCGTTGCCCACGGCGATGACTTCGCCCTGGATGGGCTTTTCCTTGGCCGTATCGGGAATGATGATCCCGCCGGCCGTGCGTTCTTCTTCTTCAATCCTTTTGATCACCACACGATCGTTGAGCGGTCTGAGCTTCATACAGCTTCTCCTTTCCTTGCACGTCGAGGATTTTTTGAGCGATCAAGCCGAGGCCTTATTAGCACTCATCGAAAACGAGTGCTATATAATCACGCGGTTTTCTCTTGGCAAGAGGAAAATGAGGCGCGAGGGAAAAAGAGTCGCACGCAGGTGGGAAAGCCTGGGGACGAGCCGACGCTGATGTCGCCGCCGGCCTCTTCCACGAGGCGGCACACCAGGCTGAGGCCCAAGCCCAGGTGGCCTTCTTTGGTGGTAAAGAGGGGATCGAAGATTTTCTTGGCAAGGTCGTTGGGAATGCCAGGGCCGCTGTCCGAAACCTTTAGGACGGTCCCGGGGCGGCCGTCATGGAGGTCCTGTTCCCGAGCGGCGATGTGGATGACGGCGCCTTCGGGGGACGCTTCCGCGGCGTTGGCGATGAGGTGCCAGAGGATCTGGAAAAGGTGACGCGGCACGAGGGAGACGGTGAGCTTTTCCGGAACATCCGTATGGACGCGGTGCTGGGCCGTGAGGATCTTGCCCAGGGTGAGGGCGTCCAGGACCTGCCGGATCGTTTCCGAGACGACGACGGCTTCGGGGCGCTCCTTTCCCTTCCCTTCTCTTGCGATCCAGAGAAAGCGACCGACCAAGGCGTTCAGTCGGTCGATTTCCCGAACCAGGATATCCCGGAGGCGCCGCGAGAGGTCGTCTCCTTCCCACTGGGTTTCCATCATTTGGACGACGCCGCTTATGGCCGCCAGAGGATTCTTGATGTCGTGGACGATTTCCCCGGCCATCTTTCCGGCGAAGGCCAACTGTTCCAAGCGCTTCATGCGTTCCTCGAGCGCCTTGAGCAGGGTCTGATCCTGAAACACGAGGACGCTCACGGGCCCTTCGGGCCCGTCCGAAAGAGGCTCCATCGGCGAGACGGTGACGACAAAAGATTTTTTCTCTCCCCCGGGGGCTTCGTAGGTGATCTCCCGCACCGCCGGGCCTGTGATTCGGCGCCCGTCCCTGGAGTCCTCTTCCGGAGAGTTCATCGGATCCGGCGCCTCGGTCGTCCCGGGAGTGAGGAATTCCGTAGATACCGGAAGTCCCGGCTTTTCCGGTTGGATCTCCAAGGCATGTCCTTCCAGGCCGGGAAGCCAGTGGGCCACGGGGAGGCCTTCCAGGCTTTCGGCTCCGGCGCCCAAGAGTTCCCGAGCCGCCTGGTTGGCGTAGGTGATTCTCCCTTGAGCGTCCGCCGTGATGAGGCCGGCTCCCAGGCTTTCCACCAACCAGCGGTAGAACGATTCAAGCCTTTTGAGGTCGCGGGACTTTTTCGCCGAAAGCTTTGCGGATTTTTCCAGTTCCGCCGCCAGGTAGCCACTGATGCAGGCCACGAGGAAAAAGGCCGCCGTGCTCACCGCAAGGGTGTAAAAATAGAGGCCGCTCGAACCGGAAGAAACCGAGCGTCCCATGAAAGGAACGGGGTGCACCCACCCGAAGTACTGCAGGTCCAAGAGGGCTCCGTAGGCGATGGTGCACGCCGCGGCGGCAAGGACGCTCCCACGGCGCTGGAACAGAACCGCCGCCGCGATGATCACGGCCATGTAAAGGAAGGCGAAGGGGCTGGCCACACCGCCTGTCAGATAGATGAGAAAGGTGACGGCAAGAACGTCGAAAATGAACTGGGCGGCCGCGAAAAGCTCATGGTGGCGAATGACTCTAAGAACCGAAGCGCTCAGGAGCGTGACGGAAAAGAGCACCGCTGCGTAAACATAGAGCGGATAGAGGACCGGCTCCGAAATGTCCCGGGCCAGGCGCAGCTGGAAAAGAAAGGTCACCGCAAGGATGAACACCGCTGCAAGGAGCCTCAAAACCAGGTGGGTGTGGACCTTGCGTTGGAAGGCCGAGGCTTCGCCGTTCATGCATGCTTTCCCGGTCAGCTCCGGCGAGGCTTTCAGGATCCTCGGGAGACCACGTCGGCCAGCTGGAAGATGGGCATGTACATGGCCACCAGGAGCCCCCCGATGGTGACGCCCAAAAACACGATGAGCATGGGTTCCAGGAGCGACGTCAGCGCTTCCACGGTGGCATCCACTTCCTCGTCGTAAAAGTCGGCCACCTTGGACAACATGCTGTCCAGGGCCCCCGTGGCTTCCCCGACGGAGACCATGTGGACGACCATGGGCGGAAAAACACCGCTTTGCTCCAAGGGTTCGGCGAGGGTTTTTCCTTGGGAGACGGCCTGCTGGGCGTCACGGATGGCTTTTTCCACGACCGTGTTTCCCGCCGTGGCCGCCACCAGTTCCATACTTTCCAAGATGGGCACACCGCTTCCCAGCATGGTGCCCAGGGTGCGGGTGACCCGTGCCAGAGCCACCTTTTTGAGCAGGATGCCGAAAACGGGCACCTTGAGAAAAATCCGGTCGGTGAGTTCACGGCCCCGCGGGGTCTTGCGAAACCGCCGGAACAGGGCGGCAAGGGCGACGGCCCCCAGGATCAGCCAGTGAAAATAATTTTTGGTGAAGTCGCTGACGGAAAGGACCAGCATGGTCAGCGCGGGCAAAGCCACGCCGGCGTCTCGGAACAGCCCGGCAAAGACGGGGATCACGTAGATGAGGATGACCATGATGACGATCACGGCGATGGCCACCACTATGGCCGGATAGGTCATGGCGCCTTTGACCTTTTTCTTCAGCGAAGCGACCTTTTCCAGGTAGGCCGCAAGGCGCGTCAAGGTCACGTCCAGGATGCCTCCCGCTTCTCCCGCCGCCACCAGGTTGACGAAGAGCTGATCGAATACCTTGGGGTGCTTTCGCAGCGCCTCGGAAAAGGTGGCCCCCTCTTCCACGTCCTTCTTGAGGACGCGCAGGACCTTGCGAAACGCCTTGTTTTCCGTCTGGTCCCGAAGGATTTCCAAACATTGGATAATGGGCAGCCCCGCATCGATCATGGTGGAAAACTGGCGCGTGAAGAGCACCAGGTCCTTTTCCTTGACCTTTTCCTGAAGGACGGGAATGTATTCAAGGATATCCTTGGGCTTGGGCTTGAGGGATTTGAGGGAAAGGCCCTGGCGTTCGAGAATCTGCCGCGCGATGGTGATATTGTCGGCGTCGATTTCGCCGTGAACCTTCTGCCCCTTGCGATTGATCCCCTTCCACACGAATTCCGGCATGGCGGACTCCCTAGTCTCTGACCGTCGCGCGGATCACTTCTTCAACGGAGGTGATTCCTTCCTTGAGCTTATTGATGGCGCTTTGACGCAGGGTGAGCATCCCCAAGCGGATGGCTTCCCGCTTGATCTCCGCAGCCGAGGCTCCCACCAGGACTAAATCCCGGATTTCATCCGTCATGGCCATCACTTCGTAAAGGGCGATCCGGCCGCGATAGCCCGTATTGGAACACGCCGGGCAGCCGCGACCACGGTAGCACACGAACGTGCCCACATCCTCTTCGCGAACCCCTAAATCGACCAGGGCCTCCGGCGGCACGTCCTCGGCGACGCGGCACTCGGGACACACGCGTCGGGCGAGCCTTTGGGCGAGCACCAAATTGACGGCGGAAGCCACGAGGAACGGCTCGATGCCCATGTTGAGCAGGCGGTTGACGGTGCTGGGGGCATCGTTGGTATGCAGGGTGCTGAGGACCAGGTGCCCCGTGAGCGCCGCCTTGATGGCCGTTTCCGCCGTTTCGAAGTCGCGGATTTCGCCCACCATGATGATGTCCGGGTCCTGGCGCAGGAAAGAGCGCAGCGCCGCCGCGAAAGTCAATCCGATGGCTTCATGAACCTGAACCTGATTGATCCCCGGCAGGCTGAATTCCACGGGGTCTTCCGCCGTGGAAATGTTGTGGCTGATCTTGTTCAGTTCGGAAAGGGCGCTGTAGAGGGTGGTCGTCTTGCCGCTTCCCGTAGGGCCGGTGACCAACACCATCCCGTAGGGCCGATAGATGGCTTCGCGGAAGAGGTCCAGCTGCTTGGGTTCGAATCCCAGCTTGGTCATGTCCAGCTGAAGGTTGGATTTGTCCAGAAGGCGCAGGACGACCTTTTCCCCGAAAAGGGTGGGAAGAACGGAGACGCGGAATTCCATCTCGCCGTTCTTGCTCTTGAGCTTGATGCGGCCGTCTTGAGGAAGGCGCCGTTCCGCAATGTCCAGGCGGCTCATGATCTTGAGCCGTGAAATGATGGCGTTTCGCAGCTGATAGGGCGGCCGCATGACTTCGTAAAGAAGCCCGTCGATGCGGTAACGCACCCTCATGACTTTCTCGTAACATTCCACGTGGATGTCACTTGCCTTCTTGCGGATGGCATCCAAGAGGATGAGGTTGACGAGTTTGACGACGGGGGCTTCGCCGGCGGCGTTTTCCAGATGGGCCAGGTCGATTTCCTGGGAACTTTCCACCACGTCCACATCCGCTTCTTCGCGGATCATGCCCATGACGGCTTCCAGGCTTTCGTCGGAGCCCGCGGTGTGGACCTGTTCGATGGCTTTCTTAATGAGGCTTTCCGGGGCGACGTGGACGCGGATGTTCTTTTGGGTGATGAATCGAATGTCGTCGATGGCGAAGAGATTGCCGGGATCGGATATGGCCACGTGCAGGGTGGCTCCCGAGAGCCCCAAGGGAAACACCTGGTACTTGATCATGACCTGCGGCGAGACGATCTTCAGGGCGTCCTTGGACACGGAAAGGCGCACGGGATTAACTGTGGGCACGCGAAACTGCTTGGCCAGAAATTCGGTGAGGACCCTTTCTTCGATAATGCCCTGCCGAATGAGAATGGTCCCCAAGCGATCCCCGTTGCGGCTCTGCTCTTGCAGAGCGCGCTCCAGGTCGTTCGGCGCAATCAACCCCGCTTCGAGGAGGAGCTGCCCGATTTTGTTCCGCTTGAGCGAAGGCCGATCGGCCCCTTTGCCCTGCTGATCCATCGCTGTCATCATAGGCGTTCGTTTATCCGCACCTGCGCGCCTGCCATCTCCAAAGGTCTCTCTGAGAAAATCGCCCCTTTTGAAAAAAACTTTAACATCTTTTCGGCGCTGTCCCAGCCCTTCGCCCGGAACCGTTCAGAAAATCAATAAAAGCCAATGGGTTGGATATCTCTTTGGTCACTGCAAAAAGTTTTCCCCTGCTCAAAAATTTCAGCGGGATCGGACTTGACAGCCAAGATTTCGTGAGTAGTATTACGCCGATTTTCGGGGGACATCACAAGAAGAAAACGGAGGTGATCGCCATGATTTGTCAAACGGTGAAGGCGGGCACGGACTGCGCCTTCATGACCAAAGCCGGCTGTGGGTACAATGGGGGTTCTTGCCATCAGGTGGTGGAGCAGTGCGAAGGATGCCAGCGGATCGTCGAGGTCCCGGCGGGGCGTTTTTGCGCCAGCTATCCCAATCCGGGCATCAAGTGGAAAACGGGCCATTGCAATTTCGCAACCCATGTGAAAGCGCCCCTGACCACGCAGCAGGTGAAGATCAACCCGCTGAAAGCATCCAAGCGGGCGTCCAAGTCCAAGTAAGTCGCACAATCCTCCGGGATGACAAGGAGAGCAGCCCTCTTGGCTCATGGTCCATGAGCGCCTGCTCTCTTTTTTTTGCCTTTTTCCCGAAGTTGTCCGCTCTGGCTGCAACGCGTAGGTTGGGGTGAGCGCAGCGAACCCCAACACCTACGGGCCCCTGGGTTTGACGGATTCCTATTGACTTGTGCCGCAACCGCCGATATGTGAAAACCTCGTTTCCAACGGCGTGGGTCCTCACCCCGAGTTCCACAAAGAATAACAAGAGGTTCGTACAATCGTGGCAGCAAAAATTCTTACGGGAAATCAAACGGCGGCCTTGGCGGCCAAGCTCTGCCGAGTGCAGGTGATCGCCGCCTATCCCATCACGCCCCAGTCCAAGATTCCGGAAGTGCTCTCCGAATATGTGGAAAGAGGGGAACTCCAAGCCGAATTCGTCCGCGTGGAAAGCGAGCATTCGGCCATGGGGGTATGCATTTCCGCCTCCCTCGTGGGCGCTCGAGCCTTTACGGCCACCGCAGCCAACGGGTTGGCCTACATGCATGAACAGCTCCATTGGGCGGCGGGGGCGCGCGTGCCCATCGTCATGCCGGTGACCAACAGAGGCTTAGGGGCTCCTTGGACCATCCTCAACGACATGCAAGACAGCATCGCTCAGAGGGACACCGGCTGGATGCAGTTCTACTGCCTCAATAATCAGGAAATCCTCGATCAGGTCATCTTGGGCTACAAGGTGGCCGAAAGGCTGCTCGTGCCGGTCATGGTGTGCTTTGACGGCTTCCGCCTGTCTCACACCATGATGCCCGTGGACGTCCCCGACCAGGAGGCCGTGGACGCGTATCTTCCCCCCTTCAGGCCGGCCTACGAATTGGACCCGGAACGGCCCGTCAACATCAACCCCGTGGTCATGACCGATCCCATCCCCGGCGTGGACGGGCGGCTATGGCCGGGATACATGGGCATCCGGCGGCGCCTCCAAGAAACCCTGGAATCCGCTTTGGACGTCATCGCCGAAGAAGGCCGCGCTTTCGGCGAACGATTCGGCCGAAGTTACGAAGACCCCCTCTACCGCTACCGCACGGACGATGCCGAAATGCTCTTTGTGACCATGGGATCGCTGGGAAGTGAAGCCTCCGAGGCGAGCGATATCCTCAGGGAACAGGGTGTGCGGGCCGGCGTTGTGGGATTGCGTGTGTTCCGGCCTTTTCCCGTACGGGCCGTGGCGGAGGCCCTGAGTCGTGTGCCGCGCATGGCCGTGGTGGAAAAAGCCATCAGTTACGGCCTGGAAGGAGCCCTGGCCACGGAAGTCAAAGCCGCCCTCTACACCCAGAACGGGGCTCGGCCCATAGCGGCCAACTTCATCGTGGGCCTCGGGGGAAAAGACGTGAAACCCATCGACCTGTGCGAAGCGGCGCGCCGGACCCTGAGCCTGGAAAGCCACCAGGAAGCCCCCGCACACCCGATTTGGCTTTCCAACGAAATCTAAGACGAGGACTCGCCATGGCGACAGCTCTGATGGATCTTCCCGAAAAGGAATACATTCTCCCCGGCACTCGAACCTGCGCCGGATGCGGTCTTCCCATCGCCTATCGGCACATGCTGAAGGCTCTCGGCCCCAAGACCATCGTGACCCTGCCGGCCTGTTGCCTGACCATCCTGCATGGCATGTATCCGAAAACGCCGGTCCTGGTGAACGCCGTCAATAACGTCTTCGGCGCCACCGCCGCCTCCGCCTCCGGGCTGGTGGCGGGACTCAAGGCCCTGGGCAAGGACGACTACACCGTCTTGGCCATGGCCGGCGACGGCGGGACATTCGATATGGGCATTCAGGCCTTGAGCGGTGCCGCGGAAAGGCAAACAAACTTCATCTACGTCTGTTACGACAACGAAGCCTATATGAACACCGGGGTGCAGCGTTCCAGTGCCACGCCCGCTGGCGCCATCACCACGACCACGCCGGTGCATCCCAAGGAGCAACCGAAGAAGGATTTCATCCAAATCATGGAGGCTCATCACCCGGCGTACCTGGCCACCACCTGCTCCTCCTATCCCCTGGACCTTTACGAAAAGTTTTCCAAGGCCCGCCGCATTCAAGGGACGCGATTCATCCATCTGGCCATCCCCTGCCCGGCCGGGTGGGGGTTTGCCACGAGGGAAACCGTAAAAATCGGGCGGCTCGCCGTGGAAACGGGCGTGGTGGTTCTCTACGAACTGGAAGACGGGGTTTTCCGCCTTACGGGAAAGAGCCTGAATCTGGCCAAAACCCGACGCAAACGCCCTGTGGAAGACTACATTAAGACCCAGGCGCGCTTTAAGAAGATGACACCCGAACAGATCGAGGCGTTTCAAAAAACCATCGACGAGCGATGGGAAGGGTACCTCACCCGAGCCGGCCTGTGAAACGGACCAAGGGGGCCTAGGCCCCCTTTTTTCATATCCAGCGCACGAGGATGCTGCCCCAGGTAAAGCCCGCTCCGAAGGCCGACATGACCAGGTAGTCGCCCTTTTCCAGAAGGTTTTTTTCCACCGTGGCTTCGTAGAGGCACAGGGGAATCGTGGCCCCGGTGGTGTTGGCGTACCGGTCGATGTTGATGATCACCCGGTCCATGTCCAATCCCATGCGATTGGCGCACGCCTCGATGATCCTCAAATTGGCCTGGTGCGGGATGAACACCTTGACATCCTTTCCCGATAGACCGTTGCGTTCCAGGATCTTGACCGAGACGTCGGCCATTTCGGTCACGGCGAATTTGAAGACCTTCTTTCCTTCCTGGTACACGTAGTGCTCCCGCGCCTGGACCGTTTCCATGCTGGCGGGGCGGCGGCTGCCCCCGGCTTTCATGTGCAAGTGCGGCTCTCCGGCCCCATCGATCCTCTGAATAAAGTCCAGAACCCCGTAGTCTTCGTCCTCACAGGGCTCCAGAAGCACGGCTCCGGCGGCATCCCCGAAGAGCACGCATGTGTTTCGGTCCGTATAATCGATGATGCTGCTCATGACATCGGCGCCGATGGCCAAAACCTTATCGTATCGGCCCGATTCGATCATCTGGACTCCCGTGGTCATGGCAAAGACGAAGCCGGAACATCCCGCCGACAAATCGAACCCCCATGCCTTTCCCGCGCCGATGTCCCTCTGAACCAGGCAGGCCGTGGAGGGGAAAAACATGTCCGGTGTGACGGTTCCCACAATAATGGCGTCCACTTCGGAAGCCGCCACACCGGCCCGCTCCAAGCATTCCTGGGCGGCCCGCGAAGCCATGAAAGAGCAGCCCAGGCCGGGTTCCAAGATACGCCGCTCCCGGATTCCCGTGCGTGTGACGATCCACTCGTCGGTGGTGTCCACCATCTTTTCCAAATCTTTATTGGTCAGTTTCCGTTCGGGGAGATACCGCCCCACCGAACGGATGCGCGCCCGACGCCTGCTCTTCATGGCCGATCCTTTCACATCACCCCTTTGTAATACCCGCCGTCAATGTGGATGGAGGCTCCCGTGATGTAGCCGGCCCTTTCGGAAGCCAAGAACGTCACGAGAGCGGCAAATTCCTCCGGCGTTCCCAGTCTTCCCATGGGAATGGTCGCCCGCCATCGATCGATGATCTCTTCGGGCGTCTTCCCTTCCTTTTGGGCCGTGACCACGGCAAGGCTCCGCACGCGTTCGGTCAAGGTGTAGCCGGGGCACACGTTGTTCACCGTAATGTTGTACGGGGCCAGTTCATTGGACAAAGTCTTGGCCAAACCCACCACGCCGGATCGGATGGTGTTGGACAGGATCAAGCCGTCGATGGGTTGCTTCACGGACACGGAAGTCATGTTGATAATGCGGCCCCATCGCTTTTCCATCATCACCGGAACAGCCTCCCGGGTCATCACAATGGTGCTCATGAGGTTCAGCCGAAACCCGAAATGCCACAGTTCATCGTCGATTTCGAGAAACGTCTTGGCCGGAGGGCCTCCGGCGTTGTTCACCAGGATGTCCACGGTGCCGAAATGATCCAATCCCTTGCGGATGAAGTTCTTCGCCTGCTCCGATACGGTGACATCAGCCGGAATGCCGATCACCTCCCCGCCCGTTGCACCCGCGATGTCTTCCACGGCCTTGGGCAGTTCCGGGTCGTCCAGCCCGCAGATGGCCACCTTGGCCCCTTCCCGGCACAATTCCATCGCCACGGCCTTCCCCAAACCCTGGCTGGCTCCGGCCACAAAAGCCACTTTGCCCTTCAAACCCAGATCCATGAATCCCTCTCCCTCTTCTGTGTGGTCAATCTTCCCGCGCCGTGTCAAAGAGTCCCTGATGCAGCCGCATCATCGCCGCGGTGTATCGTCCGGTCCCATCGTATATGAAAAAAGGCGGCGCCACATGGAGTTCCTGCCCGGCGCCCTTGAGGCATTCCAGGTGGACGAGGCTGGCCGGGGCTTGGGTATGGGAATGGATGAGCGTCAGCCTTTTTGGGCGAAAGCCCGCTCCAAGGGCGGCCGCCATGAGATCGTCCAAGCGGGACGCCGGGTAGATGACGGCGCATCGTCCCCCGTGCTTGAGGAGATGGGCCGCGGACGCGAACATGTCCCGTACCGACCCCTTGAGTTCATGCCTCGCGGCGGCCTTCTGCGCATCGGGGTTGATCCGTCCCGAAAAGGCCCGTCGATAGGGAGGATTGGAAACCACCAGATCGAAGCCTTGCGCAGGACACATTCGGTGGACGTCTTTCCAGTCCATCGTACGGATGTAAACCCGGCCGGCAAGCCCGTTGGCGTCCACGTTTTTTTGAGCCAGGCTGGCCAAACGCGGCTGGATTTCCACGCCCTCCCAATGAGCCCCCAGGTTTCGCGCCGCCAAAGCGAGAAGCACCACCCCGCAGCCCGTACCCAGTTCCATCACCCGGTCCTTGGCCTTCACCCGAGTGAGCCCCGCCAACAGCACAGCGTCGATGGAAAAGCGGTAGCCGTGCCGATCCTGGCACAGCACCAAGGACCCGCCAAAGAGGAGATCCCGCGTCTCCGCAGCGTGCTCTTCGACGGCGCATCCGTTCAAATCCACGGCACCTTCCCTTTTAAAAAGGGATCCGGACTTTTCGTCCTTGTCACCTCGGCGGGCCGTCATGAGCACATGGAGCACGAAACCGAAGAAGGCTCGATTCAGGGGGTCGGCACGGCCACGCGGTCTCCCGGATCCATGGGATGCATGACAAGGCCGCTGAAAACCTTGGGGTAAAAATACGTGGCCTTATGAGGCATGATCAAGCCCGCGCGGGCCACCTCCCGCACCTGATCCACTCGAGTGGGATTGACGAAAAACCCCATAGCGGCGTCCCCTTGGAGGACGGTTCTCAACGCCTCGTCCCCATCGTGGCAGAAGCGAATGTTTTCCGCGTCGGAAAGGTAGGCGTCGTCGAGTCCCAAAAGGCCCCGCAGGAGGAGGTGATCCACGACCACCACGTCCAAGTCTCGGAGCACTTCCGGAAAGCCCTTTTCCGCGAGGAAAGCCCGGGTTGCAGCAGGCTCCATTTTGAGCACCCAGCAGGCTTCGCCTTCCTTATGGACAAAACCGATGGCCGTTTCCCGTCGCGCCCTGAAGGTTTCCAGGCTTTCGTTCCAAGCCTTTCGCCCGGCATCGGTCATGGCAAAAGACAGAGCCTGGAAAAACGGCCGCCCCTTTTCCAGAAATTCTTTCGCCGATGCGCGCGCCAATCGGGGCAAAAGCCGGTGGGTGGGAAGGACGACCAGCCCGTCGTCTTCCATCGGACAAAAGTAGGTGAGCACGTAGTGGAAAGGGGCTTCCTCGGACGCGTCGGGCTGTTCCTGCATCCTCAGGCGGCGGTAATTGAGCGCGGTTTCGTAACGATGGTGGCCGTCGGCGATGAAAATGTCCTTGTCCGCCATGAGTTCATGGATGCGACGCACGCGGCCGGGGTCTGCCAGGCGGTAGAGACGGTGTTCGCATCCCCGGAAGTCGGCGCACCGGGCCAGCTCTTCTCGGGCGCCCGGGTCGAAAAGCACATCCCGCACCCGTCCCTCAGGATCACTGAAAAGGACGAAAATGGGGCTGAGATGGGCCCGACATCGAACCATGAGCGCCAGACGCTCATCTTTCACTTTCTGGAAGGTGCGTTCATGGGGCCGGACACACCCCGAGCCGAATTCTTCCAAACGCAACAGCCCGAAAAAGCCCTTCCGTGTCTTTCGCTTGTCCCCCATGGGATAGTCAAGTTCGTAAGGAAAAAAGGCCGGCTGAACTTCACGGACGAGAACCCCGTCTTGACGCCATTGCGCCAGGTACCGGGCCGCCCGGGTGTGCGCATTGTTTTCTTCGGTGTCCTCCGCTGAGGCCTTGCCCAGCTCCAACCGGATCATGTTGTACGGGTGCAACGCGTAGAAGGCTTCTTGTTCCGCACGGCTGATGATGTCGTACGGAGGGGTGATCACACGGCCAAGATCGCCAACGGGATTGGGATTGTAACGGAGCGCGCGAAATGGAGCCACAACAGCCATGAATCGTTACCCTTTCATTGGGATGGTATGCGGCGCACCGAGCGCCCTCGCCTTTGTTCGGTTCGGTGCGCCTCGACAGCGCCCTCCCTACCACACGACCGCTTTGGAGGCAACAAAGGAGCGAAAATCGTAGCCGAAAAACGCGAACCCTTGAAAGTCCATAACCCACCGGGCCAGGTCAAGCCAATGGGCGCACGCGTCCACGACGGCCTGGTCGCTCGAGGCGATCACCGCCCCTGAACGGGGAAATTGTTTTTCGGGGACGGCCACGGCCCGCGCATCCCCCGGAAGGCCCAAGCCCCGGAGTGCCTCACGGTATCGGGCGGAAAGCTCACCGCTTCGGCTCATAGGAGCATCAAAAAGAAAATGGACTTCCTGCGGGGGAAAGGCTTTGAGAAAACCCATCACGGCTGTCAGAGCCGTATGCGTCACCGCCGAAGGCTTGTAGCTTCGGGAAAGAGCCGCCACGTCGCGCAAGGCCCCATCGTTGGCCAGGACAAGAACCCGCCCGAGAAGGAGGCTTTCCACGGTGATGTGCACATTGTGTCCGTCCACCCAGAGGGGCTTGCCGCGCCACCGGGTGCCGCATACCCGTTTGGCGAGGCGCCGCTCGGCGATCTGTTTTGCAAAGACGCCGCGCCGCAGAAGGTCCCGATCCATGCGGGGCAGGTTGAACCGATTGCCCACTAAGTCCAAGGCGGCATCCCGAGGGTAACCCAGGCATTGGAAAAGGAAGAAGTCCCGGGCGGCTCGATATACCTTGACCCCTCGGCCATGATTCCCCTCATGCCCCGGCGTCACGGCCATGCCCCAACCCCCAGGGGTTTATTCATCGGGGACCACATGCACCACGACGTAGAGGTCTCCCGGAGGCCCCCCGCAGGGAGAATCCGCTCCCCGACCGGCCATGCGCAGCACCGTGCCCTCCCCGGCGCCCGGGGGGATCTTTACCAGGACCGTTTCCATGCGGTCGCCCGCACGATAGGAAACCCACCGTTCCTCGCCTCGATCCCGGCGCGACGCGGTCACCTCAAGGTGCACTTCCACCGAAGGCCCCTTGGCACCGGCGCTGCGTTTGCCGCCGAAGGACCGCCGCGGCAAGGGATCCGGCCGGGCGCCGCGCCCTCTCCAACGGGAAAAGAAGCCTTCCGGAAAAGGGTCATGAAACAGCCCTTCCAAAAGATCGGCCCAAGGCCCAAGGCCGACGAAACCCCGCGCCGCCGAAAACTCGCCCCGTTCGAGTGCCGAAGCGCGGGAACGCCTCACCGAAACCCGGGATTCGGCATCGTAGGCTTTCTTTTTTTCCGGGTCTCCCAAAACGGAATAGGCTTCATTGATTTCTTTTAGACGTTCCTCGCACTCCTGGTCCCCTTCGTTCCGGTCCGGGTGGTGCCTGCGTGCCAGTTTCCTGTAGGCTTTTCGGATTTCGTCCTGAGATGCGCCTCGGGAAACCCCAAGAATGTCGTAGTAATCTTTCCGCGCCATCCGCAGAATGCCCTCCACCGAAACCATGGAAGTTTGTGGACACGGCGATTATAGCAAAAAAAGCGAAAATGGCATCGCGGTCTTCTTGGGGGTTCGCAGTCGAGGAAACGAACGTCGTGCAGGAACCGGGGCGCACAGCCGTGCGCCCCGGCGCTCCCGGGAAAGACCCTGAGGGTCTCGGAGGACGGGCCACTAGGGGGCGGAAGGTTTCTTTTCTTGGATCTTACGCAGTTCTTCCGCCCGGAGTTCCTTGCGAAGGATTTTTCCCACCATGGTTTTGGGGAGGAATTCCCGAATTTCCACCGCTTTGGGCACTTTGTAGGCCGCCAGCTTGGATTTGCAAAACTGGATGATCTCTTCCTCCGTGACGGTCTCGCCCGGCTTGGGCACGATGAAAGCCTTCACCGTTTCGCCGCGATAGGGATCGGGAACCCCAACGGTGACCGCATCCAACACCTTGGGATGGGTATAGAGCACTTCGTCGATTTCCCTGGGATAGATATTGTAGCCGCCGACAATGATCATGTCTTTCTTGCGATCCACGATGAAAAAGTAGCCGTCTTCGTCCATGGTGGCGATGTCGCCCGTGTGCAGCCAGCCGTCGCGCAACGTGGACGCCGTCTCCTCCGGCATGTTCCAGTAGCCCAGCATGACCTGAGGTCCTTTGACGACCAATTCTCCAGGCTGACCGACGGCAACGTCGCTCAGCCCGTCTTCCAAGCTCACCACGCGCGCATCGGTGCTCGGCACGGGAATTCCGATGGACCCCGGCTTTCTCAGCCCGCTGATGGGATTCACGTGGGTCACCGGGCTGGCTTCCGAAAGGCCGTACCCCTCCACGATGACGCAGCCGGTCATTTCTTCGAATTTGGTGAGCACCTCCACCGGCATGGGCGCCGAACCCGTGATGCAGAACCGGATGGAGGACAAATCGTGATCCTTGACCTTGGGGTGGTTGAGCAACGCCACGTAGATGGTGGGGACCCCCGGAAACAAGGTGGGCTTGCTCTTATGAAGGAGCTTCAAGAATTCGTCGGCATCGAACCGCGGCACCACAATGGTGGTGGCCCCGCCGTAAAGGGAAAAGTTCATGCACACGGTCATGCCGAACACGTGAAAGAAAGGCAGAATGGCCACGAGCCGTTCCCGGCCCCAGCGGAAATCAGGGAACCATGCGGCCACCTGCAGAACATTGGCCAAGATGTTCCGGTGGCTCAGCATGACCCCTTTGGAGACGCCCGTGGTCCCGCCGGTGTATTGGAGCAGGGCCAGGTCGTCAAGGGTCGCCTCGCACGGATCCTTTATGGGCGACGCTTTGGCGAGAATCTCGGAAAAGTTCACCACGCGACGGCCGTCGTAGGGAACCGCCATGAAAAGATTCTGCTTTTTCGCCTTGAGCGGATAGAGATGCTTAAAGAGAAAGGGAAGGTATTCCCGAAGGCTGGTCACCACGACGGTGCGGATCTTCGTGGAAGGCAGGACCTTTTCCACTTTCGGATACAAATGGTCCAAAGCAAAAAGCACCTCGGAACCCGAATCGTTCCACTGGTGCTCCATTTCCCGCTCCACGTACATGGGGTTGGTCATGACGGCCACCCCGCCGAGATAGAGCGTGGCGTAATAGGCGATCATGGTCTGGGGACAGTTGGGGAGCATGATGGCCACCCGGGTGCCCTTGCCCACGCCCAAGCCCCGAAGAGCGGCGGCCATGCGCAGCACTTGGTCCCAGAGCTGTCTATAAGTCAACTTGGCGCCGAAAAATTCCGTCGCCGTGTTTCCCGCGTATTTTTCGGCCGTCCTGGCCACAAGAACCGGCAGCGGCCAATTGGGAAAATCAATCTCGTGAGGAACCCTTCCGTTGTAATGGCGATACCACGGGCGATCCATGCACTCCCTCCTCCGGACACCCCTTCCACAAAGCCCCTAAGACGCCTTCTCAGGCCTTCCATGGGCCGATCCCATGCCGGAAGGGCAGGGCCAAATCCCGCACCTCCGGGCACAAGGCCCATGCGGGTCGACTTTCCCGCCCCGTCCTTCTCCAACCCCTCGCGACAACGGGTCGTGCCGAAAGGCTGCGGGCCGACCGAGCCGGCCCGCGGCAGTTCAGCACGTGCTCTTCAATTTGCGCACTTCTTCCGTAAAAGCCGGAATGAATTTGAACAGGTCTTCCACGATGCCATAATCGGCCTTGGTGAAGATGGGCGCTTCCGGATCCTTGTTCACGGCCACGATGTACTTGGAAGAACCCATGCCCGCCAGATGTTGGATCGCACCGGAGATCCCCACGGCGATGTAGAGATTCGGGTTGACCACCTTGCCGGTCTGCCCCACCTGGTCCGAATGGGGCCGCCAGCCGGCATCCACCGCCGCTCGGGAAGCCCCCACAGCGGCCCCGAGTTCTTTGGCCAGCTGTTCCAAAATGACAAAGTTTTCCGCCGCCTTCATGCCGCGGCCGCCCGAGACGATGATTTCCGCTTCCGTCAGTTCCACCTTGCCCGTGGTATCCAGTTCCACCCCAAACGCCTTGGAACGGGCTTCAGGGACAGCCACCGCAACCTTTTCCACGTCCGCCTGCCGCGTTGCATCCGCATCCTTACAGTCCATGACGTTGGGGCGGCATGAAATCATGGGCAACGCCCCATCGGCCCATTCACACCAAGCGAGGCACTTTCCCGCGAAAATCGGCCGCTTGGCCTTGACGGTCCCGCCCTCGCACACAACCTGGATGCAGTCCTGGGCGAGCCCCGTTTGCAACCTGGCCGCCAGCCGAGCGCTGAGATCCTTGCCGTCCACCGAGGCGGGCAAGAACACCGCTGCAGGGGTCCACCGTTCAATGAGGGAGGCGACGACCGGGATGTAAAGTTCGGGCACGTAATGCTCCAACGCCGGATCATCGGCCACAAAAACCTTATCCACGCCGTACCAGCCCAATTCCTTGGCCTTGTCGCCCACCCCGGAGCCGACGGCGATGCCGTAGAGGGGGAGATTCAAAGCATCGGCCACCTTGCGCGCTTCGCTGGCCACCTCAAACGACACCCGACGGAAGTTTCCCGCACGAAATTCAGCAATCGATACCACACAATCGGCCATTTCACATCTCCTTACGCTGCCAGAGCGTTTCTCTCCGTTCAGGAAATTCCGAACCCCTAGATAACCTTGGCTTCTTCATGCAAGGCCTTGACCAAAGCCGCCGCCTTGCCTTCCGTATCCAACCCGTCGTCGATGATCCGACCGGGTTTGCGTTCCGGCGGCATTTCCAAGGACACCATGCGGATCTTCGCCGCCTGCGCCCCACACTCCTCGGCGCTCAAACCGATGTCGGCAAGCTTTTTCATCTCCAGGGGCTTCTTCTTGGCCTTCATGATGCCGGGAAGGGACGCATAACGCGGATTCCACACGGCATGGGAACCACCCATGGTCACCAAGGCCGGAAGGGAAGCCTGCAAAGTCACCTTGCCGCCTTCGATGGGCCGTTCGATGGTCACGGAAGAGCCGTCGGAATCCAAGGAGACCGCCAGGCCCAAATGAGGCCAGCCCAAAAGTTCGGCCACCATGGGGCCCCGCTGGGCCAAATCGTAATCCACGGCCCGGGACCCGCACAACACGATGTCGGGTTGCAAGGCTTGTACGACCGCCGCCAAAGCCCGAGCCACCCCCAGGCTGTCGCTTCCCTCCAAGGCGTCATCGTCCAAAAGAACGCCCTTGTCGGCCCCCATGGCCAAGGCCGTGCGAATGGATTCCACCACGCGCTGAGGCCCCCAGCTGACGATCGTCACCGTGCCGCCGTGCTTTTCCTTCAGGCGAAGCGCCGCTTCCACGGCAAATTCGTCATAGGGATTGATGATCCACTTGAGATCCTGCGTCACAATGGACTGGCCGTCCGGAGCAATGCGAATGACCGATTCCGTGTCCGGCGTTTGCTTGAGTAGCACCACAATGTTCACGTTCCGTCCTCCTTTTGCTGTGTCACAACCCGCTTCACCCTTCACGACGTCGCCCGCGGTCCCCCGCCGACATGGCTTCGAGGTCCGTCCCATAAAGCCCCCCCGGGTCCGGGGAACCGCGGTGTTGTACCTTACACGAACCGACGGAAAAAAGCCAAGTAGAAAATGAATGAGAATTCATTCATGGACTGCGGCCGCCTCCCCATCTGTCTCGACGCGCTTGAGGTAAACCAGAAGCACGGACAAAGCGGCGGGGGTCATGCCGGGAATCCGGCACGCTTGGCCCAAGGTGTCGGGGCGGACGGCCGCGAGTTTTTGCCGCACTTCGTTGGAAAGCCCCGGGATTTTTTCATAGGAAAAATCCTCGGGGATGCGCACCCGCTCCAGGTTCCTCAGTTTCTGCATCTCTTTATGTTGCCGCTGTAGATACCCTTCGTATTTGCATTCGATTTCCACCTGCTCCCGAACCCTTTCGGGAAGGGGCTCGGGAGCCGGAGCCAGGTGCTGGACATCCTCGTAGGTCAGTTCCGGCCTTTTCAGCAGCCGATCCAAGCTCAGGGGCTCTTCCAAAGGGGCCGATCCCTTGGAAGCCAGGTAGGCGTTGACGTCGGGGGCCGGAAAGATCCTCCGTGTCCGCAGCCGCTCCAGTTCTCTTCGGACGGCATCGCGTCTTTCCACGAGTTCCTTGAAGGTGTCGTGGGAATGCAGCCCCAGCCGGTATCCCAATTCCAGCAGGCGCAGATCGGCGTTGTCTTCCCGCAGCCACAATCGGTACTCGGCCCGGGACGTGAAGATGCGGTAGGGTTCGTTGGTCCCCCGCGTCACCAGGTCGTCGACCATGACCCCCATGTAGGCCTGGGAGCGGTCGAGGATGAAGGGCGGCCGTCCTTGAACCTTGAGGGCAGCGTTGATACCCGCCCACAGGCCTTGGGCCGCCGCCTCTTCGTAGCCGCTGGTCCCGTTGATTTGACCCGCCATGAAGAGCCCTTCCACCTGTTTGGTTTCCAAGGTGCGTTTGAGCTGGGTCGGCTGAACGAAATCGTATTCGATGGCATAGGCCGGTCGCATGACTTCGGCCTCTTCCAAACCGTGAATGCTTCGCATGATCTGCAGTTGGATTTCGTAGGGCAAGGAATTTCCCGTGCCACTGGCGTAGATTTCTTCGGTGTCCAGCCCCTCGGGTTCCAGAATGATCTGATGTTCTTCCTTGTGGGGAAACTTCATGATCTTGTCTTCCAGAGACGGGCAGTAGCGGGCGGAAACGCCCGTGATGGTGCCGTTGTAGAGGGGCGACAGGTGGATGTGTTTTCGCACGATCTCGTGGGTGCGCCGGTGCGTGCGCCCCATGTGGCAGGACACCTGGGGCAGTTCGATGCGGTCCGTAAAGAGGGAAAACGGTCGGGGGTCGGGATCTCCGGGTTGTTCCTTGAACCGGCTGAAATCGATGGATCTCTTGTGCAGACGCGCCGGTGTGCCGGTTTTCATGCGGCCCAGCTGAAATCCCAGGCGGGCGAGCTGATCCGCCAGAGCGATGGACGGCAATTCCCAGGCCCGCCCCGCGGGGATGTGGGCGGTGCCGATGTGAATGAGTCCATGGAGGAACGTCCCTGTGGCCAAGACGACGGCGCGGGCGCCGTGAAAAACTCCCAACTGGTCGATCACCCCGGTAAGCCGCCCTCCTTCCACAACCAGGGATTCCACGAGGGATTGTTTGAGCTCCAGGTTGGGAGTCTGTTCCAGGGTGTGCTTCATAAGAGTGCGGTAGCGCACCTTGTCGTTTTGGGTGCGCGTGCCGCGAACGGCGGGGCCCTTTTTGGTGTTGAGCCGCCGAAACTGGATGGCGGTCCGGTCGGTCACCCTGGCGATCATGCCTCCGAGGGCGTCCACTTCCCTGACGAGATGCCCTTTGCCGATGCCGCCCACCGACGGGGAACAGGGCATGTGGGCCACCGTGTCCAGGTAGAGGCTGAGGAGCAGCGTGCGGCAGCCCATGCGGGCGGCGGCCAGCGCGGCTTCGCATCCGGCGTGGCCGGCGCCGACCACGATCACGTCGTAGGGGGAACTCATTGTCGTCTTTCCTTCCACAATCCGATATAGTGCCCTTGAGTCGAACCGCCTCTGGAGGAGCCCCCGGGGGGCCATGCCCATGGACGCGAAACCCTACCGCGACTTCAACAGTTATCTGCGCGGCCTCTTCGGATGCCGAGTCCACAAGATCAGCCTGGATGCGGGGCTCACCTGCCCCAATCGCGACGGGACCTTGGGGACCTCGGGCTGCATCTACTGCAACCCCAAAGGATCGGGCACCGGAGCTTCCCGAAAGGGGCTGTCCATTACGGAACAGATCCGGGCGGCGAAATCTTATCTTGCCGGTCGCTATAAGGCCAAGAAATTTTTGGCCTATTTCCAATCCTTCACCAACACGTACGCGCCCTTGGAAACCCTTGGCGCCCTTTACGGGGAGGCTGTGAGCGACCCCGACGTGGTGGGGCTGAGCATCGGCACCCGGCCGGACTGCGTCCCCGATCCCGTTCTGGACCTTCTGCGGGATTTTTCCCGTACCCACCTCGTGTGGGTGGAATACGGGCTGCAATCGGCGAACGACGAGACGCTCAAGGCGATCCGGCGCGGCCACGACGCCGCTTGTTTCGTCGATGCCGTGGAAAGGACGCGAAAGCGCGGGATTCCCGTGTGCGTCCATGTCATTTTGGGGCTTCCCGGAGAAACCTTGGAACACATGACGGCGACCGCCTCGTTCCTCAGCCGTTTGGACATTCAAGGGGTGAAGATTCACGTCCTTTACGTGGTTCGCGGGACCGTCCTGGAGTCGTGGTATCGGCAGGGACGGTATCGGTGTCTTAGCCGGGAGGACTATGTCAAATCGTGCGGCCTTTTTCTGGCCCATCTTCCGCCCGAGGTCGTCGTCCAGCGCGTCACGGGGGACCCTCATCCCGAAGAGCTCGTCGCTCCGCTTTGGGCTCTGGAAAAACAGAAAAACCTCGCCACCCTCCTCGCCCACATGGAAAAGAAAGGCCTGTTCCAGGGAAAATTCTTTCCCCCTTCCCGAACCCCGGCCCCGCGGACCGGGTCGGCAGGAACCGGGCTCGGCGAGGCGCAACGGGTCAGCACACAGGCAGGGTAACGGAAAGGAGGAGTTCCTTCTCCCCCTTGCGCTGGAGCCGAACGAGGCTGCGATGCCGGTGGAGGATCATCTTGGCCAGAGGAAGATCGAGCAGGCGGGACTCATCCATGCGGCTGGTGAAGGGGTAGAAGAAGTGTTCGATGTCGTCGTCGGACACATGGAGTCCGCATGCCGTCACTTCGAAGATGACAGCGTTGGTCCCCGAGGCGGACGTGATGGTGAGATGGCCGCCTTCCTCGGAACAATAGCTCAACAGAGCCTCCAGGAGGACTTCCAAGGATTTCTTGATGAGCTCCTGATCCAAAACCAGCTGAGGCAAATCCGGCTGGAGACGGACGTCCCAGCGCACACCTTGGCCTTGGAATTTGGGCGTCAGGTCCTTGACGACGCGGGCAACGATGGCGTTGAAATCGCTCTTCTGGGGCACGATGACCACAGGCTTGAGATAGGCTTGGATCTTTTCCAGGATACTTTCCAGCCGAGCCATTTCCTTGAGGATGATCTGGACCTTCTGGCGGTTGGGATCGTCCTCCGGGAGCCGGGTGAGGAGCCGGCGGGCAAAACCGCCCGCCACGGCGATGGGATTGCGGATTTCGTGGGCGAGCCGCGCCGAAATCTCGCTCAGGGTCCTCAGTTCCTCCGTTTGGATGATCTGCTGCTGCAGTTCATGGCGTTGCGTCACATCCACGAGAAAGCCGTCCACCATCTGGACTTTGCCTTCCGCGTCCAAAACGGGCAAGGCGTGGTCCAGCACGTAGATGGCTCGGCCGTTCCGGTGGCGCACGCGATATTCTTCTCGAAACTCGAGCCCCTCTCGAAGGCACTGATCCATGAGGGGCCAGATCCGATCGCGATCCTCGATCCAGACCTTTTCCTTCCAAAACCGCGGCCGCTCTAGAACCTCTTCCTGGGCCATGCCGAGAAGGTCTTCGATGAAGCGGTTCACGAAGACCATGGTCCCGTTCTTGTCCAAGCGATACACCACCAGCGGCACGCGCTCCACCAAGGTGCGATATTTTTCTTCGGACTCGCGCAGCTCCTGGGTGCGGGCCTGGACCTTTTCTTCCAGTGTGGCCGCATAGAGTTTGATCTGTTCCCGGGACATTTCCAGGGACCCGAGCATCTCGTCCAGGGCGTCGGCCAAGGTGCCCAATTCGCCCGACGGGCGCACCTCCAGGGGCCTCACGGTCCGACCCATGGCGATTTCCCGGGCGAAGGCGATCATGCGATCGATGGGCCGAGTGAAGACGAGGGCAATGACGTAGATGGCGCCCACGGAAAGGATCATGCCCACGAGGCCCAGTCCCATCATCCAGTGCCGGTAACGGGCGGTAAGGGCCAAGGCCTCGGAGCGGTCCACGCCGACTTCCACCAGACCTGCCGTTTCCCCACGGTAGTCGGGAATGGCGTTGATGAGGAAGGCGTAAGGGCGATCCCCGACTTTCAAATTGATGTAGGACTGGGAGCCGTTTTGAAAAACCCCGCTATAGGCCGGGTGACGGCGCTCGAAACGCTCCTCCAGCGTCGTGGCCACCACCTGGAACCGATCCGGCGAACCTTCCAGGGGCGAAAGGATGGTCACGTCCACATCGCCGTGCAGGCGCATGGGTTCAAGGATTTTTTCACTCAAAGAAAATCCCACTTCCAGGATCCCCACCAATTCCCCTTGCCAATACACGGGAACCGCACCGCGGATGCCATACCCGGTGGCTCCCATCTCCAGGCCGTAGACTTCCCTCCCCTCCCTGAGGACATCCTGAACCTGCTTCCGATAGGTCCACAGCTCATCGCCGTATTGGTAGAGCCGGTGCAGACGCAGGAAGGACCGACCCGGGGGGATTTCGAAATGAAACTGGTAGATCCCGTAATGGCGCTTCATGAACTCATAGGCGGGATAGCACAACTCCAGGAGCCGGGGCCGGTCCCTATCCGCCAGGGCCCTGGCGATTTCAGGGTTGCGCGCAAAACCTGAGGCCAGGGAAACGGCCCATTGTCCCCGAATTTCCAGAGTGTGAAGGAACGTCTTATAGAAGCCTTCGAGCCTTTGGTATTCCTGGCGCTGGATAAGGGTGTTTTGGCTGAGGATGGCAAGCCAGACGAGAGAACACGTCCCGAAGAAGGCGAGGACGATAAACGGTACGATGAGCCGATACCGCAGAGGGAGCGTTCTCAGGTACTTCAAGGCTCACCACCCTTTTTGCACTCATGCGGAAAGGCTTTGATAAGATGAGGAGCCTCTCGGGCTCGTGCGGAAGCCCCCGAGGCGTCGGCTGAGACCGCAGACATGGGGCGCGCGTCGGGTTTCATCGGCGTCCGTTCGTCTCCGGTTGCGGTTCGTGTTAGGGGTTTTTCGGGGTTTTGTTGGGGTTCGCTTTACTCACCCCAACCGACATTGCCACACGCGACGACACCTTACGCCCTTTCGGCGCCGGGACCGGCGTTCGTGCGCTGTTGGATAAAGGTGCATGCCTTCTGCAATCGGCGGATGACCACGTCTTTTCCCAGGATGTCGATGATTTCGAAAAGACCCGGGCTGGCCGTCACCCCCGTTAAGGCCACGCGCACCGGCTGGGCGATTTTTCCCAGTTTCACGCCGAGTTCTTCAGCCGTGTCCCGAAAGATTTTTTCGAGCCCTTGTTCGGTAAACCCGTCCAAACCTTCCAAGCGGTCCATCAAGAGCCGAAAAGCGTGGAGCATGTCCGGGGTAAGGAACTTTCGGGCCGCCTGTTCGTCGTACGAAACTTCGTCGACCAGGTAAAACCGCAGGGCTTCGGCCATTTCCTTGAGCGTGCGCGATCGGGGTTGCACGGTGGTCACGGCTCGTTCCAGAAAATCATCGCCCTTGTCCGGAAGGTTCAAGGCACGCAGGAAGGGCTTGACCAACTCCTTTACAGCGGCAGCCGGTTTTTCGCGAATGTAATGCGCGTTCAGCCACAGGAGCTTTTCCATGTCGAAGACGGCGGCGGACGATCCCACCCGGTCCAAATCGAACTTTTGGATGAGTTCCTCTCGGCTGAAAATTTCTTGATCGCCGTAAGACCAACCCAGCCGCACCAGGTAGTTCACCAGCGCTTCCGGAAGAAAACCCATGTCCTTGTAGGCCATCACAGAGGTGGCGCCGTGGCGCTTGGAAAGTCGCGTGCGGTCTTGGCCGAGGATCATGGGCACGTGGGCGAATCGAGGCAGGGGGGCTCCCAAAGCATGGTACAGGAGGATCTGCCGGGGCGTGTTGTTCACATGGTCGTCTCCACGGATGACGTGGGTGATGCCCATGGACACATCGTCCACGACCACGGCGAAATTATAGGTGGGCATGCCGTCGCTTCGCAGGATCACCAGGTCGTCGAGTTCCGCATTGTCGAATTCGATGGGCCCTTTGATCATGTCGTTGAGCACGGTCGTTCCAGCCTGAGGGCACCGAAAGCGCACAACGCGGCCCGGCCCCGGCCCCAACCCCTTGTCCCGGCACCGGCCGTCGTATTTGGGCTTGCGTCCCGCCTTCAAGGCTTCTTGGCGGCGCTGTTCCACCTCTTCGGGAGAACACGCGCACCAATAGGCATGGCCGGAGTCGAGCAGCTTCTGCACGTACTCCCGGTATAAGTCCATGCGCTGGGTTTGGTAAAATGGCCCTCGGTCCCAATCCATGCCCAGCCATTCCATGGCGTCCAAGATGGCCTTGATGGACTCTTCCGTGGACCTTTCCAAGTCCGTGTCTTCGATACGCAAAATGAAAACGCCGCCATGACGGCGGGCGTAAAGCCAGTTGAAAAGCGCCGTCCGGGCTCCTCCAATGTGGAGGTACCCGGTGGGGCTTGGGGCGAATCGGGTGATGACCGCTTCCATCGGCGGAGAATCTCCTCGGAGTATTTTTCAAGAAAACGACGGCCGTTTTTTGCACGACGGGCTCGCCGTGTACCGTTAAAACAGGTTATCGCTTAACACAAAGGAATGCGGATCTCAAGAAGTGCCGTGGGGAACAACGCCAATGCCTTGAAAGGGAGGACAAGACCATGGAATGGAGCACCCTCAACGAGACGCGACGCTCGGTGAATTTTTTCGACCCCACCGTTTCCATCACGGAAGCCGATATCCGTCGAATTTATAGAGCGGCCAAGCTGGCCCCATCGTCTTTCAACCTCCAGCCATGGAAAGTCGTGGTCGTCCTTTCTCAGGAACAAAAGGAGAAGCTGCGTGCCGTGGCCATGAACCAGCCAAAGATCACGGAAGCTTCGGCCGTCTTGGTCCTCTTTGGGAATACGCGCCAATACGAGGAAAGCCAGGATGTTTTTGACGACTGGGTCGCCAAGGGCTATATGCCCGCCGAGGCGGTCCCCCGGTCCATGGCGGCGGCCGAAAAGCTCTACAGCGGCGAGCGCGCCGTGGGATTCGCCTCCCGAAACGTGGGCCTGTTCGCCATGAATTTCATGCTGGCCGCCTTGGATCAGGGCTGGGACACTCACCCCATGGACGGCTTCGACATAGACGGTGTGCGCCGACTCTTCGGCCTGGATCCCAAGTACCTCCCTGTGATGCTTATTGCCGTCGGCAAAAAGCGCCCCGACGCCGTGCTGCCGCCTCGCAAGATGCGCCGCCCCTTCGAGGAGGTGTGCCTCATCCGGTAGGGGCTCAGGCCGGCCGAAAAGCACGCAAAGTGCTTGACACGACAAGGGCGATGCCTATACTCAACGCTTTACTCGTGACCGTGAGAGGCTCAGATGAAGATACGCGTTGACGAAATCCCGGAATCCGGGCGCATCCTCCATGTCCATTGGACCCAAGAGCGCCTGGAACGCATGCTGCCGCCCAACGACCCCAAGGGGTTTTCCCTGGCGCGGCCACTCAACGTGGATCTGGAAATCCACAAAAAGCCCGACCACTTGGAAGTCACGGGAACCCTAACGGGAAAGCTGACCCTGACGTGCGACCGGTGCCTGGACGAATACCTCTCGGAGATCGTGCGTCCCGTGAGGGTGCTCCTGTTTCGGGAAAGTGTGGGGCCCAGTGAAGAGGAAGTGGAACTGGAGCCCGACGAGCTGGACTATGAATTCTTCGACGGGGAGATCCTCGAGGTGGACCGCATGATCGCCGAAGAGGTCTTTCTGGAGCTTCCCATTCGCTGTTTGTGTTCGGAACACTGTCGGGGCTTGTGTCCGGGGTGCGGCGCCAACCTCAATCGGGAACCGTGCCTGTGCCGAAACCGGAAGGGATCTTCGGCGTTCGAAGCCCTGAGGAACTTCAAGCTTGGAAATCCCTGAAGCGACACGTGAAGGAGAACCTGTCATGGCCGTACCCAAGAGAAGAACGTCCAAATCGAGAAGAGACAAGCGGCGGAGCCATCTCCATCTGACGGCTCCTTCCTTTTCCACCTGCCCCCAGTGCCGTGAACTGTGCCTGCCCCATCGCGTGTGCCCGTCCTGCGGATACTACAAGGGGCAGCAAGTCTTGGTCACGGAAGAGGTGTAAGCCGGGGGGCGCTGACCTTTGAATGGCTGGGCCGATGGTCATCGCCGTAGATGCCATGGGGGGGGATGCGGCCCCCGAAGCGGTCGTGCAGGGTGCACTCCAAGCGGCAACCCGCACCACCGCGCGAATCCTTCTCGTCGGCGACGAGAAACGCCTCCATCGATGTTTGGCACCCTTTCCGCACTTGCCGGCCGTCGATGTCCTCCATGCCCCTGAAACGGTGGACATGGGGGACATCGGCCCTTTGGCCCTCCGAAAAAAAAAGCTTTCTTCGCTCTCCGTGGCCATCGACCAACTCCAACGCGGCACCGCCGACGCGGTGGTGAGTGCGGGCAACAGCGCGGCCGTCGTCGCCACCGCCACGCACCACGTGGGCCTCATTGCGGGTTTGAAACGGCCGGCTTTGGGGGTGCTGCTGCCGTCCTTCGGACGGGACCTGCTCCTCATCGATGCCGGCGCCCACAGCGAGTCGGGAAGCATCCATCTGGCCCAGACGGTCTTCTTGGCGCTCTCTTTCTTGAAACTCTCCTGCGGCCGCCCCGATCCGACCATCGGCATCCTCAACATCGGCCACGAATCGACCAAAGGCCCTCGCACCGTTCAGGGAGCCATGAAACTGCTGGCCGAAACATCCACCTTGCCGATCCGCTACGTGGAGCCGCACACGCTGTTCGACGGCGCCGTTGACGGCGTGGTCTGTGACGGCTTTGTGGGAAACACCATGCTCAAGCTCTTGGAAGGGGTGGTCGGCGCCGTGCGCCAGTGCTGTGTTCCGGCATCGCCCGAGGCGCCCGCCCCCTGTGGGCAAGACCCCTCCGAGGCGCCTCACCGTTGGCTTTACCGGCTGGTAAGCCGGGAATTGGGGGCCGCCCCTTTGCTGGGCGTGCGCAAAACGGTTCTCATCGCCCACGGCCGTTCCACGGCCCGAGAGATCGCCAACGCCGTCCTGGATGCGGAAAAATTCGCCCGGGAAGGTCTTTTCGAACGCATGGGCCAAGACGCAGAACTCTTGGAACACCTGGCTGCATTGCGAGGCCATTACACCCATTGGATGCTCACGGGACTCAAAAGCCGGTGGCGTTTCGGCACGAAAAAGGCGGAAACCGACAAGGGAGGTGAGCCTTGAATTACTTTCTGACCGACGAACAAAAGATGATCCAGGAACTGGCAGAACAGATCGCCCGGGAAAAGATCCGACCGGTGCGGGCCCAGTTGGATGAAGCCGAGGAGTTCCCCACGGAGATTTTGAAAATTCTGGCCCAATCCGATTTGTTCGGCGTCTGCATTCCCGAAGAATACGGCGGTTTGGGCGGTGGGATCTTCGAAAACTGCTTGGCCGTGGAGCAACTGGCTCGAGCGTGCATCGGGGTCGCGACGTCCTACGCCGCCAGCGGCCTCGGCGCCTACCCCATTTTGCTCTACGGCTCTGAAGCGCAAAAGGCGGCTTACCTCCCGGACATCGCCGCCGGAAAGAGGTTGGCGGCCTTTGCGGTGACGGAATCGGGAGCGGGAAGCGATGTGACGGCAATCCGGACGACGGCCGTCAAGGACGGGGATTTTTACGTTTTGAACGGCACGAAACAGTGGATCACCAACGGCGGTGAAGCGGACATCTACAGCGTCCTTGCCGTCACGGACAAGACCAAAGGGCCTCGAGGCGCCAGTTTCTTCATCGTGGAAAAAGGCGACCCCGGGTTCTCCTTCGGCAAAAAGGAAAAGAAACTGGGCATCCGCGCATCGGCGACCCGGGAACTGGTCTTCCAGGACTGCCGGATCCCCAAGGACCGTTTGATCGCCCGGGAAGGCATGGGGTTTATCATCGCCATGAAAACCTTCGACAAGTCCCGCCCGGGCATCGGCGCCCTCGGCGTAGGACTGGCCCAAGGCGCTTTGGACGTCGCCGTGGAATACGCCCGCAAAAGGATCCAGTTCGGCAAGCCCATCATCACCTTTCAGGCCATTCAGCACAAGCTGGCGGACATGGCCATCAAGACGGAAGCGGCTCGAGCTTTGATCTACGCCGCCGCCCGTCACTTGGACACGGACCCGCCCGATGCGGGCAAGGTGGCGGCCATGTGCAAGGTCTTCGCCAGCGACACGGCCATGGAAGTCACCACGGAGGCGGTCCAGGTGCTGGGCGGCTACGGATACATGCGGGACTACCCTGTGGAAAAAATGTTTCGTGACGCCAAGATCCTTCAGATTTACGAAGGGACCAACGAAATCCAGCGCAACATCATCGGCCAGGAACTCAACAAGGAATACGGCCGCATGAAGGATACCTTCTTCTAACCCTTCAAGGCGTACGGATGGAGCGATGAAAATCGTCGTCTGTATCAAGCAGGTCCCCGATGCCAAGAATGTGCGCATCGACCCTCACACCCACACCTTGGTGCGCCAAGGGGTGGAATCCATCATCAACCCCTTCGACCTGTTCGCCGTGGAAGCGGCCCTTCGCCTCAAGGACCGGCACGGCGCCCACGTCACCGTGATGACCATGGGGCCGCCCCAGGCGGAAGAAGCCTTGAGAGACGTTCTTTCCCGCGGTGTGGACGACGCCGTGCTGTTGAGCGATCGGGCTTTCGCCGGGGCGGACACGTGGGCGACGGCCACGGCCCTTGCCGCGGCCATTCGCAAGCTGGGCGACGTCTCCTTGGTCTTTTGCGGCAAGCAGGCCGTGGACGGCGATACGGCCCAGGTCGGCCCCGAATTGGCCACTCTTTTGGACATCCCCTACGCCACCTTTGTCAAGCAGGTGGAGCTGGAAGACGAAGGGCACCTCAGGGTCGTTCGAAAAACCGACGAAGGCACGGAAGTGTGGCGCCTGCCCCTGCCCGCCCTGGTGACCGTCCTGCGCGATGTGGGAGACCCTCGGTTGCCGTCCGTCAAGCACAAGATGCGTGCCAAGAAAGCGACCGTTCCCGTGTGGAGCGCAGCCGACGTGGGCCTTCCCGAAGATCGGGTGGGCCTCAAAGGATCCTTCACCCAGGTCGTCCGCCTTTTCAGCCCCCCCAAGCGGGCGGACCGGTGGATGCTTGAAGGTCCTGTGGCCGACCAAGTGGAAAAACTCTACCAATATCTCAAGGAAGCCAAGGTTCCGGGTCTATGAAAGCGCTGATCGATCTCGAAAAGTGCACCGCCTGCGGCGTCTGTCAAGATGTGTGCCCCGTGGGCGCCATTTCGGTTCCCGAAACCCACGCGGTGGTCTCGGACGACTGCACGCTGTGCGGCATGTGCGTGGACACGTGCGAATTTCAGGCGATCCGCCTTCCCGACGTGGGCGCCGGGGTCGTCAGCGATGCAGCGGCGTACCGCGGGGTGTGGGCCTTTGCGGAATGGCGGCGCGGCACGGTGCACCGCGTGAGCTACGAACTGCTGAGCGCCGCACGGCGCCTTGCCGACAAGAAGGGAGTGGAATGCGCCGCCGTCCTGCTCGGCGAAAACCTCTCCAGCGCCGCCGAAGAGCTCCTGCGCTACGGTGCCGACGTGGTCTACGTTGTGGACCACCCCGCTCTCAAGGACTTTACGGATGAAGCCTACAGCCGCTGCCTAGTGGAGCTGGTTCGAGACAAGAAGCCCGAAATTCTGCTGGCCGGGGCCACATCCATGGGCCGATCCTTCATCCCCCGCGTGGCCGCCATGCTCCAGACAGGCCTGACGGCCGACTGCACCGATTTGGACATCAGCGAGGACGGCCTCCTGTTGCAGACGCGCCCGGCCTTCGGCGGCAACGTTATGGCCACGATCATCTGTCCCTACGGCCGCCCCCAGATGGCCACCGTGCGCCCTCGAGTCATGCGCCCGGAAATCCAGCCGCGAAACGGCCGCATTCAACGGGTTGCGTTGCCTGAAGACGTCTTCCGCACGCGGGTTCAGGTCCTGGAGGTGATTCCCGAAGAAGACACGACGGCGAGACTCTCGGAAGCCGAAGTGATCATCTCGGGAGGCCGGGGCTTACAGAAGGCGGAAAACTTCCGCATGGTGGAAGAACTGGCGCGCCTCTTCAAAGGGGCCGTAGGCGCTTCCCGTAGTGCCGTAGAAGAAGGCTGGGCCCCCGTATCCCACCAGGTGGGCCAGACGGGCCAGACGGTGTCCCCAACCCTTTACATGGCCATCGGCATCTCGGGAGCGATCCAGCATATCGTGGGCATGCAGGGCTCAAAGATCATCGTGGCCGTCAACAAGGACCCGGAGGCGCCCATCTTCGATGTGGCCACGTGCGGGGTGGTGGCGGACCTCTTCGAATTCGTCCCGGCCTTCATCGAACGCGTCAAACGCGCCGGCTAAGGGCATTCCCAACGCGAAGGGGACGGGCGTATCCACCAATGGTAAAACGGCTGTGCGCATGAGGGAGGTTTCCATGGCTCAGAGCAAGGTGGTCCTGATTACGGGGGCAAGCCGCGGCATCGGCCGGGCCATCGCCTTGGCGTTTGCCGAACCGGGCTCTGCGGTGATCATCAATTACCGATCCGGTCGGGACGCAGCCGAAGAGACTGCCGAATCCGTCACACAACGGGGCGCCCAGGCCGTGCTCCGTCCCTTCGACGTGGCCCAGCCCGAAGCCGTTAAGGCGGCCTTCAAGGACATCACCGACACCTTCGGCCGCTTGGACGTGTTGGTGAACAACGCCGGCATCACTCGCGACAACATCTTTCCGCGGCTCCAGGAATCCGATTGGGACGACGTCCTGGCCGTCAACCTCAAAGGCGTCTTTCTGTGCTGCCAGGCCGCCATGCGGCCCATGCTCAAGCAGCGTTTCGGCCGCATCATCACCATCACGTCCGTTGTGGGCTTTACAGGAAACGCCGGCCAGTGCAATTATGCCGCGGCGAAAGCCGGAATCATGGGCTTGACGCGCTCGCTCGCTCGGGAGGTCATTTCCCGAAACATTACGGTCAACGCCGTGGCTCCCGGCTACATTGAAACGGAAATGACCCACGGCCTTTCGGAAGAGGCCCGAAGGGCCCTCTTGGAACAGATCCCCGCAGGCCGCACGGGCACACCGGAAGAAGTGGCCGCCGCCGTGCGGTTTCTCGCCTCCGACGAGGCGGGCTACATCACGGGGCAGGTGTTGCACGTCAACGGCGGGATGTATATGGGATAGCGACGCGGAGTCTGTCCGGGAACAGTGTGGTTCGGGGGAAGGGCCCCGGGGCCATGATCGGATAGGCCCTGGAAAAGGACACACAGCTCACCACGAAGGGACAACGAGGACACTATGGCGACAAGGGAAAGCCGGCGGGTGGTGGTGACGGGGTTGGGCTTGGTCACACCTTTGGGGGTCGGAGTGGAGCAAAACTGGACCAACGTGGTCAACGGCGTCTCGGGCATCGGCTATATTACGCGGTTCGACACGGAAGGGTTCGCCACGCGAATCGCCGGGGAAGTCAAAGGATTTAAGCCGGAAGAATTCATCCCCAAGAAAGACCTCCGCAAGATGGACATTTTCCTCACCTACGCCATCGCAGCGGCTCAGCTGGCGGTAAAAGACGCCTCTTTGACCATCGACCCTGAGGAAAGCGCGCGAGCCGGCGTCGTGATGGGCTGCGGCCTGGGGGGGCTGACCACCATCGAAGATTGCCACAAGACCCTGCTGCAGTCGGGGCCTCGCAAGATCAGCCCGTTTTTCATCCCCATGCTCATCGGCAACATGGCCCCCGGGCTCATTTCCATCCAGCACGGGGCCAAGGGCCCTAATCTTTCCATTCAAACGGCCTGTGCGGCGGGCACCCATGCCATCGGCCACGCCTTTCACCTGATCCGGGACGGGGCCGCGGACATCATGATCACCGGGGGAGTGGAATCCACCATCACGCCCCTGTGCGTGGCGGGTTTTAATGCCATGCGCGCCCTGTCCACACGAAACGATGCTCCGGAAAAGGCTTCGCGCCCCTTCGACAAGGACCGGGACGGATTCGTCCTCGGAGAAGGCAGCGCGGTGCTCATTCTGGAAGAGGCCGAACGGGCGAAACGACGCGGCGCTCGGATCTATGCGGAGATTATCGGCTTTGGGGCCTCAGGCGACGCCTACCACATGACGGCGCCCGCTCCCGACGGCGAGGGTGCCGCCATTTGCATGCGCAGCGCCTTAAACGATGCGGGCATCGCACCGCACGACGTGGACTACATCAACGCCCACGGCACATCCACCGACCTCAACGACCGGTTGGAAACCGTGGCCATCAAGACCGTTTTCGGCGATCATGCGGGCAAGCTCGCGGTCAGTTCCACCAAGTCCATGACCGGCCACCTGTTGGGGGCCGCCGGCGGCGTGGAAGGGGCTTACACGGTGCTGGCGATCTATCACGACACCATCCCGCCGACCATCAACTACGAGACGCCCGATCCCGACTGCGACCTGGACTACGTGCCCAACACGGCCCGAAAAACCGAGGTGCGGGTCGCTCTGTCCAATTCTTTCGGATTCGGCGGGACCAACGGCACGGTGGTCTTCCGAAAATGGGCACCCTGAGGGCCGAAGGGTTTTTCGGCACCTGGGAAGAGGGGGGTGAAGCTTCCGCCATGAAAATCATGATCGGCGCCGACCACGCCGGCTTCCATCTTAAGGAAATCATCGCCGCCCACCTGCGCGATCGGGGCCATGACGTTCAAGACATCGGCACTTACAGTGCGGATTCTGTGGACTATCCCGATTACGCCTTCACGGTCGCTCGGGCCGTGGCCCAGGGCGCCGTCCATCGAGGGATCCTCGTGTGCGGCAGCGGGATCGGCATGTCCATGGCGGCCAACCGTGTCCCCGGCGTGCGGGCGGTGCTCGCCTCGGAACCCTATGCCGCCAAAATGAGCCGCCGCCACAACGACAGCAACGTGTTGTGCCTTGGCGGGCGCTTCATCGGCCCGGATCTGGCCTTGGAAATCGTGGACGTGTGGCTGGCCGAAAACTTCGAAGGCGGCCGCCACTGCCGTCGTCTGGATCTGTTGGACAATCCTTCCTCGTGGAGAAACAACCGATGAACTTGCGGTCATTGGAATACACGGACCCGGAAATGGCCAAGGTCCTTCGCGACGAAGAGGCTCGGCAGCGCACCAAGCTGGAACTCATCGCCTCGGAAAACTTCGTCAGCGATGCCGTGCGGATTGCCCAGGGCTCGGTACTCACCAACAAGTACGCCGAAGGCTATCCCGGACGGCGTTATTACGGCGGCTGCGAACACGTGGATGTGGCCGAAAGGCTGGCCCAGGAACGTGTCAAGGCGCTTTTCGGCTGCCGATACGCCAACGTGCAGCCTCACTCGGGATCCCAAGCCAATATGGCCGTCTATTTCGCCCTCCTGGAACCCGGGGACGTCATCATGGGCATGGACCTGCGCCAAGGCGGGCACCTGACCCACGGCAGTCCCGTGAGTTTTTCCGGCAGACTGTTCCGGGTTGTTTCCTATGGGGTCCATCCCGAAACGGAAACCATCGACTTTGACCAGATGGTTGGGCTCGCCCGGCAGCATCGCCCGAAACTTATCGTCGCGGGGGCAAGCGCCTATCCCCGCACCATCGACTTCGCCCGATTCCGCGAGGTGTGCGACGACATCGGAGCCTATCTCATGGTCGATATGGCCCATATCGCCGGTTTGGTCGCCGCCGGACTGCATCCCAATCCCGTGCCTTACGCCCACGCCGTCACCTCCACAACCCACAAGACGTTGCGGGGGCCTCGAGGCGGTCTGATCCTGTCCGACGACCTGGATCTCGGCAAGAAGCTGGACAGCCAGATTTTCCCCGGCATCCAAGGCGGCCCCCTCATGCACGTCATCGCCGCCAAGGCCGTGGCGTTTCGCGAAGCCCTCCAGCCGGCGTTCAAGGAATACCAACGGCGCATCATGGCCAACAGCAAGACCTTGGCGGCCGAATTGCTGAACCTGGGCTATCGGCTGGTCTCCGGCGGCACCGACAACCATCTCATGCTCGTGGATTTAAGGAACAAGGGCCTTACGGGAAAAATCGCCGAAGAGACCCTGGACCGTGCGGGCATCACGGTGAACAAGAACTCCATTCCGTTCGACCCCCAAAAGCCCAACATCGCCAGCGGGATTCGCATCGGGACCGCCGCCGTCACCACACGCGGCATGGACGCCTCTCACATGGGCCAGATCGCCCGGTTCATCCACCAGGCGCTCAACGCCGTCGGCGACGAAAATCGCCTGGCCGCCCTCAAACGAGACGTGGCTGCTTTTTGTAGTCAGTTTCCGTTGCACGCCTCGGCTGAGGATGTGACTTCGCCCTGGCCCGTTGACGCCGTGCCGTCGAGTTCCGTCGGCTGATGCGGGAACGCCCCCGGGACGCCCAATAAACCGATGGGCATTGCGGGGACGATCACTCTCACGGATTCGGCATGATGAGAGATCCCGCCCCGACGGGAAGAAGGTGTGCGTGGTCTTCATAGGATTGAGAAAAAACCCATCAGGCGTGGGTAAAAATCCATGGAGCGCATGATGGCCTGGACACCGGAGGACGAACGGTTCATGCAGCGGGCCGTTCGTCTGGCCAGAAGGGGCTTGGGCAGAACGAGCCCAAACCCCATGGTAGGAGCGGTTGTCGTGCGGGACGGCCGTGTGGTGGGGGAAGGCTTTCATGAACACATCGGGGGGCCTCACGCCGAAGTGAACGCCCTGCGCCGAGCCGGGGATTCGGCCCTTGGGGCAACCCTTTACGTCTCGTTGGAACCTTGCAACCACTATGGCCGAACACCGCCGTGCACGGAAGCCGTCCTAGAAGCGGGAATCCGGCGGGTCGTGATCGGCATGGCCGACCCTAACCCGAAAGTGACGGGAGGCGGTGCGGATCGGTTGCGCCAGGCCGGAATCGACGTCGTTTCAGGCGTTTTGGAAGAGGAATGCCGAAAGCTGAATCAGCCGTTCATCAAGTGGGTCACACTCGGTCGCCCCTATGTGACGCTCAAATGCGCCGCCACCCTGGACGGGCGCATAGCCACCCGTACGGGAGATTCCCGCTGGGTCACCAACGAAAGATCGCGCCGCCTGGTCCATGAGCTGCGGGCCGCCGCAGATGCCGTCCTTGTGGGGATCGGCACGGCCTTGGCCGACGATCCCTTGCTCACGGCCCGCACGGGCCGGAAAAAGGTCCAACAGCCCCTTCGCATCGTCCTCGATACCCACGGACGGCTGCCCGCGGCGTCCCAACTGGTCAAGACGGCGCGTCAGAGCCCCGTGCTTGTGGTGTGTGGGGATGCCGTCGTGAAAGAGGTCCGGGAACGGTTCTCACCCCACGGGGTGGATGTGCTCGGCGTCCCGACGGGCGAACCGTACGGCTTGAATCTCGCCGCCCTCCTCGACGAACTGGGGCGTCGTTCCATTACCAGCGTTCTCGTGGAAGGCGGGGCACGCATTCATGGGGCCTTTCTCGACGGGGCGTTGGCCGACGATTTTTATTTCTTCTATGCGCCCAAGATCTTGGGGGACTCCCTTGCGGTGCCCATGTTTCAGGGGGCGCCGAAACATTTCATGAAAGATGCGGTTCCCGGGGTTGACTGTCAGGTGCGGCGCCTGGGGGATGATTTTGTCGTTCGCGGCCGGTTTCGCCCCCACCTTTATTGAACGACCAACCCCTGGAAACGTCTCGTGGGGGTGGTTTCCTGTTCCAGGGTGAGCACAGCGCCCCCCCGGCCGGCGCACGGGGCATATGGAGGGCTTTCCATGTTTACAGGGCTTGTGGAATGTCGAGGGACCGTGCTGCGCACGGAGCGCCACGGCGTCGACGCACGCATGACCCTTCGGTCCGACCGGGTTTTTGCCGACATGGCGCTTGGTGAGAGTGTGGCCGTGGACGGCGCCTGCCTTACCGTGGTCGCCTTCGACGGCCCCGTCTTTTCCGTGGATGTTTCTGCAGAAACGCTGGACAAAACCACCTTGGGGTCCAAGACCCCGGGATCCGTCGTGAACCTGGAAAGGGCACTCCGGCTGGGCGACCGCTTGGGAGGCCACCTCATGCAGGGGCACGTGGACGGCATGGGCACCCTCATTCAAAAGAAAATGGAAGGCCGTTCCTGGCGCTTCTATTTCTCCGTGCCGGAAGAACTGTCAGTTTTCATCGTCGCCAAGGGATCCATCGCCGTCAATGGAGTCAGCCTCACGGTCAACGGCTGCGCTCCCGGCCGCTTCGACGTGAACGTCATCCCGCACACGGCGGACGTCACCACGCTGGGAAGGCTTGCCGTGGGCGAGCGTGTCAATATCGAAACGGATATCATCGCCAAGTACGTGGAAAAGATGCTCCGGGCTTGGACAAAGCCCAGCTCCGGCGATTCCCCGGAAAAATCCGGCGGTGTGGATGCGGCGCTGCTCAGGCGCCACGGTTTCCTTTGACCCAATGCCGTCTTGAGTCTCCCCAGCCTCCGTGTTATAGGTCACGCGTCTCGCGCCCCGTCCACGAAGCGGTGCGAATCCGGGCAGGTGCCGCCTTCCCGATTCTTCACGTGAAGGGAGTTTTCTCATGCCGTTGGCAACCATTCCCGAAGCTCTTGAGGATATCCGACAGGGCAAGATGATCATCCTGGTCGATGACGAGGACCGGGAAAACGAAGGGGATCTTTGCATCGCCGCCGAAAAGGTCACTCCGGAAGCGATCAATTTCATGGCCAAATACGGTCGGGGCCTCATCTGCCTGGCCCTCACCCCCGAATGGGTCGACCGCCTCCAATTGCCCATGATGGTCCAGCATAACAAATCCTCTTTCGGAACCGCTTTCACCGTCTCCATCGAAGCCCGCACGGGGGTCACCACGGGAATCAGCGCGGCCGACCGCGCCCACACGATCCTTACGGCCGTCGCCGATGACGCCAAACCCGAAGACCTCGTCAGTCCGGGCCACGTGTTTCCGCTTCGAGCGAAAAAAGGGGGTGTCTTGGTCCGAACAGGGCAGACCGAGGGGTCCGTGGACCTGGCCCGGCTCGCCGGTTTGAAACCTGCGGGTGTCATCTGCGAAATCATGAAAGACGACGGGACCATGGCCCGCATGCCGGACTTGGAAAAGTTCGCCGCCGAACACAACCTCAAGATCGTCACCATCGCGGATCTCATCGAATACCGCATGCGGACCGAAAGTTTCGTGCAGCGCGTGGCGGAGGCGAAACTGCCCAGCAAGTACGGTGAGGATTTTCGAGTCATCGCCTACACGAACGCCATTGACGAATTCACTCACCTGGCCTTGGTCAAGGGATCTTTCGGGCCCAACGACGAGGTTTTGGTGCGGGTGCATTCCGAATGCCTGACCGGGGATGTGTTCGGTTCCCTGCGGTGCGACTGCGGGGATCAACTGCGGGCGGCCATGCGCCAGATCGACCGGGAAGGCCGAGGAGTGCTTCTCTACATGAGGAATCACGAAGGTCGAGGCATCGGCCTTGTCAACAAGATCAAAGCCTACGCGCTCCAGGAACAGGGCTATGACACCGTGGAAGCCAATGAAGCCCTGGGCTTCAAGGCGGACCTCAGGGACTACGGGATCGGGGCCCAGATCCTCGTGGACCTTGGGGTGCGCAAAATGCGCCTCATGACCAACAACCCGAAAAAAATCGTAGGGCTCCAAGGCTATGGCATCACCGTGACGGAAAGGGTGCCCATCGAAGTGGAACCCAACGAATGCAACGTCCATTATCTGAAAACCAAATGCCGAAAGATGGGCCATGTCCTCCAGTGCTTCACATCGGAAGGGGTCACGCATGAAAGTGTATGAAGGCCATTTGCGTTCCGAAGGTCTCACGTTCGGCATCGTGGTCAGCCGATTCAACGACTTTATCTGTGAGCGGCTCCTCGGAGGCGCCTTGGACGCCTTGAAAAGAACCGGCGCCGAGGAGGACCGGATCCATGTGTTCCGGGTGCCCGGAGCCTACGAGATTCCCCTTGCGGCGAAAAAGCTCGCCGGAACCGGCCGCTACGATGCCGTCATCTGCCTCGGGGCCGTCATTCGCGGGGCCACCCCCCACTTCGATTACGTCGCCAACGAAGTGGCCAAGGGCATCGCCACGGTCAGCCTGGAAAGTTCCGTGCCCGTCACCTTTGGGGTGCTCACGACGGACACGCTGGAACAGGCCATCGAACGGGCGGGATCCAAAGCGGGCAACAAAGGCTTCGAAGCCGCCATGGCGGCGGTGGAAATGGCTAATCTCCTGAAAAGCATGTAAAGGTTTATGGGAATACGTCGCCAGGCCCGAGAAATGGCCCTCCAGGTGCTCTACCAAATGGACCTCAACCGCATGGCGCCGGATCGCGCCTTTGAACTGGCGTGCACCTGTTTCGAGCTGCCCAAGGAGCCCCGGGCTTTCGCCAAAATCCTCGTGGACGGCGTCCATGCCCACCAAAAGGACATCGACCGGCACCTGGCGTCCGCATCCGAACACTGGCGCCTGGACCGCATGTCGCCCGTGGATCGAAACATCCTGCGCATCGCCCTCTATGAGATGCTTTATCGAGACGATATCCCGCCCCGCGTTTCCATCAATGAAGCCATCGAATTGGCCAAGCGCTTCGGATCCCAGGATTCCGGAGCCTTCATCAACGGGGTGCTGGACAAGATCTACCGCGAAAATCCCGCCTTTTCCGATCGGACCGAAGGCGAGGCGGGAAAAAGTTCAGGGCCGTCGCGGCTGTGAGAGGATTTCACGGCAGGGACTTTCTGTCCTTGCCGATAACGCGCTGGATGTGCCACGCCAGTTCATCGTAACGAAAAGGCTTGGGGGCCGCTCCGCAAAACCCGTAGCGGACGTGCTCGATCATGACGGGATCCGAGGTATAGCCGCTCGAAACAAAAGCCCGCACGTTCGGATCCACACGGCGCAGATCCTCCAGGATTTCCACGGCTCCAGGCCCTCCCTGGACGGTGAGGTCCAAGATTACCGCATCGAAGGGATCGCCTTTTTTCAGGCTTGCCGTATACAAAGCCACGGCTTCGCATCCGTCGGCGGCCAACGCCACATCGTAGCCCTTGAGCCGAAGAATTTCGCCGAGGGTTTCCCGAACGATCCGTTCATCGTCCATGATGAGGACCCGGCCTTGGTGGAGTGCGCCCACACCATGCTCCAAGGCGTCGCCTTCGACTCCGGCCCGGGAGTCTCCGTCGGCAGGGAGCACCACGATGAGCCGCGTGCCTGCACCCGATTCGCACCGAGCCTGGATGTGTCCGCCGTGGCGGCGCACGACGGCATAGGCGGTGCAAATCCCCAAACCCTTTCCCACGGCACAATTTTTTGTGGAATAGGGGTCGAAGAGGCGATCCAATTCATGAGGGGTCAGGTGGACATCCGGGGCGCTCAGAGCGATGCGGACCCATGAGCCGGACCCGGTTATAGCGAGGCCTTCCGGGGCCTCAACGGAATCGCTGCGCCCTTCCACATGAAGGGCCGCAGCTCCTTTTCGGATGAGAACATCCGCAGCGAGATCCACAAAGGCCTGGGTCAATAGGTCTTCATCAATGCACAGCCACGGGAGATCCTCGGGAAACGCAGCGGAAACCTTGACCGGCAAGGCATTCAGACCCGGAAGAACCCTCGTCGCAAGGAACTCATGGGCCTTCACCGACCGCCGCGCGGGATCGCCCCCATCGGCAAACGTCAAGAGCCGACGGGTGATGTCTTCAGCCCGGGCGCATGCCTTTTCGGCGGCACAAAGCCGATGGTAAAGCCGGCTCTGAGGATCGGCATCGATTTTGGCCAAGGACAAGTTCCCGACGACGCCGGCCAGGATGTTGTTGAAGTCGTGGGCCATGCCTTCAGCCATGATGGCGAGGGATTCCAGCTTTTGGGTTCGAAGGCGTTCGGCGAGTGCCGCGTTGCGCTCTCGAACGTCCCGGCACACCACGATGATCCGATTCTCTCCTTGGAGGGCCAGCGGATTGAGGCTGAGTTCCACATCGAGGAGTCGCCCGTCTTTGGCCGCAAGACGGGTTTCGACGACTTTTCCCTTCTTCGTGCGCAGCACGTCCCCAAGATGCCGTTCCAAGGACTCTGGATTGCCTTGTGCGAAATCCAAGAGTGAAACGCCCATGGGCGCCCTGTCGCAGCAGCCCAGCAGGGACGTCAAAGCGGGGTTGATTTCCTCGATTTTCCAATCATCCGCCGACACGACGCAAATGCCGTCCAGTGTATTTTGGAGCACCGCCTGATAGCGCCTTTCCCGATCCTTCAGCGCCTCCTGAGCCGCCTTCATGGCACTGAGGTCGAGGGAAATTTCCATGACCCCCTTCAGGGCTCCCGTTTCCGAGCGCACGGGATAGGCTCTTACACCCCAGATTCTCCCATCGGCTCCGCGGTGCTCCGCTTCCACGGCCTTTCCCGTAGCGATGACTCTCTGAACGAGGCAGCCCGGACAGGGGCCCGAGCGGCCGTAAAATGCTTCGTAACACCGCCTGCCCACGATGTCTTCCGGTGGCTTCCCCGCCCAGCGCACGACCGCCTGATTGAGCCACACCACTCGAAAATCCGGTTCATAAAAAACCATCAATTCCTTGATGTGATCGAAGGCCTGGATCAGTTGAGGCAGCATGAGATTCCTCGCCATTGGGGGTAAGGGCCCTTCACGGTGCGCAGAAAGGTGGATGTTGGCGATTCTTTAGCAAATCTCCCCTTGAGGATCAACCGGGTTTCGCCTGATGTGGCATAGCCCCGGGAAGCCGGCTGGAGGAGCGCCCTGGAGCGCCGGTTCTTCTCGGCGCCTTCGGCATTAAGGGTTGTCAGGCCCTGTGGGACGTATTAAAAGGGCTGTGCGGCGCAACGCAAGGCAAAGCTTTTCCCAGCAGGGAGGACCGATCGGTGAAAATCGCAGTGAGCGGCAAAGGCGGTGTGGGCAAGACGACTCTTTCGGCTTTCTTGGCGCGATGGTTCGCCGACCACGGCAAGTCGGTTCTGGCCATCGATGCCGATCCCGACGCCAATCTGGGCCATGCCTTGGGGGTGGCCGACGCGGGCTCCATCACCCCCATTTCCCAAATGAAACAACTCATCGCCGAACGCACCGAATCCGTTCCCGGCGGTTTCGGCGGATTTTTCAAGATGAATCCCAAAGTGGACGACTTGCCGGAAAAAATCGCCGTGCCGTGCTGTCCCGGCGTGCGGCTCATGGTCATGGGCGGAGTGAAAAAAGGGGGCACGGGCTGCGTGTGTCCGGAAAGCGTGCTCCTCAAGAACCTGGTGCATCACCTGATCCTGAGGCGAGACGAAGTCGTCGTCATGGACATGGAAGCCGGAATCGAACACCTGGGCCGGGGCACCTCAAGAGCGGTCAACGCCTTGATCATCGTTGTGGAACCGGGTCGGCGCAGCATCGAAACGGCGCTCAAGGTCAAAGATCTGGCCGCCGACATCGGCATCGGCAATGTGTACGTGGTGGGAAACAAGATCCGCAACGACCGGGACAGCGCCTTTTTGCAGCAAAACCTGAACGGCTTTCAGTTCCTTGGATTCATCCCCTACGACGAAAGCCTCATCGAAGCGGATTGTGCAGGGGTCTTCGCCGACCGCATGGGCGAAAACACCCGCAAGGCCCTGGAAACCATCGCCGAAGAACTGAGCCGTCGTCACCAGCTCAGCGAATAAAACGGTTCGGCCATGATCGACGTGCAGAGTCTTTTCGACCACCGAAATATCCACGTGGACAAGGTGGGGGTCAAGAACATCCGCTATCCCCTCACCGTCATGGACAAGAAAAACGGGGTGCAACACACCGTGGCGAGCATCAACATGTATGTGAATCTGCCGCGGGAATTCAAGGGCACCCACATGAGCCGCTTCGTCGAGATCCTCAACGAGTTTTACGGCCATTTGGATATCCGCGAGTTTTCCAAGATCCTGGAAGCCATGCAGTCCCGGCTGAACGCCCAATCGGCCCATCTGGAAATCAGCTTCCCCTACTTCATCGAAAAGCTCTCTCCCGTAACCGGCACCTCGGGCCTCATGGAATACATGTGCCGCGTGAGTGGGTCCTTGAGCGGCCAGGACGGCTTCGATCTTGTCGTGGAAGTCAACGTGCCCATCACCACGGTATGCCCGTGCTCCCGGGAAATCTCGGAGCACGGCGCCCACAACCAACGGGGGATGGCGCGCCTGGCCGTGCGGTTCAAGAAATTCATTTGGATCGAGGACCTCATCCGCATCGTGGAAGAGGCGGCCTCGTGCGAAGTTTATTCCTTGCTCAAGAGGCCCGACGAGAAGTTCGTCACCGAAAAGGGCTATGAAAATCCCAAGTTCGTGGAAGATGTGGTGCGGGATGTGGCCCATCGGCTGAAAAAAAACCCCCACATCCGATGGTTTCAAGTGGATGTGGAAAATTTTGAATCCATTCACAACCACAGCGCCTACGCGTTTATCGAACGCGCCTTGTGAGGCGCCGTCGGGTCCATGAGGATCCCGCCGCCATGGACGACGCCTTGGCCGCATTCGAAAGGGTCTGCCGCGCCTTCACCGATCCCCGTTTTTATCCCCACCCCGTAACGGCCATCGAAAGGATCGACACCCACATTTCCGCCGTTTTCCTCACCGGGCAATGGGTCTACAAGCTCAAAAAACCCGTCGACTTCGGCTTCCTCGACTTCACCGACCTTGAGGCCCGCTGCCGATTCTGCCACAGGGAAGTGTCCCTGAACCGGCGCTTCAGCCGTGGCGTCTATGAAAGAGTGGTGGCGGTGCGCCGGGGCGATTCGGGAATCCTGTCCCTGGACGGCCCCGGGGAGCTCGTGGAGTGCGCCGTGCTCATGAAGCAGCTTCCTCCCGAACGCAGCCTCCAGGCCCTGACGGAATCGGGGGCCTTGGATGAAGGCCGGTGTCGCGCTCTGGGGGAACGTCTGGCCGCCTTTTACGCCCAAGCCGAAAGAAACGAGGAAATCCGCCGATTCGGAACCCTCAACGTCATCGGCCGAAACGTCCTTGAAAACTTCGAACAGACCGAGCCTTTCGTGGGTTCCGTCCTGGATGCCGAAAAATGGCGCCTCGTCCGCAACGTCAACGAAGCCTTCATGGAAGGCCACAAGGATCTCTTTGACGGGCGGCTCGGGGACGATCGCATCTGTGACGGCCACGGTGACTTGCGATCGGACCACGTGTATTTCCTCGACGACGGCATCCAGATCATCGACGCCATCGAATTCAACGACCGGTTCCGGTTCGGGGATGCGGCGGCGGACCTGGCGTTTCTTCACATGGACCTGGATGCCCGCGGGGCTTTCCCCCAGAGTCTCATCATTCTCGATGCCTATGTCCGAAACGCCCGGGATCCGTCACTGTACCGGGTTGTGGATTTTTATGCGTGCTATCGGGCTATGGTGAGGGTCAAGGTCTCCTGCCTGCGCCTCCAGGAATTGAAGGAAGAAAAGGCAGAAGCCGAAAGAGGGCAAGAATCGCTTCGCTGCAAATCACAAGCGGCTCAATACCTGGATTTGGCCTACACCTACGCCGCAACCATGACCCGCCCGACCCTTTATGTTTTTTGCGGACTGCCGGCGTCCGGAAAATCCTTGCACGCCGCCCGTCTTGCCCAGGCGTTCCGCATCCTTCTCTTCCAATCGGACGCCGTGCGCCGCGACCTCTTTTCGGGATCTCTTGAGGCACCGTCGGAAGATTCGGCTTACGGGGCCGGGCTCTACCGCAAGGAACGCCGCCGGCTGGTTTACGGCCATCTCCTGAACCAGGCCCATGAAGAGCTCAAAGAAAGGCGATCCGTCGTCCTGGATGCCACCTTCGCCGAAAGAAAATGGCGCGAAGAGGCCCTCCGGCTGGCTCAAGACCACGACGCCGCCTTTATCATCGTGGAATGCCGCTGTTCCCGGGAAACGCTGGAAAAGCGCCTTGCCGCCCGCAACGGGCGCCCCACTCTTTCCGACGCGAGGCTCCATCATCTGCCGCACTTCCTCAAAGAATACGAGCCGCTGGACGAACCCCTGCCGCCCGCAAGCCACACGGTGTGCCATACGGAAGAAGATCCGGAAGAGGTCTTCTACCGGCTCCTCGCTACCCTTTACACCATGCAGTGCACCCAAGCGAGAAGCCGCCTGGAACAAAACCGCTGACGCATCCCGTGGCGGCGGCGCCTGGAGCCGGAGCCGCTTCTGTCTATTCCTCCTTTTCCAGCGTGAGGTAGACCGTGCCCGTGTGAGGGGCGTAGACCGTGGGCCCCTTCAGCCGGATGGTTTTCCCGTCCATGATCATGAGATCTTTGGAAAACGGAAATCGCGCCTCAGCGCCCTCTTCTTTTCGGATCACCAAGACGGGATTCTCCGGCTCCGACCTGTCGATGGAAACACGGCCTCCGAGCTGCGCCGCGACGTCTTCGGCCGGCCGGAACAGCTTGGCGTCCACGTCTTCGAGGCGAAACCCCATCCACTGAGCGCACGCGTGGGCGATGTCCGTGTTTTCCACAGTCCCCGCAGGCATGTCCAGCCCGTAGGTGTATAGGATGACATCCTCACCCGTGTGCCCGTGGGTGGTCCATCCAATGTTGGCCCGAACGCTCATGATGGGAGCGACGGCATTGCTCAAATGGGGCCCTCGATAATCTTGAATCCGGGCGACTTCTTCGGCGGTCAGGTCGTCCAGCCCCCAAGAGCGCCGGAGAACTTCTCTGATACGGGATTCCGTGCGGTTGTCCCCGATGTGCTTGGCAATGCCTTCCGCCGTGAGGACGGCTCTTTTGAGCGGCGCGACCACGGATTCGTAAGACATGCGGGAATAGGTCCCGTCAGTTGAGGCATTCCCCAGGCTCATGCCGCCGTTTCCGTGGTCCGAAAAGACGAAAACGGCCGTATCGTCGCGGCTTCGAGCATAGTCCAGAGCCACTTGCACCGCCTCATGAAAAGCCAGGAGCTCGGTCACGACCCCCACCGGGTCGTTCCCATGGGATGCCCAATCCACCTGGCTGCCTTCCACGAACAGAAAAAAGCCCCTGGGATGGCGAGAAAGGATTTCAATGGCCTTGGCGGTCATCTCGGCCAGGGAAGGTTCCCGGGGAGCGAAAACCGCCCGATCCAGGTCCCGTTCCATGGCGTCTTCGGCAAAGAGCCCCCACACCTTCGGCGCCTGAGTCCGGCGCATCTCTTCCCGAGTTTGAACGATGGTATAGCCGCGATCCTTTAAAACCTGGATGAGATTTTCCCCGTCGGTTCGCGCTCCCCCTTGGGACACGGGGCGCAGATATTTCCCGCCGCCCCCGAAAACCACGTCTATGTCTTGATAGACCTGTTGTTCCGCGATTTCGTTGTAATGGTTCCGATCGGGCCAGTGGGCCGAATAGGCGGCCGGGGTGGCGTGCTGGACGTTGGACGTCGCCACAAGCCCTGTGGCCTTGCCCACGAGTTTGGCCCCTTCCAGGACGGAGGCCACAGGCTTTTGCTGCCGTTCGGGAGGCACCGGCGCAATTCCGGGAAGCGTCACGGGCCCCGGCAGCACCCCGACGAACTTGTCGCTGGTCTTGTGCCCTGTGGCAAAGGCCGTGGCCGCCGGCGCGGAATCGGTCACCAGGGATTCGGCCCCGTAGGTACGCACCAGAAAGGCTTTCATGGAATCCACAGGGAGTGTCCGGGACGGCGAAGCCCAACGGGCCATCGTGGTGTGGGCGATGCCCGCCCCATCAGCGACAAGAACGATGACGCTCCCACCAGCCGCCTGAGCGCCCGGGACGGCGACCCCCACCGCCCAGATCAGGGCAATGCACAGCACGCGTGGAAGCAGGAAACCCCGGCAAGAATTTTTTTCGGCCATGTCCCGCCACCCCTCTCAGAACGGCGAGCCCAATTCCTTCAACAAACCCGTAGGTTGGGGTGAGCGAAGCGAACCCCAACAATGAGCGAAGCGAATCCCAACATTGAGAGAACCGAATCCCAACATTGAGAGAACCGAATCCCAACACTGAGAGAACCGAACCCCAACAATGAGAGAACCGAACCCCAACAATGAAAGAACCGAACC
>JBBFKW010000018.1:0-49221 GCA_037481835.1 Desulfosoma sp. | reverse complement strand
CCCCAACAATGAAAGAACCGAACCCCAACAATGAAAGAACCGAACCCCAACAATGGGTGAAGCGAACCCCAACAAAAAGCACGCCCGCCAACATGCATTTTCCCCGGCGACAAAGCGAGGGATGGGGGCCCTCTGCGAGCGGGATTGTCCGCCTTAAAGGGCGGGAGCCACCCCGTTAGAAGGTTGGGGTTCGCTGCGCTCACCCCAACCTACATGTCTCCATCTCGGCGCCTTCCGGAAAGCGACGGCTCCCTCCCATCCTGGTCGGCTCGGCCTTGGCCCCAACGGGCGGCGGCCGCATGACACAACGCTACCGATCGCAGCTCGGGCAGCCGCCCCCGCCGCCTTCTTCCGAAGGTCGGCCTCCGCCGTCTTCGTCCTTGCCGAATTTCTTGACGATTTCCGCGATTTCTTTGAGCCGGTCATCCGCCTTCCGGAAGATGGTCCCTTCGGGATAGGTGCCGTCGGGCTGGAGTTCCCCGGCCGGAACGCCTGTAAGGATTTCAATTCCTTCTTCGATACGGCTCACGGGCCAGATGTGGAACTTCCCTTCCTTGACCGCATCCACCACCGCCTGCTTGAGCATGAGGTTGCGCACATTCTTCTCGGGGATGATCACGCCCTGGTCGCCGCTCAGGCCCTTGTGTGCACAAATGTCGAAAAAGGCCTCGATCTTTTGCGTCACTCCGCCCACGGGCTGGATTTCCCCTTTCTGGCTGACCGATCCGGTCACGGCGATCCCCTGCTTGATGGGCACGCCGGACAGGGCGCTCAGGATGGCGTAGAGTTCCGTGCTGGAGGCGCTGTCCCCTTCCACCATGCCGTAACTCTGCTCAAAGCACAGGGTGGCCGTCAGAGAGATGGGCTTGTTGTGGGCAAAGCGTTCCTTGAGGAAGCTCGTGAGGATCATGACCCCCTTGGTGTGGATGTTGCCGCTCAGCTTGGATTCCCGTTCGATGGCCACAACGCCTTCGCGACCCACGGACACCGTGGCGGTAATCCGATTGGGTTTGCCGAACTCGTGATCGCCCGTCATGAGGACCGACAAGCCATTGACTTGCCCCACCTTGGCACCGGAGGTCTCCACCCAGAAGATGTCTTTTTTGACCAGTTCCTTGACCCGCTCCTCCACGAGGTTGGCCCGGTAAATGCGTTTTTGCACGGCTTGGTGCACATGGTCCCGCTGGATAAATTCCGCGTTGTCCAGGGCGGCAAAGTAATTGGCTTCCCGAAGGAGATCGCTGATGTCGCCCAACTCCAAACTGAGCTTGTCCCGATCGCCCGTGGCCTCCATGCTGTATTCCAGCACCCGGGCCACGCCGGTGCGATCCAAATGGCGGATTTTGTTTTCCTGACAGAACCGGCTGATCATGCGGGCGCATTGGAGCACGGTGTCTTCCTTGCGGTCCATTTGATCGTCCAGGTGTGCTTTGACCTTGAAGAGCTTTTGAAACCGGTCGTCGTAAATATAGAGGAGATAGTAAAGGTAGGGGTCGCCCGTGAGGACGATTTTCACGTCCATGGGAATGGGTTCGGGACGGATGGTCCGTGTACTGAAAATGCCGTACAGTTCGCCCAGATCCTCGATCTTGATCACCCCGTCGCGCAAGGCCCGCTTGATCGCTTCCCAAGAAAGGTACCACTTCAAGAGATCCAAAGCCTTCATGACGAGATAGCCGCCGTTGGCGCGGTGTAGGGCCCCGGGTTTGATCATGGTAAAATCGGTGAACAAAGCCCCGAACCACGCCTGCCTTTCGATGCTGCCGAAAAGGTTGGGGTACGCCGGGTTGGATTCGATGACCACCGGGGCGCCCTGGGTTTCCGAGTTGTCGATGAGGACGTTGACGTCGTACTTGCGCATGGCCGCTTCCCGGGGCGGCATGGGAAACGGGCCCATCTGCTGCTGGCCTTCGGGCTTTTTCTTGAATTCCTCGATGTTTTCCAGGATGTCTTCCTGGACGGCCTTGAAGTAGTCCAGCACGCCCGGTTCGTCTTCGTACTTTTCGATGTAGTGCTCCATGAGCTGCCCGACGACGAACATGGCGATTTCGTTGTCGAGTTTGGCGTGCTTTTCTTTGAATTCGGCCTCGGCCTGCCGGATCCGTTTAATGGCCGCCTTCATCTTCTCCTGCAGCTCATCACTTTTTTCCCGAAGGGCTTTCTTTTCCTCATCGGTCAGCTCGCTCAGCTCCTCCTGGCTCATGGGCTGACCCTCTTTGTTGGCCGGAATGATCACCATGCCCACTTGGGAAAACTGCAGGATAAAGCCTTCTTCCCGGGCCATTTCGGACAGCTCGTCGATGATCTGACGCCGGCGCCGTTCAAACCCCTGGTGCACTTCCGCTTCCTTGGCCCGATAATCGTCACTGTCGAACACTTCCGGGATCTTGGCCTGCAGGGTTTGGATGAAGGATTCCATGTCCTTCTTGAGTTCTTTGCCGCGCCCTGGAGAAAGTCGGAGGCTTTTGGGCTCGTCCGGTTGCTTGAAGTTGTAGACGTAACACCAATCGGGCGGCGTCGGCTCTTTCTTGGCCTGCTCTTCCAGGAAGGTCCGGGCGATGTAGGTGAGCCCGGCTTTGGCGGGACCGGCGATGAAGATGTTGTAGCCCTTTTCCTTCATGCCCATGCCGAACTTGATGGCGTCAATGGCCCTTTCCTGACCCACCACGCCTTCCTCCAAGGGGGGCAGCACCCCTGTGTGGTCAAAGGGAAAAGCGTTCGGATCCACGCTCGCACGAAGCTCTTCCACCGCGAGTTCCCTAAAATGTGTGGTCATCCCCTCTCCTCCGCGTCCTCGCAAAAGGTTCGTCCCTCTTCCCTTCGGAGCGCCTCAGCCCAAAACCTCCAGGCGGCACTTCTTGCCCGCGCTGGTTGCCGCAAGCTGCACCACGGTCCTCAACGCCTCGATGGTCTTTCCGTTCTTGCCGATCACCTTGCCCATGTCTTCCGGAGCCACGGACAATTCAAAAAGCACCGTATCCCCGCTTGCCTTCTCTTCCAGAACCACCCTGTCCGGTTGATCCACCAAAGCCTTCACAAGATAATGCACCAACTCGCGCATGTCTTCCTCACACCGCATCGGTCCGCCGGGACGGCGAACGCCTTGTTTTCTCCAAAACGGATCGGACCTTGTCCTCCGGCGTGCTCGCCCGATCCCGACGGTCGTCGATCTTGATCTGCGTCAGGACCCGACGCACGCCCTTTTGGAAACAACTTTCGTGCATGGCCCGAACGGTTTCCAGAATCCTGTCCAAATCTCCATAGATGATGGTTCCCATGGCTGTCAATTCGTAAGAAAGACCGCTGGCCTCCAAGATTTCCACCGCCCCCGCCACATAGGGGCTCAGGCTGGTTCCCCCCGTGCCCAAGGGGACCACACTGACCTCCACAATGGCCATCATTGCCGCTCCTTTCAACTAGGGGTTTTCCCGGGAAAGCGCCCGAAAAACCTCTGTTGGGGTTCGCTGCGCTCACCCCAACCTACATGTTTCCATCTCGCTCCATCTCGCCGGCCGGGAGCATTTTGTCCAGGTTTAACAGCGTCTTCACCAGATGCTCCTTGGTGTGGGGCTCCACGGTGAGCAGCGGCTTTCGCCCTTTGCGCATCAGGGTCTCAAAAAGAAGCCCGAAATCAATGGTGCCCATGCCCACCGGCAGGTGATCGTCCCCGCGCCCGTCATTATCGTGCAGGTGCACCTCCAAAAGCCGCTCGCCTAAAGCCTCCAGCCACACCGAAAGGGGCGTTCGAGAAAAAGCGTGCTGGTGTCCCACATCGAGGCAAAAGCCCAAGAAAGGCGAATCCAGCCGGGAAAGGATGTCTTGGTGAAGCGATGGATCCTCTTCCCACACATTTTCCAAGCACAGGCACACCTGGAGGCGCTCGGCTCGATCCACCAGCGGCTCCAAGAGCGTCAACGCCCTGGAAACCCACGCCCTTTTCTGGTCCCGGTGGTGCCTGGGGTCGAAGCCCGTGTGGCACACCACATGTTCAGGTTTCACCCGTGCGGCCACATCCAAGATCTGGTGCCACCGCAAAAGGGTCACCCGGCGGATGAGCGCATCGCAGCTTCCGGCACACAGTTCCCAAAAGGGCCCATGGAGCGTGAGGGTGCATCCCCAGGAGCGCAGGAGGGCGATGGAACCATCCAGCGACTTCCAGTCCAAACGGTCCAGATCCTCCCCCGTGAAGCCCAATTCCAGGTGGAATCTCTCTTCTTCGATGACGCTCAGGTACTTGGGAAGCATCACCCACGGCATGTTCACATGGACATGGCGGACGCATCGCGGCACCCGAGCGCCGAAAAAGCGGCTCATGAACGCCTCCTCACTTGCCACACCGAAGCGGATCCTCTAATGAAAGCGGTGTGCGCCGGACTGCGGGCACCAACCCTCATCCATTGAAAGGAGTCTTAACCATGAAAATCCAATCCTACAAGGACATTCCCGGCACCTTCTTCGATAACGAAGCCGCCCGGGGCGTGACCGGCCGCCTTCTCATCGGCGCTCGAGACGGCGCCCGCCGCTTTTGCATGCGCCTTTTCGAAATCAACCCGGGCGGCCACACCCCACGCCACGCCCACGACTGGGAACATGAAATCTTCGTCCACGAAGGGCGCGGCTCCGCCTACAAAGAAGGCCAATGGGTTCCCATCGCCCAGGGAGACGCCGTGTTCATCCCTCCCAACGAAGAACACCAGATTAAGAACACCTCCGATGAGCCTTTGCGCATCATCTGCCTCATCCCGGCAGGTCCCCCGGAACTTTAGGCCTTCCGGGAAAGTTTGCGTATTTTAAACTTTTGTTCACATCCAAAACTTGCTAGCATGGCGGTGCGCTTCTATTCGTGGCCGTCGCCCCTCGCCTTCTCGCGACACATGCCTCAGTTTCTGCGGATGCTCGGCCTTCTCAACCGATGGCCTGCGGATGGAAGGATGCGGAGGGCATCTGGGGAAATTGACGAATTTCATGGAAAACGGAGGCTTTCATGAGTCGACTGCTTTGGCACCCGAGCGAAGAGCGCGCGCGAAGCACCAACATGTTCCGGTTTCTGCAGCATGTGAACGAGAAGCACGGCACAGCGTTCCGCACTTACGACGACCTTTACCAGTGGTCCATTGAAGAAATCCCCACATTTTGGGCGACCTTGTGGGACTATGCGGGCTTTTCGGTCAGCCGTTCCTACGATCAGGTCGTGGACGACGTGAAAAAGCTTCCGGGCGCCCGCTGGTTTGAAGGGGCGAGGTTGAACTTCGCCGAAAATCTGCTGCGGTATCGAGACGACCACATTGCCTTGAGTTTCAAGGGCGAAGGCCGCCCGACGGTGCACATCACCTATGGCGAGCTCTATGACCGGGTGGCGCGCCTCGCGGCGTCCTTGCGGGCCATGGGCATCCAGCCGGGAGACCGGATCGCCGGTTTTGTCCCCAACATGATCGAAACGGTCGTGGCCATGCTGGCCTCCGTCAGCGTGGGCGCCGTGTGGTCGTCGTGCTCCCCGGATTTCGGCATCAAAGGGGTTTTGGACCGGTTCGGCCAAATCCAGCCCCGGGTGCTTTTTACCGCCAACGGCTACCAGTACAACGGCAAGACCTTCGATTCCCTGGAACGCATCAGCGAAATCCTCAAGGAACTGCCCACCATCGAAAAGGTGGTGGTGATCCCCTACACGGAGGCCCATCCCGATGCCGACCGCGTGCGAAACGGCGTCCTCCTGGACGACTTCATGGCCAAGGAAAACGGCTTGACCATCGATTTCGAACAGCTGCCCGCCAACCACCCCCTCTACATCATGTACTCGTCCGGCACCACGGGCATTCCCAAATGCATCGTCCACGGGGCTGTGGGCACCCTGATCCAGCACTTCAAGGAATTGAAACTCCACACAGACGTGACCCGAGACGACACCATTTTCTACTTCACCACGTGCGGCTGGATGATGTGGAACTGGCTCGTGAGCTCCCTCATGCTGGGCGCCCGCGTCCTCCTCTACGACGGGTCCCCGTTCTACCCCGACCCGGGAGCCATGTGGCAGATGGCGCAGGACGAAAAGATCACCATCTTCGGAACCAGCGCCAAATATTTGGCGGCCGTGGAAAAGGCCGGCGTCAAACCCAAGGAAACCTACGACCTGAGCCCCCTCAAGGCCGTTTTGTCCACGGGGTCGCCTCTGGCCATCGAAAGTTTTGAATACGTCTACCGGGACATCAAGGCGGACCTGTGCCTGTCGTCCATTTCGGGCGGCACGGACATCATTTCGTGCTTTGCTCTAGGAAACCCCATGGGCCCGGTCTATGCGGGGGAACTGCAGTGCCGGGGCCTGGGCATGAAGGTGGAAGCCTGGGACGAAAACGGAAAACCGGTCATCGGCCAAAAGGGTGAACTGGTCTGCACGGCGGCCGCTCCGTCCATGCCCATCTACTTTTGGAACGATCCGGACGGGCAGAAATACCGGGACGCCTATTTCAGCGTGTTCCCGGGCGTCTGGCACCATGGTGATTTCATCGAAATCACCGAACACGGCGGCGTGATCATTTACGGGCGTTCCGACGCCACCCTCAATCCCGGCGGGGTGCGCATCGGCACCGCCGAAATTTATCGACAGGTGGAAACCATTCCGGAAATTCTCGACAGCCTCGTCGTGGGCCAGGATTGGGACAACGACGTGCGGGTCATCCTCTTCGTGAAGCTCCGGGAAGGGTGCGTGCTGGACGACGCCCTTATCAACCGCATCAAGACCGCCATCCGGACCAACACCACGCCGCGTCACGTGCCGGCCAAGATCATCGCCGTTCCGGATATCCCCTACACCATCAGCGGCAAGAAGGTGGAGCTGGCGGTGCGCAAAGTCATCCACAACCAGGACGTGAAGAACAAAGACGCCCTGGCCAACCCTGAAGCCTTGGAGTTCTACCGGAACCTCCCAGAGTTGGCCTCTTAGGCCCGAAGACGGCGAGACTTCTTCATCCTTCGGCCCTTGCAAAACCGGCGAGGGCGGCTCGAGCCGCCCTCGCCGGTCCCTTCTCAGGCCGTCGTTTCGTTCTCACCCGTGAGCATGGCGAGGACCATGGCCTTTTCTTGTTGAAAACGGCGCAAGAGAGCCTCTCGCAGAGATCCCGAAAAGAAGCGGCTCGAACGGCCTCGATCCCGATAAACGGAATGGATGAGGGCCGCTTCGTCCACGGGACTCCCCCCAAGTCCTTGAGATTTCAGCGCCCGGATGAACATGTCGGCGGCCCGCCCCGGCCCGTGCTGCACGGAGGCGCTCCACAGCGCTTCCTGCACGGCCCTGGACGCCTTTTCCAGATCAACCCCCGTAGCGTCTTCCACGGCGCGGCGGGCCGGTTCATAGTGGGTCTCGCGAATGAAGGCCTGCTGGAGCTGCGCGAACCTTTCGGGGTTTTCCCGGGCAATGGCTTTCCACACCCGGGGCATGGCCCCGTCTGATCCGCCCGTATCGGCCGGCCCGGCGGCTCTCAGGCGCTGTGCCCAGCGGGGTTCATGCACGGCGAGAAAATCCAGGAAGCGCTCCATGGTGCCGGTTCGGGAAGCGATCTGGTAGAGGCCGTAAGACGTGCCGCCTCCGGGATCGTAGCCCACGGCTTCACTACCGAGGGATCCGGATTCGAATCTTGCGGCCAGGCTTCCGAGCCCCTCCTGGCCCGCACCCGTGCGCCCTTCCGTTGGGGGGCCTTCGAGAGCCGCCGTCGCTGGAACCTCTGACAAGCCCCCTGAAATCCCTCGAAAGGACGTTCCGAGGACGCCCGGCGTTTTCCACGGCGAAGCTCCCGACCCCAAGGCGGACGCCTTGATGTAGGCGGCCGTGATCATGGCCTGCCGTGTGGCGGGATCCGCCCCCTGCACGGCTGCTCGCACCCCCGAAAGATTGGGGGCTTGGGATGCGTTTTCCATGAGCGCCAGCTCTTCTCCGGGAGCGGCCACGGAATCCGGGATGGGTTGTCCTTGGCCGCGAAGCACGTTTTCAAAAAGCCGCTGTCCCATGGCGCGAACCAAAGTCGGCGCATGGCTTACGGACGCACTCGTCCCTGTCGTGGGGCTCGGGATGGTTTTTCGAATGAAAGACACGCCCACCGGGTTTTCCTCCTCTGCGGCAGCTTTTTCCCTCGCAACCGGGCGGGGCTCACGCCGACGGCTCTTTTCCCCGCGCGCCTCAGCCTTCCTCCACCTTTAGCAAGAAGCAGGCCTTCCCTCCCCCTCTCCATCAGGATGTGGAAAGGCACGTTGGGGTTCGCTTCGCTCACCCCAACATCAAGAGATGTCGATGTAGGTTGGGGTGAGCGAAGCGAACCCCAACATGAAATATCCGTTAGACTCAGCGCACCAACCCCCAGATGTAGGTTGGGGTGAGCGAAGCGAACCCCAACATCAAATACCTGCTAGACTCAGCGCCGCAAACCCCACCATCTCCCCCAAGGGCCACCCGCGTCCTTGTTTCAAAAAACCCTTGGAGGGCCGCTCCCTCCGGCCGCGCGTCCCATCCGCCACCCTTCTCCCTTGGCCCGCACCGTCACATCTTTGACGATCCGCCTCAGCGCCGGTCTCGAGGAACCACATCCGCCAAAGCCGCATCGATGGTTTCCTCAGGGGCGATCCCCAAGGATCGGGCCGCCTCCCGCACCGTGACTCCGTCCTCGTAGGCCTTCTTGGCCACTTCCGCCGCCTTGTCGTAGCCCAAGAGGGGAACGAGCGAGGTCGCCAGGGCCAGGCTCTGTTCCACCAAGGCGGCGCATCGCTGCCGGTGAGCCTGAATCCCCTGGATGCACTTATCAGCCAAGACCGAAGCGCTGTTGCCGATGAGTTCGATGGATTCCAGCAGGGTGTAAGCCAAGAGCGGCAGCATGAGGTGCAGTTCGAAAACGCCCCCTTGTCCGGCCAAAGTGAGGGTCCCATCGTTTCCCATGACCCGGGTGGCGGCTTGAATCACGGCTTCCAGGATGACGGGGTTGATTTTTCCCGGCATCATGGATGATCCCGGCTGCACCGCCGGCAGCCGGATTTCGCTGAGCCCGCACCGCGGCCCTGAAGCGAGCCATCGGAGATCGTTGGCGATTTTGTAAAGGCTCACGGCCACCGTCTTCAAGGCCCCGCCGGTTTCCACCACGGCGTCCTGGGCGCTTTGCGCTTCGAAATGGTTTTCGGCTTCCCGAAATGCCCCTCCCGTTTCGGCGTTGATCCGGTCCAACACCTTCTTGACGAAACCCGGGGGCACCCCGACTCCCGTTCCCACGGCTGTGCCTCCAAGAGCCACTTCACTCAAGCGCGGCTCCACCGCACGGAGCCGATCCCGGCCCAGGGCGATCTGGCGCGCATAGCCGGAAAATTCCTGACCCAATGTGACGGGCAGAGCGTCCTGCAGATGAGTGCGGCCGATTTTGATGACATCGGCAAAGCTTTCCGCCTTTCGGCGCAAGGTCTCTTCGAGGCGGCCCAAGGCCGGCAGGACTTTGTCCCGGATCCCACACCACCCGGCGATGTGGAGCGCCGTGGGGATGACATCATTGCTGGACTGGGCCATGTTCACATGGTCATTGGGGTGAACCGGATGTTTTCCTCCACGGCGTCCCGTGAGGATCTCATTGGCCCGTCCCGCCAGCACTTCGTTCATGTTCATGTTGGTGGACGTCCCGGAACCCGTCTGGAACACATCCACGGGGAATTGGTCCCAATGCTTTCCGGATCGCACTTCCCGAGCGGCCTGGCAGATGGCGTCCGCCAAGGCGGGATCCAGCCGCCCGTCGGCGGCGTGGACTTCCGCGGCTTTTTCCTTGATGAGAGCCAAAGCCTCCAGAAAGGGCCGCGGCATGGGGGTGCCGCTTATGGGAAAATTGTCCACGGCCCTTTGTGTCTGAGCCCCGTAGTAAGCCGATCGAGGCACCAGCACATCGCCCAGGGTGTCCTTTTCCAGTCTTCCATCTTCTGCCATCATGGTCTTATCCCCCCATTCGAGAGCCCTCAATCGAACCTCTTGTGCATGTCTTGAAGGTTCAAGAGACCATATTTGAGGCTCTTTTGGAAGATCCGGACCACGAGATGGGGGGGAAGTTTTTGCAGATTATCCCAGGCTGCGTTAAAGTGCCGTTGCTCCTGCTCGATGGCCAAATAGAGCGCCCTCTCGCGCGCCCGAGCTCGCCGTTCCATGTATTCTTGCATGGAAATCACCTTCATGGGATGCCCTTTCCCGACGGATTATTTTATGTTGAGATAAGCATATCTCATGCCAAGGAACGATTTCCGGGGGGTGAGCGTGCCGGTTTGGAAGCCCAGAGGGATCGCGGCAGGCCTTGCGGCCTGTTGGGTCTTTACGGCGGGAGGCTTGTGTTGGGGGATGCAGGAAGGGGCCATGAATCCCGCGGCGCGATTTTTCGATGACATGGCGGCCTTGGAAGCCGCCCTCAGGTACCATGTGCAGGTGCTCACGGTGGACATTGGAGAGCGCAGCGTGGCGAATCCGGTGGGCCACAGGCGCGCCGCACAATATCTCGGGGACGTCTTCCGAAAGGCGGGGCTTCGAGTGTGGGAAGAGCCTTACCCTTACGGCGAGACGACCGTGGCCAATATCTTGGCCGAAACCGGATCGGAGGATTCGCCCCGACGGTATCTTGTCGGGGCCCACTATGATTCCCTGGCGGGAACCGTGGGCGCGGACGACAACGCCAGCGCGGTGGCGGTGTTGCTGGAAACCGCCCGCATCCTCCACGCCGCGGCCTGCGGAGAGGCGTCACAGGTTTCCGTGCAATTCGCCGGCTTTGCCCTGGAGGAACCTCCGGCGTACGGGACGCGCGCCATGGGAAGCCGGGTGCGTGCTAAGAACGCCAAGAAGGCGAAAGAACGGATCGACGGCATGATTTGTCTGGAAATGGTGGGCTATACGTGCCGGCAGCCGGGATGTCAAAGTTATCCCTTTCCGCTGGGTTTTATGAATTACCCGCCGACCGGGGACTTCATCGGCATCGTGGGCAACGGATCTTCCCGTGCCCTGCTCCGTGCCGTGGAAAAGGCCTTTAAGAAAAACCCAAACCTTCCCGTGGTCACCTTGACGGTGCCGTTGAACGGCTGGCCCATCCCGTCCGTGCGGCTGAGCGACCATGCGCCGTTTTGGGATGCAGGGTACCCCGCCGTCATGGTCACGGACTCGGCCTTTTATCGCAATCCCTATTACCACACCGTCGACGACACTTTGGAAACCCTGGATTTTACTTTTATGGCGCAGCTCGTGAAAAGTCTCGTGACCTTTTTCTGTGACCCGACCTTGTGACACACGGTCCGTCCCTTGATGCTTGTCACGGCCCGCGAGCCTATGGTAGCGTTTGCGCCGATGCCTGGGTGGTGGAATCGGCAGACACAAGGGACTTAAAATCCCTTGGGACCTTGTGCCCGTGCGGGTTCGATCCCCGCCCCAGGCACCCCAGGAAACGTCCCAGCATGGGTTTGTCATTGCCAATGGAGGCGGTACGATCGCCTGAGCGCTATGTCGAATCCGAGACGTGCTGAGCCAATCTTGCCGATGGAGGCGCGGAAGGCCGCGCCTTTCGTTTCATGGGAAAAGGAAGGGCTCCTTGATGGACAAGCGGTAGCGGGTGAGGGCTTATGATCGTGACGGCAAAGTGGGAAAAAACGACAGCCAAAGGAAAGGGAGCGACACGGTGACGGCGACATGGTGGATCTTGGTTTCCAGCGGCATTCTCGTGGGTATCGGAGCCTCCTTTACGGGTCTGGGCGGCGGCTTCCTCATGGTCCCGCTTTTGCTCTTCTACGGGTTTAGCGCCCAGCGCGCCGTAGGCACATCCTTTCTCGCCATTTTGGTCATTTCCATCTCCGCCCTCGTCGCCCATAACAAATTGGCCAACGTGGATTACCGGGCCGGCCTCCTGCTCGGTATCGGCGGCATCGTGGGCGCACAGATCGGCGCCCGATTGGTGGAACATGTTTCCACCGCCCATTTCAAGAAAATCTTTGCGGCCATTTTGGTGGCCCTGGCGGTGTATTTGTTTTTTAAAAAATAGCGCCAATGCGGCAAAACAGATTAAGGTGTTGGGGTTCGCTGCGCTCACCCCAACCTACACTCTACATTCTGCCCGGGCCGACCGTGGGAACGTAGGTTGGGGTGAGTGACGCGAACCCCAACAACAACCACGGCGGGCCTCGCCAACCCGTATCACATTGCGGCGCCCTGCCTGCAAAGCTTCCTCAACACGTAGGGCAAAATGCCGCCGTGGCGGAAGTAGTCCACTTCGATATCCGTTTCCAGGCGGACCGTCACGCTAAAGGATACGGCCGTCCCGTCGGCTTTCATGGCCCGAACCTGAAGCTTCTTTCGAGGCGCCATGTCGCCGAGCCCCGAAATGTCAAAGATTTCTGTGCCGTCCAGCCCCAGGGACTCCGAACTTTCCCCTTTTTCAAAAACCAAGGGCAGGACGCCCATGCCCACCAAGTTGCTGCGATGGATGCGCTCGAAGGACTGGGCGATCACGGCACGCACCCCCAAAAGCGCTGTTCCCTTGGCGGCCCAATCCCGGGATGAACCCGTGCCGTATTCTTCCCCGGCCAGGACGATGAGGGGCGTCCCTTCCGCCGCATACGCCATGGCGGCTTCGTAGACAAACATTACGGTCCCTTCGGGAAATTTCTTCGTCCAGGCGCCTTCCTTGCCTCCTGCCAGGAGGTTTCGGATGCGGATGTTTGCGAACGTGCCGCGCATCATCACCTCGTGGTTACCTCGACGAGCCCCGTAGGAATTAAAATCGGCAGGATCCACGCCGCGGTCCTTGAGGTACCGCCCCGCCGGGTAATCTTCAGGGATGGACCCCGCCGGCGAAATGTGATCGGTGGTCACGGAACGGCCCAAGACCAGCAGAGCCCGCGCCCCTTGGATGTCGGCGGGCGGATGGGGCTCAAGGGCCATGTTGTCGAAATAGGGTGGCTTTCGAATGTAGGTGGACTGCGGATCCCAGGAAAACGTCGTGCTTTCCGAAACGCCAAGGTCCCGCCACAGTTCGTCTCCATCGAACACGGCGCCGTAGGCCTTTTGGAAAAATTCCTTCCTCACCGAGGTCCGAGCGATCCTCTGGACTTCTTCAGGCGAAGGCCACAGTTCTTCCAGATAGACCGGATCGCCGTTGGGATCCAGAGCCAGAGGTTCCCGCGCCATATCCACGTCGATCCGACCCGCCAAGGCGAAGGCCACGACGAGCATGGGGGACGCCAGAAAATTGGAGCGCACCCGCGGGTGGATGCGGGCTTCGAAGTTGCGGTTTCCGGAAAGCACCGCTGCCACGTTGAGATTTTCTTCCTTAATGACCTTTTCCACGGCGGGATGCAAGGGGCCGCTGTTGCCGATGCACGTGGTGCACCCGAACCCGACGCCGTGAAAGCCCAAGGCCTCCAGGAAGGGCAGCAGCCCCGCATGGGCCAGGTATTCCATGACAACGGTGCTCCCGGGGGCGAGGGACGTTTTCACATGAGGGGGGACGCTCAGACCCCGTCGCACGGCGTTTCGCGCAAGCAGCCCCGCCCCGATCATGACCGACGGGTTGGACGTATTGGTGCACGACGTGATGGCCGCCAAAACCACACTGCCGTCTCCGATGCGGGACAGGCGCCCGTGAATGTCCACCGGGAAAAAACGCTGCCCCAGCGGGGCGCATGCCTTGAGTTTTTCGGTTCGGCACCCGGATTCGTTCATGAAAACCGAGACCTGGATCTTGGGGACGCTCGGGTCGTAGCGGCATCCCAAAACGTCGGCGAAACGGGTTTTGACTTCCGTCAGAGCCATGCGGTCCTGAGGCCGCGCGGGACCGGCAAGGGACGGCTCCACGGACGCCAGGTCCAGTTCGACGATGTCCGTATATTCCGGCTCCCGGCCCGTTTCGGCAAAGATCTTCAGCGCCGTGCTGCAGGCCTCCGCCACGGCCCCTTGATCTTCCCTTCCGGTCAGCCGCAGATAGTCGATGGTGACGGCGTCGATGGGAAAATAGCCGACCGTCGCGCCGTATTCCGGGGCCATGTTGGCCACGGTGGCCCGGTCCGGAAGTGAGAGCTCCCGAAGCCCGGGCCCGAAAAACTCCACGAACTTTTCCACCACGTTGTATGCCCGAAGCCGCTCCGTCACATGGAGCACCAAATCTGTGGCGGTGACCCCGGGGCCGAGGCGGCCCACAAGCCGCACGCCGATCACCTCGGGCAGGGTCATCCAATATGGCTGCCCCAGCATGACCGCTTCCGCTTCGATACCCCCCACCCCCCAGCCCAGAACGCCGAGGCCGTTGATCATGGTCGTGTGGGAATCCGTCCCCACAAGGGTGTCGGGATAGGCCCAGGGCACTTCGCCCGAGGCCGCTCGTTCCCGAAGGATCACGTGGGAGAGAAATTCCAGATTGACCTGATGACAGATGCCGGATCGGGGCGGCACCACGCGCAGGGTGTCGAAGCTTTTCTGCGCCCACTTGAGGAGCGCGTAGCGTTCCCGGTTTCTTTCGTACTCCCTGGTGGTATTGATCGCCAGGGCCCGCTCCGTGCCGTAGGCATCCACCTGAACCGAATGGTCGATGACCAGATCCACGGGAACCAAAGGCGAAATGCGCCGCGGGTCGCCGCCCAACACCTTCATGGCGTCGCGCATGGCCGCCAAATCCACCACGGCGGGAACTCCAGTGAAATCCTGCATGAGCACCCGGGCGGGATAAAAGGCCACTTCCACCGGGTTTGCCGCGCGGGGGCTCCATCGCGCCGCGTTTTCCACATCGGAGGGCTTCACGGTCACGCCGTCCATCTTTCGCGCCACGTTTTCCAAAAGCACCCGGATGGAGTAGGGAAGGCGCCCCAGGTCCACACCCAAATCCTTCGCCAGGGCGTCCATATCCACGATCCGCACGAGATGTCCGGAAACATCCATCGTTTTCGTCCAATGAGTGTCACGCATGGGTCATCCTTTGGAGAGCGGGTCATTAGGTCATTAGGTCATTAGGTCGTTGGGTCGTTGGGTCGTTGGGTCGTTGAGGCATTGAAGCATTTGGGCATTGAGCCATGGGGTCTTGGGGAGCCGGGTAAGGCGGCATGGTTTGCGGTCACCCCTGTTCCTTTTCGGTTCGAAAGGTCGCGAAACGCAGGTGGATGCCGTCCGGGCCGGCCACGACGAAATCCTTCAGCCCATAATAACGATCCGCCAGGGGTGTCACAATGGGGTGGCCTGACTTCCGGGCTCTTTCGTAGATCGCCTCCACATCGGGAACCATGACGCGGATGTTCCCCACCGGCGTTTCCGGCGGCTTCGCCTCTGGCCGCTCCACGAGGAACAAAAGAGAATCCTCCCACCGCAGTTCCACAAACGGACCGTCCCTTCGGCTGAGGACGAAGCCGAAGTCTTGGAAAAACCGGCACGATTTTCCCAAATCCTGCACGTAAACGGCAAGCACCAGTTGTTCCCCGGGTGGGACGTATCGTTCCACAGCCGCTCCTCCCATGCGGCGTCTGAGAAATTCCTTAACTGCGGGCCCCGTGCCCGCATCCCACGGCTTGACCTTTTCCGGCGGCAAAATCTTCACCTCGGCGATTTCGTCCCCCGGCACCAAGTTTCCTTCCGCCCGCACATGGTATGCAGCGATGGTCTGATTCTTTTCCGCAAAGGCATAATGGCCGAGAAAATCAACGATGCGACCCTGGAGGCCCAATTCCTCGCGAACTTCTCGCAAAATTCCCTCTTCCGGGGTCTCCCCGGCTTCGAGAAAGCCAGCCACAATGCCGAAAAAGCGCCGGGGCCAGCCTTTGCTCCGCAGCAACACCACTGCGCCGTTCCACTCCACTACGGCAGCGACGACCGGGGTGGGGTTGTTCCAAAAGACGTAGGAACATGCCGGATCCGAACAAACTTTCCGCTCCCGCCCGTCAATGGCCTTCTCTTGAAGGGGCTTCCCGCATTCCGGACAGAACCTCATGAGCTTTTCCTTTACCCGTGTTCACGTGACGTTCAACGGAAAACGACCGCGCTTACCATGGCATCAAAAAACCGAACCATCAAGAGAGTCGCCCTTCTTCTTTTCGTGGACTTTCGTTCCAGGTTAATGTGAAAGTCGCAGTTGGAATCCGGCAGGGCAGGACTTTCATGGTTCGTTGTCTTGCCGGATATTGATCTGGGTTGGGGTTCGCTCCGCTCACCCCAACCTACGAGTTTATTGAACATTTTGGGCCGCCGACTGTAGGTTGGGGTGAGCGCAGCGAACCCCAACAAAAACCGGGCATACGCTCGCACGTCTCGGTCTCACAACGAAGGATGAAACTCGAACCCCTGGAGCTTGTCCGAGAATCCTTTACATGAAAGTCTCTGTAACATACCGTAACTACGGACTTTCATTCTTCGTTGTCACAGGCGGCCCGCCATGGGGGTCAATGTGAAAGAATGGCGCTCTCGGCGTCTTGTAGGAGCGGCCTTGGCAGCGAACCGCATCGCCGGGGAGCCGGCTCCTACAGGGAAAACCCTCGCTTGTCGACATCTTTCATCAATGCGGCGTGGCGAGCCCCGCCATGACCGTTAGTGTGAAAAATACGCCAATGGAGGCCGCACGGTATTCCATGTCGAGGAGGCTCCCATGGGTCGAAAGCCGGATCCGCTGCTGGAAGAGTTTTTGGACGACAACTTGGCGTTGCCTGAGCTTGCCTGGGAGACGGTGCCTTTTCACGTGAATCCCTTCGTCGTCTGGGACACTTTGGACGAGAACGTGGAGGGGTGGGTTCCCGTGTGGTATCCCGTGAGGGATCCCGTCTCGGGACGCTCCTACGGCGAGTTCGAAAGGGCCCACTACTTCCATGAACACCTTGTGAGAACCCTGGCCGTAATGCATCGATGGCCCCTATGGGGTTCGCGACGCGGCAAAAAGCACGCCGTAGCCATCGCCCTGCTCAACATCTACTGCGAAGTCGGCCACCAGGACTGCGCCCTCTAAGAAGCCGGATGCACCGCGGACGATCGGCTTCATGTCACCTCACCCGCCCGCCGTCCGTTGCCACGCGGGCGGCCGGTGTTTATCATGAAGAAGACTTGATGCCGAAGCCGGATGGGAACACCACACGACGGTAAAAACTTTGGAGGATGCGATGATGGAAAGCAAGGAAAAGCGCCGAGAAAAAGTGATCGAAGTCCTCAACAAGGCCCGGGCCATGGAACTTTTGGCCATCCATCAGTACATGAACCAGCACTATAACCTGGACAACATGGACTACGGCGAACTGGCCGCCAAGATGAAGCTCATCGCCATCGACGAAATGCGCCATGCCGAAATGTTCGCCGAACGCGTCAAGGAACTGGGCGGGGAACCGGTCACAGGCCACGACGGCCAAGTAATCAAGGGGCAGGACGTTCGCGACATTTTTCCTTTCGACGCCAACCTGGAAGACGACACCATCGACGTCTACAATCAGTTCCGCCTGGTCTGCCAGGAGAACGGCGACGCCATCAGCATGAAGCTCTTCGAAGACATCATCAAAGAAGAGCAAATCCACTACAATTATTTCGACAACATTGACGGGCACATCAAAAAGCTCGGCGATACCTTCCTTGCCAAGATCGCCGGCACGCCTTCGGAGACGGGATTGCCCCCGCGGGGCTTTGCCGTCGGCACAGGCGCCGAGGCCTAAGAACGGAAATCACGGCGAGCCCGGTCCCGACCGGGCTCATCATCCCTCGTTTTTTCAGGTTCCCCCTCCCCGCAGGAAGCGGCGCGGTGCCTTAGGAGCTCTTCATACAGGGCTTGGCCGATGCGTCGCTGCAGATCCTCAGGTCGGATAAAATCCTCGCATGCACAAAAGATATCCTTTGGTTCGCAGACCGAATACCAGGCACAGTCGACACACGTGGTCATGGCGCTCCATACCCCGCTGAGGATTTACCGCGTTCCCTCCACATGATCCTTCTTGGATGCACGTTACGGGTATCGGCACTCCACGGCGCACGCTTCAGTGTTTTTTGCGGGAGCCGCCCTCACGCTTTCCCATCACGGCTGCCGAAGTTCGCTCACGTACCCCTGTATGGTCTCATGGGCACCGTCCGGAGCAGCAAGCAAGGTGCCTTCGACCCGGCGGGATTCGAAATACTCGTTGAGATGAAAGGCCTTTCCGTCCAGGAACCGGATGCTTCCGCCGGAAGCTTGGAGGATGATCTGGGCGGCGGCCAGATCCTGATAGGAGACGCTGCGCATGAGCGCCCCTTCGGCTCGGCCCATGGCCACATAACCGATATGGGCGGCGGTGCAGCCGAGGTTTCGGATCTTCCCAGGAAAACTGGCCCTGAAATGATCATGCATGCGGGAGTACGTGAACAGGAGGCTCTCGTTGTTGATCTCTCCCGAATACGAGATGCCGATGGGAAGATCGTTCAGGAACGCTCCCCGCTCAGGTTCGGCGTAAAAGAGGTCGCCCGTCACGGGCATGTGAAACACTCCGAGGACGGGCCAGAAATTTTCGAAGAGGGCCAAGGAAGTCCCCCACAGAGGGATGCCGGCTTGGAAATTGGCCACCCCATCCAAGGCATCGTAAACCCACAGGTATCCTTTGTGGCCGTGCACGTAGTCTTTTCGGGGAGGGGCGTCGCCGAAAACCTCGTGTTCCGGGAAGCGCCGGCGCAGTTTTTCGTGAAAAAACCCTATCAGGTGCAGTTCCGCTTTCGTGACCAGGTCCTCGTCAAATTTCACGTCCCGTCGGCCTTTGCCGTAGAAAGCCATGGCCTCCCGTCCCGCTTCCCGAATGACATCCACGGCGAATGCCCGAAGTTCCCCAATGCCGGCGCCCTCATGACTCATGCCGCTCCTCCCTTGTCACGGTTTTCATATTCCACGCTTTTTACGCCCCTTTTCCCATGGACCATAAAGGCTCCCCCGGCCCCTTGTCAAAGGGGCAAAAACTTGAATCCGTGAAAGAAAATACATCCTTAAGACCATCATGTGCCATGTAAGGCATTGCCATCGCTAGCTTTTTGTGACATGGAAGATCCTCTCGTGAACTCACCTGCCAGGGACGCCGATGAAAAAGATTGAGACCGAACAATCCCCCGAGGCTACCTCCAGCAATCCATCGGCTTTGGCCCCGGCCGGCTCTTGGGTCGATAAGTCCGCGACGCTGTCCCAGCAACGGGATGAGGTTGCGGAACATCCCAAAAGTCCGCACATGGCCGTGGTGCAAACCACCCTCGGGGTCTCGACGACGGGGAAGAGCGACTTTGAGGCCGTCCGTGGCGTGAGCAAGGACTATGGTTCCCCGAGGCCATGGGCATTGGAACGACGCCTTCCGAGGAGACCCTGAGGGAGCGTTTTGAGCGGCATGCGGGAGGTTTAGAAAGGATCGGGCGGCGCTGTGGGGTGGAGCTTCCGGAGAAGGCGCGGGTTCCCGTAACGGAGCGTCCCATGGGCCACGTAGCTTTGGACGGGGCTGTCTTCTACGCGGACAATTCCAGGCCCCCAAAAAAGGACGTTTACCGAACCTCCCAGGGCGATGACGGCGCTGCGCCCATTGGGGCCTCCCCGGGATCGAAGGAATGGTGCCTTTCACGTCATATGAAAGTCGCGGTCGGAATCTGGGAAGGCAGGACTTTCTTGGTTCGTTGTCTCGCCGGATCCAGATCTGCGTTGGGATTCGCTTCGCTCACCCCAACATACGAGTTTATTTAAGAATGCTGGCCGGCGAATGTAGGTTGGGGTGAGCGAAGCGAACCCCAACAAAAATCGGGGATACGGTCGCATGTCGCGGTGTCACAACCAAGGATGAAAGTCGAGCCCCCGGGAGCTTGTGCGAGAACCTTATATGAAAGTTTTGGTAACATACAGTAACCACTAGACTTTCACTTTTCTTTGTCACGGGGCTGCCCGTGATGGGGGTTATTGGCAGCGGAACTCATGCTGCTCATCGCCCACATTCTCCGGCAGAGCGAGCCGTGGCAGAACGCCTGAATACGCCTCCTGCAGGTGGTGGACAGGGAAGAAGCCGTGGAGGGGCTCCGGAACCACCTCCAGAACATGCTCTACAAGGTTCGCATGGACGCGGAGCTGGTAGTCCTCACCAAGGCGGATCCGTGGCAGCCGTTCACGTCCGTTCTGAGGCAGCAAAGCGGGCAGACGGACCTGACCCTCCTGGGCCTGCGGGTGCCCGAACCCGGGGAAGCCCTCGGTTACGCGGAAGAGATCGACCGGACGATCCTACCCCTGGGGTCGGTCCTTCTGGTGCGAAACGGGGAAACGGAAAACATCCTGGAAGAGGAGACTCCTTAGAACATGCTGTTCGAGAATTTGTGGACCCTGGAAAATGCGGCGGCCCTGGTGACCTTGACCGGCACCCCACGTGAAGATGCCGGCCCTCCGCTTTCTCCCGCTCATCGGCATCCTGCCGGTGGCCGAGGGCTTCGGAAGGCACATCGAAAGGGGCTCCATCGACTTCGCCATGGGCTTTTCGCTCTTCGTGGAGCTTCTCAACCTCAAGGGGCGCAGGGCATCGGGACCCTGAACCGCCGAGATGGCCCTCATCGAGTCCATCCATCACCGCACGCTTCACGGGCGGGGATGAACTCCGCCCCTGCCCGCGACGTTCGGCGGCTTTGCAGGGCAGGGCGTTGTTGGAGCGGGGAAGATGGGGTATTGTGGAAGAGACAGTCAATAGGCATCTCGGGCAAGTATCCGTGTGCCCGTCCCGAGAAAGGAGAAGGCATGGAAAAAATCAATTTTCCTCTCTCAAAGCTGACCGTAGCTGAGAAGCTCCAACTGATGGAGGCTATTTGGGACGATTTATCCAGACAGGATCTTGCGTTCGATTCCCCTCATTGGCATGAAGAAGTCCTCAAAGATCGGGAACAAGCGTTGGCAACTGGAAAAGCAACCATATCTGACTGGGAGGAGGCCAAGGAGAGAATCAAGAGGAACGTGCTGTGAAGGTGAAGATCCTTGATAGCGCTGAAAGAGATCTGGAAGAGGGCTATCATTTTTACGAAAGTCTGTCTCCGGGTCTTGGCTCGTATTTTTTGGATTCTCTCTATTCCGATATCGATTCGCTCGCATTTTTCGCCGGGATTCATCGCGTGGTCCATGGACACCACCGGCTTCTTTCCAAGAGATTTCCCTTCGCAGTGTATTACAAAGTTCTGGAAAAAGAAGTCGTGGTTATCGCCGTACTCGATTGTCGAAGAAACCCAAGCTGGATAAGAGAGAAGCTTGTGGAACGCTGGGAGCCTGTCTGACAACGGCTAGTTTGAGCCCTTCAACGCCCATTCGTCATCCCCGGGGAAGCTGGGATCCAGAATTTTCAGTAGGTTATGGACTCTCGCGCGCATTGAAAACAGAACGTGTTGTTTCGTTTCATCGCCCTGTGAGCGGCCACGCCGAAAGAAGGAGGTGCAAGGTGGGTTTGGTTTCGTGGATACGGACGCCCTTTCAAACCCTTCTGATCGTTGTCTTCGCCTCGCTGGTGCTGGCCGGTCCGGCGGGTTCCGCCTGGGGGCAGACACCGGCCCCTTCTTCATCGGCTCAGCAGAGCGCTCCGGACAATGGATAGGCGGAAGAAGGCCCCAAAGCCCCCCTGATTCCCCTGCCCACGGAAAAGGTGACCCCCGTTCAGACGGAAAAGATCGACCAGGCGGCCCAAAAGATCGGGGCCAACATCGACCAGATGAGCCAAAAGGCGTCCCGGCGCCTGGGCAAATGGGTGGACGCCAACGTCCTCTACGGCATCAGCTGGCTCAAGCTCATGATCTGCGCCGGGCTTCTCTTTGGGGTGGTGGTCTTCGAGCGGCTGGTGCGTGCGCTGCTGCGCCGAAGGCTCCAGAGGCTGGAAGCGGCTGGGGAAAAGGACGGCTGGCTCTCCCTCACCCTGGAAACCCTCCACAAGCCGCTCACCCTCCTCATCTGGGTCTACGGCGTCTATGCGGCCCTGTCTCCGCTCTTCGGCCATTTCCAATCCCCCGACGGCACCAACCTGGTCCATACGGTGGCCAGCCGGGCCGCAGACGTGGGCGGCACCATCGTCCTCATCTGGGTCATCTATCGGCTTGCGACCGTGGTGGACGTGCGCACGAAACGGTGGGCCGCCACCACGGAAAGCACCTACGACACGCCGCCTGAAAAGGTGGAACTGGCCGTGGAGATCCTTCAGGAAATCCTGGAAAACCACGAGGGCATGCATCCCGATTTTCCGCCCCGGGTCGTCTTCAACGGATTCAACGACTGGAGCCTCAACATCATGGTCATCGCCTGGTACCATCCTCCCGAGTACTGGGCCTACCAGGCCTGGCTCCAGAAGACGTGCCTGGCGATCCTGAAGGCCTTCAACGAGGAGGGCATCGACTTCGCCTTCCCTTCCCGGACGATTTACCTGGCCAACGACGACCGCCGCCAGCTCAAACTCCGCATGCTCCAAGGGGAAACCTCATGAGGGATCACGACGACCCGCTCCACCCGGCGCGAATGATAGGACAGGCTGAGCAAGACCTTTGTGTGGGAGCGCCGCAAGGCGCGATTTTCTATGCGTGGCCGCCCGTTTGCTGGATTGCCGGCCACCCTCATCGCGGCTTGCGCCGCTCCCACAGGTGTTGTTTCGAGCTCATGCTGGTCGCACAACAACCCGACAGCACGGTTCTTTCACACTAGATCTGCTGGTTCGGGTTCATGGTGCTCGCGCAAGAACCTGAAAATGCGGCCCTCTAACATAAAGCGCGTTCCTTATGGGCAGCGCCACCGAACCCAGGATGGCGGTCCTCCTCACCATTCTGATCGCCCTGGCCGTCATCTGGATGGGCAACCTGGACTTCGTGGCTTCCATCATCACCATGTTTTTCCTGAACACCTACGGGATGATCAACCTGGCTGCAGGACTGGAACGGCTCCTGGGAAACCCGTCTTTCCGCCCCCACTTCAATGTTCCCTGGATCCTCTCCTTCCTGGGCGCCATGGGGTGCTATACGGCCATGTTTCTCATCAATCCGCTGGCCACCGGCGCGGCGATCATCCTCAGCTACGGAGTCTATTTCCTGTTGAAGCGGCGTTCGCTGCGCCACGACTGGGGCGACATCCGCAGCGGCATCTGGCTGAGCTTGGCCCGTTTGAGCCTGATGGGCCTGGAGACCGTTCCCTGGCACATCAAGAACTGGCGGCCCAATCTGGTGGTCTTTCTGCGATCCCCTCAAAAACAGGAACATCTGCTCACCTTGGGCACATGGATGGCGAAGGGGAGAGGCTTCGTCACCTTCTACTACGTCATCGAAGGCGATGTGGAGGCCCTGGCCGGAAAAGGCTACCGGGAGACCTCCAGACGTTACATGCAGGAGTATCTGACGGAAAAGGGGATCCTGGCCTTCACCGAATCGAGCATCGTGGAGGACCTCTACCGCGGGGCCGTCACGCTGCTGCAGGCCCACGGCCTGGCCGGTCTGGAGCCCAACATGGTCGCCATGGGATGGGCCGGCCGCCGCTCCGCCCAGGCGGAACAACTCCTTCTCATGCGCAAGCTCATCTCCCTGAAAAAGTCCGTGCTCTTTCTCCGGGCCCATGAAGAAAGGGGCTTCGGCACCTGCGGCCTCATCGACGTGTGGTGGAGAGGGCGGGACCGAAACGCGGAACTCATGCTGCTCATCGCCCACATTCTCCGGCAGAGCGAGCCGTGGCAGGACGCCCGAACACGCCTCTTGCAGGTGGTAGACAGGGAAGAAGCCGTGGAGGGGCTCCGGAACCACCTCCAGAAGATGCTCTACCAGGTTCGCATGGACGCGGAGCTGGTGGTCTTCACCAAGGCGGATCCGCGGCAGCCGTTCACGTCCGTGTTGAGGCAGCAGAGCGGGCAGACGGACCTGACCCTCCTGGGCATGCGGGCGCCCGAGCCCGGGGAAGCCCTCGGTTACGCGGAAGAGATCGACCGGACGATCCTACCCCTGGGGTCGGTCCTTCTGGTGCGAAACGGGGAAACGGAAAACATCCTGGAAGAGGAGACTCCTTAGAACATGCTGTTCGAGAATTTGTGGACCCTGGAAAATGCGGCGGCCCTGGTGACCTTGACCGGCACCCCACGTGAAGATGCCGGCCCTCCGCTTTCTCCCGCTCATCGGCATCCTGCCGGTGGCCGAGGGCTTCGGAAGGCACATCGAAAGGGGCTCCATCGACTTCGCCATGGGCTTTTCGCTCTTCGTGGAGCTTCTCAACCTCAAGGGGCGCAGGGCATCGGGACCCTGAACCGCCGAGATGGCCCTCATCGAGTCCATCCATCACCGCACGCTTCACGGGCGGCGATGAACTCCGCCCCTGCCCGCGACGTTCGGCGGCTTTGCAGGGCCGGGCGTTGTTGGACCGGGGAAGATGGGGTATATTTGGACGGTGAAGATACCTACGATCGCCAATCCGCGTGTGGCCCGATGAATGTTCAGGGGTTATGGATCCTCAGTGAGATCAAGGATATCGAGGTCATTGCCTCAGGCCGAGGCGTGCACATTGGGCGATATCTGGAGCGCCACTACGGTCCGGAACGTTGGCGGAAGATGAAGGGTATCGCCGTCGTGCAACTTGGGGACGGAACCACTTGCGAGGCCGAAATTTACTGGTACGAAGCCCATGGAATTGGTCGCAGGGATTTTAAGATCAAGAGGTTGATCCGATGATTGAATACGTGGTCTGCATCAACAATAAGGACAACCCGGCAAGCTTGATCGTGGGTAAAATCTATCGCAAGCTGCCGGATCCCGAAGCGGAAGCGCATCATATGCTCCGCATACTGGATGAAGATCTATCCGAACCGGATGGATACCTTTATCCAGCATCCATGTTTCTTCCTGTGAACCTTTCGGACGAAACCAAAAAGTTGTTGATGGCCGTTGGAATATGACCAATGTAGGGGCGAACGGTGATTCGGCCTCACGTCCCGCGTGCATTGAAAACAGAACGTGTTGTTTCGTTTCATCGCCCTGTGAGCGGCCACGCCGAAAGAAGGAGGTGCAAGGTGGGTTTGGTTTCGTGGATACGGACGCCCTTTCAAACCCTTCTGATCGTTGTCTTCGCCTCGCTGGTGCTGGCCGGTCCGGCGGGTTCCGCCTGGGGGCAGACACCGGCCCCTTCTTCATCGGCTCAGCAGAGCGCTCCGGACAATGGATAGGCGGAAGAAGGCCCCAAAGCCCCCCTGATTCCCCTGCCCACGGAAAAGGTGACCCCCGTTCAGACGGAAAAGATCGACCAGGCGGCCCAAAAGATCGGGGCCAACATCGACCAGATGAGCCAAAAGGCGTCCCGGCGCCTGGGCAAATGGGTGGACGCCAAGGTCCTCTACGGCATCAGCTGGCTCAAGCTCATGGTCTGCGCCGGGCTTCTCTTCGTCGTGGTGGTCTTCGAACGGCTCGTGCGCGCCTTTCTGCGGCGTCGGCTGCATCGCCTGGCCGATGCCGGCGAAAAGGAGGGCTGGCTCTCCCTCACCCTGGAAACCCTCCACAAGCCGCTCACCCTCTTCATCTGGGTCTACGGCGTCTATGCGGCCCTGTCTCCGCTCTTCGGTCATTTCCAATCCCCCGACGGCACCAACCTGGTCCATACGGTGGCCAGCCGGGCCGCAGACGTGGGCGGCACCATCGTCCTCATCTGGGTCATCTATCGGCTTGCGACCGTGGTGGACGTGCGCATGAAGCGGTGGGCCGCCACCACGGAAAGCACCATCGACGACATGCTGGCCCCCTTGGTGGGAAAGACCCTGCGAATCTTTGTGGCGACCGTGGGGGGCATCATGGTTCTCCGGACTCTGACCGGGATCGACGTCGGCCCTCTCATCGCCTCCCTGGGCATCGGCGGCCTGGCCCTGGCCTTGGCGGCCAAGGAGTCGGTGGCCAACTTCTTCGGCACCCTGACCATCCTTTTCGACAAGCCCTTCCAGGTGGGCGACCGCATTCTGGTGGACGGCCTGGACGGGGTGGTGGAATCCGTGGGGTTTCGAAGCATCCGCCTTCGGACCCTGACTGGGCACCTGGTGACCCTGCCCAACGAAAAGGTGGTCAACTCCCCCGTGGAAAACGTGACGAGACGACCCCACATCCGCTGGCTCACCAACATCACCCTCACCTACGACACGCCGCCTGAGAAGGTGGAACGGGCCGTGGAGATCCTTCAGGAAATCCTGGAAAACCACGAGGGCATGCACCCGGATTTTCCGCCCCGGGTCGTCTTCAACGGATTCAACGACTGGAGCCTCAACATCATGGTCATCGCCTGGTACCATCCTCCCGAGTACTGGGCCTACCAGGCCTGGCTCCAGAAGACGTGCCTGGCGATCCTGAAGGCCTTCAACGAGGAGGGCATCGACTTCGCCTTCCCTTCCCGGACGATTTACCTGGCCAACGACGACCGCCGCCAGCTCAAACTCCCCATGCTCCAAGGGGAAAATTCCTGAAGGATCGTGACAGTTCCCGCAGCCCCGCATGGATAAAGGCGTGAAGAAGCCCTCCTTCCCCCGGCTTCTGGATAAAAAGGAACGCCATGATTCGGCCCCGGCCTCTTTTGTGCGGCCCCGCGTCCGGCTGGCCCTGTCCCTGGGCCGTCGGCTGATCCCGGCCCATTCGTGCCTGCAGGCGGTCCGGGGCGCAGCCGAGGCGTTTGCAACGGGTCCGGGATTGTGTTATGAACGATTCCGTTTGGAATAAGAGATAATTAGGGGTTTTCGGGGCATGACCCATCCGTACCAGGACCATTACTTCCACCGAGCCAAGAAAGAGCATTACCTTGCGCGAGCCGTCTACAAACTCGGAGAAATCCAAAACAAGCACCGGGTGGTGCGACGGGGGGACCGCGTCTTGGACCTGGGCGCCGCGCCGGGCTCGTGGATCCAGCTCACCAGCCGCATCGTGGGGCCAAAAGGCCTGGTGGTGGGCGTCGATCTTCAACCCATTACCCACCCTTTTCCCGAACACGTGGTGACGCTTCAGCAGGATATCTTTGACGAAGCCGCTCTCGAGCTTCTGGCGTGTCGGTACGGCCCCTTCGATGTGGTGCTGAGCGACATGGCTCCGAAAACTTCAGGCGTGAAATCCGCCGACGCCGCCCGATCGGAACTCCTTTTTGAAAGGGCCCTGGACGTGGCCCACGAGGTGTTGCGACCCGGGGGGCATTTTCTTGCGAAGATCTTTCAAGGCGACGCCTTTCATGCCCTGCTCGCCCGGGTTAAGAAGTCTTTTCGCCGCGTCAAGGTGGTCAAGCCGGACGCATCGCGAAAACAGAGTCGAGAAATTTATGTCCTTGCCATGGAATTCAAGGGCAAAAACGATTAACGGAGGACGCACCGATGTCGGGACATTCCAAGTGGAGCACCATTAAGCACAAGAAAGCCGCCCAGGATGCCAAGCGCGGCAAGATTTTCACGAAGCTCATCAAGGAATTGACGGTCGCCGCCCGCATGGGGGGCGGGGATCCGGAAGCCAACCCCAGGCTGCGGGCGGCCATCGCTGCGGCCAAAGCGGAAAACATGCCCAAGGAAAACATCGAACGGGCCATCAAGAAGGGCACGGGCGAATTGGAAGGTGCGGCCTACGAAGAGGCCATTTATGAAGGCTACGGCCCTGGAGGGGTGGCCATCCTGGTGGAAGTCACCACGGATAACCGCAACCGGGCCGCCAGTGAAATCCGCCATATTTTCAGTAAGAACGGGGGGAGTCTGGGCGAGGCCGGCTGTGTCGCGTGGATGTTCGAAAAGCACGGCCTCATCGTGTTCAACAAGGACAAAATCGGCGAAGACGAACTCATGGAAGTCGCCTTGGAAGCGGGTGCCGAAGATGTGCGCGACCAAGGGGATCAGTTCGAGGTCATCACGACCCCGACGGATTTGGAAAAGGTCAAAGCCGCCTTCGACCAGCGCGGGATGGCCTACGAGATGGCCCAGGTGACCATGGTGCCCCAGACCACGATCCGTGTGGAAGACGAAAAGACCGCCCAGCAGCTCCTCAAGCTCATGGACGCTCTGGAAGACAACGACGACGTGCAGAACGCCTACGCCAACTTCGACATTCCCGATGAAATCCTCAACGCCGTCGCCTAGGTCGAGAAAGGATCGGGGATGCGCGTCCTCGGCATAGACCCCGGATCCCGCCACACGGGCTATGGGGTGGTGGACGGCGACGGGGATCGGCTTCGGACCGTCACCTGTGGTTCTGTGCCTTTGCCGGCGTCCCTGCCGCTGCCCGTGCGGTTGGGGCGCATCTTCACCGAAATCAGCGGCCTCATCGAGCACACCCGCCCGGACGAGATGGCCGTCGAAGACGTCTTCGTCTCGCGAAACGCCCGAAGCGCCCTCGTTTTGGGGCAAGCCCGTGGCGCCGCCATTGCGGCGGGGATCCACGGCGGGCTTCGCGTCTTTGAATACAGCGCCCTGGAAATCAAACAGGCGGTGGTCGGCTACGGCAAAGCCGAAAAAAACCAGGTCATGCACATGATTCGAGTCCTCCTGGCCCTGCATGACCTGAACGACCCTCACGCGGCCGACGCCCTGGCCGTGGCCGTCTGCCACATCCACGCGCGAACCTCTTCCCAGCGTTTTCGAGTGGCCGACCGCCCATGATCGCCCATTTGGAAGGCCGTCTGCGCCATAAAGCCCCGGATCATGTCATCGTGGACGTCCACGGGGTGGGCTATTGTGTTTTCGTCCCGTTGAGCACGTTTTACGACCTGCCCGAAGTGGGATCGACGGCGAGTTTGCATGTGCACACCTACGTGCGGGAAGACACCCTGCAGCTTTTCGGGTTCGGGACGATGGCCGAAAAGGAGATGTTCCTTCACCTCATCGCCGTCAACGGCGTCGGCCCCAAGCTGGCTCTGACGATCCTCTCGGGGATTCAACCCGATGAGCTGCACCGGGTGGTGCTTTTTCAGGACCGGCAGCGCTTGCAAAAGATTCCCGGAATTGGGAAAAAAACGGCGGAACGGATCCTGCTGGAACTCAAGGACCGGTTGCGCCTTCCCGCGCCCGAGCCGCCACCCACGGCGCCTCCGGAATTTTCAGAAGAAGACGACGGCTATGCTGACGCCTATTCGGCGCTCCTGAACCTGGGATACCGTCCCGCGGAAGCGTCCAGGGCGCTTCGAAAAGCCCGAGGCGCTTTGGCCGCCGTCACGGAAAAACCGACTCTGGAACAGCTCCTGAGGGAAGCGCTTCGGGTCTTGGCATGAACAAGGCGCAGGGATCGGGTTTGAGGACCGGAGAACCCCACCGATGACGGATCGACTGCTGGAAGCGAGGCCGAAGGACGACGAAATCCCGTTGGAGGCGGGCCTCAGGCCGCGCACCTTCGACGAATACCTCGGCCAGAAGGAACTCAAGGAAAAACTCGCTATTTTCGTCCAAGCGGCCCTGCAAAGGAACGAACCCCTGGATCACGTGCTCCTCCACGGCCATCCCGGGTTGGGGAAAACCTCCCTGGCATCCATCATCAGCCGGGAACTGGGCGTCCCCTTTCGGTCCACGTCAGGACCCGTCATCGAACGGCCGGGGGATCTGGCCGCCATCCTTACCAACCTGGAACCGCGATCCGTCCTTTTCATCGACGAAATCCACCGGCTGAACCACGTCGTGGAAGAGATCCTCTACCCCGCCATGGAAGACTTTCAGCTGGACATCATCATCGGCCAAGGCCCGTCGGCGCGCACCATCAAACTGGACCTTCCGCCCTTCACGCTCGTCGGGGCGACGACGCGGGCCGGGTTGCTGTCCCCGCCCCTTCGCGACCGATTCGGCGTGGTGCTGCGCCTTGAATTTTATCCCGTGGAGGATTTGAAGGAGATCGTCCTGAGATCGGCTCGGATATTGGGCTTGACCATCGATGAAAACGGGGCCCACGAAATCGCGCGCCGCTCTCGGGGCACCCCCCGCATCGCCAATAGGCTTCTTCGCCGGGTTCGGGACTTCGCGGAAGTGCGGGCCCGGGGCACCATCACACGGGATGTGGCGGACATGGCCCTGAGGATGCTCGATGTGGACGAGCGCGGGTTCGACCGCATGGACCGGCGCATCCTTTCGACCATCATCGACAAGTACGACGGCGGCCCCGTGGGGATCGAAACCCTGGCGGCGGCCGTTTCCGAAGAAAAGGACACCCTGGAAGAAGTCTACGAACCCTACCTGATCCAAGAAGGCTTCTTGAAGAAGACTCCTCGAGGCCGCGTGGCCACCCGGCTGGCCTTTGAGCATTTGGGCCGTCCCTATCGCCCTTCCCGACAATTGGCGCTGTTTTGACAAAGTGCTGTTCGACGGACAGCGAACCGTGTATAAATTCTGCAAGCATCGGGACACGAAAGATCCCGGGTTCCAGAGGCGGCGGATGTGGTGCCCATCAGCCAAGCCGGTCCGTGAGGCCGGGTCGCAAAGGAGGATCCCATGGCCGAAAGTGTCTACAAGATCATCGAACTGGTGGGAACGAGCACGGTTTCGTGGGAAGACGCCGCCAAAAACGCCGTGGAAACGGCATCCAAGACGTTGCGCGATCTTCGCATCGCGGAAATTACCAAGCTCGACATGAAGCTCGAAGAAGGCAAGGTCGTGGCCTATCGAGCTCGAGTGGCCATTTCCTTTAAGTACCAGGGAAACTAACCCAAAGACGATGCCACGCGTCACGGGGTTAAGAAGGGACCGCACCGCCGCCGCTCCCCAAACCCCTTGAAGAGCCCGAAGGGAACGCCCTTGTGCCGGCTCTTTCGTGGATGAGGCCGGAGCAAGAGGGCGGGGCATCGCCGATGGGCGGGCTTGAGGTCTGCAAGAGCCTTTTTTGAATCTTTCGGAGGAGAAGCCATGGGTCAGCGGAAGGTGAGAATCCTCATGGCCAAGTTCGGCCAGGGCTATGAGGCGGCCCTCATGCGCCTCGCCGCCGCGTTCAGCGAAGCGGGATTCGAGGTCATCTACACCGAGTCGGAAGACCCCAAAGCCATTGTGAACGCGGCGCTCCAGGAATCCGTCGACCACATCGGCATCACCACCCTCCCCGAAGCGCGCCTCGATCAGTTCGCCGCCGTCCTGGAGCTGCTCAAGGCCCACGACGCCCAAAACATCGGGGTCACGGCCGGGGGCTTTTTCGACGACGCCTTGATTCCGGAACTCAAGAAATTGGGCGTTGCGGAGTTTTTCCCGAAGGGAACCACCCACGAGCAGCTCATCCAATGGGCTCGCCAAAACATCCGCCCGATTGAATAAGGGCCGGCCGGGACAACGTACGTTACGGCAAAGAAGCCTCTTGTGCCTGGGGGCGTCTCGTCCGCTGCTCCCCCTAATTGGGCCTGAGGGAAGAAACATACACCCCGGCTTGCACAAATCCCCGTTTTTGGATACCTTCACTGCGGATGTGGAGGCGCTCACCCGATCGCCGGTTCCGTTGAGGAACGGGAGGAAAGTCCGGGCTCCGCAGGGCAGGGTGCTGGGTAACGCCCAGTCTCGGTGACGAGCAGGATAGTGCCACAGAAAGCAAACCGCCGAGCACTCACTGCGCCGGCTGGCCGCCCCGGGGCGGCGCGACGGCGACGTGAGTGCTCGGTAAGGGTGAAACGGTGAGGTAAGAGCTCACCAGTCCCGGTGGTGACACCGGGAGCTCGGTAAACCCCACCCGGAGCAAGGCCAAGTAGGGGAGCGTTTGAGGGTTGCCCGCCCGAGGCTCCCGGGTCGGCTGCTTGAGCCCCTCGGCAACGGGGGGCCTAGAGGAATGATCGGGACCTCCCTTTTCGGGGAGGCACAGAACCCGGCTTATGGGCGCCTCCACATCCTCCCGGAATCGCCGATGGGCTTCACGCCCCATCTTCCCCCAAAACCTTCAGGTGCTCCCAATGATGGAACGGTCGTGACGGGCTGTGTTTCCAACGATCAAACCTTCGCCGTGGTGCCGGCCGCCGGATCCGGGGTTCGCATGGGATTGCCCCACCCCAAGCAATTCCACCCGCTCCACGGAAAACCCCTTCTGCTCTGGACCTTGGAACGGCTGGGCACCCTTGCCTTTTTGGAAGGCATTATCGCCGTCGTGCCGGCGGAGGCCGTGTCGGCCGTCACGGCTCTTCTCAAATCCTTGCCCGACCATCCGCCCGTCACGGTTGTCGCTGGCGGGGCCCGTCGCCAGGATAGCGTTCTGGCCGGCATGAAGGCTCTTCCCGAGACGTGCCGGTGGGTGCTCATCCATGACGGCGTTCGCCCATTCGCTTCCGCCGACCTTTTCGCAAGGACCTATGAAGCCGCACTTCGGTGCGGCGCCGCCGTCTGCGCCTGTCGGGCGGTGGAAACCGTCAAAGTGGTCCAAGACGGATGGGTGCGGGCCACCATGCCTCGCGACCAGGTGTGGTTGGTGCAGACCCCTCAGGTGTTTCGGCGGGACCTCTTGGAAGACGCCTTTCGCACGGCCGAGGCGAAAGGGTGGGAAGCCACCGACGACGCGTCCTTGGTGGAGCGCTTGGGTGTCCGCGTGGCCGTCATCGAGGGGGAAAAGACCAACATCAAGATCACCACGCCGGACGACCTCCGCTGGGCTTCATGGACCCTGGAAACTTCCGAAAGGGAAGGTGCGGCCCAGCCCCACAAAAAGGACGGCTCATGACAATGAACCTTCGCATCGGCATGGGCTGGGACGTCCACGCCTTCGCGGAAGGCCGTCCCCTGGTTCTCGGCGGTGTGACCATTCCCTTTGATCGCGGCCTTCTCGGCCATTCCGACGCCGACGTGTTGTGCCACGCCCTGTGCGATGCACTGCTCGGGGCCGCGGCCTTGGGGGATATCGGCATCCATTTTCCCGATTCGGATTCGCAATATCGCGGTGTTTCCAGCCTGGTGCTGCTCGGGGCGGTGCGCGACCTGATCCGCCAGGCCGGCTACGGCATCGTCAATGTGGATGTGACCGTTTTAGCCCAAAAGCCCAAGATCGCCCCGTACATCCTGCCCATGCGCCGCACGCTCGCCCGGATTCTGGAAGTGGCCGAAGACGCGGTGAGCGTGAAAGCGACCACCACCGAGGGGCTGGGATTCGTCGGCCGCCAGGAAGGCATCGCCGCCTGCGCCGTCGCCCTGCTCCACAGGCAACAAGGAGCCGCTTCATGAGCTTGGTCGTCTACAACACCTTGACGAAGAAAAAGGAACCCTTCGTCCCCCTGGAACCCGGCACGGTGAAGCTCTACGTCTGCGGGGTCACGGTCTACGATCTGTGCCACGTGGGACACGCCCGTTCGGCCATCGTCTTCGACGTCATTTACCGATACTTGAAATTCCGGGGCTATCACGTCGTGTACGTGAGAAACTTCACGGACATCGACGATAAGATCATCAAGCGGGCCCACGAGGAAGGAACGGATTACCGCACCATCGCGGACCGTTACATCGAGGCCTTTTATGAAGATATGGACGCCTTGGACGTGCTCCGCCCGGACATCGAGCCCTTGGCCACGGACAACATCCCGCAGATGATCGACATCATCCGCCGCCTGGAAGAAAAAGGGATCGCTTACAAGGCCGGAACCGACGTCTACTTCGCCGTGGAAAAATTTCCCGACTACGGCAAGCTTTCCGGACGAAGCCTGGACGACATGATGGCCGGAGCCCGCGTGGAAGTGGACGCCAACAAACGCAACCCGCTGGACTTCGTCCTCTGGAAGGGAAGCAAACCCGGAGAACCGGCCTGGGACAGTCCCTGGGGACCGGGCCGCCCCGGCTGGCACATCGAATGCTCGGCCATGGGGTGTCGATTTCTGGGGCCGACCTTCGACATCCACGGCGGCGGCAAGGACCTCATCTTCCCGCACCACGAAAACGAAATCGCCCAAAGCGAGGCGGCCTTCGGCGTGCCGTTCGTCCGGTATTGGATCCACAACGGCTTCGTGAACATCAACAACGAAAAGATGTCCAAGTCCCTCGGCAATTTCTTCACCATCCGGGATATCCTCAAGGCCGTCCACCCGGAAGCCCTGAGACTGTTCGTCATTTCCAAGCACTATCGAAACCCCGTGGATTTTTCCGACGAGGCCCTCGCTGAAGCCGAAAGGGCCCTGGAACGGCTCTACGGAACCCTGGAAGAGTCGGACGCTCGAACCCCGAAGGATGTGGATGAGGGAAGCTTTGCCGAAAAGGCCGTGATGGATCAGGACAGGGAGCTTTTCCAAAAAATCGTCGACTTCGGAGAGGCTTTCCGCGAAGCCATGGACAACGACTTCAACACGGCCCAGGCCCTGGCCCTCTTGTTCGACCTGCAGAGGGCGACCCAGCGCTTTCTTGACGCCTTCGGCCGAAAGTCGCTCAAAGGCCCGGCGGCGGCCCTGGCCCGCAAGGCCGCCGCATGCCTTCGGGAACACGGCCGTGTCCTCGGGCTTCTCACGCGAACGCCCGAGGTGTTTTTCGAAGAAATCAAGAAGCGGAAAATCGCCCGCACAGGCATCGATGAAGCGGAGGTGGAGGCGCTCATCGAGCGGCGTAACGCAGCCCGAAAGGAAAAAGACTTCGCCGAAGCTGACCGCATCCGCGACCGCCTCACCGAAATGGGCGTGCAACTGGAAGATACACCGCAGGGAACCCGCTGGCGCGTGCGCTAGAAGGCCCGAAGAGGGCCTTCAAGGAGAAGCGGTCGTGCCCCAGAATTTCGAGGACGGGGATAAACCCCGTCCCTCCCCCAAAGGCACTTGCTTCCCCAGTGCTTTCCGGGGTGCGACACACCGCTCGGCCCCGTCGATGCTGAAGCTGGCGCCCCAATGACCCTGAAGGACTGGCCCAGGCTCTCTATCCTCGGCGTGATGGGGGGAAGCCTCGCCGGGCTACAAGGCCGGGAGGCGCTTACGGCGCCTTGCCGCAACAGGATCCGGGAACACAGCCTTGGGAGGCGGGGCTCGTCCCGCAGCAGCCCGTATCCCCGGCTCCGGGAACCCGATGAGCCCCCTTCACCCCCGAGGCCGTCGAGGATGCGGAAAGAAGTTTCCTCATGGAACCGCCGCCGCAGCCGGGACACGACACCGCCTCGTCTTTTCCGAAAACCAAATGCTCCGACACCCGACCGCATTGGGTGCACACGTACTCGTAAATGGGCATGACGCACCTTCCCGTCCGCTCAGTGGGCGCAGCCGCCGCCGTGGTGATGGCCGGCGCAGGTCCATTCCGTGGAAAACACCGGAAGCTTGCCCTGCCGCCACAGGTCCAGATTCTCCTTCACAGACCCTTCCATGGCTCGGTAAACAGTGATGCCCTGGGCTTGGAGCTTCATCAAGGCGCCCATGCCGATCCCGCCCACCACGATGCCGTCCACGGATCGCCCTCCCAGGGCCTTGAGGGGCTGGCACATGCCGTGGGCATGGTGCAGATCGCCGTTGGAAACCTCTTCCACAGCCCCGGATTCCGTATCCACGATGACAAAGCCCGGGGCCGATCCGAAATGACCGAAAACCTCGCTGTCGAGGCCACTGAGGTGCGCTGCGGGAAAACAGATTCTCATGCTTTTCTTCCTCCTTGGATCTCCGAGAAAGTCTTCATGGGGATGCGCTGCATGCCATGAACCGATCAGCGCCGCTTTTATAGGATCGATCATTGGGGTTGTCAACTTGAGCGCAAAAGAGCCCGGGGCCCGAAAGAGATGTTCGCGAAGATGAGCCTCAATGATCTGTGCCCTTGGGGCTGTGACTGGGCAATCGCAAAGCCCGCTCCTCCGGATTGGGAATCCCCCCGGGGTAAAGCCGGGATGAATCCACAAGCTCCACGCCATGGGCGCGGGAATGGAGAGGCTTGATGGAAAAATCAAACCGTTTGGGTATAATGCACTGCAATGGTCAGCAACGCCCCAATCGGCAGCGCACACGTCTGGAGGTGAACTCATGGAAAATCAGGACTTTATCGTCGCCAACGAGGTCTACATCAAGACGGACCGCCAGCAGGGCAATATGGTCATCCTGAAGGAATCGGAAGACGCCACCCAGTATTTTCTCATGTTCGTCGGGGACAGCGAAATCACGGCCATCGCCAAGGAAAAGGGTTTTGTGGAACCCAAGCGGCCCCTGACCCACGACACCTACCTCACCATTTTGCAGCGGGCCGGCGTGCAGTTTGAGCGGGTGGAAATCTACACCATGAAGGAAAACACCTACTACGCCCGCATCATCGCCCGGATCGGCGACGAGGAAGTCATCTTCGACAGCCGCCCGAGCGACGCCGTCGCCTTGGCCCTCCACGAACGATGCCCCATCCTGGTGAACAAGAGGCTGCTGCGGCGGGAACTCACCCCGGAAGAAGTCAAAGAATACGAATCCATCATCAAGACCGTGAAGTTCTAACCTTTGGGGCCTAAAGAGGCCCCACCTTCCCCCCACGAGGTGCGCGCTCGCACCAGCGCGCCTTTTGGGGCTCCCGCCTCGGCCGGATCCTGCCCCAAAAGCCCTCACGGGCACCCCATATGTCCACCCCGCCGAGCCCCCATTTTTCGATAAACCCCCATCACAAACGGGCCGCGGCGGCGAAGGATGAAAGTCTTGTGGTCAGGGTGTGTTGCTGAGACTTTCATAGAAAAGATTTTTGTTGGGGTTCGCTGCGCTCACCCCAACCTACATATTCCATTCGCCGGCCAACATCCTTGAAGAAACTCGTAGGTTGGGGTGAGCGAAGCGAACCCCAACCCAGATCCGCATCCGGCGAGACAACAAACCCAGAAAGTCCTGCCTACCCGATTCCGACCGTGGCTTTTTTATAAGCTATCGGATCTTCCGATGGATGAGATCACCGTGGCTCGCCCTTTCCTATTTGCCTTCCGGCAATCCGTTTTCCTAGAAGAAAACTTGAGTCTTTGAAAGTTCCCCGTCACCTCATGTGAATGAGAAAGGAGATCGTCGATGGCCGGATCCTATGAAGCCATGTGGGAAAAGCTCAATTTGGACCTGGACGCCCATGCGGGCCTTCTGGAAGTCTTGGGCAAGTTCTATGGGGACATATACCTGAGCCAGGACAAGCGGCTTCGAGGCATGGAGTACCTCGATTTCGTCCTGTCGGAAATCCACGGCCTGCGCATTAAGGAGCTTCAAGAAGCGAAGGCCCAGGGGCGGAAAGTGGTGGGCACCTTTTGCGTTTTTGTCCCTGAAGAACTGGTCTATGCGGCGGATGCCATTCAAGTGGGCCTGTGCGCCGGGGCGGAAGCGGGTTTTGACAAGGCGGAAAAGATCCTGCCGCGAAACACGTGCGCCCTCATCAAGTCGTTCGTCGGGTTCAAGCTGTCCCGGCTCTGCCCTTTTTTTGAATCCTGCGATCTTATCGTGGGGGAGACCACGTGCGACGGCAAGAAAAAGGCCTACGAGATTTTCGCCGACTATGCGCCGGTCTACGTCATGGAAATCCCGCAGATGAAGCAGGCCTGCGACCGGGATCTGTGGAAAGCCGAAATCCTTCGCTTCAAAGAGACGATCGAAAACCTCACCGGGCGCACCATCACGGCGGAAAGCCTGAAAAAGGCCATACGCCTCATCAATGACCGCCGCCGCGTCCTCCAACGCCTCAACCGGTTGCGTGCCGCCGAACCGACCCCCATTTCCGGCCGGGACGTTTTGCTCATCAATCAGGTGAGCTTTTACGACGATCCTGCGCGGTTCACCCAAAAGATTTCCGAACTGTGCGATGAATTGGAACAGAAGATCGCCCGAGGGGAAGGCGTGGTGGACGGCGCTCAAAGGGTCATGCTTTCCGGGTGTCCCATGGCCATTCCCAACTGGAAACTGCCTTACATCATCGAATCCTCGGGAGCCGTGGTCGTGGGCGAAGAATCCTGCGTGGGCACTCGTAACACCCGGGATTTGGTGGACGAAGAAGGGCAGGCGTTGGATGCCATGTTGGACGCCCTGGTGGATCGCTACATGCGCATCGATTGCGCGTGTTTCACCCCCAACCGGGAAAGGCTGGAACACATCGTGGCCATGGCCCGGGACCTCAAGGTCAAGGGCGTCATTCATTACGGTCTGTCTTTTTGCCAACCCTATGGCATCGAAAGCTTCAAGGTGGAAAGGGCTCTGCGCGAGGCGGGCATCCCCATGCTGGCCATCGAAACGGACTACAGCATGGAGGATGTGGAACAGCTCAAGACCCGGGTGGAAGCCTTCATTGAAATGATCCGCTGACCTTTTGGGGCATGAGACGCGAAGCGATGCACACCATCGGCCTAGATGTGGGGAGCCGTTCCATCGAGAGGGTGGTCTTGGATCCGGCAACCGGCCTGTGGTCTTGGACCAAGGTGCCCACCACCTTCGACCCCATCGGGCAATGCCGCCGGCTCCTGGCCGATGCGGACGGGGTGCCCGTGATGGCCACGGGGTACGGAAGGAAGCTGGTGGCGGAGACCTTCGCGCACCTGCGCGTGGACACGGTTACCGAAATTCAGGCTTACGCCCTCGGCGCCCACTTCCTTTACCCTGAGGCGCGCACCGTTTTGGACATCGGCGGTCAAGACACGAAGGTCATCGCCCTGAACGCGTCGGGAAAGGTCCTGCGCTTTGAAATGAACGACCGGTGCGCCGCGGGCACGGGAAAATTCCTGGAATTCATGGCCACGGCCCTCCAAGTCCCGCTGGAAGATTTCGGCGATTATGCCCTAGGGGCCGACAAGCGCGTCCAGATCAACAGCATGTGCACGGTTTTCGCCGAATCGGAAGCCACGTCCCTCATGGCCCGCGGGGAAAAGGCCCAAAATATCGCCATGGGCCTGCACGCCGCCATCGCCCAGAGGGTTTTGGCCATGCTGCGCCGGGTGGGCCTGGAAAAGCCGGTCATTTTCGCCGGAGGTGTCGCCCATAACCGTTGCATGCGCCGACTCCTGGTGGAAGCCGTGGGAGACGGATTCCTGGCCGCCGAAAACCCCGATGTTCTAGGGGCTCTGGGAGCGGCCTTGCTGGCCGCACGGTCCATTTCTTCGGCCCAAGGGGCGTGACGGCGACCGGGACAGGCGAAGGCCCGGGGCATCCGCGGTTCGGTTCTGGAAGACAAAAGAATTTACGGGAGGAAACCCATGAAAACACGGACATGGCTCTTCACGATCTTGTGCGTCGCGCTGTGCCTGCCTGCAGGGGAGGTTTTCGCCGGAGCTTACGACGCCTTTCAGGGCAAGGAAGGCACCATCAAGATTTCCGGAGGTACGGCCCATATTCCCGTCATGCAGGCCTTGGCCAAGGAGATCATGACCCGCCACCCCGGCGTTCGCATCACCATTGCCGGCGGCGGATCCGGGGTCGGGATCAAGCAAGTGGGCGAAGGGCTCGTGGACATTGGAAACTCCGGGAGAAAACCCACCGATGAGGAAATCGCCGCCTACAACTTGAAGGTGCACCAGTGGGCTTTGGACGGCGTCGCCGTGGTGGTCCATCCTCAAAATCCGGTGAAATCTTTGTCCCTGCAGCAGGTCCAAGCCATTTTCGCTGGAACTGTGACCAACTGGAAAGAAGTGGGCGGCCCGGACAAGGCCATCCACGTCTTCACGCGCGATGAGGCAAGCGGCACCCGGGAAGTTTTCTGGGAAAAAGCGCTCAAAAAAGGACCTGTGGCGGCAACGGCCGACGTGGTGCCTTCCAATGGGGCCATGAAGACGGCCGTGGCCACGGATCCGGGGGCCATCGGATACATGTCGGTCGGCCACATGGACGCCTCGGTGGCTGCCGTGACCCTGGACGGGGTGACCCCCAGCGTGGAAACGGTGCGTAACGGCACCTATGCGGTCTCCAGGGGCCTCTACAGCAACACGAAAGGGGAACCCTCCGCGCTGGTCAAGGCTTTTCTCGATACCCTTTACAGTCCGGAGGGAAGGGCGATCATCGAGGCTCAGGGATTTATCCCTGTCCCATGAAAAGACAGGACGACGGATCGAGGTCCGAGCGGGCGGCGCGGATGATCCTGGGGGCAGCGGTCATCACGGCGGCGGTGCTGACCGGGGCCATTTTCGTCTACATGCTCGTCTTGTCCTTCCCCCTTTTCACTCACGGCCAAGTCTTCCGCGTCCTCATCCAAGACTGGGCCCCCCTGCAAGGCCGATACGGCATCAGGCCCATGATCGGGGCCAGTCTCGCCTTGTCTTCCGGGGCCCTGGCCCTGGCGATCCCCGCCAGTTTGGGCTGTGCGGCTTTCGTCACCATTTTCGGACGACCAAAACCGGCGTTTTTCGTCCGCCGCTTTGTGCAGACCATGACCAGCATCCCCACCGTCGTGTACGGTTTCGTCGGTGTCTTTCTTGTCGTCCCAACGGTTCGGGATCTGGTTCAGGCCGGCTCGGGACGCTGCCTCCTCTCGGCCCTGCTGGTCCTTGCCCTGATGATCACTCCCACCATGGTGCTTTTTTTCATTGACGCCATGGAATCGGTGCCCAAGGAATACGTCCTCGCGGCCAGCGCCTTGGGCGCCGGCCCGGCTGAAAAATTCCTGTGGGTCGTCCTGCCGTGCGCCCGAGCGGGTTTGATCACGGGGGTTCTTTTGGCCTTCGGCAGGGCGTTTGGAGACACCCTCATTTCTTTGATGCTCGCCGGAAACGCCGCTGTGTTTCCCTCGAGCCTCTTCCACTCGGCACGAACCCTGACCGCCCATATCGCTTTGGTAATTGCCGCCGATTTCCAAAGCCTGGAATTCGCGTCCATTTTCGTATGCGGGGTGGTCCTCTATGCCGTGAATGCCGCCGTCGCCCTCGCCGCCTGGAGTCTCCGGTCTCGGCTCTTGGAAAACCGCCCATGAAAACAGCCGCAAGGTTTTTCCTCTTGAAAATTTGGGCGGCGGGAAGCGCCCTGGCGGTCCTTTCGGGCGCAGGGGCGGTGGTCGGCTTTGTGATCTGGCGAGGCGCCCCCGCCGTGCGATTGTCGCTCCTCTTCGGCTCCACTCCCCCATGGGACGCCGTGCTTGGAAGAGTTCCCGTCTTTGACGGGTTGTGGCCCGCCGTGGTCGGCACCGTCGCCGTCGTCCTTCTGGCCGTCGGCTTTGCCGTGCCCATGGGCTTGGCCGCCGGGATCTATCTCGCCGAATTCGCACGGGGCCGCACCAAAAAGATGCTGAGCGTCGCTTTTGACATCCTTGCGGGGATTCCTTCCATCGTGATCGGCCTCTTCGGTTTCAGCTTGTCCCTGGCGCTGCATCGGTTCGTGTCGGTGAGGATCGGGCCGTGTCTGGTGCTTTCCGGCTTCTGCCTGGGCATCCTTGTCCTTCCCTATCTGATCCGAGCCGTCCAGTCCGCCCTGGAAGGGGTGCCCTTATCCCTGCGCCTCACGGCGCTCAGTCTCGGAGCCCACCGCATCCAAAATCTCTGGCACGTGCTCTTGCCGAGCAGCCTGAACGCCATCGCCACGGGGGTCATCCTGGCCATCGGGCGGTGCGCCGAAGACACCGCGGTGATTCTTCTCACAGGAGCCGTCGCGCTTGCGGGAATGCCCCGGTCGCTTTTGGAAAACTTTGAGGCCCTGCCCTTTTACATTTACTACGTATCGTCGCAATACACCTCATCCGAGGAATTGGAGCGGGGCTTCGGGGCGGCCCTCCTCCTCTTGACCCTCTCTCTCGGCCTTTACCTCGTCGCTCTGTCCATTCGTCGTCGTGTGGGGCGCCGGGCTTTTTACGGACGATAAAGGTCACGTCGGCCATGAGTGTGAAAATCCGGCTGGAAAAGGTGTCCTTCCGCTACGGGACACGATTCGTTTTTCAAGACATTGACGCCGATTTCCACGACCATGAATTGGCCGTCATCGTCGGACCGTCCGGCCAGGGGAAAAGCACTCTGCTCATGTGCGTGAACCGGCTTTGGGAAGAAATCCCCGAAGCCCGCATGGAAGGAAAGGTGTGGATCACCTTGGACGGTCGCCTGCGGTGTGTCTCGGACCCGTCTTTTCCGTCACCTACGCTGAGGCGCCGTGTGGCCATGGTCTTTCAGATGCCGAACCCTTTGCCCATGACGATTTTCAACAACGTGGCCTTCCCCCATAGGATCATGGGCGTTCGAGACCGAAGCACCCTGGAGGAGACGGTCTACACGGCTCTGATGAAGGCTTACCTTTGGGATGAAGTCAAAGACCGGCTCTACGAAGACGCCCGGCATCTGTCCGGAGGGCAGCAGCAACGGCTCTGCATCGCCCGAGCCCTGAGCCTGGATCCCGAAGTGGTGCTCCTCGACGAACCGACCTCATCCCTGGACGAAAAGGCGGCTCGGGTCATCGAGAACCTCCTCCTGGACTTGAAGCGCCAGTTGACGGTCCTCGTGGTTTCCCATTCCACGGATCAGGTGCGCCGCCTGGCCGATTGCGTCTTTCGCCTCCAGGACGGCCGCCTCTTCCTTGATTCTTCATTGTCAGATTATCTTTCTTTTTAATGAGAAAGAGATCGTTCAATCGGAAATTCCTATTTGATCTCCCGGCCCAAGGAACATAGAAAAGCTCGAGTGTGGGAAAGCGGCTTTCCGCATCGCCGGGCGAGGCGCCCGAAGGGCTTCGCGGGCTGCGGCGACGGGATCGAACAAGGAGGAAAGGTTCATGGACATGCTGGCTCCGAAGAAACTCCGGGATGACGTCAAAGAATATCTGAACAAATTCGACCTCACCTTGTGCCTCACCTGCGGCACGTGTTCCAACGGCTGCCCCATCACGGGAACGCCGGGCATGGAAGGCTGGGACACCCGAAAGGTCATCCGCATGCTCTCCTTCGGGCTCTTGGACGAGGTCGTCCAGTCCAAGTTCCCCTGGCTATGCACGGGATGCGGCCGCTGCGCCCACGCCTGCCCCATGGGCATTGACATCGTGGCCATCCTGGCGCACATGAAGCACCTGAGACCTCGGGATCAGGTTCCCGGCATTCTCCACAAGGGCGTGGAAAACGTCCTCAACACCGGCAACAACATGGCCATCCCGCTGGAAGATTACCTCTTTCTCATGGCCGACATGGGCGCTGAACTGGCCGCCGAAGAGTGTCCCGGCTTTTATGTGCCCATCGACAAGGAAGGGGCGGATATTCTCTTTTTCCCCAATTCCAAGGAAGTTTTCGCCGACAATGAAGACATGAAGTGGTGGTGGAAGATCTTCTACGCCGCCAAGGAAAACTGGACCATTCCATCCACGAACTGGGAGGCTGTGGATTGGGGGCTTTTTACGGGCAATTACGAAGCGACGAAGACCTTGGCCCAGCGCAAGATCGACCACATGAAACGGCTGAAGGTCAAACGCATGATCATGCCCGACTGCGGCGGCGGATCTTATGGCTGTCGCAAAGGAATGAAGGTCTGTTCCATGGAAGACCCCAATAACCGCGTGGATTATATCTATCTCTACGATTATTTGAAGGAAATCATCGAGAAGGGGCGCATCAAGCTGGACAAGAGCCGCAATGCGGGCAAGGTCTTTACCTGGCACGATTCCTGTAAACACGGGCGCGAACTGGAACGCAACTTCGGCAAGGGCTACTATGAGGAACCCCGCTGGATCATCCAGCAGTGCGTCGATCAGTTCGTGGACATGGAACCCAACCGAAGCATGAATTATTGTTGCGGCGCCGGCGGCGGCATGTGGCCCATGCCCTTCGAGCAGGAGTCGGCCTACCACGGGCGCTACAAAGTCAAGCAGATCAAGAACGCCGGAGCGGACGTGGTCGTCGTGGGCTGCTCCAACTGCCACGACCAGATGATGAAACGGCTGCCCAAGTATTATCCGGAAGACGCAACTTACGAGGTGAAATACATCTGGGAACTGGTGGCCGACACGCTGATCATCGAACCCTGGAGCGACGAGGAAATCGAGAAGGCCCAGCAGGAAGCCAAGGCCCAGTGGGAACGCTTCGGCGTGGATGTGGACGGCGGTTACTGATCAAAGGGGTATCCGGGCCGCACGATTCCGCGGCCCGGCTCCGGCGCGTGAGCGGTCCGGCTCGGTTCCCGATTGCCAGAATATGGGCCGGCTCCCCGCATTCTCCCCCCTGACCGGGCCGTTCGCGCCTTTTCTCCCTCCAATCGGCCTTTCTTGCCCTGCCTTCGCATGGGCGAAGGAAATGGCGGTCGAGCCCTCTTTCATCCCTTAAAGGCTTCGTTTCTTCCCCTCAAATGAGGTTGTAATAGTAGAGCATCAGATCGGATCGCGTGACGATCCCCACAAGGCGCCCGTCGTCCACCACGGGCAGTCGCCCGATGTCGTGTTTGACCATGAGCCGCAAGGCGGTGGTGATGGAGGCCTGCGGCGCGATGGTGACCACATCCCTTTTCATGAAGGCTTTGACGGGAGCCGAACGCTGGGTGGGCCGTTCCAATTTGACGAGGTCGCGAACGGAGATGACGCCCACGAGTTTTTCCCCGTCCATGACGGGTGCGCCCGTGTGGCCCCTCTCCCGAAGCTGCTCATGGACCGTCTCCACCGTGTCATCCGGATCCACGGTAAAGACGGGAAAGGACATGAGGTCGAAAATCTGCACCGACGCGTGCCCGTTTTGCGCCAAAAGCTCCCGAATCCAGGTCTCCACCCCTTCCGGGCGCGCCCCCTTGACCAAGGCGGACGCCGCCTCCGGTCGCCCCCCGCCGCCCAAGGGCTTCATGATGGCCGCCACATCCACGCTTTCCGATCCGCTTCGGGCGATGACGATGCTTTGCTTTCGCCGGGCGTCCCAGAACATGCCGAAGATCACATCGGCGCTCAAAATGTCCCGCAGCATGGCCACCACGGAGGCGAGTCCGGACACGTGCCCGTTGAGATCCGCGTCGGCGAAGCACACCACATGGCCGTTCAAGGAGGTACGCCGGGCGGTTTCCAGGAGGCGGGTGAGGATCTCCTTGTGCTGAGGCCCGTAGCCCGGCCTCAAAGCCGTTTGGATCACGTTCAGGTCCGCCTGCACTTCCAAGAGGAAAGCGGCGGCCCGTGCGTCCTCGGGTTTGGTGCACGGAAAGGTAAGGTGTCCCGTGTCCTCATAGATGCCCGCCAAGAAGAGGGTGGCGTGGATGGGATCGATCCCTGTGCGGCGTTTCTCCAGTTCCTGCACGAGCAGCGTGGCGGCCGAGCCCACCAGGGCCTGTTTGCCCTGGGAAGGGTGGATGTCGCCGATTTCCGGGTGATGGTCGAAAAGATGGATTTCCAGGTCGGAGCGGCCCATGAGCTGGTTCAGGCCATCGAGCCGCTCCCAGCGGTTGGCATCCACCACGACAAGGCGGGAGACCTCGTCGTGGCGGAGTTCCAAGGGGCTCAGAACGGGAAAGAGATCCTTGTGGATGGAAAGAAACGCCCGCACGTTGGCGTTGATACTGCGAGGAAGGACGATGCGGGCGTCGGGGTAAAGATGGGATGCGGCCACAACGGAGGCCAGGGCATCGAAATCCACGTTCTTATGGGTCGTGATGACGTCCATGGGGAATTCCCACTCGAAAGTCGCAGCAGTGCTGTTCCCTTAGACTAAATCGGCAGTTCGCATGGATTGCTTGAAAACTTTCACAAACCCTCAAGCCCGTGCCCACCCTTTCCCGGCGCCGGCCCGCGGCTGCTCTCCGGCCGAAGGCACGCCGGGATTTACTGGACGATCCAGACGGTATGCTTTTTGGCCAGTTGGATCACCTTGTTGCTCACCCGTCCCATGAAAAATTCCTCAACGCGGCTCAAGCCGCGCCGCCCCATGACGATGGTTGCGCTTCCCCTCGTTTCGGCTTCCTCCACGATGGCGGCCGCCCGGCTGGAGACTCCGGTCACGACCCTTGTCTGCACCAGATCCCGCGGCACCCCGTGCTCTTCCAGAATCATGAAAGCCCTCTCCAACACCTCGTCCATGGCGCCCGCGGCCCGTTCCATTTCCTCCCAGACTTTTTTCAGCCAATCCTTCTGGTCTTCAGGGGCCAGGAATCGAGCCAGAGCTTCCGTTTGGGGATCCAGACCTCGAATCACATGGAGCAGCAAAACTTGGCGCGGTTTGGCCGCCAAGAACGGGGCGGCGACGGTGACGGCTTTCAGGGCTTCCTCCGAAGCATCCAACGCCACAAGGAAACCATCGGCGCGCTTCTTTTCGCCCACAAGCCACAGGGGCACCCGGTTCAGGCGGCTTATCAGCTTTGTGCTCACGCCACCCAGCACCAAATCCTTCATGTCGCTCATGCCGCGTCGCCCCACGACCACGGCGTCATAGCCTTTTTCCGCTTCTGTGATGATGTCCCGCGCAATGCCCACCTGCCGGGTCTTGATGATCACCTGAACCCCGGCCCCCTCAAACCCCGCCCTTTTCAGGACTTGGGAAGCCCTTTCCATGAAATCCTCGATCATAAGGCGCCACGCGTCTTCCCAGGCCCGGGCGGGAGCGCGGCTGGTTCGAAAGGCCGGGTTCTTTTCCACATCATAAAAGCTTTCCGGAACGGGCATGGTCACGTGAAAGAGGACCACCTCCGCTCTTTGAGGGTCGCCCACCTCGGTGGCATACCTGACGGCATCCATGGCCCATCGAGATCCATCCACGGCCACGAGGATTTTCTTTTTGTTCATCGGATGTCCTCCCCAATGGCCCGTAAGCCCTTCCTCAGGAGGGCACGATGCGCCCGTGCTCGTCGAAGCTCACGTGGCGCAGGTCAATGGTCAACTCACAGTCCGTGGTTTCAGGCACCCTGCAGATGCGAAAACCCAGTTTGCGTCCCAATGCCAGCATCTGCGTGTTTTCCTGAAGCACCGTCCCCCACACCGTTTCGATCCCCCGCTCCTTGGCGATGTGCAGGCAGATTTCCAGGAGCAACGCGCCGATCCCCTTGCCCTGCCAGGGATCGCCCACGAGCACTGCGAATTCGGCCTTCTTGCCGTCCGGATCGCTGATCACGCGCGCCACGCCCAACAGTTTCTCCCCGCCCGTTCCCGGTTCTTCCACGGCCACCATGGCGATTTCCCGGTCGTAATCGATCTGGGTGAACCGCGCCAGCATGTCCTCCGAAAGCTCCTTGAGGGGGCTGAAGAACCGAAAGTAGATGCTCGTCGGCGACAGCACGTGGAAGAGATCCACCAGCAAGGGCGCATCTTCCGGCTTGATGGGCCGGATGAACACGGGAAGCCCGGAAGAAGTTACGGCATGCTTTTCATAGCGCGCCGGATAGGGGCTGATGATGAGATGCATGGGCGACGGCACGGCGCTGGGTCGCACCAGCACCCGGGCATCCACAGCCCAGGGACGGCCGTGCTGGAGGATCACCGGGTTCATGTCCAGTTCGCCGATTTCCGGGAAATCCGTCACGAGCTGGCTCAACCTGATGAGCAGCTCTTCCAAGGCCGCCATGTTGGCCGGCGGAAGATTGCGGTACCCTTGGAGCACCTTGTAGACCTTGGTGTCTTCCATGAGACGCCGCGCCAGGGCCCGGTTAAGGGGCGGAAGGCCCAGGGAACGGTCTTGGAGAAGCTCCGCCAGAATCCCGCCCATGCCGAAAAGAATAACCGGGCCGAACTGGTCGTCTCTCTTGGCCCCGACGATAAGTTCCACGCCGGCGGAACCTTGCGCGCTGCGCAGCATGGGCTGAACGGACACCCCCTGGATTTCGGCATCCGGCTTGTACGCGCGGGCGCTCTGCACAATGGCGCGAAACGCCTTTCGCACCTGGTCCTCGTCTTGAAGATCCAGCTGGATGCCCCCCGCTTCCGTCTTGTGCACGATGTCCGGGGAGCTGATCTTGAGGACCACGGGGAAGCCCATGTCCCTGGCGAAAAGGACGGCCTGGTCTTCGTCCGTGGCAAGCCGGGTCGCCGTGGTGGGAATGCCGTAGGCTTCCAACAGCCCCTTGGATTCCACCTCGGTGAGCATCCCGTTGGATCGGCCGAGCCCCTTGCGGAGAATCGTTGCGGCCCTATCGGTGTCGAAGGTCAGGTCCCCCCGGAACCTCTTGGGGATCTCCTTGAGCATCCTTTGGTTCACGGCGTACTGGTGCAATTCCATGAAGGCCCGAATGGCCTGCTCCGGGGTCGCATAGGTGGGGATGCCGGCTTGGTTGAGGATTTTTCGGCCTTCTTCCACGTTCACGCCGCCCATCCAGGACGCCAGCACGGGACAGGGACGGCGGGCGGCCATGGAAGCAACCTGGCGGGCCACTCCCGTAGGATCGGTCATGGCCTGCGGGGTCAAGATGAGCAGGACGCCGTTGATGTCCGTGGAATCCAGGCACACTTGGAGCGCCTTGGCATAGCGCTCGGGTGAGGCGTCCCCCAGGATATCCACGGGGTTGTTGCGGCTCCAACACGGCGGCAGAACCGCATCCAGCGCCGCCAGCGTCTCTTCCCTCAACGGCGCAGGTTCCAAGCCGTATTCGGCCAACGCGTCCGCGGCCATGACGCCGGGGCCGCCGGCATTGGTGATGATGGCCAACCGCGGGCCTTCAGGTCGGGGCTGCTTGGCCAAGAGTTCCGCGCAGTCGAAAAGTTCCCCGATGGTCTGCACGCGCAGCACGCCGGCGCGGCGGAAAGCCGCATCATAAAGGGCGTCTTCTCCGGCCATGGCCCCGGTATGCGACGAGGCCGCCCGGGCGCCCGCCGGGCTTTTTCCCGACTTCAGCACGACGATGGGCTTGATGCGCGAGACGGCCCGGGCGGCGCTCATGAACTTGCGCAGGTTGGGGATGCTTTCCACGTACAGGAGGATACTCGTCACCCGGAATTCGTTGCCCAGGTAATCGATGAGGTCCGCAAAATCCACGTCCAGCATGGATCCGATGCTGACGAAATGGCTGAAGCCGATGCCTTCTTGCAAGGACAAATCCAGGATGGCCGTGCACAAGGCCCCGCTCTGGGAGATGAAAGCCAATCGGCCTGCCTTGGGCATGTGGGCCGCGAAACTGGCGTTAAGCTTCACCCCCGGAATGATCACCCCGAGGCAGTTGGGGCCGATGATGCGCACGTTGGCTTCCGCGGCTTGGCGGGCGATGGCCTCTTCCAGCCGCCGGCCTTCCTCCCCTATCTCCCGCCCTCCGGCGGAAAGGATAATGGCCCCCGCCACGCTCTTGGCACCGCATTCTTTCATGATCTCCGGGACGGTGTGGATGGGCGTGGCCACGATGGCCAGGTCGATAGGACTGGGAGCGTCCCGAAGGCTGGGAAAGGCTTTTAGGCCCTGAACGGTGGAGCGTCTCGGGTTGATGGGATAAACGGTCCCGGGGAACCCCCCATCCACGAGGTTTCGCATCACGGCTGCGCCCACACTGTCCGGGCGTTCACTGGCTCCGATGACGGCCACTGTCTTGGGGTTGAACATCCGCTCGAGATTGAACAGTCCCATGTGTGCACTCCTGCAGGCGTTAGAGAAACGATGGGCGGGAACATCGGCCCGCCCCTA
>JBBFKW010000017.1:0-116458 GCA_037481835.1 Desulfosoma sp. | reverse complement strand
TTCTGTGAGAGGGATGAGATCGGATTCATTATCCGGTCTCACCCTACTCGATTTCGGTCTTTCACAGGAAAACGGCGGGGAGGCTCGTGGGGGCGGGACGCACGGCGCGCCGGCTTCCTAGGCGCGCCAAGGGATTGATCCGACGAAGCCGGTAGGCTTTCTTGATGCCGGGCTCCGCCGATCTCCACGCCTCGTGGCCGGCCTGAAGGCTCTGGTCGAAGAGGTGGAAGTCGGACCAACGGATGTGGGAGACCTTGGGCCGGACGATGACGTCCGCATCGTGCAACCGGATTTTATTCAAGGCGATGCGGGACGCTTCGCTGCTCCGAAGGGCGTATTCCAAGGCGCAACTCGGCAGGGGCTGAATGTCGGCCACCTCCGTCGATGTGTCCACGGCGACGACGAAGCGGGCGCCCATTTCTCGGGCCGGGGAGCACGGCACGTTGTCGATCCAGCCGCCGTCCACGAGGAGACGGCCCCTGTAGCGCACCGGAGGCCCCATGCCGGGAATGGACGCACTGGCGCCCAAAGCCTTGAGAAGGGAGCCCGTCACAAGGACGACTTCTTCCCCCGTGAGGATGTCCAGCGCCACGGCGCCGAACGGCACCGGGAGGTCCTCGATGCGGATATCGGGGATGATTTCGGCCAGCAAAGCCCAGTAGTCCTCTTCCGGAACGAGACTGGGCCGGGTGACGAGCCGCGTGTAGAGGTAGCTTTTGCGGATCTGCTGCCCGAATCGATCGAAGAGGGATTGGGTGGGGGAGAGGCTGCTCTTTTCGTCCACGGCGAGGGAGAGGGTTTCCTGGAAGGCGGCGCTGTGGACAAAGGCGCGGATTTTTTCTTCCACGGGGGCGGCGGCGCCGTGGTAGGCGTAGAGCGCGCCGATGACGGCTCCCATGCTGGTGCCGAGAATCATGTGCACGGGAAAGGATCCGTCGTCCAGGTTTCGAAGGATCCCCAGATGGGCGATGCCCCTGGCGGCCCCGCCGCTGAGGACCAAAGCGGTTTTCAACATTGAGCGTCCTCGGTAACCCTCTGCCGTTTGCAGGGGGCTTTCAGCTGGAGGATCGGGCGCGGCCTCGATCCGGACTGGGAAACGCGGGCTGTGCCTTTTTCAGGATGTCTCGACGCGAGGGGCGCCCCTCCGGGGAGCGCCGCCCCAGGCTCTTATAGCGCCTTAGGTTTGAAGATTCAAAGGAGATCGCACGGCCATGGAGACGGCGGAACGGGTTTTTGTGGATTGCGGGTCCCATCGTCTGGAAGGGGTGCTCATCCGCACCCCGAGTGGGGACGGCGCCCTCGTGTGTCATCCCCACCCTTTGTACGGGGGATCCATGGACAACAACGTCGTCCGGGCCCTGGAAGAAACGTACCGGCTTCGAGGCTGGACGACGCTGCGGTTTAATTTCCGAGGTGTTGGCGAAAGTACGGGAGCCTACGGCGACGGGGACGGGGAAGCCGAGGACATTTTATGCGCTCGGCGCTTCATGCTGGAGCGTGAGGTGAAAAGAATCCATCTGGCGGGGTATTCTTTCGGGGCGTGGGCGGCCCTCAAGGCGTGCCGTGTGGGCTTTACGCCGCACAGTCTCGCTCTGGTATCGCCTCCCTTGAATTTCTTGGACTTTTCCGACCTTTCACTTCCTCAATGCCCCGCCTGGGTTCTGGTGGCCGACGAGGATGCCTTTGCCGAGCCTGCCCGGGTGCGCACCTGGCTCCAAGCCCAAAAGGCCTCTCAGGACCCAGTTCGGGTCGACCTCTGCGCGGGGGGCGACCATTTCTATTGGGGCCGCGAGCAGGAAATCCGGCGGAGCCTCGGGGCCTTCCTGGACGCCTTGGAGAGGCCGGAGCCGGTACAGAATTCGTGAATGAGCTCATTGAGCGTATCCCGGCACTCGGCGTGGATGGCGTGGCCCGCTCCCTCCAGTTCCACGAGGGCGGCGTCGGGCAAAAGCTCGGCAAGGACGTGAGCGTTGGCCGGCGGGACGAGAACGTCTTCGGTTCCCGTGATGACCAGGGTGGGGACGGACAGCGTCTTCAGACGATCGGCGGCGTCGAAAGATTGGATGGCGGCCAGTTGGGCTGAAAAGGCGTGTTCCGGCTGAAGGGGCACACCGATCTGGACGCGTCTGTATTCTTCCACGGCTTGCCTTTTGTGGACGAAGGCATCGGGGCTGAAAAAGAAGGGAAGGTTCTTCGTGACGATCTCTTCCAGGCTGAGCCCCGCGTTGTCGGTAAAGCGGGCGATGATGTCCGCAGATGGCGGGATTTTTCGAGCGCCGCCGCAATGGGTGCAGCCCAGAACCATGGCTGAGAATCGGTGGGGGGCCGTAAGGGCCGTTTCCTGGGCGATCATGCCGCCCATGGAAAGGCCCACCATGAAGCAGCGCTCCACGCCCAGGTGATCCAGCAGGGCGAGGGTGTCCGCGGCGAAATCTTCCATGCGATAGGGCCCCGGAGGCATGGATGAGTGGCCGGCCCCTCGGTTGTCGAAGACGATGGCGCGGTACCGGTCTTTGAAAAAGGGCACCTGGCCGTACCATGACCAGGTCCCTCCGCCGAGGCCGCTCACGAAAAGAAGATCCGGGCCTCTGCCGTGCACTTCGTAATAGATGTGAACCGACGGCGTCTGCAGCATGGGCATGAAGGTCTCTCCTTCCAAGGCTAACTCTTGAACATCCTTTGCACATTCAGTTGGCGTTTGCGGCACGCCCGACCTTTGGTGTATACAAGATGCATTTTGGAACGGTCCCGTGCAACGACAAACATGGGGAGCGCCATGAGCGAAATCCTGCACGTCGAGAGTTTTTCTCAGGTTTCCCGCTTTCATGCAACCCGATCGTCCGGTTTCGCGTCCGAGGAGGGGGCTATGACTGCGCGTTTCACCGTGCTCAAGGACATCATCGTCGTGGATCGACTCACAGGGCTCATGTGGCAGCGGGAAGCGTCCCCGGACAGGCTCATGTGGCCGGAAGGTTTCGCCTACATCGACGGGCTCAACGCCGCCGCCTGGGCCGGTTACGACGATTGGCGCTATCCCACGCAGGAAGAGCTGGCGACGCTTCTCATGCCCGAAGAAAATCAAGCGACGGGGCTTTACATCGACCCGGCCTTCGGAACCCAACGGTGCCTGTGGAGCAGCACGGAAGCGGGGCATCACAAGTCCGTCTACGCGGATTTCTACTACGGGGATCTCTATCTCGTGGAACAGAAATACGCCAACCATTTCGTCCGGGCCGTTCGAGGTGATCGACTGTAGCTTTGGGATCCCGTGAGTGCGCCGGGAACCGTCGCACGTGATGGAGATCGGCCGTGGGTCCAGGGAATGCGCCGGGCATGGGGAACCTCGACGGGCATGACGGACATGGGCGGGAGACGACCCCGGTGCGTCTGAGAACGGATACGCCCCGCCCCATACGGGACGACACCGCAGGGGGTGGCGGCCGCGCCTCGGGCCGCACCGACGACGCGTTGCTTCACGTGGCCTTGGTGGAGCCGGAAATCCCTCCCAACACGGGCAACGTGGCGCGCACCTGCGCCGCCGTGCACACCCCGCTCCATCTTGTGGAGCCCTTGGGCTTTCGCCTTTCAGACCGGTATCTCAAGAGAGCCGGCTTGGATTATTGGCCTTACGTGCACGTTGCGGTCCATCGTAGCCTGCCCCATTTTCTTGTCGCCATGCAGCATCGAAGACTCGTTTTCTTTTCCAAGAAAGGATCCGTCGATTACTGGGATTTTGCTTTCCAACCCGGCGACTGCCTCGTGTTCGGCTCGGAAACCCGGGGCCTTCCCGACGAGCTGCTCCAGGCTCATCCGGACAGGGTCCTTCGGATTTCCATGGAAAGCGACCACGTGCGGAGTCTGAACCTTTCCACGGCGGTGGGAATCGCTCTCTTTGAAGCGCGGCGGCAGATCAAGAAAAAATGCCTGCCCCTTAGGGCGTGCGCTGCGCTTTCCGTTTGAAAGGGCTTGTTCTTAGCGTTTTCTCTGTCAGGTCAACCGACGAAGGGGTCCCATGGAGACGCTGTCCAAAGAAAGCCTTGTGCTGAGGATGATCGAACTGTGCCCTGAAATCCGGGACATGGGACTCTATTCCGTGGTCGTGGGTCGCGGGACCCATTACTGAGTGGTGTTCTTCGAGAGCAGGGACTGCTCGAAAAAAGATCCCCCGTTAAGTTCCTTCGTCATCGAGAGATCTTCCGCACACAATGGATCCCAGTGGGAACGCGATCTCAGGCGGGCTGTTCGCGAAGCGGAAAGGAAGCTCGGCGAATCTAAGCGCCCGGCGGCCAAGACCCCCTCCATGCGGCTATGTCGGACATCCGGAGTGAAGAAAAGTGGCGGAAATCGAGTGGAAGGGCATCATTTGGAAAGCTGCCTATGGTGATCTGCCCATTAAGGATCTTCTGACCATCCTCAAGGGGCACGGTCCCATGGAAGTGCTTCGGTTTCGAAAGCCGGGGGCTTTCTGGGGCGAGCTGAGCGTGTCTTTGACCCCTCGCGGAACGAAAGAGATCACCATCTACCATTTGGAAGTGGAAGGGCCACGGCGCCGCGGCATGGGCCGGCAGGCTCTGCTGTGCCTCAAGACGATCTTTCGGGGTGAGGTCTTCGTGGAAGACCCCGGCCGGCTCATTCGCGTGACGAACGCGGACCAAGCCAGTTTGCCTTTCTGGATCAAGATGCATCTGGAAGGGATCATCGACGCCCTGGAAAGCGAGAACGTGAGCCTGAGTCCCGAGACGCCTCGGGAGGAGGCGGAGCGGCTGCTTCGGGAGTTGAGCGAAGGGCGGGAGCCGGTGACGGAGATCGGGGCCGAGAATGCGGGCCAGGGAAAAAGTAAAACGGCTTGAGGATGCGGCGGCGTTGTGCGCCGCCCTGAGGCATGACGGGCGCCGTGTCGTCTTTACCAACGGCTGTTTCGATCTCCTGCACGTGGGGCACCTGCGCTACCTGGAAGAAGCCCGCTCTTTGGGGGACTTTCTCGTCGTCGGGGTGAACACGGACGCTTCCGTGAGGCGGATCAAGGGGTGGGATCGGCCGGTGATGGATGAAAACGCCCGCAGCGAGTTGGTGGCGGGCCTGCACTGCGTGGACTGCGTCGTTCTTTTTGAAACGCCGGATCCCTTGCCCGTGATTCAAAGCCTGGATCCGCATGTTTTGGTCAAAGGCGCCGACTGGCCGCTGGAAAAGATCGTGGGCGCCGATTGGGTGACGCAACGGGGCGGCACCGTGGCGCGCATCCCCGTGGTGGAGGGCTATTCCACGACGAGCATTATGGAAAAGATCCTGCGGAGCCGATCGTCCGGACTCCCGGGATAACGCACCCCCTTTTCTTCCAATCGTTTCGGCCGGGGAAAGGATCCCCCTCCTCAGACCTTTCATGGACGCATCCCCCATTATCGACGCGGAAAACCTCACGCGGATCTACCGGCTGGGAGCCGTGGACGTCGCCGGGTTGGCGGGAGTGACCTTCCGCATCGCCCCCGGCGCCTTCGTCGTCCTCAAGGGCAACAGCGGATCCGGAAAAAGCACCCTCTTGGCCCTGCTCGGCGGCTTGGACCGGCCCACCCGCGGGCGACTTCACGTGGCCGGAACCGACGTCTTTTCCCTGAACGAGCAAGAGCTCACCCGGTATCGGCGCCGCGTCGTGGGGATCGTCTTCCAGAGTTTCAATCTGCTGCCCACTCTGACGGTTCTGGAAAACGTGTGCCTGCCCGCGCTTCTTGCCGGATTCCCCCTTGAGCCCACGCGCAAGAAAGCGCTTCGCTGGTTGGAGTGGCTCGGCATGCAGGACCGGCTGCGTCATCTGCCCGGGGAACTCTCCGGCGGGGAGGCTCAGCGCACGGCCATCGCCCGAGCCCTCATCAATGAGCCTCCCGTGATCCTGGCCGACGAACCCACAGGAAACTTGGATACGCGCAATGGGGAGCGGGTCGTGGAAATCCTGGGGACGCTCAACCGGGATTACGGACGCACGGTCGTTATGGCCACGCACTCCACCATGGCCGACGCCCTGGCCACCCGGCAGCTGTGCCTTCGAGACGGCCTCATCGTGGATGATCAATGTCACCTGCCTTAGCGGTGCGCCTTTACGGATGGTTTTCCCTGCGATACGCGCGGCGCCACTTCTGGCGGACCGCGGCGGTGATCCTCGGGCTGAGCTTGGGGGCCGGGGTGTTTGTGGCAGTGCGGCTCGCCGTGACGACGTCGGTACGGTCTTTTGAGCAGAGCATGGACGCTGTCACGGGGAGCGCGGACTTTGTGGTGACACGCCCGGGAGGGACCGTCCCCCACGATGTCATCCGGGATCTTCTGGCCCTTCCCATCGTGAAAACGGCCTCGCCCGTCATCGCCGTGACCGTAAAGGCCGAGGTGCCGGGCGGATCGAGCGCGACGGTACGGCTCGTGGGCCTGGATCCCGTTCTGGATCGACCGCTGCGTCCGTGGGCAAGCCGCAGCGCTGCCGACGGGACGGAAACCCGTCCGTGGACGGCGCTCATGACGGAACGGGATACGGTTTTTGCCGGCTCCGCCCTGGCCCGCCGACTGGGGCTGGAGGCGGGATCCCGCCTGAGTGTCCGGTATGTGGACCACCGCAGGGATTTCACGGTGCTCGGTGTCTTGAAAGACGAGGGCCTGGGGCTGGCCGAAGGGGGGATGATCCTTCTAACGGACCTGGCTACCGCCCAGGAATTCTTGGGGACTTTGGACGGCGTGGATCGCGTGGAAGGCGCCTTCCACGAAGGCGGGGTGGAAGAGGGGATGCGGGTCCTGGAGCGCCTCCTGGGGACTCGGTATGCCGTGCAGCTTTTGGAAGAGCGCAAGAAATCGGGGCGGTCCATGGTGGCGGCCTACGAGCAGAATCTTTCCGTACTGAGCTTTGTGTCCCTTTTCGTGGGGATGTTTCTCGTCTACAGCCTGACGGCCTTCAACAGTGTATCTCGACGCAGGGAAGTGGCCGTCCTGCGTTCCCTCGGGGCGTCTTCGCGACTCGTCTTTTTTCTCTTTCTCATGGACGGCGTTCTCTTGGGGATTGTGGGCTGGGCGGTGGGCATTCCGGTGAGCGCCCTGTTTGCCAGGGACCTCCTTCGAGCCGTCAGCGGCACCGTGACGCTTCTTTTCGCCCGTGTGGACGTGGAAACGGTGTCTTTGAGCCCATGGGATGTGGCCGCATCCATTGTGTTGACCGCCGGGGTGGCGGCTTTGGCGGCCCTCCAGCCGGCCCGGAGCCTCATGGACGTGCCGCCGACGGAAGCCATCCGCCCGCGAAGCACAGGGCTGAAAGATGCCCCGGCAAAGCAGCCCCATCCCCCACGAACGACCCGGCTCGGAGGGCCCGTATCTTGCGAAGCGGCCGATCCCCCTGGGGGAGACCGACTTTCGGGGAGGCTCCTGGATGCTTTTTCCGGCACCGGGCGACTGACGGCGCTGGGGCTGATCCTTTTGGGGTTGGTGTGGCCGCTGTCCTGTGCCCCGCCCGTCCGAGGGGTTCCCGTGGCCGGGTATGCGGCCGTGTTTTTTCTTTTTTGCGGGTTTTCCCTGCTGGCCCCCGGGGCCCTCAAGAAGGTGACGGCCCTGTCGCCGGATTCGGTCCGAAAAGCGGCCGGGGAACCCTGCGTGCTGGCTCTGAAGAATTTGGACAAGGCAGGATCACGGATCGCCGTATCCATCGGCGCTCTGGTGACGGCAGTGGCCCTTTTCACCGCCTTGGTGATCATGATCGCCAGTTTTCGAAAAACCGTGGAGGCCTGGGTTCACCAGACGGTGAGCGGCGATCTTTTCCTTCGGCCCATGCTGGCCGACCTCAACGGGTACCGCGATCCCCTCCCGACCGACGTGGTGCGGTACCTGAGCGAGCTTTCCGATGCGGATGTGGTGGCCTATCGGCGGATCGCCATGACCTATGCCGGCGTGGAATGCGCCTTGGAAGGGATCGATCTCAGCCGGTTGCGACGCCACGGCGGTTTCCTTTTTCGAAAGGGCGATGCCGAGGCGGCCTATCAGGCCATGGCATCCGGCGAGGGCGTCATCGTCAGCGAAGTGTTTTCCAGCCGAACGGGGCTCCGAATCGGGGACCGGTTCAGAACGACGGTGCACGGCAGCCCCATGGATTTTGCCGTCGTGGGAATCTACAGGGATTACAGGACCCAGGGCGCCGTCATCTACATGGACGCCGGGGTGCTCCGGGATCGCACGGGGGACCATTCGTGGAGCGGCGCCCGGGTGTTCTTTTCAGGATCGGAAAACCAGATCGCCCAAAAAGCCCAAAGGCTTCGCGAAGAGATCCTCGAACGGTTCGGCGGCCGGTACGACCTGGACATGATCATCGGCCGGGACTTGCGCTCCGACATTCTCAACGTATTCGATCAGACCTTTGCGGTGACCACCGTGTTGCTGCTCATGGCCCTTCTCGTGGCCGGATTGGGCATGATGACGACCCTGACGGTCATGGTCCTGGAGAGAATGGGGCAACTCAATACGCTGAAGGCTGTTGGCGCCTCCCCGGGTCAAATCCGGCGTATGCTCTTGTGGGAAGCGGCCTTCATGACGGGTGTGGGAATCCTTCTGGGGCTTGGATGCGGTTTCGTTCTTTCGGTCATCCTCATTGAAGTCATCAACGCCCAATCCTTCGGCTGGACGTTTCTCTACCACGTCGCGTGGGATCAATTGGGTGCGGCGCTTCCGCTGATCGCTGCAGTTTCTCTAGGGGCAACCGTGCCGGCGCAGCGTCTCGCCTTCCGCCACAGCCCGGCCATGCTGCTGCGTGAAGAGGCGCGCTGAGAGGGTTTGCGGCGCCGCGATCCTGATTCCCCGGCACGTTACGGCAACGGTTCCAGGGATGCCCAGGTTTCCAAGAGGGCCTGGAGCGCTTCGTCGTGGTTCATGCCGTCCAGGAGCAGCCGGGCATGGGCATGGCGCGCGTAGAGCGGTTTTCGCTCGTCGTAGAGCCCCTGAAGGGTCTGTCCCGGGGCCCGCACCACACCGCGGGCGTCCAAATCGCCCAAACGTTGTTCCAAGAGGGCGCAGGAAAGGTCCAGCCACAGGATGCGCCCATGGCGCTTGAGGTGTTCCATGGCCCGGGGGCTGTAGACGACGCTCCCTCCCGTGGCGATGACGGTCCCGGCGCAGTTCAGGGCGCAGACCGCCGCTTCTTCCACGGCCCGAAAACCTTCCAATCCCCTTTCGCGGATGATCTCTTCCAGCCTTTTTCCATAAGTCGCCTGGATGACCAGGTCCGTGTCCACAAAGGGGGCCGCCAGCGCCTTGGCCGCAAGAACCCCCAAGGTGCTCTTGCCCACGCCGGGCATGCCGATGAGGACCAGATTGGGATCGTGCGCACTGAGGCGATGGGCTTTTGTCATGGGACGGCGTCTTCAGACCAGGGTGATGGAAGGTACGGCATGGCGAGGGCAAGCAACGCCGTCCTCAGGCGGCGGATTTCCTGGAGGGTTCCGATGATGTGTCTTTGAAACCGGGCGGGTTCCCGAAAGAAGCATTCCATGTGGGGTTCGCAGAAAAACCACGTGCACACGTAAGGGCGAAGGATTCGAGGCAACGCGCACCCGGATGAAAGCCAGTAGCGGCAGGGCGCTCCGTCGTGTTCCCGGGTCTGGCCCACGGGAAGAGCCAATCCGAGGCCGAAAAGATACACCATGTCGTTGATGTTGTAGGCGACGCGCAAAGCGGCGCAGCAGGGGTCCCGGCACCAGGGGCAGGTTTGCGCGCAATAGCGGTCCATGACCCCATCCAGTTCTTCGATGGCCCGGCGAATCCGAGCGCTGTGCTCGGAAAGGGCGGCGCGGACGGCGTCGCTCATGACCCCGTCGAGGGAGCGAAAAAAATCCCGCCATCCCCAATCGGTCATGGGACGGCGGGAACGGCTCGGTTCTTCCCACAAGGCCATGGTCCTACTTGACGAAGTCGTGTTCCACCGCCCGCACGACAAGCACCGGGCACGGAGCGCGGAGCACCACCGTGTTGGCCACGCTGCCGATGAGAGTGCTCATGAGGGCCGAGCGGCCGTGGGTTCCCACGACGATCAGGTCCACAGCGTTTTCCTTGGCGTAGTTGATGATTTCTTCGGCGGGGCGGCCTTTTCGGATTTCGAAGTGGATTTCCGGAATGCCTTCACGCCAGTCCAACGGGAGCATTTGGTGCAATTCCTGCTCCCGGTCCTGGGCCATCTTGCGCATGGCTTCCACGAAATCCCCCTTGTACCCCTTGACGCTCAATTCGTGCACGGCGTCGATGATCCTTTGGTTGATCACGTGGATCAGGGTAAGGGACGCGCCTCGGTCTCGGGCGATTTCGACGCCGTAACGAACGGCTTTTTGGGAAAACTCGGAAAAATCCACGGGAACCAGGATCTTCTTGATTTGAATCATGGGGATCTCCTCATTTGGAATCAGTGTTCTCGTGGGTGACCGTCCACAGGGCATTGCCGGCACCGCGGTTTTCGACGGCAGAAAACGTGTCCCACCCGAACGAGCAGGGCGTGGAATTCTTGGAAAAGATACACATCCGGCGGCAGGGCGTCCATAAAATAGTGCCTTAGGGCCTCGTAGCCGATGGTCGGCGAAACCCACCCGTGGGCGGAAAAGATGCGCCGGGTGTAGGCATCCACGACGAAGCTGGGTTTGTGCGCGGCGTAAAGAAGGATGCTGTCCGCCGTTTCCGGTCCGATGCCGCGAATGGAAAGAAGTTCCCGCCGGAGGGGATCGGGATCCCGGGAAAGGAAAAGGGAGAGGTTCCCGTCGTACCGGGTCTGAAGGTGTCGGCAGAACTCCTGGAGATACCGCGATTTCTGGTTATAAAACCCGGCGGGTTGCACGCACACGCGAAGCTCTTGCGGGTCGGCGTTCAGAATTTTGTGCGGATCCAAGAGATCGTGTTCCTTGAGGCGGCGGATGGCGTGGGTGACGTTCTTCCAGGCGGTGTTTTGCGTCAGGATGGCGCCCACGATGACTTCAAAAGGACTTTCCGCAGGCCACCACCCTTGGGGTCCGAAAGCGGCGAGCAGGTCGTGGAAAAGATCGAGAAGAAAGGTTCGGCGCCAGCCGACCGTCACGGCAGGTCCACTCCGTGGATGGCGGTGCCGCAGGCCGTGCAGGCGCCGTTTCGGATTCCCGTGGGGCGCGTGGAAAAGCCGTATCGGTGCATGACCAGGGCGCCGCACCGGGGGCAATAGGTGTTTTCCCCCGCGTCTCCCGGGACGTTTCCCGTGTAGACGTAGTGCAACCCCGCCTTGAGGCCGATTTCTCTGGCTTTCCTTAGGGTGGCCACAGGGGTGGGCGGTCTGTCGGTCAACCGGTACGTCGGATGAAAGCGGCTCACATGCCACGGCGTCTCGGGCCCCAAGGACACCAGGAATTGGGCGAGTTCTTCCAGTTCCCCGGGGTCGTCGTTCAACCCGGGAATGAGCAGCGTGGTCACCTCCAGCCATATTCCCAAGCGTTTCATCGAACGCAGGGTGTCCAGAACCGGGTCCAGTCGAGCGCCGCACATCTCTTTGTAGAAGCGGTCTCGAAAGGCCTTGAGATCCACGTTGGCGGCGTCCAGGAAGGTGCGCGCGGCTTCTTCCAGCGCCTCCGGCGTCATATAGCCGTTGGAGACGAAGACGTTCTTAAGCCCTGCCGCCCGGGCTTTGATCCCCACGTCCATGGCGAATTCCATGAAAATCGTGGGTTCCGTGTAGGTGTAGCTGATGTTGGCGCACCGAGTCCTCAAGGCATCGCGGACCACCTGATCCGGGTCGGTGTCCCGGCCGAAGATGGCGCCGTGGTCCCTCGGGGCTTGGGAAATATCCGCGTTCTGGCAAAAGAGGCAGCGGAAATTGCACCCGACGGTGGCGATGGAATAACTGAAACTTCCGGGCTGGAAGTGGAACAGGGGTTTTTTCTCAATGGGATCCACATTGGTGGCGATGACCTTCCCGTAGACCAAGGAATCCAGGCGACCGTCGTCGTTTCGGCGCACGCCGCAGATGCCGGTCTTGCCGGGTTTGATGAGGCATCGATGGGCGCACAGGCCGCACCGGACGGCCTTTTCGTCCTCCGTGGTATAGAACCGGGCCTCATGCATGGTCCTTCCCCTTTTCTTGGCATCTCTTGAAGAAAGGCGACCCTCGTTTCAGGCACGATCGCTCAAGTCCTTCCGGGGGCAAGCCCGCTCCATCGGAGTGCCGCGGGCACGCCGCTCCTACGAAGAACTGAGCGCCGATGTTTTTGGGATTAAGTCCCTTCGGCCTTGGGGCGAAGGCGTGGGGACGGTTTTCCAAGGCGGCGCGGCTATGGGCTTGGGATGGCCCGATCGCCCTCGCAGTCGCCAGCACGACCGCGGCGTTCCAGGGGCTCCAGCCCCGACGACCCGTTCCATGAGCGGTTCCTGGACCGGTCTGTGCAAGGGTCTGAGATCCACGCGCATGGCCAAAAAATGCCCGAAGGGCTGATACTGGAAAAGAGGGTGATCTTCCACCATGTCCACGTGCGGGGTAAGCCATAGAGGGAAGACGAGGCAGGTTCTCCAGAGGCACGCCGGTTCTCCGTAGAGGACTTCTTCGAGCATCCGCTTGAGGGAGAAGACGGATTGGAAGGCCGCATGCCGATAAAGGGAAGGTTTCCAGAGGAATTCCAAACGCCGGTAACAGCCCGTGAGGGACCACTTGTTCAGGGTGCCGATGAGGACGTGCTGGCGGGCCACCCGGCAGGCTTCCGCCAGGGCGGCCCTCGGGTTTTCCACGAATTCCAACGTGGTGATCAGAGTCACCGTATCGAATTCGTTGTCGCTGAACGGGAGGTCTTCCGCAAACCCATGATGAACGGCGATCCGCTCCGGGAGGCTTCGCTGCGCGTAGCGGACCAATTCCCAAGACGGTTCCACTCCCGTGACCAGGTGCCCTTCCTTGGACAACCATTGCAGGGTCATGCCAGTGCCGCAGCCCACGTCCAAGACCCGTTGCGGGCCCACAGGCGCCCACAGGCGACGAAGCATGTTCCGTTCGAGGCGCAGAACGGTGCGCCCGGGCTCTTGCGCCGCCCATCGTTCCATCCTGCGCGCATCTTCCAAACGAAACACATAGCCCATGGTCAAGCCTTTTAAGTCCTTAAAACGGGGGAAAATGTGCGCACAGTCTCGCTCTCCCCCCACAGGTGCCGGGCGGGGATAAGCCCTGAGGCTACTGCGGGCGGTTCATGTCCGTACGAGGAGGCCTTAAGCGCTCCTGTCCAAGCCGCCGTGAGGGCAAATTTAAGGCTCCTCGAACACCGCTCCCGTCGCCCCGCTGGTGACCATTTTGGCGTATCGCGCCAAATAGCCGTGGCGCACGCGAGGCGGTTTGGGCTGCCACGCCTTTCGGCGCGCCTGAAGCGTGTTTTCGTCCACGAGAAGGTCGATTTTCTTTGCCGGGATGTCGATGGCGATGAGGTCTCCCTCCTGCACCAGAGCGATGGGCCCTCCCGCCGCCGCTTCCGGGCTGATGTGGCCGATGGCGGCGCCCTGCGTGCCGCCGCTGAAGCGCCCATCGGTGATCAGGGCCACCTCCTTGCCCAAACCCCGCCCGATAATGGCGGCGGTAGGAGTGAGCATTTCCTGCATGCCCGGGCCTCCCTTGGGACCTTCGTAGCGGATGACCACCACGTCTCCGGGCTGGATGGCTCCATTCAAGATGGCCGCGGCGGCCTCGTTTTCACTTTCGAAGACGCGGGCCCGGCCTGTTCGCCGGAGCATCTCCGGGGCGACGGCGCTTTGTTTGACCACGGCGCCTTGGGGCGCCAGGCTGCCGTAGAGAATGGCAATGCCGCCCTGGGCATGATAAGGGTTGTCCACCGGGCGAATGACGCCATGATCCACGGTTTTGACGGCTTCCAGGTTCTTGCCCACGCTGAAGCCCGTCACCGTTTGGGCCTCCAGATGGATGGCCCCGATCTTGGCCAGTTCCTTCATGACCCCCTGGATGCCCCCGGCGGCGTTGAGGTCTTCCAGGAAATGGGGACCGCCGGGCCGCAGGGAGCACAGGTGGGGCGTTCGCGCGCTGATGGTGTTGAACAGTTCCAGATCCAGCCGAAAGCCCGCTTCATGGGCGATGGCCGGCACATGGAGCACCGTGTTCGTGGAGCAGCCCAGGGCCATGTCCACGGCGACGGCGTTTTCAAAGGATTCCATGGTGATGAGATCTCGGGGTTTCTTGTTTTGTCGGACCAGTTCCATGATTTTCATCCCGGCGGTCTTGGCCAGGCGATAGCGCGCGGCCGTCACGGCCGGGATGGTCCCGTTTCCGGGCAGAGCCAGCCCCAGGGCCTCGCTCAGACAGTTCATGGAGTTGGCCGTAAACATGCCCGCGCAGGAGCCGCAGCCGGGACAGGCGTTGTTTTCCAGTTCTTCCAGGTCCTGCTCCGTGATGCTCCCGCCCTTCAAGGCCCCGACCCCTTCGAAGACGGAGATGAGATCCACCGGGCGCTGTCCCACGCGGCCGGCCAGCATGGGCCCGCCGCTCACCACGATGGTGGGGATGTTCAATCGAAAGGCGGCCATGATCATGCCCGGGATGATCTTGTCACAGTTGGGAATGAGCACCAGCCCGTCAAAGGGATGGGCCATGGCCATGACCTCTACGGAATCGGCGATGAGTTCCCGGCTGGCCAGGCTGTAGCGCATGCCGTCGTGGTTCATGGCGATCCCGTCGCAGATGCCGATGGTGGAAAATTCGATGGGGGTGCCTCCCGCCATGCGAACCCCAGCCTTGACGGCCTGGGCGATCTTGTCCAGATGAATGTGCCCCGGAATGATTTCGTTGTAGGAATTGACGATCCCGATCAAAGGTCGATCGATTTCTTCCTGCGTGTACCCCATGGCCTTGAAAAGGGATCGATGGGGGGCTTTTTCCGGTCCTTTCTTCATCAAGTCGCTGCGCATGGCCTTGTCTCCTATGTCTTTGTCACAATCTCCGGGGCTTTGGCTTTCCGGATGTGCGGATCTGCCGGGGTCCGCTCATGACGCTGCCTGCGGTTAAGGGAGAGGCACAAAAAGTTACTTTAGGCGCTGAAGTTTTGGCAAGGGAAAAGGCGGACGGAACGCGGTGCGGTGGCCGTCGCCGTTCAGGCGCCTCGACTTTTTAAAAAATCGTGAGAAAATGCAACCCGACGCCGGACATGGAGAACCCGTTCCCAGGAGGCGGAGATCCGGTCGGGGGAGAATTCTGGCTGAAGAAGCATGGGTTGAGACGGAGAAATTTTATGTGCGGCATTGGAGCCATCTTTCGCTATGGTGACGGCCCCCTGGAGGACGATCCCAGGGGGTGGTTGGAAGCGGTCAACGCCCGGCAAAAGGCTCGGGGACCGGACGGGGAGGGCCTTTGGGTTTCTCAAGACCAAAGGGTCGGCCTGGGTCATCGGCGTCTCGCCATCATCGACCTTTCCCCTGCAGGGCGCCAGCCCATGGCCTCCGAAGACGGTCTTGTGACCGTGACCTTCAACGGCGAGATCTACAACTACAAGGAGCTGCGAAAGGACCTGGAAAGCCGGGGGTGCCGGTTCCGATCCCACAGCGATACGGAAGTCCTCATCCATTTGTATCGCCTTCACGGCACTGGCATGGTGGAACATTTGCGGGGCATGTTCGCCTTTGCCCTGTATGACGCCCAAAAACGGGGCCTGTTGCTGGCTCGAGACCCTTTCGGCATCAAGCCGCTCTATTATGCGGACGACGGCGGGACGCTCAAGGCGGCAAGCCAGGTCAAGGCGCTTCTCGCCGCAGGGGTGCGGGACACCTCCCCCGATCCGGCGGGCCATGCGGGTTTCTTTCTGTGGGGCTGGGTCCCCGAACCGTTCACACTCTACACAGGAATTCGCGCCCTGCCGGCCGGGTCGACCCTGTGGGTCTCCCAAGGCTCAGGGGTGCCCGAACCCCGGGGCTTCTCCGATGTGGCCCGGGAAATCGTGTCCGCCGACGCGCCGTCTCCGACCCTGACCCTGCGCGACGTGGAAGATGTCCTTGGGAGGGCCCTGGAAGAGACGGTGCGGTACCACATGGTGTCCGATGTTCCGGTAGGAGTGTTTCTTTCCGCCGGCGTGGATTCCACATCCCTGACGGCCCTGGCCTGCCGATGCTCGCCTATACCTTTGCGGACCTTCACCCTGGGTTTCGACGAATTCCGAGGCAAACTGGACGACGAAACGCCTGTGGCCGAACTTGTGGCGAAAAAACTGGGCACGCAGCATGAGACGGGCTGGGTGTCCAGAAAGGATCTCATGGACAGCCTGGAACACGTCTTCGAGGCCATGGATCAGCCGTCCATCGACGGGATCAATACCTATTTGGTGAGCAAAGGGGCGGCGGAACGGGGTCTCAGAGTCGCCCTTTCCGGGTTGGGCGGGGACGAATTGTTCGGAGGGTACCCGTCCTTTCGGCACATCCCCATGATCATGAAAGTGGCCAAGCCTTTGGAGCCCGTAGGCCGGATGCTTCGGGCCGCGGCCGAACCGGCTCTGCGCCGTTTCGCTTCGCCCAAGTTTGCGGGGATTTTCGAATACGGCGCAAGCTTCGGCGGGGCCTACCTGCTGCGCCGCGCCGTCTATATGCCCTGGGAACTGCCCCGGCTCATGGATCCCGACATGGCTCGCGAAGGGTGGGAAAGATTGGCCGCCCTCGAGGAGCTCAACCGAAGTGTGCAAGAACAGGCCGATCCCTTCCGTGCGGTCTCCGCTCTGGAAGTCACCCAGTACATGCGCAACATGCTCCTTCGCGACAGCGACTGGGCCGGCATGGCCCACTCCTTGGAAATCCGCGTTCCCCTGGTGGATGTGGCATTTCTCAAAAGCGTCGCCGCGGTCCTTCGGCACAAGGCTTTTAACTATAAGCAGCTTGTGGCTCGATGCGCTTGGCACGGCACGCCCCCGGAAGAAATCGTCGGCCGTTCCAAAACCGGCTTTGCCGTGCCCATCCCCGAGTGGCTCATTCCCAACGCGGGCACGGTGGGCAGCTGGCGCAGAGCCTGGCTCAAGGAAGTGTATCGCAGTTTCCTGGGCCCCTCGGCCTCGTGGGCTCGTGTGGAAAAAGGCGATCTCTGATGGCTTGACAACGTCGTTGATATTTATGTATCAGATGCATTGCCAAGTCACTTTGTCGCCAGGACCCACGAAGGAGGAAGGCATCGTGGAGGTGGAAAACGGAAAGGCTTTGTATCCCATCGGCATTGTGGCCGAGCTGCTCAACATCCATCCGCGCACGTTAAGGATTTACGAGCAGGAAGGCCTCATCAAGCCGGCCCGACGGGGTGGGAAACGCTTCTATTCCAACAACGATTTGCAATGGCTCAAGTGCCTGCGCCGTCTTCTCAGCGAGGACGGGCTCAACATCGCCGGGGTAAAGAAGCTTTTGACCGTGGCACCTTGTTGGGAGATTCGCGGCTGCGACGAGGCGGTGCGCAAGAGCTGCCCGGCGATCCTCAATTTCCCCGTGCCGTGCTGGGATCTGGTCCCCAGGACCTGCAAGGAAAAGGGGCAAGTGTGCACGGAATGCGAGGTCTACATCAAGAAGAAGAACCACGTGATGATGCAGCGCTGTCATGAAGGATCGGTTCAGGACCCCGGGGCATGAAAGCCGCCCATGTGACTCCCGCTCTGTTCGGGCCGGTGCCTTCGCGGCGACTGGGCCGTTCTCTCGGCATCGACGTCATTCCCCCGAAGACCTGCACGTTGGACTGCCTGTATTGTGAATCCGGCCCGACGACCCACCTGAGTCTGCGTCGCGAAGCCTTTATCCCCCCGGATGCGGTTTTGGCCCAGTTGGAGGCGTTCTTAAAACCCCGCCCAGGGTCGGTGGACGCCCTTACCTTTTCGTCCGCGGGGGAACCCACACTCTACGAACCCTTGGGGGATCTCATCCCGGCCATCAAGAAAAGATTCCCGACCGTGCCTCTGGTCGTTCTCACGAACGGAACGCTTTTGTGGGATCCCAACGTGCGCCGGGCTCTCCTCCAGGCCGATCGGGTGGTGCCGTCTTTGGACGCGGCCCATCCGGACGTTTTCGCCCGGCTCAATCGGCCTCACCCCCGCTTGTCCCTGGATCGCATCCTCGAAGGGTTGCAAGCCTTTCGGGCCGAGTACGCAGGGGCCTATCATCTGGAGATCCTTTTGGTGGCCGGCATCAACGACGCGGCGGAGCATCTTCGGGATCTTGCCGCCCTGGTGCGCCGCATCGGCCCGGACCGGGTGGAACTGAACACGGTGGTGCGTCCACCGGCGGTGGCCGGCATTTGCGGGTTGTCGGCGGAGGCCATGGCCGAAGCTGCCGCTTTCTTTTCGTCGTGCCCTGTGGATGTTTTGGGGGCCTACGAACCCAGGGGCGGGCGGACGCCGCAGGAAGCTCTGGAAGAGCGCCTCATCGGGCTGGTCCGCCGAAGGCCGTGTCCGGAGGAGGAAATGGCCGACGCCTTGGGCGTTTCGGTAGAAGTCGTGAGCCGGGCGGTGAAGAACCTCGTGAGCCGGGGGCGGCTTCGGCTTCAAGAGTTCCACGGGCGACACTTCGTGGTTCCCGCACCAGATGAAAACGAGACATAGGCCGCAAAGGCCCTTTTCGGCAGAGCCGCCGCGGCGCAGAGGCTTTTCCGGCGAGGCATCTTCGAGTATTCTAGAGCCGTTTGGTCACGCCCATGATCTCAGCCCGGGATGGAGGGTGCTGTCATGGCTTTCGATGTCGGTGTGGATGTGGGATCGGTCAGCGTCAATGCGGTGGTGATCGACGAGGAGGAGAAGATTGCTTGGGAGGCGCCCTATGTGCGGCATTTTGGGATCATCGTCCCTGAGGTGCGCCGGGTGCTCCAAGAGATCTTCTCGCGCTTCGACCGGGCCTCCATCCGATCCGTGACGTTTACGGGCGTCCACGGCGAAAGGCTCGCCCGGACCCTTGGGGCGCCCTTCGAAGTGGAAACCATCGCCCAGGTGACGGGGGCCGTTCATGTGGCCCCGGGCGTGCGCACGATCATCAGCATCGGCGGACAGGACGCCTGCCTTTTCCAACTGGGCTACGCGGACGGATCCTGGCATTTGGAAGCCTTCAACATGAACGGGCCCTGTGCGTCGGGGACGGGCTCTTTCATGGACCAGCAGAGCGCGCGCCTGGCGTCGTCCATTTACGGCGCCGAATTTGAAATGAGCCAGGAGAAGGTGCAAAAGACCCTGGAGGATTTCATCGCCCTGGGCCTCAGGCACAGCTCGCCTGCTCCCGTGGCCTGCCGATGCACGGTTTTTACCAAATCGGACATGATCCATCTTCAGAACAAGGGTGAACCCCTCCCCAACATCATCGCGGGGCTCCATTACGGCAACGCGGCCAATTACGTGAGCACCATCGTGGCGAGCCGCACGATCGAAGAGCCGGTGATCTTCATCGGCGGCATGGCTTCAAACCCGCTCCAGGTGGAGGCCTTTCGCCAGTATTTCCCGTCGATCCGGGTTCCGCCGCACCACGCGTCTCTGGGGGCTCTGGGAGCGGCTCTTCTCAGCCGCCGGGCCCGCCGGACCAATCGGGTGGAACCCGAGCAGGTGCGGGAGGAACACGACGGCGCGGTCGAAGTTTTTCCTCGGGCCCCGCGGCTGGAGATGCGTCTGACGGTCTTCGATCCGTCCAATGCCTTGGATCCGCGGGACGGCCGGGGGAAAAACCCGCTGCCCGTCTACCTGGGCGTGGATATCGGGTCCACCACCACCAAGTACGCCTTGGTGGACGAATCGGGGATCATCCGGCACAAGTGCTACGTGCAGACCCAAGGGAAACCCATCGAAACGACCCAAAAACTCTTGCGCACGCTTTTGGCCGAGGTGGGATCTTCGGTGCGCATCAAGGCCGTGGCCACCACGGGGTCGGGGCGCAACGTCGTGGGCGATTTCCTCAACGCCGACCTCATCCTCGACGAAATCACGGCCCATGCCAAAGGGGCCATGGCGGTGGATCCGGACGTGGACACCATTTTCGAGATCGGCGGGCAGGATTCCAAGTACATCCGCCTGGAGAGGACCCATCCGCTGGATTTTGACATGAACAAGGTGTGCGCCGCCGGCACGGGGAGCTTCCTGCACGAACTGGCCAACAAGATGAAGATCAACATCGTGGGGGAATTCCAGGAGCTGGCTCTGGCTTCCCGAAGCCCCGTCAGCTTGGCGGAACGCTGCACGGTGTTCATGGAATCGGACCTCTTCAGCTATTTTCAAAAAGGAGCCCGCCGGGAAGACCTCATCGCCGGACTGTGCTACGCCGTGGTCCACAATTACCTCAACCGGGTGGTGGGCAAACGGCCCATCGGCAAGAAGATCATGTTTCTCGGCGGCCCTTCGCTGAACAAGGCCGTGGTGGCGGCTTTCGAAAGGGTGCTGAACCGGCCGCTGCTGGTGCCTCGCCACCGAGAAGTCATGGGGGCCTACGGGGCCGCCCTGGCTGTCAAGGAAGCCTTCGAACGCGGCGAGTTTTCCGAAAAAACACGGGATTTTCGGGCCCTGGCCGAAGCGACCGTGGAATTTACGGAATCCTTGTGTCGAGCCGACAAGAACTGCCACAACGAATGCAAGCTCAAGATTTACGATTTCGTCGGCCGAAAGAGCGTTTGGGGGGGCGATTGCGGCCGGTACGAAGTGAGCCACTACCGGGGGCAGACGGCCTTCAACGCCTTTGAAGCCCGCCAGCGACTGTTCTGGGAGATGGTTCGGGAACACGCGGACGTGGCGGGGGAACCGAGCGAAGTCAACCCATCGAATGAAGGGCGTCCCGTGGTGGGCGTGCCCCTGGCCCTGCACGCCTTGGAATGGGGACCCTTCTGGGTGCGCCTCCTGGCGGCTTTGGGCTGCCGCGTGGTGGTGAGCCCAAAGACGGACAACCGCATCGCGCTCAAGGGCGTGGAATCCATGACGGCGGAAACCTGCTTTCCCGTCAAGGTGTTCCACGGGCATGTGCGCATGCTGCTGGACCATGCCGAATACCTCTTTTTGCCCAATGTCATCGACATGCCCGTTTCCGGCCGACATGAAGCGGGCATGTTCTGCCCGCTGGTGGAGAGTTCCCAGTACATGGTGCGGGCGGCGCTCGGCCTTGCCGATGAGCGGATCATCCGCCCGACCCTTTATTTGAAGCAGGGGCCTGAAGGGCTCGTCCCGGCCGTTGCGGCCGCTCTGCCCCAATCCTGGCGGATGGGCAGGGGCCGGGTGGAAGCGGCCGTCCGCGCCGCCTGGGCCTATCAGCAGCTGTTCCGCAGCCGCGTTGCGGATCTGGGCCGGAGCATGCTGGCTCAGGTGCCCGGCCTTGAACCCGTCTGGATCGTCACCGGCCGGCCGTACAACCTCTACGATGAACGATTGAACCTGAGGCTGGGGCGCCATTTGGCCAAACTGGGGATCTGGGCCGTTCCGGCGGACCTGCTGGAGATGGACCGGGAGCATTTGAGTGATTTTCCCAGGATGTACTGGGGCTTGGGCGCCCGCATCCTGAAGAGCGCCAAGCGCATCGCCCGCACCCCCCAGTGGTTCGGCGTGCACTTGAGCAATTTCAGTTGCGGGCCCGATTCCTTTATTGAACATTTCTACCGCCATATCCTGGAAGACAAACCGGCCCTCATCCTGGAACTGGACGAACACAGCGCCGTGGCGGGGCTCCTGACCCGTGTGGAAGCCTTTCGCAACGTGGTGAAAAACGTCCACGAAGGATTGCTGGGCTCCGCCGATTGGGATGTGCTGGCCGGCACGTTGAGCAACTGAAAGAGCCTCTGGAGGTTCCATGCCCGCCGAGGGAAAGGCTTTGGACCGTCTGCACCAAGGGGTTGATCGTTTCGACGTCACCGGACGCATGCTCCTGCTGCCTCAGATGACGCCGTTCGGCACACGGCTCTTGGCGGCGAGCTTTCGGGCGTTCGGCGTTCCGGCCATGGTGCTGGAAACCTACAAGGGCCTGGCGTTGGGCAAGGAGTTTACCTCGGGCAAGGAATGCTTCCCGTGCCAAGTGACCCTTGGCGATATCCTCTATTTCTTGGAACAGGAAAAAAGCCGCCTGGGCAAAGACTTCGACCCCGAACGCTATGTCTATTTCCTGCCGGAATCGGACGGGCCGTGTCGGTTCGGCATGTACAACAAGTTTCAGCGGATCGTCCTCGATCGGTTTCCGGAATACCGAGAAATTCCCATTACGTATCTGTCCACCCAAGACGCCTATTCCGTCGCCGGGCTGATGCCCGCAAAAAAAGCCCGATATTTCCGACGGGTGGCCTATGTGGCTTCCGTGATCGCCGACGTTTTCGACCGCATCGTCTGGCGGGTGCGCCCGTACGAGTTGCGGCCGGGGATGACGGACGCCTTCATGGAAGAAGCCCTGCAGGCCATGGAAGAGGCTGTGAGGAAATACGGCCCTATGCGGGACTTCGGCCGCCTCTACGATCTCGTGGAGGACGTGGCCCGAACGGCGGCCTCCTTCATCGATCCGAGAAAGCCCAGGAGACCGAAAATCGGGATCATCGGCGAGATTTACCTGAGAAGCCACCCGGAGTCGAACCAGAACATCATCCGGCAGCTGGAAGCCTACGGCGGCGAGGTGGTGGACGCCTCCATTGCGGAGTGGATCAACTTCGTGAGCTATGAGCGGCTGCGCAAGGAAAAGAAGCGCTGTGCCGAGGCGTGGCGCAGAGGCCGCCGAGCGGCGGCTGTGCGAGCGGCGAAGGCGGTGCTGCACCAGCGCCTGGAAAACGGCTACCAGTCCTGGCGCCAGCATCAGGTCTACGCCCGGGTTCTGCGCCACCTGGATATTCAGCCGGATCATTCGGTGCGTCACATTGAACATTTTCTGGATAACAACCGTCATTTCAGCTTCGATATCGGCACCGAAGCGGCTTTGAGCATCGGCGGCGCCCTGGCATACGTTCATGAAGGTTTCGACGGCATCGTGAACGTCTTTCCCTTTACCTGCATGCCCAGCACCGTCTGTTCCGCAATCCTTAAACCGATCCTTTCGGAAAAACATATCCCTTACGTGGACGCCCCTTACGACGGGACGACCCAACCCAACCGGGACGTCATCCTGAAAACTTTTCTCTATCAAGCCCAACAGCGCCGCACGGCGCGGGGATCCCGTACCGAGAGCCTATGAGCGCCCAGCATCTCCTCATCAATGCGCAGTATCCCGAAGAACTCCGCGTGGCCTTGGTGGATGGCCAGTCGCTGGAAGGTTTTTTCATCGAAACGGCGACGCGGGGCAAAGTGGTGGGCAACATTTACAAGGGCGTCGTGGTCAACGTGCAGCCGTCGCTCCAGGCCGCCTTTGTGGATTACGGCGGAGAACGCAACGGCTTTCTTCCCTTGAGTGAAATTCATCCCGACTATTATGCCGTAGAAATCGAAGGGCCGCCCAAGATCCAGGACGTCATCCGCCAGGGGCAAGAAGTCCTGGTGCAGGTGACCAAGGAAGAAATCGGCACCAAAGGCGCCGCCTTGACGACCTATGTGTCTCTTGCGGGCCGCTATCTGGTCTTGGCCCCCGGACAGAATCAAAGGGGGGTGTCGAGAAAGATCGAAGACGAGGCCCAAAGAGAACGCCTGAAGCAGATCGCCCAGGAACTGGAAGTTCCCGAAGAGATGGGCATCATTGTCCGCACGGCCGCCGAAAACCGCACGAAGCGGGAGATCCAAAAGGACCTCCGCTCCCTCATTCGCATCTGGGAAGGCATCCTCGAGAAAGTCAAAGAAGCCCAGGCGCCGGCCCTCATCTATCGGGAACGGGATCTGGCCATCCGCGTGGTGCGCGACTACTTCCACCCGGCCATCAAATCCATCATGGTGGACAATCCGGATGTGCACCGACAAGTCAAGGAATTCATCCGCATCATCAGCCCCAGGCACCAGCGGCTGGTCAAGCTCTACAAGGGGGACGCGCCCCTTTTCAACAAGTTTCATCTGGAAGACCAAATCGACCAGCTCTTTCAAAAGAAAGTGCCTCTCAAATCGGGTGGCTACCTCGTCATTGACAGCACCGAGGCGTTGGTGGCCATCGATGTCAATTCCGGCCGTGCCACCCGGGAAACGGCCCAGGAAGAAAACATCTACCGCGTCAATATGGAAGCGGCGGAAGAGATTCCTCGACAGCTTCGCCTGAGGGATTTGGGCGGGTTAGTGGTGGTGGATTTCATCGATATGCGCCAGGCGCAGCACATCCGTAACGTGGAGCGGCGCATCCGGGAAGAGGTCAAGAAAGACAAGGCCAAGGTCAAGGTCGGAAAGATTTCCTCCTTCGGCCTTCTTGAAATTTCCCGGGAACACCTGGGGTTGAGCATCCAACTGGGTTCCTATCGGCCGTGCCCCTTTTGCGAAGGAAGTGGCATGGTGCGCTCCACGGAAGCCTCGGCCGTCTGGTATCTCAGAAAAATCTGGAACGGGTTCCTCAAAGACGATGTCATCGCCGTCCATGCCCGCCTTGCCCCCGATATCGCCCACTACCTGCTGAACCGAAAGCGCAAGGACCTCATGGCCTTGGAAGAGCACTTCAAGAAAGAGATCCACATCGAGGCCTCCGCCCTCCTGGCGCCCCACGAGGGTCATTTGGAATTCGTGTCGGCCGAGGGGTCCAGCGCCCCTACACAATGACGTATTTCTTGATGATCTTGACCACCTGATCAGGTTCGTCCGCCAGCATGACCAGCTCAGGGTCCTCGGGTGAAATGAGGCCCCGAGCCAGAAGGGTGTGGCGCATCCAGTGAAGGAGCCCGCCCCAGTACTCGCTGCCGACGAGAATAATGGGGAAGGGCTTGATGCGCTTGGTCTGGATGAGCGTGAGGGCTTCGAAGACTTCGTCCAAGGTGCCGTAGCCGCCCGGCATGGCCACGTAGGCCTGGGCGTATTTGACGAACATGACCTTGCGGACGAAAAAGTACTTGAAGTTGATTTTGACGTCGGCGTAGGGGTTCGCTTCCTGCTCCATGGGCAGCTCGATGTTCAACCCGATGGAGCGGGCTCCGCCTTCCCGGGCGCCCTTGTTGCCCGCTTCCATGACCCCCGGTCCGCCGCCGGTAATGATGTTGTAGCCGTTTTGCGCCAACTTCTTGGCGATCTCCACCGTCAACTCATAAGTGGGGTCTCCGGGACGCACGCGGGCCGAACCGAAAATGGAGACCGCCGGATAGATATCGCCGAGGATTTCAAAACCTTCCACAAACTCTGCCAGGATTTTGAAAAGCCGCCACGAATCCTGAATGGTCATGGCATCGATCACGTATTGACGTTCTCTCATGGTTGCTTTCGGCTCCTTTGTGTCCGGCCTCTGGGGTCAAAAACGCGGAGAAGTTAGCACAGGAAATGTGGGCGGGAAAAGAAAAACACACGCTTTTTCTTAAGCCTCAAGGTGTTTGCATGTTGAAAAGCTCTGTCAAATCCGCTATCAAGCCGTGTGCGCCGTGGGACGACGTTCTTTGGCATGCCTCGGAAACGCGCAGGCCATGAAGGTCTCCCGTTCGGCGGGCCGTTGGAACAGGACGACGTCCCCGGGGAAGAAAGGGCGATACGGCCTCAAGAAGGCTTTTTCCCGATGCAAGACATGGAGGCGATAAGACATGGAAATGAAAGAATTTGTGAAAGCGGCTCTGAAGAAAGTCAGCCGCAAACTTGCCGACGGGGTTTTGGACAAGAATGAGGAAGGCTACAACGATCCCGAAGAAATGCTCCTGGATTGGATCTGGATCGAACTCAAAGAAGAAGCGCCGGACAAGGACGCCGTCATTGCCATGGATCTCGATGATCTTTACGAAGTCATCGAAAGCGACGCGCGCATCTACGAAGATTACCGGATAGTTTTGGAGTCGATCCAATCGGATGCGGGCTAGCCCTCGGCGAGGCCTGTCATCTCGCGGGCGCTCCTCGGGAGCGCTTTTTTTATTTTTGAGGACCGACTTCGAGGTTTTCTTGGAGGAAAATCCATGCAGGAATTGGTGGTCAAACGAAGCTGCGAGCGACGGCTGCTCCAGGGGCATCGCTGGGTGTTCAGCAATGAGGTGGAAAGCACGCTCAAGGCCTTTTCTCCGGGGGAATGGGTCCAGGTGGTATCCGCTTCGGGACTTCGCTGGGGCACGGGTTACGTCAACCCCCATTCACTCATCACCTGCCGGATCGCGGCGCCCCCGGGCACCGAACCGACGCCGTCCTTTTTTGAGGAAAAACTGCGACAGGCCGTGGCGTTTCGCGAAAGAGTCTATCCCGGAGAGAGGGTCTACCGGGCGGTCTACGGCGAATCGGACGGACTGCCGGGGCTCGTGATCGATCGCTACGATTCGGCATGGGTGATGCAAACGACTACGGCCGGTATGGCCGCCATGGAACCGGTGATCGCGGAGGTGCTCGTCCAAAGGCAGGGTGCCCGAACGGTCCTTGCGCGAAATGATACGTCGGCGCGGAGCCTGGAAGGGCTGCCTTTGACCAAAGGGGTTCTTTTCGGAGCGGTGGACGGGCCGGTGGATGTGTCCCTGCACGGGCTCAGCGTCCGCGTGGATCCTCTGGAGGGACAGAAGACGGGCCTCTTCCTGGACCAACGGGATAATCGGGAAGCGGTGCGCCGATATGTTTTGGGAGCGGAGGTCCTGGATCTTTTCTGCTATCAGGGGTTGTGGAGCCTTGTGGCGGCGGCATCGGGGGCCTCAAGGGTCATCGGGGTGGATCAGTCCCGGGAGGCGGTCGAGCGGGCCGAAAGGGATGCACGGGAAAACGGCTTGAGCGATCGATGTCGTTTTCAGGCCGGGGAGGTTCTGGATTTTCTCAAGAGGAGCACGCGCGAAAGTTACGATGTGATCATCATGGATCCGCCGGCTTTCGCCAAAACCAAGAGCGCTCTTCCGAACGCCCTCAAGGGCTACACGGACCTCAACCGTCGAGCCATGCTGGCCGTGCGTCGAGGCGGCATTCTTGTGACGTGCTCGTGCTCCTACCACCTGAAGGAGGAAGCCTTCTACGAGATGCTGCTCCGAGCCGCCCAGGCGGCCGGGCGTTCCCTTCGACTCCTGGAAGCGCGCGGCCAGGCCTTGGATCATCCGCCGCTTCTGGCCATGCCCGAGACGCGTTACCTCAAGTGCGCAATTCTTGAAGTGCGCTGAAGGCCGACGCAAGGCTTTACAAGGGATTGAAAGGTGCATTAACAATGGACAGTTCCCACGGCGAACGACAAGGAGGTGTGTTGATGAAAAGGACGGGATGGGGAAAACGTGGTGTCTTGGCGGCATTCACGTTTGTGGCGTTCTTCGGGGGGCTCGGCGTCGCCTCCGCTTCCGCTCAGAAAAGCCCCGTGGAAGTCATCAAGAGCGCGACGGATCGGGCGCTCCACACGTTGCAGACGTGCCCCGGCGGCACCCCGGAAAACATCAAGGCGCGGCGGCAAGCCGCCCGCGCCATCGCCGAGGAATATGTGGATTTTGAGGAAGCGGGAAAGCGCACGCTGGGCCGGCACTGGAAAAGCTTGAGTCCTGAACAGCGCACGGAATTTATCCGCCTCTTCAAGGACCTTTTGTATTTTACCTATATCGGCAAAGTGGATACGTACACCTGCGGTCAGGGGGACGTGATCCGTTACGATGAAGAACGCGTGGAAGGCCGCTTTGCCTTGGTCAAGACGCGGGTGCGCTACCAGGATCAGGATATTCCCGTGGAATACCGCATGATCCTCAACGGCGACCGATGGATGGTCTATGACGTGGTCATCGAAGGCGTGAGTTACGTGAGCAACTATCGGTCGCAGTTTGACAGCATTCTCGTGAATCGGTCGGTCGCCGACTTTTTGGATTCCTTGAGACAGAAGGTGGCGGAGCTGGAAAAAAATGACCGCTTTGGGACCTGAAGGGCATCGCCGGCGGCTCCGGGAACGCTTCATGGCCGGAGGGTTGGATGCCTTCCACGACCACGAAGTGCTGGAGCTCCTCCTGACCTTCGCCATCCCACGGCGCGATGTGAAACCCGCCGCCAAGGCTCTCTTGGACCATTTCCAATCCCTTTCGGCCGTCTTGGACGCCAAACCGGAAGAACTCACCGCCGTTCCCGGTATCGGCGCCCAGGCGGCCGTCCTGCTCAGCCTGGTGCCGCGCCTCCTGGAACGCTACCACAAGGATCGATGGCGTTCCGTCAAGACGCTGGGGTCCACCCAGGAAGCCGTTCACTACCTCATGGGGCATTTTGAGGCGGAACGGATCGAGGTGTTTTGCCTCTTGGCTCTGAACAGCCAAAACGGCCTCATCGCCATGGAACGCATTCAGGAAGGCACCGTGAACCGCACGGCCGTCTTCCCACGCCTTGTGGTGGAAGCGGCCCTGCGCCATCGGGCGACGGCGGTGATTCTGGCACACAACCATCCCAGCGGCGACCCGGAGCCGTCCGCCGCCGACCGCCAGTTGACCAAGAAACTCAAGCGCCTCCTGCAGGACATGGACATCACCGTGCACGACCACATCATCCTGGCGGGAAAACGCTATTATTCCTTTGCGGAAAGAGGGGAGATGGACTGATGGAACGGACCATGCCCGCCGTTTTGGTGCGAAAGACGGACGATCCGGGTGGCTGGAACGCGCTGGAACTGGACCAGGTCCCCATTCCCGAACCTCGACCGGGAGAAGTCCTCGTGCAAATAGAAGCCTTCTCCGTCAACCGGGCCGATCTGTTGCAGCGGCGCGGCTTGTACCCGCCGCCGCTTGGGGCTTCCCCCATCTTGGGGCTGGATCTGGCGGGATATGTCATCCGCAGGGGGTCGGAAGACGTGCCTTGGCACGAAGGGGACCGCGTCTTCGGAATTACGGCCGGAGGCGGCTATGCGCGTTACGCGGTCGTGCGGGCCGACCATTTGATGCCTGTTCCCGAAAATTTATCTTTCGTGGAAGCGGCGGCGGCCGCCGAGGTCTTCGTCGTGGCCCATGCCAACATTTTTGGGGAAGCGGGCGCCCAGGCCGGCGAGACGCTGCTGGTCCACGGCGGGTCAAGCGGCGTCGGGACGGCGGCGATCCAGCTGGCCAAGGCCCGCGGGTTGGCCGTGGCGACCACGTGCGGAACCGATGAAAAGGCGCAAAGGTGCCGCAGTCTGGGAGCCGACCTGGCCGTCAACCGCACGCGCGAAGATTTTTCCGAAGCGGTCTTGTCCTGGACGGGAGGCCGCGGCGTGGACGTGATCCTGGATTTCGTGGGGGCTCCTTACGTGGAAAAGCATCTCAAAATTCTCGCCCCCCGAGGCCGCCTCGTGCTCATCGGGCTCATGGGAGGACACCAGGCCTCGTTTTCGCTGGCGCCCCTGCTCACCCAAAGAATCCGCCTCATCGGCTCGGTTCTGCGCAGTCGCTCCGATGCGGAAAAGGCGGCGATTATCGCCCGGTGCCGAGCGGAACTGCTGCCTCTCCTGGAAAAAGGATTAATCCGGCCCGTTGTGGACAAGATTTTTGCGGTCTCCGACGTGGAAGCGGCCCATGTCTACCTCCGCGAAGGAAAACATTTCGGCAAGGTCGTCGTGCGATGGAAGGAATAGGCCGCAGACCATGAGGGATCAAAAAACCGAGAATGAGGCACGGCCCGGCGGGGACGGCGACGGCTCGGGATGGATCGTCCTGGAAGGGGTCCATTTCGTTCGGTCCAAAAAGGAAATCCTCACCGACATCACCTGGCGGTTGGACCCCGGGCAACACTGGGTCGTCCTCGGGGCCAACGGATCGGGAAAGACCACGCTTCTCTTGCTTTTGGCCGGTTATCTGTGGCCGACGCGGGGTTCCGTGACCGTTTTGGGGTGCCGTTTCGGCGCCGTGGATCTTCGCGAGGTGCGTCGGCGCATCGGCTGGGTGGGGTCTTTCCTGCAGGAACAGGTGCCGCCCCGGCAAAAGCCCCTGGAGCTCATCGTGGGCGGCAAGTTCGCCTCCATCGGCGTGTTCGAAAAGGCCTCGCCGGAAGACTACCAAAAGGCGGAACATCTCGCCCACGTCATGGGCTGCGCTTCGGTTCTTACAAGCCCTTACGGCGTGCTGTCCCAGGGGGAAAAACAAAGGGTCCTCATCGCCCGGGCGCTCATGGCCGACCCGCAGCTCCTCATCCTGGACGAACCCTGCTCGGGGTTGGATCTGGTGGCCCGGGAGCGGCTCCTGGAGACTCTCGACCGCATGGGCCGAAAGCCCTCCGGGCCGACCTTGGTCTTGGTGACTCACCACCTGGAAGAAATCATGCCCGTCTTTTCCCACGTGCTGCTGCTCAAAGACGGCCGGTGCGCCGCCTGCGGGCCGAAACGGGACGTGCTGACCGCCGCCAACCTTGAAGCGGCTTTCGGCGTGCCCATGCGGGTCGCGTGCGACGCCGGCCGGTACTGGGCCCGCATGGGATAGGGGCTTATTCGTACACCTTTTCTTCCACGTCGTCGGCGCCCGCAGCATCCTGTTCCGCGTCCCGGGTGAGCCGAGCCTCCTTCATGGCCCAGTATTCTTTGTACCATTCGTGGGCGATGATCCCGGCCATGATTTCGTTCGTCCCGGTCCAGATGGAAGCCAGGCGCAGATCCCGGTAGATGCGCTCCACGGGAAAAACCGTGGTGTAGCCGATGCCGCCCATGACCTGCATGGCGTTGTGCACCACTTTCTGGCACGATTCGGTGACGAATTTTTTCGTCTCCGAAATCAGGCGCCGGACCGTGGCCGCCGGAGCCTTTCGATCCACGGCCTGGGCCGTGGCGTGGACCATGGCGCGGGAGACGTCCAGGAGCATGGCCGCCTCCGCCACCTGGAAGCTCACCCCTTGAAATTCGTGGATGGGCCGGCCGAAGGCCTTGCGGCGCGTGGAATAGCCCGTGGCCACTTCAAGGGCCGGTCGAGCGGCCCCGATGGTCATGGCGGCCGTGCCGAGCCGCTCAGGGATCATCATGGTCTTAAAGACCTCAAAGCCGCCGTTCACCCGTCCCAAGACGTTTTCCTTGGGGACTTTCACGTCCCGGAAGACCAATCGGCTGGTTCCGCCGCCGCGGCAGCCCATGAGCCCGTAGAGGTAAGCGGTTTCCACGCCGGGGCCGCGGTCCACGATGAAGCAGGTGATGCCTTCATGGGGCTTGGCCGTGGGATCCGTTCGGGCGTAGACGAGGAAATAGTCGGCGCCTTCGCCGCCGACGATGAAGCGCTTTTGGCCGTTGAGGACGAAGTGATCGCCCTTGTCCACGGCCGTGGTCGTCGTGCCGAAAAAGTCCGACCCGCCTCGCGGTTCCGTGAGGCATTCCGCGGCGAAGATTTCTCCTTTGAGCAGCGGGGTGACGTAGCGTTCCTTTTGGGCGTCCGTGCCATGGAGGACAACGGCGTCGCAGACCAGTTCCGCGCCGACGCCGAAGGTGCATGCAAAGATGTAGCCCAGCGTCCCCACCTCTTCCATGGCCACACAGGTGCTCACCCAGTCCATATCCCGGCCGCCCCACCGCTTGGGATACCGGCAGCCCAGAAGGTTTCTCCGGCCTGCTTCCTGCAAGAATTCCTTGGGAAATCGGATCTTGTCCGCATCCATGTCCAGGATCATCTGGCGGGGGATGGACTTGACGAATTCGCGGACTTCATCCCGCCACCGCCGGGTCTTTTCGTCCATCAGGCAGTCGAACATCAGGGCTCCTCCGATTTTTCGAACATTTCCCGCAACCGATACTTCATCACCTTTCCCGTGGGCGTATGGGGCAGGGCACTGACGAAGTGATAGATTCTGGGGATCTTGTATTTGGCCAGCCGAGACTGGAGAAATGCCGTGAGTTCTTCCGAAGTGGGCTGAGATCCCGGTGCGGGGACGATGACCGCCGTCACCGTCTCCCCCCAGTCCGGGTGCGGCGTTCCGATCACCGCCGCCTGGGCCACGTGGGGATGTTCCGCCAGGGCGTCTTCCACTTCCTTGGAATAGACGTTTTCACCGCCGGTGATGATCATGTCCTTGAGCCGGTCGACGATGAACAGGTAGCCGTCCGCGTCAATTCGGGCCATGTCTCCGGTCCGGTACCAGCCGTCATGAAAGGCTTTCTCGGTCGCCTCGGGGTCGTTGAGATAACCGAGCATCATGGAATCGGCTTTCAGCCAGATTTCTCCTGTTTCGCCGGGGCCGGCAGGATCGGTGAGGGATTTCATGACGACGAGGTCCGTTCCGGGCAAGCTCTTGTTGCCTATGGACCCCGCTTTGTGAGCGTGGGCCTCGGGGGGCAGCATGGTGCCTGTCGGCCCCGCTTCCGTCATGCCGTAAACCTGGAAAAAGCGATCACTCTTGTAGCGCTTTTGGAGCACCCTGACCGTTTCCGGCGCAATGGGACCGCCCCCGTAGATCCAGGCGCGCATGGAAGCGAGGTCGAAATCGTCGAAGTTGGGGATCATTTGCAGGGGCAGAAGGTAGGAGACGGGAGCCCCGAAATAGACGGTGCATCGTTCATCCTGGACGGTCTGGAGGAAATGGAACGGGTGGTATTCGCGAAGGAGCACCGTTGTGGCCCCGACGTAGAAAGCCCCGAGAAACCAATTGTTGAGCGGCGAAGAATGCCAGATGGGCATGGCCATGAGGAGTCGGTCGTTTTCGTCCATCTTCAAGGCCAGGGCTCCAGTGATGGCGGCCATGAGGACACTTCGGTGGGTGAGGACGCATCCTTTGGGTTTTCCGGTGGTGCCGCTGGTATAGAGGATTTCCGCCGTGGCGTCGTCTTGAACGGAAACCGGCTTGAAGGGAGGAGCCTTCGTGAGCAGATCGGCGAAAAAGGGCTTTCCGGGAACGGCCGTGTCGAGGGAGAGGGCCGGGATGGACAAAGCCAAGGCGTCGGCGACGGGAAGGAGGGAGCCGTCGAAGAGGAACATTTGGGCCTTGCTGTGCTCCAGGATGTAGCGCACTTCGGGGGCCGCCAGCTTGTGATTGACGGGAACGACGGCCGCTCCGGCCTTCTGGGCACCGAAAAAGGCCTGGATGAAATCGGGCGTGTTTTGGCTCATGATGGCCACCACGGCCCCTGGGCCGATGCCCTGAGACTGAAAGACGGCGGCCGCCCTTTCAGCCGATTCTTTAAGCTGAGAAAAGCTGACGCCTTGCCCTTGGGCCCGCACCGCCTCCTTCGTTGAAAATTTTCGGGCGTTGCGATCCAGCATTTCCACGAGGTTCATGAGCCGTCCTCCTTGGTGAGTTCTTCCAGGCGCTTGAGGAGCTTCTTCTGCACGGCCAAAAGGTCCTGTTCCAAGATGATGAGGTCCTTCATGCGGTCGCGGATTTCTTCCAATTTCTTGCGGCCGTAATCGAGGCTTTTGCGGATCTGTTCCACCTCTGCCATGTCGGAGTCGGGCATGCCGATCATTTCGGCGATTTCGTCCAAGGAGAAGCCGAATCTCTTGCCGCGCAGGATGAGCTTCAGCCTGGCACGGTCCTTGGGGGTGTAGACGCGCTGGTTGCCCGGCGTGCGGCGGGGGCTGATCAGGCCCTTTTCTTCGTAGAATCGAATGGTCCTGGGGCTGATGTCCAGTTGGGCGGCCAATTCGGAAATGGTAAAGGTGTGTTTGGGCTTAGTGGTGCGGGTCGCCATGGCGGTCCCTCCTTGTAACCCTAACGTTAACGGTAAGGTTAATCCCCTGTCAAGGGCGGTTTGCGGCGAAATCCTTTCTTCTTGACGGGCTCTTTGTTTTGAGGCATTGAACTGAACGAGCGCCCAGTTGGGGAGGCGGGCTCAAAGAGCCCGGCGCTCCGCTGCCTGTCCCGTTCCGTCTGCTCCCGCGCACCCCATGCCCCTCCCAGGGCCTCAGCGGCGGGCCCCTTGCGAGCCGCGCCTCGAACCATCCACCCCAGCCCTTCGGGGGTTTTTAAAGCGGTTGTGGTGGGCCTTCCCGATGAACGCTGGGGCGAAAAGGTGACGGCCGTGGTAGTGCCCAACCCTGGGGCGGTTGTTACCGAAGAGGACCTCCTTAACCATCGCCATAAGAACCTGGCGGGATACAAATGCCCCAAGAAAGTCTTCTTTCGAAATGAAATTCCCAAGAGCGCCGCGGGAAAGAGACTGAAGAAAGATATTCGAAACATTGTGATTCCTTCATGATCAGGAGAGAACCAACGGGAAGGGCTTGTGTGAGCTCCGCCGCACAGGCAGTGGCAACAATTCTTTTCTAAACACGTGGAGGATGGCCATGTCCACAGCGATGATCAAAGGTTTTCCCGCGACGTCCAACGATGCCTATCCTTTGAATATGATCAGCTTCCTGAAGCACGCCGCCCGCAATTATCCGGAAACGGAGGTGGTCTCCCGGAACCTGGACGGCAGCCTGCACAGAACCAGCTATGGCGAGGTTTACCAGCGCGTGCGTCGACTGGCCAAAGCCCTCGTGAAGCTCGGAGTCACCCCCGGCGATCGGGTTGGCGCCTTGGATTGGAACACCCATCGGTTCATGGAACTGTACTTTGCCGTCTCCGGCATCGGGGCCGTGCTCTTGGAGCTGAACCCCCGCATTTCGCCTGCCGAGCGCGCCTACGTGGTCAACCACAGTGAAGCCCGCTTTGTGGCCGTCGCCGCCTCGCTTCGACCGCTCATGGAACCCCTGGCGGGGGAATGCCCTGCGGTGCAGGGGCTCATCGTCCTGGACGACATGGGAAAGGGTGTCGGCGAAAGCGCCTTTCCCGCCGCTTACGACTATGAAGCCCTCATTGCCGAAAGCGATGACGCCTTCGATTTCCCCTGGATTGACGAAACGTCCGCGTGCACGGCGTGCTACACGTCGGGGACCACGGGAAAGCCCAAGGGCGTCTACAATTCCCACCGGGCCATGTACCTCCACACCTTGGCCATCGCCCAAGCCCTCCACATGACCCAGGGCGATGTGATCATGCAGATCGTCCCCATGTTCCACGCCCAAGGGTGGGGCATGTTCTTTTGCGGGCCCATGCTGGGGGCCAAGCTCGTCTTTCCCGGCCGCTACACCATGGAAGACCCGTCGCCGCTCGTGAACCTCCTCGTGGACCAAAAGGTGACCGTCACGTGCGGCGCCCCGGCCATCTTCTTGCCCATGCTCCACTACATCAAGAGTCTGCCCGCCAAGCCGGATCTGACGGGGTTGCGCATGATCAGCGGCGCCACGGAACCGCCCCTGGCGCTCATGAAAGGCTATTACGAACTGGGCGGCGCCCAGGTCATCCATGCCTACGGGGCGACCGAGACGGCTCCCCTCGTCACCGTCAACCACCTGAAGCCGTCTCTGCGGGGCCTTCCCGAAGCCGACCGATGGGAATTGCGAAAGAAGCAGGGCCTGTCCGTGGTCGGGTTGGATGTGACCATAGCCGGGGCCGACGGCAGGGAGCTGCCCCGGGACGGCAAGAGTGTGGGGGAGGTCCTCATCCGGGGGCCCTGGATCACGCGCACGTATTACAACGATCCGCGAAGCGCCGAGTCTTTCACCGAAGACGGTTACTGGCGAAGCGGGGATGCGGGAACCATCGATCCCAACGGATACCTCAAAATCACCGACCGCTTCAAGGATCTCATCAAGAGCGGCGGCGAATGGATCTCCTCCATCGATTTGGAAAACGCCATCATGGCCCATCCGGATGTCTTGGAGGCGGCGGTGATCGGTATTCCTCATCCCAAGTGGGAAGAGCGCCCCTTGGCCCTGGTGGTGCCCAAAGAGGCCGCCAAAGGGACCCTCACCAAGCAGGCCGTCCTGGATTTCATCCGGCCGCATTTTGCAAAATGGCAGCTTCCGGACGACATCCTCTTCGTGGAGGCCATTCCCAAGACGAGCGTCGGGAAATTCGCCAAACGCATCGCCCGGGAGCAATACGCGGGCCACTACGGAGGATGAGCCGCCCGCGCGCTGTGTCCGGGAGGATCTTTTAATCCGAGGAGAAGACGGAGGTGACCATGCCGGAATTCGTCGAGACTGCGGATCACGGAGCGATTCGGGAAGTGGCCATGAACCGCCCGAAGAATCTTAACGCCATGAACCTGGGGCTCATGACCGAATTGGCCGACGCCATGATGGAGGCCGCCGCAGATCCCGCCGTTCGCGGGGTGATGCTCACGGGGCGGGGGCGCGCTTTCTGCGCCGGAGGCGATCTCAAGTGGGCGCTGGATTATGGCGACGATCCGGGAAGGTCATTCCATGTCCTGGCGGCCCAGCTCAACCGCCTCGTCGTGGAAATCCGCTCCATGCCCAAGCCCGTCGTGGCGGCGATCCTGGGGGCGGCGGCCGGGGCCGGGTTCATGTTGGCTTTGGCGTGTGACTTTCGAGTCATGGAAAAATCCGCCTTTTTCCAGCAGGCCTATACGTCCAACGGGCTGTGCATCGACGGCGGTGGGACCTTTTCCCTGCCCCGTCTCGTGGGCATGGCCCGGGCTTTGGAAATCGCCGCCTTCGACGAAAGAATTCCGGCCCAGAAGGCCCAGGAATGGGGTTTGGTGACGCGTCTGGCCGAAGACGGCACGGGCCGAGAAGCGGCTCTGGCCATGGCGCAGGACTTGGCGCGCCGATCGCTCCATTCTTTTCGGTGCTGCAAGGAACTCTTCAACAAGTCTTTTGAAAGGTCCTTTGAAGAACAGGCGGAGTGGGAGCGCCGCTACCTGACGGCGTGCGCCCGTCATGAAGACGGACGGGAGGGCCTTCGGGCTTTCGTGGAAAAACGGCCGCCTCGGTTTTTTTAGAATTTTTACGAATCGGGACCGGCCGATGAGATCACAGCCGGCGGCGGGGATCGCCGTCGAGCGGCGGCCCGCGGACGATGGACCCCAGGGACAAAGGAGAAGGCTCATGTTTCAAAGGAATCCGCTCACGGAGGATGCCAAGAGACACTACCATCGGTTCGACCGGGAGAGCATCGCCTTTCTGCGCTCGCGCTACAACCGGATCACGCGCTGGGTCATCGCGGACCTCGTGCGGCGCAGCGCCTACCGCTATCCGGAAAAGCCCGCCTTGATCTTCGGCGATCGGGTGCTCACCTACGCCCAACTGGACGAAGCCACCAACCGGGTGGCCCAGGGGCTGCTCCATCTCGGGCTGAAGCGCTTCGATCGCGTCGCCATCCTGGCGCACAACACCATTCACCATGTCCTCACGTGGCTCGGCACGGCGAAAGCCGGCGGCATCTACCTGGCCATCAACTACCTCCTTCGCGGGAAAGACATCGCCTATTGCATCAACCATTCGGAAGCGCGCTTCTTCATCGTGGAAGACGCCCTGGCGGAATTGGTGGACGGGGTCCTGGACGATATGCCCACCGTGGCCCATAGGATCTGGTCCAATCAAGGAGCGGGGCGAGCGGCTCCCGACGGATGGCTCGACTTCGATGCCTGGGTCGACGCACAATCCGCCGAAGAACCCGATGTGGAACTCTTCATCGAAGATCCCGTACAGATGACCTACACCAGCGGCACCGAATCCCTTCCCAAGGGCGTGGTGCTCACGAACCAGTCTCTCATGGCTCAATACATGGGCTGCATTGTGGACGGGGAATACAGCCCCGAAGACGTGAACCTCAATGCGCTGCCCATTTTCCATTGCGCCCAGCGGGACGTGTTCCTCACCCCGTTCCTGTGGCTCGGCGCCACCAACGTGCTCCTCCCCACGGCCGACGTGCCCACGATCCTGCAGAAGATCGAGGAACATCGGGCGACGGTTTTCTTCGCGCCCCCGACGGTCTGGATCGGCCTGCTTCGCCACCCCGATTTCGAAAAAAGAGATCTTTCCTCGGTGCAGAAAGGCTATTACGGAGCATCCATCATGCCCGTGGAAATCCTCAAGGAAATCCAGAGACGGCTCCCCTCCTGCCGCCGCCTCTACAACTACTACGGCCAGACGGAACTGTCCCCGTACCACACCATCCTCAAGCCGGCCGATCAGCTGACCAAACCCGGGTCGGCGGGCATGGGCGGCCTGAACATGGAAACGGTGCTCCTGGACGACCTGTGCCGCCCGGTACACGGTCCCGGCATTCCCGGCGAAATCTGCGGCCGCGGTCCGCACGTCATGCTCATGTACTTCAAGGATCCCGAAAAGACGGAAGACGCCATGGCAGGCGGCTGGTTCCATTCGGGAGACGTGGGGGTCTACGACCATGATCGCTACATCACCGTGGTGGACCGCAAAAAGGACATGGTGAAAACAGGCGGCGAAAACGTTTCCACCCGGGAAGTCGAAGAAGTGATCTACCAAGACCCGCGGGTTTCGGAAGTCGCGGTGATCGGCGTGCCGCACCCCAAATGGGTGGAGGCGGTCACGGCCATCGTCGTCCCCAAGGCCGGCGAGACGATCTCGGAGGAAGAAATCATTGCGCTGTGCAAGCAGGAATTGGCGGGTTTCAAGGTGCCGAAAGCCGTCGTCGTCGTGGAAGCCTTGCCCAAGACCCCCACGGGAAAAATCCTCAAGAGGGATCTCCGGCGCCACTACGGCAGCTTGTTTTCCTGAGCCGCTCTTGTGCGCACCGCGCCTTCCAAGCGGGTCGTGGGTTTGAACGGACACCGGGAGTCCAGGTTCTGCCCGAACCGATCTTCCCTTTCAGAGGGTGCGGCCCCAGCGGAGGGCATTGAGGGGGAGTGTAAAGCCGAAGGCGTCCAAGACCCATTCGGCGCTAAGGCGCCTTAGAGGAAGGTAGCCCAAGCGCTTTCCGTGAAAGGCCATGCGCCCTTGGCGGATTTTTGGGAAGAGCTCTTCCTTGGCGGGGCTCGCGGCACCCAGAAGGATGGGGCATGCCTGGAAGGCTTCCACGGAAGGGAGGGTCACCGGGTACAAGGGCGCGTCGGGAAGTGCCTCCGATGCGGGGGTGTCGGTTTGCCCGATGGTGGCCGCCCGGGCTAAGCGAAGGAAAAATCGCGGGGCGACTTTAAAGGCGGGGATCCGGAAGCGAAAAGGCCGGGCAGCCTTCTGTGGAACAAGGTGCGTGGGGATTCGGGCCAGGCTGACGAAATCGCCGAACGTTTCCAAGGAAAACCCGTGACACGCTGCTTCCAGTTCCCAGAAGGGAATCCAAACGGCTTCGCCTCCCGCAGCGGGGCAAAACGTCGCTTCCACCCTGTGGAAGCTCGAACCGCTCGTTTCCCAGAAGCCGCCGCATGTGCGGCACCGAAGGACGACGGCGTCCCTTTCCCCGTCAAGATCGCCACCGCAATCCGGACACAGGGTGGGAACGAAGAGGATCCGGCTGTGCGCCTTTGAGACCGTGGCCTCACGGGCAAGCCCGTCAGGCCACGGTCCCAAGGCGCGCCCGGTGACGGCGTCGCATAGCCGCCCCTCTTGTTCGAAAAACGGCGTGTAGATCACGCTCACGCTTTCGCCGATAAAAGCCTGGGAATAGATTTGAGCAGCCGCGCCTTTCAGGCGGCCTCTGAGACCACTCCCCAGAGAGTGCAGGAAGGAGGGTAAGGTGACGGTCGGCTCGAGGAACGTTCCGGGGTCATTGGGATCGTAAAACCTGAGCGCCATGGCTTGGGGGCGAAGGCCGAGAGACGGAGGAAGGCCGGAGGCGGCAACGGCCGGGGCGCTGGTATCCAGGATTCTGTCGGTGACATCGGACGCATCCAGAGCGAAGACCAGGCCTCGAAACCGCCAGTAGGGCACGTAAACGAGGGGACGGAACCGGTAGGGTTCGGCGGCGGGAAGGACGTAGGTCCAGTGCGGGCTCGAGCGGAGCACGAGCCGGATGCGGCAATACGGGCACTGGAAGAGACGATCCGTATCTTCCAGGGTCACGCGACCGCCGCACTGAGGGCACGGGTGGTGAATAGGGACGCTAGAGCCGTTCACCGCACTGATCGCAAAAGACGGCCTGAGGCAGATTGGACGCGCCGCAACGCGTGCATTTCTTTTCCAGAAGCTCTTTCGAAACGGCGTTCCCGCAGCGCGGGCAGAATCGGGCGTTGGGCGTCAGGTTTTTGCCGCAGTAAGGGCACTGATTGAACACGACCAGGTGGTGCCCGCAGTAGGGACAAAATTGCGCCTCTTGCGGCACCGTGCGGCCGCAGTCGGGGCAGTGAGGCCCTGCGGGGCCGGGGCCGGGATCGGCTTTCCGTTCGCGAAGGGCTTCAGCCATGAGGCCCGGGATCATGAAGGCGAGTCCGATGCCTGCGGCTTCGCCACCCGTTCCCGGGTTTTCCGCGGCTTTTTCCATGGCTGAGGCTGCCTTGAGTTTGAGGAGCTTGTTCAAATCGTCAAAGACGCCCAGTTTGCTCCGATCGTCGATGGCCCGTTGGACCTCTTCGGGGGGCGTGATGGCGTTGATGTAGAGGTGGGTGAGGGCCATGCCGAAGTGAGAGGCGTCCTCTGCGAGGCGCGCCTTGAGTCGTTCCGCCCAGGCGTCGTAGCGGCCGGGAAGATCCAAGATGCTGGTGAGTTCCTCGCCCATGAGGTCATTGAGGCGCGAGACGATCACGCGGCTCAAGTATTCCTCCACATCCTCCGTGGTGAAACGGCCCAGGGTGCCCACAAGCCTGTTGATGAAAAGAAGGGGCTGGACGATCCGCACGTTCACGACCCCATGGGCTCGAAGCCGAATGAGACCCAAGGAAGCGTCCTTGAAGGCCACGGGGTCGCGGGTTCCCCACTTGAGGTTTGTAAAAACCTTGGTGTTGAGAAAATAGACTTCGGCGCGAAGCGGGATGGTAAATCCCCAGGGAAAGCTGAGAATCTTGGTCAAAACGGGGATATTGGCCGTGTGCAGCGTATGCCGTCCCGGACCGAAAGCGGCGACGGCCTTGCCTTGATAAAAGAGCACCGCCGCTTGGCTTTCCCGCACGATGAGTTGCGCGCCGAATTTGATTTCTCCTGATCCTTCTTCCGGGATGCGATGGAGCATGTCCTTCCCGGTAGGGTCGAACCACTCGATGACCTCCAAAAAGACCACATTGTTCGTTCCCATGGGCCGTCCTTTCCATCCGCTGAGGTTCATACAGGTAAGTCAACGGCATAAAGAGGCCCGAACTTGAAACAATTTTGCCCGCCCTGGACGGCGATCCATCATGCCCAAGGGCTGTTCGCCAGGGGCCGATCTGTGTCGTTATGTTTTTCCGATGATTTTGAGAAGGACACCCGTTCCAATTTGCTCGCATCCGTCCATCTCGAGCACGCCTCACCTCCCGTCTTATGGGCTCCCGTGCCCACCAGTTTAATTTGACCAGGCCAACGAGCGCGAAAGCCCCCGACTCCCACGGGCAACGCAGGACCTCGATTGCCGCCACGCTGAAAAAAATGGCGAGGAGCCAGTTTGTTGCTTGCTCCGGCCGGCGCGGATGTCTATGTTTCAACCATGTGAATGCACATTCACATGGTTGGAGCCGTGGCCTCACACCCTGCAAAACGGAGAAAGACGCATGCGCAGGAGAAAAATCACCGAAGGGGTTTCCTGGATGGGCGCGGTGGACTGGGACAGTCGCCTGTTCGATTCGCTGATTCCGCTGCCGGACGGCACTACCTACAATGCCTACCTGGTGGAAGGAAGCGAGAAGACGGCTCTTCTGGATACCGTCGATCCCTCCAAGTCCGACCAACTTCTGGCACAACTGGAGGATGTCTCCAAGGTCGATTTCATCGTTTCGCACCATGCGGAGCAGGACCATTCCGGGACCATCCCGGCGGTGCTGGCCCGCTTTCCCGAGGCCAAGGTGGTTGCCACCCCAAAGGCCAAGGGCCTGCTCATGGATTTGCTGAACCTTTCCGAGGACGTTCTGGTCACCGTGGAAGACGGGGAGACGCTGTCCCTAGGGGACAAAACCCTGAAGTTTCTGCACACCCCCTGGGTGCACTGGCCCGAGACCACGGTGAGCTACCTGGCGGAGGATCGAATTCTCTTCAGCTGCGACTTTTTCGGCGCCCATATCGCCACCACCGATCTTTTCGTCACCGACCGGGGCCGGGTCTACGAAGCGGCCAAACGGTACTTCGCCGAGATCATGATGCCGTTTCGCGCCGTGATCGCCAAGAATGTGGAGAAGGTCGCCGGTTACGATATCGGAATGATCGCCCCGAGCCACGGCCAGGTTTACGGGGACCCGGCCTGGATCCTGGAAGCCCATCGAGATTGGCTTTCTCCGACGCCCCACAACGCTGTGGTTTTTCCTTTCGTGTCCATGCACGGCAGCACCCGAAAAATGGTCGATCACCTGACGGATGCCCTGGTGGGGTACGGGATTCGTGTGGATCTCTTTAATCTTGCGGTGACGGACATCGGCAAGCTGGCCGAGGCCCTGGTGGACGGCGCCACGATCGTGGTGGGCACCCCCACGGTGCTGGCCGGTCCCCACCCGTTGGCCGTGTACGCGGTGTTCTTGGCCAACGCCCTGCGGCCCAAGGCGCGGTTCCTCTCCATTGTGGGATCCTACGGCTGGGGCGGAAAGACGGTGGAAACCCTGGCGGGAATGATTCCCAACCTGAAAGTGGAGGTGCTGGACCCGGTTCTGTGCAAGGGGCTGCCGAAAGAGCCCGATTACGCGGCCCTCACCCGCCTTGCCGAGGCAATAGCCCAAAGGCACAGGGAACACGGTTTGATGTGAGGCAAGCATCTGGAAGCGGCTTTCATGCCCCCCAGAGCCCCTGTGATTTCCTTCCCGTGCTGAAACGGCGAAGGGTGGTGCCGTTGAACATACGTACGAAACGTGTCTTTGAGCCTTTGGGCGACGACGACGGAACGCGGATCCTGGTGGATCGCGTATGGCCTCGGGCTATGAGCAAGGACCGATTGCAGGCGGATTATTGGCTGAAAGATGCGGCGCCCAGTGTGCATCTTCGAAAATGGTAAGGAGGGCCTCATGTCGGTCGACCGAAAAGGCCGGACTCTGAGAGTCAAGAATCCTTGAACGAAAGGAGGCACGCATGAAAGCCACCGAAGACCTCAGGAAAGAACACGAAGGGATAATGGTGATGCTGCAGGTCCTGCAGGCGGTATCAAAAAAACTCTCTCACGGTGAACAGGTGGATGTCCGGCACCTTGACGGCATCATGGAGTTTCTGTCGATATTTGTGGATAAGTGCCACCATGGAAAAGAAGAGGAATTTCTGTTCCCGGCCTTGGAGGCAAGCGGCATTCCAAGGGATGGAGGCCCGATAGGGGTCTTGCTTGCCGAGCACGAAGAAGGGCGCAGGATCGTTTCCGAACTCCGAGACGCCGTAAAAAACTATCCATCGGATGACAAATCCGCAGCAGACATCATCAAGAGCCGCATGGGCAGCTATGTGGAGCTTTTGACACAGCATATAGCGAAGGAAAACACCGTCCTTTTTGTGATGGCGGAGGCGAACCTGGATGCAGCCGAAGACGGCAGGCTCCTGGAGGCATTCGAACGCATCGAAAATGAACGCGTTGGGGCTGGAAAACACGAAGAGTTCCACGAGTTTTTGCATGAATTAGGTCGTCATTACTTCGGCTTGGGATAGATATTCCTGAAAAATGTGCAGTGTTAGATATTGAAAATACCAAACTCTAACCAAATTCAGCGTTGATTCAAGTTTGGAGGAAACCATGACCAAGAAGGTATACATTAAAACGGAAGAATGCATCGGTTGCGAAAGCTGTGTGGAACTGTGTCCGGAGGTGTTCGGATTCGACGAGGAGGCCGAAAAGGCCCACGTGATCCTTGCTGAGGGAGGGGATGAGGACTGCACCGAGGAGGCGATCGCGACCTGTCCGGCCGAATGCATCCACTGGGAAGAGTAGCAGTTGGACTATCTTTAAGCCAAACGGCTGGATTCTTTTATTGGATTCCCTATTGCCGCACGCTGAGCGGGCGGACAAACCCCGCCCTACCCAAGACGTCACTGCCTTCTTATAAGGGTGTGTCTTATGCCCGTTCGTCATAGCCCCGACTAGAGAAGAATCATCCAAGCCCTCCTTTAAGGATTCCTCCCAAATGCATTGTGTGTAGCCCTTGCTACGGAAAAGCTCGTGTCTTCCGTCTAGAACCTATATCACGGCATGCCGGAACGAACGTGAGAAAGGAGGTGATTTGCCATGCCGAAGTGCGGAATCTGCGGAGGTGAGGCGCCGCGTCAGCCGTGCATCACGGAAGACGGTCGATGCGACCTATGCGGCAGGAAAGTGGTGCTGGCTGAAGAGAAGAACAAGGAAAAGGACGAAAAGAAGTGACCGGTTCCGGGGGGCTCGCCGCGGCGCCCCCCTCGACGTACTCAGTAAAAGAACGTGCGGGAGAAAGCGATATGACCCATGTCCCGATTGTTGGAATTTCAGGAAGCCCGATCAAGAACAGCAACACGGACCGCTTGGTGTTGAAAGTCTTGGAGTCCAGCGGATTGGCCTACGAGTTCATCAAACTGAGTCGTCTCAACGTTCGACCCTGTATCGCTTGCCTTGGTTGCAAGAAGGACAACGTTTGCAAAGTCTCCGACGATTTCCCGCCGCTGGCGGAAAAGGTCCGAAAGGCGTCCGCCCTGGTCGTGGGAGGCTATGCCCCTTACGGGGCGGTGGACGGCTTTACGAAGGCCTTCCTGGAGAGGCTCTTTTCCTTGAGGCATCAAAACGGCCTGAACAGAGGCAAATTGGCCGTGATCGTGACCACGGGCATCGGGCGTGGAGCACCCGGCCTGGAGGACGCTTCTGCGCAGATGATCCATGCCCTGCGTTTGGAAGGTATGATGGTGCTGGAGACCTTGAAGATTGTCGGCAACCCCGAATGCATGGTATGCGGATACGGAGAAACCTGTCCCATGAGCGCCGTCCCGTGGATCTTCGGGGAAGGTGCGCGCGTGACGCCGGACAAGTTCTATTCTGTTGAGGATCAAGAAGAGGTGTGGCGTCGGGCCGGGGAAGTGGGCGGGGAGCTTCGGGAGCGGTTGCGATCCCAGCGGATGATGTGAGGCGGGCCGTGAAGACCATCATTGCGTGTCGGATTTTCGAAGATGAATTGCAGGCCTGCATCGGGGAAAGAACGGATGTTAAGATCCTCTGGGTTGATGCGGCGCTCCATGCGGATCTGGACCGACTGGAAAAGGACCTTCACTGCAAGTCCGACGATCTCTCCCCAGAGAGTGGGCCGCGATACCTCGTCTTCGGAGCGGGGTGTCATCCCGAGCTTCGAAGGATTGCCGAGGAGGGCGGCTTTGAAACCGCCCCTTTTCGCAACTGCCTGGAATGGTTGGCCGGTCCGCAAGCCCGAGAGATAGAAAAGGATCGCACCATGCTCATGACGCCGGCCTGGGTGCGTGTCTGGCCGCAAATCATGGCCGTCATGGGCTGGGACCAGGTGGACGCCAGAATCCAGTTGGGGCGCTACGACCGAATTCTCGTCCTGGATGCCGGACTCAATCCCCTCAGCGACGAAGAAATCCTCCACTTTTTCGATCTGGTTCAGGTGCCGCTGGTGATTGAACCGGTGGATGTCCGGGACTTTTGCGCCCGTCTTCAGGTATTCATCGGATAAGCCGTTCTGGAGAGCCCGCCATGGGATGCCTGTGCGAAGAATGGCTCGGCAAGGAGGTGGCCGTCAGTCCGGAGTGCCTGGGGAACCTGTGGCTCTTCAGGAACCTGGATCCGGAGGATACCTTGGCGCTGGTTTCGGCGGCGGAGCGTCGGATTTACCAAGCGCGGGAGATGATTTTCCACCAGGGAGACCCGGCGCACCGCATGTTTTTGATCAAGGCCGGGCGGGTGAAGCTCTCCAAGGTCCAGGAAGACGGCCACGAAATCACGCTCGACATGCGCAAACCGGGCGATTTTCTCGGCGAACAGATGCTTTCCGAAGAAACGGACTACCCGGTGAGCGCCGTGTGCATGGAGCGCACCCTCATCTGCGGGTTTACCCGGGAGCGCTTCGAGGCCTTGGTGCGTGAGCGCCCCAACATCGGGCTTCAAGTCATTCGAAACTTGAGTGAGAGGATCCATCTCCTGACGGATCGGGCGGAGAGTCTGTCCCTTTCGAACCTGGAAGACCGTCTCTACAGGATTTTGGTTGCCGTGGCCAAGGAGCACGGAAAGCCCACGACCACGGGCTACGCCATCCATTTTCCTCTCACACACGAGGAGTTAAGTTTTCTCGCGGGGGCACACCGGGTGAGCATCACGCGGGCCATGGGAAAGCTCCGCGAAAGCGGTCGGATCGCCGTCCAGGGGCGGACGCTCCTGGTCAGTGTGGAACCTTCGTCTCGGAGCTGATCCGCCCGGCGGATTGGAAATCCTTCAGCTCCAGTGCCGCTTTCCTCGACGCCAGGCCAGGATTTGGGCGACCAACTTTTTCATCCGCGGCGTGAGCCGGGATCGGTTGTAAAGATCGCCCACCTTGCGCAGGGCTTCTCCCACGGTGGGGTAGGGGTGGATGGCGGCGGCCAGGCCCCGAAGGCCGATCCGGTGGGTCATGGCCAGACTCAGCTCCCCGATCATATCTCCGGCGTTGGGTGCCACGATGGTGGCCCCCACGATCCGGTCGGTTCCCTTTCGAACATGAACCCGAACCAACCCTTCGGCCCGGCCTTCCAGGACGGCCCGGTCCACATGGGAAAGGGGCAGGGTGATGGTCTGAAGCTCCCAGCCGCGGGCCCGGGCGTCCCTTTCATAGAGGCCCACATGGGCGATTTCCGGGTCCGTGTAGGTGCACCAGGGGATGGTGAGGGCGCTCGCCTTGGCCCGGCCCCAAAAGAGGGCGTTTTGGATGACGAGGCGCGCCATGAAGTCGGCCGCGTGGGTGAACTGATAGGGGGAACAGACGTCGCCGGCCGCATAGATCCTGGGGTTGGTGGTCCGAAGGTGATCGTCCACGACGACGCCTTTGGGCGTGGCGGCCACCCCCACGCGATCCAGGTCCAAATCTTCCAGATTGGGAGCCCTCCCCACCGCCACCAGAACCCGGTCCACCTCCACGCGGGTCGTGCGCCCGTGGGAATGGAGCTGCATGACCGCGGAGCCGTCTTGGCCCGGCTCCAGAACCAGGTCCTGCCCGCAGCAAAGGAGTTCCACACCGTCGGTCTCCATGGCCTTCCAGACGATGGCGGATGCGTCCGGGTCCTCCCGGGGAAGAATCCCGTGCATGGCTTCGACCAGAAAAACCTTGGACCCGAAGCGGGCGAAGGCTTGGGACATCTCGCAGCCGATGGGGCCGGCTCCGATGATGCCGAACCGCCGGGGAAGTTCGGTGAGCGAAAAGAGCGTCTCGTTGGTGAGGTAGGGCACCCGGTCCAGGCCGGGGATGGCCGGAGCGGCGGCCCGGGCTCCGGTGGCGATCACGGCCTTCTGAAACCGGAGCCGTGTTCCGTCCACATCCACCGTTTCCGAATCCATGAAGCGGGCGTTTCCGAAAAAGACGTCAACGCCCAGTTCCGTGAGGCGCCGGGCGGAATCGTTGGGGGCGATGGATGCCCGCAGGCGGCGCATGCGCTCCATGACCCTTGGAAAATCCACCCGGACCCCTTCCGGCACATGAATCCCGAAGCGGTGAGCATCCCGGACCGCGGCGGCGGCGCGGGAGGCCGCCAGAAGCGCCTTGGAAGGCACGCACCCCACATTGAGGCAGTCTCCGCCGAGAAGGTGCCTTTCCACCAGGGCCACCTTGGCTCCCAGTCCCGCGGCCCCGGCCGCGGTCACCAGCCCCGCGGTCCCCGCCCCGATGACCACCAGGTTGTAGCGGGGCGCGGGCGCGGGGTTCCTCCAGTGCGCGGGGCGGATGAGAGAAGCCAGCTCCCGGTTCGCCTCATCCCATGGCTCCAACACCGTAGACCTTTGTGCGGAGTCTCTCATCTTCTCCGTCCTCGATGAACGTGAAAGAAAGTCGCGGCTTGGCGGGAGGCCAAAAAGGTCTCGCGCAAAGACGCAAAGGCGCAAAGAAAGTATCGTGAGCAAGAACGAGGGAGCGCGACATCTTATGTGGTGAAAACAACCTTCGGTTCTGTCCCTTGTGGGAGCGGCGCAAACCGCAACGGAGATGGCCCGCAATGTCACAACCGCATGGCGCCACTCAAAGAAAATCGCACCCCGCGGCGCTCCCTCTCACTCATCACCCATCCCCCATCACTCATCCCTCCTCTCATGCCGAAAGCCCCTGGCCGGCGCGTCCGTTGAGGCTTCTGAGCACCGGGCATCGGGCGCCCGAGCATTCGCGGTTTTTCGCCTGCTGTCGGCACTTGAGGGTGTGGTTGGCGTGGAGGGGGCGATCCAGGATTTGGGCGGAAAGTTCGGCCGCCTTCTTGAGAGCGATCCAGGAATCCCTCTGGCAACATCGGGCGGCGTCCAGGGAGGCGATGTCCGCCAGGGCCTGCTGGGTCGCCTGCTGGGCCAGGCGCCGTTCCGGTCCCTTGACCGGATTGGCTTCCAGGAGGATCGAAAAGGCGATCCCCACACCCACGGCCGCTCCGCAGCAGCCCATGAACCCGCAGGATCCTCCGGGAACGCGGGAACCGCGGCGAAGGGCGGAACGGATGGCCTCCTCGTCCACCGGTCCGCCGGCATTGCGGTACGCGGTTACCACCACGGCGGGCACCAGGGCGTGGTGTTCGGGCCCGTGGACCGGCATGGCCGGATGGCGGCGGATTTTGTCCATGAGGGCGATGAGGTCGGTTTCCGTGGAAGAAAGGCAGAGGTGCTCGATCACCGCGAGAGCGTCCCGGGAATGGCACGCGTCGCAGACGAAATGGCCCTTGAGGCAGCGGGCCGACGAAAGGAAGCGGCCTTCGCAGTAGATGCACGTTTCCAGGGTTTCCGAAGATTCGTAGGAAAGCGGCTCGCCGCAGACCATGCAGCCGGAACGGCGCCGAAGCGGAATGCTTTGGCCGGTCTTTCGGCCGGCTGGGCCCGGAACGTGCCAAGGGGCCGAAGCGGGATCCGCGGCCGGCTGGTCTTCCGGCGCGGCGCAGGCGCAGCAGCTTTCGCGTTCCCGGTTCGTCACGGCTCCCCCATCGTCCAGGATCCAGAGCTGGTCTTCCAGGATCTGGGCTTCCCATTGCGGGATGCGGTGCACCGGTCCGGGAGTGAGCACGGTTCCCCCGAAGGTTTGGACGGCCGCAAAGGGTCCCGGATAGAGGACAGGGACGGCGTCTGCGTCGGTTTCTTTCCGAGCTTCGAAGGTGAGGCTGTAAAACCGGTGGCCGCGAACCGTGCGGTAGGGAAACCTCTTGAGAAAGCGAACCGCCCGGAAGCCGGATTCTTCCAGGATCCCCACCAGGTCCCGCTGGGTGAGCGCGCCGCCGATGCATTCCCCGTGGAGCACGGGATCGTTTCGGATGGCCGGATCCGGGTCGGTGTCGCAGACCACGTCGGAAACCGCCAGGCGGCCGCCGGGGCGGAGGATGCGGTGGATCTCCCGGAAGGCGCGGCGCTTGTCGCTGGAAAGGTTGAGCACGCAGTTGGAAAGCACCACGTCCGCGGTGTGATCGTCCAGGGGAAGGCTTTCCAGGAGGGAATGGAGGAAGGTCATGTTGTCGTAGCCCAGCCGCTCGGCCGTGGCGCGGGCTCCCGCCCGGGCGCGTTTCAACATGGCTTCCAGCATGTCGATCCCGATCACGCGACCGTCCGGTCCCACCTGCTTGGCCGCCATGAAGCATTCCACACCGCTTCCGCAGCCCAGGTCCACCACGGTCTCGCCCTCTTGAAGAGCCGCATCCACCACGGGATTGCCGCACCCGTAGCCGCGAAACCGGTATTCTTCAGGGATGTGAGCCGTCCATGCCTCGGGATAGGTCACCGGATTGAGGATGTCCAACTTGGGACGGGCCGCGGCGTCGGAATAGAAGTCCCGAACGACGGAAAGGCTCGACGGGGAGGCAAGAGCGAGCAGGCAATTGGAATGGACGAAGGAGACGCCGTGCTCTCCGCTTCCGCAGCTCTGAAGGATGTCCCCCATCTTGAGGCGAAGGGCCGGCCGGCTGGTGACGACGGACCGGGGGGCACGACGGGCGATGAGCCAGAGGGCCAGTTTCTGATGGAGCTCCAAGTAGGGATCGGCTCCCACGAACCGGCCTGCCGCCAGGTAGCTGTGATCGGGATCGCCCCCTCCCAGGAGGAAGCGAAGCGGATGATCGAGCCGCGCCGCCGTTTCCTGCCGGATGCGCTCGAAGACGGGGCTGTCCTTCCAGGCCCTTTCCAGGCCCCGGGGCCAAGGCATGGCCAGTTCGGGGACGTCCACCAGGGCCGCGGACGGATAGAGGTTTCCGTCGGGTCCCAGGGCCAGGGATTCCCAGGCCGCGCCGCCGCCGTCGTAGCGGGTTCCCGGGGGGGAAAAGACCTGGGTAGCCAGCGCCTGAACGTTGTCCACCGAGACACCCGAATCTTCGGCGCGCTCCACGGCGCAGCGCACCGCGTCCAAGAGTTCATCCGGAGGCACGAATTCCTTTGAAACGGCACGCCCCCGCACGAAGTACCACATGAAGTGGATGTTGGACGCGCCCGCGTCCCGTGCCGCATCCGCCATGTGCGGCACATCGGATAAGTTGGAGCGGGTGGGGCACATGGAAAGGGTGAAGGGAATTCCCATGCGGGAGAGCGCCCGGAGTTCCCTCAAGGTTTTCGCAAACGTTCCCTTGCCGCGCAGGGCGTCGTGGCTTTCTTCCAGCCCGTCCAGACTCACCTGCAGATGGATCCGTTCGGGATCCCACGGGAGCTTTTCCAGGACGGACCGGGCGGCCAGGCCGTTGGTGAGCACCGCCACGTGGGCGTCGGGAAGGGCCAGCAGGCCTTGGAGGATGCGGTGGATGTGGGGGTGAACGAAGGGCTCGCCGCCGGTGAGGGCAAAAAGGCGGCATCCCAGTTCATGCGCCTGGCGGGCGGCTTCCAGCACCCGGTCCGCCGGCAGCTCCCGGGCCCGGGAGGGCGAGGAGGCGAAAAGACAATGCCGGCACGCCAGGTTGCACCGGTCGGTGAGATGGATCCAGAATTCCTTCAGACGATGCGGTTTGAGTATCTCCGCTCGACCCGCATAGCGGGACGGGGACGACTCGGGAAGGCGCCGCCAGAAGCGGGCCGCGTCTTGGGTCAGGGGAATGTCTGGCTTTGTCAAGGCTTCTTGAAGAAGGCGGTCTCCCATCCCGTTGGGGACGAACCAGCAGGGGGGATCCGGTCGAACGTAGATGGGTGCGGCTTCCCAGTCCATCCGCACCCACTCTCGGGGATCAAAGGACATGGTGAACTCCTCGCTTCCGTTCCGTGCACGAATTGACTCGATCAGGGGGCTCCCTTCGGCGTTATCCTGGGGGAACGATCCAACCCGTCACGAGCGCACATTTCAACGATATGTACTGCGATGCAAATGCTCTTTGTGTAATCATGGTTCTTTTCCATGGGAATGGGGAGATCCGTAAACGCCCGGGCCGATCACATCCAGCCGGGCAAAAAAGGAAGAAGCCGCGTCGTATCCCACCCGAATGAGGGTCTCGCCGCGGGAAAAGTCGTAACCCAAGTTTGTCACTTTTGTGCGTAAGATTTTGATTTTGCTGAGATGTGATTTCAAATTCTACACTACAGATTTTTCACTCGATTTTCGTGAGCCTTCTCAACGGCCGAACCGGCAGTTCGAGGGCCTTGTAAATACCCACGTGAACCGGCTCCGGCTCCGAAGTGTGTCGGATATGGATGACCTGACCCTTGTCGTTGACCGTGGTGGTCGTCACGCGGACCTGCCCGCTCAGGTGCGTTCGCAACGTGGTCCAGTGGTGGCGAATTCCGCGTTGGTGAAGCTTTCTCTGGATGACGCACAGCAGGTGGTAGGCGAGGACGGTGATGAAAAGGTGCCCTTGGATCCGCCGTGACACACGATGATAGACCGGGCGCAAGGAAAGCTCGTGCTTGAGGCTGCGGAAGGAGTCCTCCAGCTGGGTCAGCATGTTGTAGAGATCCCAAAGCTCCTTGTCCGAAAGATCCGTTCGTGAAGATCGAATCCGGTAACGACCGGAAAATCGCTTCTGAAGCCTCTGCTCATCCTTGAGCTCCCAGGAAAGCCTTACCGCCGTGCCGTCTTTTTCTTCGACGTGGATTTCATAGAATCGAACGACGAGGCGATACTTTTCCTTGGGGCGGGAAATAGTTGTCCAGGCACACTAGACAAAGATTTCGGACCGGTAACGGTGGAGGAGGAGCAGTTCCACTTCCCAGCCCGCCATGATTTCCCGGCCGACGATCTGGAGAAGGGCCTTCAGGGTGGTGGGGCCCAGGTTTCTCTGGATGTCCTGGCAAAAGTAATTGAGGCAGAAATGGTTTTTGGCCGTAAGCAGGCAGCCCTTGTCGCCCAGAAAGAGACATTGGTCGGCATAGGCGTGCCGAGTGGGGAGTTTGCAGCCCAGCAGCCGGTTGATGAGGAGATGGACCACCGTGTAGTTCCATTCCATGTCGGGAAAGCAACATCCCCCGAAGACATGGGCGGCGCAAGCGCTGCAGGCGTCAAAAACGCCCGCGCGGGCAAAAGCGGCCCGCGTTTCCTGGATAGCGGATCGGTATCGTTTCAGAGCCCGGGCGAGCTCGGTGTCCGCCAGGATGTCGTCTCCGATTTCTTCATAGAGCCGACAGGCCTGGAGCACGTGCCGGGCCGGATCCGGCGGACCGGGGCTCTTGAGAGTTTTCATGCTCATGGATTCGTCCTTCAAGCCCTTTCCAATGAAAACCGCACTGCCCCATCCATCATGGCGATGAGTCGCGCTCGGGAGATGGGGGAAGCCTTTCACGGCAGGGGCGGGCTTTATCCCCGGCCGCGAAAATCACGGCTGCGTCGGCCCCGTCCAATTCTCAGCGCGATGGATCGAGAGGGCCGCTGAGGTGAGCTCAGCGCCCCCGAAGACTGCACCCCCCATTGCTCCTTCGCCCATGAGAGGCCTTCCCCATCGTTCGCCGCGAACCGGCGGGCACTAGGACCGCCGTCTCGGTCCGAGCCAGCAATACCCCCCATCGCGCGGGGCGAGACGACGAAGGATGAAAGTCTCGTTGAATAAACTCGTAGGTTGGGGTGAGCACAGCGAACCCCAACCCGGATCCATATCCGGCGAGACAACGAACCAGGAAAGTCCTGCCCTTTCAGATTTCGAAGGCGACTTTCATATACAAAGGCAACGAAACCAGTTTAACTCGAGAGCGACCTCACGCCCAAGCTTCATCTTTTGCTTGACATGAGCCGTCGGCTCTGTCAGGAACTGAACGAGCGCTCGGTTAGGTTGCGTGTCCCTCGGTTCCATTCCCCTGAAAGCAAGGAGGTTTCCATGGTCGGCATTGTTGCCTATGGTGCGTATCTGCCGCGATATCGGCTGGAAAGGAAAATGGTGGCGAAAGCCATGGCCTGGATCAACCCCGCCGCATGGGGACTTGCCGGCGGGGAAAAGGCCGTGGCCGGGGCGGACGAAGACGCCATCACCCTGGCCGCGGCGGCGGGTCGAAATGCCTGTCGTTTCCGGGTCGAGTCCGCCTGCACGGCCCTTTTCGCCGGATCGTCCAACTTTCCCTACGCGGAACGCCAGAATGCGGCGATTCTCCGGGAGGCGCTCAGTCTTCCCGAAGGCGCTCTGGCCGTGGATGTCACGGGATCGACGCGGGCGGGGACATCGGCCGTCCTGGCGGCGGCCGCTCAGGTGTCTTCCGGCGCTTCGACCCAGGCCCTGGCCGTGGCCTCCGATGCCCGACGGGCCAAAATGGGAAGCGCCGAAGAACTCCTGTACGGCGACGGCGGCGCGGCGCTCCTCATGGGCCGCGACGGGATTCTTGCCGAGCTCGTCGGGTCCTACTCCCTCAGTGCCGATTTTCCGGGCCCCATTCGGGAAAACGAGAAGAAGCTCCCTCGGTCTTGGGAAGAGCGCTGGATGCGTGACGAAGGGTATCTCTCCCTCATCCCCAAGGCCGTCCAGAACTATCTCGCTCAAGCCCAGATGCCCCTGGACGCCTTTTCCACGGTGATATACCCCTGCCCGTACCCACGGGAGCATGCCGTCATCGGTGCCAGGCTGGGCTTGGCCCCGGATCGGATCGCCGATCCCTTGGCGGCCCAGGTGGGCGACACCGGCGCCGCTCACCCGCTCCTCATGCTGTGCAGGGCGCTGGAATCCGCTTCCCCCGGGTCCCACATCCTCGTTGTGGGGTACGGAAGCGGCGTGGACGTCCTCCATTTCCGCGTCACCGAGGCTGCACCTTCTTTTAAGCCCGCCTGGACTTTCGATGCCCTTGCTGCGCGCAAAGCCATGCTCGCCCCCTATGAAAAAGCGGCGGCCTTCCGGGAGCTCATTCCCGTGGAAACAGGCCTTCGGGGGGAATTTCAAGCGGAAACGCCTCTATCGGTCCAATGGCGGTATCGGCGGGCCATCTTGGGGTTGGAGGGCACTCGGTGCCGGCGGTGCGGCACCCCGCAGTTTCCGCCGCAAAGGATCTGTGCCGTCGGCGAATGCCAAGCCGTGGACGAGACGGAACCCTACCTCTTTTCGGACAAGCCGGCTCGGATCTTCAGCTACACGGGAGACAACCTGGCCTTTTCGCTGGATCCGCCTCAGATCTACGGCATCGTGGACTTCCAAGGGGGCGGGCGAATGATGCTGGATTTCACCGACTGCGCGTTGGAGTCCATTCGGGTGGATCAGCCTGTGGAGCTGCATCTTCGGCGAAAATACCACGACCCCCAGCGGGGCGTGCACACGTATTTCTGGAAGGCCGTGCCCGTGGAATCGGCGGGACGATAAGGAGGGGAGCCCATGGCGACGGGAATCAAGGACAAGGTGGCGATCATCGGGATGGGGTGCACCCGGTTCGGGGAGCGGTGGAACGACGGGGCCGAAGACCTCATGGTGGAGGCCTTCCAGGAAGCCTTGCAGGATGCGGGGATTGAAAAGAAAGAGATCGATGCGGCCTGGTTGGGCACGTGTTTCGATGAGGTCAACATCGGCAAGAGTGCCATTCCTTTGGCCCAGGCATTGAAACTTCCCAACATTCCGGTGACGCGGGTGGAAAATTTCTGCGCCACGGGAACGGAAGCCTTTCGCGGCGCCTGCTATGCGGTGGCTTCGGGCGCCTGCCGCATCGCCTTGGCCCTCGGCGTGGAAAAGCTCAAGGACACGGGCTACGGCGGTCTTCCGGGTTTCGACACGGCCATGGGAACCCTCAATCGGTTCATCCTGCCCAATTTTACGGCCCCGGGCGGCTTCGCCCTCATGGCCACGCGCTATTTTGCCAAGTACGGCATTTCCCCAGAAGAAGGCAAGATGGCCTTGGCCAAGATTTCCGCCAAGAGCCACCGCTGCGGGGCCATGAACCCCAAGGCGCACTTGCGAAAAGAAATCACCCCGGAACAGGTCCTCAAAGCCCCCATCATCGCCTGGCCCTTGGGGCTTTTCGACTGTTGCGGCGTGAGCGACGGAGCGGCGGCGGCCATTGTGACGACGCCGGACGTCGCCCGAGGTTTGGGAAAGACTCCGGTGTTCGTCAAGGCGCTGCAGATCGCCGCCACATCGGGTGAGGAAATGGTGACGACCCGCTGGGACGGGACCTATCTCAAGACCACGACGGAAGCGGCCAAGCGGGCCTATGCGGAAGCCGGCATCACGCGGCCGCGGGACGAGCTGAGCGTTCTGGAGGTGCACGATTGCTTTTCCATCACGGAACTCGTCACCTACGAGGATCTCCAGATTTCCGAGCGAGGCCGGGCCATCCGGGACATCAACGATGGGTTCTTCAATTTGGAAGGCAAGATACCGTGCCAGTCCGACGGAGGCCTGAAGTGCTTCGGCCATCCCATCGGGGCGTCCGGCATCCGCATGATTTACGAAGTCTACACCCAGCTGCTCCATCGGGCCGGGCCGCGTCAGATTCAGGACCCCAAGCTGGGCCTCACCCACAACCTGGGCGGGATCCCATCCTTCAGCGTGTGCAGTGTGGGCATTTTCGGCCTCTAAACGTTTCCTCGCCAAGGAGGACACCATGATTCTCGCTTCTCCCGAACGGATCTTGGAATACACCACCAAGGGATGCTGGGGCGCCCGCGCGCTGTTGGACGACTTCAAGCAGCACGCCCGCACGACACCGGAACGCACCGCCGTCGTGGACCCCCTCAATAAGGAAGCCCTCGTCGGGACGGCTCCGGAACGGGTGCGCTACGCCGATTTCGACAGGGCTGTGGAAGCGACGGCTTCAGCATTGCGAGCCGAAGGCATCGACAAGGACGACATCGTGCTCGTGCAGCTTCCCAATTGCTGGGAACTGGCCATGCTCTACCTCGCCGTCGCTCGGGCCGGCGCCGTGATTTCCCCCATGCCCATGCAATGGCGCGCCAAGGAAATCACCTACGTCGCCGAATTGACCCAGGCCAAGGCCATGATCACGGTGAACACGTTTCACGGCTTCGGCCATCGGGCCATGGCCGAAGAGGTCGCCCGGAAGGTGCCGACCTTAAAGAAAATCTACACCTACGAAGATGTGCGGCGCATGATCCAAGAAAAGCCGGATCCCGCTCTCAGCGCAATCCGCGTGGATGCGGACGACATCTTCACGCTCTGTTGGACGTCGGGGACCGAAGCCCAGCCCAAAGGCTGTCCCTTGAGCCACAACAACTGGCGATGCCAGGCGGCCGTGGCTCTGGCCAGCGGCATGGAGCCCGGCGATGTCATGCTCACGGCCGGCCCTTTGGTCAATATGGCCTCCGTCGGGACGGTTTACGTGCCGTGGCTGCGCTTCGGCGGCACGGTGATCCTGCACCATCCCTTCGATCCCCAGCTGCTCTTGAAGCAGATGGTGCAGGAACAGATCCAGTACACCTTGCTCGTGCCCGCCGTGGTGAACCTCATCCTCAAGCATCCGGCCGCCCAAGGGGTGGATCTCAGTTCCGTCCGTGTCATCACTGTGGGGTCCGCGCCGCCGTCCCTGTGGTCCATGGAAGAATTCAAGAGGCGCTGGAACGTGGACATTGGGAACATCTGGGGCCAAAACGAAGGCACCGCCTTGGTTTCCGGGGTTCGGGAAGTGCCGGACATGAAGATCCGCGTCGACCACCTGCCCCGATACGGGGCTCCCGGCGTGGAATGGTCCACCCCCATGGCCCGGTTCGTCCAAACAAAGGTGGTGGGTCCCGACGGGTCGGAACTGAGCGAAGACGGCGCCGTGGGCGAGCTGCTCTACCGCGGCCCCAACGTGATCCCCGGTTACTTCAAAAGGCCGGATCTGAACGCCCAGGCTTTCGATGCGGAAGGCTACTTCCGCACGGGGGATCTTTTCCAGATCGCCGGAGACCGATACCTGAAGTTTTTCGAACGGGCCAAGGACATCATCATCCGAGGCGGCTACAACATCAGCGCCCAGGAAGTGGAAAACGTCCTTTTGGCGCATCCCGCCGTCCAGGATGTGGCGGCGGTGGGCATGCCCGACGAAAACCTGGGGGAGCGCACCTGCGTTTATGTGGTGCCCAAACCCGGCCAGACGGTCACGATGGAAAGCATCACGGCCTACATGAGGGAACAGGGGGTGGCGACGTACAAATTGCCCGAACGGTTGGAGGTGGTGGAGGCCATCCCGCGAAACCCCGTGGGGAAGATTCTCAAAAAAGAACTGCGCCGGGACATCCGAAAAAAGATCGGAGCTTAAGCGGCTATGCAGGGAGGCTCTGACCGCGAACAAAAATCTGCGTCATTTTTCGATGAGCCGACCCCACATGAATGCTTCTTGGAGTGAAAGGAGCATCATTGGGGTCGAACAAGGAGGGAGAATCCATGGAGAAGATGCTGGAAGGAAGGGTGTGTCTGATCACGGGAGCGGGCCGGGGGATCGGCCGCGCGGCGGCGTTGCTTTTTTCGGCGGAAGGGGCCAAGCTGGTTTTGAGCGATCTGGATCCCGGCCCGGTGCACGAAGTGGTGCAGAACATTAGGGATCGAGGCGGGGAGGCCGTTGCCGTGGTGGGGGATGTGACCGCCGACGGCTTTGCGGAAAAGTTCGTCCAAGCGGCCGTCGACGCCTTCGGGCCGGACATCCACATCATCGTCAACAACGCCGGCTACACCTGGGACGGCGTGGTGCACAAGATGACCGACGAACAATGGGAGGCCATGCTCAAGGTGCACTGTACGGCGCCCTTTCGAATCATTCGGGCGGCGGCACCCTACATCCGCGAAAACGCCAAGAAGGAAGCGGAACAAGGCCGCGTCGTCATGCGCAAGATCATTAACGTGAGTTCTGTGGCCGGAACGGACGGCAACGCCGGCCAGGCCAATTACTCGACGGCCAAATCGGGCATCCTGGGCTTTACGAAGACCTTGGCCAAGGAATGGGGCCGTTTGAACGTGAACGTGAACGCCGTGGCCTACGGCTGGATCGAGACGCGGCTCACCCAACCGAAGGCGGAAGACACGGTTTTGGAAAAGGACGGTAAGAAGATCGCCATCGGTGTGCCCAAGAACCAACTGGAGGCCTTTCGCATGATGATCCCCCTGGGACGGCCGGGAACGCCCGAAGAAGCCGCCCGGGTCATGCTGTTTTTGGCGTCGCCCCTATCGGATTACGTCTCCGGGCAGGTGATCAAGGTGACCGGAGGATGGTAGGAGGAAGGTCGCGAGGCGGGGATCGGGCGCTGGCCATAACCCGGATCGCGCGGGGCGAGACAGCGAAGCATGAAAGTCCTGCCCTCCCAGATTCGGGCCGCGACCTTCGTAAAAAGAAGGCTGGGGGGTGTCGCGAGGGCGCGGCCATGGCAGGTCGCTACGGGAGGGGGGGCTCCGCGGCCTGCGAGCCTCTTCAGTCAAAGAGAGAAAGGGGGAGTGATATGATCGACGTCAACCAAGTGGGCCTTACCATTGGGCCTTTCGAACACCGGATGCATTGGCGCGACATTATCCTGTATCATCTTGGAATTGGTTTCGGCGCTTCGGATCTGGATTACGTCTACGAACGTGCGGAAGGAGGCCTCAAGGTTTGCCCGTCCTATGCGGTGATCCCCGTGTTTCACCCGTTTTTCGAGGTCCTGGAAAAACTCAAGATCGATCTCAAAACGGTGCTGCACGGGGAGGAAGCCGTCCGGCTTTACGCGCCCCTGCCTTCCCGGGGAAAGCTTTTGAGCACGGTGAAAGTCGCCGGGATTTACGACAAGAAAAAAGCGGCTCTGGTGGTCTTGGAAACGGAAAGCACGGACGAAAAAGGCGCTCTCGTGTGTGCAACGCGCATGAGCCTTTTCTGCCGGGGTCTCGGGGGATGGGGGGGCGACCCTGGTCCCAAGGCGGAAGCGGTTCCGGTGCCCAAGGACAGGAGTCCCGATTTTGAGGTGTCTTACAAGACGACCCAAGACCAGGCGGCCCTCTATCGCCTCTCCGGCGATGTGAACCCACTCCACATCGATCCCAAGGCGGCGGAAGCTGCGGGATTTCCGAGACCGATCCTTCACGGGCTGTGCACCTTCGGGTTTGCCGTCAGAGCCATCCTCCAAGGGGCGTGCGGCGGGGACGTGTCGCGCTTCAAGGCGTTTCAGGTGCGGTTCGCCGACGTGGTCTATCCGGGGGATACCATCACCACGCGCGGTTGGCTCTTGGAAGACGGCCGATACGCCATCGAAGCGGCCACGGAACGCTCCATCGTCCTTTCTCACGCCCTGGCCGAGGTGGTCTAGGATCGCGAAGGGATGATGGGAGCTTCGGTTGAGGATTCGTGCGTTGACGAACGAGCGTCCGGTAAGGCATAAGGGGGGGCGCTGGGCAGGTCGAGGGGGCAATGATGGCGGATTTTTATCGGGAAGAGCACCACATCTTCCGGGAGTCGTTCCGGCGCTTCGTGGATCGCCACGTTGTGCCGCACATGGACCAATGGGAAGAAGAGGGGATCGTTTCCCGGGATGTGTGGCGGGCCATGGGGGAAGCGGGTTTCTTGTGCCCGTGGGTTCCTGAACAATACGGCGGAAGTGGCGCCGACTTTCTCTATTCGGTGATTATCGCGGAAGAATTGGCCAAAGCGGGTGCGGTGAGCCTCATGGCGCCGCTTCACAGCGACATTGTGGCCCCTTACATCGCTGCCTTGGGGACGGAAGAGCAAAAAAGGCGGTGGCTTCCCGGAGCGGCCCGGGGGGAGATCATCTTGGCGGTGGCCATGACCGAACCCAACACGGGTTCCGACTTGGCCGCGATCCGCACCCGAGCCGAAAAGGATGGAAACCATTGGGTAATCAACGGCCAAAAGACTTTCATTTCCAACGGAATCCTGGCGGATGTGGTCATTGTCGCGTGCCGCACGGGATCAGCCGACTCGGGGGCCAAGGGCATCAGCCTCATCGCTGTGGAGCGGGGGGCTCCGGGCTTTCACAGGGGTCGGAATTTAAAGAAGATGGGCCTGCACGCGCAAGACACGGCGGAGCTCATTTTCGATGACTGCCGAGTCCCTGAAGAAAACCTTCTCGGCCATCTCAACCGCGGTTTTTACCACATGATGGACCACCTGCAGCAGGAACGGCTCATGGCGTGCATCATGGCCCAGGCCATGGCCGAAGCCATGCTCGCCATGACCATCGAGTACGCCCGGGGCCGCACCGCATTCGGCCGCCCCATCGCCTCTTTCCAGCACAACGCCTTCAAGATCGTGGACATGGCCACGGAAGTGAAGCTGGGCCGCACCTTCCTGGACCGGCTTGTTGCGGATCACATGGCCGGCAAGGATATCGTCACCGATGTGTCCATGGGCAAGGCCTGGATTGCGGAAATGGCCAACCGGGTGGCCTACCGGTGCGTCCAACTCCACGGCGGCTACGGCTACATGGAGGAATACCCCATCAGCCGCTTCTACCGGGATGTTCGGCCCATCCCCATTTTCGCGGGGACGACCGAAGTGATGAAGCTCATTGTCGCCAAGCGCATGCAGCTCATTTGAATCTTCCAAGGAGGCCCCTATGAATTTCGATCTGCCCGAGGAACTGAAGATTTTGAAAGAAGAGGCTTACAAGTTCGCCGTGCGGGAATTCACGCCCGTGTCCAAGGCATGCGACCGAGAAGAGAAGTATCCGCGCGAGGTGTGGAAGAAAGCCTGCGAATATGGTTTCATCGGAGCCTGGGTTCCCGAGGAATACGGGGGACCGGGCGCGGGCTTTTTGGGCAACACCATCATCACGGAACAGTTCAGCCGGATCGACATGGGCATCGGGCTCATCACGGCCGCCGGCTTCGGATCGGAAAACATCTATCTCTACGGTTCCGAAGAGCAAAAGAAGACGTACCTGCCCAAGATCGTCAGCGGCGAAATCATTTTCGCCGGCGCCTACACGGAACCCAATGCGGGCACGGACGTGGCCGGCATCCGCACGCGGGCGGTGCGCGACGGCGACCACTACATCCTCAACGGTCAAAAGATGTTCATCACCAACGGCACCATCTGCGACTATTTCTGCGTCTTCTGTGTGACCAATCCGGACGCGCCGCGCCATAAGCGCTTCAGCTTGCTCATCGTGGACGCCTCATCCCCCGGGATCACCCGCAACAAGATTCACGGCAAGATGGGGATCCGCGCCAGCGACACGGCGGAAATCAGCTTCGAAGACGTAAAAGTTCCGGTGGAAAACCTCGTGGGCCAGGAAGGCAACGGCTTCTACCAGCTCATGGACTTTTTCAACACCACCCGGGCCATGGTGGCCGGTCAAGGGGTCGGGCTGGCTCAGGGGGCCTTGGACAAGGCCGCGCAGTACGTCCAGGAACGCACCGCTTTCGGCCAGCCTCTGGCCAATTTCCAAGGCGTCCAGTTCCAGCTGGCGGAAATGGCCACCCGCATCGAACTCGCCCGCACGCTCACCTACAAGGCCGCATGGCTGGTGGATCAGGGGCGAATCGATCCCAAGCTCAGTGCCATGGCCAAGTATTATGCCGGGGAAACGGCCGTGTGGGTGGCGGACAAGGCCTTGCAACTGCACGGCGGCTACGGCTATATCGACGAATACGACGTGCAGCGCTACTACCGAGATGCCAAGATCCTGGAAATCTACGAGGGAACCAAGGAAGCGGAAAAACTCACGATCGCCAAGATCGTGCTCAAGGAACACACCAAGGGCTAACCCTCCACGACAAGGCGGGCGTCGGGTGAAAGACGAAAGGAAGGACACGGCGGCCGAAATTCTCAAGGCCGCCCGTCAGCTCTTTTACGAAAAAGGCTACGAGGCGGCCAGCACTCGAGAGATCTCCGCGCGGGTCGGGATCAGCAAGGCCGCCTTGTACCATCATTTCAAAAACAAGGAGGAGATCCTTTTCAAGATCTGCCTGGAGGCGGCGGACGAACTGGTGGGCAACATGCGCCGGGCCATCGCTCGAAACGTCGGCTCCGGAAAGCCGCTCAAAGAGCAACTCACCGATATTCTCATCGAATACCTGCGCACCTACCTCAAAAACGAAAACTTCAACAAAATCCTCTTTCACGACATGGAGTATCTGCCGGAAGACAAGAAGCGCATCATTCTGGACAAGGAAAAGGAAAACGTCCACCAATTGCGGGCGTTTCTCCTTTCCTTGATGGATCAGGGCATCATCCGGCCGATCAACCCCACCGTGATGACCTTTTCGATCATCAGTTCTCTCCACTGGCTTTATTTCTGGTTCAAGCCCCATGGATCCTTGTCCTTGGAAGAGGTCGCCCAGGAAATCGCCGACCTTTTCCTCTACGGCATGGTCAAAACCTGAGGGGGGCTCATGGGGGAACGCGCACGCTGAAGGCCAGGGTGCGCGTTTGGGCCTCCAGGCCGTAATCCGTGAGCAAGGCCGGGATGAGAAAGCTCTGTCCCCTGTCGTAGCGCTGCTCCTTGGGGGGGTCACTTCCTCCCCAAAAGATCGTCCCCCGCCCTTCGATGACAAGGATCACTTCCGGCCCGTCGGAACGGGCCATGGAAAGGCTTTGCCCGGCTTGGATGATCCAGCGGTGGACCTGGAATTCCGCGCACGGGGCGGAATAGACCGTATGGGTGTGCTCGGGCGGCGTCATCACCGGGGGGAGCACGGGATCGAAGTGCAGAACCTGAAGAATCGCGTGGAAATCTTTGTGCTTGGGGGTCAGGCCGAGACGCACCACGTTGTCGGAATTGGCCATGCATTCCACGATGTTTCCCCGAAGGTACGCATGGGGAAGGCCCGGCGGGAGAAAGACGGCCTGCCCCGGGAGCAGCTCCACCGGATTGAGAAAGAGGAGCACGAGAAGCCCCACGTCTTCGGGACCGTATTTGGCGAGGAGTTCGTGGAAAAGATCGGCCATGGCCGAAAAGGGTTCCGGGGCGTCACCCATCCGCCGTGCCGTGGCATGAATTGTGTCAGCGAGCCCCTTGGGGTCTTTTAAGGCTCTGAAGAGCAGGCGGGAGAAGGCGTTTTTCACGAAGTCCGCGGCGGATGGCGATCGAGGGGCTTCCTTGGATTCTTCGGCCTCTCGGAGCGTGGAGGCTTTGGGGGTCTGCCAAAACGTTTCGGCGGAACACCCATCCGGAACGCATGGTGGCGCCTCGGCTTTCGACGCGGTTTTCGGCATCATGGCCTTCAGGGCGGGGATGTCACAGCCCATAAAGGCGGCGATTTCCGGAAAGGCGGTTAAGACGGCCTGCCAGCCGTCCACGGGTTTAAAACCCGCAACGGCCTGGAAACGCCCTAAGGCCACGGCGATTTCCGGCTTGTGGTTGGCGTCGGGGTAATGATCGGGGTTTTGGGCGTGCAGGAGGGGGGCCAAGGAACGGTCCGGATGCGCCTGGATGGACAGGGCTTCGGCTGCGGAAAGGATTTTGAGAAGGAAAGGCCACTGTTCTTTGAAGGTGCCGGAGACCCGAGGGCCCAGGATCTGGAGAGGCCAGAGCCGGACCCCGTCGTTCAATGTAATGAAATCCGCCTCATCCCGCACGATCAGCGACGGTGCCGACGGGTGGGCTCCTACCCAAAGTTCCGCATAGGGGATCGGCTTCGGGTCCGAGATGCCCAGGAGCTTGGCGATAAAGGCCGATGGGCCCCGCTCTCCCCAGTCGTAGTGGCGGATGGGATTTTTCAAGGGGTAAGGTCGAGGGGCCAACCCAGCGGCTCTTGTCATGACCTCTCCTTGATTTTTGGCGAACAACGCCGGCTTTGATGCGTTCTTTTCTTCACTTTCCCATTGACCGCCTTTGAGGCCTTCGATAGGGTGATTCTGCCCGGTAGTCGAAAAGTCCGTGGGTTCCTCTTCTTTCAATGTCACCGCAGCGCACCGGGCCAACGGCTTCCAATGTGATCGAAAATGAGCCCGTTGACAACCCCGACGGCGGATGGGGCACGGGGTGGCGGGCAGCGGGCCTTGTCCTCGGAGATCCCTTGGGGCTTTATGGGAATCGGCCGAAGAAGGGAGATCCTCAGGGAAAGGGGGTGAGAGCGCGATTTACGGTGTGGGAGTTCGTCCGAAAAAGGACAAACCGACTTGGGCGGGCTTCCCAAGGGAAGAGGGGGCTTTTGCGGAAACTTCTAGGCATTTCGAGGAGGAGGAGATGAAAGGAAAGCGTTGGTGTGCGGCTTTTTTGGGGCTCGGTGCGCTGCTCCTCATGGTGGCCTCCCAGGCCGGTGCGGCGGGTTTTGCCCTCTATGAAGGCAGCGCCCGCGGCAATGCTTTGGGCGGAAACCTCACAGGAAGCGCTGACGATGTTTCGGCCTTGTTTTTCAACCCGGCGGGGATCACGCAGCTTCCCGGCGTACAGGTCATGGCCGGCGCCACCTTTATTGCACCCATGACGGATGTGACGACGGTCAATCCCTATTCCGGGCAGAGCAACACCAAGTCGGCGGAAAGCAACGTGTGGATCCCGCCCCACTTGTATGCCAGCTATCAGTTTTCGGACGCACTGTGGTTCGGGGCGGGTCTTTATTCCCGCTTCGGCTTGGGCACCGAATTCGACAAGAACTGGTGGGGCCGCTACAACAACTATAACGCCGTCATTCAAACCCTGTCTTTTAATCCCAACGTGGCGGTGAAGCTCAACGACATGGTCTCCGTTGCCGCCGGCGTCGAAGTCATGTGGTTCGATCTCACCCTGGAGCAGAAGATCGATGCCACGGCGCCTTTCGTCAGAGGCGGAGCGGGCTCGACCTTGGCGGCTTTGGGCTATTCCACGAGGATCAATGATCCCACCACGAGCGCCCTCGATGTCAAGAGCAAGCTCACGGGGGATACCTTCGGGTACGGCTTCACGTTGGGGCTCCACGTGAAACCGGCGGACTGGCTTTCTCTGGGCGCGTCCTATCACAGCAACGTGAAACAACACATCGACGGGGACGCCGATTTCACCAAGCCAGCGGCCCTCACCTCCGGTCCCCTCGCTGCCGCCACGGCCACATGGTTTAACGACACCGGAGCCGAAGGCAGTGTCATGCTGCCGGATATGCTCTTTTTGGGTGCGGGCATTCGCCCCATGGACCGACTGCTTATCGAGCTGGGAGCCATCTGGACCGGTTGGAGCAGTTATAAAGATCTGACCATCAAGTACGACGAAGCCATTTTGCCGGGCGTGACGAGCGTGACCAAGGCGAAAAACTGGATGGACGTGTGGCGCCTGAGCATCGGGGCGGAATATAAAGTGACCGATTGGTTCGACCTTCGCGCGAGTTACATTTTCGATGAATCGCCCATCCCCGATTCCACGGTGGACTACCTGGTGCCGGCCAACGACCGGCACATGTTCGGCATCGGGACCGGCTTCCACTGGAACGCATGGACTCTGGATCTTTCCTACACGTATCTCATGATCGAAGAACGTACGGTGGAGCCGCGCCTTGCCGACGGCGTCTATCAATCCAAGTTTGAAAACGGGGACGCTCACCTCATCGGGATCAGCGCTTCCTACAAGTTCTAGAACATCGCCGGGGGTGGTCGAAATGAAAGCCTGGAGAGCTCTCCAGGCTTTCCCTTTTCCGCCCCACGGCGCAGCACACAGGAGACACCATGAGCCAAAACCTGCACGGCCGTTTTATCCGTCCGGAAGAAAGCCTGCTCTTTCTCGTGGATCTTCAAAGCGTCATGTTGGATTTGTGCGTCCACAAAGATCGGGTCGTCAACAATGTCGTCGCCCTGCTGGATATGGCCGCGGTGCTGAACATCCCCGTGCTGTTTTCCCAGCACAACGCGGAAAAACTGGGTGGGTTTCTGCCCGAACTCACGGCCAAAGTCGCCGATCCCGTCATTTTGGACAAAGTGGAATTCAGTTGCTTCGAAAACGAGGCCATGGCCCGAGCCGTGTCAGGGTCGGGGCGAAAGACGCTGGTCTTGGCCGGAATCGAGTCCCACGTGTGCATCTTCCACACGGGGGCTCACGGGGTGCGCTTGGGCTATACGGTGCATGTGGTGAGCGATGCCGTCACGAGCCGCAGCGAGCACAATTGGCAGATCGGCCTCCAGAGGCTCGATCGCGCCGGCGCCGTGATCACGTCCACGGAAATGGTTTGTTTCGAGTGGTTAAACCGCGCCGGAACGGCGCAGTTTCGCAAGGCCCTGCCCATTTTGAAACGATTCTGAAACAAGGATCCCTCGGATCACGGCCCTTCCCTGGGAAACGCCGCCGTCGTGCCCGTCCTTTTCGCGGGCCGAAGGCCGGCGTTTCGGGAAACGAGGGCACTGCTCTTTTCCGGCCCAAGCCCTTACCGGCTGAAAAAAATCCACAGGCACAAGACGGCCATGGACACCACCGTGACGGGAATGCCATATCGGGCGTGTTCCCGGAAGGAGATGCCGACGCCGTGGGCGGCGGCTTCTTCAATCACGATGAGGTTGGCGATGCTGCCGATGGTCACCAGGTTTCCGGCAAAGGTGCTGGAAGCGGCCAAGACGTACCAAAGCGTCTCATGGCCCAGTGGGAGAAATTTGGACAGGAGCATGACGGCTGGAACATTGCTCGTCACGTTGGACAGCACCACAGAGACGAGAGCCAGCCCATAGGGGTCGGTGACGTGCGGGGCGTGGTGGTTGAGTTCGCCCATGATCATGCGGGGAAGTCCCGCCTTTTCAACGGCTGCGACCAGAATGAAGAGGCTGCAAAACAGCGTGATGAGATGCCAGTCCACAAGGCCCAGGATGGATCGCGTTTTCATCCTTCGACTGCACAACAGACATCCCGCCACACCAAGAGCCGTCACATGACGAGGGATGGGCGAAAAGAAAAGGACGATGAGAAGCATGGTATAGAACAGCCCCTTTCGAGTCTGATGCCGGTCGAAGGACGGCCAGTGTCCTTCAATGATGGTGGCGGGTTTCCCGGGGTCCAAGACCCTGCGGTTTCGGGACAGGACGACGATCAGGCCGTAGGCGGCCACGAGAGAAACCAGGACCGGCGGGAGGTTCCAGAGGAAAAAGTTCAGAAAATCCAATTTTCCCACCTGGCCGATGAGCATGTTTTGAGGGTTGCCGATGATGGTGGCCGCCGATCCGATGTTGCTGGCAACGGCCACGGCGATGAGAAAAGGGACGGGGTTGAGGGACCTTCGGGCCAGGGTCACCGTGAGCACGGGGGTGAAGGCGAGGCAGACGATGTCGTTGGCCAGCACGGCGGAAAAAAGGGCGGTGGTCAGCATCAAAACCAGGAGAAAGCGCAAGGGATGGTCCAGCCATCGGGTGATCTTGAGCGCCGTCCACGTGTAGAAGCCCGCCAGTCGGAACTGGGCGGAAAGGATCATGAGGCCGTAGAGCAGAAGGATTGTCGGGATATCGATGGCATTTTGCGCTTCGTGGGTGCTCATGGTGCCGATGGCCACCATGATCATGGCCCCCAGGAGCGCGATTCCCGTCCGATCCAGGGCGAGCCCGGGAATTCGCCCAAGGGCCACCCCGATGTAAGCGATGACGAACACGGCGATGATGGCGGTCTGCAAGGACGGTCTCCTTTAACGAAAAGGCGCTCACCTGCGACACAAAGACATGAACGGCCGGATGATGCGTTCCTTCTTCGGAAGAGGGGATCTATACACCCATTGCCCTCGCAAACCAAGAAGGGAAAACGCCATGGGCACCGGTGGGGTTCCACCGCGGGCGAGGCCCCGGAGGATCGCGGGATTAAAGCCCAGGGCGCAGCCCTGGCTCCGCGGCCCCCCGCATCCCCCAGCCCCGGAGGGGCGCACCAACTCCGCCGGACACGGCCTCGTTTGCCCCGCCGCGGCCTGGTTGGCCGTGTGCCGATATCCGGTTTCGGATGGCGTCCGGACAAGGGCCCTCTTTGGACCATGCGGGAAAGCCACGGCCCGATTCAACGCGCGTTGGGCTTTATTGATTATTGGGCCTCGCTGCGCTCCCCCAACCGGCACCTCCATGGGTTGGGGCTGTGGGGCGGGTTCAGAGGGGTATCTGGAGCTGTTTTTTCTTGAGCTTTTCGATGAGAGTGGTGCGGTTCAAGCCCAGGAGTTTGGCCGCTTGGTTTTTGACGCCACCGGCTTTCCTCAAGGCGTCCAGAATGAGTTTATTTTCCAAATCTTCAAGGATCTGCTTGAGGTCGATACCTTCCTCCCCGATTTCCACGGCGGGAGCGGCGGGTTTGGGGGCGGCCTTGCGGATGCGCTCCGGAAGGTCCTGAATCTGGATGACGTCTCCTTCCGTGAGGATCACCAGGCGTTCGATGAGGTTTTCCAGCTCGCGGACATTTCCCGGCCATTCGTAGGATTCCATGCAGCGGATGGCGTCCTTTTCCATTTTCTTCAAAGGGAGGTTCTTCTTCTGGCAGTGGAGGCGAAGAAAATGCTGGATCAACAGGGGAATGTCCCCTTCCCGCTCCCTCAAGGGCGGGACATGGATGGGAATGACGTTGAGCCGGAAATAGAGATCTTCGCGAAATGAGCCGTTTCTCACGGCGCTGTCCAGATCCTTGTTGGTGGCGGCGATGATGCGCACATCCACCTCGATGGTGCGGGAGCCTCCCACCCTTTCGAACTTGCGCTCTTGCAAAAACCGCAAGAGCTTCACCTGGAGCTTGGGGCTCATATCCCCGATTTCGTCCAGGAACACGGTCCCTTGATGGGCGAGCTCGAAACGCCCCTTGCGGTCGCGCAGGGCTCCCGTGAAGGCCCCCTTTTCATGGCCGAAAAGCTCGCTTTCCAGGAGTTCTTCGGGAATGGCGCCGCAATTGATGGGCACCAGAGGCTTATCGCGCCGTTCGCTGTTGTAATGGATGGCGTTGGCGATAAGTTCCTTGCCCGTGCCGCTTTCCCCCGTGATGAGCACGGTGGTTTCCGTTCGTGCGACCCGCTCGATGATGCGATAGATGGACTGCATGGCCTGGCTTTGGCCGATGATTTTATCGAATCCGTATCGGGCCTGAAGCTGGGATTTCAGGAGATCGTTTTCGGAACGCAGCGCGATGAATTCCCGAGCTTTTTCCAAGACCACGAGGATTTCGTCCAACTTGGCCGGTTTGGTGAGGTAATCGAAGGCTCCCCGCTTCATGGCCTCCACGGCCGTTTCGATGGTCGCATAGCCGGTGAGGACGATCACCACGGTTTCCGGATGGTGTTCGGCAAAATGGGCGAGCACCTGCAAGCCGTCGATGCCCGGCATGACGAGGTCCGTCAGAACGATGTCGTAGACGTGTTGGGACGCTTTCTTGACGGCTTCGAGACCGCTCGAGGCCATGTCCACTCGATAGCCTTCTTCTTGGAGCCCTTCCACCACCACCTGAAGGGTCTCGGGCGTGTCATCCACCACCAGGATCTCGCTCAGAGGGGCCCGTGTGTCCATCCGCCGCTCCCTGTTGTGAAAGGCGTGTTCGGGTTGCCAGGCATCCACTGTCCCGCAGTGTAAAGGATTTTGATTTGCAGTCAAGACTTTGACGTCACAAGGCGCCGGCGGCCCCCATAGAACGCCGCAATACTGAGGCCTTCCGAGGTTTTGCTTGACTTTATCATGGCCCTTTTCTACTAGAAACCGTTTATGATTCGGGGGATGTGAAGGTTTTTCAGGGCAAGAGGCTCGGTGGAGCCCGGGAGGTTTGGAGCTCTCGGCTTGGAACCATGAGGATGGGGTAGTGGAACGAGTGCAAGCGATCCGGGGGATGAACGACATTTTGCCCGACGCCGTCCATTGGTGGCAGATGGTGGAAAGGACGGCGCGGGACGTCCTGGAGCTTTACGGGTACCGGGAGATCCGAACACCGGTTGTGGAGAAGTTGGAGCTTTTCGCGCGCAGCATCGGCGAAAGCACGGATATCGTGGAAAAGGAAATGTACGCCTTTGCGGATCGCAAAGGCCAGTGGCTGGCGCTGAGGCCCGAAGCGACGGCGTCCGTGGTCCGTGCCTTTATTGAACACAACCTTCAGGCGGACCCGCTGGCTCGAAAATTCTACACCATCGGCCCCATGTTTCGGCATGAGCGGCCTCAGAAGGGCCGATACCGTCAGTTTCATCAGATTGACGCCGAGGTGTTCGGGATCGACGATCCCCTTTTGGACGCCGAGGTCATGGTCATGTTGTGCGATTTTCTCCAGCGCCTCGGCCTCCAAGGGGTCGGGCTCCATATCAACTCCTTGGGCTGTCCCCGATGCCGTCCCCTTTTTCGGGACGATTTGAAAAAATTCCTGCACGAGCGATCCCCGCAACTCTGCCCCGACTGCGATCGGCGCCGTCACGTGAACCCTCTGCGGGTTTTCGACTGCAAAGTGGATCGGTGCCGGGAGGCGCTTGCGGGGGCGCCCGAATTGGTCCGGTACTTGTGCGAGGACTGCGCCCGTCATTTCGAAAAGGTTCGAGCATATTTGACGGGGCTCGATGTGGCTTTTACTGTTGATCCCCGCATGGTGCGCGGTTTGGACTACTACATGAGGACGACTTTCGAAGTCGTCACCGACCGTTTGGGGGCGCAAAACGCCGTAGGCGGCGGCGGCCGTTACGACGGCCTCATGCGGGATCTCGGGGGGCCGGATCTTCCGGGAATCGGCTTTGCCATCGGCATGGAACGCTTGATCCTCTTACTCCAGCAAGGGCGGAGCCTTGAAGCCGGGGCGCCGGACGTCTTCGTGGCCGTGCTGGGCGAAAAGCCCGTTTTGGAAGCCTTTCGTGCTGTCCAGGCCCTTCGGCGCTCCGGCGTTGCCGTGGAAATGGCCTACGGCGGCGGGAGCCTGAAGAGCCAAATGCGCCGTGCGGACAAACTGGCCGCCGCCCACGTGGTCATCCTCGGCGAGGAGGAGCTCGCCAAGGGTGTGGCCGTCGTACGCAACATGAAAGAGAAGTCGCAGACGGAAGTCTCTCTGTCGGATCTTGTGGAATATTTCAAAGGGCACATCGTGTCCTCCCGGGGCCGAACCCCGGGGTTCGGCCCGACACCCTCCTCGAGATGAACCCAGGGGGGCGGGCGTCGAACGGATAGGAGCGCGCAGTGGATCAAGAAGCGAAACACATGGAATCCCCGTCGATCGTTCTGGAATCCTTAAACGGCTGGCGCCGCACCCATGAGTGCGGCGGCCTTGGGCTCGAACACGTGGGCCGACAGGTGGTCTTGATGGGCTGGGTCCAAAGGCGCCGCGACCACGGCGGCCTCATCTTCGTCGACCTGAGGGACCGAGACGGAATCACCCAGATCGTCTTCGACCCGCAGGCCGATGCCGAGGCGCATGAGACGGCCCACGCCTTGCGCAGCGAATATGTCATCGCCGTTCAAGGAACGGTGCGCGCGCGTCCGGAGGGCATGGCCAATCCCAAACTGCGCACGGGGGAGATCGAGGTTCTCGTGCATGCCCTCAAAATCCTCAACGTGTCCAAGACGCCGCCTTTCCTCATCGAAGATGACACGGAAGCCAGCGAAAGCGTGCGGTTGAAATACCGATACCTGGATCTCAGGCGGCCGTCCATGCAGGCCAATTTGAGGCTGCGGCATCGAGCCGCTTTTCTCACCCGCAACTATTTCGCCGAGCGGGGCTTCATCGAAGTGGAAACTCCGGTGCTGACCAAGAGCACGCCGGAAGGAGCCCGGGACTACCTCGTGCCCAGCCGCGTCAACCCCGGCAAGTTCTACGCCCTGCCCCAGTCCCCCCAGCTCTTTAAACAGCTGCTCATGGTGGCCGGTTTCGAACGTTACATGCAGATCGTCAAGTGCTTTCGAGACGAGGACCTGCGGGCGGACCGGCAGCCGGAATTCACGCAGCTGGACCTGGAAATGAGCTTTATCGAGGAAGAGGACATCTACCCGCTGATCGAAGGGTGGATCGCCGTTTTGTTCCGGGACCTTTTGGGACTGGATGTTCCCGTGCCGTTTCCGCGCCTTCCGTACCGGGAAGCCATGGACCGTTACGGCACCGATCGGCCCGATCTGCGCTTCGGCTTGGAGCTCACGGACCTCACCCAGATCGTCAAAGGCTGCGAATTTCGCGTCTTTCGGGACGCGGTGGAACGAGGCGGTGTGGTGAAAAGTCTTCGCCTTCCCGATGGGGGACGGCTATCCCGGAAGGATCTGGACGATCTGGTTCAATACGCCCAGGAATTCGGCGCCAAGGGCATGGCGTGGGCCAAGCTGCAAGCCGACGGATGGCAGTCGCCCATCGCCAAGTTCCTTCCCCAGTCCGTACGTGAGGCCGTCACGGAAAAAATGGAAGGCCGGCCCGGGGACATCCTTTTCTTTGTGGCCGATCAGAGCGCCGTGGTGCATGAAACCCTGGGAAACGTGCGCACACGGCTCGCACAGCAGATCGGCCTCATTCCCAAGGGAGAATATCGGTTCTGCTGGGTCACCCATTTCCCGCTCCTCGAATGGGATGCGGATGAAAAACGCTATGTGGCGGTGCATCATCCCTTCACATCCCCGCTGGAAGAGGATATGGATTTTCTGGAAGCGGATCCCCTCAAGGTGCGCAGCCGAGCCTACGATTTGGTGCTCAACGGCACGGAAATCGGCGGGGGAAGCATCCGCATCCACCGCGAAGACGTCCAGAAAAGGATCTTCGCGGCCCTCGGCATCGGAGAGCGGGAAGCTCGGGAAAAGTTCGGCTTTCTGCTCGATGCCCTGCAATACGGCGCACCGCCCCACGGCGGGATTGCCTTCGGTTTCGACCGCTTGGTCATGCTCATGACGGGCGCCTCTTCCATTCGGGATGTCATCGCGTTCCCGAAAACGCAAAAAGCCACCTGCCTCATGAGCGGAGCGCCGTCGGAGCCGGACGTGAGCCAGCTCCTGGAGCTGTGCATCAAGGTGGAAAAAGAGGGGAGGTAACCCTCCATGGCCCGATGGAACGAAAAGAAACGCGTTCTGGACCACGAGCACTCAGGGTTTTGGCACCACCGGCTCGTGGACATTCCGGAACCCAACCTGATGCGCAATGTCTTCCCCTATGTGGAAGTGCCCCGGATTGATTTCGACCACAAGCTGCTCCCCATCGACCCGGCGGAAGACATCTTCATCACGGACACCACTTTCCGGGACGGGCAGCAGGCGCGGCCGCCCTACACGGTGGAGCAGATCGAGAGGATTTTCGAATTCCTCCATCGCATGGCGGGGCCCAGGGGCGTCATCCGCCAGTCGGAATTTTTCCTTTACACGGACAAGGACCGACGGGCTTTGGAAGCCTGCCTCGCCAAGGGTTATCGCTATCCGGAGATCACCGGGTGGGTGCGGGCCGTGGCCGCCGACCTCCAACTGGTGGTGGATGCCGGCCTCAAGGAAACGGGCATTCTCACCTCGGTTTCCGACTACCACATCTTCCTCAAGATGAAGCTCTCCCGCAAGGAAGCCCTGGAAAAATATCTCGCCATCGTGAAAGCGGCCCTGGACAAGGGGATCGTTCCACGCTGCCATTTCGAAGACGTGACTCGGGCCGACACTTATGGGTTTTGCATTCCTTTTGCCATCGAACTCATGAAACTTCGGGAAGAAAGCGGCATCGACATCAAGATCCGCCTGTGCGACACCATGGGCTTCGGGGTGACCTATCCGGGGGCCGCACTGCCTCGCAGCGTCCCCAAACTGGTGCGGGCGTTCATCGATGAAGCGGGCGTTCCCGGGCATCTGCTGGAATGGCACGGCCATAACGATTTCCACAAGGTGCTCGTGTGCGCCGCCACGGCATGGCTCTATGGGTGCAGCGGCGCCAACGGCACCCTTTTGGGCTTCGGGGAACGCACCGGCAATGCCCCCATCGAAGGCCTCCTCATGGAATACATCGGCCTTCGAGGGTCCATGGACGGCATTGATACAACGGCCATCACCGATGCCGCCGAATACTTTCAAAAAGAGCTGGGCTATCGCATTCCGCCCAATTATCCCTTCGTGGGTGAAGACTTCAACGCCACGAAGGCGGGCATTCACGCCGACGGGCTCGTCAAGGACGAAGAAATCTATAATATTTTCGATACCAAGCGGCTCCTGAAACGGCCCGTGAGCGTCATTATCACGGACAAGTCCGGGGTGGCCGGCATCGCCTACTGGGTGAACAACCGGCTGCGTCTGAGCGGCGAGCAAAGGCTCGACAAGCGCCATCCGGGCATTGTGAAAATTCACAAGCGCGTCATGGAAGAATATGCGGCGGGGCGCACCACGTCCATTTCCAACGAGGAGCTGGAGCGGTGGGCGAGACGCTACCTGCCCGAGTACTTCGTGAGCGAATTCGATCGGCTCAAAAAACGCGCCCGGTCCCTGGCGGCCCATTTGGTGGCGGAAGTGGTGGAGAACGCGGCCGTCAAGAGCATGGATCCTTCGTTGCAGGAACCCGTCCTGCAAACCCTTTTGGAACTCAACCCGTTCATCCAATACGTGTACGTGACGGACGCCGAAGGGCGAAAGATCACCCGCAACATCACCCACATCACGGACCGGGCCAAGTACGAGTCGGCCCAAGTGGGAGAAGACCTTTCCGACCGCCCGTGGTTCATCGAACCCATGCGGGACGGCAAGGTCCATGTGACTGATTTCTACACGTCCCGCTACACCGGGGCCTTGTGCATCACGGTATCGGCGCCCATCCGAAACGATTTTGAAGAAATCGTGGGCATCTTGGGTATCGACATCCGCTTTGAAGATCTGGCCAAAATGGAAGAGATGGAAAAGAACGGCCGCGTCTAGGACCGAATCACGGGGGAGGGGATGGGGCGAAACACACCCAAAAACGGGGCGGCTTCGGCGGCGGCCGTGGCGGTCCTTGTGGCCGTGGTCGTGTTGGGTGCGGGCTGTGCGTCCAAAAAACCTCCCTCGCCCGGCACCCTTCCTCCGGGGACTCCCCCCCCGTTGGGCACGCAAAGACCGTATCAGATCAACGGCGTGTGGTATTACCCCATCCCCAGCGCCGAAGGGTTCCGGGAAGAAGGCTACGCCAGTTGGTACGGCCGGGATTTTCACGGCCGGGCCACGGCGTGCGGCGAACCCTTCGACATGTACGCCATGACGGCCGCCCACAAGATCCTTCCCATCGGGACGCACGTCAAAGTGACGGACAAAAGGACGGGGCGCTCCATCATCGTGCGGATCAACGATCGCGGGCCTTTCGTGGCGGGCCGCATCATCGATTTGTCCTATGAGGCGGCGCGCGCTTTGGGCATCCATAACGACGGGCTCGCTCCGGTGGTCGTGGAAGCGGTTCGCGTAACCACCCCCGTGATGGTTGCCGGATCGGGTCCGTCATGGCAGGTGGACCCTGTGCGCCCCTATCGGCAAGGGCCTTTCGTCGTCCAGGTGGGATCCTTTCAAAACGCCGATAACGCCCAGCGCCTGAAAAAAGAAATGGACAAGCGATATGGCTCGGCCGCCGTGCGCACGGCTTTGATCAACGGCACGGCCTTCTACAGGGTGCAGCTGGGGGCCTTCCCCGATCTGGACCGCGCGATGCAGTCCATGGAAACCTTGCAACGCAACGGCTATCGCGATGCCTTCGTGATCGCTTTGGAGGGGCAGTGAGATGGTGCCGGTTTTGATCTATCCGTCCGCAGAGGCCGAGCGGTTTCTGAGCGCGGTGACGGAGCGGCAGGTGGTTGTGGACCCGGACCTGGAAAACCGGGTCCGAGAGATCCTGGAGGCGGTTCGACGGGACGGCGATGAGGCCTTGGTGGATTTTACGAGGCGGTTCGACGCGCCGGATTTCACCAAGACCGGGATTGGGGTAGGCGCCCAGGAGATCGATAAAGCCTACGAAACCGTCGAGCCCGGACTCGTGGACGTCATCCGAAAGGCTCGAGACAACATTCGCCGTTTTCATGAGCACCAGAGGGCGTCGTCCTGGTTCATGACCCGTTCCGATGGCTGCTACATGGGCCAAATGGTGCGGCCGGTATCGGCGGCGGGACTCTATGTGCCTGGAGGACAAGGCGGCGAGACGCCCCTGGTGTCCACGGTGCTCATGACCGCCGTGCCTGCCGTGGTGGCCGGGGTCTCTGACATCGCCATGGTGACTCCGCCGCGCCGAGACGGGACGCTCAACCCCTATTTGCTTGTCGCCGCAAAGGAGGCCGGGGTTCATCGCATTCACAAGGTGGGGAGCGCCTGGGCCGTGGCGGCTCTGGCCTACGGCACGGAAAGCGTTCCTCCCGTGGATGTTGTGGTCGGGCCGGGAAACATTTACGTGACGCTGGCGAAAAAAATGGTTTCGGGCCGCGTGGGAATCGACGGGTTGGCCGGCCCCAGCGAAGTGGTGGTCATCGCGGACAGGACGGCGGATCCGAACGTCGTCGCGGCGGATCTCTTGAGCCAGGCGGAGCATGACCCCATGGCCAGCGCGGTGTGCCTCACCGATGACGCCGAGCTCGTCAAGGGGGTCCTGGCGGCCTTGGACGCCCAAACGAAAGAACTTCCCCGGCAGGAGGTCGCTCGGGAGGCCCTTTCCCGCTACGGGGCTGTCATCCGGACGACAAACCTGGAGGAAGCCGTGGAGGTGACCAACCGCTTGGCTCCGGAACATCTGGAACTGATCGTGGAAGACCCTTGGGCGCTCCTGCCGCGGGTGCATAACGCCGGTGCCGTCTTCATGGGGGCTCACACGCCCGAAGCCCTGGGGGACTACTTCGCCGGGCCCAACCACGTGCTGCCCACAAGCGGCACGGCCCGATTCGCCTCAGCCTTGGGCGTGGAAACGTTTGTCAAAAAGACGACGGTTCTCGCCTACACCCGGGAGGCTTTCGCCCGGGACGCATCGGCTGTGGCGGCCCTGGCGGCCTTGGAACGGCTGGATGCCCACGCCCGGTCCGTCCACGTCCGCATGGGCGCGCGAAACCGCCCGTCGGCCTGAAAACCGCCCATCGTCCTTCCCCTCGATCCGAATCGAGGGCGAAACCGCCTCGACGGAGCCCTCGGCGACCGTGAAACGAGATTGGGGGTGTGGTCTCTCTGGGGGGTGGCGGCCGAACAAGAGCGGGTTGACCCGAGGGCGGCATTTCGCATAAAAACACAACAGACGTGTAGGGTTTGGAGGGCTCTTCCATCCGAAAGCAAAGGACCGATGCCCGTGAAGATTACGTGCGAACAATGCCGAGCGTCCCTCAACCTGCCCGATGAAAAGATCCCTCAGGTCAAGTCCTTCCGCGTCCAGTGCCCCCGATGCCGCCATGCGATTGTGGTGCGCACAGCCGCACCGGAAGAGGCTGACTCGGCCCCGCCGCCGCTCGATGAGGTGCTCACGGCGGAAAGGAGCGCGGACGATGACGAGACCTTCCTGGACGTCCTGGAAGGCGGGGTGAGAGCGGCGCTTGTCTGTCTTGCCGACGCCGGGCATCAGGCCACCGTCGTCCGAGAACTTAAAGAAATGGGCTTTCAGCCCTACGTGGAAGACGATCCTGATCGCGCGGTGCGAAGGCTGCGCCAGGGGGCCTACGAGGTGCTCGTGATGGGAGAACCTCTCGACGACAAGGACCGCCGCCATGTCCTCGTCGATTTCCTGAAGGCCCTGCCCATGACGCAACGACGCACCCTTTTCACCTGCCTCGTGAGCCCTCGAGAGCGCACCATGGATTCTTTGGCCGCTTTTCGAAAAGAGGTGGATCTGGTCATCCACACGGATGACTTGGTGAAAATGCAGCCGGTATTGCACAGGGAACTCAAGAGCGCGCGCAGCTTTTATCGTCTCTTTAAGGAAGCCTTGGAAGAAAGGGGGCAGCTCTGATCCGCAAATCCTGGACTCGGATGTTCCGTCGTGGGGGGGATTCCCAGCGCTCGAAACATTTTCGAGCGCGGGTGGAAAGCTGTGTCAATACCATCCTTGAGTTGAATAACCACTTGGGAGAAGGGAAAATCCGCCCGGAAGTCATCAAGCAGTTCCTTCGCCTCAAGGAATCGCTCAGGCACGTGTCGGACGAAAACGTCAGCGAGCAGGACGTCACGCGCATCGAGCAGGCGACGAACCAGCTCCTGGAAGAAATCCGCGTCGCCTACGGCGATCAAAAACCCCTGGTGCTCCACGACGGCGACCGCCACTAGCCCTCAAGGGCAGCAGCACGCGTGCAATTCGAAGAATAGGGCGGCGGCGGAACGGATTCCCTTTTTGAAGTCCTCGAGAGAAAATCGTTCATTGGGGGCGTGAGCGCCGTCGTCAGGGCGTCCCCAGCCCAGCAAGAGAATCGCCTCCAAGCCGAGAATTTCCTTGAACAGATTGACGATGGGAATGGATCCCCCTTCGCGGATGAAAACGGGGGCGACCCCGAAGCCCGCCCGGATCGCGCGAACGGCCGCCTGCATCTGAGGCAGATCGCGGGAGACGAGCACGGGTTCGGCGCCGTGGAGGGCTTCCACCTGGAGGCGCACTTCGCGGGGGCAGAGTTCCATGACGTAGCGGGTAAAAAGGGCGGCGATTTCTTGAGGCTTCTGATTGGGCACCAGCCGCATGCTCACCTTGGCCCCCGCCTTGGCCGGAATGACCGTCTTGGCGCCTTCTCCCGAAAACCCGCCCGAGATGCCGTTGATGTCTAGGGTCGGCCGCGCCGTTTTGGATTCCAGAGCGCTGTATCCCGGTTCTTCGCAGAGGCTTTCCAGACCGAGATAGGCTTTGAGCCTTTCTTCGTCAAAGGGCAAAGCCTTCATGGCCTCCCGCTCCCAGGGTTCCAAGGGCGCCACGGTGTCGTAGAACCCGGGCACGGCGACCGTTCCGTCGGGATTTTTCAATTGAGCCAAGATGGACACCAGGCCGTTGACGGGATTGGGGGCGATGCCGCCGAAAGATCCGGAGTGGAGATCCGTTCGAGGCCCCTGAACGTTGAGCTGGACGTAAGAAAGGCCGCGAAGGCCGTAGGTGATGGCCGGGATGTCTTCGGAAAACTGGGAGCCGTCGGAAATGGCGATGGCGTCGGCGCGCAGCTCCTCGCGGTTCTTTTCCAGAAACGCGCCCAGATGGGGGCTGCCGATTTCTTCTTCCCCTTCCACGAGGATCTTCACATTGATGGGAAGATCCCCTTTGACCGCCAGGATGACCTCGAGGGCTTTGAGATAAGTGAAAAACTGCCCTTTATCGTCGCTGGCGCCTCGGGCGTAGAGGAACCCGTCGCGCACGGTGGGCTTGAAAGGCGCCGTGTTCCATTCTTCCTCCGGTTCCGCAGGCTGCACGTCGTAATGGCCGTAGATGAGCAGGGTGGGACGGCCCGGGTGGGGGCACCGGGATGCGAGCACCACGGGGTGGCCTCCGGTGTCGTGGAGACGGGCTTCGAGGCCGATTCTTTTGCAGTGGTTGAGCACCCATTCGGCGGCACGGCGCACGTCACCCCGCTGGTGGGAGTACGTGCTGACGCTGGGGATCGCCAGGAGTTCCTTGAGTTCCCTCACGTAGCGGTCGTGGTTGGAATCGATCTTTTGGAAGATGTCCGTCAGACTCATCGGGGTTGCTCCTTGTGGGCACGGTCTTTTTCATGAGCCGAAACAGGCCGGGACGCACCATACAATCTTTTGGCCGCTTCGCAAAGAACCTTCCTGTCCGTTGACCTGAGCAGGCTCCTGGAATAGGATCGGCGCACCATAAGGGCCGACACGGAGGGGCTTGGAGCGATGGCTGTGCGCTTTGAAATGGTTTCCGGTGTCGAGAGGGTGGATCCGGCCGTGTGGAACCGCCTGAGTCGAAACGCCGCTCCCATGATGGAGTGGGAATACCTGTATTGCCTGGAACGTTCCGGCGTGCTGACCCCGGAACGGGGCTTTGTGCCGCGTCACATTCTGGCCTATGAAGACGGAAAGATCATGGCCATCGCGCCGCTTTACGAACGGGTGCGCCCGTGGGTGGAATTCGGCGACGGCGGCTTGTTGCGCTTCCTCGGGGAACTGACCGGCTATCCCTACTACGTGGGACTCATGGCCACGGTGCCCTTGACGCCGGTGCCGGCCTACCAGTTCCTGTACGGTTCCGAACACGATCCCGTGAAAGTCTATAGCATTGTCGGGGAATACGTGGACTTCGTGTGCGAGACTCGCGGGTTTGCCACGTGTCGGATCTACTTCTTTTGCGATCCCGCCCCGGGCCTCCACGAAGCCTTGCTGCTCAAAGGGTTCGTCGGCCTGCGAAGCGATTATTGTCTGTGGCGCAACAAAGGCTACAGGGCTTTCGACGATTTCCTCCAGGATTTTCGATCCCCGCGGCGGCACAAGATTCGCCGGGAAATGCGAGACATCGAAGCGGAAGGCATTCGTTTGGCGATGGTAGCCGGAGAAGACGCCCCGGAAGATTATTACGACGTCATATACGACCTGTATGGCCTGACCTGGAAAAAGTACATGGGCGACGAGGTGCGCCCGTTTCTCAACAGGGAGTTTTTCCGCACGCTGGGGCGCCTGTTTCGGCACCGGATCCTTTTTTCAGTCGCTCACCGAGGTCGCGATCTTTTGGCTCTGGCCCTCTTTTATCGCAAAGGGGATCACCTCTACGGCCGCTACTGGGGAAGCTACGATCAGGTCCCCTTTCTCCACTTCGCCGTCTGTTATTACCAGCCCATCCGCTATGCCATCGCCCAGGGGATCCAGGTCCTCGACCCGGGCTTCGGGGGGGAACACAAGACGTACCGCGGCTTTGAAACCACCTCGGTGCAGCACTACATCAAGTTTTACGGGGAAGAAGAAACCCGCACGGCCCATTCCATTCTCGGCCGATACGGAGGGCCGCCCCCGGAGGAAGGGGGGCGGCTCATCCGCTGAAAGGCGTGGGGTTTTAAGCGTGTGGGACAGCGGCCAATCGGCCGCTTTTATATGAGAGTCTATGTAAGATACCCGAACTACAAGAGTTCCATCCTTCGTTGTCACGGGCTGCCCGTGATGGGGGTTTTATAAGAGAGTCTCTGTAACAGACCGGAATTACATAATTTTAATTCTTCGTTGTCTCGCCGGATCCAGGTCTGTGTTGGGGTTCGCTTCGCTCACCCCAACCTACGAGTTTATTCAAGGACGTTGGCCAGCGAATGTGGGTTGGGGTTCGCTTCGCTCACCCCAACCTACGAGTTTATTCAAGGACGTTGGCTGGCTGTAGGTTGGGGTGAGCGCAGCGAACCCCAACACAAATGGCGTGCGCGCTCACGTGTCGCGCTGTCACGACAAGGGGGGAACTCGAGACCCGCCTGCTCGAGACCCCGTCAAACCGTCACTTTCGCGCAAGCGGGGGTCCACAAGGTGCTGACAATTCTGGATCCCTGCTTTCGCGGGGATGACGGAAGAGGTCGGCCCATGGGAATTTACCCTTATCGGATAAGCTCCTAGTTGTCCGTGGTGCCGGAGGACTCCCGGCGGATGACGATGGCTTCGAGTTTTTCTTCCTTATTGAGGCGGGCGGCGTATTCCAGGGCTTTTTGCCGGGTGTCGAACCCGCCGAGGATCACGCGATACCACACGTCCTGGTCGCTGACGGCGATCCGTTCCATGGCCGCCTTATGGCCTTTTTTCTTGAGGCGGTCCAGGAGGGCGACGGCGTTTTCCTGGCGGCGCATGGAAGCCACCATCAAAGCATAGGATCCGGAAGCGGGCGGTGTGGGCAGGGCCGTCTCCGGCGGCTCTTCCTGCCCCGAAAGGGGCGGGGGTTGTTCCGCGAAGTTCGGGGTTTCGGAACTCGGAGAAGGAGCCGGGGGTTTTCCGGCCGGGGAAGCCGGAAGGGCCGTCGGCGCAGTCTTGGACGACCCCGGTTTCTGGACCGTCGCGAGTTCCTTTTCCGATTCCAAGGTGGCCAAAATCTTTTCTGCAGGGATCCAGGTTTCGGAGGCGTTGTCCACGGGTTCTTCCACTGCCGGGCGCAGCCCCAAAAGGCGGTACAGCGCGCCCTGGACCGTGGTGGATTCCCGAGCTTCCCTCGAAACGCCGCGACCCGTCAAAACGCCGGCCACGAACACGCACGTCAAAGAAAAGAAGAAAACAAGGACGCACACAAAGGCCTGCACCCCGGTCAACTGCACCCGTATGCGGCGGGGTTCGTTTTCTTCCTCGTATTGATGGATGCGATCCTTGAGGCGGCTCATGATCGGCACTCCTCGACATGCGGCGCCCTAATGCGCGCTCCTTTCGCCCCGTCACATTTTTTGCGGCGCCGAAACCCCGAGCACGGCGAGCCCGTTTCGGATGACCGTTCTCAGGGCGTCGGCGAGGTAAAGGCGAGCCTGGGTCAGTTCCGCATCCTCGCTCAAGATCCGGTTATGGTTGTAATAGCTGTGAAAAGCCGAAACCAGATCCGTCAGGTAGTAGGGAACCCGATGCGGCTCCAGATTGCGGGCCGCGGTTTCCAAAACGTAAGGGAATTCCCCCAGCTGCTTCATGAGGTCCCATTCGGCGGGTTCGGTGAGCCGGCTTAAGTTCGGGGGCACGTCCCATGATGTGGGCACGCCGCGCTCTTTGGCCACTTCGAAGACACTGCACAGCCGCGCATGGGCATACTGGACGTAATAGACGGGGTTGTCGTTGCTGTGTTTTTTGGCCGTTTCCAGGTCGAAATCCAGGGGACTGTCGGAGCGGCGGGTGAGGAAGATGAATCGGGCGGCGTCTTTTCCCACCTCGTCCACCACTTCCCGCAGCGTGACGAACTCGCCGGCTCGCGTGGACATGGCCACAGGCTTTCCTCCGCGCAGCAGGTTCACGAGCTGCACGAGGATGATGCGCAGATCCGTCGCACGACGGCCCAGAGCCTGAACGCCCGCCAGCATTCGCGGCACATAGCCGTGATGGTCCGCCCCCCAGATGTCGATGACCAGATCGTAGTGCCGTTCATATTTATTCTTGTGATAGGCCAGATCCGCGGCGAAATAGGTCGTTACACCGTTGGCCCGCACCACCACGCGGTCCTTTTCGTCCCCGTAGGCCGTGCTGCGAAACCACTTGGCCCCGTCCTGTTCGTAGATCATTCCGCTTTGTTCCAACGCTTCGATGGTTCTCATGAGCGCGCCGTCTTCGTGGAGCGTCCGTTCGCTGAACCAAATGTCGTGTTTGACCCCGAAAACTTCCAGATCTTCCCGGATGCCTTCCAGAATGCGATCCCCCGCATACTTCGTGAAAAAGGGGAGAGCCTCCTCTTCGGCAACGTCCAGGTATCGGTCCCCGAAGCGCTCCACAACCTCCCGGGCCAAATCCTTCATGTAGTCGCCCTTGTAATGGTCGTCGGGAAAATTCACAACCCGACCCAGGCATTCCAAATAGCGCAGGTAGAGGCTGCGGCCCAGGGTGTCCATCTGTTTTCCGGTGTCGTTGATGTAGTATTCCTTATCGACCGTGTAGCCGCAGGTTTTCAGGATGTTGGCGAGCACGTCCCCGACGGCGGCCCCTCGACCGTGGCCGATGTGGAGCGGGCCCGTGGGGTTGGCGCTCACAAACTCCACCTGGACCCGTGTGCCTTTCCCGAAATCCTGTCGGCCGAAAATGTCCTTTTCGGCATGGATGGTGCGCAGGATATCGCTCCAGAGTTCGGGGCGCACGAAGAAATTGATGAAGCCGGGCCCGGCGATCTCCATTTTTGTCAAAAGATCGTCCCGGCCGTCCATGCGTTCGACGAGATCCTGGGCGATGGTTCTGGGGTTTTTGCGAAGAAGCCGGGTGAGGGTCATGGCGGCGTTGGTGGCATAATCGCCGTGGTCGGCGATCTTGGGGATTTCCAGTTCCAGCACAAGGTCTTCTTCGTTGCCAATGCCCTGATCCTGCAAGAGCGATCGTGCCGCCCGATGAATCATGGCGTGCAGTCGGGATCGAACGAGACTCATGACGGTTGTCCTCCTCAACGGAAAAACATGGCGAATCCTCTGTAAAGCGTGCCTTTATAATGCGCCGTGCCGGCTCACGCAAGCCCGTTGGTCCGGTTGCGGAAAAGGCGCTGAGGATTCTTCCCGACGGCGCAATAGATTTCATAGCTGATGGTTCCGGCCTTCTGGGCGATTTCTTCGGCCGTGATTCTTTCGGATCCTTGAGCGCCCAGGAGGACGACCTCGTCGTCTTCGGCGGCTTCGGGAATATGGGTCACATCGAGGGTGATGAGGTTCATGGAAACCCGCCCGACGATGGGGGCGCGAGCGCCGCGCACCAAAGCCTCACCCCGATTGGAAAGCACCCGGGGATAGCCGTCGTCGTAGCCGGCGGCGACGGTGGCGATGCGCATCTGCCGGGGGCAGACGAAGGTCCTTCCGTAGCCGATGCTTTGGCCCGCCGGGACCCGTTTGATCTGGAGGATCTTTGTTTTGAAGGCCATGACGGGCCGCAGGGGAGCCGGATCGCGGATTTCGTCGGAAGGTGAAGAGCCGTAGAGCATGATGCCGGGGCGGACCAGCTGGTGGTGGGCTTCCGGGATATCCAAGACGCCGCCGCTGTTGGCGATGTGCGCATACCGGAAGGGGATGGCTCGGTCGTGAAACATTTGGAGCACCGTTCGGAACCGTTGGAGCTGTTCGTGGCTGAAGGTCTTGTCCGATTCGTCGGATGTGGCCAGGTGGGAAAAGACGCCCTCGATTTCCAGGTCTCGGAGCCCGGCCAGTTGGTCGAGGAACGGTGCCAATTCCCGGTCCGGAATTCCCAGGCGGCCCATGCCCGTGTCGATTTTCAGATGGATCCGGGCACGCTTTCCCGCGCGGCGGGACGCCTCATTCAGCATCCGGCAGTGATCCAGGCGGTAGACGGCGGGGCGGAAGTCCTTTTCAAGGACATGATGAATATCTTCGGGTTCGATTCCCGCCAGGATGAGGATGGGCTGGGCGATGCCGGCCGAGCGCAGTCTAAGGGCTTCCCAGCATTTGCTCACCCCGAAAAAATCGGCTCCAGCCGCCGCCAATTCTTGAGCCACGGGAATCATACCGTGGCCGTAGGCGTCCGATTTTACGACCGCGAGGATCCCGGCTCGAGGCTCCACACGGTTTCGCACCTGAAGGAAATTGTGCCGCAAGGCCGCTAAATCAATTTCCACCCAGTTCAACGCCATGCACTCCTCCCCACGCGGACATCAACGCCCCCTTTTGGAAGGTCCATCCCGCGCCTCGGACTTTCATAAAAACCCAGCCCCTTTACAGAACTGAAACAACATGATAGGCGATCCCGGCCGTGGTGCCAAGATGTTCCCTGAAACGCGCGCTCGACCCGACAGGAGGAGTATGGGGGTATGGATTTCTTCCTCACGGCCGTTGGCCTCGTTTTCTTTCTCGAGGGATTGCCGTATTTCGCTTCTCCCGAACGCACGAAGCGCTGGCTGGAGGAGATCCTTCGACTCCCGTCCGGGCAGCTGCGCCTCATCGGTGGCGCCCTCATGGTCGTCGGGCTTTTGCTGGTGTTTTTGGGGCGGCGGCATGGAGTGCGGTAAATGAGCTATCGTTTGGAGGATTACGACTACGAGCTTCCCGAACACCTGGTGGCACAGACGCCCAGCACCGATCGGGACCGTTGCGCCCTGATGGTGCTCCATCGTCTGTCCGGGACGGTGGAGCACCGCCGGTTTTGCGACCTTCCGTTCTATCTCCGCTCGGGCGACGTCCTCGTGCTCAACGACACTCGAGTGGTTCCCGCACGCCTTGTGGGACGGAAAGAGACGGGAGGTCGAGCGGAAGTGCTCGTCCTCGATCCCTACAAGCGCCCCGAGGAAGGCAGACAGGCCGGCTATCGATGCCTGGTCAAATCCTCCAAACCGCCCAAGGAAGGCACCCGCCTCATCCTGGAGGGGGATGTGACGGCGACCGTGCTCACAAGGGCCGAAGACGGACAGGCCATGATCCTTTTCGACCATGACGATCTCCTCAAGATGCTGGAACACAAGGGGCGCGTGCCGCTCCCCCCCTACATTCGGCGCCAGTCGCACCGGGAAAGGGAGGAAGACCGATTCGATTATCAAACGGTCTATGCCCGGGAACCCGGAGCCGTAGCGGCGCCGACGGCAGGGTTGCATTTCACCCGGGAATTGCTCCGTGCCTTGGAAGAAATGGGCGTGGATGTGGTGCGGATTACCTTGCACGTGGGTTTCGGCACCTTCGCCCCGGTGCGCACGGAAGATATTCGAGAGCATGTCATGCACTCGGAAGCCGTGCGGGTGACCGACGATGCGGCGCAAAGGATCCGGGACGCCAAAAGGGAAGGGCGGCGGATCATCGCCGTGGGGACCACCGTGGTGCGCACCCTGGAATGGGCTGCGACCCGATACGGAGAAGTCCGTGAGGTTTCGGGCCTGTGCGACCACTACATCTACCCCGGGTATGCCTTCCGCGTCGTGGATGCCATGATCACCAACTTTCATCTTCCGAAGACATCTCTTCTGCTGTTGGTTTCCGCCTTTGCGGGGCGGGAAAGGATCCTTGCGGCCTACAGGGAAGCCGTCCGAAAGGAATACCGATTCTTCAGCTATGGGGACGCCATGCTGATTGTGTAGAGGCATGCACATGTGGCGATTTGAACTCTTGGCTCAAGACCGCGCAAGCGGAGCCCGCCGCGGCAGGATTCACACGGAACACGGCACGGTGGACACCCCGGTGTTCATGCCCGTGGGCACTCAGGGGACGATCAAGAGTCTGTCCCCCGACGAGGTGCGTTCCCTCGGGGCTCAGATCATCCTCGGAAACACTTACCATTTGTCCCTTCGTCCGGGTGCCGAGCGCATCGCTCGGTTGGGGGGCCTCCATGCGTTCATGGCCTGGCCGGGCCCCATCCTGACCGACAGCGGGGGCTTTCAGGTTTTCAGCCTGGCCACCATCCGCAGGATCGATGAGGATGGAGTGACCTTCCAGTCGCACATCGATGGATCCCGTCATCGGATCACCCCGGAACGATGCATGGAAATCCAGGACCTTCTGGGCTCCGACATCGCCATGTGCTTTGACGAGTGCACCCCTTACCCGGTGAGCCGGGAGTATGCGCGGGCTTCCATGGAAAGAACCTTGAGATGGGCGCGGCGGTGCCGGGATGCCCACAAGCGGGCGGACCAGGCGCTTTTTGCCATCGTGCAGGGCGGGGTCTATGCGGATCTCAGGCTGGAATGCGCCGAAGCCCTCAAGGCCATGGATTTTCCGGGCTACGCCGTGGGAAGCCTTGCCGTGGGCGAACCCAAGGAGGTCATGATGGAAGTCTTGGAGGCCGTCGTTCCCGAACTGCCTGAGGACAAGCCGCGATACCTCATGGGGGTGGGCATGCCGGAAGACCTCATCGAGGGCGTCCGGCGTGGCATCGATATGTTCGACTGCGTCGTGCCCACACGAAACGCGCGAAACGGCATGCTTTTTACGTCCTGGGGAGCCGTCCAGATCAAGAACAGCCGCTATACGGACGACCCCGGCCCCATCGAGCCGGGTTGTGAATGCTACACGTGCCGCAATTTTTCCCGCGCCTACCTCCGGCACTTGTTCATGGCCAGAGAGCTCCTGGCCTATCGGCTCAATTCCATCCACAACCTTCATTACTTTTTGAGACTCATGGAAGGGGTGCGCGAAGCCGTCCAGCAGGGTCGGTTCGAAGCGTTTCGCGACGATTTTTATCGACGCCGCCTGGAAGGCGAGCCGATAGGCGATTGACAAGGGCGGGAAAATATCGTTTAAAGGCTCGATTGTCTTAAGGGGATTTTTGTCCACACAACGGAAAACCGAAACGGAGGAATCGATGAACTGGGTGACCATGGCCCACGCGATGGGAACGGCCGGGCAGAGCGGGGGCGGCCAGGGCGCCGGAGGCGGCTTGGCGGCTTTTCTTCCCTTGATCCTGATGGTGGTGATTTTTTATTTCCTTCTCATTCGTCCTCAGCAAAAACGCCAAAAAGAGCATCGCATGATGCTTCAGAATCTGCGCAAAGGCGATGTGGTGCTGACTCAAGGGGGCATCCACGGCCGCATTACGGGGCTTACCGATTCCGTGGTCACTCTGGAAATCGCCGATAAGGTGCGGGTCAAAGTGCAGCGGGGCTACATCGCCGGTTTGGTGTCCCGAGGCGAAGCGAAAGAGGAAGGCGAAGAAAAGGATTAAGGACCTTTCCGGCCCAGGGAGCGCTGGGCGACCGGAGGGGCGCCGTGTCCTCGGAAAACCGGCGCCCCGGTGCCGGATGACTTTCGGGGTCGTTGGGACCTCGGCCAAGAGCCAGGCGGGAGACGCTTTGGAGGCGGGATCGGCGCTGAAGTTGGTCCCGCTTTTTTCCAGGGAACTGAGCAGAGTGCGGGAGGATACGGGTTGAAGGGCCTGAAATGGCGAGCCATCCTTATCGCTTTGGTGCTTGTTGCATCCGTCGTTTACCTGTTGCCGTCTTTGAACGTGCCGCTGCCGGCATGGTGGCATGGCACCTTGCCGGACGATAAGATCCATCTCGGATTGGACCTCCAGGGCGGCATGCATCTGGTCTTGGAAGTCCAGGCCGACGAAGCGGTCAAGACGACGTTGGACCGCCTGATTGATGAGGTGAAGGAGCTTCTTCGCAAGGAAAAGATCGGCTTTCGCTCCGTTGAACGGAATCAGGCCGGGCACCTGGTGATCCAACTTCCTGACGGGAGCCGCCGGGATCGGCTTCGGGAGGTGCTGGAGAAGGAATTTCCCATCGTGGAATGGGTTGAAGCAGCGGAGACGCCGGACGGGTTCCGGGCGGTGTGCCGCATGAAGGAAAAGGAAGCGGCCCACATCCGCCAGTTGGCTGTCAGTCAAGCGCTGGAAACTATCCGCAACCGCATTGACCAGTTCGGCGTCAGTGAACCCGACATTCGGCCGCAGGGAGAAAACCGTATCCTCATTCAGCTGCCCGGCATCAAAGATCCCAAGCGCGCCCTGGATCTTATCGGCAAAACCGCCGTTTTGGAATTTCGGCTGGTGGCCGAAGGGGTGGATCCCCACACCGATCCCGCCTCGTTGCCGGCCGGTGTCAAGGTCTATCCCATGCGCCGATTCGATCCCAGCACAGGCAGGACCGTGGAAGGTAAAATCGCCTTGAAGGATCGAACGCTGCTCACGGGCGAATACATCACCAACGCCAACGTGCGCATCGACACCCAGTACAACACCCCCTACGTGGCCTTGGAATTCGACCCGCAAGGAGCTCGGATTTTCGAACGCATCACCGGCGAAAACGTCAAAAAACAGCTGGCCATCGTGCTGGATGGCGTGGTCTATTCAGCGCCGGTGATCCAGGAGAAAATCTCCGGCGGAAGGGCGAGCATTACGGGCTCCTTTACCATGGAAGAAGCCAGAGACCTGGCCATCGTGCTTCGAGCCGGGGCGCTTCCCGCCCCCGTGGTGATCCTGGAAGAACGAACCGTGGGACCCTCGCTCGGCGCGGACTCCATCCGCAAGGGATTCCTTTCCATGGTGGTCGGATCGGTGGCGGTGGTGCTCTTCATGATCATCTACTACCGCTTTTCAGGAGTTATCGCCGATGTGGCGCTCATCCTGAACGTCATCCTCATCATGGCCGGGCTTGCCGCTTTCCAAGCCACCCTCACCCTGCCCGGCATCGCGGGCATCATCCTGACCATCGGCATGGCCGTGGACGCCAACGTGCTCATCTATGAGCGCATCCGCGAGGAGATGCGCATGGGCAAGACGCCCAAAGCGGCTCTGGACGCCGGATACGCCCGGGCGACATTGACCATCTTGGATGCCAACATCACGACGCTGATTGCGGCCCTGGTCATGTTCCAGTTCGGCACGGGGCCGGTCAAGGGCTTCGCCGTAACGTTGAGCATCGGCATCGTCGCCAGTCTTTTTACGGCCATCGTAGTGACGCGGGTGATTTTCGACTACCTGTTTGTGGAAAGGCGCATGAAAACACTGAGCATCTAACGGGGGCAGATCGGGACCGCCTATGGAATTCATCAGACCGGATATCAACATCAATTTTGTGGGCATGCGGGTCAAGGCCGTGAGTCTTTCCGTCCTGCTGATCCTTCTCGGGGCGTTGGCCATTGTCTTTCGGGGCGGACTCAACATGGGCGTGGACTTTTCGGGAGGCACCCTCATCCAGGTGAAATTCTCGGAAGCCACGACGCCTGACGCCATCCGGGACGCCCTCAAGGATCTGGGCATCGGCCGGAGCGCCATCCAGCAGGTGGGGGCGGCCTCGGACAATGAGTTCATCGTCCGTTCGGAGATCAGCGAAGAAAAAGCCAAACGGGTCAGCGACGATATCCAGGCACGACTGGATCAGGCCTACGGCCCCGGGAAAGCCACCATCCTGCGGGTGGAAATGGTGGGCCCCAAGGTGGGGGAGGACCTGCGCCAAAAGGCCTTGCTCGCCATTTACTACGCCTTGCTTTTCATCGCCCTCTACATTTCCGGCCGGTTTGAATTGAAGTGGGGGACCAGCGGGGTCATGGCGGCGGCCTTGCTCCTGGGCGTCTATCTCCTGGGGCTCACCGGATTGTCCATGACCTACCTCATCATCGGAGCGCTGGTGATCACGCTGGTGCTGTGCTGGATCTTGAAGCTCCCTTACGCTTTGGGGGCCGTCGTGGCCTTGATCCACGACGTTTTCATCACGGTGGGGATTTTCGCCCTGCTCAACAAGGAATTCAACCTGACCATCGTGGCGGCGCTTCTGACCATCGTGGGGTATTCCTTGAACGATACCATCATCGTCTACGACCGCATCCGGGAAAACTTGCGCGGATCGCGGAAAGGCGATTTCAAAGACCTGATCAATCGAAGCATCAACCAGACCCTGAGCCGCACCCTGCTCACCTCGGGCACCACCTTGCTGGTCATCGTGTTCTTGTTTCTTCTGGGCGGGACGGTCATCCACGATTTCGCCTTCGCCTTGCTCGTGGGCATCATCGTGGGGACTTATTCGTCCATTTTCATCGCCAGCCCTCTTCTGATCTTCTACGAGGATTGGACGGCGGGCAAAGGGGCCGCCAAGCGCAGCGCCTAGGAGGCTGTCTGAGAACGAACCCGAAGGCCTCTTCTCCTGGGAGCGCGGGCCTCCGGCCTGCACGAGAAGCGGGCGAGACGCCCGCGCTCCCAGGAATATGCCATTCTCGGGCAGGCTCATAGGGTGGGAGGATCCTTGTTCCACTGGCACAAACGCCGCAGTTCCTTGGCCGCCCAGGTTCCGCAACGGCTCAGGTGCGGATCGCGCCGTTCGGCCGGGCCGATCGCGCTCCGGATGAGGTGAGCCAGGCAGGTCTGCTTTTGGTGGGCCCATTTCTGATAGACGGCATAGTTGTCACTGACCAGGATGCCGACCCAGGCGCCGATCAGCGCCTCGAAGGCCTTTTTGGAACGCCGCGAGTGGATCATGAAGAAGGCCACCGCGTGGTTGGCCATGACCCAAAGCCATTTGAGCTTACCGCCATCGGACCACGGGGTCTCATCCAGGTGGTTGATGGGCGACGACCGGGCGGCTTCCTGGATCGCCTCATAGTGAGGTTCGATGGCCCGCGACACTCGATCGATCACCTTCTGGATCGCTCCCTGGCTGATGGGGACCCCGAGCACTGACGCGAGAAAGGTCTGGATGGTTTCCCTGCCGGCGCCGTCGATGCCGCTCAGTTCGGCGATCAGGGCGGACAGCCGGGGACCATAACCTGTTCGGAGGAAGGCGGCTTGTTGGAGTTGGAGGAGTTCTGGTTGATCCGGGCTTCAAGCTCTTCAATGCGCGCTTCCAGTTGGGCTATCCGTGCCGCCTGAAACTCGATGATTTGGATAAGGGTTTCCCTGGACGCCTTTTCCAGGATGGCTCTGTTGATCTCCATGTCCTTAAGATTAGGCATGAAGCATCTCCCGGAAATCTTTGCGCAGGGGGTAGAGGAAAACGGCCTTGACGGGCTTGGAGTAGGTGTGCTGGTCGTATTTTCCCCGGCCTTTGGTGAGCCCCACTTTGAGCCAGTTGGCCGCTTTGTAACAGGTGCCTTCAAAGCAGTCCTTCTCGACGAAGGTTTCCAGCAGGGCCAGGGGTTGTCGATAGTGATCGTGCCAGTCGCGAACCAGGAGCTTCACATTGGCAGCCAGGAGCTTCGAGGCCAGGTGGGTCACTCGGACCCAGGGGAGGATAAGGAATCGGACATTGTTGACCACCTTGTGAAGGTTGGCCTCGCGGGTGGCAGGGTCCCAGCCGATAAAGGCATCCCGGCAGCCGATTGTCCCAGTGCTTTGCGAAAGTGGCGCGGATGCCATCGAGTTCGGCTTCTCCGATGGGGCGACCCCGTATGGTCCAGGATTTTTCCGGCAACGGTTTCCCTCCGTTTGATGATGGAGGGACCGGACCCAAAATCAGCCGAGGTCGCCAGCAAAAAATCTACTCTGTGAGAGCTTACCTATCGCCATCGGTTGCCGGGAGAAGATTTCACCAGCTCACACCGTTTCAAAGTGCAAGCTCTTGAGCATCTCGATGGGAACGCGCGAGCTTATGCCAAGTATCTCAATGCCCACCACGTTGTCGTTTGCGTCGTAGTCAAGAATCACGCCCGGTTTGATTTCCTCGGACTCCACAATAGCTGATTCGTCAAGGCGCAGATATAAGGCATCATTTTTGTGATCTACTTTGAGTCTCATCCCAACCTCCTGATCCTGCGGTCAAAGAAGACGGTAACTATTCTTCGGGGCTGGACGTGAGGATTTATAACAACGCGCAGATAACGCCCGCCATGATCTTGAATTGCGCGAATATAGTGAACCGTTCCATCCTCCTTGACTTCTTCTTTGTCAGGGTCTTCTATCGCCAAGTTGACCCACTCCTCCCGTATTTGCCTCTCTCTAAGCATATCATAAGCATGCTCTGAAAACTGGTATTCGGTCATGAAATCTCCTATACAAAAGTCGCCCTTCACGAACGCATGGTGCCCTGTCGCTACAGCTCGTTTGTTACCGCCTCCCTCAGCTCCGGGCCTGGGCTCACCTCTTCCAGGCAGGCCAGGAAGCGCCGGTGCTGTTCGTCGATCACGGCCGTCAGGCCGGCGCGGTAGCGTTCGGACAGCTCCCGGGCGATCTTTTGGATCTCCCGATAGGCGAAAAGCTCCACGGCCTCCTTGGTTCCGTAGGGGGCGACGGCCGCCTCCAGCACGGCGTCCACCATGGTGAACCCGCCGCCCAGGACCGTTTCCAGGCTGACGATCAGAAGGCCCCACAAGACGGAGGTGGAATAGATCCCCCAGTCCTTCCCCTTGGGCAGTCCCTCGGCCAGGTCGGAAAAGACCGACTGGAGCCAGTCGATGAGCTTTTCCTGCTCCCGGTCCACAAACTCCACCACCTCCTGCGGGCGGAGGACGGCGCCCCGATCCAAAATGGCGAGATAAAGTCGGCTCTCTTCCTTTCCCTGCAGGGACTCTTCCAGAACCCGGCGGGAAAACCGCGACACGTTCCAGCGACTCGCGCCTTCCCGGATAGGGAGAGCCCTTGAGGATTCCCAGCAGGCGCAAGGGAGCCGCCAGGGTTCCGGAAATCCAGCGCCGGGGGGGTTGGCCAGCAGATCGTATTTGGAGAAGAGCGAACGGAGTGATAAGAAATCGCTTTCAGACGGTTTTTGAGTAGCAGGGATGCTGGGGGGTGTCAAGCACATTGTCGGCACGTTTTTGTCTCGATTTTCCGACAAGGTAGAAGGGTGTTGGGGTAAGTCGCTCGCGAGGGTGGCTTCTTTGTGTGGAGGGGACGGGCAGACATGCGGGCAAACCGCTCCCGTGGCGGCTTGCGGGGACTGTCTCCAGCGCCGAAGTCTAGTGATAAACAATGGCGGGTTGTTCATACCCGGGCCACCCGTCGTCGAAATCCTCCATGACAACCGGCCCATGTTCCGGTGGTTTTTCTTTCCTCCCGGATGGAGCCGTTTGCTGTTTCCACAGCCCGAGATGGCGGAGGATGCGCTCGATCACCTCGGGTTGATTGATCAGGCTAATGATCTTCATCTCATGGTGGCACCGGGGGCAACTGAGAGGGTCCACTTCCCCCAGAAGCTCACATTGGCGGCTCACACTCAGTTCGGGATGATCGGGTTCGATCCTCGCCCGCTTTTCGGCCACACTCAGTCGAGCAATCCGGTCGTTTTTTTTTACCAGTCCACCTCCACCTGCAACTGACCAACCTTCTGGTAAAGCCGCTCGCGTTCTTTTTCTCTCTTCTTTTCCTTCTTGGCCTCCCGCCGGTCAAAGAGCTCTGCCGCGTTTTCAATCAGCTGTTTCTTCCACAGATTGATCTGATTGACATGGACCCCGAACTCCTGAGCCAGCTCGATCGCTGTCCGCTGGCCTTTGAGCGCTTCCAGGGCCACTTTCGCCTTAAATTCCTTGCTGAATCTTTTCCGTTTCATCGGACCCCCCTTTCCTAGGAAAACACACCTTAACATGGTGTCTCATTTTTGGGGTCCACAATAGACCATCTTGGCTGACTGGGGAAGGTGGGGTTCGCCGGACGCTTACTACTGCATAGGGTTGGGCTGGGGAGCCTTGCAGAATAAATAGCGGGCAAAGACTAAGGCGGCGAAAATCCGATCTCGTGAGAGCCAAAAAAAGGGGGTGTGGGAACATCCACACCCCCGCTCGCATTTTCTGGTGCCGGAGGAGAGACTCGAACTCTCACGGGCTCGAGGCCCACTGGATTTTGAGTCCAGCGCGTCTACCTGTTTCACCACTCCGGCGAAGCGAGGCCATATTAAAAACGGGCCCGCATTCTGTCAAGGAAAACTCGGGTTCCTTGGCGCAACGGCTCACAGCGAAAGCCGGTCAGGAAGAGATGTTGTACTTCTTGCGGAGCCGGTCCATTTCCCGCGCTTCCTCTTTTTGCTTGATGCGTTCGCGCTTGTCATAGTCTTTCTTCCCGCGGGCCAGGGCGATTTCCACCTTGGCCTTGCCCTTGGAAAAATAGACTTTTAAGGGCACGAGGGTGAGGCCCTTTTCCTGGGTCTTGCCGGCAAGGCGCCGGATTTCCCGACGGTGCATGAGGAGCTTGCGCGTCCTTTCGGGCTCGTGGTTGTTGTAGGACGCGCACGGATAAGGGCTGATGTGGAAATCGTAAAGCCAGATTTCGCCGCCCTTGATCCGGGCGTAACTGTCCTTGAGGTTTGCCCGGCCTTCCCGAAGGGATTTCACTTCGGTGCCCGTAAGGACCATCCCGGCTTCCAGGGTCTCAAGGATTTCGTAATCGTGGAAGGCCTTTTTGTTCTGGCAGACGATCTTGATGCCGTTCTTGACGGCGGCCGGTGCTTTCTTCATCGGGAAAACCTTGTTCCCCAATCGCCGCTGCGGTGATTCGGCTTGACGGCCTGGGGATCGAAAAACTTGAATTCCTCGGGAAAAACTCGCACGACGAGCTCCTGCAACGCATCCCGGATGTCCGCGGCGGTTGTGAGCGCCAAGGCCGTGCGGGCGAATCGGCGGCATTCTTCCAGGGTCGAGCGGCGGACCAGATTCTTGACCCTCGGGATGGCCTGGGGGTTCATGCTCAGGCAGTCCAATTCCAGGCCGAGCAGAAGGGGGACATAGAGGGGTTCCCCGGCCATTTCCCCGCAAATCGTGACAGGAATGCCGGCCTCGTGGGCCGTGCCAACCACCTGCCGGATAAGGCGGATCACCGCCGGATGCAGCGGATCGTACAGGTGGGCCACGTGCCGATTCACCCGGTCGATGCCCAGAGTATATTGGATGAGATCGTTGGTGCCGATGCTGAAGAAGTCCACTTCCCGGGCCAGCACATCGGCGACGGCCACCGCGGAGGGCACCTCGATCATGATCCCGAAGGGCATGGTTTCGTCAAAGGGAACCCTGCGCCGGCGCAATTCCTGTTTCGCTTCCTCGTAAACGGCTTTGGCCTGCCGCAGTTCGCCCGTCCCGGAAATCATCGGGAGCATCACGCGGATGTTACGGGCGACGGCGCCGGCTCTGAGAATGGCCCGCAGCTGGGTCTTGAAGAATTCCCTGTTTTGCAAACACAAACGGATTCCGCGCAAGCCGAGCGCAGGGTTTTCCTGGTCGATGGGCGCCATCCAGGTTCCCAGCTTTTCGGCCCCCAGGTCCAGGGTCCGAACGGTGACGAAAGCAGGTGCCATGAGCTCTGCGAGTTCTTTGTACTCCTGATAGAGATCTTCCTCGTCCGGCGGGGATTCACGATTCAAATAGGAGAATTCCGTGCGGTACAGGCCGATGGATTCCGCCCCGTGGTCTTTGGCGGCCACCACCTCCTCGATGAGCTCAATGTTGGCTTCCACGCGGATCTTGTATCCGTCCTGGGTGACCGCCGGAAGGTGGGCCTTGCGCGTGATTTCCTTGAGGTAGCTTTCCAGGGCGTCCTGGAGTTCGTAATAGAAGGCGATCTGCTCATCCGTCGGGTGGACGATGATCCGCCCGCTGGCTCCGTCCACGATCACGAGATCCCCCGTGCGGATGGTCTTCGACGCCCTTTCCGCCCCCACAATGGCCGGGATGCCCAGGGCTCGCGCAATGATGGCCGTATGAGACGTTTGGCCGCCCGTGTCGGTGATGAAGCCCAGGGTCTTTTCCAATTGGATTTGCGCGGCATCGGCAGGGGAGATGTCTCGTGCGACGATGATCACCCGCTCGCGAATCTCGTCGAAACTGCTTGCCTTCTGGCCCGCCAGATAGCGCAGGATCCGATGGCCGATGCTGCGGACGTCCGCGGCCCGGCTGCGGATATAATCGTCGTCCATGGCGGCGAAGAGTTCCGAAATGCGCCCGATGGACCGCTTCAAGGCCTGCATGGCGTTGAGGCGTTCCCTGCGGATGGTTTGAAGAGTCTGATTGAAGAACAGGGGATCACGCAAGATGAGCTGGTGGGCGTCGAGGATGTGGGCATGATCCTTGAGATCGGCAGGGATGCCCTGCTTGGTTCTTTCAAGATCTTGCTCCACCTTTTCAATGGCTTCCTGCAAAAGGGCGCATTCTTGCTCGATTTCTTCATCCCCGTGGAGCGTGTGGAGAGGAATGGAAATGTGGTTTTCTTCCGCAAGAAACGCTTTTCCGATGGCAATCCCCGGGGAAACCCCGAAGCCTTTCAACCGAATGGGTTCTTTGTCCATGCCGTTACCTGACGCTCGACGGGTCGGCCATCCGACGCCGCGCATTAAAAAACCGAGGAGACCTCTGAGCCTTACGGGCTGGCCCTTGCTCGGTGGTCGTCTCGGTCAGTGGCGTGCGCCGTCGGAGGGTTGTGCGGTCCAGGTTCTACGTTTCCCCAAAGTTGCTTTGAAAAAGGTGCGCGAGAGCCCTGAGTGCGTCTTCGGCGTCCTCACCCCGGGAAATCACCTTGACTTTCGTCCCTCTCGGGCATTCCAGGCTCAGAATGTCAAGTATACTCTTCCCGTTGACGACGGTGTGATCTTTGGCGATCAGAACGTCGGCCTGAAATTGGGTGGCTACCTTGACGATTTTGGCTGCAACCCGTGCGTGGAAACCCAATTTGTTGGGAACGATGAAATCCTGCTCGACTTCGGCCACCGACTTTCAGAGTGCCTCCGTTCGCTGCTGATCATCCCTTCCGAAGCTGCGACGGCTTCTTAGCACAAGGGCGATGGGAAGTCAACGGCCGTGCCGCATTACGCCAACAAAGCGGTGATGTCTCGGGCGAGCATGGAGGCCGCCCCGGCCTGGGCGCAGACCTTCCGCGCGCAGTCCATGCGCCGTTGAGGATCCCACAGGGCATCCGCCATGGTTTCCAAGATAAACGCGCTCAACGCATCCCCGTTCCCGACCGGCCGACCGCAGCCTTCCTTGACGAGAAAGGCCTCGATTTCCCGAAAGTTATAAAGATGAGGGCCCCAACAACAGGGAACACCATGAACGGCGGCTTCCAAAGGATTGTGCCCGCCCAGAGGAACGAAACTGCCTCCGATGAAGGCCCCTCGCGCCATGGGATAGAAGGACGCCAGCTCCCCGATGGAATCCAGCACAAAGACATGGGCGTCGCCAATCGGCCGGCCTCGGCTTCTGAGTTCCCATCGAAGGGATCTTTCGTCGCACAGCCTGGTGATGGCGGGTGTCCGCTCGATGTGTCGCGGCGCCAAAATCAGCAGAGCGTCCGGGTTTTGGCGGAGGATTCCCCGATGGGCATCGAGGACGAGGCCTTCTTCGCCGTGGTGGGTGCTTCCGGCGATCCATACAGGCCGCTGCCGTGCTCCCAGCAGCCGAAAGCCGTCGCGCCCTGTGGAAAACTTTTCCTTTTGGAGGACGGCCAAATCGAATTTCAAGTTGCCGGCGACCCGCAAACGATCCGGCGGCACTCCCAACCGGGCGAATCGATGGGCGTCTTCCTGTGATTGGACATAGATCCTGTCCAGAGAATCAAGAATCCGGCGTCCCAGGCTCGCCAGTCGGGCGTAGCGCGAAAAGGAACGGGGGGAGAGCCGGGCGTTGACCATGAAGGCGGGAACATGCCTTTTCTTGAGAACCCACAAGAGATTGGGCCACAGGTCCGTTTCCACCAGCACGAAAACGGCGGGATTCAGTCGGGCCACCAATCGGGTCATGTTCCAGAGGTGATCGTGCGGAAGAAAGAAGACGGCTTCGGCCACGGTCCCCAAATCCTTTCGCGCCACGCGGTATCCTTTGTCCGTTGCGGTCGAAAACCAAAGGGGCACATCGGGTCGAAGAGCCTTGATCCGATGCACGAGAGGCAGCGTGGAAAGGGTTTCGCCCACGGACAGCGCGTGGATCCACACGGGCCGAGAATTCGCCGGTGACGGGTCGGGAAGGCGAAGCCCGAGCCGGTGTGGATAGGAGGCGGCATATTTCCCCGTGGTTCTTTCTTCGATGCGGTAAAAAAGCCAGAACAGCGGCCATGAAGCGCTCAAAACCACGTTGTAGAGAACCTGCCACGGTTCCATAAGACGCGTCGGTCCGTCGGCCTCAAGCCTGCTGGAACTGGATGTCGTAGAGACGCCGGTATTCACCGTGGCGTTCCATGAGGCTGTGGTGGGATCCTTCTTCGATGATGCGCCCGTGGCTGATGACCAGAATGCGGTGGGCGATCTTTACGGTGGAGAGCCTGTGGGCGATGACGAAGGTCGTGCGGCCTTGCATGAGGTTTTCCAAAGCCCGCTGCACTTCCTGTTCCGCTTCGCTGTCCAGGGCCGATGTGGCCTCGTCGAGGATGAGAATGGGAGCGTCCTTGAGGAGGGCTCGAGCGATGCAAATGCGCTGGCGCTGTCCTCCGGAAAGCATCACCCCTTGTTCGCCGACCACCGTATCCAGCCCGTGGGGCAGCCGGCAAATGAAATCGTAGGCATAGGCCGCTTTGGCCGCTGCGATGATGTCTTCTTCGGTTTTGGACGGGTCGCCGTAGGCGATGTTGTTCCGCACCGTATCGTTAAAAAGAAAACTGTGCTGGGTGACCATGGCGATGTGCCGGCGAAGGGACCGCACCGTGATGTCCCGCACATCCACGCCGTCGATGAGGATCGCCCCTTCGGTCACGTCGTAGAATCGGGGGATGAGATGGACCAGGGTGGTCTTGCCTCCGCCGCTGCTTCCCACCAAGGCCACCACTTCGCCCGGGTTGACTTTGATGGAGATGTTGCGAAGCACGGGAATGGAGTCGTAGGCGAAGGAGACGTTGCGAAATTCCACGGCCCCTTGAACGCGTGTGAGTTCCAAGGCGTTCGGCCGTTCCACGATGTCGCTTTTTTGGCTGAGCACTTCCTGGACGCGAAGCACGGACGCGATCCCCTTTTGCAGGGTACTGTTCAGCTTGTTCAGGCTCTTGACGGGCTTGTAGAGCATGATCAGAGCCCCAAGGAAGGAAAAGAAGGTGCCGGGCGTGGACGTTCCCTTCACGACCTGGTAGCCGCCGTAGGCGATAATGGCGGAAATGCCGATGGCGCCGATGAATTCCATGAGGGGACTGGAGAGGGCGTCGATGCGAAGGGCCTTGAGCTGGTTTTCCAAAACGGCCGTGTTGTGTCGGGCGAAGCGCCTCTTTTCGTGCTCTTCCATCCCGAAAGCCTGGACGATGCGCACTCCGGTGAACGATTCGTGAAGCACCACACTGAGGTGTGCGACCTTTTCCTGCCCTTTGCGGGCGAGTGTGCGCAGCTTTTTCCCGAAGTGCACCAGAGGGAAAAAGGCCAGGGGCAGGACCGCCACGGCGATGCTGGCCAACTTCCAATTTTGATAAAAGACGACGAAGATGAGGCCCACGATGGTCACCGTGTCTTTGACCAAGCCCGAAACCGCGTTGTTGACGGCCACCTGGATTTCTTTGATGTCGTTGGTGATGCGGCTCATGAGGGTGCCCGTGCTGGCCTTGTCGAAAAAGGACAGGGACAGGCCGTGAATGTGGTCGAACAGCTCCTGCCGCAGGCCGGCCACCACGCGAAGCCCGACGGATTGAAGAAAATAGGTGCTGCCCCAGTCGCTCAGAGCCTTGACCAGGGAAACCAGCAAAAAGAGACCCGGCAGCAGCGCCAGCATGACCACATCTTTTTTGATGAAGATGTCGTCCATGGCCGGTTTGATGAGGTAAGCCGTGAGTCCCGTGGAGCCGGAGACGATGAGCATGCACAGGACCGCCAGGGCCAGCCGTCTCCAATGAGGCCGCAGCAGCCCCACCATGCGATGCAAGGCGATGCGTGCGGGAGAGTCTGGTTTCAGCATAGGTCCAAAGCCATGGCTGCCGCACGAGCCGCCGCCCCGGGTTCTCCTAGCATGCGGCCGAGCCGTTCGAACCACCGGCGCTGTTCGGCGGCGCTTTCGGGATTTCGGATCAATTCCAAGACCTCCTCGGCGATGCGTTGGGGACACGCCTCGCGCTGGATGAGCTCGGGGCACACCCGTCGTCCGAGAATGACGTTGGGAAGGGCAATGTGCGGGACGCGGATGAGCCGCCGGCCGAGATGATATTCCACGGGGGACACCTTGTAAACGACCACCAATGGCGTGCCCAGCAAGGCCGATTCCAGGGTGACGGTTCCCGAAACGGCCATGACCGCGTCGGCGGCCCGGATGGCCCGATAGGTGTCAGCGCGGATGCATCGCAGCGGGACCGGCGCCTTGCGGACGAGAGAAGCCATCCCGTCGAAGTCCAGACCGGGCGCGACCCCGACGAGCATTTCAGCGGACGGACAGGCGTGTTTGATGAGGGCGGCCGCATCCGAAAGGATGGGCAAAAAGGTGCGCACTTCCCCTTGGCGGCTTCCGGGCAAGAGACAGATTACGGGCTCGTCGCCCAGGCCCAGAAGGCGCCGGCAGGCGGATCGGTCTTCGACCGAGCGCACTTCGTCCACGAGGGGGTGCCCGACGAAACGCACGGTCATGCCCCGTTGCCGGTAAAACGCCTCTTCGAAGGGAAGGATGACGGCCATGGCGTCCGTAAAGCGCTTCAAGGATCGCACCCTGCCCGAACGCCAAGCCCACACTTGGGGACTGATGTAGTAGAAAACCTTGTGCCCCATGGCGCGGGCCGCCCGGCCGAGGAGGAAATTGAAGTCGGGAAAGTCGATGAGCACCACGAGATCCGGCCTTTGCGTCTCCAGGTGGCCGCGGAGCCTTCTCCAGGCTCGGTAAATCGTGCGGGCCTTGGGCACGACCTGCACCACCCCGATGAGGGCCAGATCCCGGTAGTCCACCACAATGTTCGCGCCCGCCCCGCGCAAGCCCGATCCCCCCATGGCGTCCACCCGGGCCGCGGGGTTTCGCTTGAGGATTTCCTCCACCAGCCGTGAACCGTGCAGGTCTCCGGAAGCTTCCCCGGCGCTCACGAAAATCCGCAGGGGCTTCATGGGGCGCCTCTGGGCCGTGAGGCTTCCATTCGAGCGCGGATCTGATCGGAGATGGCCAGGGCCACGCGCACCGCGTCCATGCCTTGGCGGCCGTCCACAACGGGAGGCGCCCCCGTACGCACGGCTTCCAGGAAGGATTGGATTTCTTCTTCCAAGGCGTCCCGGTTGTCCACCTCAAGTTCTTCCGTGGAGATCTCAGGATAGCCGTCTTCGTCCGCATCGGCTTCTTTGACGAAAGCGAAGGCGCGGCGGTTGCCGTAGTCCGCCACCAGGTAACGATTCTCCTGAAAGATGCGAAGGCGCCGCATATTTTTCACCGAGATGCGGCTGGCTGTGAGGTTGGCGACGGCGCCGTTTTCGAATTCCAAGCGAGCGTTGGCGATGTCCGGCAGCCGAGTGAGCACCGGGACGCCGGACGCTGAAAAGGAGGCCAGAGGGGATCGAACCAGATGGAGGACGATGTCGATATCGTGGATCATGAGGTCCAGGATGACGTCCACTTCCAGGCCGCGTTCGTTGAAAAGGGCCAGGCGGTGGGCTTCCAGAAAGAGCGGGTTGGACACCAAGGGTTCGACGGCCTTGAAGGCCGGGTTGAATCGTTCCAGGTGGCCCACTTGAAGGCGCACCCCCTTGGCTTCCGCCAGATCCACCAGTTCCCGGGCTTCATCCAGCGACTGGGTGAAGGGTTTTTCCACGAGGACGTGCACGCCGGCCTGAAGAAAATCCCGCGCCACCGAAAAATGCTCCGTCGTCGGTGTCACCACGCTCACCGCATCCACGGCACCCAGAAGAGCCCGATGGTCCGTGTAGGCGGCGCAGCCGAACCGGGCCGCCACGGCCTCGGCCCGCTTCGGATCGATATCGACCACGCCCACCAGATGGGCTTCCTTGAGGCGTGCGTATTTTTCCGCATGGTAGGTGCCCAGATAGCCCACACCAACGACGGCGGTGCGCACCGCTCCAGGGTCGGCGCGACGGATGACGGCGAAGGGTTTCAGCGTGGAAGAAACGGCAATGCCCTTCGGGACGGCGGTATCTTCGGCGGTTGGCGACTCCGCCGTTTTCTGAGGATCGGAGACGGCGACGATGGTCATTCCGTAGCGGTCGGCGGCTTCCAAGACCTTGTCCCGATCGAAGAGGAGCGTTTTCCCCGCTTCCACAACGAGGACGCGGGCCTTTACGGACCGCATGGTTTCGATGGTCTGGAGTCCCACCGCCGGGACATCGAACCGCAGATCCTGGATGGGCTTGCTGACCTTGACGACGACAGCCCCTTCACGGCACAGGCGGCCTCCGCGCACGATGGTTTCGTCGGTGCCGTCCATGCCTTCCACGGCCAGCACGGCCTGGTCCTTGACCACAAGGCATTGGCCGATGTCCAGGTGGCCCACGGCCTTGGCCATTTCCCAGCCGAAATCCACATCGCGCTTTTCCCGGGCGTTGAGATGACGGCGGGTCAGCACCCCTTCGGGCGCCAACAACCCGGGAAGAAACAGCGTGGACGGCTCCACCCGGATGCCTTCCTTTTCCAATTCCCCGGCCAAAGAACGCAGAATGTGGTCGTCCTTCTTGTTCCGCAAGGACGTCAGCAGCCTGAAGGCCCGCCAGTCAGGGCGGATCCGGGTGTAAAGCCGGGTCTTGTTGATGGATCCGGCCATGGCCACCCGCCGGATACCCGCTCTTTGAAAGACGCGGATGAGTTTACCGAGTTGGCCCAGCTTCAGGAGGTGAAAGGCAGCCACGTGAGCCGCAAGGGAAGGGTCGGTTTCGCCGTCGAAGCCGACGGCAACGACCTGGTATCCCGCTTCCTTGGCCCCTTCAGCAAAAAGGAGCGGAAACTGCCCGCCCCCGGCAATGAGTCCGATGAGTGTGTCGTCCGCCATGATCTTTGCTGGTTGTGCCGCCGCTCCGTTTCGTCGGTTTGGGGCTCAGCGTGTCAAGCCCCGCTGGGTTCCTTCGATGAATCGCAGCAGGTTCGCCACTTCCGCAATGGTTCCCACTTCGCGGCGGGTTTCTTCCACGGCCTCGGGCAACGTGAGGCCGCTGCGAAAAATGATCTTGTAGGCTTTCTTCAAGCCTTGGATGGCTTCGCTGGAAAAACCCTTCCTCTTCAAACCCACGGTGTTGGGACCGTACAGCTTGGCCGGGTATCCGGTGGCCAGCATGTACGGGGGGATGTCTTTTTTGATGCCCGCCTTCGCCCCGATGTAGGCGTGCGTGCCGATACGAGAAAACTGGTGGATGGCCGCCAGGCCGCCGATCACGGCGTCGTCTTCGATGATTACGTGGCCGGCCAGCATGGCGGCGTTGGCCATGATCACGCGATTGTGCAGGATGCAGTCGTGAGCCACGTGGACGTAGGCCATGATGAGGTTGTGGTTGCCGATTTGGGTGATTCCGCCCCCGTGTTCCGTCCCGCGGTGGATGGTGGCGTATTCGCGGATGGTGTTGCCGTCGCCGATGACGAGCCGGGTGGGCCCTCCTTTGTATTTCAAATCCTGCGGCGGGAAGCCCATGGAGACAAAGGAGCTGATGCGGTTGTTGCACCCGATTTCCGTCCAGCCGTCGATAACGGTGTGCGAGCCGACGGTTGTGCCCGACCCGATGCGCACGTGAGGCCCGATGACCGCATAGGGGCCGATGATGACGTCGTCGGCCAGTTCCGCCTTCGGATCGACGATCGCTGTCGCATGAATGTCCATGAGAGGGAGGGATCCTCCTTTCCAAGGGATCTAGGGTTCGATGGTGGCCAACAGTTCGCCTTCGGCGGCCAATTCGTCGCCCACGTAGGCTTCGCCTTTCATCTTGAAAACGGAACCCTTGCGACGCAGGAGCTTCATCTTGAGGATGAGCTGGTCTCCCGGTCGAACGGGTCGGCGAAAACGCACCTTGTCCATGCCCATGAAATAAACCGGGCCGCTGGAATCCGCCTGCCCGAGGGCGAAGGCCAAAACGCCCCCCGTCTGAGCCAGGGCTTCCATGATGAGCACCCCGGGCATGACGGGATGGCCCGGAAAGTGGCCCTGAAAGAAGGGCTCATTGAGGGTGACGTTCTTGAGGCCCGTGATTTCATCGTCGCCCATTTCCAGAATGCGATCCACCAGGAGAAAAGGGTAGCGATGGGGCAGTTTCCTGAGGATTTCTTCAGCATTCATTTCCATGGCTTCCGTCCTCGGTTGGGGTCTGGGTTCGGGCCAAGGTTTCCTCCAAGTGCCGCACGCGTTCCTTCAAGGACGCCATTTCCTGCTGCCACCGGGGGAGGCGAAGCCAGGCGGCGTAATGGCGCATCCATTGCCTCTGAGGCATGGCGGGGACGCCCATGAGATCCTGGCCGGGCTCCACCGAATGGGAAATGGCCGACTTGGCGGCGATGCGCACGCGATCGCCCACGGTCAGATGCCCCGCAATGCCCACCTGGCCTCCCAAGACGACGTGGTTGCCCAGGGTGACGCTCCCGGCGATGCCCACCTGGGCGACGATGATGCTGTGCCGCCCGATGGTCACGTTATGGGCGATCTGGACCAAGTTGTCGATCTTGACGCCTTCCTGAATCCACGTCTTGCCGAAGGTCGCCCGATCCACGGTGCAGTTGGCGCCGATTTCCACATCGTCGTCGATCTGGACGATCCCCGTCTGGGGAATTTTGGTGGAGCGCCCCTGGGCGTCCTGGGCGAATCCGAACCCATCGCTGCCGATCACCGTCCCGGAATGAATGATCACACGGTCGCCCAGACGGCAGCCGTCGAGAACCGTCACGTGAGGGTAGATCAGGCAGTTCCGGCCGATGCTGGCGCCCCGCCCCACGTAGATGTGGCCGTAGAGGCGCGAGCCCGATCCGATGGACGCTCCCGGGCCGACGTAGACCCACGGCCCGAGGGCGGCGTCCGGGGCCACGGACGCCTCGGAAGACACCACGGCGGCGGGGTGGATGCCGGGGTCCAAGGGCGGCGGATCGTAAAAGAGCTGCGCCGCCTTGGCCATGGTCCAGTAGGGATTGGAGGATACCAGGATGGGCCGCCCCACGTCCTCCAGACTGGGATCCACGATCACGGCGCCGGCGCGTGAAGTATCAAGCTTCGGCCGATACTTGGCATTGGCCAGAAAGCTCAGGTGCGTGGGTCCCGCCGTTTCCAGAGGGCCGACCCCGTCGATGACCACGGTGCCGTCCCCCTTGAAAGGGACATCCAGGAGGCGGGACAGGTCCGAGAGACGGTAGCTTCTCTTTTCCACGCGGCGCGGCCTTTCCCCTGATTTTAACGCTTGACCTTGTCCAGTTCCTTGATGACGGTCTGGGTCAGGTCGGTCTTTTCCGTGGCGTACACCAATCCGGCTTTCTGGACTTCAAAAATGTAGTCGTATTTTTCGTTCTTTCCGATCGTCTGGACGATATCCATGATCTTGTCGATGAGGGGTTTGCTCAGCTGCTGCGACAGTTTGTTGAGTTCCGCATTACTTTCCATGAGGAGTTTTTCGCCTTCGATCTGTTTTTGGCGAAGTTCCTGCGCCTTTTGTTTCTTGGACTTTTCGTCCATCATCTTTTCTTGTTTTTCGTAGGACTGCTTGGATTCCTGAAACTCCTTGGCCTTCGCTTGAACTTCCGCCTCAAGCTGAGCCTTCTTGGCGTTGAACTCTTTCTTGACTTCCTGTCCCCACTGGGAACGGTCCAAGACGGCCTGCAAATCGAAGTAGCCGATCTTCACGTCAGCGGCGTGGGACGGTGCGCTCCAGACGACAACGGCCAGCATGCACAGGATCATGGTCACGAACTGCTTTTTCATCATCGAAAAAACCTCCTTTGGGAAAACAGTTGAGTGTGCCGAACCCATGGGACGTCCCTTAGAAAAAGACGCCCATGGAAAATTGCCAGTTGCTCGAATCTTCACCCGGCTTTCGATCCAGGTTGTAGCCCCATTCGATGCGCAGCGGGCCCATGGGGGAATTCCAGCGCACACCGGCGCCCGCAGCCGTGCGAAAGTCGTCGATGCGGAAATCTTCCCCGTCGTCGAAGGCGTTGCCCGCATCGAAGAAGACGACTCCCCGCATGCCGATTTTTTCCACCAGAGGAAAGAGCAGTTCCAGGTTCACTTGTCCGAACTTGATCCCCCCGATGGAGTCCCCGGTTTCGGGATCTTTGGGCCCCACATCGCCCCAATCGAAGGCCCGGATGGAATTGATGCCGCCCAGGAAAAATCTCTCGTAGATGGGGGCGGGTTTGTCGGAGTCCAGCTCGAAGATGTAGCCGCCCTTGACGTGGGCGAACCCGACGAATTTCCACCACAGGGGAAAGTACTTGCCTATACCGGCGACGACGCTCACGAAATCCGAATCGCTTCCCAGGTAGGGGATGGAGTATTCCACGGTCACGGTGTGGAGCGATCCCCGGGTGGGCAGGAACGGATGATCCGTGCTGTCCCGCTCCACCGAGGCGATGATACTGCTTTTGATCTGGCGCCCTTCCTGGTCTTTGATGATGAGCGCCGCGTCCTCGTCCACATCGGAGACTTTGGCGTTTTCGAACACATACGCCAAATGCCAGCGGCTCCAGGTCCCGAAGGGGTGGCTGATCCGCAGCTTCCCGCCCGTGGCGTCCTTGTTGAAGTCGTTGTATTCCCGATACCAGTCGTAGATGTCGAAGCCGGCCGAAAGGGGGGTATCGAACAGCCAGGGTTCCGTAAAACTCAGACTGTAGCGCGATGTCTCGCCGCCCAGGTAGGCCTTGAGGGCCAGGTATTGGCCGCGGCCGAAAAGGTTGCGCTGCATAATGTTGCCGCCGACGAAAACGCCGTCTTCCGAGGAATAACCTCCGCCGACGCTCAAAGCCCCCGTGGGCTTTTCTTTCACCTTGACGTTCAAATTCATGGATTCCGGGGTGGATCCTTCCGAGGTCTGGATGTCCACCTCTTCGAAGTAATCCACCCGCCGCAAATTCAGCTGGCTGCGTTCCATGGCCGAAGCGCTGAAGCGGTCTCCTTCGGCCAGTTGGATCTGGCGGCGGATGACGTTGTCGCGCGTTCTCGTGTTCCCGGAAATGGTGATCTTTTCGATGTGGACCATGGGCCCTTTCCGCAGCTGATAGACCACGTCGCTGGTGTGGGCTTCGGGATTCTTGGAGACGTTGGGGGTGACCTCCGCATAGGCGTATCCGGCGTCCATGAGGTGTTTGGTCAAGGTGTCCAAGTCCTTGCGAAGCTTTTCCCGGCTGAAATATTTTTCCTTCTTGAGTTCCAGATGCTTGGCCACGGAAGGGGTCGTCTCCAACACGTCTCCTTGAACGTCCACAGAGGCCACCCGATACCTTTGCCCTTCCACCACGGGGATGGTCACGTAAAAGCCGTCTTCTTTCTTTTCCACCGTAGGTGTGCCCACTCGAGCGTCCATGAAGCCGTGGTCGTGGTAAAAAGCGGTCACCCGATCCAGGTCGGTATCCAGCACTTCCCGGTCCATGACGCCCTTGTCCGAAAACCAGGAAAAAAAGCCACGGGTCTTGGTTTCCATGGCTCCGCGGAGCTTCCGGTCCGAGAAGTGCTCGTTTCCTGTAAAATCGATGCCCTTCACATAGATCTTCTTCCCTTCCTTGATCTTGAAGGTGACCACGGCCTTTCGGGGATCTTGAGGGAAATCGATGGACGGGGTCACTTCGGCGTTGAAAAAGGCCTTCTGATGGTAAAGCTTCACAATGCGGTTGACGTCGTCGTTCACGACGTTTTTGCGGAGCACCGTGAAGGGCTTTGTGGAAATGGCCGCCAGGATGTCCTTTTCTTTGACCTTGTCGTTCCCTTGAATTTTCACTTCCACAACCGACGGCTTTTCCCTCACGACGAAGGTCACCTTCTTGCCCTTGTCGGTGTCCGTCACGTCCGCCGCCACGGTTTCGAAGAAGCCCATCTTGTAAATGGTGCGGATGTCCTCCTGGAGCGTATCGTCCTGGAGCAGGTCGCCTTTTTTGGTTTTTAACTGGACGAGGACGGCGTCGGGTTCGATCCTTTCGGTGCCGCGCACCTCCACATCGGCCACCACGGCCTTGGCCAGCACGTGGACCGTCACCTGTTGAGCCAGCTGTTGAGCGGCATCGGCAAGATTGGCCAAGTCCCCCTCGGCGAAGAGGACTCGAGGCGGGGCGAGCCCTTGGGCGTCCACGAGCCGGCCGTCCAGGCTGGCTTTTTCGCCGAGCTGAGTCACACTTCCCCAAATGATGTACCGGGCTTTGAGGCGCCGGGCCGTTTCTGCGGCCCGATCTTCGCTGGTCACGGGTTGGCTTCCCGTCACACGCCGCACCTCGGGCAGCGGGACCAGTTCCACGCCGAGGTTGAGGAGGCTTTGGGCCACCAGTTCCTGCACGCCTGTACTGAGTTGGGGCTGAGGCTGGGCCGTATGGACGGCGAAAGGCGCCACAGCCACCACCGGCCGCTCGGATGTCGCCGATTCCTGCGCCTGCACGGCGAGGGCCCACACCAGCAGAATTCCCAATGCACAGCCGAACCTCTTGAGCATTATGATTCTCCTCATGTGTGTTTGGAAAAAACCCTACCGCGCCTTCAATGGGTCGACCCTGCAGGCCGGAGCTGCCCGTCGGAGAGCTGCAGGGTCCGGTGCATGATGGCGGCCAGTTCCTGGTTATGGGTCACCACGACCATGGTCAGGCCCAGGTCGTTGTTCAAGGCGACCAACAGTTCATGAAAGCGGCGGGCCGTGCGAGTGTCCAGGTTCCCCGTGGGTTCGTCCGCCAGAAGAAGGGACGGTCCCATGACCAGGGCCCGGGCGATGGCCACCCGCTGCTGTTCACCGCCGGAAAGCTCCGCCGGCCTGTGGTGGCGTCGGTGCGCCAGCTGGAGTTTCTCCAGGAGGTCCTCGGCTCTGGCCCGAATCTCCCTCTTGGAAAGCCCGGCGATCAGGCCCGGCATCATGACGTTTTCCAGTGCCGTGAATTCCGGCAAGAGGTAATGGAACTGAAAGACGAAACCGATATGACGATTGCGGAATTCCGCAAGCTTGGCGTCCGACCACAGGAAGACGTCGTTGCCTCCGAAAAGCACCTTGCCCGCCGTCGGCCGATCCAAGGTGCCGAGGATATGCAGGAGCGTGGATTTGCCCACGCCGGAGGCGCCGACCACGGCCACCATCTCTCCTCGAGCGACGGTGAGTTCCAGGTCCCGGAAAAGCTCCACCCGCTGCGGCCCGTTGTTGAAGATCTTGGAGATGCCCACGGCGTGGATGTGCAGGCCCTGCGGCCGATCATTCATAGCGCAGCGCCTCCGCCGGATGAAGTTTGGCGGCCTGCTTGGACGGGTAGAACGTGGCCGCAAGACAAATGGCCACGGCCGCCGTGGCGATGATGACCACGTCCAGAAGCTCCATGCGTACGGGCAAGGTGGAGATGTAATAGACGTCCCGGGGCAGCTCGATGAACTGGTAGCGCTTGAGGAGCTCGCACAGGCCGAAGCCCCCCGCAAGGCCAAGCACGGTCCCCACAACGCCGATCAAAAGCCCTTCGTAGACGAAAATCCGTCGCACCTTGTGGGTCGTCGCCCCCATGGCTTTCAGAATGGCGATGTCCTTGGTCTTCTCCATGACCATCATGATGAGCGAACTGACGATGTTGAAAGCCGCCACCAGGATGATCAAGGTCAGGATGATGAACATGACGACCTTTTCCAGCTTCAACGCCGAAAACAGGTTGTGATTCATCTGCATCCAGTCGCGCACCCAGTAGGGATAGCCCAGCTTCTTCTGGAGCTTTTCAGCCACCTGAGCCGCGGCGTAGATATCGATGACCTTGACCTCGATGCCGTTGACGGCATCGCCGATCCCCAAAAGCCTTTGGGCGTCTCGCACGTGGACGTAGGCCAAGGTGTTGTCATACTCGTACATGCCGGATTTAAAAAGACCCACCACCCGGAAGAGCTGGCTTTTGGGAACGCGCCCCGCCGGCGTCGTGAGGCCCGTCGGGGAAACCAAAGTCACGTAATCGTCGACGTTCACCCCGAGCCGCGATGCCAGTTCCACCCCGAGTATGATGCCGGGGGAGGACCTTTCGGTAGAGGAAGCCTCCGCAGGGGGAGTTCCCAGCAGAGACGACAGCGTTCCTTGAAGGAGACTCTGTTCCAGCCGGGTCACCTTGGGGGCGCTGTCCGGGTCGATCCCGCGCAGGATGGCTCCGGAGATGGCTTTTCCGGAATTCATCATGACCTGGGTGAGTACGAAAGGCGTCGCGGCGGCAATCCCCTCTTCCTCTTCGATGTCCTTCAGGACTTCGCGGTACGTTCCGAAGGTTCCTTGAAAATGGCCGATGACGGCATGGGATGTCACCCCGAGGATTCGGTCCCTGAGGTCCTGCTGAAACCCGTTCATGACCGCCAAGACCACGATGAGCGCCATGACGCCCACGGCGACGCCCGCAACGGAGATCAAAGTGATGAGGGAAATGAAGGCATGCCGCCTTTTGGCCAAGAGGTAGCGGAGGCTGACGAAAAGCTCGAAGTGCATGGCCGCTCCGCTACGATTTCTTTTCCGGGCGAAGGTGCGGAAAGAGGATCACGTCCCGAATGCTCGGCGAGTCGGTAAACAGCATGACCATCCGGTCGATGCCGATTCCCTCCCCGGCGGCCGGGGGCATGCCGTATTCCAGCGCCCGGATGTAGTCTTCGTCCATGAGGTGCGCTTCCTCGTCCCCGGCTTCCCGCGCTTCCACCTGGCGGCGGAACCGCTCCCGCTGATCCCGAGGGTCGTTGAGTTCGGAAAACGCGTTGGCCATTTCCCGCCCGGCGATGAACAGTTCGAACCGGTCGGTCAGGTGGGGTTCGTCGTCGTTTTTTCGCGAAAGGGGAGAGACCTCCAACGGGTAGTGCGTGATGAAGGTGGGCTGCACGAGCTTGGGTTCCACCACGAGGTCGAAGATCTTCGTCAGGAGCTTGCCGTGACCTTCGTACTTTTCCACGGGAAGGCCCAAGGAGCGGGCGACGGCCGCCGCTCGTTCGGGGTCGACCACGGCTTCGGCCGGAATGCCGCCGATTTGGGTGAGGGCTTCTGAGAGGCGGTAGCGCCGCCATGGAGGGCTGAGATCAATGGATTGGCCCTGATAGACGACCTGGAGGCTTCCGCCGTTGACCTGCCCGGCCACGTGGACAAAGAGCTCCTCGGTGAGCTGCATCATGTCTTCATAGGTGGCATAGGCCTGGTAGAATTCCAGCATGGTGAATTCGGGATTGTGCTGGGTGGAAATGCCTTCGTTTCGGAAGTTTCGGTTGAGTTCGAAGACGCGCTCGAATCCCCCCACGAGGAGCCGCTTGAGGTAGAGTTCGGGGGCGATGCGGAGATACAGGTCGATGCCCAGGGCGTTATGAAAGGTCTTGAAAGGCTTGGCTGTGGCCCCACCAGGGATGACCTGCATCATGGGCGTTTCCACTTCGAGAAAACCCCTTTCGGAAAGAAACTGCCGCACCGCTTGAACAATGTGCGTTCTCTTGATGAAGGTCTCGCGAACCGAAGGATTGACGATGAGATCCACGTAACGCTGCCGGTACCGGGTCTCCACGTCTTTGAGGCCGTGGTATTTTTCCGGGAGCGGGCGGAGGTTCTTGGTCAGGAGCACGATGTCCTGGGCGAGGAGGGTCAGTTCGTCCGTCTTGGTGCGGAACAGGGTGCCGCCCACGCGGATGATATCCCCCAGGTCGAACTTCTTGACCAGAGCGTAGGCGTCTTTGCCCAGGGTGTTTTGTTGGCAGTAAATCTGAATGCGGCCGGATCCGTCCTGAATGTGCATGAAGACGGATCGGCCGAAAGAGCGCAGAGCCAGGATGCGGCCTGCGACGACAAAAGACGGCGGATCGGCCTCCAGTTCCTCTTTGCTCTTGTGGGAAAAGTCGTTGACGATGTCGCCGATGGCATGATCGACGCGGTATCCGTTCGGGTAGAGGCGGATGCCCTCCCGTTCCATCTCTTCCGCTTTCGCAAGGCGCTCGCGCAGAACCTGGCTCAGTTCCTCCATGAAGACGAATGTCCTTTCCCGGTAAGCGATGACCGGCCGCACAGGCGGGCCGAAAATGCGCAAGAACCGTAGTTGATTTGCGTCTCGGCGTCAAGCACGGACCATGCCGGATGATAGAGCGGTTACGGCCGGTTCTTGAGTTTTATGAGGGCGGAAATGCTGAAGGCGCCGATGAGGATGCTGAGAATCAAAAGGGCCCAATCGCCGTGGTGCCACAGGCGTTGCACCCCGATCCCGAAAAGAATCACCCCGCCGCCGAGGCACATCCATGCGGTGCTGCGCGTCATGACCCATCCTCCCCAAACACCTTCCGGTGCCTTTGTCCCTTTAAGGCCGTCGCCTCCCGATCGCTTTTCTCGGCGAGATTTACCGATTTCCGCCCCGGTTGGCAAAGAAAAAGGGCCCCGCCTGGCCCTTTCCGGACTCGGCTGGGGAAGTTCTCCCTTCGTAGGGATTCGAGCTCGGGGGAGCTTGTCCGAGAACTCCTGGAACCAGGGAAGCTCAAGGGCGGGGGCCATGCCTAAGGCTTTTCCGGGCAAGGCTATTGACACGGCCCGGGCTTTCCGTAAAGTAGGGCAGGCGTTGTTTTCATAAGACGCATCGCCTTTTCCCACCACCGGGCGCCTGTAGCTCAGGAGGACAGAGCAGCGGACTTCTAATCCGCGGGTCGGGGGTTCGAATCCTCCCAGGCGCGCCAAGAAAATCAAGGCCTTTGCCGCGGGAGCAATCCCAATCCGTCTCCTACAACCGATAATGCCAAAGCTGCCCCCGGGGTTCGAGTTTCATCCTTTGTTGCGACACCGCGACACGCAACCGCATCCTCGATTTTTGTTGAGGTACGCTGCGCTCACCCCATCCCACATTCGCCGTCCAACATCCTGGAATAAACTCGTAGGTTGGGGTGAGCGAAGCGAACCCCAACTCAGATCTAGATCCAAGGAGGCAAGAAATTATGAAATCACGCTGGACGAGACAACAAAGGATGAAAGTCCTGGAGTGACGCTACGTTCACAAGAAGGGGTTTTTCGGTCAATCGGCGGGCGTTGCCCAAAACCCCTCGCAAGAAAGGCACAAACCCGTTCTTGAAATGCTGACTTCCCTCCCGCAGCTCCCCTCCGAGGCACCATCGCTCCGATCCCAGGGAGGGCCCAATGGGCGCATAGCCGTCGTAGCCCTGGGAGGTTCAAGAAACGCCCTCTTTTTGGGTCTTGGAATTGTCCACGCGAAAAACATCCACGTCCAGAGCCACGTCGCCCGTAGGAAGCTCCGTTACGGGACCGTGGACGGTCTCCAGCAGCTCAACGCCAGTAGAATGTGCGGTCATCGCCTTTATCTTCCCGGGTTACGCCCTGACCGGCAACCCCCTGGTGGCCGGCGCCCTGGACGTGCTGGATCACATCTTCTACAATTTCGCTATCGCTATCCGCACCTATTTCCAGAAGATTGCGGACCCGAAGGATGTCGCCCCCAGCATGCCCGTGGGATTCACCATCAACAACATCGCCGCCGTGGTGATCCCGGCCGTGGGGGGCATGCTGTGGATGGTGGATTACCGCATCCCGTTCGTGGGCAGGGTGGTGTTGAACCTGTTTTCGCTGGCGTGACCCAGTGCATCAAAGCGGAGAAGGCGCCCCGGGCCTGAAGAGACGGCCACGGGATGGACGCGGGGCGTGCACGAAGTCCGCCCCTGCAAGAGCCGATGGGGCCTTTGGAGTAGGGGCGGGGTTTATCCCCGCCCGCCGCGACCTCTTGGTCGCACGAATGCGGCCCGCAACCACGCGGACGGTGCCCGGCGATTATCCCGTTCAGGAAAACGTTATAGTCCTTCTCTGGTCCGGGATTCGGCCGGAAAAGGTTTCGCCTTGAGAAAAAAATCCCTCCCACCCACGCCTCCTCCCCGCCTTTGGGTCCGATAACCGCCTGAAATGCCATGACGAATAAATTTTTCAAGAAAATGTTCACGGCCTGACACGAAATGACAGGGGGTCAGGGTAGGTTCACCCTAACAACGCAGCCCCTCGGTTTCACGGTCCCGCGGCCGATCCGGAGTCGGCCGGGGTGAAGCGGGCCCGGCGGCCGGAGGGAGAAAGGAGGACGCCATGGAAAAAAGACTTACGGCTCACAGCATTGTTCCCGAAGATCTCGTCTGGGGGGACCCGAGAACGCACCAGGCTTTGGGGATGGTCCCCATCCTGGAAGGGCGGTCCGTCCCGTCCCTTTCCGGCATCCTGCTCGTGGAAGAGGCGATCCAGGCGGGTTTCTTTCACATCACGGAAACCGGCGCATCGGGCCAGGTGCCTTTCCTTCGGGTCGTGAACGAAGGGGAATCCCCGGTGCTCATCCTGGACGGGGAAGAGCTTGTGGGCGGCAATCAAAACCGGATCGTCAACACCACCATCCTGGTGCCGGCGGGCCGGGAGATCACCATCCCGGTTTCCTGCATGGAGGCGGGCCGGTGGCGTCAGAGCCGGGCCGACTTCGAAGCGGGCCGTGCGGTCTTTCGTGCCAAGTCCCGCGTGAGCCACAAGGAGAGCGTCACGGAGAGCCTGCGCCGGGAGAGGGCTTTTTTCAGCGATCAGCACGCCGTCTGGCGGGAAGTGGACGAATCCTTGGCCGAAGCCGGGGCGGAATCCCGAACGCGGGATTTCCGGTCGGCGAGGGAGCGGGCGGACGAACACATGAGAGGCTACGTGGACGGCCTGAGGCCCGTTGAAGCCCAGGTGGGCGCCGTGTTCTATGGTCCACAGGGGGTTCTGGGATGCGAGCTCTTGGGATCCGCCGGGCTCTTTCAAAAGGCGTTCGAAAAGATCCTGAAGAGCTTCGCCTTCGAGGTGGCCTTTTCGGAGGTCGAGGTGCGCCGGCGCCGGAAGTCAGTCCAAGGGTGGTGGGATTCGGTGCTCGAGACGCCCGTGGAAGTGTTTGATTCGCCGGGGGCCGGTCGGGATGTGCGCCTGGAAAGTCGCCGCCTCATCGGGTCCGGTTTGGTGTGGAACGAGCGGCTCGTGCACTTTTCCTGCTTTCCCAAGGAACTTTCCGGCCGCCGTCCGGATTCCTCCCGGGGTGTTCGAAGGCTTTCGGCGGCGGATCGTCGTCGGTCCTTCAACCGTCGCAACCGGGGCGAATAGGAGGTTGGGATCATGTTTCCTCATCCGTTTCAGATGGCCCTCATGGGCTATTGGATCAATGAATGTCACCATCGGGACGCGGCCGAATACGTGGCCCGGGTGGAAGCCTACGCGCGCCGGCTGGAACAAAAACTGGAAGCCGCCCTTCGGGGAAGAGCCGAGTGGGAAAAATACGGACGGCACATGGAGGCCCAAGCGGCCATGATGGCTCAGGGGGTGGAAACTTTCCGCCGGGAAGCGGAGTGGCTCGCGGAGGCCTTCCAGGAGATCCAACGGGAGGTGGAGGAACAACAGCGAGCCGCGGAGGAAAAGGTTCGAAGCCTAGAGTCGGCAGTGGGCCGGTGGATCGAAAAGCACCAGAGCCTGGCGCGCGATGCGGCCAAGCTGAAGGCGTTTCTCCAGGACTTTTTCGGCGAGCACGCCACCAAGCTGCTGACGCCCCTGGGACTCAGGCACCGCGAGAGGGTGCTTCGCTTTATCCAGCGGCTCCCGGACGATCCCGGGGACGCCCCGGGATCGTGAGCCGCACCTCGGCCCGGGGGCCGGCGTAGGCCAATGCTGTTGACTTAAGCATTTTTAAGCTTTTCCCTCTTTCCTGAGCACCATT
>JBBFKW010000016.1:0-119501 GCA_037481835.1 Desulfosoma sp. | reverse complement strand
GCATCTCCGCTCTCTTTCAAGCGGACGGGTTACCGGCTTTGCCGGGCAAACAAAACGGGGAGTCGGGGCCTTGCCCAACTCCCCGCAAAACCGAATCGGCACACGGGTTAAAAGTCGTCGTCTTCTTGCTTGATAATTTCGAAGATTTCCTCTTGAGACGCGGCGAGCCCCAGGCGACGGCGCACGGCGGCGCTTTTCAAAAAGCGGGCGATCTTGGCCAGGGCCCTCAGGTGGATGCCCGCGCAGTTTTCCGGAGCCACCAGCAGGAAGAAAAGGTGCGCGGGCTTGCCGTCCATGGATTCGAAATCGATCCCTCGGGTGGACCGTCCGAAGGAGAGGACCAGTTGGTCCAGGTTTTCAATTTTGCCATGGGGGATGGCGATTCCTTCCCCGATGCCCGTGCTTCCCAGCTTCTCCCGCTCCAGAAGCACTTCCAGCAAGCGAGCCCGATCCAGTTGGGGTTTGTGGCGGAGCAGCGCGTCCGTCAGCTCTTCCAAAACCTCTCTTTTGGTCTTCGCTTCCAGTTCGGCGATGATGGCTTCTTTGGGCAAGATGTCCACAATCTTCATCAACCCTTCGGGATCCTCCCTCTATGCCGTTTCCCCTTCGCGGGGATGGTGGTCTGAGTCCGTTGTCCCGTCGTCATTGTACGGGTTCGATCAGTCCGTAATTGCCGTCTTTGCGGCGATACAACACGTTGACGCTCATGGTAGCCCGGTTGGTGAACACCAGAAAATCCCCGTTGGACAGGTTCAGCTGCATGACCGCCTCGTCCACGTCCATGGGTTTGGCGTAAAGCTGCTGCGTGGTCACCACGCGCGGTTCCGAAGCCTCTTCGGCGGGCCATTCCAGGACGTTCATCATGAGCTTTTGGGTGCGTTCCGACGTGGAAGGCTTGCGGTTTCGAAGTTTTTCTTTGTACTTCTTCACCTGCCCTTCCAATTTGTCCACCACCATATCGATGGCGGAATACATATCTTCCGTCTCTTCCCGGGCGTTGATGCGGACGCCGTTGGATTCCACGGTCACGTCGGCGATATGCCGAAATTTTTCCACCTGCAGCACCACATGGGCTTCAATGGGCTCTTCAAGGTACTTCTTGATCCTGGAAACCTTGTCTTCCGCATAAGTTTTCAACGCATCGGAAGGTTCCGTGTGTCGAAACGCCACATTAATCTGCATGGGCACACTCCTTCTTGTCGTTCATGTCTGGATGTCCGCCGACCCCCGCAAATCACGTCCCCCAGAGCACGCGCTTTCTCTTGTGGGAAGGAAGAATGCCAAGCATCTCCCGGTACTTGGCGACCGTGCGGCGCGCGATCCGGATGTTTTCTTTCTGCAGGAGATCGACCAAGTCTTTATCGCTGTACGGGTTGGCCGGATCCTCGTCCCGAATGAGCCGGCGAATGCGTTCTTTGACGCTTTCCGAAGCGACAGCTTCCCCGACAACACTGTTTATGGAACTGTTAAAGAAATATTTCAACTCAAAAATCCCTTGAGGCGTGTGCATGTACTTATTGGTCGTAACCCTACTGATGGTAGATTCGTGCATGCCCACATCCTCCGCCACATCCCTCAGAACCATGGGTTTGAGGTAGGCGATCCCTTTTTCGAAAAATTCCCTCTGAAAGTTGACAATACTCTGCGCCACCTTGTACAAGGTGCGCTGCCTTTGATGAATACTCTTGATCAACCACGCCGCCGAGCGCAGTTTGCCTTGGATGTATTCCTTGGCTTCTTCCGGCACGGCTGAATCCCGACGCAAAGCTTCCTTGTAATAAGGGTTGACCCTGAGCTTGGGCATGCCGTCTTCATTGAGCACAACCACAAACTCATCATCCACTTTGATCACATAGATATCGGGACTGACGTACTGGACCTCTTCTTCGCTGTACGCCCGCCCCGGCTTGGGGTCCAAGCTCAGGATGACCTCCACGGCCGCCTGCACTTCCTCCTTGGGCCGTCGAAGCACCTTCACCAGTCCCTGGTAGTTCTTGTTTTCCAAATAGGGCAGGTAATCCTCGATGATGGTTTCCACAAGCCCGTTGGGGATATCCAAGCTGCGGGCCTGGATGAGGAGGCATTCTTGAAGGGTGCGGGCGGCCACCCCCGGTGGGTCGAATCCCTGGACCTTCTTGAGCACGTGTTCCACCCGATCCGCGGGGGCCCCCGTGAGCTGGGCGATTTCGTCCAAACCGGCCAGGAGATACCCGTCGGAATTGAGATTGCCGATAATCTGAATGGCGATCTCCCGCTCCTCTTCCGTAAAATCCGACAGGCACAGCTGCCACATGAGATGATCTTCCAAGGAGGGCTTGGACGTCAAACGCTGCTCGAAAGACGGCTGTTCCTGGTTGGGATCCCTCTCGTTGGTCACCGGAGCGTAGGTGCTGTAGTCCTCCAAGAAGCTTTCCCAGTCGAAGTCGTCCCGAACCTTTTCCGTAATCTCCACCTCGTCGTAGCGCTCCTCCACTTTCGGCGCCTCGGGTTCGGCCTCGTCCTTGATCCCCACGTCTTCCACCGCCTCCGCGGCTTCCTCAAGAACCGGGTTGACCTCCAACTCCTGCTGGATCGTCTCCAGGAGTTCCAACCGGGAGAGTTGCAGGAGTTTGATGGCTTGCTGCAACTGAGGGGTAATGATCAGTTGCTGTGTGAGTTTCATGTGTTGCTTGAGTTCCAACGCCATAACGTCTTCCCGTCCCTAAAGGCTGAATTCCTGTCCGAGGTAGGTTCTGCGGGCCAGTTCGCTTTGGGCGATCACGTGCGGAGGTCCCTGCTCCAGGATCCGTCCTTCGTGCATGATGTAGGCGCGATCGCAGACTCTGAGCGTCTCTCGGACATTGTGATCGGAGATCATCACGCCGATCCCGCGGTCTCTCAAGGAACGGATTAAACCCTGGATCTCCACAACGGCGATCGGGTCGATGCCCGCAAAAGGCTCATCCAAAAGAATAAAGCTGGGTTGCGTGACCAAAGCCCGGCTGATCTCCAAACGGCGCCGTTCTCCCCCAGACAGCCGGTCCGCCCGACTGCGTTTCAAATGGTCGATGTGGAGGTCGCGCAGCAATTCATGAACCCGCTGCTTTCGCTCTTCCCGGCCGATCTTCAGGTTTTCCATGATGGCCAGCAGGTTTTCTTCCACGGTCAGCTTGCGAAACACGGACGGCTCTTGGGGAAGGTAGGTGATCCCCTTTCGCGCCCGAAGGTACATGGGATCGCCGACGATGTCCTCCCCGTCCAGATACACCGCCCCGGCATCGGGCCGGATGATGCCGATCACGCTGTAAAAGGTCGTGGATTTCCCCGCCCCGTTGGGTCCGAGGAGCCCCACCACTTCTCCCTGATGCACCTCCAAATTTACGCGATCGACAACGACCCGCCCCCCGTACTGCTTGACCAGACCCTCCGTGCGCAGAACGCGTCCTGAAGCCGTCATGGTTTCTTCGGCGTTTCCTTGGGATGGAAAACCGCCTGCACGGGGCTGCCGGCCCGACCTTCCACCACGCTTCTCTGGTCTTCGAGGTAGAGGGTGATGAGGTCGCCCTGCACCCTGTCTTTGCCCTGAACGAGCACCGGAGAGCCCATGAGCACGATTTTCTGCTCTTTATTGTAGAGCACGGCTTTTTGGGACGTGGCCACGCGATCCCCTTCGGAAATGACCACGTTGCCCTCCACTTCAATGCGTTCGATCTGGTCTCCCGTCACTTCTCCCTGAGGGTTTCCCGCCCCTTTGGCCCTTTCCGCACCGTACACGGTAAGTTTCTGTCCCGTGATGGTCATGGCGCCCTGTTGGACCGTCACGTGGCCTTCGAAAATCACCGTTCGGCTTTTCTGATCGGCTACCATGCGGTCACTGGCGATGTTGATGGGTTTTTCCGCATCCTGCCCGGACCGCATCGGGACGGGACTTGGGCTTTGGGCGCGAAGCCCCACCGGGACGGCGATCAGCATGATGATAAAAGACAAGAGGGCCGCTGCGCAGCGCGCCCCGCGCCGAACGCCCGCTGGAAAACCTTTGGAGGCTTTTTTTTCGTCACCCGTCATTTTGCATTCCGCACCGAGAAGAGTCCTCGCACCAGGGCACGAACCTCTCCTTCCACGAGAACCGTGGACGTCGCCAAGTCGTACTGCCATTGGTTCCCCTGGAGATCCACCTGAGGTCCCGCGAGACGAACAGGGGACTGGGACCGGATCTTTTGCGCCTCATGATCGTAATAGACCTTGTCGGTTTGGACCTCGTAGCCTTGTGGCACACGGGCCGTTACGCGTCCCCACAGTTCGATGTCCTTGCGGCCCGTATGGAGCAGGCCGTGATCGCTGGCCAGCCGGACTTCCCGGTCGCTTTCCATAAAAAGCGTGAGGTCGACCTGGGTCAGCAGGGTTTTTTGCTCCCCCTCGTAGTATTTCGCCTCATGGGCCTTGATGCGCCACATGGGCTTCCCTTCCTGAACTTCCGTATAATCCATGTCGGTAAGGCGAATGTCCGAATCCACGGACGGGGCGGAAGACGCTTCCTGCGCGGCCCTGTCCTTCTTCATCTTCAGGAAGGCGTGGGAAAAAAGCACCGCCACCACGACGGCCGCCGCAACGAGCAGCCACGGAACCACCTTCCCCGTTCCTTTCATGAAGTGTCCGACCCCTTTCGCCTTTCCGTCAAATCCCAAGGGTATTTAACACGCGCTCTTTCGCACTGTAAAGGATCATACCCGAAACCCGAGGATTGACAGGCCCGCTTTTTGCCTTTACGAGTCAGTGGCACCGGTTCGGGATAAGGGGCGCATCTTCCAACGGCATCAAACGAGGTTCCAGGCGATGACGGACTGCATCGTTGTGGGGGCCGGTCCCGCGGGAGCCTGTGCAGCCCGCAGGGCGGCCCAGCGTGGATTGAAAGCTCTGTGTTTCGAAAAGGAGCGATTCCCCCGGCACAAACCCTGCGGCGGCGCCTTGTCCATGAACGGCGTGAACGCCTTGGGCTTCGCTTTGCCGGAAAGGGTTCAAGAAGGCTTTGTTTACGGCATACGAGCCGTCTGGGGCCGTCGCGTGATGGAAGCCCGCCGGTCCCAGCCCATCGCCGTCATGGTGCGCCGCGAAGCTTTCGATTCTCTGCTGGTTGAAAAGGCTCGGGAATCGGGCGCCGCGTTCTCCATGGAGGAGAAGGTCCTGGACCTTGAAGAGACCGACTCCCACGTCACGGTAAAAACCGCCTCAGGGGTGTATCGAAGCCGATACGTCATTGTCGCCCACGGAGCCGTCGGAGCCCTGAACCGGCGCCACCCCGGCCCGGGAACCGAAGGGCCTCGATGGAAAGCCGTAACGGGACGCTTCGACGCCTCAGCGGCCCGACTTTTCTTGCGCAAAGAAGACGACCTTCTGGACTTTTACTTCGACGCCTACCCTCACGGGTACGGTTGGGTTTTTCCCCTGCGCGGAGCCTTCTCCGTCGGGGTGGGGGGACTGCATCGGGGCCGGACACAGACCCGCAAAGCTTTTTCGGATTTTCTCAAAAGGCTCGGAGGTCCGGACGACCTCCGCTACAGCGGGAGCCCCATTCCATGCCGCGGCATCGCCCCCAGGCTCGGCTCGCCACGCATCCTGTACGCGGGGGATGCGGGCGGTTTCGGGGAAGCCTTTTCCGGTGAGGGCATTTTCTATGCCATGCGATCAGGCCAACTGGCCGCGGACACCATCGCCGACGCCGTCCAGGGAACGCTTCGGGGTCCTCTCCATCGCGCGTATCGATCCCGCTGCATGAGCGTCCTCGGGGACAACCTTCGATATGCCGCTTTTTTCGCCCGGTGGGTTTATGAGTTTCCCGGGTTCTTCGTGGCCCTCTTCGCCCGAAAGCCCCGGTGGGCCCATGATTTTCTCGGCATCCCCATGGGGGAAACCACTTACAAGAAGTTCCTGCTGGATCGGCTCAGCCCGCGTCTTCTTGGAAATATCGGGCGGTGACGCCCTTCCAGAGGCCCTGCACCTGGAGGATCAGCTCGCAGATCTCCCGTGCAGCCCCTTTGCCGCCGGGGCGTTGCGTCACATAATGGGCGAAAGGCTTCACGTGATCCACGGCGTCCTGGACACAGACGGCGAAACCCACACGGCGCATGACCGGAATGTCGATGAGATCGTCGCCCACGTAAGCCATGTGCCGGTCTTCCAGGCCGGTGGCCGCCTTGATTTTTTCATAGGCTTCCACTTTCCGGTGGATTCCTTGGTAGACATGCTCGATGCCCAGCCCCTTGGCCCGATGTTCCACGGAGGCGCAGAAGCGCCCGGAGATGAGGGCGGCCTGCAAGCCGGACCGTTGGAGCAGCTTAATGCCGTGGCCGTCTTTCACGTCGAACGTTTTGGATTCGGAGCCGTCGTCATGGATCGTGATCCCCCCGTCGGTGAGCACCCCGTCCACGTCAAAGATCACCAACCTCACCGAAAGGATGCGCTCCTTGAGCGCCTCGTCCACGCCAACGATCCTGGATTCATCTCTCATGAGGCCCCCTCAGCGAATGTTGGCCGTTAATCTTACATGTCTTTTTGCTTTGATCCGGCGTCGCAGCCGTCACGCTCCAACGAAAGGGGAAGCCGGTGGGTCCTGGAGCCGGAAGGGATGCTTTCGCGTGGTTTCATAGAGGTCTTTGAGCGCGCTCAGGACGGCGAAGGCCTCGTGGAGAGGCAGGGAATTGGGGCCGTCACACAGCGCCCTGTCCGGGTCTTCGTGGACTTCCATAAAAACCCCGTCCGCTCCGGCCGCCACGGCCGCCCGCGCCAGGCTCTCCACATACCGCCGCTCCCCTCCCGACGCCGTGCCCTGCCCGCCGGGGATCTGCACGCTGTGGGTCGCATCGAAGACCAGGGGATAGGGGGAACGACTGAGCAGGCTCACCGAGCGCATGTCCACTACCAAGGTGTTGTACCCAAAGCAGGTGCCCCGTTCCGTAATGAAGATCTTTCGGTTGCCGGCGCTTTCCGCTTTTCGGACCACCTGGAACATGTCCCAAGGGGCGAGAAACTGGGCCTTTTTCAGATTGATGGGTTTTCCCGTCTTGGCGGCGGCCACCACCAAATCCGTTTGCCGAGCGAGAAAGGCGGGAATTTGGAGCACATCCGCCACGCGGGCCACCGGGGCCGTCTCTTCCACCGAATGGACGTCGGTGACCACCGGCACCCCCACCTCGGCGCGGACCCGCTCCAGAATCTTCAGCCCTTCCGCCATGCCGGGGCCCCGGTAGGAATCGATGGACGTGCGGTTGGCCTTGTCGTAGGAACTCTTGAAGATGTAAGGGATGTCCAGATCCCGGCAGATGCGGACAAGGGTCGACGCCACACGCAGGGCCAAATCCGCGCTTTCCAAAACACAGGGGCCGGCCATGAGGAAGAAGCGGTCCTTGCCGAAGGGAAGACCGCGAATCCAAATGGGGGATGTTGCTTCGCTCACGAGGTCTCACTCTCTCTTTCGGGATCCGCTGGGGCAGGATCCGCACCGGTGTCGGCCGCCTCTCGGGATCTCCTTTCGGAAAACTCCAGGGCTTTCTTCACAAAGGCTTTGAAGAGCGGGTGGGGATCCATGGGTTTGGATTTGAATTCGGGATGAAACTGGCAGCCCAGAAACCAGGGATGGTCGGGCAGCTCGATGATTTCCACCAGGTTCCGATCCGGCGACAGGCCGGTAAAGCGCATGCCGGCGTTGCCCAAAATGGTCCGGTATTCGTTGTTGAATTCATAGCGGTGGCGGTGCCGCTCGGAAATTTCCACCTTTTGGTAGGCTTCGTAGGCGAAACTGCCCGGTTCCAGCAGGCACGGGTACGCCCCCAATCGCATGGTGCCGCCCAAATCGGACCTTTCGTCCCGCTGGACCAAGCGGTTGTTCTTGTAATCGAACCATTCGCGCATGAGAAAGATCACCGGATGGGGCGTGTGCTTGTCGATTTCCATACTGTGCGCCCCTTCCAACCCCGCCACATGCCGGGCGAATTCCACCACCGCCATCTGCATGCCGAGGCAAATGCCGAAGAACGGCACCTTGTGCTCCCGGGCGTATCGGATGGCCTTGATCTTTCCCTCGATGCCCCGCGATCCGAACCCGCCGGGCACCAGGATGCCGTCGGCCTGCTGGAGCAGAGCTTCCCCACCGGATCGTTCCACGTTTTCCGAATCGATGTAGTCCAGCTTCACCCGGGCGTCGTTGGCCGCCCCGCCGTGGGCCAAAGCTTCGTTGAGGCTCTTGTAGGACTCCCGAAGGTCGATGTACTTGCCCACCACGGCGATGGTCAGCTCGCGGGACGGGTTCTTCATGCGCCGGATAAGCTCCCGCCAGTCGTCCAACTGGGGGGCTCGAGTCCAAATGTTCAGCTTTTTCAAAATCTTTTCATCCAGCCCCTCTTCGTGGAAACACAACGGCACCTCGTAGATGCATTCCACATCCTTGGCCGTGATCACGCAGTCAGGCTCCACATTGCAGAAGTGGCCGATCTTGGCTTTGATTTCCTTGGAAAGGGGAAACTCGGTACGGCACAGCAGGATATCCGGCTGGATCCCGATGCCGCGAAGTTCCTTGACGCTGTGCTGGGTGGGCTTGGTTTTCACCTCCCCCGCCGCCTTGACGTAGGGCACCAGGGTCACGTGGATGTAGAGGGCGTTTTCCCGGCCCACGTCGATACGAAATTGGCGGATGGCCTCCAAAAACGGCAGGCTTTCGATATCGCCGACGGTCCCGCCGATTTCCACGATGACCAGGTCCACGCCGTCGGCCACCTGCCGAATGCACGCCTTGATTTCGTCGGTCACGTGGGGGATGACTTGCACCGTTCCCCCCAAGTAGTCTCCCCGGCGCTCCTTGGTGATGACACTGTAGTAAATGCTTCCCGAGGTGTAGTTGTTGCGCTTGCTCATGCGCGCGTGGGTGAACCGTTCGTAGTGGCCCAGGTCCAGGTCCGTTTCCGCCCCGTCGTCCGTGACGTAGACTTCCCCGTGCTGAAAAGGATTCATGGTGCCGGGATCCACGTTGATGTAAGGGTCCAGCTTCTGGAGCGTGACCCGAAGCCCTCGGCTTTCCATGAGCGCCCCGATGGAGGCGGCGGCAAGACCTTTGCCCAAGGAAGACAAAACCCCGCCGGTGATGAAAATGTACTTGGGGTCTCTCAAAGCCCTCGTCCTTTCTTCCTGCATTCAATGCACAAAAATCCCGACGTGCGCTTTTTCCTTCCCACGGCGTCCAGTATAGCGGAAGGACACTTCAAGTCAACGCACCCTCTTTGGCGGCACAGCCCCTACTATGTACGATTTTTCTCTTGCAATCCCCCGGCACTTTTCTTAGGCTTTGGCGCGAAGGGGGCCCAAGTTAGGGCAAGCCCGCCGCCACAGCGTACATTGCATCGATCAGCCAATCTAATCCTTTCGACCGGGCAGGTTCCGGCCATGATCGTTCGCCATTGGATGACCACGGATGTGGTGACCACCACCAAGGAAGCGTCCGTCCAGGAGGCTTTGAAGCTCATGAAGCGCCATTCCATCCGGCATCTTCCCGTGGTGCAGGCGGACGGCACATTGGTGGGCTGGGTCACGGACGCGGACCTGCGCAGTGTGCTCATCGCTTCCATGCTGGAAGAGCTTTCCGTCGAGGACGTCATGGTGCGGCGCCCGATTACGGTAAGCCCCGACGATTCCCTGGAAACGGCGGCCCAGCTGACCCTGGAAAACCGCATCGGCGGGCTTCCCGTCGTGGAGGGCCAAAAGCTCGTCGGAGTGATCACCGTGGTGGACATCCTTTCGGCCTTTATTTCCATGTTGGGACTGATGCAAAGTTCCAGCCGGTTGGACGTGAAGCTTGCGGGCCCCAGCCAGAGCTTGGACGGCGTCACGCGGCTCTTGCAGGACAAGGGCGCCGAGATCATCAGCGTCTGTTACGTGCAGCCCACGGTCGGCGACGAGGCCGTGTATTCTTTTCGGATCAAGAAGTGCCCCATGGACCCCATCATCGGATCTTTGAAGGAGGAAGGCATCGAGGTCGTTTCTGCAGAAAGCTAAATGAGAGCGATGCCTGAAAGGCTCGCCGGTAAGGCCCACGGCACGAGGCACCACCGAGACGCTTAACTCCGCCGTTCGCGACGGACCATCTCCCGCGCGCACCTCCTCTTCATCCTCCCCTTTCCCATCCCATGCGCTCCCCCTGGTACGGGCTTTACCATTTTTTTCAAAGTTTCGATTCGCACGGTTGTTGCCGCTCGGGCCCGCCCCTGGCGGATGCATTTTTCATTAAGCATGGTCGGTTCACCAAAGGAGGTGATGCGCAGGACGGCCCCTTTTTCAGTGAGTCCCACTTGATGCCGCGCGGAGGCCCGCATCGGCATCCATGTCCAACATGCAGGTCAAGGAGGAAACGAGCATGGCGAGAATACCGGAAAATTATCTCCCCCCAAAAGACATGTGGCCCGAGTACATCGTGCCCGAGGAATTTGCCGACACCCCCATGGAACTCAATCTCGCCGACTATTTGCTGGACAGGCATGTGCGGGAAGGGCGGGGAGACAACATTGCCATCAAGTTCATGGATAAGCAGTTCACTTACGCCCAGCTGCAGCAAATGGTCAACAAGTTCGGCAACGCCCTTAAGGCGGCCGGCGTGGAACCCCAAGACCGCATCGGCATCCGCCTGGTCAATTCGCCGCAAGCTCTTGTCACCATCTTCGCCATCGAAAAGATCGGGGCCATCCCGATTCCCACCTCGCCCCTGTGGTCCAAGGAAGAGGTGGCCTTCGTCGTGAACAACGCGGAAATGAAATTCTTCGTCGTCAACGCCCCTCTGATGGGCCCCGTGGAAGAAGCCAAGCAGGACTTCGAATACGGGACAAAGGTCATCGTCATCGGCGGCAATCCCGACGAGGTCAAAGCGCAGGGGCACCTGGTTTACGAGGAAATGCTCCAGCAAGGATCTCCCAACCTGGAAGCGACCATGCTCAAGGCCGATGATATCGGCGTCATCCTCTACACCTCGGGAACCACGGGCATGCCCAAGGGCTGCGTCCATTTCGTCCGGCCCGTGATCATCGAATCCAGGCTGGTCAATAAATACGTCTACAACCTGAAACCCGGCGATGTCTTGGGCGGCGCCGCCCCGGTGTCCTTCGCGGCGGGCTTCGGCACCTTCACTCTGATTCCGTTTGAAGGCGGCGCGGGCATCTCGCTCCTTCCCAAGTTTGCGCCGGCCGACATGATGGAACTCATCGAAAAGCACAAAATCACCGTGCTCACGGGTCTTCCCACAGCCTATCGGGCCTTGATGAAGTTCCCCGACTTCAAGAAATACGATTTCAGCAGCGTCCGGTTGTGCACCTCCGGCGGCGACGCCCTGGGCGCCGAAACCCTGGAAGGTTGGATCAAACTCACGGGCCAGCCCATCTGGGAAGGTTTGGGCGGCACCGAAATGCTCCACCTGCTCACCTCCAACACCCTCAACCCCGAACCCGTGCCCAACTCCATCGGCAAGGCCCTGCCCGGCGTGCTCGTGCGCGTCGTGGACGCCGAATGGAACGACTGCAAGCCCAACGAAGTGGGCAGCATGATCATCAAGGGCCCCTCGGGCACCCTCTACTGGAAGCCTTATGTGGACGGGGAACGGCTGCTCAAGTCCCAGCAAAAGGGCGTCAAGAACGGCTGGAACCAGATGGGCGATGCCGTCTACATGCGCGAGGACGGCAACATCTTCTTCGTGTCCCGCGAAGACGACATGATCAAGAGCTCGGGGTACCGCATCGGGCCTGCCGAAGTGGAAGAAGCCATCCTCAAGCATCCTGCCGTGGCGGACGTGGGGGTGATCGGCGTGCCGGATCCGGAAAAAGGCCAGGTCACCAAAGCCTTCATCGTGCTCAAGCCCGGCTATGAAGGCGGAGACGCTTTCTTCGAGGAACTGAAGGAATTCCTCAAGCAACACATCGCCGTCTACAAGCTTCCGCGTCTCGTGGAATATGTGGATTCGCTCCCGAGAACGCCCACCGGGAAGCTCCTGCGGCGCATGCTGAGAAAGTAATCGTTACGAGGCCGACACCGAACCATTGAGGCGGCATGGGCTCTATGCCGCCTCATCCATTTCGGTTAGACTCTTTCAAAACGGGAGAGGACGCACCGAAAGGGGCTTTCGTGGAAGAAAGGAGTGGGCCATGGGCTATAAGATCACCGTTCTGTGTGAAAACACCGTGCCGGTTCCGGGACTCATCGGAGAACACGGTTTTGCCGCTTACGTGGAGACCCCGGAGGCAGTGCTCCTTTTCGACACCGGCCAGGGATTCGGCCTCATTCAAAACGCCCTGCGTCTCAAGAAAGACCTCACCAAGGTGGACAAGCTCGTGCTCAGCCACGGCCACTTCGACCATACGGGCGGGATGCTGGCCTTCCTCGGCGTCCGCGGCCCCTGCCCCGTGGCGGCCCACCCGGACGTCCTCCTGGAACGGTTCCGCTACATGCCCGTGGGCCCTGTGGAAAAGCCCGTCTCCATCGGCATGCCTTGGAGGGAAGCCTACTTGGTGACCCGGGGCGCTCAGTTCCAGTGGGTGGAAAGCTTTTCGGAAATCGCCCCCAACGTGTTCCTTTCCGGAGAGGTGCCTCGGCGCACGGACTTCGAAACGGGGGATCCCAAGTTCATCATCCGATCCAACGGGGATTGGGCCCCGGATCCCTTTCGCGATGATTACTCCTTGGCCGTCAAGACCGCCAAAGGCCTCGTCGTCCTCTTGGGATGCGCCCATGCGGGATTGATCAACATCCTGGAGCACCTCACGAGCCAATGCGGGGAAAGCCGGGTTTATGCCGTGCTCGGCGGAACGCATCTCGGCTTTTCGCCTGCGGCCCAACTGGACAAGACCATGGAGGCCCTTAAGAAATTTGATGTGCAGATCCTCGCCGTGAGCCACTGCACAGGGCAGGCGCCCATCGCCAGGTTGTCCGCCGAATTCGGGTCCCGTTTCGCCTTCGCCCCCGTGGGCTACGTGCTCGAGGTGGACGCCTGAAGCCTGAAAGTCCATGAACCGTCTTGCCCCTTCCGGCCCCATGGCATATGGTGGGATCGGCATCACGCCGAGAACGGCCCGGGGACGTGGCCCTAATGAAAAAGGGAGGAGGGGGACGATGCCTTTCGCGCGGCTTTTTCTTCGGTTCGTTTTCACCTGGATCCTCTTGGCGGGGCTCGCTCACGCGGGACATGCGGCGGCGCCGGTGCGCCTGGGGGCCATCAACCCCTTGACGGGAAAGCTCGCCAATCACGGCCAGGAAATCCAGAGCGGCATCGAACAAGCCGTGGACGAAATCAATCAGGCCGGCGGCCTTGCAGGTCGCCCCGTCCAGTTGCTTTCGCGAGACGATCAAAGCCAGCCGGAAACAGCCGTCAACCAAGCCCAGGATCTCATCTACCGGGAAAAGGTGACGGCCCTGACGGGCGGGTATGTGGATTCGCTCGTGGGGCCCATCAGCCAACTGGCCTTGAAGGCCCAGATCCCATACGTGGCCTCGGCAAGCCTGCAAAAAGACCTGACCCTGGGAGGAAAAAACCCCTTCTTTTTTCGCATCTCCCATTTGGATGGGGTGACGGAGCCCCTGTGTCGGTTTCTTCCTAAAGTGATGCCAGGGAAAAAAGCAGCCATTCTCCACGCCGCAACACCCGGCGCCACGGAATTTTCCCAAGTGCTTTTCCAGTGCCTTCGACGCGCAGGGGTCGAACTGCCCCTCGTGGAAAAGTTTCGTCCCGGCACGCCGGATTTCGCCCCTTTTCTTCTCAAGATGCGCTCCCTTCACGCCGAGGTCCTGATCAGCGCGGGGTTTTTTCCGGACCATCTGATCCTGGTCCGGCAGATTCGCGAACAAAACATTCCCCTCGCGGCCTATGTGGGCCCGTGGGGCATTGCCTACCCCGAATTCATCCAACAGATGGGACCGGCGGCGGAAAATCTTTTGGGCATGAGCGCCTGGCATCCGGATTTTCCCTACCCCGGAACCGAAGAGGCATCCCGGCGTTTTTCGGAGGCCTTTCGCGCCAAATACGGTCGAGACCCCACCTCTACGGTCATGCATGGCTACACCGCCGCCAAGGTGCTCCTCGAGGCCATGCGGACCGTCGTGGAACGCGGCGCCCCTCTGGACGGCCCTCACATTGCGGACGCCTTGCGGGCGGCGGATGTGACACTGCCCCTAGGGCGAGTCCAGTTCGACGCCAAGGGAGATCCTCTTCACTATCGGCAGGTGGTGGTCCAGATCCAAAACGGCCGTTTGGTGCCGATCTATCCCGCGGACCGCGCCCAGGGCACGTGGATCCCCATGACCGGACCGACGAATTGAGGCCGCGGGTGAACCGATCATGTGGGCCCAATTCCTTATCGGCGTGCTCTCCCTCGGTTTTTTTTATACTCTGACCGCTCTGGGATTTTCCCTGATTTTCGGCGTCACCCACGCCTTCAACCTGGCCCATGGGGAGCTCATCGTCCTGAGCGGCTACCTGGCTTACGGCCTCATGAAAGCCTACGGTTGGACCTTTTGGATGACCTTGCCCCTGTGCATGCTGCTTCTGACGGGCGTACTCGTGGCCATGCACCAGGTGCTGAAGAAAGTGGGCGAACCTTTTGAATTGAATTCTTTGGTCATGACGTTCGGCATGGCCCTCATCGCCCAAAACGTCATGTTGTTTTTTTTCAGCGCCGACTACCGCCTCATTCCGTCCAGCGAAGCAGCCGTCTTTTCCCCTTTCGGCAGGGCCTCCGTGACGGAAACCCACCTGTGGACCTTTGGCCTTTCCTCGGCCGCTACAGCCGCCGTCTTTCTCATGCTGCACCACACGTTCCTGGGCAAGGCGTTGAGGGCGACCATCCAAGAACGAGAAGCGGCCCGACTGGCGGGCATCCATGTGGACCGCATGAAGGGGGTGGCTTTTGCCATCGGAGGGATGCTCATCGGCCTTGCCGGACCCCTCTTCGGGCGCCTGGCCTATCTTCACCCGGCCGGGGGGCTGGAAGCGACCCTCATCGCCATTGTCATCACGATCTTTGCCGGCGTGGGCCATATTCGGAGCCTTCTCTTGGGAGCCTGTATTCTGGCGGCTTTGGAATCGGGGGCCGCGCTGGTGCTGGGGACGAACTGGCGGGAATTGGTGAGCGCCCTGATCCTTATCGTATTGCTGCTGTGGAAACCTCACGGATTGCTGGTGGGGAAAAGGTCGGCCCCGGAACTGTGAAAAGACATCCCATTTCTTCCTCTGCGGTCTTCTGGGCGGTGATCCTGGTGCTGGCGGCATGGCCTCTGGGGACGGCCCATCCCCAACTGGTCTGCCGTGTCTTCACCATGGCCTTTTTGTACGCCGTCGTGGCCATGGCTTGGAATCTCACGGCGCTGAGCGGTCTCATCTCCCTGGGCCATGCGGCGTATTTCGGCCTGGGGGCCTACGGAGCGGCCTTGATGGACCATTACGGATCGGGTCATCTTGCCGCGACGCTCACCGCAGGGGCCCTAAGCGCAGGACTCTACGGCGCCCTGTGCGCCGCCGTCTTTCGAAACCTTCGAGGCGCCACCTTTGCCTTGGTGACGCTCGCCGCCGTGGAAATTCCCAAGGTCATCGCCGACAATTGGGAATCCGTCACCTACGGCTCTTTGGGCCTCGTGGGAATACGCCCCCTGCCCCTCGTCCGGCTCGGCTCCGTCGCCATAGACTTCGGAACAAGCCTCACGGCCCAATACTACGCGCTTCTCCTCCTGCTTTTTGCCGGCACATGGATCCATGGCAAGGCGATCCATTCCCGATGGGGATGGGCGCTTCGCGCCGTTCGGGAAGACGAGCAGGCGGCGGGCGTCCTGGGCGTCCCGGTGCATCTCTTGCGATGGACCGTCATGACCCTCAGCGCGCTCCTCACGGGTCTGTGCGGCGGCCTTTACGCGCACCTCCACGGTTTCGTGGAACCTCCCGTCGTCTTCAGCGCCCATCTTTCGGCCATACCCCTAGTGCTCTCCATCTTGGGCGGGCGTTTCCGATGGTTCGGTCCCGCCTTGGGAGCCCTCGTCCTCTACCCGCTGGACCAGCTCGTGCTTCATCCCGTGCTCCCCGCAGGTCACGCCGCCGTCTACGGCCTGGTCATCGTGGGCTCCGTCCTCTTTTTCCCGAAAGGCTTGGGATCGTGGAAAAAATGAAGCGCGTTCTGGAAATCCATCACATCACGGTTCGCTTCGGAGCGCGGGCGATTTTGAAAGACGTGAGCTTTTCGGTCCATGAGGGTGAAATTGTCAGTTTGATCGGGCCCAACGGCGCCGGGAAAACAACCCTTTTCAACGTCATCTCCGGCGTCGTTCAAGCCTTTTCCGGCGATGTGATTTTTCTCGGTCGCCCCATCACCGGCTGGCCCCCATACAAGGTGTGTCGTGCGGGCATTGCCCGCACCTTTCAGATCGCGCGCCCCTTTCCGGACATGACCGCCGAGGAAAACGTGCTCATCGGCCTGTGGTTCGGGAAAAGCCCCGCCGACGGTTCCCGCCTTCTCTCGGACGAACGGGAAGCCGCCGACTTGTTGGACCTGGTCGGGCTTCACGAAAAACGCCATACGCCGGGAAAGGAACTGACATTATCGGAACAACGGCGGCTCGAAGTGGCCCGGGCCCTGGCCACCCGCCCGTCCTTGCTCCTTCTCGATGAAATCGCCGCGGGACTCAGCCCCCACGCGGTCAATCAAGCGGCCCAGCTGGTGCTTTCCCTGCGGGAACGAGGAATGACCATTCTCCTGGTGGATCATTTCCTGAACCTGACGGCGCGCGTCTCCGACAGGCTGGTGGCCTTGGATCAAGGGGAAAAGATCGTGGAAGGCCCGCCCGAGGACGTGCTGCACCATCCGGAAGTCTTGTCGGCGTACCTGGGAGAACGCGAGACGGCCGAAGAGGCGTGACACCCATGGGACCTGCAGAAAACAGCCTCCCTTTGCTCGACGTGCGGAATCTCTGGGCGTCCATCGGGTTGACGCCCGTGCTCCAGGACGTCTCCTTCACCGTGTGGCCCCAACAGATCGTCGCCATGGTGGGCCCCAACGGAGCGGGAAAGACCACGATTCTCAAGGCCGTGGCCGGCATTATCCGACCGGTTCGAGGGCACATCCTCTACGACGGCATTCGCACCGAAACCTTGGACGTGGCCGACATCGTCCGGCTGGGGATGGTTTACGTTCCCGAGGGAATGAGCGTTTTTCCCGAGATGTCCGTGTTGGAAAACCTGGAAGTGGGGGGCTATCTTCACCGGCACCGCATAGAAGAACGGTTGAAGTTGGTCTTCTGTCTTTTTCCCGAACTGGAAGAAAAGAAGCGCCAGAGGGCCGGCGCCTTGAGCGGCGGGGAAAAACGCATGGTCACCCTCGGCCGGGGTCTAATGGCCGGAGCCCGACTCTTGCTCCTCGACGATCCCTTCCTCGGACTCAGCCCGAAAGTCGTCCGGCGCTTCTGCAGCGCCTTCCAGAAGCTTCGGCAGAGCGGCCTGACCCTGCTCATTGCCGGGCAACATGTGCGCCGGATCCTGCGCGTTGCCGATGTGGCTTTTCTCATCGAGGACGGATCGGTCACCCTGACCGGTCCCGGCCCCGAAATTCTTCGCCACCACCATGTGATTCAAATTCTTTTCGGAAACTCAGACGAAACTAGCCAAAGCGCCCGGTGATGTAGTCTTCCGTGAGTTTGTGGCGGGGTCGGGTAAAAATGCGGTCGGTAGGGCCCACTTCGATGAGATCGCCCATGTGGAAAAAAGCCGTCCTCTGGGAGACTCGGGCCGCCTGCTGCATGGAATGGGTGACGATGACAATACTGTACTGCTCCCGCAGCTCGTGGATCAGGTCTTCGATGCGGCCGGTGGCGATGGGGTCCAGGGCGGAGCACGGCTCATCCATAAGGATGACTTCGGGGTTGACGGCGATGGCCCGAGCGATGCACAGCCTTTGCTGCTGCCCTCCGGAAAGGCCCGTGCCCGACTGGTTCAGCCGATCTTTCACTTCCTCCCACAACCCCGCTTTCCGAAGGGACGTTTCCACAATTTCGTCCAGTTCTTCCCGGCTTTGGGCCAGGCCGTGAATCTTGGGACCGTAGGCCACATTTTCATAAATGGACTTGGGAAACGGGTTGGGTTTCTGGAAAACCATGCCCACCTGAGCGCGCAGGAGCACCACATCCAGGGAAGGGTCATAGATATCCTGTCCGTCCAGGGTGATGGTTCCCGTGACGCGGCACCCCTCGATGGTATCGTTCATGCGGTTCAGGCAGCGCAGGAAGGTGGACTTGCCGCATCCGGAAGGGCCGATCATGGCGAGCACCTCGTTGCGGCCGATATCGATGGACACATCCCGAATGGCCTGCTTGTCCCCGTAAAAGACGTTCACATGGCGGCACGTCATGCGGGGATTGGCCACGTGCACATCTCCGACGGTTTTCCCGGGAAGGTCCTGAGATCCTCCAGCAGTCTTCTTTGGTTCCGCCACGGAACGGTCCCCTTGCGTCGGCTCTTTCAGGCCTCTAAGGCTTCTTGCGCTCACGAAGGCATCCATCATCTTACTCAATACCGATTCATTCGCATAGTTTTTGCCCGGGCGCCCTTGGAACGGGCGCCCGTTTCCGAACAATTTCCCTCGAAAGACTACTGCACGGCGAGCACTTTCAAGGCACGGGCCGCTTCACGCATGGACGCCCTTTCCGCATCCGGCAGCGGGATGAGCCCCTTGTCCGCCAAATAGCCCTGTGGACCCCACGCCTTATCCTCGGTGAATTCCTTGACGAATTCCTGAATGCCAGGGATGCTGCCCACATGGGCCTTCTTGACGTAGAAAAAGAGCGGCCTGGATAGCGGGTACTTCTGGGCCGAAATGCTCTCGAAGGTGGGAGCGACGCCGTTCACCTCGGCACCCTGGATCTTGTCCGTGTTTTGGTCGAGGAAGCTGAACCCGAAAACCCCCACCGCATTGGGATTGGCCAAAAGTTTCTGCACGATGAGGTTGTCGTTTTCGCCGGCGTCGATCCATGCCCCGTCTTCCCGGATGCTATGGGCCACTTTCTTAAAGGCCTTTTCATCGCTCTTCTTGAGCTCCTTCAAAGAAGCGATTTCCAAGGCCCCTTCTTCCATGGCCAGCTCCAAGAAAGCATCGCGGGTCCCGGAGGTGGGAGGAGGCCCCAGCACTTCGATCTTCACGTCGGGCAGGGCGGGGTTGACGTCTTTCCACGTCTTGAAGGGGTTTTTGACCATTGCCGCACCGCCTTTGGGATCGGGGATTTCCGCCGCCAAGGCCATGAAAAGATCCTTGCGGGTGAGTTTCATCACCGCCGATTTCTTGCTGTTGGCCACGACGATGCCATCATAGCCGATTTTCACTTCGACGATCTCTTTGACCCCGTTTTGAGCGCAGGTTTCCAGTTCCGATTTCTTGATGGCGCGCGAGGCGTTGCTGATGTCGGGATGTTCCACCCCGACCCCGGCGCAAAAAAGCTTGAAGCCGCCGCCGGTTCCCGTGGATTCCACCTTGGGGGTCTTGAAGCCATAGGCTTTTCCGAATTGTTCGGCCACAGCCGTGGAGAAGGGATACACGGTGGAAGAGCCCACGATGTAGATGTAGTCCCGCGCGAGAGCCTGAGCGGGATCCTGCACAGCCCAAAGCATGGAAAGAGCGATCATGGTCAGGAAAAGGCGTCTCATCGTTCGTTCTCCTTGTGTCTCTTCGTGTGTGCCGTCCGGTGCCGATGCGGCCCGTCGGCTCTCATTATTGACGGTTCGGTCCCTGTTTCGACGATTGCGACTGTTCTCACCTCCTTTTCACCAGCGTCGTTCAAAGCGGTTGCGAAGATAGACCGCCGCGGCGTTCATGGTGATCAGGAACGCCAGCAACACCAAAATGGCCGCAGACGTTTTTTCCACAAAAGCGCGTTCCGCACTGTCGGCCCACAGGTAGATCTGCACGGGAAGCACCGTTGCCGGGTCCATGAACCCGCGGGGAATGTCCACAATGAAGGCCACCATCCCCACCATGAGAAGCGGGGCCGTCTCGCCGAGAGCCCGGGCCATCCCAATGATGGTCCCGGTGAGCATGCCCGGCAGGGCCAGAGGCAGCACATGATGAAAGACGGCCTGCATCCGCGAGGCGCCGACGCTCAAGGCCGCATCGCGAATGGAAGGGGGAACGGCCTGCAAGGATGCCCGTCCCGCAATGATGATGGTCGGCAGCGTCATGAGGGTGAGCACGAGACCGCCGACCAGAGGAGACGATCGAGGCAGGCCGAAAAACGAGAGAAAGACCGCCAGGCCCAAAAGACCGAAGACGATGGACGGCACCGCCGCCAGGTTGTTGATGTTCACTTCAATGAGGTCGGTCCAGCGGTTTTTCGGAGCGAATTCTTCCAGGTAGAGGGCCGCGGCGACACCGATGGGAAACGACAGGGCCAAGGTGACAAGAAGGGTGTAGAAGGAGCCGGCCGTCGCCCCCAGGATGCCCGCCAACTCGGGTTCCCGCGAATCTCCCGAGGTGAAGAAGGTTTTGTTCCATTTCTTGGCGATTCGCCCTTGAGATTCCAAGGTCTCGATCCACCCAAGGGCACGATTCCCCAGACGCCGCTCGGATTCGGGAAGATTTCGGTCCACGTGGCCCTTGACGACCATGTCCACGTCGTCGTTCGCCGGCACCCACACTTCTATGGTTTTGCCGATCACGGAGGTGTCTTCCAAAACCTTTTGCCGCACCGCCGTTCCGGCACCTGAACTGACCAGGTTGTAGAGTTCGCGTTTTTCCTGCCTTCCCGTGACCTCGGGGAAATGCTTCTCAAGGCTCCTTTTCACCAATCCTTGGTAATCGGCCTGATCCAGGTTCCCCACATGGACCACGTCGGGATCCACGAAGAGATCCAGGAGGACGCACGTCTGTTGAAAGGCCGTGTGGCCTTTGGCGATGATGTCCGCAAACATGAACGCCAGAAAGGCGAGGGCGCACACCACGGCGCTCAAGCCCAGCAGCCGGAATCGCTTTTCCGCCCGGTAGCGCTTTTCGAGACCCGCTTGGACGATCCTCACCGTGCGGGACCGGGAAGGCCCCTCGGAAGGGGATGCGGCACTTTTCGGCTTATTCATATTGCTCTCGGTATTTTCGGACAACAACCAAAGCGATGATGTTCAAGACCAGGGTGAGCACGAAAAGAACCAGGCCCAAGGCAAAAGCCGCCAACGTCTTGGGACTGTCGAACTCTTGATCCCCCACCAAGAGGGTAACGATCTGGACCGTCACCGTCGTTACGGCCGCCAGGGGATTGAGGGTCAAATTGGCGGACAACCCTGCGGCCATGACCACGATCATGGTCTCCCCGATGGCCCGGGACACTCCGAGCAGGATTCCGCCCACGATACCCGGCAAAGCCGCCGGCAAGACAACGCGTTTGACGGTCTCCGATCGGGTGGCGCCCAGGGCCAAGGAACCGTCCCGCAGGTCGTTGGGCACAGCGTTGATGACATCGTCGGATAACGACGAAACGAACGGCACGATCATGATCCCCATGACCAAACCCGCCGCCAGGGCGCTCTCGGAAGCCACCGAAAGTCCTACGCTTTCCCCTAAACGCCTCAGCAAGGGCCCGACCGTCAGGGCGGCAAAAAAACCGTAGACGACAGTGGGAATCCCTGCCAGAATTTCTAAAATGGGCTTGACCGCGGCGCGGACCCCTCTCGGGGCGTATTCGCTGAGGTAAATGGCGGAAAGCAGGCCCAAAGGGACCGCAATGCCCATGGCGATGGCCGCGATGAGCAGAGTTCCCGTGAAAACGGGGATCATGCCAAAAGCGCCCGAAGCGCCCACCTGATCGGCGCGGATGGCCATCTGAGGGCTCCACTTGAGCCCGAAGAGGAATTCCCACCACGGCACGAGTCGAAAAAACCGCAAGGCTTCGAAAAGAACAGAAAAAACAATGCCGATGGTGGTAAAGACGGCGATGGTCGAAGCGGCCACGAGAAAAACGTGAAGGACCTTCTCCACTTGGTTTCGAGCCCGAAACGATACATGGATCTTTCGATAGCCGGTGTGAAGGCCGAGGGCCGAAAGACTGAGCACCACAACCCAAAGAGCCGTTTTCGCCAGACCCTGCAATCTCCGGTAATGCTCCGCCGCCTCCTGCACGGCAGGCTCAGCCTGGGCTGAAACGATGCCGCCCTTGGCGAGATTCTTGATATCGTTCATGAGAAGGCTCAAGCGTTCCGGCGGAAGGTCCCGGTAGGCGTCGGGCAGGTGGCGCAGCACCAGTTGATCCAGGACGATCGGTTCCAGGAAAAGCCAAACGAGAAGGAGCCCAAGGGCGGGGACGGCACACCACAAGGCCACGTAGGTGCCGTAGTAACGGGGGCGGGAGGCCAAGTTTCTCGCGTGGGCCGGCCCTCCGACCATCCGGAGCACACGGCGGTGCCCCAAAACATAGGCCGCGGAGCTCAAAACAAGCAGGGAGAGAAGGATCATGCCGGGCATGGAAGGTTGCCTCATCGTTTTTAATCAAGGGACCGGTTCTGTGAGTCCCATTCCGTCTCGTGCGACAACGAAACCCTAAACGGGCCATGTGAACGTAAGGTTACCGGTCTGTGACATTCATGTTACAGTCAGTCGGGCTTTGCATTTTGATCGAACCAGCAAGGAAATCCGAATTCGGAAGACCCCGTGTCACACAAATGTCACCCATTCATCACGGTCTTGTGACACAGGCGCGATTGATTCTTCGCGGATACTCGACCCGGCCTTCAACGGTCACGGGTTCTTTGCTCAGGTTTCCCCAGCGGTCTTTTCCATGGGACGTCCGTCGACGCCGTGCGGGTTTTGTCCAGCGGGAACGGAGACCGAGGGGCCGGGATTTGGAGAAGGTTTAGGAGTCCCGTCCAAGCGGGATCATCGGGTTTTGGGAAGGCACACCTTTTCGGAGGCGTTCTTGGCACGAGGCAGAGTGCTCATCATCGAAGATGATAAGGACATCTTGACTCTGGTCGCCTGGCACCTCAAAGCCGCGGACTACGAGGTGCTCAAGGCTGAAGATGGAGTTTCAGGCCTGGATACGGCACTGCGCGAAAAGCCCGATCTCATCGTCTTGGATCTCATGCTTCCCGGCATGGACGGGCTCGATGTGTGCAAGACCCTGAAAAGAAACAAGGATACGGCATCCACGCCCATCATCATGTTGACGGCTCGAGGGGAAGAAGCGGATCGCATCGTCGGTTTGGAATTGGGCGCGGACGATTACGTGGTCAAGCCGTTCAGCCCCCGCGAATTGGTCCTTCGAGTCCAGGCCGTCATGCGCCGCGCGGCCGCCCCCGTACCGGCGCAGGACGTGTTGTCCGTGGAGGGGATCGCCGTGGAGGAACAGGCCCACCGAGTGTGGATCGACGGCGAGGAAGTCCTCTTGACCGCCACGGAATTCAAACTGCTCGTGGAGCTGATGCACAATCGGGGCCGGGTGCTTACCCGCGACCGGCTGTTGGATCGCGTTTGGGGTTACCAGTTTGAGGGCTACGCCCGTACGGTGGACACCCACATCCGGCGCCTTCGCCAAAAGCTGGGCCCCTATGCGCATCTGGTGGAAACGATTCGGGGCGTGGGATACCGGTTTCGGGAACGGAGCGTTTCATGAAGCCCGTGAGCGTGCGCACCAGATTGCTCCTCGCCTTTTGGGTTGTGCTCCTGCTGTGTGTGCTGGCGCCCGTGTCCTATTTCCATCGCCAGCTGCACCAGGTCCTTATGGACGAATCCAGAGCCCGAATCCGTCAAAACCTGACCTTTGTCCTTTGGGCGCTTACGAGCCACGAACCTTTCCAGTGGCTGAGCGATTTGGACGACTGGTGCACCCAAGTGGGAAGCCTCTTGGGAATCCGGATCACCTACATCGCCCAAGGGGGGCGGGTGGTGGCCGACAGCGACGTGCCCTACGACAAACTCGGGTTCATGGAAGACCATTGGAATCGGCCGGAAGTGGCGGCGGCCCGCCGCGAAGGTTTCGGGTTCAGCGTGCGGCGAAGCGACACATTGCGCAAGGAACTCCTCTACGGCGCCATGCCCGTCTCCGGCATCACGAACCTTCCTGACGGCGTCGTGCGCATCGCCATGCCGGTTTCGCAGATCAAGGAAAAGTTGGACCAGCAGCGCCTGCACCTGGCCGTGATCTTGGGGCTGTCTTTCGCGGCGACCGGCGTCCTCTCTTTTTTTCTCTCCCGGCTCATGGAAAAACCCCTGGCGCCCATGCTGGAAATGGTGCGCGCCATGGGACGCCGGGAACGCCCTCGACTGCGCCCGTCGGGGTATCCCGTCTTGGACGCCTTGGGAGAGACGCTTGTGGATGTCGCCCAGCGGATTGAGACGCAATTCAAAAGCATGGAAGATCAGCGGGCCCAACTCCACGCCATTCTGGAAGGCATGAAGGAAGGGGTGCTTCTCCTGGACGGCCAAGGGCGGATCACGGCCGCCAACCGTGCGGCCTTGCACATCCAGCGCGGGACCCAATCGCCCTTGGGGTTGAAACCCTTGGAAGTCTTCTTGAACGCGGAATTGCAGAAGGCCTGTGACCGGGTCTTGGCGGGTCAAGACAGCGTGCACCTGGAAGTTGTCCTGGATCCGGACCGATTCTTCGACGTCCACGTGGTCTCCCTGCACAGCCCGGTAGTGCCGAGGGGGGCGGTCATCGTCCTGCACGACATCACGGAGCTGAAGCGGCTGGCGAGAATCCGCCGCGATTTCGTGGCCAATGTCTCCCACGAACTGCGCACCCCGCTGACCGCCGTCAAGGGCTATGCGGAAACCCTGCTGGAAAGCCCGTGCGCCCAAGACGAAGAAGCCAAAATGTTCATCGAAACCATCGTGCGCAAAGCCAACCATATGAGCCGCATGGTCAACGATCTGCTCACCCTGACTCGCCTGGAAAGCCAGCCGCCTCAAATCCCCGAAACCGCCGTGGACGCCGTCTCGGCCATTGCTTCGGCCGTGGAAACATGCCTTCCGGAGGCCCGGAAGAAGAACATGGAAATCCAGACCCTTTTGCCCGACCGCCCCCTGTGGGTCCGGGCCGAACGGGATTCACTGGTCCAGGTTTTTCAAAATCTCTTGGACAACGCCGTGCGCTATAGCCGCCCGAACACACCCATCCGCATCCGGGCCGAAGTGCGGGAGGAGACGATCCTTTTCGCCGTCGAAGACGAGGGACCCGGCATTCCTTCCGAACACCAAGCCCGGGTGTTTGAACGCTTCTATCGCGTGGACAGGCAAAGAGAAACCTCCACGGGAAGCACGGGGCTCGGGCTTGCCATCTGCCGCCATATCGTGCAGAACATGGGGGGACGGATCTGGGTGGAAAGCCCGGTGCGGGGCAAGGACCGAGGCTCGGCATTCTTGTTCACGGTAAAACAGGCCGCCGAACCCGAAGAGAAAAAGAGCGCCGAAAGCTGACCAAAGTTTCCTTGGAGTCGACGTGATGAAATCACATTTTATCCGGCAGATGGAAGAACTGAGAATGACCGTGCTGGAAATGGCGGCTCTCACTGAAAAAGCCATGCACAAGGCCCTCCAGGCTTTCAAAACCCGAGATGAAAAGCTCGCCGCCCAGGTCATCGCGGAAGACCATGTGGTCAACCAGCTGGAAATGAAGATCGACAACCTGTGCCTTTCCCTGCTGGCCTTGGAACAACCCGTGGCCAAAGACTTACGTTTTATCATCGGAGCCCTGCGCATGAGCATCGACTTGGAACGGATCGCTGATCAGGCGGTGAACATCGCGCAGCGAGCCCAATTTCTCGCGCAGAGACCCCCACTGGAGTTCATTCCCGAGTTGGACGCCTTGGCCGAAACCGCCATGGACATGCTGCGGGTGGCCATCGACTCCTTTGCCCGCCAAAACATCAGCCAGGCCTACGATGTCTGCCAGATGGACGACGAGGCCGACGAACTGAACGATAAAGTCCTGCGGCGCATGATCGACCTCATGGTCACCGAAAGCCGCAGCATCGAAAGAGCGGTGCAGGCCATCATCGCCGCGCGATGTCTGGAACGGGTGGCCGACCAAACGACGAATATCGCCGAAAGTGTTATTTTCATCGTCCAGGGGGTTAACATCAAACACCGATGTGAACCCTAAGAGGACCTCCGTCCCCGAAACACGTTTCGAAACCCGCTCTTCTCTTCCCTTGACAGGGTCCCGTGGATTCTCTACAGTGCGCCGTGTATTGAGAATCCACGGTGCCGTCATTATCAGCCTCTTGCGAAAACCCCTAAGGCAGCGACAGTTGGAGCGCCCGCGTGGTGTGCGGCGCTTGATGAGGTCTCTTTCAAACGCATTTTGTGCTTTCTTTTCTAAAGTGTGCTGCGCATTCTAAATTCCATGGCCACGCAAGCGGGGGGAGACGTTCATGGGTGACAGCGAAATCAAGAACCTGGTCGAATACATCGCTCGCGCTTTGGCGGAATATCCCGACAAAGTTCAGGTGCGCGAAATCAACGGTCACCAGCTCTCGGTGATCGAGCTGCGGGCCGCCAAGGAAGATCTGGGAAAGATTATCGGCAAGGAAGGTCGAAACGCCCACGCCATTCGCACGATCATGAACGCTGCGGCGACCAAGCTCCGTAAGAGGGCCGTGCTGGAAATCCTGGAATAAGCCGCTATGGAAAACACGCCTGTGGAGCCGGAGAGAATCACGCCGTCCTGTTTCGGGGATCCCGAAAGGGTATGTCCCCGAAATGAGGACGGCTTTATTGAGCCTCAACGGGAGTGCCTCCAGTGCCCGGAGGTGCGCTCGTGTCTCCAAGCAGCGCTGCAGGCGCAAGGGGTCCTGAAAACCCCTTCGGCCCCATCCCCCATGGCGGAAAGCTCCATCGGTCGTTTCTTGAAGCGCTGGTCGGAAAGAAAACGTTCCTCGTCCCGCGCGGAGGAACGCTCCAAACCCTCGTGATCCATCGTGCAGATGCGGCCCTGTCTGCGGCGCATCCGCAATGGTTCATGCCCGAGGAGGCCGGAATGCACGCCGATCCCTTAGAGGCGGCCTCCCGTTTCGTGTTTCGGGACCTTCACCCTCAGCTGCTTCTCGGTACGGCGAGCGACCGCTACAGCGGCTGGATCGGGCAGATCTACACGGCGTCGCGCTACGAAGGCCGGATGAGCCAAAGGGTCCAAAAGGTGGGGTCCGAAAGCTTCACCTCCGCGGTTCTTCCCATCGACAGCGTCCGCGAATACTTTGAGCACTTTTCCGCTTTGGAATTGGATTTCACCTTTTACAGCCTCCTGTTGTCCCCGGAAGGTCTCCCCACCGAAAGTCATAGAACCCTGGCCCGGTACGCCGAACATCTCCTGCCTGGAGCCCGAGTCCTTCTGAAAGTGCCCCAAAAGATCTGCGCATATCGGTTCTGGACGGGAAAGAACGCTTCGGAAAATCCCAGCTTTCTTGACCCCGGCCTCTTTCGGAAGGCCTTTTACGAACCCGCTGTGGCGTTGCTGGGCGATCGGCTTGCGGCCTTCCTCTTCGAACAGGAATATCACAGGAAAGCCGATCGCATGGATCCCGCCGACCTGGCCCGTCGTCTGGACGCGTTTTTCCGCGCAGCCCCCCAAGATCCCCGTTATCATGTGGAGCTCAGGACCGAAAGCTACTTGTGCGAACCGGTGTTTCGGGTTCTGGCCGATCACGGCGTAGGCCAGGTGTTCTCCCACTGGACATGGCTCCCTACGCTTTTAAGCCAATGGCAGAAAAGCGGTCGGCGGTTTTTCAACGCATCGGGCCTGGTCGTCGTGCGCCTTCTGACCCCGCGGGGCATGCGTTACGAAGAAGCCTACGCTCGGGCCCACCCTTTTGATCGCCTCATGGAGGACATGGTCCAGCCCAGCATGTTTCGTGATACGGCGCAGCTCGTGGCACGGGGGATTCAAGGGCATCAAACGGTGTGCGTGATCGTGAACAACCGGGCGGGAGGCAACGCCCCCCTGCTGGCACGGCAGCTGGTCATGGTCCTCCATGAAAGCTCCGTGCTATCGGGGCCAAAGTCGAGACACGGTGAAGGCCCAAAGTCTTGACAACCCTTTTGAGCTGAGCTGCCTTCCGGCGGAGGCGCAAGCCGCCCTGAGACATTACGACGAGAGGGTGTCCGCCTCCCTGCGTCAAGCCCAGGAAGCCATCATTCCCGGGGCGTGGGAAAACCACCGAGCCCTTCCCAAGGCTTTTCTGACCCATCTGGAAAGGGCTTTCTTGGTCTACGATCAATCCCTTCGGTTCGTCCAGAGTCACCTTCGCCGGGCGGGCTGGACCGTGACATGCGCCCCGGGCTGCCACTACTGTTGCACCCAGTTGCCGTCGGGACTTACGGGCGCGGAAATCCTTTATCTTTACGACGGAGCCTCCGGGGCCGGAATTTTGGATCGCATGTTCCGCCGTTCCATGGAACGCATGGAGATGTGGGGAGAAATCTGCCGATGGGATCGGGACCCTCCGGGAGAGGCCTCCCTTGACCAACGGGTGGCGGGGCGGCTCAGCCGCTACCATACCCTGAACGTGCCCTGCCCGTTCCTCCATGCCGGCCTGTGCAGCCTCTATCGACAGAGACCCTTGGCGTGCCGGATCCATTTCAGCCTCTCTCCGCCTCACTGGTGCCGGCCGGAACACTTCCAACACGCCAATGCCGTGCGTTTCAACGTGGAACCCTCGACCCCGGTGATGGACGCGCTCCAACGCCTGGACGAAACCCTGGGCTTGGAACTTTCCGATGTGCTCGTGTGCGGATTTGTGGAATTCGCCGTCAATGTCATGGGCTTTCGCCCCGTGCAATGGATCGGAAATCCACATTGAACCCTCCGCGAGGGTTTGCTAGGAAACACCTTGATCATGGGCCTGATGGGCTGCAAGGGCGAAGGCGGGGGAGGAAAGGCATGAGTGCAATCCAAAAGACCCGAATGATGCCGAAAGAGTAAACCGATGGCGGAGACGCGTCCTGACAGAGAGATTTTTCCCGAATGGCTGTCCTTTGAACCGCTGGTGGTGCGCCGAGTCGTAAGGGCCCCCGCTCCTTCCCTGGAAGACAACACCGCCGATTTGGATCGGCTTCGACGGGCGCTCAAACAGTCGGGATATGCTCCCGTGCGTCTGCCTCCCGGTGAATTGGGCGCGTATGCAAACCGTTTCCGGGACGGAAATTTCACAGCCACCGCCGTTTTGAGCCACACGGAAGACGGCTGGGAACTCACGGAACTGTTTCCAGGAACGCCGGACCAACCTCTCCTGGGTGTGGCCGCCGATTTGGGGACGACCCAAATCGCCTTCTATCTCGTGGACCTTGAAACCGGCGCCCTTCTGGACCGCCTGTCCGTCCCCAATCCTCAAATCCCTTACGGGGAGGACATCCTGACCCGGATCGTTTTCGCCTCCAAACCCGACAACCTGATCCTCATGCGCAATCTTCTGCGCGCCACCTTCAACGAAACGCTCACCTTCCTCGTAGAAAAACACGGCTACCGCCTCACCCACATTTACGCTCTCACGGTGGCCGGCAACACCACCATGACCCATTTCTTCCTGGGTTTGGACCCGTCCCGCCTGTGCAAGGAACCCTACATCCCCGTGGCCAATACCTTTCCCATCCTACACGGCGCCGATCTTCGGCTCGGCATGCACCCGAGGGGGCTCGTCGTGGTCTTTCCCAATGTGGGCTCGTACTTCGGCGGGGATTTGATCGCCGGCATCTTGGCCACGGGCATGCATCGCACCGACGAGGTGTGTCTGCTCGTGGACGTGGGGACGAACGCGGAAGTGGTGCTGGGCAACAAGGACTGGCTTGTGGCTTGTGCAGGAGCGGCAGGGCCCGCCTTGGAAGGGGGCGTGGTGGAACGGGGCATGATGGCCCAACCCGGAGCCATCGACCGGGTGCGGATCGATCCGAACACCTTGGAACTCACCTACCATGTGCTCAACGACGAAAAGCCCAAAGGTCTTTGCGGCTCGGGCCTCATCGATTTGGTGGCGGAAATGTTCATGGCGGGCCTTCTCACCATCCAGGGCAAAATCAACACGAAGATCTCCTCGCCCCGGATCGTCCGCACGGAACACGGACCCGCCTACGTGGTCGCCTGGGCCGGGGAAACGGCCGACGGACAGGATCTCATGGTCTCAGAGATCGACATCGGCATCCTCCTCAAATCCAAAGCCGCCATGTACACCATCCTCAACATCATCACCAAGAAGGTGGGGTTGACCGTCCACGATATCCGTCATTTTTTTGTGGCCGGAACCTTCGGGAGCCACATCGATCCGGTCATGGCCATCCGCATCGGCATGCTCCCCGACCTGCCTTTGGAGACCTACAAAGGGCTCGGCAACACTGCCGGCCGCGGAGCCGCCATGGCGCTTCTCGATCGCAGCCTCCTTGCCGATATGGAAGCCGTGCGTCAGCGGATCACCTATGTGGAGCTGAACGTGAACCTGGAATTGATGAACGAATTCCGAGGGGCGACCTTTCTGCCCCACACGGACCCGAAACTTTTTCCGTCCGTCACCATCCATCCTCGCGCCATGGGGTAGCCGATGTTTCGATGGGATTGGCATCACGTTGTGGGACGCTGGGGAACGATCGTCCTGGTCCTTTTCCTAGCCGCCGTGGACCTTTTCCTGTTTCGGGCGGTCTTCTTGTCGCCCAAAGGGCTGGCGGGATATCGAAACAAACGCGAGCAGGTGGCTTCCTTGCAACAGCGGGTGATGGCCCTGCGGGAGGAAACCCAACACCTGTACCTCCAAACGCAACGCTTCAAGGAAGACCCGGTCTATGCCGAAAGGTTTTTGCGCATGAACCTGGATCTTATCCGGGACAACGAAATCCTCATCCAATTCACCCCGCCGAAGGCTTCGGCGCCCGGCCCCACCGGCCCAACCAAGTAAACCGCATCCCGGGGACCTCCAGACTCCGAGGCCCTTTCCCCTCTGAAGGCAAGCAAAGGGCTTGACGCCTTTTCAGGCGCTGTGGTAGTCGAAGCAGTTCCGATTCATCACGCTCCTTGCTCCGCCGTGGAGGGCGGGGCTTTAAACCCGAAAGGAGGATCCCTTCCATGCAGTTGCGCAAGTACGAGTCTTTTTTCATCGTGGACCCCGATCTGCCCGAAGACGCCTACCAAGGGGTGGCCCAAAAATTCCGCGGCGTCGTGGAAACGGGCGGGGGCACTGTGTTGGCCTACGCCCCCTGGGGAAAAAAGAAACTGGCTTACCCCGTCAAGAAGAAATCCTACGGCTACTACGTCCTCATGGAATTTGCCTCGGGCCCGGACCTCATCGCCGAACTTGAGCGGACCATGCGCATAGACGAGCGTGTGCTCAAGTTCATCACGGTGAAACTGGACGACGAATTCGACCCGGAAAAAGAAAAGGAACGGGCACGGCCCGCGCCGCCGCCTCTGGCCGAAGACGACGAAGAGGCGCCGCCTCGGTTCGCCGCGACCCGTGAGGACGAAGAGGCAGACGAAGAGGAAGAAGAGGACGAAGACGAGGAATAACGGCCTGCCTGAGCACGGCTTATGAATCTTGAGCATTGAGTGAAAGAAGGAGCGTCCCGTGGTTGTCAAAAGGAAAAGAAGGAGAAGGGTTTTTCGCCGCCGCCGCGTCTGTCGATTCTGCGCGGACAGCAGTCTTCGCATCGATTACAAAGACGCCAAGATGCTTCGCTACTTTCTCACGGAGCGGGGAAAGATCATCCCTCGGCGCATCTCGGATAACTGCGCCAAGCATCAAAGGGAATTGACGCTGGCCATCAAGCGGGCCCGCCAGATGGCGCTGCTGCCGTACACGGTGGACCATTCCATTTGACAAGGGGAGCCGGGCGGCCCCGAGACTCCGGGCAGAGCGGACAGGGCATGCGTGCCCTGTCCGGCCCATGGGCGCCGAGGCGCTCTCCGGGAAAGTCTTGGGGAACACTCGTGGACGCGGGGCGAAGACGGGCATGACGGTCCAGGCCGCCTGAAATGAAAATGGAAACGCGGCACGGAAACACCCTTGGACAGGGGCCGGGCAGGGCAGCGATGCGCGACCTCCTTGCAGGGATCGCCCTCAGCGTCGCCATGTTCCTGGCCCTTCTCTTCATCCCGATAACGGGCGTCGCCGCCGGGATGATCGTTCCCGTGCCGTCTCTCATCAGTGTCTATCGGTTCGGGAATCCCCTGGGGTATGCGGTTCCCGGAGGGTCGGCCGTGGTGGGCGGAACCCTTTCCCTGCTCTTGAAAGCGCCCCAGAGCGTGACGTATTTCTTCGAGCTGCTCCTGCTCGGCACACTGCTGGGCGCCGGCATGCGCCAAGGATGGTCCGTTACCCGGGTTGTGGCGCAAGCCGCCATCAAGGTTTTTGCTTTCGGGTCCCTGGTCTTCTGGCTGGTGCACCGCCATGCCGACGGCGGCCTATGGGGGCACCTGGAAAGCCGGCTGCGGGACTTTATCGTTTCGTTCCTGGAACAGGCCCATCCGGAAACCGTATCCGGAACGGCCCTCCCCGAAGAGGTGGGGGCGTGGATCGCCCTTCTGGCCCGCCTTTTTCCCGGCGTGGCCATGGGCACGACCATCGTGTGCGCCTGGCTGACTCTTTATCTGTCGCGCAAGGTCCTCGCCCGCCGGGGCGTGCCGCTGCCGCCGTGGCCCCCGTGGGCGCTGTGGAGCGCCCCCGAGCCCTTGGTGTGGGCGGTGATTGCCGCGGGGTTTCTCATGCTGGTCCCTTTCGCCGACGCCAAAGTCGTAGGGGCCAACGTGATCATCGCCCTCGGGGCCGTCTACCTGCTCCAAGGCTTGGCCATCACGGCCTACTATTTCGGCCGATGGCGCCTGCCCACCCTGGTGCAGGCTTTCGGCTACACTTTGATCTTTTTGCAGCAGTTCGTGAGCCTCGCCGTGGCGCTCATGGGGTTTTTCGATACATGGTTCGACTTTCGACGCATGAAGAAAAAAGCTGACGTCCCGTCTCCCTCGTGACCGGTCCGTGCCCTGTGCCGAGGCGCGGGTCCGATGGGTAATGCCTTGAAGGAGTGAACAATGAAAGTGATTTTGACGGAAAACATTCCCAATCTCGGACAAATCGGAGACATCGTCAAGGTGGCTCCCGGATACGCCCGCAACTACCTGCTGCCCAAAGGCTTGGCCCTGGAAGCCTCCAGCGCCAAGATCCGCGAACTGGAACACCACAAGCGGGTGCTGGCCCAGAAGAAAGAGCGCGTGCGCCGGCAGATGCTTTCCGTGGCGGAAAAGCTCAACGAGACGACCCTGACGTTCGTGCGCAAGGTGATCGAAGAAGACAAACTCTACGGGTCCGTGAATGCCACGGACGTTCAAAAGGCCTTGCAGGAGAAAGGCTTCGACCTTGACAAGCGGTTCATCCTCCTGGATCAGCCCATCAAGCAGTTGGGCGAATTCTCGGTGCCCGTCAAGGTCGATGCGGACATCACGGCCAACATCACCGTGGTGGTTTCCAAGGAAGAGTAATGCATGGAAGTGCTCGCCGACGAGCTCAGGAGAATCCCTCCGCACCAGATCGAAGCCGAGCAATCGCTCATCGGAGGGCTTCTCGTGGACAACAGCGGCCTGCCTGCGGCCCTGGAAATCCTCCGAGGCGACGAATTCTACCGTGACGCGCACCGGATCATTTTTCGAGCCATCCAGGAACTTTTCGAACGCAACGAGCCGGTCGACCTGATCACCGTCGCCGAGTGGCTCCAGCAGAAGGACGAACTGGAATCCGTCGGTGGGGCCGCCTATCTGGCCTCGCTGACGGAACTGGTCCCTTCGGCGGCCAATGTGGCCGCCTACGCCAAGATTGTCAGCGAAAAGGCCGTCCTGCGCCGCCTCATCCAGGTCTCCGGCGAAATCATGTCCTGGTGCTACGGGCCCGGAAAAAACGCCGAGGAAATCCTGGATCGCGCCGAAGCCGCCATTTTCGCCATCACCGAACGGCGTGTCCGAAGCTCGTACACCGTCATCAAGGATGTGGTCAAACAAAGCATCGGGACCATCGAGGCGCTTCAAGAGCGCCGGGAGATGGTGACCGGCGTGCCCACGCATTTTGCGGACCTGGACAAAATCACCTCCGGGCTCCAGCCTTCGGACCTCATCATCATCGCCGCTCGACCCAGCATGGGCAAGACCGCCTTCGCCCTCAACATCGTGCGCAACGCGGCCATGAAAAGCGGTGTGCCGTGCGCTTTCTTCTCCTTGGAGATGAGCAAAGAGCAGCTAGCCATGCGCCTCCTGTGCGCCGAAGCCCGTGTGGATTCCCAAAAGGTGCGCACCGGCTTTCTCAGCCAAAACGACTGCGCCAAGCTCCTGACCGCTGCCGGCACCTTCATGGACGCCCCCATCTTCGTGGACGATACGCCGGCCATCTCCACGCTGGAACTTCGTGCCAAAGCCCGCCGCCTCAAATCGGAACACAATATCGGCCTTGTGGTCGTGGATTATTTGCAGCTCATGCGCAGCCGGGAACAGAGCGAAAGGCGGGAACTGGAAATTTCCGACATTTCCCGCTCCCTCAAGGCTCTGGCCAAGGAATTGAACGTTCCGGTGGTGGCCCTGTCTCAGCTCAACCGCAAGGTGGAAGAGCGCCACGACAAGAGGCCCCAGCTGGCGGATCTTCGGGAATCGGGCGCCATCGAACAGGACGCCGATGTGATCGTCTTCATCTACCGGGACGAAGTCTACAATCCGGACAGCAAGGACAAGGGCACGGCGGAAATCCACGTGGGAAAACAGCGAAACGGCCCCACGGGCCGCGTGAAACTGGCTTTTATCAGCAGCTACACGCGCTTTGAAGATCTGGCCGGGCACGACCCCACAATCTAGGGGACGAAGCCTGAAGCCGTGCAAGGCCCTGCGCTCCGGCCCGGATGATGGCGGCGCAGGGGCTTCTTCGCCGGGGCCTGCGATTGGGCCTTGAAAGTCATGGAGACACCGAAAGAAACCGATAATGAACACGACACGAAACAATGCTTCGTACTACGACCCGGAAGCGGAAACCCTTTCCCGAGCGGCCTTGGAGCAGCTCCAGCAGGAACGGCTGCGCGAGACCTTGCGCCGAGCGGCCCAAGCGCCTTTTTATCGAGAGAGCCTGGGCCCTGAGCCGTGGCGGCGCATCCGCTCTCTCGAGGATATTCGCCTGTTACCCGTGACCACCAAAGACGATCTTCGCGCCGCCTACCCCTACGGGTTCTTGTGCGTGCCGAAAGATCGGCTCATCCGCCTCCACGTTTCTTCCGGCACCACGGGGCAGGCGACGGCCGTCTTTTACACCCAAAAAGACGTGGACGTCTGGGCCGATCTCATGGCGCGGTGCCTGTACATGAGTGGAGCCCGGCCCGGAGACGTCTTTCAAAACCTTTCCGGTTACGGCCTCTTTACGGGCGGCCTGGGATTCCACTACGGGGCCGAACGCCTGGGATTGCTCACCATCCCCGCGGGAGCCGGAAACAGCAAACGCCAGATCCAGCTCATGCGGGATTTTTCCACCACCGTCATGCACATCATCCCCAGCTACGCCCTGCGCCTGATGGACGTCATGGCGGAAATGGGCGTGGACCCCTCAAGGGACTTACACCTCCGTATCGCCTACTTGGGCGCCGAACCCTATTCGGAAGAGGTGCGCCGAAGGGTGGAAGCCTTCTATGGCGTGAGCGTCTATAACAGTTACGGTCTTTCGGAAATGAACGGCCCCGGTGTGGCCTTTGAATGCGTCCACCAAAACGGACTGCACATCTGGGAAGACGCCTACCTGGTGGAAGTGCTGGATCCGAAGACCTTGGAACCCGTCCCCGAAGGCGCCCTGGGCGAATTGGTCCTCACCACCCTCAACCGTGAAGGCATGCCCCTGATTCGGTACCGCACCAAGGACCTCACCCGGATCCTGCCGGGGGACTGCCCCTGCGGCCGGGTTCATCGGCGGTTGGATCGGATCCAGGGCCGCTCCGACGACATGTTCATCCTCAAGGGGGTCAATATCTTCCCGATCCAAGTGGAACAAGTGCTCATGGGCATCCCCGAGGTGGGGAACAATTACCGCATCGTTTTGGATCGGCTCGACAACGTGGACGTCATGACCGTGGAAGTGGAAGTCACCGACAAGATCTTCGTGGAAGACATGCGCCAGCTGCAAAGGCTCCAGAAGAAGATCACCAAGGAACTCAAAAGCGAACTGCTGGTTACCCCCGAAGTCCGGCTCGTGGAACCGCACGGACTGCCGCGAAACGAAGGCAAGGCGGTGCGCCTCGTGGATCGTCGAAACCCCTACGGGGCGTAGGGAAAAGCCGAAAGACCGGCCATTCCTCCACACCGCCGTGCCCGAAAGCGGGCCGACACGAGGAGGCGCGAAAAAACCGCCGCCTGGTTTTTCTTTAACATCCGATTATAATAAAGTGTCGATAAAGTTTGGGCTCGTAGAGCTGAGCCAACATAGACCGGCATGGCCCGAGGGGGTTGCCTTCGGGACGATGACTTAGGGAGGGAAACCATCTCGAGAATCTACGGAGATATCACAGGCCTGAAGAAGCAGGTGCGCAAGCGCCTGGAAAACCTCACCCGCCGCCGCTGCCTGCCCCGCGACGTCATCTCGCCCGAACTGGCCCGGGACCTGGCCCGGCTGTCCTTTGAAAGCGGCCGCCAGATCGGTCTCATGATCGGCCGGGACGGCAGTGTGGAAATGGTCCTGGTGGGCGATTCCGGATCCATCTACATCCCCGATCTTCCCAAGTCCCGGGCTGGCCGGTGGCGCCTCCGGGGCCTTCGGTTCGTCCACACGCACCTTCGAGAAGAACCGCTGAGCCAAGACGATCTCATGGACCTCGTCTTTCTGCGGCTGGACTGCGTCGCCGTCGTGCGGGTGGACCTCCACGGAGGGGCCAAGGACCTGGAAACGGCGCACCTTCTGCCCTCCTCGGGGAAAACCGAAGCGGCCTGGCGGGTTCTGCCGCCGACGCCCTGCGCGGAACCGTCCTTGGATTTTCTTCAATTCGTGCAGTCTCTGGAAGAAGAACTGGAACGGGGACGCCAGTCCTTTGCCGCCGAAGAGGCCAAGGATCGGGCGATCTTGGTGAGCGTGACGACGGAGGATCGGGAAACGGCCGAAGCGTCCCTGGAGGAACTGCGTGAACTGGCGCGCAGCGCCGGCATCAGCGTGGCGGATACCATCATCCAGCGCCAGCGCCAGGCCAATCCCAAGTACCTCATCGGCAAAGGGAAGCTGAGTGAAATCATCGTCCGGGCCCTGCAATGCGGCGTCGATCTCCTCATTTTCGACCAGGACCTGAATCCGTCCCAAATCCGCTCCATCACGGACACCACGGAATTGCGCGTCATCGACCGCACACAGCTCATTTTGGACATCTTCGCCCAGCGCGCTCAAAGCCGGGAAGGAAAACTCCAAGTGGAAATCGCCCAGCTCAAGTACCTCCTGCCCCGTCTCGGTGTCAAAGACGACGCCTTGTCCCGGCTGAGGGGCGGCATCGGCGTGCGTGGCCCCGGGGAAACCAAGCTGGAAATCAACCGGCGGCGCATCAAAGACCGCATCGCCCACCTGGAAAGGCAGCTGAAGCAGGTGCGCAAGGATCGCTCACAGCGTCGCGCCAAGCGCCTGCGCCAAACGCTCCCCATCCTGTCCATCGTGGGCTATACGAACGCAGGAAAATCCACCCTGCTGAACACGCTCACCCACAGCCGCGTCTGGGCGGAAGACCAATTGTTCGCGACCCTGGATCCCACAACACGGCGGTTGCGCTTTCCCCGCGACATGGAAGTCATTGTGACGGACACCGTGGGTTTCATTCGCAATCTGCCGCAAAACCTCTTGGACGCCTTCGCCGCCACGCTGGAAGAATTGAACGATGCGGACCTGCTGCTCCACGTGGTGGACATCAGCAACCCCCGTTACGAAGAACACATGGCCTCGGTGGACGTGGTCCTGGAAAAGCTGGGACTGGACCGAAAGCCCATGGTTCTCGTATTCAACAAGATCGACAAGATCGATGGGGAAACCGTCGCCAGGGCCTTGCGTCGGCACGGCGAAGCCGTGGCCGTGTCGGCCATCGACCGAAACACGCTCATGCCCTTGATCGAGGTGCTTCAGAACAAGGTGGAAAATTTCTTCCTTCCCGAAAGGCCAATGGAGGGCGAAGCGATGGGACAGAGCGCGGACGAGGGATCTCTCACGCCGCAAGGGAGCCCGGCCTTGGATGAAAAAGGCTTCGCCACTCCGCTGGCCCTGTCCTGAAAAGGGGGGAAGGTCTTTTGGGGGGTGTTGGGGTGAGCGAAGCGAACCCCAACAAGATCCGTAAAACCGCACCCCATCACGGCAGGGCGCGGCACGGTTCCAGTGCGGCTTCAACCCGATGCGGCCATGGCCATGGGTTTCCTTGTGGCCAGAATGCCCCGCACGGTCTCCACATCCTTATGGATCTGGGCGACAAGGGCTTCCGGGCCGGGGAAGCGCCGCTCGTCTCGAATGCGCTCCACAAAACGGACGGCGATTTCCTTGTTGTACAGGTCGCCGTCGAAATCCAGCACGTGCACCTCCAAGGAGGGCGTCGGATCCCCGAAGGTGGGGTTCCATCCGAAGTTGGCCGCACCCATGTAGGTTTCGCCGTCCAGGTCCACTTCCACGGCATAGACGCCGGGCTTGGGCGGCACTTGCTTTTGGACATCCACGTTGGCGGTGGGGAATCCCAGGAGCCGCCCCCGCTCGCGCCCTTTGACGACGCGCCCGACGATTTCATAGGGCCGCCCCAAGAGCCGCTCCGCCTCCCGGATTTCGCCGTCGCGGATGAGCTGGCGAATGGCCGTGCTGCTCACCAGGGTGCCCTCCAGCTCAATGCCGGACACCATCTCCACCTGGAAACCGTATCGGTTGCCCAGTTCCCGCAGCAGGCGGATGTCGCCCTCGCGGTTTCTGCCGAACCGATAATCGTAGCCCACGACGATCCCCTTGATGCCGATGCGGTCCACGAGAAGGTCTTTGACGAAGTCGTGGGCGGAAATCTGTGCGAAATCCTTGCTAAACGGGATCACGATGGTGACGTCGATCCCTTCGGCCTCGATGAGTTCCAGTTTCTTTCCATGGGATGTGATGAAATCCGGTCCTCGGGACGGCGCCAACACCTGGAGAGGGTGGGGATCGAAGGTCATCACCACCGATTGACCGCCAAGTTTTTTCGCCCAATCCACGACGCGTTGAAACAAGGCCTTGTGGCCGCGATGGACCCCGTCAAAATTGCCGATGGTCATCACGGGATTGTGAAGTGGCTTTTGGATGTCTTCCACGCTTCGGATCACCTTCATCGCTTGTTTGGGAACCTCCGGTTTCACCACAAAATGCGCTTGACAGCTGAAGGCTTTTACCATAGTTTATCGGCGCTTCCAAGGCAACGCCTTTTTCGTATGATAATGCCGAAGTGGCGGAATTGGTAGACGCGCTAGATTCAGGATCTAGTGGGCAATAGGCCTGTCGGGGTTCGAGTCCCCGCTTCGGCACCATCTTTTGCTTTTTGTGGTTTTTACAGACGGCGGGCAAGCTCACGGACACGAAAAGCCGTCCTCCCCCCGGGGAGGGCGGCTTTTTTCTTGGGAGGGCCCCCTTTGGAAAACCGCACTACTTGACGCTGACAACGGGGCAGGGGGCGTTGAGGATCACGTAGCGCGCTGTGGAGCCGAAAAGAAGCTTTCCCACCTGGGAACGGCGTCGGACCCCGATGATGATTTCCCCCACCGCATGCTCTTCAGCGAACCGCACCAAATCCTCTCCCGGGGAAAGCCCCCGGATCAGGAGATGGGTTTGACAGGGGATCTGGGCCTCCCCGAACAGATCTTCCACATGGTGGAGTCCATCCCGGGCGGTGTCGATTTCTTCCGCCGAAGTGCTTTGACCTCCCGTGAGGGACCAGGCCACATGCACCTCCGCATGAAAATGTCGCGCATGAAACAAGGCCACGTTCAGGGCCTCTTTCGCTGTCCGCGTCCCGTCGTACCCCACAAGGATTTTGAAACGCCCTTCAATTTGATGCATCATCTTTTAACATCTCCCTGAATCCGTGAAAGAAGACCTATCCATAAAAGTATAATATGCCATTCACGAGGTTGACTTATCTAGCTTTTTATGGCATAGACGTTACAGTATTTAACTCACTCTGAAGGTTCAATGATGAACAGATCGAGATCGATCAATCCTCCAAGGTCATCTACAGTAATCAGGTCTGGCCCTTTTCGGGGCGCGGGTCAATAACTACACGACGCTCTTCCAGAACAGGATGGGGTTGGGGGTATCCCAAAACCCCGCACAAGGACGTGATGAAAACCTCCCTCGGGGTGTTGGCAACGGGCAGGAGCGATTTTCAGGCCGTCCGTGGAGTGAGCAAGGACGCGTGGTTCCGGGAGGCCATTGGCAGTGGAGCTTCTGGAGAACGTCCACATTCCCGTAACGGAGCTTCCTACTGGCCACGTGGCTTTGGACGTGGATGTTTTCTGCTTGGACAATTCCAAGACCCAAAAAGAGGGCGTTTCTCGAACCTCCCAGGGCTATGACGGCTATGCGCCCATTGGGGCCTACCTGGGATCGGAGGGATGGTGCCTCGGGGTTGAGCTGCGGGAGGGGAGTCAGCATTCCCAGAACGGGTTTGTGCCTTTCTTGCGAGGGACCTTGGACAACGCCCGCCGGTTGACCGAAAAGCCCCTTCTCGTGAGGCTTGATGCGGCTCATGATGCTGTGGAGACCCGAGCGGAACTTTCGGCCCATGAGATCACCGCCTTTATCGTCAAATGAAATCCACGAAGAGCGAATCGGGCCCATTGGGCACAGAAAGTCTCCACCGAAGGGTGCGTAGGCCAGCGGAGTTCCGGAAAGCAGCTGGGGCTTTTGAGCGTGTCGATACCCCGAAACCACGAGGGCAGGCTTGAGCATTATCGGTTGGTAATTCGGGTTACGATCAGGACGGCCGACGCCAAGGGACAGAGGCTTCTTGAGCCGGTTATCGAGCTCGAAGGATGGTAGACGAACGTGCATCTTCCTGAAGAAGACATCATCGTTCTTTACGAAAACCGGGGTCTGAGCGAGCCGTTTCATAGTGAAATCAAAACGGACCTGGATTTGGAGCGGCTGCCCTCGGGAAAGTTTTCCATCAACGCCTTGGTGCTGACTCTTGGGGCGATGGTTGACAATGTTCTTCGGATAATCGGCGAGGAAGGCCTTCTGGGAGACGACGCCCCGGTTCGCCATCCTGCCAAAAGGCGGCGCATTGGAACCGTCATCCAGGAACTCATCGTCCTTGCGGCCCGGGTGATTCACACGGGACGGCTCATCGAGCTTCAATTCGGGCGGCATCGTTCGGGGTATGCACCCTTTCGAAGGCTCTTTGTAAAATTCTGCCTGGCCTAAAACCCCCATGAGGGGGCCGGTAAACACAGACACCCCGAAGTGTCTTAAAGGGGGAAGTGCGTCCCAAAGAGGCACAATTTATTGCTCCGTCATACATCAACCGGATTTGACGGCTGCGGCGTCCGATTCTGATGTCAATCGACCGCCGTGGTGCTCAAAAAGGTTCTCCCAGGGCTCCATAGAGGCTCATTCCCTTAGCCGTCACGGATTCAACTCTCCAAAGAAACACCCCCCCTCGGCGTTGAAATTCATTCGGAGGAAAACGCTTTGTTTCTATATGCTTCCAGGAAAATCGAATTTAATATCTTAGGGCAGGATAGACTTCCTGCCCTTACCAAGTCGTCACGCGATTCACAAATAATATTACATTATTCTCCACTCAAAAACGAGGTGTCATACTCACCGCGCAGAAACAACTCACTACTTAGGACCTTCAGGCTCGTTTGAATGTTGGTCTTAATCCCTTCAATTTCAATACGCTTGAGCGCCTCGGTTAGTCGCCCAATGGCCGCTGGCCGATTCCCATCCCAAGCAACGACCTTGGCGAGGAGGGGATCGTAATATGGGGGAACAGTTGTGTTTTCTGCAAGGGCATGGTCGATCCTCAGGCAATTATTAACTGCGGGAAGACTGAGTCTTTTGATAATGCCCGGTGAAGGCATGAAGGTTTCGGGGTCTTCGGCGTAAATTCGCGCCTCGATAGCGTGTCCGCTAAGGCTAACTTCCTCTTGAACAAAACTGAGCGGCATCCCGCAAGATATTTCAAGCTGGCACTTGACAATGTCAAGGCCTGTTATGAACTCGCTCACCGCATGTTCCACCTGCAGGCGGGCATTTATTTCCATGAAATAGTAGCTCCCATCCGCGGACCGAAGCCCTTCGATCGTTCCTGCCCCGTGGTATCCCATACGGAGCACAATCCGCCTGGTCCAATCGAATAACAGGGCTCGCTCTTCTGGGGAGACCGCAGGCGATGGACCCTCCTCTATAATTTTTTGATTTCGTCGTTGAATGGAACACTCGCGCTCTCCGAGACAAACACAGTTGCCGTGCTTGTCCGCCACAAACTGGACCTCAATGTGGCGAGGCTTTGCCACGACATGCTCTAAATAGCAGTCCGAAGATCCAAAAGCCACACTTCCAATACTGCTCGCCTGCTTGAAGACTCGCTCCACATCCTCGGGGCCGTTAATCCTCGAAATACCTTTGCCCCCACCTCCTTTGTCGAGCTTTAGGAAAAGGGGGTATCCATGCCGCCTTCCATATTTTAAAATTTCCTCAGGATCGGCAACCGGTTTCAGCGTACCTGGCACGACTGGCACCCCCACCTCACTCGCAATCTGCCTGCACGCACACTTAGAACTGATCCTGCGCAGGAGTTTTGATGGGGGACCGACCCAAATCATCCCGGCATTCTCTACGGCCTCTGCGAACGCACCGCGCTCCGAAAGAAAACCGTACCCGGGGTGAACCGCATCGGCCCCCGTTTTTCGCGCCGCATCCAAAAGGGCATCGATGTTCAGATAACTCTGCAGAGGATTCGCAGGACCGATACAAACAGCCTGGTCTGCATCGGTCACATAAGCAGCCCCGCGATCTGCTTCCGAAAACACAGCAACCGTTTGAACGCCCATTTCTCGGCACGTTCGGATAATGCGGCGGACGATTTCACCACGGTTGGCCACAAGGAGTTTTTTGATCATGTTCATAGATACCATTCCGGGTTTATACTTCTAAAACCACCATGGGATCCCCCACCTGGAGCTCATCCCACTCCTTTACAAGGATTTGTTTAACGACCCCATCATCCTCGCTCACAACGGGAATTTCGGTTTTCATGCAGTTAATGACGGCCACCTCCTGGCCTCTTGCCACTCTATCTCCCACGTTCACCACCACGCGTGCGGTCAATCCCGGCATAATTGCATTAACAGTTTTTTCCATGGACACTCTCCTATAAGTTGTTATCTGTAAGACCTTAAGCTAAGGAATCCTCACTGAGAAGCTTCTTCTGAGCTATCCGTGCTTGTGTCGCCGTTTCCTGATCTGCGTAGTCAAACTTAATAAAATCACGACCGGGAGCACCCTGGCCAATCTTCCACAAATCAGCGTTAATGACGTTTAGGCAGCAGATATAACCGCCGAGGGTGGGGCCGTCGGCAATGAGCAAAATCGGCGTGTTTCCGCAAACATTTAAGGCCCCCCGAATGGCATAAGCATGATCCAGGATATTGGATGGATGGCTCCCACCTACCCCGCCGTCAGGCCGAGCAAAGAAGCTGTCGGGCAAGGGATCCAGACGATAGGCAGAACGATTGGAGTTGTGATTGATCTTGAAGGATTTGGAAAACAGAAGATCCATCCCTTCTTCGGTGACGTAATCAGGGCACGTGTTCGGTCCGGGTATCGCTCGAAGTCGCCATTCACGTTCGTATTGCGGCTGCACCCCAGGCTTAAGCTTTCGATCCGCCAGTTCACTTAAGGAAGCACTTGGCCTCCCCAATCGGAGCTCGTCCCCTGCCGCCAGCTTGCGCCCTTGAAAGCCGCCGTACCCTCCGAAAATACACGTAGATTTGCTGCCGAGATATACCGGCACATCAATGCCACCGGCTATGGCCAAATAACTTCGAAACCCGTACGGCCCGATATGCTTGAATCTAATCACATCTCCTCGAGACACTCTAACCGATTGCCACATGGGAAAAGGTTCATTGTTAAGGGTCGGTTGCATATCGGTTCCAGTCACGGCAATGACGGTATCCTCCCCGAACTGGGCTTCCAAGAAACCGCCCGTAATTTCCAAGCCTGCCTCGCCGGGAGGATTTCCTACCAGAATATTTCCCAAGCCAAGGGCTACGTTATCAAATGCTCCCGACGCAGACATCCCCATACCCAAATACCCAAGCCGACCGGGCCAGTCTTCAACTAAAACTTCTATTCCGGGATTCAAAATTTTTAACATGGATGAAACTCCTTTCTCTTTTTTAGATTTCTAAAGCCGCGGAGCTTTTCTCACACCCTCGGCCTGTTTTGCCTTTAATTGCTCAACACCTTTCTGAACATCTTCGCTTTGTACCCATTTCAGGTAATCTTTGGCAACCACCTGCCCTTCTTCGATCTGATATATATAGTCCGTTTTATCATGGACATGTTCAAAAATATTCAGCACCTCCTGCTCACTAACCTCATGGAATTTCACGCGGTCCGCCGGTCGATAGAGGAATGGGCCGTTTTTGAAAATCGGGTGTTTACAGGCGAATTGAAATGTCGGGATTGTCCGTCCGAAAAGCTGATACCCACCGCCCGTCGGTGTCGTGTAAGTAAACACGCAAGGTCCACCGATCCCCACGGCGCCTTCCGGGGTCCATGTTCGGGGGGGATTGTATTTGGGGACCACCAATGCGCACCGCGGATCCATGGGCCATAGGAATGCCCCTCCGGGCCAAAAACCACATCCGCTGTTAAACCATTCCGTACCCAAAATCATTCCTTTCGCTTCCTCCACCGTTACCCCATTACAAAGAGCGATATACTCAAGATTGTATCCGTTTATGACATTAGGCGCGTCCGGCCTCACTTCTCTCACATATTTTTCAACCGCTTTTTTCGTCTCGCTGTCTTCGAAAGCTATGGGAAGATGAATCAATCTGGAATTCAAAACAACATCATCGATGGTCGGCATTGAATCTTCAGCTTCTTTAATTTGCTCAATTAGCTCTTTGACTGACAAAATCTCAGGATCGTAGTGAAAAAGATTTGTTCGAAGTCCAGGAACTGTTTCAATAAGCCCTTTGATTTTTTTATCGCGGATGATGTCATTCACCGCCAAAATTCTAAAGGAATCCTGTAGGGCAGCGCGCGGCTCCCGTCCATATTCCACCTGCAGGAAACCATCTCCAGCCTGTCGGAAAAGGATTTCCAACCTCGATGGAGTTTCGGGCATCGTATCGAGTATGACGTGATATTTTCCCCTGCTCATAATCGTCATCCTCCCGTCTACAGAATGTTTACAATCTTTAATTCAATTTCCATCATTTAAAACACGCTTTCTGTGGGGCACCTTTAGCTGCAAAGGACATTACCGTGCTTATGCATGTCCTCACGTGGAATAATCGGTTCAGCATGAGGCGATCCAAGCGGGTTGATCCCCTACTTATAGAGGAGGAGATTCTAGTAAAAAGCCTGCTTCCCTTAGGCCCTGGTTCACAGCCCTGAGAATCTCAACTGCGTCCGGCGTATCCGAGTGGAGACACACGGAACTCCCTTCAATGGCAATTTCGCTCCCGTCCGTCGCCGTAACTCTGCCGTGCTGCACCATTTTTAGAACTTTAGCGGCAACGGCATTGGGTTTCTGAGCCTCATGATGCCTTGTAATGACGAGATTCCCTTCGGGGTCGTATTCCAAATCTCCATAGAGCTCGAACACAACCCGCACGCCCATCTTCCGGGCAACTTGTCCAACAAGGCCTTTTTTCATCGTGTAGAAATACATTTTCGGGTCGACATCAAGGATCACTTGGCAAATGGCTTCAGCAACTTCAGCCCGACGATTGGCCATGCCATAGAGTGAGCCGTGAGGCTTCACATGATGCAATCTCATTCCCGAAGCTTCAACGAAAGCCTTCAACGCTCCAACCTGATACATAACGTCGTCATAAATTTCCTCAATGCTGCAGTTCATCTCACGTCGGCCAAACCCTTGGCGGTCGGGCAACCCCGGGTGAGCACCGATCTGTACACCGTATTTCTTTGCCAGGAGCACGGTCCTATGCATGACGGTGGCATCCCCGGCATGAAACCCACAGGCAACATTGGCACTTGTGATGTACTGCATAAATTCTTCGTCATTACCCATACGATAGAGACCGAAACTTTCTCCAACATCAGCGTTAATATCTACTTTCATGGACATACTCCTAGCCTTTGCGGAAAAACAAAATGGAAAGCATCGACGAAGCACAAAGGACTTTTATAGACCATCATTCTTTCTTGAACAATAAATAAATACTTAAAAAACCGAACACAGGACCGAGAAAATTGGCTATCATACCCCAAACGATACAGCCTAAAATCGGGTTGCCCCCAATAGAAGGAAATCCATTGGGAATAGCATAAAGCGCAAACACAGTAGAGTAGGCATTAAAAGCAGGAAGACCGGCACTGGTTAATGGTATCCTCAGGAAAAGCATGAGAATAAATACGGTAACGAACACTGCCAGCATAATGCCGGGCATGCCCCCAATTCCTAGATTGTGCAGTGCTCCAATGAGCCAAAGACAGAGCCCGCCAAGAACTGATCCAGGTATCACTGCGGGATAAATCTTTTTTAAAATCGAGGGAGTGGCTCCCATAGCAAAATACCACGCCCATCCAAGAAAGACCGCCCAAACAGGAAGGCCTCCTCCCACCTTCATTAAAAGGCACGATAGTGCGGCCAGCACCGGAACGACCAATTCGATTGGTAGTCCTGATTTCATAATGCTCTCCTCTTTTGGATGACACTGAGAGATCAACAAAGTAGAGCGCCTATGCCATTGCCACGAAAACGTCCCTCGCGGCTTTTTCGCTCACACCACGTGCTGAATGGCGTATGTGGGCAGCCGTACAAATGCATACTTTTCCCCGAATAGTGACAGTGCAGCCTCCTTGAAAGGCTCTTTTCTTGATTTGATGGACGCGTTGGTATCGCTTTCTGTCTGTAAAAGCTGACGAACATTTTGAATCGCTTCGAAATAGGATACGCAGGCCCCGCCAGCGTTGGCTAGAATGTCGGCACCATTTATAGTTTTTTGCAAAATATCCTTCGTCAGATACATGCCTGTCAGCATGACAGCCAAGGTTTCCGAATTTTCCAACCTGTGCTGTTGCAGGGATATTTATCTTGTGAGAACAGGCGGAGCCTGCAAAAGTTATAAAACGCCGCATGCTGTACACGTTGACGATCCAAGCCATCAACTGACGACTGGTGTTGATATAGTGAGCGGGAATATCCTGATGACGGTTTTTTACGGGGGAAATTCCCCATATATATCGCCCAGTCATTCTCTCGAATTTCGCCAGTGCTTTATTTGTCCCTGGATTCTGGCGACCTTGAAAGAAACTTTGTCGTTTGGTCCTAGGAACAGCCCCCGTGATGGCAAGGTTTAAATCCTTTTACTATGGTCATCCATGGGTTTGCCCTATGTCACGGACGGCACGCCTTGGGAATTCCAGCCTCTGAGCCGATAATAATCTTGGACGAGCCGCTGCATTTCTTCTTGGGTGATGCGTCGGCCGTCTTCCAAAGGCTCCTCGAGAAGCCTTCGGGGAAGGCGATCGTCGGCCGCGGTCAGACCTTCCCGCAGATTGAATTGGCGCGCACTGTCCACAACAAAGGAGGCGATCTTCTGCAGATCGGCCTTTTCCATGTGTTCGCCCGTGGTCAGTTCAATGATCTTAGCAAGCTCCTCCCAAGGGTAAAAATCCCTGTAGAAACGGCACAGGACAAGGCAGTCAAAGAGCGTGCATCGGTCTTCGAAATCCAAAAAAAGCTCGGCTTTCCCTTCGATCTTTTGGGGATCGATCAACCCGGCCAGTTCGGCTTTGTAAAATGTGGCCCGAAGGTGGCATGCTCCGCGGTCGCTCACCGCGTAGGCCAGGCCCATGCCCTTGAGGGCACGGGGGTCATAGCCGGCGGGTTCCAAGCCTTTGACGTGCACGGCCAGCTCTTCCAGCTTGAGCTCCGCGGCCGCCGGACGGATTCCCTGGGAAAGGAGATCGCCGATTCCTTCCCGTTTGGCGATTTTTACCAGGAGATCGGCGATGGCGTCCACGTCCCCATAATCGAGCCGCTCGCGGATCACGCCGCGTCGGGAGGCTTCGATGGCAAAGGCCGCCATGTTTCCCGCCGTGATGGTGTCCATGCCCAGACGGTCACACAGATCGTTCAGGTGGGCGATTTCATCCAGCGCATCGATTTCGCACAGGCCGCCGAAGGCATAAATGGTTTCATATTCGGGCCCTTCGATCTTTAGCCCCTTGTGGCGGCCCTCCTGGATTTCCACATACTTACCGCACCCCATGAAGCACGTGCGGCACGCCTTGGGGCGTGCCCCCAACCGATCCACCAGGATTTCGGCGCTGATTTTCTTCCAATGTTCGAAGGTGCCTTTGGCCCAGTACCGGGTGGGGAACCCTCCCACCGTGTTGAGCAAAGCCACCATCATGGGCGTGCCGTGGGTGCGGTACGCCTGGGTCGCCTTGTGGTCCTTAAGATTCTTGACCATTTCTCGAGCGTAGGTCTTGATGCCTTCTTCATCGGCCACCGGCCGCGATCGCGTGCCGTGAAACACCACGGCTTTGATCTTCTTGGATCCGAGGACCGCCCCCATGCCGCAGCGTCCCGCCGACCGCCAGTAGTCGTTTTCCACAACGGCGTAGCGGACCAAATTTTCCCCGGCAGGACCGATGACCACGGCGCCCGCCCCGTCCATTCCGGCTCTTTCCAGCACGCGGTCTTCCGTCTCAAAGGTGTCCAGGCCCCACAGGTCGGAGGCGTCGTGGAAGCGCACCTCCATATCCGAAATTTCAAGCCACACGGGAGATGCGGACGCCCCTCGGATCACTATGGCGTCGTAACCCGTGCGGCTCATGGGAATGGCCACCCGCCCTCCGGAATAGGACTCGCCGTAAAACCCCGTCAGGGGGGATTTGGCAAAGATCCCGTGCCGGCAGGAGCCGTAGACGGCCGTATCACTTGCCGGACCCAGGGCAAAGATGAGGTGGTTGTCGGGCGACAGGGGATCGACCCCTGCGGGGTTTCTTTCCAAAAGCAACCGGGTGGCCAGCCCCTTTCCTCCAAGACTGCGGCGAAGAAGCGCCTCGTCCAGCGGCACCACGTCCCACCGGGTCTCCTTCACATCAATCACGAGATAGCGGCCGAAAAACCCTTTCATACGCCCCCCTTTTACTTGCCCGAAGCCATCTAATGCCGTTCCCATATTTCATTCAGACCCTTGGGTCTTCAACGGGTCAGTTCCCTCAAGGATTCTTCCAAGATGGCCATGCCCCGATCCAATTGTTCATCGGTGATCACGAGAGGCATCAGGGTTCGGATGACATTTCCGAAATTGCCGCAGCTAAGCAGCACAAGCCCTTTTTGGTAGCAGAGATTCACAAGTTTCTTGGCCTCGTCCGTCGCCGGTTCCTTGGTTTCCCGGTCCCGGACCAGTTCCATGGCGAGCATGGGCCCCTTGCCCCGCACATCCCCGATGATTTCGTAGGACTCCTGCAACCGGTTGAAGGCGCTTCGGACCTTTGCGCCCAAGGCTTCGGCCGTCTTGAGCAGGCCGTCGTCCAAGAGGATTTCCAGCACGGCCAGAGCCGCCCGGCATCCCAGAGGGTTCCCGCCGTAGGTGCCGCCCAGGCCGCCCACGTGGGGTTTGTTCATGAGTTCGGCCCGACCGACCACGGCGCTCAACGGCATGCCCGCCGCCAAGCTCTTGGCGAGGGTCATCAGGTCGGGAACGACGCCCCAGTGTTCGATGGCGAAGAGTTTTCCCGTGCGGCCCATGGCCGATTGGACTTCGTCGATGATAAGCAGGATGCCATATTTTTGGCAAATCCTTTGAAGTTTGGCGAAATATTCCGGAGGTGGCGTGACAAATCCCCCCTCTCCCTGAATGGGTTCGGCGATGACGGCCGCCGTGCATTCCGCAGCCACATGGGAGATGAAAAACTCTTCAAGGTAATCGGCGCAGGCAACGTCGCAGCCGGGGTAATGCAGACGGAACGGACATCGGTAACAGTAGGCATAGGGCATGCGATAGACTTCCGGAGCGAAGGGCCCGAAACCCAGCTTGTAGGGTTTGACCTTGCTGGTCAGCGTCATGGTGAGCAGCGTTCGACCGTGAAAGCCGTTTTCAAAGCAAATGACGGCCGGCCTTTGCGTCGCGTATCGAGCGATTTTGACCGCGTTTTCCACCGCCTCCGCACCGCTGTTGGCAAAGAGGGTCATCTTGGAAAAATCGCCCGGGGCCAGAGCATTCAACCGTTCGGCAAGCGCCACGTAGGGTTCATACATGGCCACGTGAAAACAGGTGTGCGTGAACTTCTCCGCCTGATCCTTCAAGGCGGCCACCACCTTGGGATGGGAATGGCCGACATTCATGACACCAATGCCGCCTGCAAAGTCGATGAGTTCCCGGCCATCCACGTCGATCAAGACGGCCCCTCGGGCTTCTTTGATGAAAGCCGGCGTCACATTGAAAGGTCCCTGAGGAACGTTGCGGTTTCTTCTTTCGATTAGAGCGCTTGACAATCCGGTCATGCTGAACTCCTTTCTCAAGGCAGGATCGTGCAACGGAAAAGGTGCCGAACCGCTCACCTAACAAGGAGCATACCAATACTCGCCGCTCGCCATGCCTGAAGGCCTAGGCCAGTCAAGCGCAAAAGGCGCTGCAAGAAACGTCCCCACACACCAGGCTTGACCATGCGCTTCGGCATAGGCTATGCGATATGGCATGGGCCAGAGCGGACTTGATAAGGACGATTTCTTCCTTCCAGATGGAGCGCACGGTGGTGGAGGCCTCGGCGAAAGCATATTTTTCCCACGTACCGACGGAAAAGGAATCCGACCGCCCTTGGGACGACCTCGGCATGCGGCTCTTGGACGCCATGGGGGACCCTCTTTTGGCCGCAAACCCCTCCAAGACGATCACCGTGGTCAACAAAGCCTGCCGGGAACTTCTAGGGATCGCCGAAGGAGCGAATCTTGAAACGATCTTTCCGGCTGTGTGGCACGAAGCGTCCGCCACGCTGAGGGACGGCGCCGTTCGGTATGGATGTATTCAGGATGCCCGCGCAATTCGCTATATGGTGCGCATCAGCCCCCTCGAAAGTCCCCCCTTCGGTCCGGGTGTCTTGTGCCATTTCCAAAACAGCCTGCAATTGGAGGACGTGACCCGCGCCCTGTTGTCCTACCAGAACCTTTCCCGCGAACTGGACGCCATCATCGACTCCTCCTACGACGGGCTCTGGATTTGTGACGGCGAGGGAACCGTTCTGCGGATCAACCGCGCCTCGGAACGCCTTAATGCCCTGAAGGCCCAGGATGTGGTGGGCCGGAACATGCGGCAGCTGGTGGAAGAAGGCCTTGTGGATTGTTCGGCCACCTTGGAAGTCATCCGCACGGGCCGCGTCGTCAACCTCCTTCAAAACACCCGAAATGGCCGCAAACTCATGCTTACCGGAAGCCCCGTCTTTGACGAGAGCGGTCGATTGTCCCTCATCGTCGTCAACGAACGGGACATCACGGAAATCGACGCCCTCTACAAGAGCCTCGAACAGGAAAAAGCCCTCAAGGACCAATACAAAAACCAGATCGTGGACATGCAGCTGGCGCGCCTTCACGACCATGAGATCATCGCGCGAAGCCCTGCCATGGTCAACGTGTTGCACCAAGCCTTGAAGGTGAGCGCCGTCGACTCCACCGTGCTCCTCCATGGCGAATCCGGCGTTGGCAAGGGCCTGATTGCGGACATTATCCACAAGTTTTCTCCCCGCGCCCAGCACCCCATGATTCGCATCAACTGCGGTGCCATTCCGGAAACCCTCATCGAGGCGGAACTTTTCGGCTACGAACGCGGCGCCTTTACCGGAGCCCGCCAGAGCGGCAAGCCCGGCTATTTCGAGGCGGCCGACGGAGGAACCCTTCTTCTGGATGAAGTTTCCGAACTGCCCCTAGCGTCCCAAGTGAAACTCCTGCGCTTTTTGGAAGACGGGCGAATCACCCGGGTCGGCGGGACCACGAGCCGCAAGTTGGATGTGCGCATCCTTGCTGCCACGAACCGAGACCTGGCTGCCATGGTTGATCGAGGTGAATTCCGAAAGGACCTCTATTACCGCCTGAACGTCATCCCCTTGTGGATCCCCCCCTTGCGGGAACGGCGGGAGTGCATCTTTCCCATGCTTCAGCACTATCTGGAACGTTTTTGCACCAAACTCCAAAAGCCGGCCCTTCGATTGAGCCGGGAGGCGGCGGATGCGCTCACCGCCTACGACTATCCGGGAAACGTCCGAGAACTGGTCAACCTGTGCGAGCGTCTTGCGGTGATGTGCGAAAACAACCCTATCCGGCTGGACGATTTGCCCCAAAACGTCGTGTGCCGCCCAGGGGACCGGGAAGGGGCCGAAGAGATCCCCCTGGAAGGCACCTCTCTCAAAGCCCTCCTGGAAGCCGCCGAATACCGCATTCTGACCAGGGCCCTGGAAACCTACGGCTCGCAGTGGACCGTTGCGAGAAAGCTGGGCATCAACCAGTCCACGGTGTCCCGAAAAATGAAAAAATACGGCCTGGGATCGGACCGCCCCCAAAGACTGAACAGCCCTATGCCCTAATGCATAGATTGCGGAAAGGGGGCCGACCGGCTGCGGTAAGGCATCCTTATGGGAAAAACCGATCGTGGCCCTCATGTTTCCCGGTATGGATGTTGCTTCATTTAAGTGAATGGTCATGGGATGGTTGAGAGGTTTTCCCCTTAACGGCACAGGAGGCGTTCCATGAAAAGAGTTTTGGTTTTTTGCCTCGTCCTCGTTTGCGCTTTTATCGGCTCCGTCGGCGCCGAAGAAACCCGGGACTTTTTCAAGATCGGGGTCATCACTTCCCTTTCCGGGGACTTGGCCACAGGCGGCAACGTGACCAAGCGCGGCTACGATTTGTGGGCCCAGGCAGTCAACGAGCAGGGCGGGATCGAAATCGACGGGAAGAAATACCCCGTAAAGCTTTTCTACGCCGACGCCCAATCGGAACCCGCCGTCGGGGCGTCTGCCGCAGAACGCCTGGCAACACAGGAAAAGGTCGACTTCGTCCTGGGGCCATACTCTTCCGGGGTCACCCTTGCCTGCGCCCCCGTATTGGAAAAGTACCGCATCCCGATGATCACCGGATCCGCCGAATCGCCGCTCATTTGGCGGCAGAAGTTCCGCTACACTTTCGGGACCATCCCGCCGGTCAACTACACGGGGTCCGTGCCCATCGAAACCCTTATGACCCTTGATCCGGCACCGAAAACGGCCATTATCTTGGGATCCAACGACGCCTTTTCCAAAGCGACCGCGGAAGCCTTCAAGGCCGCCGCCGAAGCCCGAGGCATCAAGGTCTTGAAGTTCGACATCGTCCCGGCGGGCCAAGACCTCACGCCCTACATGTCGGTGGCCAAGGCCACGCGGCCGGACCTCATCGCCTTCGGCGGCCACGATGAAGAACTCATTAACCTCGTCAAGGCTCTCCGCCAAATCGACTACACGCCCAAAGCCCTCTTGATGCACTACGGCGTGACGGAGCCTGCCTTCATCGAAGCCTTGGGAAAGGACGCGGAAGGGGTTTTCGGGGGATCCGTCTGGACGGGGAGCCTGAAGACGCACGGAACCCTCATTTGGCCGGATGCTCCGACTTATGCCCAGGCGGCCTTGAAGGCCTTTAACGTCCCCGCCGATTACACCCAAGCGGGGTCTTCGGCAGCTGGCATTGCCTTCCAGGCAGCCGTCCAGAAGATCAAGGCCACACCGCCCTTGTCCGAAGAAGAACGCGAGGCGCTGGTTAAGGCCCTTGAACAGCTGGATATCGACACCTTTTACGGGAAGATCAACTTCGCCGACGAAGGGGAATACTATCACGCCAACGTGGGCCTGACCCCGCTGACCATTCAAATCCAAGGAGGCCATGTGAAGATCGTCGGCCCCAAGGAGCATGCGGAAAACGCGCCCATTTACCCCCTGAAGGCCTGGAAGGAACGCTAGGAGGCGCCTTCCCCGTGTCGGTGGCGTTGCGGGCTCGTGAACCTTAGGCCGTGGAGGGGCACGGCGCATGAACCGTGCCCCTCCTGCCGTCAATCTCGCCGAAGGTCTTCGACGGCCCGCGAGCCACGGTTTGCGGATCCCCGCCTCAGGTCTGCGTCGCGGGTCCAGGTCCGATCCGGACATTAACCCGATCCGGAGTTGCCGCATCATGCTGCTTTTGCCACAGGCCATCGTGGATGGGCTCCTCATCGGAGGCATCTACATCACCATCGCCATCGGTTTTTCCCTCGCCTACGGCGTCATGCACATCATTGACTTCGCTGTTGGCGAATGGATCATGTTGGGCGCCTTCCTCGGTTATTACCTGAACCAATGGTTCGGCTGGGAACCTTTCCTCTATCTGCCGATCATTTTCTTGGTTTTCTACATCGTCGGGTTTTGCCTGCAGCCGCTCATCCATCGCGTCCTCAGCGGTCGTCGGGGGAACCCCGTCTTGATGGGGTTGGTGTTCACCTTCGGTTTGGCGCTTATGTTTCGAGGGCTGGCTTTGACGGGGTTCGGTTTCTTTTCCCGATCCATTTCGTCCGCCCTCGCTAAAGGGTCCTGGTTCTTTCAATCCGGCAATTTCTTCGTGACCATCCCCGTGATTCGCTTTGCAGGCTTGAGCTATGCCTTGGCGGTGACCGTGGGCCTTCATTACCTGCTGAAAAAGACCGATTTCGGCCTTGCCGTCCAGGCCCTGGCCCAGCACAAGGAATCGGCGGGACTCATGGGAATCAACGCCAAGCGTGTCAGTTCCCATGTCTACGGGCTCTATGTGGCCATCAGTGCCATGACGGGAACCATTTTCGGGTGCATTTTTTCCATCAGCGCCCAAATGGGCCCCGATCTCACGGTCTTCGCCTTTTTCGTCGTCGTCTTGGCGGGAATGGGCTATTTGGCGGGCGTCCCGTGGGCCGCCTTTCTCCTCGGCTTCGTGCAATCCTTCTTCCTCATCTACCTCAGCCCGGCTTATACGCTCTTGGCCGTCTTCGCCATTCTTTACGCGATCTTGCTCATCTCACCCACTGGGCTCTTCAGGAAGGGAGTTTGATTCATGCCCCGGAAGGTGATTCTTTGGGCCGTCGCCATGACAGCCCTGCTGGCCTCTATCCCTTTGATCGTTCACGATACGTTCTACTTGCGCGTCCTAACGGAAGCCGTCATGTGGATCGGGCTGGCCATCACATGGGACGTTTTGGCTGGATACACGGGTTACCTGAATTTCGGTCATGGAGCCTTTTTCGGCCTGGGAGCCTATACGACGGCGATCCTCATGGGACATGGAGGCTGGCCTTTCCCACTCGCCGTGGCGGCGGGAGGCCTGGTGGCCGCGGTGGCGGCTTTCATCGCGGGAATCCCCACCCTGCGCCTCAAAGGGGCTTATTTTGCCATCGCCACGTGGGCGCTGGCCCGAGCGGTCCAACAGGTGGCTTTGATTTTGGAAATCACCGGAGGGCCCGACGGCATGCGGCTGCCGCCGTTCCTGCATCCCCAATTTTTCTACTACGCCATGTTGTCGGTCACGGCGGCCGTTTTCTTTCTTCTGTGGTATCTCCTGGAAACAGCCCCATTCGGACTCAAACTGAAAGCCATTCGGGAAAATGAAGCCGGAGCCATGGCGCTGGGTCTCAACCCCGCCCGTATCAAAATCCAAGCCTTTATCCTGTCTGCGTGCCCGGCGGGGATCATCGGAGGAATCTACGCGTACTGGATCACCTACATCGACCCCGCCTCCACCCTGGGAGACATCATCACCGACCAGGCCGTGGTCATGGCTGTCTTCGGAGGACTGGGTACCTTGATCGGCCCCGTTCTCGGCTCCATTGTCCTCTTTTCTTTCAAGACCTACTTCTGGGCCTATCTTTCCGACTACCAGGTTCTGTATCTCATCATCCTCGGAGCCCTCATCGCGTTCAGTGTGGTCTTCCTTCCCGACGGCCTATGGGGCTCGATCCTGAGCCGAACCGCCAAAAGGCCGCTCGTCCCCACGGAAGCCCCCCAACCGGATACCAAGAAGAAGGCCTCGGAGGTTCCCAATGGCTGAGCCCATGCTTCGCGTGGATTCCGTCTCCAAAGTCTTCGGCGGTCTGCACGCCGTGGAGGCTGTCAGTTTCACGGTTGCTCCCCAGGAAATTCTCGGCCTCATCGGGCCCAACGGCGCCGGGAAAACCACCTTGTTCAATCTCATCAGCGGTTACTACAGGCCCACGCTGGGGCGAGTCTTTTTTCGCGAACAGGACATCACGGGCCTGCCTCCGTATAACCTGGCGCGGCTCGGCATCGGGCGGACCTTCCAGATCGTCAAGCCCTTCACCGGGTTGACGGTCTTGGACAATGTTGTGGTAGCGGCCTTGCTCAAGCACCCCCGCCGGCAGGATGCGGAGCGTCATGCGTGGGACATTTTGGAATTTACGGGTTTGGCGGACAGAGCTCGGGATCAGGCCTCAACCCTCACCCTTGCCGGCAGAAAGCGCCTGGAAATCAGCAAGGCTTTGGCCTTGGAACCGTCCCTGCTCCTGCTCGACGAAGTCGTCGCGGGGCTCAACCCCACAGAAGCCGACCGCACGGTGCAGCTCATTCTCAGCCTGCGAGCCCGTGGTCTCACCATCATCATCGTGGAACACATCATGCGCGTCATCATGAACATCAGCGACCGGGTGGTGGTCCTGAACTACGGCCAAAAGATCGCCGAAGGCGCTCCAGAGGAAGTGGCCCAAAATCCCGCTGTCATCGAAGCCTACCTGGGAGAATCCGTCGCATGAACCTCCTTCATCTCCAAGACGTCTCGGCCCATTACGGTGATGTGCAGGCCCTGTGGGACATGACACTTGATGTCCAAGAACGCCAGATCATCGCCCTGATCGGGGCCAACGGGGCCGGAAAAACCACGACGCTCAAGACCATTTGCGGCCTGCTGCCTGTAAGTTCCGGCGAGATCCGCTATGAAAACCGCCGCATCAGTGGCATGCCCGTGCACGAGGTTGTCGCCCAGGGCATCACCCTCATTCCCGAAGGCCGCCAGCTCTTCCCCAAGATGACCGTGGAAGAGAACCTCATCCTCGGCGCCTACCTGAAGCGCGCCAAAGAAAAACGCGCCCAAAACCTCAGGCGCGTCTATGATCTTTTCCCACGGCTCGCCGAAAGGCGTAACCAGATCGCCGAAACCCTCTCCGGAGGCGAGCAGCAAATGCTCGCCATCGGCAGAGGACTCATGCAGGACCCCACCCTGGTCCTGTTCGATGAACCAAGCCTGGGGCTGGCCCCCATCCTGGTTCACGAGGTTTTTCGGGTGATTCAAGAATTGAACGCCATGGGCCTTACGATCTTTCTCGTGGAACAAAACGTCCACCAGACCCTTCGGATCGCCCACTACGGCTACGTTATCGAAAGCGGGCGCATCGTCCGGCACGGATCAAGCCGAGAGCTGGAGAAAGACCCGAAAGTGCGCGAGGCCTATTTGGGGTTTTAGGATACCCCTAGAAGTTGAACACCTTAGCTTCGGCGGCGAGCTTAATGAGCAATGGGCCGCCTTCCAGGGCCATGTTGGAATAAAACTTCGCCTCGTCAACCTGACGGGCTCGAGCGCAGGGAATTCAGACATAGATGGGAATCTCGTTGTCCACCAGATAGGGGAGGTAGTCCTGAACGCAATCGCCGGTGGCCGTCTTGACCGTGTAGTCCCGAGTGGTGTCCGCCCAACGAACCCCTCCGTCGATGAGAAACACATCCACCTTGTGCCCCTGGGAATGGGCGATTTTCGCCAACTGGAAACAGCGCGTGGCGGGTTCGTGGTCGTCTCGACTGAGCACAAAAAGGAAATTGGCCATAACCTTCCTCCTTCTTTGTGAGTCCCCATGATGCCCTGATGGGCCATTGAAGAGAAAATAGAGCATTCAGGACCCGGAAGGCAATGGAAAGGCGATCGCCAAAGACACTTTCCATCGGGATTGTCGATAGAACGGACGCGGCTTGACGGGGGCGACAGGCCGCGCCGAGGGAAGGGGGTGGGCTCGGGGCAGCCCCTTTGCCTTGGGGGGTGAGGTTGGAGGCGTTGGCCCTTGGAATGACGTTGGGGGTGGCTGCGCCTGGAATGGCGTTGGGGTGAGCGAAGCGTACCCCAACCTACGGTTTTATTGAACCTTAAGGCCCATGGCGCCACGGGCGGCCGACGGCCAGATCACAGGGCCTTGAGGACGAAAACCTGCTTGACGGCGCGGGCGACCCGGACTTCCTTCGCTTCGGAAAGCCTTTCCGGGTTGGATATCAGTTCGTCCCACGAGGAGAGCACAGCCGCGGTGCCGTTTTTCAAAACGAGGACGGGAACCGTTTGCTTCGGCGGCTTTTTCCCTTCAAAGACGAGATCCCCTTTTTCCTCGGGCTTGACGAAACGGCGCTCCACACCGTAGCTCCCCAACGCCTCGTAAACGGTGGCGGGGCTGTACTCGTCCGGGTTCAGATCGCGCAGCGTGCCGTCTTCCACGAGAAAGAAGCGCGCAGGGCTTTCTTCGCGGGTTTCCTGGGCACGGACCTTGGGCTTCATCGTGTAGGCCTCCTTGATTTTCCCCGCCGCCACCCACAGGGCCGCGTTGGGCTCGGCTACCGCCGCCGCCGAAGCGGCGCACGGCGGCCGGCACGTGAGGCACCGCAGCAGCGGGATGAAACGTTCTTCCTTAGGGCACCAGGTAAACTGGCTGCGAGGGGCATCGGCGGGTGCGGGCATTTACGCCTCGAGGGTTTCTTCCAGCTTTTTCACCGCTTCCTGTAAATCGGGAAGAAGCTCCGGGGAGAGGGTGACGCCTTTCTTGGACGGGTGATACTCGCCGTCGTCCCCCTTATAGAAAATGCGGATATCAATGTATTCCTTCCCGCGAAAGACATTGAGGGAGACTCGGATTTCTTCAAGGGCGTTCTTTTGAAATGCGTGAATCAATCGGTTTTCGGCCATGGAATCCCTTTCTCCTTTGACGATGGTCTCATGAGGCCAACAAAAGCCCGTCCGAGCAGTCTTGTCAACGACTTTTCCGGGAAGGCCTCCGGGCGCAATCCATCACGCCTCACCCGACGAGGACGGGGACGCCGTGAAGGTTTCCTGGAGGGCGGCTTCCAGATCCAAAAAATCTTGAGGCAGGGGGGCTTCGAAGTGGAGCTCCTCCCTCGTCCGGGGGTGCTTCAGGGTCAAACGCCATGCGTGCAGCATGGTGCGATGGGCATGGGCCAGGACCGCGGCTCGAACGGCCGGATTGGGGAGGCGCTGCGCCCGGCGCATGCCTCCTCCATAGGTTTCGTCCCCCACCACGGGGCGGTTCATGGCGTGACAGTGGACGCGGATTTGATGGGTACGACCCGTGAGAATCCGCACCTCCAAGAGCGAGACGAGATCGAACCAGACCCTTCGCACCCGCCAGAGTGTGACGGCCTCCTTGCCCAGCCGTTCCACCACGGCCATCCTCTTGCGGTCCTTGGGATGGCGACCGATCTTGGTGCGAAGCTCCCCGTACGGCTCGCTGAAACGGCCGTAGACGAAGGCACAATACGTCTTTCGCACTTCACGGCCCTTGAACTGCTCGATGAGGTCCAGGTAGGCGCCGTCGCTTTTGGCCACCACCAAAACGCCGGACGTTTCCTGGTCCAGCCGATGCACGATGCCGGGGCGAAGCGGTGCTCCTTGGTTCGCCAACCGGGGGCAATGGGCGAGCAGCCCGTGAACCAACGTGCCGCGCTCATGCCCCGCTCCAGGATGGACCACCAGCCCGGCCGGCTTGTTGACGACAATGAGATCACTGTCTTCATAGAGCACATGGAGCGGCATGGGCTCGGGAACCAGGACCCCTGCGCCGGAAGGTTCCACGTCCCGCACGGTGATCTCGTCCCCCGCCTGAACCACATAGCCCGGCTTGACCCGTGCGCCGTTGACGAGGACGTGTCCCGCTTCGATCCATTTCTTGTATTGCGACCGGGATCGATCGGGGTCTCGGTCGCTCAAAAAAACGTCCAGGCGCTGTCCCTTGTCCGGCGCCTGGACGTGAACGATGCGGGTTGGGGCGGAGACGTTGGTCATGGGGGAGACTAATGCCGCCGACCCGATTCCGACGGTTTGAGGGTCGTAAAGATCATTCGGCCGCCGGTGGTCTGCAAGATACTCGTCACCGAAGCCTCCACTTCCTGGCCCAAAAGCTTGGCTGCATTTTCCACCACCACCATGGTGCCGTCTTCCAAATAGGCGATCCCCTGGCCCTCCTCCTTGCCTTCCTTGAGAATTTGCAGACGGAGCACTTCTCCCGGCAACACCACGGGCCGCAGCGCATTGGCCAACCGGTTGATGTTCAGTACGGGAATCCCTTGCACTTCCGCCACCTTGGACAGGTTGTAATCGTTGGTGACGATGGACGCGTTGAGGCGCACGGCCAGCGCCGTCAGTTTGGCGTCCACGTCGCTCAAATGGGGAAAATCCTGCCGTTCGATGCGAATCTCAGCCAGCTTCTCTTCCTGGAGCTTCTTCAGCATGTCCAAGCCCCTCCGGCCGCGAAGCTTCCGGGACGGATCCGAGCTGTCGGCGATATGCTGGAGCTCCTGAAGCACGAATTCGGGGATCACGAGAACGCCTTCCAAAAACCCCGCCTGCAGGATGTCCACAATACGCCCGTCGATGATGACACTGGTATCCAGAATCTTGAGCGAGGCCCCGCGGCCTCCCGCCCGATGGAAAAAAGGCCAACTCGGCCACCCCAATTCTTCGATCTTGATGCTGCCGAGGACGACGCCCACGTAGCCGAAGATGCACACGAGGACCACGGAACTGGCCACCCGGATCGTGGTGTTCTCAATGCCGATAAAGGCGAAACTCAACAGTTTGACGATCAAAAGCCCCATCACCAGTCCCAGGGTGCCCCCCAAAAGGACCTTGATGGGCAAGCGGCGAACGGTCTTGACCAACCAAATGGCTAAAAGTGCGAAACAAAACCCGACGGCCACACCCGCCCACGGGGCCCACCCGTAAGGGGCCAGGTGCCCGATCTGGCCGGCGATGAGATACCCGCCGACGCTGCAGACGACGATCAGGACAATCTTCGTGACAAGACTGGCCCAAGCCACATATTCCACCCCCCTTCATGAAAAATGGCCGAAACCCCAATCCTTGAAGCGCGCTACGGGAGACAATCCCGGTGGAGGAACGAAACGCCCGGCCGCTTCCTGAACGCCCACCGATTGCCGGAGACAAAGAGGGATGGGTTATTGAAGAATTTCGTCGATTTCACAGGCAATCTGGCTTTCCTGGGCCCCTCTCGCCATGGCGACTTCCGTCACCAAGAGCGCTCGAGCGGTTTCCAGCATCTTGCGTTCCCCGAAACTCAATTCTTTATCGTTTTGGAGCACGGTCAAATCCCGGAGCACTTCCGCCAGTTCGTAAATGGATCCCGTCTTGATCTTTTCCATGTATTCCCGGTAGCGCCGGTTCCACGTGGTGGAGTTGACCGAAATCTCCCTGCGGCGCAAAATGTCGTAGACCTTGTGGACCTCGTCCGCGGCGATCAGGCGGCGCAGACCCACCACGTGCGCGTTTTGCACCGGGATCATGATTTTCATATCGTTTTCCAGGATGCGCATGATGTAAAAATCCTGGGAATGACCGCCGATGGACTTGGTTTCGATGGCTTCGATTTTGCCGACGCCATGGGCAGGGTACACGGCAAGATCCCCGACCTTGAACATCACGACCTCCCTGTCTCCCGATGGAGGAACTCCCTCCGTCGAAAGACGCCCTAATCCCCTGGGCCCACCCGGTGGGCCCGCAAACTGATAAGTTTCAAAATAATAACACCTTGAAGACGCACTGCAAAGGGCAAACAGAGGTCGGAAAAGCGCAGGGATCCGTCGGGGCAAACGCCCGCCCTACATTCAAGGGCCCCCGGAACTGCCCGGGGGCCCTTTCGGGTCATGGCGCGTCGTCGCTTAGCGGATGAGCAGCGGGGCGATGACGAGTGAGATGACCGACACGAGCTTGATGAGGATGTTCATGGTGGGGCCGGAGGTGTCCTTGAACGGGTCGCCAACGGTGTCGCCCACCACGGCGGCCTTGTGGTTGTCCGAACCCTTGCCGCCGAAGTGACCCTTTTCAATGTACTTCTTGGCATTGTCCCACGCACCGCCGCCGTTGGCCATGAACAGGGCCAGCATGACGCCGGAGATGGTGCAGCCCAGGAGCGTCCCGCCCAGAGCCTGGGGGCCGATGAGGAAGCCCACGACCACGGGGGTGGTCACGCCCACGAGACCCGGGAGCATCATGCGGCGGATGGCGCCCTTGGTGGCGATGGCCACGCAGCGGGCCGGGTCGGGCTTGCCCTTGCCTTCCATCAAGCCGGGGATTTCACGGAACTGACGGCGGATTTCTTCCACCATGTCGAAAGCCGCATCGCCCACGGCCGTCATGGTCAGAGCGGCCACGACAAACGGCACGATGCCGCCGATGAGGGCGCCGATGGTCACGTAGGGATCGGTGATGTCGATGGTCTGGAGCTTGGCCGCCTGGGCAAAAGCCTGGAACAGAGCGACCGCGGTGAGGGCCGCCGCGCCGATGGCAAAGCCCTTGCCGATGGCCGCCGTGGTGTTGCCCAACGCATCCAGGCTGTCCGTGATGGCGCGGGTTTCAGGACCCAGTTCCGCCATTTCGGAAATGCCGCCCGCGTTGTCGGCGATGGGACCATAGGCGTCCACGGTCATGGTGGCACCCACGGTGGCGAGCATGCCGACGGCGGAAATACCGATGCCGTAAATGCCGCCCGTCACGTAGGCGATGTAGGTCGCCGCACAGATGCCGATCACGGGCAGGGCCACACTTTCCATACCCACGGCGAGACCGGCGATGATGACCGTGGCCGGACCCGTTTCGGACTGGGCCGCGATCTTACGCACCGGCGCCATGGAGGTGTAGTATTCCGCCAAGAGCCCGATGATGATGCCCACCACAAGGCCGCTCACCACCGCGTAGAACACCCCCATCGGCAAGCCCAAAGCCTTGTCGATGTAATAGGTGATCCCGATGAAAGCGACGGCCGCCACAAAGGTCGTGTAGCGCAGCGCGCTTTGCGGGTTCATGCCGCTCATGGCCTTGAGGCTGAAGACGCCCAGGAAGGACGAAACCAAGCCGCCCATGACCACCAGGAGGGGCATGGCCATGTATGCCATACGGTCCGCACCCTGAAGCATTTCCTGAGGCATGGTGGCCGCGATGGCGATGGTGGCGATGATGGCGCCCACGTAAGATTCGAAAATGTCGGCGCCCATGCCGGCGATGTCGCCCACGTTGTCGCCCACGTTGTCGGCGATGACGCCCGGGTTGCGCGGATCGTCTTCCGGGATGCCCGCTTCCACCTTACCCACAAGGTCGGCACCCACGTCCGCCGCCTTGGTGTAGATGCCGCCGCCCATACGAGCGAACAAGGCGATGGAGCTGGCGCCCATGGCAAAGCCGTTGATGTAGTTGGCCGTCGCCGGATCCTTGCCGAACAGGTAGTAGGCAATGCCCACGCCCAAAAGCCCAAGGCCGGCCACCGAAAGCCCCATGACGGACCCGGAAAAATAGGAAACCGTCAAGGCCTTGGCCTGACCCCACTGATTGGCGGCCCACGCGGTACGCGAATTCCCCCGCGTTGCCGCCGTCATGCCCGTAAAACCGGCGATGATGGAACACGCCGCACCGCCCAGGAAGCAGTACGCCGTCTGGGGATTGACGCCGAAATAGAGAAGACCGGCCACCACGGCAATGAAAATCAAGAGGACCGAGTACTCGGTCTTGAGAAACGCCATGGCGCCCACGTGAATCATTTCTTCCAATTCCTGCATTTTTTCCGTGCCGGGGGGCTGCTTCTTGACCCAGAGAAAGATCATGAAGGCCACGGCAAACCCGGCGATACCAAAGATCGGTGCGTACATCGTGTAGTTGAGCATCGCTCCCATCCTCCTTCACCTTGTGCAAAATTTAACTTGACAGGCCAAAAAAAAGCTTACGCTCCCGTTTCCGCCCGAATCCGTGGCCCCATGAGCGCGGCCGCATCCCTCACGTTGTAGAGGTTCATGGCCGCCTCCAGGCCCCGTTCCAGAACGGCTCGAGCCGCCTCGGCACCGTGGGATACCATCTTCTCGAACCGGTCCCGCTCATCCTCCTCCGGGCCGCTCAACACGTACACTTCAACCGGCTCACCGTGTGGAGGCCGGCCGATGCCCAGCTTCAGACGAGCAAAGCCGCCGTCCCCCACCCGCTCGATGATGGAGGCCACGCCCCGATGACCTCCCGCTCCCCCCGCGCGCACGATTTTGACGCGCCCCAAGGGCATGTCCAAATCATCGTGGATGACGAGCATCCGAGAGGGCGGGATCTTGAAATATTGGAGCATGGCGTAAACGGCATCTCCGCTTCGATTCATGTATGTCGTCGGCTTGATGAAAAGGACCTTGCGCCCTTCCACCACAGCCTCCGCCCACTGCGCCGGAAACTTCCGTTCCTGGAGCCCCATCCCGTAATGGCTCGCCAAGGCATCCACCACCTGGAACCCCGCGTTATGCCGCGTGCCCTCATAGCGGCGGCCCGGATTCCCCAGCCCAACCACGACGTCGATGCGCTCCGCGCCGGAAGGCTTTCGGCTCTCGGCCCCCGGGCGGAAATCCCCCTGGACCACCTATGCCTTTGTCACCTCCTCTCCACCTTCGGTTGTCGATTCAGGCACTGCAGGTGCTTTTTCCGATTCCGGAGCTGCCACGGTCACCACAGTATAGCTGTCATCGTCCAAGATCTCAAAGGGAACCTTGCCTCGGAGATCCGACACGTGCAGGGACTCCCCCATGCCGAGCGGGCTCACGTCCACCGTGATTTTTTCCGGAATTTCCGTAGGTAGGCACCTCACGGAGAGGGTGTAGCGGATTTGGTTGAGCATGCCGCCGTCGGCCACACCCGCCGCCGTGCCCGTAATTTCCACCGGCACATCCACGGTCAAGGGTTCATCGAGGGCCACCTCGTGAAAATCCACATGGATCACCCGCCGCTTGTAAGGATGCACCTGGACCTCGCGGATGACCACTTTTTTCGTCGTCCGGGTCGATCCGTCTTCCACCACCAGAGGGATCAGGCGGGTCTCCTCTCCCATTTCCTTCAAACACTTGAGCAGCTTATTGCGGGGAACGGACAAGGGCAGGGGGGACGTCTTGGGGCCGTAACAGATCGCCGGAATCCATTCCTGCTGCCGCAGCCTTCGCGCGGGGCCTTTCCCGGTTCGTTCGCGAACTTTCGCCGTCAACTCCACCATCGCCATAAATCGCCTCCACATGAAAAGGACTTCGGAATCGAACCGCTAAGAAAGAAGCCCGCTTACCGATTCGTCCCGATGGATGTGCTCCATAACCTGCGCCAGAAGGGGCGCCACGCTCACCTTGTGAATCTTCGCGGACCGGGCCGCCTTGTCCCCCATGGGGATGGTATCGGTGACCACAAGCCTTTGCAGCGGGGAGGCTTCGATGCGTTCCACGGCCCCTTCGGAAAGAACCCCGTGGACGCAGACGGCATCCGCTTCGTGCGCGCCGTAAGCCATGACCGCCTGCGCGGCCGCACTCACTTTGGCCCCCGTATCCACCATGTCGTCGAAAATGATGACGGACTTGCCGCGCACATCCCCCACCACCACGGGATCCCTCTGGCCCGTTTCCCGTTCATGGTGAATGATCGCCAACGGAACTTGAAGCTTTTCCGCCAGGAGCCTGGCCCGGCCCACCCCGGCCGCATCCGGAGCCACCACCACAGTGTCCTTGCGGGCGCTCCGGCCCAGCTCTTCCATGAAGAAACACTGCCCCGGAATGTCGTCCACGGGCAGTCGAAAAAATCCTTGGATCTGCCCGGCATGGAGCGAACACGACACGACCCGGTCCACCCCAGCCGCCGTCAGAAGATTGGCCACCATTTTGGCCGTTATGGGCACCCGGGGCTTGTCCTTCTGGTCCCTTCGCCCATAGCCGTAGTACGGGATGACCGCATTGATGCGCGCCGCCGAGGCCCTCTTGAGGGCGTCCACCATGAGCAGGAGCTCCATGAGGTGGTCGTTGACCGGACGGCACGTGGATTGGACCACGTACGCATCCACCCCGCGGACATTCTCCCCGATTTCCACCCGGATTTCCCCGTCGGAAAATCGCGTGACCAGAGCCTTGCCCAGGGACAATCCCAAGTGTCGGCACAGGCTTTGGGCCAGTGTCGGGTTGGACGATCCGGAAAAGACTTTCAATCGTCTGCGCATCCTACCCGACCCGTCTCACGGGCGCCGATTTTCAGCCGACCGCCCAGGCCGCCTTGTCGCCGGCCCCCCTCTCGCGCACACCTCACGGCGCCCTGTGGCTGGGGTGGGAGGATTCGAACCTCCGAATGCGGGTTCCAAAGACCCGTGCCTTTCCCCTTGGCGACACCCCAAAACGCCCTGCGCCCGCCGCCTCGTCAGATCCCCGACTCGCCAAGCGTGCTGGTTGCGGCGCACCAGCAGGACGCCCACGCGCGCCGGGCGACCCTTTCCACGGCCGAGGCGTGATCCATGGATTCAAAGATGCCAAAAACCGTAGGACCGCTCCCCGTCATGAGCGCCCCTACGGCCCCGTTGCGCAGCAGCCAACCCTTGATGGCGGCAACCTCTGGATGCCTGGCCGAAACCGCATCTTCCAGGTCATTTTCCAAGCATGACGCCGGGTTGTGAGGGCAGGCCAACAGCGTGTCGATATTAATGCGACTCCCCCCCCTTGTCAACTTCAAACTCCCGTAAGCCCACGCCGCGGACACCTCAAAGGGCGGCTTGATGAGCACCAGCGGGTACCGGGGAAGTCCCGAGATGGGCTTCAACGCGTCGCCCACACCCGTCGCCAGGGCCGGCCGCTTCAGGAGAAAGAAAGGCACATCGGCGCCGAGGCTTCGGGCGAGCTCGTGCAGGGCGGAGAAAGGCAGGGCCCGAGGGGCCATTTCGTTCAAGAAGGACAAGACGGCCGCCGCATCGGCGCTCCCCCCGCCCATGCCGGCCCCCACGGGAACGGCTTTGTCCAGGCGAACCCGCAACCCGATCCGCCATCCCGTTTTTCGGAAAAAAGCCTCCGCCGCGCGATGGATCAAGTTTCTTTCATCCACGGGAACCAGGGGATGAGCGCATTCCAGTCGGATTCCCTCGCCCTGGGGTTCCAGCACCAGGCGATCGAAGAGGGCCACCGGAAGCATGAGCGTGGAGACCTCGTGATACCCGTCGGGTCTTTTGCCCAGCACCTCCAGCCACAAATTGATTTTTCCGGGAACGGTCACCACGGCTTTCACGGCACGTCACGCCCTGGGCCGGCATCGGCCGAAACCGGAAGGGCACGGCGGCATGCCGTGCCCTTCCTTCCATTGCACAATCCATCCTGAATCACAAAGAAACCGCTTTGAAGGCCTCGCCGAAGGGTCTAGGAACCGCTCTGCTTCACGAAGCGCAGCCGCAGATCATAGAGCACCGTCTGCAGCAATTGCTCTTCGTCTTTGTCCAGATTGCCCTTGGTCTTTTCCTGGAGCATGGCCAAGGTGTCGATGATCTGTTTTGCCAAGGGCAGGTCCTTTTCCACCTTTTGTGTGGACGGGTCCGGGACCTCGCCCAGATGGACCAACGCCGAAGAACTCAGCGAAAAGACGAAAGTGGAAAAGGTCACCTGAGGGTAAGGCCGTGCGGTCTTCGCCTCGCCTTCCCAACGGGCCGCACCGGGGTCGGCCTTTTCGGGACCCGAGGCCTGAGATGCTCCCGCGCGGGGCGGCTCGGTGCTCGGCTCCGCGGCGTCCCGAACCTTTTCCTCCTTGTCCGCATCGTCTAGAACGATCTTTCGCCGATCCCGAACGACAAAGCCTTTTTTTTCCTGCTCCTCCATAGGCCCTCCGTCCTGCGGCTACAGTTCGAGAATCTGCACGATATTGACGTTTTCCAACGAAAGCAGTTCCTGCACGACTTCGGGGGTCACGGGCGTGTCCGTCCGCAACAGGATGATGTTTTGCCCCCGTTCCAGAACCTGGCCGACGTCCATCATGGAAATATTGATGTTGTGCCGTCCGAGGCACGTGCCGATGGCACCGATGGTCCCCGGGGTGTCGATGTTGTAGATGAGGACCAGGTGGCCTTCCATGGCCGCTTCCAGCCTAAAGTCGTTGATGCGCACCAGCCGGACGTCTTTCTTGCCGAAGATGGTTCCCGCCACCAGGTTTTCGTCCTGGGACGTCTTCATGTAAATGCTGATGAGGTTGGTGAAGTCTTCGGCCTCGCTCCTCAGGCTTTCCGTCACGCGGATGTTGCGTTCCTTGGCATGAATGGGGGCGTTGACGAAATTGACCTGTTCGCCCAGCATGGGCGTGAGAATTCCTTTCAGAACGGAAATGGTCAAGGGCTTGGTGTCTCTGAGCTGGCACACGTCGCCCACGTATTCGATGGAGATTTGTTGCGGCGCCCCCGGCGTGATCTGCTGGACCAGGCTCCCCAGTTTTTCGGAAAGTTCTAGATACGGCCGCATGGTGGCCAAAAGCTCCCCATCGATGGAAGGGGCGTTGACGGCGTTGCGAATGGTGCCGTTCAGCAGGAAATCAATGACCTGGTCGGCCACCGCCAGGGCCACGTTTTCCTGGGCCTCGTCCGTGGAGGCCCCCAAGTGGGGCGTCGCGATGACCTTGTCGAGCTCCAGCAAGGGGTTGTTCTTGGGCGGCTCTTCGGCGAACACGTCCAAAGCCGCTCCCGCCACGATCCCCTCTTGAATGGCGTCGTAGAGATCCTTTTCGTTGACGATCCCGCCGCGGGCGCAGTTGATGATGAAGACGCCGCGCTTCATCTTGCTGAACGCCTCTTTGTTGATGAGATTGCGGGTCTCCTGGGTCATGGGCGTATGGACGGTGATGTAGTCGGCCCGCGCCAGCAGCTCGTCGAAGCTCACCGCCTCGACCCCGAGCTTTCGAATGGTTTCCTCATTGATGTAGGGGTCGTAGGCAATGACGTTCATCTTCAATCCCTTGGCTCGATCGGCCACGACCCGGCCGATGCGGCCGATGCCCACCACGCCCAGGGTCTTGTTGAACACTTCCTTGCCTCGAAACTTCTTCTTCTCCCACTTGCCTTCCTTCATGGACGTGTTGGCTTGGGGAATGTTGCGGCTGAGCGCCATGAGCATGGCGATGGTGTGTTCGGCCGTGGTGATCACGTTGCCTTCCGGCGTGTTCATCACGACGATGCCGCGCTTGGTGGCGGCGGGAATGTCCACGTTGTCCAGCCCGATCCCCGCCCGGCCGATCACCTTGAGGTTGTCGGCGGCTTCGATGACGTCGCGCGTCACCTTGGTGGCGCTGCGGATCACCAGGGCGTCGTATTCCTTGATGATCTTGCACAGCTCCTCATGGGTGAGACTCGTGTTCACTTCCACTTCAAAGCCGGGAACGGCCTTGAGTTTTTCTATTCCCGACTCGGACAGATTGTCGCTCACAAGGATTTTCATGGATCCCTCCTCAAAACCCCAGGCCCGCACCTCGGGTCGACACTGGATTGGTCCTCCAACGGCCCCTCACGTGTAAGCTGCATGTGTAACACTGCTTTTCAAAAACCGTCAAGCACTTGCCGTCGGCTGTCCCGAGGGGTCTTCTTGGCTTCTTTGAGCCACCGTTCCAATTCTTTGATCCGGTCGTCGGAGGGGGCAAGAAAGGATTTGGCCTTTTCCAGGTGAAAGGCCACCAACTGGGGATCGCCCTTTCGCATGGCGTATCGGCCCAGGTGGTAGTGAGCGGGCCCCAGATCCTGCATGCGCCCGTAAAGGACCCCCAGGTGGTAGTCCAGCTCGGCGTTGAGCGGCGACAGCCCTTCGGCTCTCTTGAGATGCTGCAGGGCCTCCTGCCATCGATTCTCGTCCTGGTAAACCAGGCCGAGCCTGAGGTGCACCATAGGCGATTCGTCGTCCATCATCAGGGCCGAGCGCAGGGCTTTTTCCGCCTCGTCCAACCGGCCCAGGCGCTGGTAGGCTTCGCCCAAACTGTTCAAGACCAGCGGGCTTGCGGGCTTGAGGATCGCCGCTTGGCGTAAATGGGCCAAGGCGTCTTCGAGGCGCCCCTTTTGCAACTCCAACCGCCCGAGGCCGTAGAGAGCGGCCGCCTTTCGCGCGGGATCCTGCAACCACCCGGTAAAGCGGTTCTGCGCCGCATCGAAATCCGTGTGGCGACTCATCAAGACGGCCTGCATGAAAGGGTAATCCCCCACGGAATCGCGAAAAGCCCGCCCGGAACCGCCTGTCCCGCCGTGTTCCACGAGCTGTTCCAAGTATCCCACCCGTTCCCCCAAAGCCGGGTGGGTCAGTAGGTAAGACGGCACGCGGCTGTCGCTTTGCCAGTTCATGCGCCGCATCTTCTGCATGACCGTGACCATGGCGTGAGGGTCATAGCCCGCCGAGGTGAGATATTGAAAGCCCAAGCGGTCCGCTTCCTCTTCGTTTTCCCGGCTGTATTTCAGCTGCAGGCTTCGGGCTCCCGCCATGCTCCCCACCGCCAGGGCCTGGGCGGCCGCACCATCCAGCCCGAGAAAAGCCCCCGCAAGGGTTCCCACGATGGCGGCGATACTGAGCATTCGCCCTTTTTCCAGCTGCTTGTGAATGTGGCGCGCCTGCACATGGGCCAACTCATGGCTCAAGATGCCGGCCAGTTCGGCTTCGGAGTCCATGAGTTCCATGAGCCCGCGAAAGACGAACACATAGCCGCCGGGAATGGCGAAAGCGTTGGGTGTGGCGTCGTCGATCACAAAAAAGGCATAGTCGTAATGGGCCGGCCCCAGGGCCCGAACGACCCTCTTGCCGATGCCTTGGACGTATCCGGCCACCTCGGGATCTTCGATGAGGCGGAAGTGTTCCCGGACCGTCTGCAGCATCTTTCGGCCCAGTTCCTTTTCCTCTTCCAGATCCAGAGCCCACGCCCGGGACGAGGGCCCCGTGCCCGCAAGGAGGCTCAGCACCAGAAAGGCGGCGACGGCCGCCCGCCACGTTCGGTTCATGACGATTCACCGTGCCGCATGGCCAGATGCTCGTCCAACGAGACCACCGTGCCGTCCGACCACAGGCTTTCCAAGTCGTAGAGCTCCCGAATGGGGGCATAGAAGATGTGCACGATCACATCCCCGTAGTCCATGAGGACCCAGTGGCCTTCCCGCTCCCCTTCCACACCCAAGGGCCGCACGCCCAGTTCCCGCAGGCGCGTCTGGACCGCTTCCGCAATGCCTTGCACCTGACGGCTGGATCGGCCGCTGCAGATGAGAAAATAATCCGCCAACGTGGTGATCCTGGACACATCCAGCAGGACGATGTCCGAAGCCTTGCGGTCGTCCGCTTCCTTGGCGCATGAGAGGGCCTTGGCCAAAGGATCCATGATCGTTCGAGGGTTTTTCACGTGTTTCACGGAATGAGCCATCCTTCCTCCGAGACGCTTTTTTAAACCTCACCGATACAGACCTTTTTCGTTAATATAATCCATCACCGCATCGGGGACCAGAAACCGAACGGATTTTCCCGCAGCGGTGAGGGCCCGGATGCGCGACGAGGCGATATCCAGTCGGGTCGTGTGCAGAAAAACCACCGGAAGATCCGCCGGCGCACGGTAACACGTGCGAAGGATCCACGGGTCGTCGCCCACGGCCCCAGGGTCCTCGTCGTAGTCCGCCGAAACATGTCGGCGCAGGAAGGCCAAGGGATTTTCTTCCTCTGTTCCCGGTCTTTCCAAAACAGCCACCGAAGCTCTCCGGAAAATCTCGCGATACCGCCACCACGTGGGCATTTCGAAAAAGGCATCCGTCCCCACCAAGAGGAACAGCACGGTTTCCGGAGGCAATTCCTCTGCCAGGGCCCGAAGCGTGCGCACCGTGTAGGATGTCCCTTCCAAGCGCTTTTCCAGGTCGGATAAGTGAAAGTGCGGGTGCCCCGCCGTGGCCAGTTCCAACATTCGCCACCGGTGCTCGAAAGGCGCCATCTTCGGGTCGCTCTTGTGAGGCGGCGCCCAAGCCGGGATGAACAGGCAGACGTCCAGGCCCAGAGCTTCCACGGCCTCTTCGGCCATGCGCAGATGGCCCACATGGACCGGATTGAACGTCCCGCCCAAGATCCCGATGCGCCGTGGTGTATGCCCGGTCATGACCGTCCCGTTTTCCTCCGCCCCCTATTGCCTCAACTGGCCTGTGCCGAAGGCGATGAACTTGGTGGTCGTCAGCTCCTCCACACCCATGGGCCCGAAGGCGTGAAGCCGGGACGTGGAGATGCCGATTTCCGCCCCCAATCCCAATTGGTACCCGTCGTTGAACCGAGTGGAGGCATTGACGAGCACGAGGCTGGATTGCACTTCCTGGATAAAGCGCATGGCCTGCTGAAAATCTTCCGTCAAGATGGCCTCCGTATGGCTGGATCCGTACCGGGTGATGTGTTCGATGGCGTCATCCATGGAAGGGACGACCTTCACGGCCAAAATGAGGTCCAGGTATTCCGCCCCCCAATCCTCCTCTGTAGCCGGCCGGCATTCCGGAACAAGGCGGCAGGTTTCCGGGCATCCGCGAAGTTCCACGCCGTGCCGGCGAAAGGCTTCGGCCATGCGTGGCAGGAACACAGGGGCGATGCCTCGATGGACGAGAAGGGTTTCCATGGCGTTGCACACCCCGGGCCGTTGCACCTTGGCGTTCAGGCACACCCGTTCGGCCATGTCCAGATCCACCCGCTCGTCCACGTAAATGTGGCAGACGCCCTTGTAGTGTTTGAGAACCGGCATGCGGGCGTTTTGGGCCACAAACCGGATGAGCTCTTCGCCTCCCCGGGGGATCATGACGTCGATGTAGTCTTCCAACTGCAGCAGCTCCAAAACCGCCTCCCGATCCGTCGTCTCCACCACCTGGACGGCCGCTTCGGGCAGTCCGGATTCCACGAGGCTTTCTTGGAGGATCTGCGCCAGGCATCGGTTGGAATGAAAGGCTTCCGAGCCGCCCCGAAGGATCACGGCGTTTCCGGCCTTGATGCACAAGCCCGCAGCATCCACGGTCACGTTGGGGCGCGATTCGTAGATGATCCCCACAACCCCCAAGGGGATGCGCATGCGGCCCACGCGCAGCCCGTTGGGCCGGGTCCACATGCCCGTGATCTGCCCCACGGGATCCGGCAGCCGCGCCACTTGGCGAAGACCGTCCGTCATTTCCTTGATCACCTTGTCCGTCAGGCGGAGCCGATCCACCTTGGCCTTGGGCAGGCCCTTGGCTTCCGCCGCGGCGATGTCCAGGGCGTTGGCTTGGGCGATTCGCTCCTGTTCGGCGAGAATCCGATCGGCCGTTTTTTCCAAAAAGACTTCCTTGACCGTCATTCCGGCCTTGGCCATGAGGTGTGCCGCCTCACGGGCGCGCCGGCCCATGGCCGTCATGGCTTCCCGATAGCCCATAGGTTCTCCTCCAGCCCCTGTGTCATGCCTTTGAAACGCATCTGAGGGCGGACCCGCACCTCCGCCCCTCAAAACCCATCAAAACCCGCCCCGCACGGTTTCCAGCCGCCCCCACAGGCACGAAGACTTTCCGCCCGCACCGCATTGAGTGTCCGCTCCTCCAATTCCCTGTCACGAGGTTCTTGGAGATGGTGGATTGGCCCTTGCCCGCTGGGTGCGGAATCCCGTGGGATCGTCGAGACGGGCTTTTCCCTTCCTAGACGCCGTCCGCCTCGACGGCGCCGGCCGGTTCCGCCAAAACGAAATTGTTTCGGTGGATCACTTCGTCCGAATGCTTGTACCCCAGGAGCCCTTCGATCTCCTCGGTGTGGTGGCCCTTGATCCGCTCAATTTCTCCGGACCGATAGTTGGTGAGTCCCACGCCGATGACCGTTCCCTTTTCATCGACGCACCGAACGGGGGCGCCCACGCCGAACGTGCCGCGCACTTCGCGCACCCCGATGGGCAGCAGGGATTTTCCCGCCTTCTGCAGCGCCCTCACCGCCCCTTGGTCCAGGACCAGCTCTCCGGCAGGTTTGGTCAAATTGGCCAGCCAGATCTTCTTGCCGTGATACAGGCGCCTCTTGGGGAGGAACACGGTCCCCAGCGGTTCGCCATCGAAAAGCCGCAGCAGAATGTCCTTTTCCCGCCCGGGGCCGATGACCATGGGAATTCCCGAAGCAAGGCACTTCTTGGCCGCCTGAAGCTTGCTCAGCATCCCCCCGGTGCCCACGGTACCGGGTTGCGGCGTGGCGCAGGCCATGAGCTTGGGGCTGAATCCGTGGACGACCCGGATGAGCCGGGCATGGTCATGGGTTCTGGGGTCGCAGTCGTAGAGCCCTTCCGTGTCCGTGAGGATCACCACCAGGTCCGCGGCCACCAGGCCTGCAATGAGGGCCGAGAGCTGGTCGTTGTCGCCGAACTTGATTTCCTCGACGACGACGGTGTCGTTTTCATTGATCACCGGGATGATGTTCCAGTCCAGGAGGGTTTCCAGCGTGTTTCGCGCATTGAGATACCGATGCCGATGGGCCAGATCCTCGTGGGTGAGAAGAATCTGGGCGGTGAGAAGGTCGAATTTGTCAAAGGCTTCTTCCCAGGCGTTCATGAGGAAGGTCTGGCCGATGGCGGCCGTGGCCTGTTTCTGGGGGATGGTCCGCGGTTTTTCCTTCAGGCCTACTTTACGCATCCCCGAAGCCACCGCCCCGGAAGAGACGATGAGAACCTCATGGCCGCGCTCCTTCAGGGCCGCCAGCTGATCGCTCAGCCGATGAATCATGACCCGATCCAAGCCCCTCGGGGTGGTGAGCACGGCGCTGCCCACCTTCACCACAAGGCGGCGACATCGCTGAAACCAGGACCGTCGGTCCGAAAGGTTTTCGTCCCTGTCCGTCAAGACATCCCCGTCCGTCATCGACTCCTCGAAAGCGGCCGATGACGGCGGCATGTCGTCAAACCTGCTCATGCGAATCCGACCCCCTGTCCCTAGATGAGCGGCCCTCACGATTGTGGCTCATGGCCGGGGCCGCATTGTACCTTTTTACGATAACCCCCATCGCGCGCGGCGAGACAACGAACCATGAAAGTCCCGCCCTCCCGGATCCCGACCGCGACTTTGATATAAACTGGAAAGGGTTTGCAAGAGCAAGGGCTTTGATCAGACGCTCCCCTCGGCAGAAAAAACGCTTCGGCTCGCTGAAGCTTCCGCCCAGGCCGCTTCCAGGCTTTTTCCCTCGAAGGCGGCAAAATAGCCCCTAAGAGCCGCCTCCAAAAGGATGTGCGCCGGGTTGGGAAAGCCGCGATCCGCTGCCGAACCGTCCCTTCCCGAAAAACCCTCCGGCCTCAAGAAGGGCGTCTCTCCGGGAAACTCCTTTTCATAGAGCCCCCGGACCACTTCACCGAGGACAATGCGGGACGGATGTCGCCCCAGGGTGTATCGACCGGGGTGGCGCGCGTCTTCCACGAGGACGCTTCGATCCCCCAAGAAGTCCGCAATGTCCGCAAGCAGGTCCTGGGGCACGCCCAGTTCGTCGGCAAGCCTGTCAAGGTCCGGCGACGGTCGTCCTTCCAAGAAATCGCCGTAGACGCGAAAGAGAAGAAAAAGTCCCAACGATGCCAGGGAAAACCGATGGATATTCACCCCCTTTTGTTGCTCCAGGGTCAGGGATTGGGCGTTTTGCAAAGCATAGCTTATCTGGCCGCCCCACAACACGATGATCCAAGTGAGAAAGAGCCAGAGGAAAAAAAGGGGCACGGCGGCCAGCTGACGATAGAAGTTGGTCACCTCCCCGGCTCGGCTCACGTAAAGGTAAAAGCCCTTCTTGGACAGTTCCCAAAGGAGCGCGGCGCACAATCCCGCGATGACGGCGTTTCTCAGACGCACCCGGGCCGACGGCAAAAAGAGGTAGATCAAAGCAAAGCAGACGGTTTCCACCAGGACCGGCGCGACAAGCACGTAGAGGCCCTGCGCCAGCCAGTGACGCCGCAGAAAGGATTCCACGGCGCCCCCCTGGGGCACCAGGACGTTGCCCACCCACATGGAAGCCACGATCACGAAAGGGCTTGAGGTGAGCAAAACCCAGAAGGCCGTGACCTTCTGGAAATAATGCCGGGTTCCCTTGACCCGCCAGATATGGTTGAAGACCCTTTCCGCGGTGATGAGAATGTTGAGCGCCCCCATGACCAAGCCCAACAAAGCCGCCAGGTTGATGAGGCCTGCCGGGCCGGCCTTGAAGACCGTCGGGGAAATGTAGCGCTCCAGCCATTCCACCACCTGCTCTTGGAATTCGGGGACTACGGCCGGGAGGATTTTTTGCTGCACGAAGTGAATAATCTTCTCTCCGCCGCCAAGGAGCCCCACGAAACTGAAGAAAAGGACCGCAAAAGGAATCAGGGACAGGATGGTGGCGAAAGCCAGGCTGGCGGCTCGATCGAAACAGAAGTCCCGGTTGAACTTCCACACGCTGAGATAGAGGACCCGGCCGAAAAAGCGCGCTTTTTCCCTGAGGGTCCCTTCCGGGCTTCGGGCCCTGTCAAAGAGGAAGACCTTCAACCGTTCCGACCACCGAGGCGTCATGGTTCCCCCCGTCTTTTGGGCGTCTCCTCATCCGGGCCGGCCACGGCCCGAACATGCATGCGGCAGGAAAAATCCTGGACCGCAATATAGCCCAGCTCGGAACTGGCATACCAGGCCGATCGAAAGGAACATCGGTCGGAGGTCCAAAACCGCCGCACATCCCGGGAAAAGACCGGTTCCAGACAAAACGTGTCGGGATATCGGGGCCTTTTGAGCACCGTGGCCACTTCGTCAACAGTGGGAAGCCGCCAATCGCTCCGGCCGAAAAACCGTTCATCGCACAGCCGTTGCACGGCCGCCCGGGCTTCAGGCCACGTGAGCCGATCCGATGAACCACCCCGCTGCCACCATAACCCCGTCGTCTCATCCCAAAGGATCTCCCCGTAGAGGGTCCAGCGGTTGACGGTTTCGCGCCGCGGCCGCCACAAGGCGTCCAGGTCGAAGAATTTCTCGGCCTCCTTGCGACCCACCTTCACGGCCGTGCGACGACACCGCACCGGCTCCGCCCACCGAGGCGCCTCCTCGTGCCACAGGCGGCATGCCTGGTCCAGGGAGGCATGGAAGGTCTTTTGAAGCGCGCTCAGGGCTCGAAGCATCCCTTGGGCGCTCCGGTAACGCCCGGCGGGGTCGGCGGTGCAGGCCTTGCGGAAAAAAGCCTTCCATGACGGGCCGTCAAAAGGATGGGGCGTGGCGTTACGGGAAAGCTCCGACGGGAACCTTCCAGTCAGAAGCCGATAGAAAAGGACACCCACACTGTAGAGGTCCGAAGCCGCCGTCGCGGCCTCCGGATCCCTTTCCTGCTCGGGTGCGGCGTAGTAGGGCGTTCCCACGACGATCCGGCGCGTCTTGGGAAAAGACACCCCGGAGATTTTGGACAACCCGAAATCGATGAGTTTGACGCCGTCGTCTTCCGTCAAGAGCACGTTGGCGGGCTTGACGTCCCGGTGGACCATTCCCGACCGGTGCATGGCCGCCAGGCCCTGGAGGATCTCGCGGGTCATCCGAAAGGCCTCATGCGCGGGCAAAGGCCGAGTGGGCCGCTCCAGCACGTCGGCCTCCCCGATATGATCCGCCAGCTGGTGGCAGTGGTATTCCATCACGAAAAAAGGGCGCCCTTCATGGACGCCCCGGTCGATCATGGCGGCCAGGTTGGGGTGGCGCACCTTTTCCATGACCGCCGTTTCCACAAGGAAGAGCTGCCGGGCCCGGGCCTCCCCGAGGACCGAGACGAGGTGCGGGTGGGGATCCAGGATTTTGAGCGCCAAGAGCCGACCGGTATCGGGCTCCAGCACGCGATACACCCGCCCCATGCCTCCTCGACCCAAAGCCCCCACGATGGGGTATCGACCGATCCGCCGCACGGGTTCTCTCCCGATCTTTTTCACCGCGCCAGACGGCTTGTTTTACCAGAGCCGATCGGCGTTTATGCGTGGAAATCCCAAGGCCAAAATTTTTTCGACCGTCTTGGCGATATCGTAGGGCACGCGCCGGACGTGGATCGTCCGGGCTTGGGTGTCCCACAGGACATACTTGGCACGGTTGTCCCCGTCTCGAGGCTGGCCCACGCTGCCCACGTTGACGATGTAGCGGCCGGAGGGGTCAAGTTCCAACAAGTCTTCAAGGAACCGGCCCGAGGTGACCTCGTGCCCGTCCCAGCGGACCCAGAGCAGCTGGTGCGTGTGCCCGACGAAACACAGGGGCTCTTCGTACGTGGAAAACAGGGCGGGAAATTCTTCGTAAGAAACTTCGAAAAGGTACCGGGTCACCGAATCCGGCGGACATCCATGCACGCACAGCGCCCCTTCCACCCGAAGCGTCGTCGGCCATCGAGTGACGGCACGCACCGCTTCGGGAGACAGAAGTTCCAGGGTCTTTTCCAAAGACCGCCGAGCCGACGGGTTGAACCATTCCAGGTGTTCGGGGTGCCTCAAGGCCCATTCGTGGTTCCCCAAAAGAGCGGGGATACCCCGCGATTTGAGGAGCCGGACCACGGCTTCGGGATCGGGCCCGTACCCGACGGCGTCTCCCAGGCACACGATTTTCTCGGGCCGGACTTCTTCCAGATCGCGAAGCACTTCCCGAAAGGATTCCAGGTTGCCGTGGATGTCCGAAAGGATGGCGATTTTCATCGTCGAAAGAATCTCTTGGGCCCCCGAAGGAGCGACTCCAAAAGCTCGGACAGGTACCGGGCCTGCCGATGCAGGTTGCGGTGCCGCCGGACGAAGCGGGCGGCTTCCCGGCCCATGGCGCGGCGCAGCCCCTCCTCGCGCATCAAGGTCGAAACGGCTTCCGCATACCTTGCAGGGTCGCGTTCGGGAACCAACACGCCCGTTGCCCCGTCCGCAACGACCTGATCCACTCCGCCTTCCCGCAAAGCCACCACGGGAAGGCCGCAGGCCTGAGCTTCCAGGTACACCATGCCGAGGGATTCCCCAATGCCCGGAAAGGCAAAGAGGTCCGCGGCGCTGTAGTAGGCGTAGAGTTCACGGCGCGGCACACGCCCCGGAAACACCACCCGCCCGCCCAAGCCCTCCGAGGCTTCCCGGCGGACCGAGGTTTCCAGAGGTCCGTCCCCCACAACCATGAGGCGCATGGACAGCCCTACGGCGTCGAGCAAAGACAGGGAGCGGAAAAGAAAGCGCAGGCTCTCCCATTTCACCCCGGGCCGAAACCGGGCCACCGCAAGGACCAGGCGGTCCTTGTCCGCCACCCCGTAGCGGGTCCGCACCGTCCGTCCGGCGGCATCGTCCCTGGAAAACATTTCGGGAAAGATTCCCGGGGCCAGGTGCGCCACGCGCTCCCGAGGGATAATGCGTTCCAGGGCCGCCCGATCGTTTCGATTGTTCGTCACGGCAATCCATGCGCTTCGAAGGGCCAATCGGTTCAGGTAAAAGCCGGGCCGAGTCTTGGCATCCCGCCGACGCCGAGTGCCGTACATGGGTTGAAACAGGACGTACGGCACCCGAAGAAGGCGCGACAGCCACGGGCCGATCACGTCGGGCGCCTTATAGTAGCTATGGTAGGTCAGCCACAGCTCGGGGCGCCACGCCAGGGATCGGCGCAGGGCTTCCACGCATCCGAGCGCCGCCTGCCGGATCCCGTCGCTTTGGGCCCAGAACCAGCGCGCTCGAAAGGTGCTCATTTCCCGGACCCCATGCCCCTCACTTTCCAAAGCCTGCACGAGACCTCGGGCGATGCTTTGGTCGCCGGAAGGCTCGGGGTGGCCCAAGGGTTTGTTGGGGCAATAAAAAGCGATTCTCAAGGCGCCTTGACGGCCTCGCGGAAGAGGGCAAAAAGCTTTTCAATGCAGCGGCGATTGTCGAAGACCATCTCCACCTTCATGCGGGCGGCCCGCCGCTGCCCTTCCAGGGACGCCCCGGCCTCCAAGACCTTTTTCAGGGCTCCGGCCAATGCCTGGGGAGATCCAGGCGGCACCAAGGTCCCGGTCACGCCGTCTTCCACCAGTTCCGGGATGGCCGAATGGCGTGTGCTGACCACCGGCACGCCCACCGCCATGGCTTCCGCCAAAACGTTGGGGATACCGTCCCGATCCCCGTCGGGCGCCGTCTTGCAGGCCAGGACAAAGGCGTGGGACCGGCGATAAAAGGCGATGACCTGTTCGTGGGGAAGCGTGCCGTGAAAGGTCACACGCCGATCCAGTCCTAGAGCGTGGGCCATGGACCTGATCTTTTCTTTGTCTTCGCCGGAGCCGATGTGATCGAAGCGGAAATCGAGACCCATTTTTTCCAGGATTTTCAAGGCGGCCAAGACGTCGTCGTAGCCCTTCTTGGGGACGAGCCGACCCACCGAAAGAATCCGAAAGGGCGGCGCCGGCGGCGGGTCTGTGCCGTATCGAAAAAAGTTCACATCGATCCCGTGATAGATGGTGTGGATCGGCACGGGGGGCGCAGCTTCTCCCAGGAGCGACCGGAGATAGCGCGCGTTATAGGCAGTGCAGGTGACGACGAATCGGGCGCGGGCCATCTTGCGGCGCAGTTGCTCCGGGTCGGACGTGTAAATGTCCTTGGCGTGGGCGGTAAAACTGTACGGAAGCCCCGTGAGTTCGGAGGCGAAAAAAGCCACCGAGGCGGGTGTGTGGCAAAAATGGGCGTGCAGGTGCCGGACGGGACGGCCGAGCAACCGATGCCATGCCAGGAAACCGGCTTGCAAGAAATGCCGCACGGTGGCCGAAGTGCGCCGATCCACGGCGCGCCGAAGGGCTTTGCGAAAGCTGTGGGCGTATCGACGCCCCAGCCGGGCTCCCAACCGCCCGTTGGCGCCGAGGAGCGCACGGAGATTGGGCAGGACGTATTCGGGAAGATAGCTCACCGGCGCCCGAATGGTGCGGACGCTTCCGTGGGTGAACGACTCCCTGGGGCGGCGCAGGGAATAAATCTCCATGGAAACGCCCAGGGATTCCAGAAGAGCGATCTCCTGGCTGATGAAGCTCTCGGAAATGCGAGGATACCCTTTGAGGATCATGCCGAGAAGTCCGGCCGAAAAGAACTCCGAAGACGGCCCGCCTGCGGGAAAGCCCCTGTCTGCACTCCCCTGCCCGAAGGCCTCCCCCTCCGCCGCGGTGCGCCGATCCGTCAGGCCCATTGGACCCGCGCTCCTTTGGTGCTTTCAAGGATCCGCGATCGAATGACATCCAAGGCGGTAAAGGGAAAATCCGCAGCCTTGGACGACACCTCCGTCCCGTTTTCCAGGAGTTGCCGCACCTTCCGGTAGACGGCCTCCGCGCTCAAGCGCTCCGGAGGCAGGTACTCGCAATAACCGCGGCGGCACAGGACCTCGGCGCGAATGAGCTGCTCCTCCCTGGGAACGCACCGGGGGATGATGAGAAAGGGCTTTCGCTGGCTGATGATTTCGCACACCGTGTTGTAGCCGCCCATGCTCACGACCACGTCCGCCGCCCCGATGAGCCGCTCCATGAAACGATGAAACCGAAAAAGATGAAAGCCCAAGGGCTCGCAGCGCCTTTCCACTTCCTTGTAATGCGTCGGCGAAAGGAACGGCCCGGTGACGATGACGACGCGCACGGAGGGGGGCGGGGCGTTTTCTTCAAAGGCCCTGAGGAACGTGTTGACCACCGGGTAGCCGTCCCCGCCGCCCCCGGCGGTCATGAGCACCATCTTGTCCTGCGCGCCCAAGCCCAGCTCGCGGCGCACGGATTTCACGTCGGACGCCGACGGCACATGCCGGGGAATGTAGCCTGTGAAAGTGATTTTCGGGGCGAGGGTTTCCGGGATTCGGTATTCCTTCACCGGGTCGTAGAAAGACTGCACGCCGTAGACCCAGATTTCGTCGTAAAGGGCTTCCATGGCCCCGTAGATGCCCTTGGTTTCCCACTCCTCGATGGTCGCCTGGGCCCCGTCCATGATGTCTCGAAGTCCCAAGATGGTGGTGCATCGGGGAAGGCCTTCGCGCAGCCAATGGAGCGTGTCCACGACCTCTCGCTTCAGCCCCAGAGGGGCCTTGTCGACGATGAAGAAATCGGGGCTGAAGGTCTTGGCCGTGCTCAGGATGATGCCTTTGCGAATCTCCAGCACTTCGGTGGCCTCAAGCTTCATGGAAAGAGGCAGGTATTCCTCGTTGGTCACCTTGATCATGCCGGGAATGCGGACGAAATCCACCCTGCGGGGGATCTTGAACCGGCCGACGAGGGGCGAGCCCGTGAGGATCAGCACGGTGGCGGGGACTTTGCGCAGGGCTCGAGCGATGGCAAGGGTGCGGCGGATATGGCCGAGGCCGAAGGTATCGTGGCTGTACATGAGGATTTTTTTTACGGCCAAAGAAGCCACACGTCCCCCCGCCGTCATCCGGTCCTTTCGAAACCCAAGGGTCCGAGATTCCGTAGAATCTCTGAAGCGGCATCTTAAAGGGACGGACGCACCTTGGCAACCGTCTTTTCCGGTGCTAGAAGGGCGGCAGTGCGCCGCGCCGGCGCCCTTGGAAAACACCCTATCGACAAGGAGTGCACCCATGCCTTTCCAGTACGTTCAAACCGAGAAAGCTCCGGCGGCCATCGGCCCTTACAGCCAAGCCGTGCAGGCGGGCCCGTGGCTTTTCGTCAGCGGCCAGATCCCCCTGGTGCCCGAAACGGGACACATGGTGGGCGAGGACTTCGAAGCCCAGGCGCGCCAGGTGCTTCAAAATATCCAAGCCGTTTTGAGCGCGGCGGGCTACGGCTTGGGCGATGTGGTCTCCGTGGATGTCTTCCTGACCGATCTCGGCATGTTCCAGACCTTCAACGCCCTTTACGAAAAAGCTTTCGGGGCCCACAAACCCGCCAGAGCCGTCGTGCAGGTGAGCGCCCTGCCTCGAGGCGCCCAGATCGAAATCAAGTGCATCGCCGTAAAGGCGTGAGGCCTCCCCCGGCACGTCCTGCAAAGACGCCCAAGAACCGGGCCGTCCTGCGGTGCGGTTTTCGCCTTGACCGCCTCCAAACCCGCGTGCTATAAGGCCTTCCGCTCCATGGGCCGGCGTAGCTCAGGGGTAGAGCAGCTGATTCGTAATCAGCAGGTCGCGGGTTCGAATCCCATCGCCGGCTCCAGAAAAACCAAGGGGGTTAGGTCAACCGGCCTAACCCCTTCGTTTTTCGTGTCTCGCCTGTGTCTCAGCCAGGAAGGAAAAACCATCGTAGCTGGGCGGGACCCTCACCCTCTGGGCCTCAGGACCACCAGGGCCGCGTCTGCCGCACGCTTTTCGAGCAGGGCGAAGCCGTAGGCCCCGCCAATGGTCAGGAAGATGCGGGCCGGGTCCATGATGTGTCCTCCGTCCTTCCAGGAAGCCGGGCCGTGGTGGACTTCACGCGCTCGCGGGAGCACCCGGCAAGTCGCATCAGGCCGGCGAGGCCCGGTTCGCAGTCTGGGGATTAGAAATGAAGGTACAGGCCGCTTAGCAGGCGAAACCCCAGGCGGGAATCTCATGGGTTTCGGCCGAAAAAGGGCCTTCGAGGTTGGCTTGTAACGCACGATCTTGCGCCAACGCCTAGTTTTTGGAGATGGACCAGATGCAGAACGGCAACTAGAAGGAAATCTCGATGGCCGTTCTTTGTGCGCTCAAGGGGCCTTTCCAGCGGAAAAACGCACGATTTCCTCGGATCCTACTAGGGCGGGGGTTGTGGGCGATCTGCATTCCTGGGACCGTTTTCGCGGCTCCAGCGACCTTTCAGGGTCCTTCCTGTAGTGCAACGGCCCTCATCGGCTCTAGTGGCGCATAGCACCCCAATTTTGCACCTGCGAGTTGTGTTATGGGGGTATCGCAATGGGCATGGGAGACCAGTTTTGGGTACAGGTTCGCACCTGAAAAAGGGATATGGCAGCAGAGGGGGAGCCCTCCCTGTTTTCCCGCTTGCATTGCGCGCGCGAGTGCCAACCCCGGCTGCACTTTGAGACCCTCCGCTGTTTTGCATGGAAGCCGAAAAAGGGGGCCCTAAACGCTCCGGAGAGGTTCACCCCCGCAGCCGTGATAAATTCAGGTGACTGTCTGAACATAAACGTGGAATTGGGGAAAATAAATTGTTCGAAGATCTATCCATAAACCTGTCGTATGTTATGTAACACATTGACTTCGCAAGCTTGTTCTGGCAGAAAAGCTCATGTCGCCAATTCGCTCGGCAGGTCCAACCATGGAAAAGATCGAGGTTGAACAAGCCTCCAGGCCACGCCCAACAACCAATCGGGTTTGGTTCTGTTCGGCTCGCTCCCCAGCGTTGCCCTATCCTCCGCGAGGATTCCCGAGCAAAATACATGGCTGTCGTTAAGCCAACCTTCGGGCAGATTTAACATGACCCCACAGAAGTCAAAGACCTGGCATGAAATGAAACAATCATCACGGCGCTTGATCCGCGTGAACCTGGATGTCGCGAAGAACGGAGAAATGGGAGAGCCACGAGTTGAATGCCCCATCATTGGCGAGGGGCGAAGTGTACAAGAATAGACGTCGCCTTATTGAGTAAATCGGGGTGCCCCTTGGCGGGTGCTGATCCTGAGCGTTAGGCGCCCCAAGCCAACGCCAAGCGAAACGATCGAAGGAGGTAGACCCTGGCGAAGTAAAAGAAGAACACGGGCAAATCGGATGCGACCTCCGCCACCGTCGGCTGCGAAGCCCAACTCTGGCAGATGGCCGATGCGCTGCGTGGGTCGATGGACGCCGCCGAGTACAAGCACGTGGTCCTGGGTCTCATCTTCCTCAAGTACATCTCCGACGCCTTCGAGGAGCAGCACGCAAAGCTCGCCGCCGAGCAGGCCCAGGGCGCCGACCCCGAGGACCCCGACGAGTACCGCGCGGTCAACGTCTTCTGGGTGCCGCCCGAGGCACGCTGGTCGCACCTCGCGGCCCAGGCGAAGCAGCCCACCATCGGCAAGCTTGTGGATGACGCCATGTCGGGGATCGAACGCGACAGCCCGGCGCTCAAGGGCGTTTTGCCCAAGGACTATGCCCGCCCCGCGCTGGACAAGACGCACCTCGCACAGCTGATCGATCTCATCAGTAACATCAAGGTCGGCGATGAGGCGAGCCGTGCCAAGGACGTGCTCGGCCGCGTCTACGAGTACTTCCTCTCCCAGTTCGCCAGCGCTGAGGGCAAGAAGGGCGGAGAGTTCTACACGCCGCGCTGCGTGGTCAAGCTCCTGGTTGAGATGCTCGAGCCCTACCGCGGCCGTGCCTACGACCCCTGCTGCGGGTCGTCGGGCATGTTTGTGCAGTCGGTGGAATTCATCCGCGCCCACACCACGGGCAACGGCAACGGCGGCCGTGCCCGAGCCGATATTTCGATCTACGGCCAGGAGTCGAACTACACGACCTGGCGGCTCGCGAAGATGAACTTGGCCATCAGAGGCATCGAGGGCCAGATCGCCCACGGCGACACCTTTCACAAAGACCGCTTCCCCGACCTCAAGGCCGATTTCATCCTCGCCAATCCTCCGTTCAATGTCTCATACTGGGGCGGAGAGAGACTTAAGGACGACAAGCGCTGGAAGTACGGCATCCCGCCCAAGGGCAACGCCAACTTCGCCTGGGTTTGGAGGAGGTGCGCAAGCATGGATACGTGCTCACACCCGGCCGCTACGTCGGCGCGGAGGCGCAAGAGAGCGACGGCGAGCCGTTTGCGCAGAAGATGCAGCGGCTGGTGGCGCAACTGCGCGAGCACCAGGCCGAGGCGCAGAGGCTGGAAGATGCGATATGGAAGAACCTCAAGGATCTGGGGTATGGCGGGTGAGGTTTTTTATCAAACGAAAGCCTGTTTTCGTTTAATAACGATGTAGACTATTTAACGTTCGTTGAATGAGGAGACCGGCTGTGAAACGCGGCCCCACGGGAGAACATCGGGTCACTGTGGTCGGAGGTGAGACGATCCGCGCCTTTTTGCCTCATCCTTTGCCGCCAAAACCGCCCTTGGACCTGACAGGCAGCCGGACCCGGCTATTGGAACAGGCCACGCTGGCACTTGGCCGACTCGACAGTATTACACTCCTTTTGCCTGATACCGACGTTTTTCTGTATGCCTATGTGCGGCGGGAGGCACTTCTCTCCTCGCAGATTGAAGGGACCCAATCCTCTCTTTCTGACCTTTTGCTGTTCGAACTGGCTGAGGCGACGGGAGTGCCAATTGATGATGTGGTCGAGGTTTCTAACTACGTGGCGGCGCTTGAACACGGGTTGAAGCGCTTGCAGGAAGGTTTCCCCCTCTCCAATCGGCTCATCCGCGAGATGCACGGCGTCCTGCTCTCGAGAGGACGAGGGAGCGAGAAATCCCCGGGCGAGTTTCGCCGCTCCCAGAACTGGATCGGCGGCACCCGTCCCGGCAACGCCGCCTTCGTTCCACCTCCACCCGATGCCGTGGAAGACTGTATGACGGCGCTGGAACGTTTTCTTCACGACGAAACGATTCCTTATCCGGCGCTGGTGCGGGCGGCGCTGGCCCATGTGCAGTTCGAAACCATCCACCCCTTCCTCGACGGCAACGGCCGCATCGGGCGCCTGCTCATCGCCTTCATTCTCCATCACGAAGGCATTCTGAAGAAACCCATGCTCTACCTGAGCCTGTTCTTCAAGCAGCATCGCAGCGAATACTACCGGCTGCTCGATCTGGTGCGAACGGACGGCGACTGGGAGACCTGGCTCGACTTCTTCCTCGAAGGCGTGAATCGCACTGCGCACAATGCTGTAGAGACCGCCCAACGACTGGTCGCTCTGTTCCAGGAAGACGCCAGCAAGATCCAGGCGTCCGGTCGGGTCGCCGGATCGGCATTGCGGGTCTTCCAGGTTTGCTGCCGGCGGCCGCTCCTCACCCTGAATGAAGGCGTCCGCCAAACAGGGCTGACCTTTCCGGCAGTCGCCAAAAGCATGGATGCATTGGCACGCCTGGGCATCGTCCGGGAGATCACCGGCAAACAGCGCAACCGCATCTTCGCCTACGACCGCTACCTGAGTATCCTCAGCGAAGGAACGGAAGTGCTATGAAAACTGCAAGGAAACCCAAGGAGCTGGGGTATGGGGGGTGAGTGGCGGGAACACGAGGTCCGCAACTTGATCGACGCCGGCGTGCTCCTCATCGGCGACGGATACCGCGCGAAGAATGACCAGCCGTTCAGCATCTCCGACTGGAGGGATCAGCAACTACCCGACGACCAGGATGCGATCAGAATTAGGAGGGCCCACTGATGAAAACGGTTCGCGACGCTTGCCAACTCCAGCCCAATGCGCTCTCGATCAAGATCAGCGACCAGATCGAGCAGCTCGACGAGCTGATCCACGAGGAGGGGGACGGCACCGCCTTCTTCGAGCGCACACACATCACGCACGGAATGCAGGACCTGATCAGTGAAGGCATTGCGCGCTTGGCGGGAGCTTCGTCCCAAGCGGTCTTCCACCTGAAGCAGGCCATGGGCGGCGGCAAGACGCACCTGCTGGTCGGCTTCGGGCTCTTGGCGAAGCACCGATCCCTGCGCCGGAAGGTCGCCGCCGGAGTATCCCACGCCGACGGATTCGAAAGTGCGGCGATCGCTGCATTCAACGGCCGAAACAGCCCGGATCATTTCTTCTGGGGAGAGATCGCTGAGCAGCTCGGCAAGGGCGATCAATTCCGCCGCTTCTGGGAGTCCGGCCCCAAGGCGCCTGACGAAAAGGACTGGCTCAAGCTCTTCGAAGGCGATCGACCGACCCTCATCCTCCTCGACGAGATGCCGCCTTACTTCCACTACCTGGACACCCAGAAAGTGGGCAACGGCACGGTGGCTGACATCGCTACGCGTGCCTTCGCAAACCTGCTCACGGCGGCGGGCAAGAAGAAGAACGTGTGCGTCGTCGTTTCCGACCTGGCCGCTGCCTACGACACGGGCGGCAAGCTCATCAACCGCGCGCTTCAAGATGCGCGCGCCGAGCTGGGGCGTCAGGAGCGCAGCATCACGCCGGTGGACCTCGCCACCAGCGAGGTCTTCGATATTCTTCGCAAGCGCCTCTTCACGAAGCTTCCCAATAAAAGCGAGATCGACGAGATCGCGGCCGTCTACGGGCGCAAGCTCGCCGAGGCTGCCAAGGCAAAGACGGCGCAGCGCGGCGCCGAGGCCATCGCGGACGAGATCGCCGCCACCTATCCTTTTCACCCCCGGCTCAAGAACCTGGTCGCCCTTTTCAAGGAGAACGAGCAGTTCAAGCAGACCCGCGGCCTGCTCGAGCTGGTTTCGCGCCTCCTCAAGTCCGTCTGGCAGCGCCCGGACAACGACGTCTTTCTGATTGGCCCGCAGCACTTCGATCTCTCGATACCGGAGGTGCGCGACAAGCTCACCGAGATCTCCGGCATGCGGGACGTGATCGCCAAGGATATCTGGGACGCCCAACAATCGGCGCACGCCCAAGTGATCGATCTCGAGCGGGGGAGCGACGCGGCGGCCCAGGTCAGCGCCTTACTGCTGACCGCGAGCCTCTCGACGGCGGTCAATGCGGTGAAGGGTCTCACGCGCGAGGAGATGGTCGAGTGCCTCGTCACGCCCCTGCGCCAGCCCTCGGACTTCCTTGCCGCCTTCGACGAGCTTGAGAAGATCGCCTGGTACCTCCACCACACGCCCGAGGGCCGCTACTACTTCGACCGGCAGGAGAATCTCACCAAGCTCCTGCAGAGTCTCGCCAGTGACGCGCCCGAAAACCAGATCGATGACCTCATTCGGCATCGACTGCGCGAGATGTTCAAGCCCACGCGGAAGACGGTCTACGAAGAAGTGCTCCCTCTGCCTCGGCTCGAGGATGTGGCAGAGCGCGTGCGCCGCGGCCGGGTGCTCGTGATCGTGAGCCCCGATTCAAAGATCCCGCCCGCCCAGGTGCAGCGCTTCTTCGAAGGACTGAGCCAGAAGAACAACCTCCTGGTCCTGACCGGCGACAAGACGGCGATGGGTAGCGTGGAGAAGGCCGCGCGTCAGCTCTACGCCGCTCAGAAGGCCGACACCCGCATCCCCAAGGGGCACCCGCAGCGTGAGGATCTCGAAGCCAAACAGGCGGCCTACGAGCAGGACTTCAACGCCACAGTCCTGGGGCTTTTCGACAAGGTGCTCTTTCCGATTCAGCGCGCGGGGAAAGAAGCTCAGCTTGCCCCCAAGCCGCTCGACATGACCCGCGATGCCACCAAGCCTTTCGACGGCGAGGCCCAGATCGAAAAGACCCTCACCTCACACCCGCTCAAGCTCTACCTCGACGTCGAGAAGGACTTCGACGCGATCCGGGACAAGGCCGAGGATCTGCTCTGGCCCGAGAACCAGGCGGAGACCCGATGGTCGGATGCGGCGGACCGCTACGCCGAGCAGCCCGGGATGCCGTGGCTGCCCCCGCGCGGGCTCGACCAGCTCAAGCAGATCGCCTGCAACCGCGGCCTCTGGGAGGATCTCGGCAACGGCTACGTCACAAAGCGCCCCGCCAAGAAGCGCACGTCGGCGCAGGTGGTGGTCGAGTATGGCCCCGACGACGAGGGCCAGGTGCGCCTCAAGGTGAATCCGGTCAATGCCGGCCCGGCACCCCGGATCCATTATGCGGAGGATGGGACGGTTTCCGAATCGAGCCCGGTGCTCAAGGAGAACCCCTTCACCACGAAGGCCTTGCGCGTGAGCTTTCTCGTGTGCGAGCCCTCGGGGAAATACGAGACCGGCGATCCGGTCGAGTGGAAGAACCGGCTCGTGCTGCGCAACCGCCTGATAGAACATGGCGGCAAGCGCCTGGTCGAGCTCCTCGTCGCGCCCTGCGGCGAGATCCGCTACACGCTCGACGGCAGCGAGCCGCGCGAAGGCACGCCGTACCATGGGCCCATCGAGATCGGCGACGGCGAGGTGCTGCTACGAGCCTTCGCAACCTCTGAAGGTCTCGAGGCAAAGGAGGACTTTCGCTTCCCGGCCAAGGGAAAGCACGGCGTTCACGTGGATCTGGCGAAGCCAGCCCGACTCGTCTCTCGCACCGGCCACAAGCTCGACTCGCGCGCATCGACTTTCGAGGGGCTGAAGCACGCTCGTGATAAGGGCGTCCGATTCGAGATAGTGAACCTCACCGTAGGCCAGGGAGCACAGGTGGCTACGATCATGGTCGGCGAGCTCGCGGTTGACGCAGCCTTCCTCACGGAACTCCTGGAGAAGGTGCTCGCGCAGTTCCCGTCCGATACACCTGTCACCATGAGCTTTCGCAAAGCCCATTTCGCTTCGGGCCACGATCTCGAGCAATTCTGCAAACAGATCGGGATCGAAATCAAGCAGGAGCACGTAGAGCAATGAGCGAGAAGCCGAACACGGTGGATTTCGGCGCTCCTGCGGATTTCGGCGCGCACGTCTTCCGCGTCGAGATTCCGGCCAGCCGAACCGGCGAGGTGGTGATCGTCGAGGACTACGGCTACCACGGCAGCGAAAGCGGCATTCCAAAAGAGGAGGAGCGCGTCGTGCTGGAGCGGCGCGTGTGGTCGAAGATCGCAGACGCCGCCCGTCGCGAGTTCAACGCCCGCCTCAAGGCCGCGAAGCTCAAGACCGGCCGCTGGCACGTGGGCACCAACCTCGTCGAGCGACTGCTGGGCCGCGAACTCTGCGTGCTCGCCTGGGCCGCCGAGAAGGCCACCGACAAGGAAATCCCCGTGATCTGCAGCAAGTGGGCCGCATTGCGCCCCGAGGAGCGCTGGTGGCTCTTCATGGTGACCGTGGCCGAGGCGGGCCTGCCCGGCGACCACCAGCGCGGCTGGCGCCGAGCCCTGCACCTGGCGCTGGCCGACGGCGATGCCCAGAAGCCGAGCCAGAGCCGGCGCCGCCTGAAGCAAATGGGTTTCACCTTGCCCCTCTTCAAGGAGGCCCCATGAGCCGTTGCGCATTATCCCAGCAGCCTGACATTGTTCCTTTCTCTCTTGCGAACGCGCCTGCCCTGATCGAGCGCCTCCTGCCTGTGCAGAAGCTCTCGGCCGAGGCGTACAAAGAGCAGATGGCGGTCCACGGCAAGACCCTGACCGCACTCGGCTCCTACTGGAAGGGCAGAAAGCCTCTGATCCTCGCCAAGGCCTGCGTGCTGGGGGCGCTCTTGCCCGCTACCGACAACCCTAAACGCGATCTCGAGATCTTCGAGATGCTCATGGGGATGGATGACGCCTCCTTCGCCGCTCGCGCCAAGCGACGCCCGAAGCCCAAGGAAATCCTCGAAAAGGTCGCGCTTGCCCGCATCCGCGACTACTTTACCGTCACCCCGGACGATGCCCTGCCCATGTCCTCGCCGGTGGATTGGTCGAACCCGCTCTATGCGAAGGTCAAGGTCGCCTGGAGAAAGGACCTGCCCGAGCGCGATCGCCGCAGGCTGGAGGCGCAGATGCTGCCCCACGTCCCCTATCGCGAACGAGTGGCTGCAAGCCTCCGTTCCGAGGAAGTGCCGGACGTCCACGACCACATCTGGGAAGAAGTCAACACGCATCTAGGCACGAACGCGCACTCGTTCCCGGAGCTCATCGAGCAGCTCGGCATCATGCGCTTCGGCCACCGCCCGAAGGTTGCCGACACCTTTTGCGGCTCGGGGCAGATCCCCTTCGAGGCTGCACGCCTTGGCTGCGATGTTTACGCCTCGGACCTCAATCCCGTCGCCTGCATGCTCACCTGGGGTGCGTTCCACATCGTGGGCGGCTCACCTGAGAAGCGCGCGCAGCTCGAGCGCGACCAGCAGGCGTTGGTCGAGCAGGTGCAGGCTGAGATCGACCGTCTGGGCATCGAGACCGACGGCAACGGATGGCGGGCCAAGGTGTTTCTTTACTGTGTTGAGGCGCGCTGCCCAGAGACGGGCTGGATGGTGCCGCTCCTGCCGACGCTCGTAGTGAGCAAGGGCTACAAGGTTATCGCCGAACTCGTGCCCGACCCTGCGCGCAAGCGCTACGACATCGCCATCCGCTCCGGCGTGAGCGACGCGGAGCTGAAGGCGGCGGAAAAAGGCACCGTGCGTTCCGATGGCCGCGGCCATGATCCTTACATGATCCACACGGTGAACGGCCGCGAATACCGCACCAAGATCTCGACGCTTCGCGGCGACTACAAAAAGCCGGACGGGAGCACGGGCAACCGCCTGCGGCTCTGGGAGAAGCATGACTTTAAGCCTCAACCCGACGACATCTTCCAGGAGCGCCTCTACTGCATCCAGTGGATGCGGCCCAAGGACTCGGGCAAGAGCCACGAGTACGAGTTCCGGGCGGTGACGGAAGCCGACCTCGAGCGCGAGCGGATCGTTGAGGAGTACGTCGCCCAGCATCTCGCCGAGTGGCAGGAGAAGGGCTGGGTGCCCGACATGCGCATCGAGCCAGGGGACAAGACCGACGAGCCGATCCGCACGCGAGGCTGGACGCACTGGCACCACCTGTTCAACCCGCGGCAGTTGCTGTTGGGGGCGCTGATCAATCGGAGGAGCAATGCGCGGCTGAAGTTTGGTTTCTGCCAAGTCCTGAACTGGAATAGCCGCCTTTCGCATTGGTCAATAAGTGACGGCGGGGGCGGCGCTGTGAAGCAGAGCTTCTATAACCAAGCGCTCAACACATTTTTCAACTACGGCTGTCGGGGTGTTCAATATGCCGCCAATCACATACTCGTGGACTATTTCCACGCACCTATCACCACCGCCGCGACTTTTGTTGTTGCTAAACCTGCGGACTCGACAACATACGAAGCTGATCTCTTCATCACCGACCCCCCCTACGGCGATGCGGTGAAGTACGAGGAGATCCTCGAGTTCTTCATCGCCTGGCTGCGGAAGAACCTGCCGCCGGAGTTTGCGAACTGGGTCTGGGACAGCCGCCGGGCGCTGGCCATCAAGGGCGAGGACGAGGACTTCCGCCGCAAGATGGTGGCTGCCTACAAGCGCATGACCGAGTGCATGCCGGACAATGGCCTTCAGATCATCATGTTCACCCACCAGTCGGGCGCGATCTGGGCCGACATGGCCAACATCGTCTGGGCCGCGGGCCTGCAGGTGACCGCCGCCTGGTACGTGGTCACGGAGACCGACTCGGCGCTTCGCGAAGGAAGTTACGTGAAGGGCACGGTGCTCCTCGTCTGCCGCAAGCGGAAAGGGGAGCTCAAGACGACTCGCGACGACCTCGCTTGGGAGATCCAGGAGGAGGTCGAAAAGCAGGTGGAAATGCTTACCGGTCTTAACCAGGAAGCGCGCGGCATCTACCGGGACGAGAACGTCTTCGAGGATGCCGATCTCCAGATGGCGGGCTATGCGGCGGCGCTCAAGTGCCTGACCCAATATGCGCGCATCGACGGCCGCGACATGACCGCCGAGGCGATCCGGCCGCGCGTCAAGGGGGAAACCACGTTTGTCGACGAGCTGATCGCCTTTGCCGTTGATACGGCCAACCAGTGCCTGGTGCCCCAGGGCATCGACCGGGGGTTGTGGTCAAAACTCTCGGGAGCCGAACGGTTCTACTTGAAGATGCTCGACATGGAGTCGCGCGGGGCAAAAACGCTCGACAACTACCAGAACTTCGCCAAGGCCTTCAAGGTGCGCGACTTCTACGCCATGATGGGCGATCGCCGTGCAAACCACGCCCGGCTCAAATCGGCAGTGGAGTTTGGCCGAGCCGAGATGAGCGAGGGATCAGAGCTCTACCAGTCCGTGCTGCGCGCGGTGCTGTATGCCCTCATGGAACTTCAAAAGGACGTGGATACAGCCGAGGTGCTGACCCATCTCACCCACAACGTGCCCGACTATTATGCCGACCTCACCCAGCGCGATCGGGTGATTGCCATTGCCGACTACCTTGCCGGACGGCTCGAACACCTGCGCCCAGCGGAAGCGACCTCAGCGCGGGTGCTGGCCGAGGCGGTGCGCAACCAGAGGATCGGTTGAAATGAGCGGACTTCGCCGCTTTTCCTCGCGTCGGCAACGTCTCGACCACGCCTTCCTGAACGAGAAGCTCAAGGGTGCCCGCTCCTACCGCCGCATCGCGGGGTATTTCCGAAGCTCCATCTTCGAGCTGGTCGGCGAGGAGATCGGACATATCCCCAAGGTTCAGATGGTCTGCAACAGCGACCTCGACGCCGCGGACATCGCCGTGGCGAAGCACGCTCGGGAGACCGCCCTCAAGGAACGTTGGAACGAGGCGCTGCCCGAAGTAGAGGCGCTGCTTCATCGCGAGCGCTACCGGCGGCTTCACGAACTGCTCACAAGCGGCCGGGTCGAAATCCGGGTTGTCCCGCGGGACAGGGTCTTCATCCACGGCAAGGCCGGCGTCATTGAGCTTGCCGACGGCACCAAGACCTGCTTCCTCGGCTCGATCAACGAGACGAAGAGCGCCTTTGCCGAAAACTACGAGATCCTCTGGGAGGATCCCTCCGAAGAGGGCGTCGCCTGGGTCGAGGAAGAATTTGCCGCGCTCTGGGAGGACGCCTACCCGCTGCCCGATGCGATCGTCGAAGAGATCGAGCGGGTGGCGAAGCGCGTCGAGATCCGCTTCGGTGACGTTTCAGCCAATGAGCTTCCCGGGGCGGCGCTCGCTGAAGCGCCGATTTATCGCGGCGGCGAGCAGCTCCAGCCGTGGCAACGTTCGTTTGTCACCACGTTTCTGAAGCACCGAGAAGTCTACGGCAAGGCACGCCTGCTCTTGGCCGACGAGGTGGGCGTCGGCAAGACCCTCTCGCTGGCGACGAGTGCGCTGGTTGCCGCACTTCTCGAAGACGGCCCGGTGCTCATCCTCTGCCCGGCGACGCTGACCCTTCAATGGCAGTTGGAGCTAGCGGACAAGCTCGGAATACCGAGCGCTGTCTGGTCTTCGAACAAGAAGCTCTGGATCGATCACCGAGGTCACGAGATCCGCACCCGCGGATCCGAAGACATCGCCCGTTGTCCCACCCAGATCGCCATCGTCTCGACGGGGTTGATCTTCCACGACTCGGCCGAGCGGAAGCACCTGCTCGAGCGCAAGTACGGCACGGTGATCCTCGATGAGGCCCACCGGGCGCGGCGCCGAGGTGGCCTCGGCAAGCGCGAGAAGGAACCCAACAATCTGCTCGACTTCATGCTGAAAATCGCACCTCGCACGAGGCACCTCCTGCTTGGTACAGCGACGCCGATCCAGACGGAAGTCCACGAACTTTGGGATTTGTTGCGGATTCTGAACAGCGGCGCCGACTTCGTTTTCGGCCGCGAACTCTTCTCCCTATGGGCCGACTTCGAAAAAGCGCTCCCTGTTGTCAAGGGCGAGCAGAACCCGGCGGACGAGCGCGAGGCGTGGGAATGGATCAAGAACCCACTGCCTCCTGCGATCGAGCACCCGCTGTTCGCAACATTGCGTCTTCAGCTCGACATTCCGGACGACCAGTTCTTCGCCAATCGCGGCTTCGGTTCACTTGGTTTTCCTGAAAAGCAGGCCCTCGTGCAGGCACTCGAGCCGGGTTTCCTGCGCGACAACAACCCGATTGTCCGGCACACGGTGCTGCGGCGGCGACGCACTCTGGAGGATCAAGGACTCCTGGAGCGAATCGGTGTCGAGGTTCACCCGGATCCGGATGCCCCGCCCGGGACTTACCGCGGGGTGAACTTCGAGGGTCTGGGTCTCACGACCAATCACCCTTTCAATCTCGCTTATCGTGCCGCGGAGGACTTCACTGCGGCCCTGCGCAAGCGTTCGAAGGCTGCCGGATTCATGAAAACCTTGCTCCTGCAGCGCATCTGTTCCAGCTTCGCATCGGGCCTCGCGACGGCGGAGAGGATGCGTCGACGGGAGGTGATAGAGGACGAAGAAACTCCACACCAGTTGCAAGGTCTCCTTGAGGATCTGACTCTGGAAGAGGCCGGGTTCCTCGACACCATCGTGGACGAGCTCTCCCGGCCCGAAGCTCACGACCCGAAGACCGCCGCGGTGAAGTACTTCCTTACCGAGCACCGCACCGAAGGGAAAACCTGGCTGGAACACGGTTGCATTGTCTTCAGCCAGTACTACGACACCGTTCGCGCACTGGCTAAAGAGCTGGCTGAGGCGTTCAGCGGCGAGGTCGTTGCGATCTATGCTGGGGCGGGAAAGAGCGGACTCTACCGCAACGGCGTTTTCGCCTCAGTGGAGCGCGAGGAGATCAAGGCGGCCGTGAGAAGGCACGAAATCCGGCTCCTTGTCGCGACCGATGCCGCGTGCGAGGGGCTCAACCTCCAGACGCTCGGCACGATGATCAACGTCGACCTGCCGTGGAATCCGTCGCGGCTGGAGCAGCGCCTCGGGCGCATCAAGCGTTTCGGCCAGCGGCGCCAGACCGTCGACATGCTGAACCTCGTCTACCACGACACGCAGGACGAGAAGGTCTACCAGGCGCTTTCGCGCCGCATGAAGGACCGCTACGACATCTTCGGTAGCCTCCCCGACACAATTGACGACGAGTGGATCGAGAACGTCGAGAAACTCGAGCAGATGATGGACCAGTACGTTCATCTGCGTGAGCAGGCGCGCGACGCCTTCGAGATCCGCTATGAGAGGCAGGTGGACCCAGACAAGGACAGATGGGAGCTGTGCTCACGGGTTCTCGCCAGGCGCGACATCGTGGACAAGCTGTCGGCGCCGTGGTGAGTAGTACGCCGGCTGATTCGCGAGGCCCAGGCATCCATAGAGTGGGAGGCGGCATTCGCGAACAGTTTCGTGAGCTTGGACCGCCATCCGACGACCCGTCCTGCTACGAAAACGGGCCTGTGAGCTGCGAAAAGCTCGCTCGGAACGGATGCTTTCCAAGCGGGCCTGGAGCGGCTCCTGTTAAAGGGCCTGAAACCTATCGGATCGCTCTCTTGTGCGCCGAAAAAGGACCCCACGGTGTGCCATCGGATGATCCTCATCTGCCGCGCCCTGCAATCCCAGCCCTTGGCCATTTTCCACATCCCGGAAGACGGTTCGCTGGAAACCCGGGCGCGGCCGAAAAGCGCCTGCTCATCCCGCCCAAGGAGCGCCAGTTGGGCCTGTTCGACCGCGGGATGGACGACCTCATTGAGCGCGCCGACAGCCAGTGGGCGGAAAAGATCTCCTATCGGACCGGCGAGATACAGGGGCCCGAGGACTCGGCCGATACGGATCCCCCATCCCCCTGACGTCCCAGGAAAGAGTTGTCGCCTCTGCCATCGGATTTACTCAAAAGAGCGCCGAACGGGCCTTCATGCGGCTTCAGCGGGCAGGCGTCCTGAGCGTTGTCGACGTCCCCTACGGCCCGGCCGGGCATTTCCCTCATCCACCTGTGGCACCCAAAAAGGGGGAAAACAATCAAGCCCCCCTTCCCCCTTCGGGGGGGAGGGGGGCCGTGCGAAGGGATCGCGGGAATGGGCCGATGGGGAAAAGCCCTAGGAGGCTGTCCGGCAATTCCATTCTTGCCGACGTGGGCAACATAAAATCAGATACTTACGATGCCATAAACCAACAAAATCGGCATTCTCGGACAAGCTCCTAGGGCAAACTTTTACCGGAAACTGAAGCCGCCCGTGGCACCGCCAAGCCGGCCGGCACCCCCTCTGGCACTCACGGATCAGGAGAGGCAGGCCGTGCTCGATCTGCTCCATTGCGAAAGGTTTCAGGCCGAGCAATTACCTGTGCTGCTGCCACAGCTCTTTGAGAGCACATGCTTATGGGCCGCCGATAATGAAAACCTTGAGAACTGGCTCCTCCCGCGTGTCCTGGAACTGACCTACACGGCTTGGGACATGGAGCCCTTTGCTCGGGACTGCGGCTACGACGGGCCGCCTTTCCGATGGGACGAGGAACGCCGGTTCCTGCTCCGCTGCGAGCTGGACGCGGCCTTTTTCCATCTTGACCTTCCCGCCACGGCGGACGGACAATGGAAGCCCGCCCGGAAGGACAAGGGGGCCGTTCGCGACAAAACTCCCAAAGAACTCAAGGAACTGAAGCGCCATTTCCCCACGCCGCGCCATGCCGTGGACTCCATTCTGGACACCTTCCCCATCGTCCGCCGAAAGGACGAACAACAATACGGGGAATATCGAACCAAACGCGTCATCTTGGAAATCTACGACGCCATGCAGCAGGCCCTTGAAACGGGCGCCCCCTACCGAACCCGGCTCGATCCGCCCCCGGCCCTCCTGCCCGAAGGCGCCCTCCGCCCGAAAGGAAAGCCAATCCACGCGCCAGAAGATTTCCTCCATGGGCATCTTTCGGGGAAAGGGGGAAGGTGATCCATGGGGCGGGCCGGCACCTGCCGAGGGTCGGTTTGGTTTCTCCCGCCCGCGGACAGAGAGCTCAAATGCGCGAGGAGAACATGGACAGGCACGCTGCGGAAAAACTCCTGAAGGTCGCCGTTGGAAATGAAAAGGCATCCTTTCGGCCGGGCCAATGGGAAACCATCGAAGCTCTTGTCAATCACCGAAAAAGGATCCTGGTGGTCCAAAAGACGGGTTGGGGCAAGAGCGTCATCTACTTCCTGAGCACCCGGATCCTGCGCCAAAAGGGAGCGGGCCCGTCCCTCATCGTTTCGCCCCTGCTGGCGCTTATGAGAAACCAGATTGAAGCCGCTAAGCGGATCGGCATTCGGGCCCAGACCATCAACTCATCCAACAGGAACAGATGGTCGCACATCATGGACCAGGTCGCGGCCGATCAAGTGGACGCTCTCTTGATTTCCCCAGAGCGGCTGGCCGACGAAAACTTTGTCCGGAAGACCCTGCTTCCCATCGCCGACCGCGTGGGATTGCTGGTAGTGGACGAAGCCCACTGCATTTCCGACTGGGGGCATGATTTCCGGCCCGATTACCGCCGTTTGCTACATATTCTGAGATACCTCCCTCCCAACATGCCTCTCCTGTGCACCACGGCAACGGCCAACGACCGTGTCGTGCGGGATGTGTCGTCCCTTTTGGGAAACATCTCCATTCAGCGAGGCCCCCTGATCCGGGAGAGTCTTGTGCTGGACGCGCTGTATCTTCCCAGCCAGGCGGCTCGACTTGCCTGGCTCGCCCAAAACATCCCCAAGCTCCCGGGAACTGGAATCGTCTATGTTCTCACCAGGCGGGACGCGGAAAAGGTTGCGGACTGGTTGAACCGCAAGGGAATCCATGCCAGGCCTTACTTCAGCGGGGTGCTCGAGCCGGATCATGAAAATAGTGACGAGTCTCGCCAACATCTCGAAGACCTTCTGCTTACCAATCAACTGAAGGTCTTGGTGGCCACCACGGCGTTGGGAATGGGTTACGATAAGCCGGATTTGGGATTCGTCATTCACTACCAGGCTCCCAGTTCGATTTTGAGCTACTACCAGCAGGTGGGCCGTGCCGGCAGAGCGCTCCATACCGCTTACGGCATCATGCTGGCGGGAGAGGAAGATGAGCAGGTCCATGAATATTTACGGCGCACGGCCTTTCCGGAAGAAGAGGATGTGCGGGCCGTCCTGGAGGTTCTCGAACAATCCGATGGGTTGACGCGGGCCCAAATCGGGGCCAGGCTGAACATCCCGCCCGGTGTGATAGAGAAGATCCTCAAGATTCTGAGTGTTGAAGAGCCGGCCCCCATCTTTAAGGATGGCTGGTATTGGAGAAGGAGCCCGGTTCCTTATCGGATCGACCGGATGCGCATTGAGCGACTGACCCGACAAAGGGAATCGGAATGGCGACAGGTACAAGGCTATCTGCACTCTTCCACCTGCTTGATGGTTTTTCTCTGCCGAGTGCTCGACGATCCGACCGTGAGGCGTTGTGGGCGCTGCTCGGTCTGTCGCGGAGAACATGTGTTTGCCCCGGAAGCGGACGGGGATTTGCTTCGAGAGGCGGAGCTTTTCCTCAGGCATTCGGAAAGAGTCTTCATTCCCAACAGATACGCTCCCAAAGGAGTCTTTACCGCTTACGGACTTCGGGGCAGAATACCGGACGAACTCAGCGCCGAGCGCGGAAGAATTCTCTGCCGGTGGGGTGATACGCCGTGGGGGGAGTGGGTGGCTCAAGACAAGCACGCCGGTCGGTTTCGGGAGGAGCTCGTTGAGGCGATGGCCGAAATGATCGTGGAACGTTGGAAGCCTTTTCCCAAACCGCGGTGGGTGACCTGCGTTCCGTCGTTGCGCCACCCCTGCCTAGTTCCGGATATGGCTCTCAGGTTGGCTCGACGACTTGGATTGCCCTTCATTCCCTCCATCCAAAAGGTGCGGGAAAACGAACCGCAGAAGATGCAACAAAACCGTTACCATCAATGCAAGAACCTGGACGGTGCCTTTAAGGTTGCCGGGACGGTGCTGCCTCATCCGGTGCTCTTGGTCGATGACATCGTCGATTCAGGCTGGACCATGACGTTGGCGGCCGTTTTACTAAGAAAAGCAGGAAGCGGTGCCGTGTATCCGGTTGCCCTCGCATCCACTAATCCTGGAGGTTAAATGGAAATATCGGCGAACACCCAAGCCGTTCTTCTATTGACCGTCCACCTGGCCGGCACGGGGGCTGGCAGGTTCAGCCCCCTCACGCCCAAGGAATGGGGGCGCTTCGCGGCCTGGCTGAAAGCAAGAGGACGTTCCCCCCAAGACCTCCTGCACCACGATCTCCAGGAGATCCTTGAGGGCTGGGAAGACAATAAGATCACGCCCCAACGCCTGGAAAACCTTTTGCGGCGAGGAGCCGCGCTGGCCCTTTCCCTGGAAAAGTGGAGCCGGGCCGGGCTGTGGATCCTCACTCGCTCCGACCCGGACTATCCCGCATGCCTGAAGAAGCTGTTGAAGCAGGACTGCCCCCCCTTGTTTTTCGGGTGTGGAAATAAAGAGCTGCTCAACCGCAGGAGCATGGCGGTGGTGGGGTCGCGCGACGCGGACGAAGCGGCTCTCGGCTTTGCCGCCAAAGTGGGAAGCACTGCCGCCGAAAGGGGCTTCGTCATTGTCTCCGGCGGTGCGAGAGGTGTGGATGAAGCCGCGATGCTGGGGGCTCTTGACAGGGGCGGCCGGGCCCTGGGGGTGCTGGCAAACGGCTTGTTGAAAGCCGTTTCCAGCGTCAAGTACCGTTCTCATCTCATGGACGGCACGTTGACCCTAATCACGCCCTACCATCCTGAGGTCGGGTTTAGCGTGGGCCAAGCTATGCAAAGAAATCGCTACATTTACTGCCTTTCCGAGGTGGCCGTGGTGGTTCAATCGGGAGACGAGGGAGGGACTTGGAACGGGGCGCTGGAGAATCTGAGGCACGGATGGGTGCCGTTGTGGGTGCGGAAAACCGCCGATCCCGGCGGAGCGCACGAGAAGATAGTCAGCAAAGGAGCTGAGTGGCTTCCTGACGATCTCGGGCAATGGTTCGACTCCCTCAAGAAAAGGACGCCACCTGAAGAAGCCCCTCCACCGACGGCGCCGGAGTCAACCGAACCGCCAACGGAAGGTCTGTCTTGCTACGAGCTGTTTCTGACCCAAGCTGCTATTTTCTGCCGGGAACCCCGAACCGTGGAAGAAATGTGCGGCAAATGGCACCTTCCCAAGGTGCAGGTTGATGCATGGACAAGCCGGGCTGTGGACGAAGGTCTCTTGACCAAACTCACGAGACCCGCAAGATACTTGGTGCCCGAGCACCGAGACCAAACGGCGAGTCAATGGCCGGGGCACATCAAGGAGGACCTCACCTTTTACGATCTCTTTCTGAGCCGGCTGCCGACGGTATTGAATCAAGAAAAAACGGAAAAAGAGCTTCAAGAGGCCTTCGACGTTCGGATGGTGACCCTGCGTCGTTGGCTCAAGCGCGCCGTCGAAGAGGAAGCGATTGTCAGGAAAGAAAGCCCGGTCCGTTATACCAAGGCCATCGGGAAGCAGCTCAAGATCCCTCGACTTAAATAAAACCGACGAAATACCGCTCACGAGAAGGGACACGACTTGCTTCGCAGAAGGGAAGGAGACGACCCATGAGCATTGCCGGAGTGAAATTGGAAAGGTTTACGGCTTTTGAAAGCCTCAGAGTCCATTTCTCTCCGGGGCTGAACGTATTTGTCGGTGCCAATGGGACGGGCAAGACACACCTCCTCAAGCTGGTCTATGCCGCGTGCGATATCACCAAGAGCCAAATCGATTTTCCCGAAAAGTTGGTCCGCGTTTTCCTGCCATCAGGGCGGGCGCTTGGCCGACTGGTAAAACGCCAGAAAGCGAGCACCCGGTGTGCCGTTGAAGTTTTTCGGCAGGACTTGAAACTGCGCGCCTCGTTCACCAACCATGCGCAGAAAGCCGCCTCCGCGACCGTAACCGGCGCTGGTGCGTGGCGTGCGACGCCTGTAGAGAGCGTCTACATCCCCGTTAAGGAAATGCTTTCCAGCGCCCCCGGATTTCGTTCTCTTTATGCCCAACGCGAAATTCATTTCGAGGAAATCTACGCCGATATTCTGGATCGGGCCTACCGACCGGCCCTCCGTGGACCCACCCCCTCTGCGCGACGCCGGTTACTGGATTACCTGCAGAAGATCATTGAAGGTAGAGTGGTTATCAAGGACGAAGAGTTCTTCCTTCGGAGCCGACAGGGCAATTTGGAGTTTTCTTTGCTGGCGGAGGGACTGCGCAAGCTGGCCCTGATCTGGCTCTTGATCCAAAACGGCACCCTCTTGGAAGGCTCCACACTTTTTTGGGACGAACCGGAAACCAATCTCAATCCGAAGCTTTACGGCCCTTTGATCGACATCCTTCTCACTCTACAGCGATCCGGCGTTCAGGTTTTTCTCGCGACGCATGATTACCTCATCCTCAAAGAAATCGATCTACGCCGGGAAAAGGACGATCAGATCCGTTTCTTCTCGCTCTACAGAGATTCCGTCTCCGGCGAGATTGCCTGCCATGCCTCCAGCGACTACAACGGCATTCATCCAAATGCGGTAGCGGACGCCTTTGCGGATGTTTACGACCGGGAGGTTAAGCGCAGCCTTGGAGGTCTGGAAAAATGAAGGCGGTGGTGGAAGGAGATCTGGAACTCAAAGTTCCGGACGGCGCGGCCGTTCGAAAATTTGATGCGGAGCACACCCACGGACTCAGCCACTGCATGAAAGCGGTCGATTTCATCATTGAGTGGAAGGACCGGATTTTCTTTGTTGAATTCAAGGACCCGGAGGCACCAGAGAGTCGGCCGAAAGATCGCCGGAAATTTTTACATCAATTCTTGGCCGGCCAGATTGACGCCGATCTGAAAACCAAGTACCGGGACACCTTCCTCTACGAATGGGGGTTTCTTAGAGCCGAAAAGCCCATCCATTATTTGGTCCTGATCGCCGTGGAGGGCATCGGCCCCGCCGAACTGCTGAACCGCACGGACGCCTTGAAACGTCAATTACCGCTCATGGGACCCTTTGGGCAGGAATGGCCGAGACCATTCGTCGCCGGATGCGTGGTCCTGAACCTGGCCGCCTGGAATCGCCAGCTTCCCCAATTTCCCGTAAGGCGGCTAACGTCCTCTCATTCGTGAGAATAGGCATTTGACGAAAGAATCATTGGGCGAACGCGGGGTGTCAACGACGCATCCTTAAAAAAAACCCGGCCCTTTGGGCTAGGTCCCTGATGGCTTTGCGCCATCGACAACCGGGCGGCAGCCGTGGGGGGAAGGCTCGACAGGCATGAGGGGGTGGCGTGGAGGAACTCTACACCATCGGCCATGCTAACCATCCGGTGGACACCTTCCTGGAGCTGTTGAACCGGCACGAGATCACCGCCCTGGCTGGCGTGCGCTCCAGCCCCTGCAGCAAATTCAATCCGAAATACAACCGGGAAAACCTGAAACCCGTCCTCACTCGCGCCGGCATTCCCTACGTCTACCTCCAAAAGGCGCTTGGACCGCCATCCGACGACCCGTCCTGCTACGAAAACGGGCCTGTGAGCTGCGAAAAGCTCGCTCGGAACGGATGCTTTCCAAGCGGGCCTGGAGCGGCTCCTGTTAAAGGGCCTGAAACCTATCGGATCGCTCTCTTGTGCGCCGAAAAAGGACCCCACGGTGTGCCATCGGATGATCCTCATCTGCCGCGCCCTGCAATCCCAGCCCTTGGCCATTTTCCACATCCCGGAAGACGGTTCGCTGGAAACCCGGGCGCGGCCGAAAAGCGCCTGCTCATCCCGCCCAAGGAGCGCCAGTTGGGCCTGTTCGACCGCGGGATGGACGACCTCATTGAGCGCGCCGACAGCCAGTGGGCGGAAAAGATCTCCTATCGGACCGGCGAGATACAGGGGCCCGAGGACTCGGCCGATACGGATCTCCCATCCCCCCGACGTCCCAGGAAAGAGTTGTCGCCTCTGCCATCGGATTTACTTCAAAGAGCGCCGAACTGCTCTTCACGGGGCTTCAGCGAGCAGGCGTCCGGCGCGTTGTCGACGTCCACTACGCCCCGGCCGGGCATTTCCCTCATCCACTTGTGGCACCAGGGAAAGGGACCACAGCCAAGCCCCCCTTCCCCCTTCGGGGGCGAGGGGGGCTCTGCCAAGGGATCGCGGGAATGGGCCGATCAGGGAAAAACCTTAGGCGGCCTTTTCCACCTTGACGGCGCAGACCTTGTATTCCGGGATCTTGGAGATGGGATCCAGGGCGTTGATGGTGAGCTTGTTGGCGGCGGCTTCGTAGAAATGGAACGGGACGAACACCACACCCCGGGCCGTGATGTCGGAGACCAGGGCCTTGATGGTGATGCTCCCGCGGCGCGAAGAGATGCGCACGTATTCGCCGTCGGCGACCTTGAGCTTTTTCGCATCCTGGGCGTTGATTTCCGCCAGGGGCTCGGGGTAGAGGCGGTTGAGGGCCGATCCTTTGCGCGTCATGGTTCCCGTGTGGTAGTGCCAATGGACTCGACCCGTGGTGAGCACGAAGGGGTATTCCGCATCCGTGGGTTCCGCCGGCGGCTGGTACTCGATGGCGAAAAAGGCCCCCTTGCCCCGGGTGAACCGGCCCACGTGGAGGATGGGCGTCCCCGGGTGGTCCGTCGTCGGGCACGGCCACACCAACCCGCCCTTTTCCAGCCGCTCGTAGGTGATCCCGCCGTAGCTCGGAGTCAGCGCGTTGATTTCCCGCATGATGGCTTCCGGGCCGTCATAATCCATGGGATAGCCCATGCGCTTGGCGATTTCCGCCGTGATCCACCAATCGGCCTTGGCTTCACCCGGAGGATCCAAGGCTTTTCGCACCCGGAGAACCTTCCGCTCCGTGTTGGTGAAAGTTCCATCCTTTTCGGCGAAGCAGGCGCTCGGGAGCACCACGTGAGCCAGCTTGGCCGTTTCCGTCAGGAAGATATCCTGGACCACGAGGAAATCCAGAGACGCCAGAGCCTTTTCCGCGTGGTTGATGTCCGCATCGCTCAGGACCGGGTTTTCCCCCATGATGTAGAGGGCCTTGATGGATTTGCCCGCGGCCATGCCCATTTCGGTGACCGTCATCCCCACCTTGTCGGGGAGCTTGGGCACGTTCCAGGCCTTTTCAAACTTCTGGCGGTTTTCCTCCGCGGTCACCACCTGATAGCCCGAATACACGTTGGGCAGCCCGCCCATATCGCAGGCCCCCTGCACGTTGTTCTGGCCGCGCAAGGGGTTCACGCCTCCACCGGGCACGCCCACGTAGCCGCACAGCATGGACAGGGCCGCAAGGCATTTCACGTTGTTCGTCCCGCTCGTGTGCTGCGTGATGCCCATGGCGTAGAGAATGGATCCCGGGCCCGAGGTGGCGAAAAGCCGCGCCGCAGCCACAATGTCCTTTTCCTTGAGGCCTGTGATCTTGGACACATACTTGGGCGTGTACTTGGCCACGCACTCCTTGAGTTCCTCGAAGCCTTCCGTCCGCTCCTCCACGTAGGCCTTGTTGTAGAGGTCCTCCTTGATAATGACGTGCATGAGGCCGTTGATCCACGCGACGTTCGTTCCCACAGCAAACTGGAGATGCATTGTCGCGATCTCCACCAATGGGATCCGCCGCGGATCGGCGACGATGAGCTTGGCCCCCCGCTTGGTCACCGCCTCGTGCACGTAGTTGGCGATGATGGGGTGATTGGCCGTGGTATTCGTCCCCGTGAGGAGGATGACCCCGGAATTGAGGACATCCTTCAAGGGGTTCGTCATGGCACCGCTTCCAAACGTGGCGGCAAGACCTGCCACCGTGGAGCTGTGTCAGAGACGGGCGCAGTGATCCACATTGTTCGTGCCGATCACCGCGCGCATGAATTTCTGGAAGAGATAGTTTTCCTCGTTGGTGCACCGAGCGGAAGCGAACCCGCCGATGGCGTCCGGGCCGTGTTCCGCCTTGATGCGGCTCAAATTCTTCGCCACGTAATCCAGCGCTTCGTCCCAGCTCGCCTCCACGAAACTCTCTCCGCGCCGGATGAGCGGCTTTTTGAGCCGCTCTTCGCTGGAAACGAATTCATAGCCGAACCGCCCCTTCACGCACAGGCTCGAGGCGTTCACCGTGGGATCGTCCGCCCCGTTGACGGCGACGATCCGGTTGTCCAAAACGTTCAGCTCCACCTGGCAGCCGCACCCGCAGTAGGTACAGGTCGTCGGAACTTTCCTCGTCGTAAACACCCGCGCCTTGAGCGGGCTCAGGTTTTCCGTCAGCGCCCCCGTCGGGCACACCTGCAGGCATTCCCCGCAGGAGACGCACCTTTCCGGGTTGACCTTCATCTCCAAGGAGCCGTTCACTTCCACGAAATCGATGGCTCCCCGCCCCTTGATTTCCCGGCACGCCGCCGCGCATCTTTGGCACAGCACGCAGCGATCCCGCCAGTACTTGATGAGCGGTGTCGCATAAACGACCTCCGTCCGCTCCTTGGGCGCTTCGTAGGATTCCGCCGTCACCCCCAGCTCGAACACCAGGTCCTGCAGCCGGCAATCCCCGGCCTTGTCGCAAATGGGGCAATCCAGCGGATGGTGCACCAAGAGGCGCTGCATGGCCTTGTGGCGCATATTGCGGAGCATGTCCGAGGAGGTCGTCACCACCATGCCGTCTTCGGCGGGCGTCTTGCACGCCAGGACCGGGGCGCTCTTGCCGTTCACCTCCACCACGCACAGATTGCACGACCCAATCGGATTCAACCGCTCGTGATGACACAGGGTCGGAATCCGGATCCCGGCGGCCTTGGCCGCATCCAGGATGGACCCTCCCGCCGCAACGGCGACGTCCCGCCCATCAATCGTCAGTTTAACCGCACTCATGGCATTCTCTCTCTTCGCCGACTGTTTTCCCTTTTCTTGAGCCCCACGGCTGGGAGTATACCCCGGGATCCCCCAGGGGGAAACCCCCATGCCGAGAGCCTAGAGGAAGGACAGGAAGGACTCTTTGACCATGGCCACATAGGTCGACGGGAACAAGCCTAAGGACAACACCCCGTAAGCGGAAATGACAACGGCGACGATCAGCGCGGGCGACAAGGCGGACGCCACCGGCACATCTTCCGGCTTTTCAGGCGGCTGCATGTACATGGCCACCGTCACCCGAAGGTAATAGTAAACCGAAACCACGCTGTTCAGGACGCCGATGATGGCCAGCCAGATGTAGCCTTGCTTGACCGCGGCCGAGAAAATATAAAATTTGCCCATGAAACCGCCCGTGGGGGGAATGCCCGCCAGGGAAAACAGAAAGAGGCTCATGGCCAGAGCCGCCACCGGGTGCTTGTAGCCCACGCCCCGATAATCGTCCACCTTCACCCGCGTTTCCCCCGCCCCGGCAAGCATGGTGATCACCGCGAAGGCCCCGATGTTCATGAAGGTATAGGCCAGCATGTAATAGAGGATGCTCGTCAGGCCCAGTTCTCCTGCAGCCAGGAAAGCGACGAGCACGTACCCGGCGTGGGCGATGCTCGAGTAGGCGAGCATTCTCTTGATGTTTTCCTGAACCAGGGCGATGACGTTTCCCGCCGTCATGGTGAAGGCCGCAATGATCCAAATGACCATGACCCAATCGGTTTGCAGGGACGGCAGCGCCTCCATGAAGATCCGCACAAAGGCCGCAAAAGCCGCCGCCTTGGGGCCCGCCGACATAAAACCCGTCACCGGGGCTGGCGCCCCTTCGTACACATCGGGAGCCCACATGTGGAAGGGCACCGACGCCGTCTTGAAGCCGAAGCCGATGATCAAAAGGGCCATGCCCATGACGAGCACGGCGGCCCCTGGGCCCGCCTGGGCCAGGTACTTGGCAATGGCCGGGATCTGGGACGTTCCCGTCGTGCCGTAAATCAAGGCGATCCCGTAAATGAGAAACCCTGACGCGAAGGAGCCGAGAATGAAATACTTGATGGCCGCCTCGTTGGAAAGCATCCGCGTCCGCGTGTATCCGGCGAGGGCGTACAAGGAGATGGACATGAGCTCGACGCCGAGAAAGATGGTGATCAATTCGGCGGCGCTCGCCATGACCATCATCCCCACGGTGCACAGGAGCATCAACGCGTAGTACTCGCTGTGCTGCATGGCTTCATTGTCTAGATACTTGATGGAGACGAGCACCGTCAGACCCGTTCCGATGAGAAAGATGAGCTTGAAGAAACGGGAAAAATTATCCACGACCCACATGTCGCAGAAGGAATATTCCACGATCTTGGCCTCGAAGGCCCCGGGGCGGGTCAGGACCAGAAAGGCCGCCGCCGCCACACCCAGGAGACTCACGTACGCATAGGATTCCCGAAACCTCTTTCCGACGACAGCTTGAATCATCAACACGATCAATCCGCAAGCGACCAGAACCAACTCCGGAGCAATCGCGCTCAGACTGATGCTGCTCATCACCTGTTCCATAAGTTACCGCCCTTGGCCCTTAGTCAGCTGTTGAAAGTCGGCTTTCGCAAGCAGGTTCTGAAACCACGCCGGTTTTTGCTCAAAAGCATGCGCCGTCTTCGGCGCGTGCAAGGACTCCAGCAGATGAGCCACCGACGCATCCATCGTCCTCAGAAACGGCTTCGGGTAGACGCCGATCCAGAAGATGAAGAGAAGAACCGGCAGCAAATAGGCGTACTCCCGGACGGTCATGTCCCTGAGCACTTGGTTTTCCGGCTTGGTGATGGGCCCGTAGGCCACCCTCTTGACCGTCCACAAGAGGTAGACCGCTCCCAGGATCAACCCCACCGTCGCCGCCAACCCGAACTTCAAGGACGCCTGAAAGGCCCCTATGAGGATCAGCAATTCGCCCACGAACCCGTTGGTCCCCGGCACGCCCATGGACGAGAAGGCGACCATCAGGAAGAGAAAGGCAAAGATCGGCATGACCTTCATCAGCCCGCCGTACTCGGAAATGAGCCGCGTATGGCGACGCTCGTAAAGGATCCCGACGATCAAGAACAGAGCCCCCGTGCTCAGGCCGTGGTTCACCATCTGGATGAGGCTCCCCTTGATGCCGTCGGCGTTCAGGGCGAACATCCCCAGCATGCAATAGCCCAGGTGGCTCACACTGGAATAGGCCACGAGCTTTTTCACATCGTCCTGCGCCAGGGAAACCATGGCGCCGTAGATAATGCCGATAAGAGCCAGGGCCAGAATCAGCGGGACGAACAGGACACTCGCCTGGGGGAAAATGGGCAGGCAGAAGCGCAGAAAGCCGTACGTTCCCATCTTGAGCAGCACGCCGGCCAGGATGACACTGCCTGCCGTCGGCGCTTCCACGTGGGCGTCGGGAAGCCACGTGTGGAAGGGGAACATGGGAACCTTGATGGCGAAAGCCAACGCGAAGGCCAAGAACATCCAGAACTGGTAGTTCGCCGGGAGCCCCAGCTTGTGGTAGTCCAAAATGTGGAAACTGTACGTCCCCGTGGCCTCATAGTGCATGAAATACAAAACAAGAATGGCCACCAGCATGAGAACGCTGCCGCTCATGGTGTAAATGAAGAACTTCACCGCCGCGTAAATCCGCCGAGGACCTCCCCAAATCCCGATGATGAAGTACATGGGGATCAACATGACTTCCCAGAAGACATAGAAGAGGATGAAGTCCAGCGCGCAGAAGACGCCGATCATTCCCGTCTCCAAAAGCAACAACGAGGCCATGTAGGCCTTGACCCGTTCCGTCACCGCCGTCCACGTGGACAGGACGGAAACGGCCGAAAGGAACGTGGTGAGCAAGACCAGCAGCAGGCTGATCCCGTCGATCCCCATCTGGTAGCGGATGGCAAACTGGGGGATCCACGAGGTATCCTCCACGAACTGCATCTCCCACGTGGTCGTGTCGAACCGGAAGTAGAGCTGCAGCGACACGAAAAACGTCACCACAGTCACCAGGAAGGCCGTCCACTGGATCGCCTTCCGATGCCGGCTCGGGATGAGGCAGATCAACGCCACGCCCACCAGGGGCAGAAACGTGGTCACCGACAGGATGGGAAAATTCGCCGCATTCATCATAGACTCATCAATGTCGCGAAGAGGTAGTAGCCCAGGATGACGATGCCGCCGATCAGCATCGTCGCCGCGTAATGCCGCACAAGCCCCGTCGCCGTCACGCGCACCAGCCGTGAAAGCGCCAGGAAAAAGTTGGCGATTCCGTTGACCGCGCCGTCAATGCCCCGAACATCAAAGATTCGGGCAAAGATGTCGGAAAAGACGAGGGTGAACCGGGAAAACCACGTTTGGTAGATGTTGCCCACGTAGTCGTCCGTCTTGGCCACCGGCTTGCTCGCAAGCCACATGAAGACGCGGCTTCCCTTGCGGTAAAACCAATCCGTGTCGATGCTGATGGTCGGCTCGGGATCCAGCTTCTTGAGCAGCATGAAAAACCCGAGGCCGGTGAAAAGCAGGATCCCCAGCGCGCCCGTCACGTGGTCGCCCGTGTACGGGTCGAAATCCACCGGGAACGGCAGCAGGTCATACAGCGGCTTGGGATAGCACCCGATGGCGATGCACAGAAAGGCCGCCACGGTCATGGCCCAAATCATGTTGGACGGGGGTTCCTTGGCTTCCAAGCCCGAATCCTTCCCGAAGAACATGTAATAGGGAAGTTTCAGCCCCGTGTGGAGGAAGGTCCCCGAAGAGGCCATGGTGAGCAGCAGGGCCACCAGCGGTCGGTGATCGTGGCTCGCCGCGGCCACCACCATGGATTTCGTGACGAAGCCGCTGAAGAGCGGGAAAGCCGAGATGGCAAACCCTCCGATCATGTAGAGCACAAGGGTGATGGGCATGGTTTTGTAAAGGCCGCCCAGTTCCGTGAGCTTCCTTCGGCCAGTCATGTGGATCACCGCACCGGCGCCCATGAACAGGAGGCCCTTGTAAAGGATGTGGGCAAAGGCGTGGGAGACGGACCCGTTCAAGGACATCTCCGTTCCGATCCCCACACCGGTGACCATGTAGCCCACCTGGCTCACGATATGGTAGGCGAGCAGCCGTCTCGCATCGTTTTCCAACACGGCGTAGACGACACCGTAGAGGGCCATGATGGTTCCCAGGTAGACCAAGAGCTCCGTTCCGGGAAAGACCCTCACGAGGACGTACACGGCCGTCTTCGTCGTGAAGGCGGACATGAAGACGGAGCCCGTCACCGTCCCTTCGGGGTAGGCATCGGTCAGCCAGGCATGGAGCGGAGGGACGGCGGCGTTGATGATGACCCCGATGAGCATCAGGTAGAAGGCCAGACTGCCGTCTTGTTCCAGGGGCCCCACAATCATGGATCCCCCGCCAAGGGCATGGAGGACGACTCCGCCCAGGAGGCACACGCCCCCGAAGGCATGGACCAGGATGTAGCGGAAGCCCGCCGCGATGGCGTCGGGTTCCCTCCGCGCGAAGACGAGATAGACCGACGAGAAGGCCATGAGTTCCCAAAAAATGAACAGGGTCAGGTAGTCCCCGGCGAAGGTCACGCCAAGAGAGCCCCCCACATAGAGAAGGGCGGCGACGTGCTGACCCGCCTCGTCCACGTGCAGGGCGTACATCATGCCGATAAAGGACATGATGGTAAACACCCACCCGAAGACGATGCTCAGCTTGTCCACCGACCCGAAGCACATGGACTGGCCGAGAAAGTTCGCGGTCCAGTAGGTGCCGTGGGGCAGCCGCATCATCAGGTACATGGAGGCCATTCCCAGAAATGGGATGAGCAGCATGCCCACCTTTTGGATCCGCCCGCGCAGGAACGGAAGGAGAAAAGCCCCGGGAATGTAGAAGACGGACGGGTGTATCCACTCAGTCATTGTAGTAATCCTCGTCCCTCATGATGCCGCACTGATGGCCGTAGAACTTGGATGCCAGGATAATGACGACGCAGGACACAAAGCCGTATAGAGCGCTCCAGCCGGGAATTTTGTCCCAGATGTACATGGCGTGTTCGCGGTGGACGAAGAAGTCCGAGATGAGCGTCACGATGAGCATGGCGATCCCGATCTTCTTCACCTTCTTGGAATTCGCCGGGTCCCCGATAAACAGGACGATCCTTCGAATCATTCCAATCATCGGATCACCTCCTTGGCCAACGTGAGGAAGTAATCGGGAAAGATCCCGATGAGCAAGGATATCACGGCCGTGAGGACCAGCGGGACGACGACGAATTTCAGTTCCCGAACTTCCTCGTGGTGGTCATGCCCATGGCCGTGCCCATGGGCATCGGCGCCGTGCGCCTCGTTTTCCTTTTCGAAAAACGCCTTGTAGGTGATGGGCAGGAAGTAGGCGGCGTTCAAGAGGGTGCTCATGATCAAAACCATCAAGATGGGCACGGCGTGCGCCTCGATGGAGCCCAGGGCGAGAAACCATTTGCTCGTAAACCCGGCCGCCGGCGGCACCCCGATCATGCTCAACGACGCGATGAAAAAGGCCGCCATGGTCCACGGCATTTTCTTGCCGATGCCCGAAAGCTGGCTGATTTCCGTCTTGTGGGCGCACGCGTACAGCGAACCGGCGCAGAAGAACAGGGTGATCTTGGAAAAGGCATGATTGGCGATGTGCATCACCCCGCCCACCATGCTGCTCGGCGTCAGCAGCACCGCCCCGAGAATCACGTAGGAAAGCTGGCTCACCGTGGAATAGGCCAGCCGGGCCTTGAGGTTGTCCTTGGTGAGGGCGATCACCGAAGCCATGATGATGGTGAAGGAAACCACGTAAGCCGCCGTGATCCCAAGATTCATGCGGGTCATCAGATCCACCCCGTAGATGTGGAAGACCACCCTCAGGATGGAAAACACCCCCACTTTCACGACGGCCACGGCGTGCAGAAGGGCGCTCACCGGAGTCGGCGCCACCATGGCCGAAGGAAGCCAGTTGTGGAAAGGCATGACGGCGCCCTTGGCGAACCCGAAAAGGAAGAGGAAAAAGGATGCGAAGAGGAGCGCCGATCCGCTCTGGCTGCGAAGGAGCCCTCCCGCCTGGAAATCCGTGGTGCCGGCGGTCATGTAGACGATGATGATCCCGGAAAGGAGAAGCGTCTTGGACAAGCCCAGCAAGTACAGGAAGTATTTCTTCGCCCCTTCCAGGGCTTCTTCCGTTTCCTTGTGCCCGACCAGAGGAACCGTCGCCAGGCTCAGGATTTCGTAGAACAGGAACAAGGTGACCAGGTTGGCCGAAAAGGCCACGCCCATGGTCGCCGACAAGCTGATGGCAAAGCAGGCGAAATAGCGTGTCTGGGCGTGTTCCTTGCCCGCCCGCATGTACCCGATGGAATAGAAAGTCGTCACAATCCACAAGAAGGAGGAGACGGTGGCGAAGAGCAGCCCGAAAGCGTCCACCCGGAACTTGATGTCGATCCCTTTGTAGAAGCCTTCCACAAGGGTGTATTCGATGGTGTGCCCGGACAGGATCGCCGGGGCCATGGACACGACGATGGAAAATTTGATGATCCCGGCAAGAACGGACCAGAACTCCCGTAAATTGGGCTTCTCCTCCCCGGTCTTGAGGATCAAGGGAACCGCCAGAAGAGACGCCAGCACGGCCAGAAAGGGTCTGATCGACAGAATGGTTTCCACGTCCTTCTTAACCTTTGCTTAGATTGATTTCGTCCACATCGACGGTCGGCTTGTTGCGGAAAAGCGCAATGAGGATCGCCAACCCCACGGCAGCCTCAGCCGCTGCGACGGTCATGATCATGAACACGTACACATGGCCGTCCAGGCTGTTCAAAAACCGCGAAAAGGCGACGATGGTGAGGTTGACCGCGTTCAGCATCAGCTCGATGCACATGTAGATGATCAAGGCATTGCGATGCGCCAGCACGCCAACCGCACCGATGGAAAACAACACCGCGCCCAACATGAGGTATGCATTCAACGAGACCATAGGCTCCACCCGATAACCCGACGCCCCCGCCTTCAGGACCCCGAATTATCTATCCTCCTCTTCGCTAGGATCACCGCCCCGACGATCGCCGCAAGCAACAACACGGACGCAATTTCAAAAGGCAACAAGTACTTGGTGAAGAGCATCCACCCCACCGCCTTCGTCGTCCCAAACGTTTCGTCCACGGCAACGGCCGCCACAGGCGCCCCGATCTTGTTCATGACGACGACCATGGCCACCATGAGGATTCCCACCACCACGGTGCCGGCCAGCTGGATGAAGAAGACGTTCTTGGCCAGCTTGCCTTCTTTTTCTTCGATATTGAGGAGCATGATGACGAACAGGAACAACACCATGATGGCGCCCGCATAGACGATGAGCTGGAGCACCGCGATGAGGTGGGCGTTCAGGAGCGCATACAGGCCGGCGAGAAAAGACATGGTCGCCACCAGGCTCATGGCCGCCCGCACGGGTCGCTTGGTCGTCACCATCAGCAGGGCCGAAACCACCGCCCCCACGCAGAAGGCATAGAAGACTAGTAGTTCCATTTGGAGTATATCCTTCTCACAAAATAAAGACGCGTCTTGACTTTCCCTTCCGGCCTCAGCAGCTGCTCCTTTTCAAAACGCAGTCGGTTCCGGTCCCTTTGTGCCAGCCCCTGGTACTCATCGCTCATGACAATGGCTTCCTTGGGGCATACCTCTTCGCAATAGCCGCAGTAGACGCATCGGCCGAGATCCAAGGTGTAGCGCTCCGGGTACCGTTCCCCGGGGGCCTTTTCCGCGGCGACGATGGAAATGGCATGGGCCGGGCACATCTTTTCGCACAAGCCGCAGGCCACGCATTTTTCCCTTCCGTCGGCGTCGGCGACGAGCACGGGCCGGCCCCGGTAGGCCGGGGGCAGCTCCAATTTCTCCTCGGGGTAGTAGACCGTGAAGACCTTGCGCTTCTTTCCGGCCGGCGGGAAGATGAACCCGATCATGTTGATGAAGAAGTGCTTGCTGGTGACGACCAGCCCGCGCACGATCTCCGCCACATAAAGCTTTTCCCACAGCGTGAGGTCCAGCCTGCGGCGCACCTTCTTGGGCTTCAGCACGGCTGCGGGAATGCCCACCTGCACGGAATACGGGGTCTGTCCCAAACCTGTCGTTGTGCTCATAGCAGCAAAACCACCAGCCCGGTAATTGAGAGGTTGATAAGGGAAAGCGGCAGCAACATCTTCCAGCACATTCTCATGACCTGGTCATAGCGGAAGCGCGGAAGCGTCCACCGGATGGTCATCTGCAGCCAAATGAAAAAGCTCACCTTGGCGAAGAAAACGACGATGTTGACCAGCATGGCCAAGGCGGCGGCGCCGTTGGGCCCCGCTCCCTGGAACCAGGACAGGAGCATGGCGTCCGTCACGAAGGGAATGTGCCAGGCGCCGAAAAACAGGGTGGTCACGATGGCGCTGATGGTGACCATCTCCAGGAATTCGGCCATCCAGAACATGACGAATTTCATGCCGCTGTACTCGGTAAAATAGCCGGCCACCAGTTCCGATTCCGCCTCGGGGATGTCGAAGGGGATGCGCTTGTTCTCCGCGATGGCACACGTCATGTAAATGATGAAGCCCACGGGCTGGAGGAAAATGCCCCACCGGAAGAAGTCCTCCTGAATGGCCCCGATGTCCGTCAGCCGAAGGGACCCGTAGACGATGATGACACCGATGATGCTCAAGCCCATGGCCACTTCGTAGGAGAGCATCTGGGCCGAGGCCCGAAGACCGCCCAGCAGGGACCAGTTGCTCCGAGACGACCATCCGGCGAGCACCGTGCCGTAGGTGGCCAATCCCGCCAGGGCGAACACGTAGAGAATGCCCACGTCCAGGTCGGCGATCACCAGGTTGATTTCGCGCCCGAAGAGCTCATAGCGGCCGCCGAAGGGAATGATGGCGAACGCGGCGATGGCGGGCACCAAGGCGATGAACGGGGCCAGGGTGTGGAAGAACTTGTTGGCGTTGGCGGGGACGAAGTCTTCCTTGGTGAGCAGCTTGAGGGCATCGGCGAGGGAATGGAACAACCCGATAGCCGTAAAGCCCAAGATGTCCGCTCGGTTGGCGCCGATGCGGTCCTGCATCACGGCGCTCTGCTTCCGCTCCACCCACCCGAGGATCGGCGCGAACACGCCGACGTTTACGGTGAAGATGAAGACGATCTTGGCAAGGGATTCGATGACGTCTGCAAGCATGGCTATCTATCGCATTCTCCGCCGATCATGTTGATCATGTCGAATGTGGGGACGATATCCGCGAGCAGCCTTCCCTTGACCAATCTCGGCATGGCGGCGGTCAAGGCGAAGCACGGCGGCCTCACCCGGCACTTATACGGTTTTCCGCTGCCGTCGCTCACCAGATAAAATCCCAACTCGCCGTTTCCGCCTTCCACGGCCAGGTACACTTCCCCGGGAGGCGGCTTGATGCCTTCGACGACCGTCTTGAAGTGATAGATCAGGGAATCGATGCGGGAGTAGATCTTTTCCTTGGGCTCCATGCGCACCTGAGGCAGGCGCACATTGATGGGGCCGTCGGGCATCTGGGCCAGAGCCTGCTCCACGATGCGCATGCTCTGCTGGATCTCTTCCATCCGCACCAAGTACTTGTCATAATTGTCGCCCGTCTCGCCGATGGGGACTTCGAAATCCATGCGGTCGTAAACCAGGTAGGGCTGGGCCTTGCGCACGTCGTAGGGGACCCCGCACGCCCTGAGGCACGGCCCCGTGAAGCCGTACGCAATGGCTTCTTCGGCGGAAATGGCGCCCACGCCGCGCACCCGGTCGATAAAGATGCGGTTCTTGGTCAGAAGCTTGTCCACATCCACCCAGAGGCGGCGCACTTCCTTGAAAACGTGGCGCACCTTCTCTTCAAACCGCTCGGGCAGGTCGTTCTTCAGCCCGCCGATCCGCACATAGTTGACGGTCACGCGAGCCCCGCACAGGGATTCGATGAGATCCCAGACGAGTTCCCGAGCTTCCACAAAATAGAGAAAGGCCGTGAAGGCGCCCAATTCCAAGCCCGCCGCCGCCACGTTGGTCAGGTGATCCGAAAGCCGCGACAGCTCGCAGGCGATCACCCTGAGGTACTTGCACCGCTCGGGCACGTCGATCCCCAGGAGCTTTTCCACGGCGAGGGCGTAGCCCGTGTTGTTGATCAGGGGGGAGACGTAATTGAGCCGGTCCGTGTAAGGAATCACCTGCTGCCAGGTGCTGTTTTCGCACATCTTTTCGAAACCCCGGTGGAGGTAGCCGATCTCCACGTCGAGGTCCACGATGGTTTCCCCATCCAGCGTGGCGAGGAACTTCACCGTGCCATGGGTCACCGGGTGGGAGGGACCCATGTTGATCACCATGTGTTCGGTATGCAGATCTTTCGAAATTTCAGACATGGCCACCGTATACCCGTTGCAGTGTTAGTTGACCGGGCCGATCAAGGGCTGCCTCTTTTTCAGCGGATAGTCCTTGCGCAGCGGATGCCCCTCGAAGCCCTCGTAAAGCAAAATGCGGCGCAGATTGGGATGGCCGGCGAAAACCACGCCGTACATGTCATAAGCTTCCCGTTCGAACCAGTCGGCGGCGACCCACACGGAGACCACCGAATCGATGGTGAGGTCCGATTCGGGAACGAGGGCCTTGATGCGAACCCGCCGGTTATGGGGCAGGGAATAGAGGTGGTAGACCACTTCGAATCGCGGATCGCGGCCCAGGTAGTCCACCACGGTGAGGTCCATCATGAAGTTATAGAGAAGGTCCGGATCGTCGCGGAGAAACAGGCAGATGTCGCGGATCTTTTCCTTCTTGACGATCGCCGTATCGTCGCCGCGGTAGTTGTGCGTCCCCACGATGGCGTCCGGGAACTTTTCCGTGAGCTTCTTGAGGGTGACACTCGCGTCCATGAGGCCCATATCCTTGTTCGTCCAAGGTCCCTAGCACCGGCTCACCGGCGCTTCACCCCGCGGCCAATCCGACCACCGTTCCTGTTTGACCTTTTGCTGCAACAGCAGCAGCCCGTCGAGAACCATTTCCGGGCGAGGCGGACACCCGGGAACGTAGATGTCCACGGGGATCAGGGTGTCGATGCCTTGCACCACCGAATAGTTGTCGTAGAAGCCGCCGGAGACGGCACACACCCCGAAGGCGAAAACCCACTTGGGTTCGGCCATCTGGTTGTAGACCTTGACCAGAATGGGGGCCTGCTTGTGGCTGATGGTGCCCACCACCATGAGGAGGTCGGCCTGGCGGGGAGAAAACCGGGGCAGGGCGGCGCCGAAACGGTCCAGGTCGTAACGGGGGCCGGCTACGGACATGAATTCCATGCCGCAACAGGCGGTGACAAACGGGTAGAGGAAAAATGAATACTTGCGGGCCCAATTGACGGCCGCTTCCAGCCGGGTCAGGATGACGCTGCCGTCCAAAAGCCGTTCCGGACCCGCGCCTTCGGCCTTCCCGCCCAATACATTGCGGGTCACTGTCCACCGTGAGAGCTTCAATCCCATTCCAAGGCTCCCCTTCGCCACACGTAAATGAGGCCGACGGCCAGGATAAAAATGAAGATCATCATTTCCACAAAGCCGAACCAGTTCAGCTCCCGAAAGAGCACCGCCCAGGGATAGACGAACACGGTTTCAATGTCGAATATGACAAAAAAAAGGGCGACCAGGTAAAACTTGACCGAAAACCTTTGCTTGGGGTTGACGATGGGGCTTTCACCGCATTCGAAAGGCTCCATCTTGTCGGCGAACTTCTTCTTGGGGCCGATCAATGAGGTGGCCGCAATCATCCCTGCGGCCGTGGCGGCCGCGAGAAACAGCATGATGAGTACGGGAATGTATGGGTTCATGAGCGCGATCCGATTGTCCAATGTCCTCGATTGCCCGAAGGCGCCTTAGCCGTCCGGGATTGTGATCCTTCTCACGCAACGCCACCCCGGGGACCCGCCGCCCTTCGGAAAAAGGACCACATCTCGGCCAGGATCCCCTTTCTGGGATGGCATCTATAGCGTCTCGACGGGAAGGGGTCAAGAAATATTTCACGAACAATCCACGGCCCTCAATAATCGAGTAGGGTGAGACCGGATAATGAATCCGATCTCATCCCTCTCACAGAACC
>JBBFKW010000015.1:0-125227 GCA_037481835.1 Desulfosoma sp. | reverse complement strand
CCTTCTGCAACATCTGAATGGTCGCTTCACACGTGGAAAAATCCCGGAAATTGTATGCCTTCTGTTTCTTTTCCTTTTCCTCGGCCATGGTCGTCCTCCATGTGTTGACCCAAAAGCCACGGGATACGGGCTCGAGACCCGTTTCCCCACATCGTTTCGCCCCACCCGAACATCCCGGCGCCGCGCGGCCATTCCTTCATTCAACGAAAACAGCCGCCCCGTGCCGGCCTAGCCCCGTGCCGACTTTTTTCCGAAAGCCTTTGGGAAACAAGCTTCGTGCCAACAGATGGAGGTTGGGGTGAGCGAAGCGAACCCCAACACCTCCACGCCCCGCCCCACCCAGAACCCTTGAGCCCCCACGCCCCCACATTGGAACGCCGCCATTCCATAATGGAAGGCTGCGTCGTGGGGCTCTTCCAAAATGGACGGGTTACTGCGGAAGGATGATGCGGAATGTGGTCTGCACGTGGGGAAGGCTCGTGACGGTGATGCGGCCCCCGTGGGCTTCCACGATGTCCTTGCAGATGGCCAGGCCCAGACCGGTTCCGGAAGGCCGGCGGGTGAAAAAGGGTTTAAAAAGATGGGGCACATCGCTTGATGGAATGCCCGGCCCGTTGTCTCGAACCGTGATCTCCAACCCTTCGGCGATCCTTTTGGCCTCCAGGTGCAGGTCTCCCGAACCGTCCAGGGATTGGAGGGCGTTCTGGCCGAGGTTCAGCAGGACTTCCTTCATGAGGTCCCCATCCAGGGGGAAAGGGTCCGTGCCGGGGCCGACGGACAGGTGGATGCGCACCCGACCGACCAAGGCGGCGTCCGAAGCCAGCACCGCCCGCACGTCTTCCAGGAGGCCGCTCACGGCGGTGGGCCTCTTTTCGGGGAGTCTTCCTTTGGCGTACTGGAGGAATTCGGCGAGCTTTCTTTCCAAGCGGCCGGTTTCTTTGCGGATGAGTTCCAGGATCATGGTTCGCCGCGCGGGGTCGACGGGTTCCTTTTCCAGGAGCTTGGCGCCGGTGAGGATGGCGCCGAGGGGCGTGCGCAGTTCGTGGGCCAGTCCCGCCGCAATTTCCCCCAACAGAGACAGCCTTTCCCGGCGAAAAAGGATGTCCGCCTGTTCCTTGACCTTCGCTTCCAAGGATTTGGTGTGCTCGTGGAGCGCCTTTTCCAGGGCTTTGCGTTCCGTGATGTCCCGCATGATGTGGAGCCTCGAGATGCTCCCATCGGGCCCGTGCAGGGGCGAGACGGACACTTCGTAGATGCGGCCGTCTTTCGGGGAGGTCCATTCCCGGCGCCGCTCCGGCTCGAAGGAACTCATCCCGTGCTGGCATTCGTCGCAGGTATGCCGATCATGCCCGAAAAATTCATAGCACAGGGCCCCTTCGCCGTCGCCCATATCGCTGCGCAGCGACCAGTTCATGAACCGGATGCGATAATCCCGGTCCACGACGTAGATGCGATCTTCCATGCTGTCGAGCACGGCCCGGAGGCTATCGGGGTCGAGGGAAGAAAAGGTTCGGCGCTTAGGGCTTTTCATGGCCGTATTTTTTCAGCTTGCGCCACAGCGTGTTGGTGCCGATGCCGAGAACGGCGGCGGCTTTCGTTTTGTTATTTCCGCATCGGGCGAGTACCGAAAGGATATGGCGCCGTTCCATTTCGGCCAAGGAAAGATCCTCCCCCGGGGCGTCATCCCCCGGTCGGCCGGACGCCGCATGATGCAACGCTTCTTGAGGGGTGCGTTCGCCCTGGAAAGCCGTATCCCCTAAAGCCTCAGGCGCCCCGGCCGCATGGGCTGAAGGCTCCAGGCCCCCGCTCCCGAGGTGTTCTCGCTCCGAAAGAAATCTCCCGCCGATTCCCTGAAATTCCCACTGAAGATCGTCGGCGTCGATGACCTCGGATCGGGAGAAGATGAGGACACGTTCCAGAGCGTTTTCCAGTTCGCGGACGTTTCCCGGCCATGAGTAGTCGAGCAGGCGCCGGCGGGCCGCAGGCGTGAGTTCCGGCGCTTTTCGGCCCATGCGTCGACTCAGCCGATCCAGAATGGATCGGGCCAGAGGGAGAATGTCTTCCCGCCTTTCTCGAAGGGGCGGCAAGAGAATTGGCACCACGTTGATGCGGTAATAGAGATCCTGGCGGAAACGGCCTTCCCGGACAAGGCGGGCGATATCTTGGTTGCTTGCGGCGATGAGGCGCACGTCCACAGGGGTTTCCTTGACGGATCCCACGCGGCGAAGCGTTCCTTCCTGGAGCGTCCGCAGCAGTTTCACCTGGAAAGCCGGGGAAATTTCTCCCACTTCATCCAGAAAGAGCGTGCCGCCGTCGGCCGCTTCGAACAGCCCCTTCTTGTGTTGGTGGGCTCCCGTGAACGCACCGCGCACGTGGCCGAACAGTTCCGTCTCGAGAAGGGTTTCCGGCACGGCGCCGCAGTTGATCCCCACAAAAGGCCCCGCCGCGCGGCGGCTTCGCTCGTGGATCCATTTGGCCATGAGTTCCTTGCCCGTGCCGCTTTCGCCTTGGATCAAAACCGGCGCATCGCTTGCGGCCACATCGTCCAGCCGGGCCATGACGGCTTTCATGGCGGGACTTTCCGCCACGATCCGATTGAGGCCGGCTTCTTCGGCGAAACGCCGGGTCAGATGATCCACTTGACGGCGCAGCTGCTGCCGTTCCAGAGCTTTTCGAAGAATCCGGGCCAAGAGCTCGGGATCCACGGGCTTGGTGAGGTAGTCGTAGGCGCCCCGCTTCATGGCTTCCACGGCGCTTTCCACGGACCCGTAACCCGTGATGACCACCGTTTCGGCTTCCGGCCTCAGTTCCCGAACATCGGCCAAAACATCCAAACCGCCGGCGTCCCCCAGGCGAAGGTCCGTGACCACGGCATCGAAGGGTTCGTCCCGAAGGGCCCGGCGCGCCTCCGCGCGGGTGGACACCGGCATCACCGCAAAGCCCTCCTGTTCCAGATACAGGCTCTGGGTCAGCCGTAACGACGCATCGTCTTCCACAAAGAGAATTTTCGGCAGCCTCATGGACGCCTTTCACCCGGGCCGCTTTTTGATTTCATCGTCCAGCAAGAACATCGTCGATGTACCCATCCTGCCCCGGGCTCCGAAGTCGGCTCAGTTCTTGACATTTTGTTTTCGTCTCCCCAAGATTCGGTTCCATCGACTTTGAGGGTATATTGCACTTTTGCCGATCCCGGACAAGATGACACCAAGGAGCCACCGATGACGGCACTACGGAAATCCTGTGACCCCAAGGGGGACGACGGCGCCTCACCCGAGCCGGAAGAGCGTGATACGGCGGAGGTCTGCCCCACGTGCTGCGGCACGGGACTCGTCTGCGGCACAGAGCCCGCCATCCGTCCGGGGGCGTGCTGCGTGGATTACGCCAACGCCGTGTGCCCGCAGTGCGGCGGACGCGGCAAAAGACCGTAGGGGCGCCTCCGAGAATTCCAAACGCCGGCGGTCCCGCGCACGCGGGGGGCTATGACGGCCCGTCCATTTTGGATCCCTGCTTTCGCGGGGATGACCGATGGACGTTGAACGCGGCAAAATAAGGATTCCCGGACAATCTCCCGGGGTCTCCAGTTTCATGCTTCCTTGTGACACCGCAACGTGCGACCGTGTTCCCCAACCCAGCTCTGGATCCGGCGAGACAGCGAACCATGAAAGTCCTGCCGTCCAAGATTCTGAGCGCGACTTTCATACAGTGGTGGCCAAGGAGCCATTCCCGGGAGCGCGGGCGTCTCGCCCGCTTCTCGTGCGGGCCGGAGGCCCGCGCTCCCAGGAGAAGAGGCCTTCGGGTTCGTTCTCAGACAGCCTCCTAGCTTTCCCGGCCGTCGTCCCGAGCCGGAACCCACAACCAGCGCGAAGACACGAGCACGAGAGCCGCCAGCCCCGTAAAGACCGCCGCAAGGCTTCGGAATCCTTCTTGAAGGCCGCTTCGGGAGGCCGCGGCGAAAAGGGGCATGCCCACGGCAAAAGCCACATTGACGGCCATGTTTTTCAGGCTCATGACCGTCGCGCGCCGCTCGCTGGGAATGCGCCGATGAATTTCCCCTTCCACGGTGAGGGTCAAAAAATACATGCCCGAAGTCACCACGGGCACAAAGGCGATGCCGTAATAAGGAACCATGGCCGACATGCCCCAATAGCCCGCTGCCATGAGGGCGATCATGACCACCGAGGCGCGAAGAAACCCGAGCGCGCGGTCCACCCGATAGGCGTTCTTGGAAGCCACCGAGCTGATGAGGCGCACCCCCACCCCCACCGCGCCGAACCAGGCCACCGGGATGAGCAGTTCCTGGTAATAGAGGGAATTGTGCACGAGAACGATCCGTGCCCCGGTGTCCACAACGACGATCAAAGCCACCAGGAAAACGAGCGCCCTATCGCCCGCCAGGTCCATGACGCTGTCTTTGAGCAGCCGTTTTTCATCGCGCCATGTCAACCGGTGCGCCGAAGCCGTGGGTTCTTTGAAGAAAAGGGAAACCGCAGCCGCCCCCGCCATGCATCCGGCCGTGGCCCAAATGGGAAGCCGGATGCCCCACGTGTAGAGGTAGCTTCCCGCCATGGTGGATAAGGAGCCCACGGTGAGACCGTAAAACTGGGCCGTGCCGAGCCATTTTTTGTATTCCCCTTCACGGCCCCGCACCTTCAGCGAATCATAAAGCAAAGCCGAATCCGCCCCGGAAGCCAGACTTTCGTTGAATCCGCTGAGAACCCGGTTCAGGGCGAATCCGACAAGGTCCGTGGCGGTCGCAAAGATGATCATTTCCACAACGGCGAGGAAAGCGGCCAGCCGAAGAGTCGTCCTTCTGCCGATGGTATCGGCCAGCATCCCGGAAGGAACCTCGAAGACGATGATGCTCAGAGACCACAGCCCCTGAAGCCACGCGAACTGCTCCAGACTCACGCCCGCGTCCATGTAAAACAACGCGAAGACCGGATAGTAAAAGCGCAGATTGAAAAGCACCCGGTAAGCTGCAAAAAGGCCGATATTTCGATCCATGGGATGGGAAGACATGGGGGCGCCCGTTGCTGAAGATGGATCCGCACACCTCGAGCCCGGAAAAAAGAAAGCCCTTTCCCCATACCAGGAAAAGGGCGTCGTGTCACGCCACCCAAAGCGTTGAAGGGCCCCGACGAAACGGCGCACAGCTCACCGGCCGCCTCGGGACGTTATCGTCCGAAGCCCGCCGTCACTCCGCAGGCTGCGGGGGCGCTCCTTGCTCCAAAGCGGTCATCCGGCGGCGCGCCTGTTCCAAGGCCTGTTCCAGATTGGCCGCATAAGCCTTGAGCCACCCCAGTCCTTCCTCGGGGCTCGGCGGAACCGCCATTCTCCAGCCCCACCCCGGCCCAAAACCGGCCCGCGGTCCCCTTGCACAGCGAATCCCTCGACCTCGCCGGCCGAAGCCGAACCCGGCAGTATAAGCCCAAGGGCCGGCTCCCGAAGGCACGGCACACCATCCCATGCCTCTTCCCTTTCGAGGACCCGTTCCCCACGGTCCCGTTCCATCTCGTCCCGGCATGCTGTGTCCTCCTTTCAATGAAAGAATTTGGCTCCATGTGCCTTTAAGGCAAGCCTCATGCCGAGATCGAAAATCCGCCGTTTCTCCTGCATCGCAAGCGGTCCTTCACCGTTTTTCGCGGCGCGGCCCGCCGCCCTTTCGGTGCATCATGCACCCAAAACGGGCCCAAACGGGTGCGCCCCGCCTCATAACCCGAGGCGATGCCGGTAATGGCGCACCAAACCCACCACCACCCCGAGAATCTCCACATTTTCCGCAGGGACCCTCAGGGCAGCCATGGCGCTGTTGGCCGGGCGCAGTTCCACGGCCGTCCCCTGAAGGAAAAACCTCTTCACCGTGGCTTCCCCGTTCACCAGGGCGACCACCGTCTGTCCGTTTTCGGCCGTGGGTTGTTTTTTCACGATGAGGATGTCTCCTTCCCGGATCCCTTCTTCAATCATGGAATCGCCCCGAACCCTGAGGGCGAAGTGTTCCCCGCCGGCAAGGAGACTCTCGGGCACATCCACCGTTTCCGGCACTTCCACCGCTTCGATGGGCGTCCCGGCGGCCACCACCCCCAGGAAAGGGATGGAGGCGCCCCCAGTGCGAAGCTCCACCAGCTCGAGAGCCCGCTTTCGGTTCTTGCCGAGGCTTCGCACATAACCGCGCTCTTGCAGCTGCTTGATGTGCTTGTAGACGGCGTTTAAGGACCGGAAACCCAAGTGCTTGCGGATTTCCTCGTAGGACGGCGCATGGCCGTGAACGGCCATGTAGGTGTGCAGAAAATCGTGCACCCGCTTCTGAGCCGGGGTAAGCTGCATGGGTCGCCTCCTTGTTTCATGGACTTTTTCTTTGCGTGGAAACATAAAGTGGATATATGGTAAAAGTCAAGGGTGTTCCTTGAATTTCTGAGCAAAACTCCCGAAACGACTTGTGTGCGGCTCCCTCAGGGTGTATGGAAACGCCGTGCCGGCGCTTTGGGGCCGGTCCGGTCAAGACACGGCCAAGGTTCGGCCCTGCAGGGCGCCTCAAGCACCCCAGCGATGGGTAGGTCGAGACGAAAAGTGCCTTTCGGGTTCCAGGGCGCCGTGGGCGGACCTGTTCCAGGTGGAGGAAGGGGCACAAAATGCTGGAGCCGTGGTCTTTTAGAGCGCCGCGCCTTTTACGGAATCCTCACCTACAGATGATTGCGGCCAATCAGATGCGCCTTGTGCGCGGAGTCACCTATGAGCGGGAAAGGGTGGAAACCCCCGACGGCGATTTTCTCGACTTGGACTGGTCGTGCGTGGGGGCTCGACGGGCGGCCGTCCTCTGCCACGGCTTGGAAGGTCATTCCCGGCGGCCTTACGTGCTGGGCATGGCCAGGGCGCTCAACCGGGCGGGCTGGGATGTGTGTGCCGTGAATTACCGCGGGTGCAGCGGGATTCCCAATCGAAAGCCTTCCTTCTATCACAGCGGCATGACGGAAGACCTGGAAACGGTTGTGCGGCACGTGGCCGAATCCGCAGGCTATCCGACGCTCGCCCTCGTCGGCTTCAGCCTGGGCGGCAACCTGATCCTGAAATACTTGGGCGAGCGCGGCCGAGACGTTCGGGAGCAGATCCGAGCCGCGATCGCGTTTTCTGTGCCGTGCGATCTGGCGGGATCGGCCCGAGCCATTTCCCGGCCGCAGAACCGTCTCTACCTCAGGCGTTTTCTCCGCAGGCTCCGAAAAAAAATCGAAGCCAAGCAGGCTCTTTTCCCGGAGCTTCTCAGCACCGCAGGGTACGAATCCATCCGGACCTTCGAAGATTTTGATAACCGCTATACGGCGCCGTTGCACGGATTCCGGGACGCTCAGGATTACTACGCCAAGGCGAGCGCCAAACCCGTTTTGGAACACATCGCCGTGCCCACTCTGCTCGTGAACGCCTTGGACGACCCCTTTCTCAGCCCCGAGTGTTTCCCGTACCGGGAAGCGTATCGCAGCCCCCGACTGGTCCTGGAAACGCCGATCCACGGCAGTCACGTAGGCTTTTACGATTTGTCCCGAGACAGCACGCTGTGGTCGGAACGGCGCGCTGCGGCCTTCCTTCAGGATCAGTCCTTGCCGTAGATGGCGCAGGCCGTGGCCACCCGGGCGGCTTCCTGGAGGGCCTCGGAAAAGGTGGGATGGCCGTGCATGATCCGGCCGAGATCCGAAGCCTTGGCGCCGCATTCCAGGGCCAGAACCCCTTCGGCGATCATGTCGGAAGCCCGGGGCCCGATGATGTGAATGCCGAGCAGGCGGCCGGAAGAGGCATGGGAGAGGACTTTCACGAACCCTTCCGTTTCCCCCATGCAGCGCGCCCGCCCCGCCCCGGCAAAGGGATAGGTTCCCACGCAGTAAGGGACGCCCAAATCCCGCAGTTCTTCTTCGGTCTTGCCCACTGCGGCCACTTCCGGCCACGTGTAGATGACGGCGGGGACGGCATCGTAGTTGACTTCGCTTTCCATCCCGGCCATGGCTTCCACGCAGGCGACGGCTTCCGCCGAGGCCTTGTGGGCCAGCATGGGACCGGCAACAAGATCCCCGATGGCGTACACGCCGGGAACGGACGTCTGATAGCGGGTGTCCGTGAGAATATGGCCCGTTTTGGGATGAGTCGCAACGCCTAAGGCCTCCAGGCCCAAACCTCGGGTAAGAGGTCGGCGGCCTACGGCGACCAAAAGCCGGTCGAAACCCAATCGCTCTTCCGCCTCCTTGGTTCGGATGCGGACGGAGACTTCGCCGTTTTTCACGGAGGCTTCCACAACGCGGCTTTCCAGAAAGAACCGCATGCCCTGGCGGCGCAGCGAGCGTTCCAAGGCGCGGGAGACTTGGGAGTCCAGGAGCGCGGCGATTCTCGGGAGCATTTCGATCACGGTCACCTGGGATCCCAGCCGGTTCCAGACCGACCCCAGTTCCAGCCCGATGTACCCCCCGCCCACAATCCCCAGCCTCTTGGGAACGCCCGGGAAAGACAGCGCTTCCGTGGATGTCACGATAAACTCCCCATCCACAGGGATGCCGGGAACGGCGACGGGTTCGCTCCCGGTGGCGAGGATGATGAAGCGGGCTTCAAGCTCCATGGGCCCTGTGTCGGGAGGGGGAAGATCCACCGTGACGCGGTTCGGGGCCGAGAGGCGCCCCGTGCCGTGAATGACCGACACCTGGTGTCGTTCCAGGAGTTTTCGGACGTTTTGCGTGAGTTCCCGGACGACCTTGTCTTTCCTCGCCATCATGACGGCGAGGTCCGCCTCGACTCCCTGGAGGCGGATGCCGTGTTCCTGGAAGCGTCGTCGAGCCATGTCGTACAATTCGCTGGAATCCAGGAGCGCCTTGCTGGGGATGCATCCCACGTTGAGGCACACTCCGCCGAGTCGTCCGGCTCTTTCCACGCAGGCCGTCTTCATGCCCAGTTGGGCCGCTCGCACGCAGGCCACGTAGCCTCCGGGGCCCGACCCGATAACCACCACATCGAAGCGCTTTTCCGCCGTCATTTCCAGGGCTCCAATTTTTCGAGACCGGCTTCGGCCTAAATGCCCACGAGAAGCCGTTCGGGATCCTCGATGCACTCCTTGATGCGCCTGAGGAAGGTCACGGCTTCGCGACCGTCGATGATCCGATGATCATAACTCAAGGCCACGTACATCATGGGCCGAACGACCACTTGGCCGCCCTGAGCGATGGGGCGGTCCTCGATCTTGTGCAGGCCCAGGATGGCGCTCTGGGGCGGATTCAAGATGGGGGTGCTCAGAAGGGACCCGTAGACGCCGCCGTTGCTGATGGTGAATGTGCCCCCTTCCAGATCGCTCAGTTTCAGTCGGTTCTCCCGGATTTTTCGGACAAAGTCGTCGATGGCCTTTTCGATTTCGGCGAAACCCAATCGGTCTGCATATCGGATTACCGGGACCACCAGGCCCCGTTCGGCCCCTATGGCGATCCCCATGTGCACATGGGCGTGATAGACCATGTCTTCGCCCTCAATGAACGCATTGACTTCGGGAATCTCTTGGAGCGCCTGGACGCAGGCCTTGACGAAAAAGCTCATGAACCCCAGGGACACCCCGTACTTTTCCTTGAAGGCGTCCTTGAAGCGGCGCCGAAATTCCATGACCCGGCCCATGTCCACTTCGTTGAAGGTCGTGAGCATGGCCGTGGAATGCTTGGCCTGCAGGAGTCTTTCCGCTATGCGCTTGCGGATGGGACTCATGGGCTTTCGCGTCTCTTCAGAAACCGCCTCCGCCCCGGGTGCAAGAGCGGCGGCTCCGAGTTCGGCACCGGCGCGGGAAGCGGGGCCAACCCCGGCGGACGTTCGGCCGGCAGGCGGCGCGGGCGGCGCCTTATCAGCCTTCGCGAGAGGTTCCGCTCCACCGGGGGCGGCCGGAAATTCCTCGGGTAAAGGGGGCTTTGCAGGAACTCGGGATTCCCAAAAAAGGAGCACATCGCCTCGGGTGATGCGCCCATCAGGGCCCGTGCCCTTGACGTCGGCAAGGTTCACGCCGAGTTCTGCGGCGAGTTTCATCGCCGAAGAAAAGGCCCTGGGCGCCGAAGGGGACTCGGCCGTCTCTTCAGGCCGTTTCGAAACCGCGACTGCCGCAGCCGGTTCGAAGGGCGGCGCAGGGGCTTTGGGAACGTCCTCCCGTGAAAGGACCGGCGTCGTCCGCGCGTCCGAAAAATCCCGGGGAACCTCGGATACGGGAGGCCTCTCGCGGGGTTCCGGAGCAGGGGCCTCCGCAGCGCTCTCCACCTGAATGCGCCCGACCACGGCCCCCACGCTCACCGTCTCGCCGGCAGGCACCAGAATTTCCACGACGCCGTCCGCTTCCGCAGGCACTTCCAGGGTGACCTTGTCGGTTTCCAGGACGAAGAGCACCGTACCCTTGGTGACCCGTTCACCCGTCTTGACGAACCATTCCGCCAAGACGGCTTCCCGTACCGATTCCCCCACTTCGGGGATGACGATGTCCTGATGCATGTGCCGCTCCTTGTCAGTCTGTGCCAAACACCTCGCCGGCGATGCGTTCCTGTTCTTCCTTGTGGCGCCGATGGAACCCCGTGGCGGGGCTGGCCGATTCGGGGCGCCCGATGTAGGCGGGCTTTTCCCCCAAGAGTTTCTGCAGACGGGGACACACGTATGCCCAGGCGCCCATGTTGCGCGGTTCTTCCTGCACCCACGCCCAGCGCCGCACGGCGCCGTATTTGGAAAACACGGCGTCCAGAGCGGCTTCCGGAAAGGGATGGATTTCCTCCAAGCGCACCAGGACCGTATCGTCCCGCTTTTGGTTTTCCCGCCGCGCCGCCAGTTCGTAAAAGATCTTGCCCGTACATAATACACCCGAGAGCGCCGAAGGCGAGGCTTCGGGATCGTCCAGGACGGGTTCGAACCGGCCCCGGGTGAAGGCTTCCAAGGGGGAGATCGCCTTGGGGTGGCGCAGGAGACTCTTGGGGGTCATGACCACGAGGGGCTTTTTTACGGGGTGGAGCACCTGGCGGCGCAGCAGATGAAAGAACTGCGCCGGTGTGGAAGGTTGACAGACGCGCAGGTTTTCTTCCGCGCACAGTTGGAGGTACCGTTCCAGCCGGGCGCTGGAATGTTCGGGTCCCATGCCTTCGTAGCCGTGGGGCAGAAGCATCACCAGGGCGCTGGCAAGCCCCCACTTGGCTTCGGCGGCGCTCACGTATTGATCGACGATGGTTTGGGCGTTGTTGGCGAAATCGCCGAACTGGGCTTCCCAGAGCACCAGCGTCCGCGGATCCCTCAGGGAATATCCGTATTCGAAGCCGAGTACGGCATATTCCGAGAGACTGCTGTTGTAGACCGCAAAGGGCGCCTGGTCCGGGCCCAAGTGGTTCAGCGGGACGTAGGTCGCCTCCGTTTCCACGTCATAGAGGATGGCATGGCGGTGGCTGAAGGTGCCTCGGCCGCAGTCCTGGCCGCTTAGGCGCACGGGATGGCCGTCCAGAAGAAGGGATCCGAATGCCAGGAGTTCCCCGGCGGACCAATCCAGGTCCTTTTCGCCTTCCACCCTTTCGCGCCGCTTTTCGAGGATCTTTTGCAGCTTGGGATTGACCCGAAACCCTTCGGGATAGGTGTGGGCCGCCCGGGCGATGGCATGGAGTCTCTCCCGAGGGACGGCGGTTTCTAAAGCGTCGGAGCGGACGGGCGTGGCGCGGGCCGTTGCGGCCCAGGCGTCCGGCAGAAAATCTTGAGCGAGGACGCAGCCGGCGCTTCGCGCCGCCTCAAGGGCCTTTTCCAGGGTCGAAAGGATGCGCGTTTCCAGGCTCTGGACTTCTTCCGGAGAGACGACTCCTTCCTCCTGCAGTCGTGCCGCGTAGAGTTCGTTCACCGGAGGGCGTTTTCGGATCCGTTCCACCATGGTCGGCTGCGTGTAGTACGGTTCGTCGCCTTCGTTATGCCCATAGCGGCGGTAGCAGACCACATCGATGACCACGTCCTTGCCGTACCGGTATCGATAGTCGCACGCCAAGCCCATGACGTGGAGGGCCGCTTCGGGGTCTTCCCCGTGTACGTGGAAGATGGGTGCCGGGAGCATTTTTGCCAGGTCGGTGGCGTAACGGGTCGACCGAGCCTCTTCGGGCACGGTGGTGAAGCCGATCTGGTTGTTGATGATGAGGTGGATCGTCCCGCCGGTGCGGTATCCGGGAAGTTGGGAAAGGTTCATGGTTTCGTAGACGACCCCTTGAGCGGCGAAGGCCGCATCGCCGTGGATCAAGACGGGGAGCACGCGCCGGGGGCCGTCTTCGCCGAGGGCATCCTGGAGGGCCCGGGTGAGTCCTTCCACCACCGGATCCACCGATTCCAGATGGCTGGGGTTGGGGACCAAAACGGTGCGGATTTTCTTGGAGCCGTCCGGGGCGGCATCCACTGTGCCCATGAAGCCCTTGTGATACTTCACGTCGCCGCTTCCCGTTTCGGATTCCGTGTCGCAGCTTTCCTCGAATTCGGAAAAGACGGCTTCGGGGGCTTTTCCCAAGACGTTCACCTGCACGTTCAGCCGGCCTCGGTGCGCCATTCCCAAAACGAAGGTTTCGCAGCCCTGGGCGGCCGCGTGGCGGATCAGGCCGTCCAGCATGGGCACGATGGTCTCCGCTCCTTCCAAGGAAAAGCGCTTCTGGCCCAGGTAGGTCTTGTGCAAGAACTGCTCGAAACGATTGGCCTGCCAGAGCTTTTCCAAAATCCGGAGGCGTTCTTCGGGCGGGTAGGAGGGGTGGTTTCGGGAGGATTCCATGCGCTGTTGCAGCCAGCGACGTTCTTCCGGATCAAGCAGGTGCATGAATTCCACACCCACAGAACCGCAATAGGTGGCTTTGAGGAGATCGATGACCGCCCGAAGGGGGGCTCGATCCCCCAAGGGGATGTCGGGGGTGAGGAAGACGCGGTCCAGGTCGGTTGGATCCAGACCGCACGCGTCCAGGGTGAGCATGGGGTGTTCCATCGGGCACGGTTCCAAGGGATCCAGGCAGGACAGAAGGTGGCCGAGCTCACGGTACCGGCGGATCAGGTCCGCGACCCGCACATGGCGCAGGAGATCGTCTTCTGCGGGCGCCCGGGGGATCGGGGGAGGGCCTTCCTGGGCAGCCCCCAGTTCGAAACCATGGAAAAACCATCGCCAGTCCTCGGGCACACTGTTGGGATCCAATTTCCAGCGCCGATATTGTTCTTCCATGTACGGCCCATGCCATGTCAACGCCAGGTCCTTCATGAAGTTTCCCCCTGTTCCCTTTGCCTTGGGAAAGACACCTGCCTCCCCGCTCGTCACCCGCCGCGGAGGGCCCAACCTTAGCCCCGCGCATCATGGACCGCCAAAAGCCCAACCGCACGCCCGCCCACCATCGGCCCTGAAGGTGCCAAGAACGTTCTTACCCCCATCGGCCCCGGAGGAGCCAAGCATCCCAGCCCAGGGCGTAGCCCTGGGGCCCTCCGCCGCAATCCCCCCAATCCAACCCCGAAGGGGGCGAAACACAAAATCCGCCGGCCCCTCGTCTTTCATGGTCCAAAGTGGCCCTTCCCAAATCCATATCACACCCGGGACAAAACGGGGAAAATCCTGTTTTGGGCACATACCGTCCAGCCCTTGTTATACCCCTCCGGGGCTCGGGGAAGGATGGGGGCCCCCTCAACCCAGGGCGTTGCCCTGGCCTGGAATGCCGAGGCCGCCCAGGGCTAGAGAGGCCGTCACTCCTTCGGGATAGGGGAAGCCGACATCCTTCTGGGGATCGGATTTGTAAGGAGCCATGCCTCCCTCTCCCCCGCCAGGGGGAGAGGGCCGGGGTGAGGGGGCTATTGCAGGACCGCGAACACCCAGGGCAGTGCCCTCATCGGAAATCCCCCGCTGTCCCTTGTCGTTTGCGGGCGGGCGCGATCAGGCGGCGTCGGCGTTGGCCGGGTTGGTGTGGGAAACCGTCAGCCGGCCGTCTTCCACATCCACGCGGATTGTCGCTCCTTCCAGGATGTCTCCCCCAATGAGAGCCCGGCCGATGCGGGTTTCCAGTTCCCGCTGCAGCAGCCGCTTGAGCGGCCGAGCCCCATAGACCGGGTCGTAGCCGGTGCGGGCGATCCATTCCCGAGCGGCGTCCGTGATTTCCAACCGGATGCGCCGGTCCTTGAGGCGCCGTTCCAAATCCTGGGTGAGCAGCCCCACGATGCGTTTGACTTCTTCCAGGGTCAACGGCTTAAACAGCACGATATCGTCCACGCGGTTCAGGAACTCGGGCCGAAAATGACGCCTGAGATCGGCCATGACCTTTTCGCGGGCGTAATCCTTGATTTCGCCGCGATCCGTCACGCCGTCCAACAGGTACTGGCTTCCGATGTTGCTCGTCATGATGATGACCGTGTTCTTGAAATCCACCGTGCGGCCCTGGGCGTCCGTCAAGCGGCCGTCGTCCAAGATCTGCAGAAGCACGTTGAAGACATCCTGGTGCGCCTTTTCGATCTCATCGAACAGGATGACACTGTAGGGCTTTCGCCGCACCGCTTCGGTAAGCTGCCCGCCTTCTTCGTAGCCCACATAGCCCGGAGGCGCCCCGATCAGGCGCGAGACCGTGTGCTTTTCCATGTACTCGCTCATATCGATCCGAACCAGATTGTCTTCCGAATCGAAGAGGGCTTCCGCCAAGGTCTTGGCCAGTTCCGTCTTGCCCACTCCCGTGGGGCCGAGGAAAATGAACGACCCGATGGGCCGCCGCGGATCCTTGATGCCGGCCCGGGCTCGAAGCACGGCGTCGGCCACGAGCTGCACGGCTTCGTCTTGACCCACCACGCGGCGGTGCAGCACTTCATCGAGCTTCAACAGTTTTTCCCGTTCCCCTTCCACCAGGCGGGTGACAGGAATCCCGGTCCAGCGGGAGACGATCTCGGCGATTTCTTCTTCCGTCACTTCTTCGCGAAGGAGCCGATTGCCGCCCTGTTGGGCGCTCAGCCGTTCTTCTTCGGCCCTGAGCTGCCGTTCCAGTTCGGGCAGCCGGCCGTGCTTCAATTCCGCCGCCCGGTTGAGGTCGTATTGGCGCTCGGCGATTTCGATCTGGTGGCGCACCTTTTCGATTTCTTCCCGCAGGGCCTGAACCCTCTTGATGGCTTCCTTTTCCGCTTCCCACTGGGCTCGCATGGCCCCGGCCTTTTCGCGCAATTCGGCCAATTCCTTGCGCAGGTTTTCCAAACGCTCCTGGCTCGCCTTGTCCCGCTCCTTCTTGAGGGCCGCCTCTTCGATTTCCAGCTGCATGACCCGCCGGGTCACTTCATCCAGTTCGGCCGGCATGGAATCGATTTCCGTGCGGATCATGGCACAGGCCTCATCCACCAAATCAATGGCCTTGTCCGGCAGGAACCGGTCGGAAATGTAGCGGTTGGACAAAACCGCCGCCGCCACCAAAGCGCTGTCCTGGATCTTGACGCCGTGGTGGACTTCGAACCTCTCTTTCAGGCCGCGCAGGATGGAAATGGTGTCTTCCACCGACGGCTGGTCCACGAGAACCGGCTGGAACCGGCGTTCCAAGGCGGCGTCTTTTTCAATGTACTTGCGGTATTCGTCGAGGGTCGTGGCGCCGATGCAGTGGAGTTCGCCGCGGGCCAGCATGGGTTTGAGCATGTTGCCGGCGTCCATGGCCCCTTCGGCCTTGCCCGCCCCCACGATGTTGTGGAGCTCATCGATAAAGAGCAGGATCCGGCCTTCCGATTCCTTAATTTCCTGCAGCACCGCCTTGAGGCGCTCCTCGAATTCCCCGCGGTATTTGGCTCCGGCCACCAGAGCCCCCAGATCCAAGGCGTAGATGGTCTTGTCTTTGAGCCCTTCGGGCACATCGCCCCGAACGATCCGGTGCGCCAGCCCTTCCACAATGGCCGTCTTGCCCACGCCGGGTTCGCCGATGAGCACGGGATTGTTTTTGGTCTTCCGGCTGAGGATCCGGATGACGCGCCGGATTTCCCCGTCTCGGCCGATCACGGGATCCAGCTTGCCGCTGCGGGCTTCCTGCACCAGGTCCCGTCCGTATTTCTGCAGCGCCTCGTAGGTCGATTCGGGCGCGGCCGACGTCACCCGCTGATGGCCGCGGACGGCCGTTAAGGCCTTGAGCACCGCATCCCGGGTGATGCCATGCTTTTGAAGGATTCTCCCGGCGGGTGTCGCCGTCCCCTCTTCCACGAAAGCCAAAAGGAGGTGTTCGACGGAGACGTAATCATCCTTGAGATGCCGGGCTTCCTCTTCCGCCTTGACGAGCAGCTTGTTCAGCCGTTGAGTGATGTAGACCTTGCCGGGCTCTGCCCCGGGGCCGCTCACCCTGGGTTTTTTTTCCAGCTCCCGAACCAAATCTTCCTGCACCGCGTTCAGCGGGACGTCCATCCTCTTGAGCAGTCGCGGCACCAACCCTTCGGGCTGTTCCAGGAGGGCCGCCAGGAGATGTTCCCCGTCCACTTCCACATGCCCGTATTTAACGGCCTTCGTCTGGGCCGATTGCAACGCTTCTTGGGACTTGATGGTGAATTTGTTGAGATCCATAATTTTTCCTCCTCATTTATGGTCACGGCCGCCTTCGGGCTAGCCGATCATCTGTCTTTCCAGTTCCCGGACCCGGGCTTCCAGCGCCTCGATCCGGTGCATGAGCTCCAGGACGACCCCAATGCCCGCGTAGTTGATCCCCAGGTCCCGGCGCAGCCTTAAAATCTTGCGCACCACCCCCACCGCCGAAGGGGCGAACAGGCTGGGCACGCCCGCCCGTTCTTCCAAAGGATCCAGAAGCCCCAGGTGCACGAAGCGAACGATGAGATCCGGGTGCACGCCGCACAAGGACGCCAGTTGGGAAAGTGTGAGTTCCCAAAGGTCCGTCTCTAGGGCATGCCTCCTGCGCACGATGAAATAGCGTCTTTCCACCATGACGCCGGCCTCCTTATTGCCGTGCTCGCGGCGGGCGTTCTCCGGTCACCCCCGCGGGTCGAAGTCGGATGCCTCTTTGAGTTTTTCGAACAGGGCCTTTTCTTCCCGGCTGACCCTCTTGGGCACGACGATTTTCACCACCGCGTAGAGATCGCCCGCTCCGCCCTTGGGGTTGGGCATGCCCTTGCCCCGCAGGCGCAATTTCTGCCCCGACTGGGTCCCCGGGGGAACTTTCAGGGAGAAGGTGCCCCCCAAAGTTCTTACGGGAACTTCAGCCCCCAAGGCCGCCTCCCACGGAGACACGGGCAGGTCCATGTAGAGGTCCCGGCCTTCCAGGCGATAGACCGGGTGGGGTTCGATGTCCACCTCGAGATACAAATCCCCGGGCGGCCCACCGCTCACCCCCTCAAAACCCTGGCCGGCAAGGCGGATCTTCTGCCCCGGCAGAATCCCCTTGGGAATCTTGACCTCGAAGTTCTTGACTTCCGGCCGCACCGTCCCATCGACGGCGGTGGTCATTCCCTGCATGGTGATGGTCTTGGTCGTCCCGTGAAAGGCGTCTTCCAAGGATATGCGCACCACGGCATGCCGGTCGGCCCCGGGTTGGCGCCATGCGGTGCCGGGACGAGCCCGTGTGCCGCTCTGAGCCCGACGAAATCCTTGCCCTCCGAAAAGCATTTCGAAAAAGTCGCTGAAATCCCCGCTGCCCGACCAGAAGAATTCCTGCTGCCCCGGGCCCCCGCCGAAATCGAAATGCACGTCCCAACCGGGGGGCGGTCGAAAATCCTGCCCGGCACGCCAGTGGCTGCCGAGCTGGTCGTACTTGGCGCGTTTTTCAGGATCCTTCAGGACCTCGTAGGCTTCGTTGATTTCCTTGAATTTCTCTTCGGCCCCAGGATCCTTGTTCACATCCGGATGGTACTTGCGGGCGAGTTTGCGGTAGGCCCGCTGGATCTCGTCCTGAGTCGCCGTTCGAGAAACCCCGAGAATTTCGTAGTAGTCTCGAAACTTAACCGCCATGCGATGTCCCCTCGATTCCTTTGTTTTCCTGGGAAAAGCCCGTTGGGGTCCACACCCTCCTTGGTTTTGAAATCCTTACCATCATCGGGGCAAAAAGGCCAAAAAATGGGGCGCACCGTCCGTGCGCCCCCGAAACGCGCTCATCGTCGGCGAGACGCCATTCCGCATCTTCCCTTATTTTTCGGTGTATTCGGCGTCGATGACGTCATCGTCGCCCCCGGCCCGGGACGTGCCGGCTCCGGCTCCCGCACTGCGCTCCCGGCCCGTCGCCCCGGCCCGCTCATAGGCCGCCGCCGCCAGGCCGTGGAGCGCCTGCTGCACGTCTCCCGCCAAGGCTTGGTACCGTTCCTTGGTTGCGGTCTCGTCCGCTACGGCCTTGCGGGCGTCTTCCATGAGCGCCTCACATCGGGCTTTTTCATGGAGCGGCACCTTGTCGCCCAGATCCTTGAGCGTCCGTTCCAGCTGATAGACCAAGGAATCCAGGTGGTTTCGCGCATCCACCGTTTCCCGCCGACGCCGATCCTCGGCGGCATGTTCCTGAGCGTCCCGAAGCATGCGTTCCACTTCGGCCTTGTCCAGGTTGGTGGAATCCGAAATGGTGACCTTCTGTTCTTTCCCCGTTTCCTCATCGCGCGCCGTCACGTTCAAAATGCCGTTGGCGTCGATGTCGAAGGTCACCTTGATCTGCGGCACGCCCCGAGGCGCCGGTCGGATGCCTTCCAGGCGGAACCGGCCCAACACCCGGTTGTCCCGGGCCATTTCCCGTTCGCCTTGGAGCACCACGATGTCCACCGCCGTTTGGTTGTCTTCGGCCGTGGAAAAGATTTCCTCGCGACGGCACGGAATCGTGGTGTTGCGCTCGATGAGCCTGGTCATGACGCCGCCCAGCGTCTCCACACCCAGGGAAAGCGGGGTCACATCCAAAAGGAGGACGTCGTCCACATCGCCTTTGATGATCCCGGCCTGGATGGCAGCGCCCACGGCCACCACTTCGTCAGGGTTGACACTCATGTTGGGCTGCTTGCCGCCCGTGAGCTTCTTCACCAGTTCCTGCACCGCTGGAATGCGTGTGGAGCCGCCCACGAGAATGACTTCGTCGATGTCGCTTGCCGTGAGCTTGGCATCCGCCAGGGCCTGTTTCACCGGGCCCATGCACCGTTCCACGAGATCCCGGGTGAGTGCCTCGAACTTGGCCCGGGTCAGCTTTTTCACCAAGTGCTTGGGGCCCGTGGCATCCGCCGTGATGAACGGCAGGTTGATTTCCGTCTCGATCGTCGAAGAGAGTTCGCATTTGGCCTTTTCCGCGGCTTCGTAGAGGCGCTGCAGCGATTGGCGATCTTTCCGCAGATCGATGCCCGTCTCCTTCAGGAATTCTTCAGCCAGCCAGTCCACGATGCGCTTGTCGAAATCGTCCCCGCCCAAATGGGTGTCTCCGGCCGTGGCGCGCACCTCGCACACCCCGTCCCCCACATCCAGGATGGACACGTCGAAAGTGCCGCCGCCCAAGTCGAAGACCAGGATGGTTTCGTTCTTTTTCTTTTCCAGTCCGTAGGCCAACGCGGCCGCCGTCGGTTCGTTGATGATCCGAAGGACTTTCAGGCCGGCGATTTCTCCCGCCTGCTTGGTGGCCTGGCGCTGCGCGTCGTTGAAATAGGCGGGCACCGTGATCACGGCTTCGGTGACCTTTTCGCCCAAGTACTTGGACGCATCGTCCACGAGCTTGCGCAACACCTGGGCCGAGACCTCTTCGGGCGCCACCAACTTGCCCCGAATGTCGAATCGCACCGCATCGTTGGGGCCCCGGACCACCTTGTAGGAGACAATTTTCGATTCTTCTTCCACTTCGTCCCAGCGACGGCCGATGAACCGTTTGGCCGAGGCCACCGTGGCCTGCGGGTTCAAAATCGCCTGCCGGCGGGCCACCTGCCCCACAAGCCGCTGCCCGTCTTCCATGTAGGCCACCACGGACGGCGTCGTGCGGGACCCTTCAGCGTTGGGAATCACCGTCGCTTTGCCGTTTTCCCAAACGGCCACCACCGAATTGGTCGTTCCCAAATCAATGCCCACTGCTTTGGCCATAACCCTTTTCCTCCTGCTATGAAAAAATCACTTAAAGTGAAGCCATTTCGTCGGGTTGAATCCCTGAAACAATTTAATCATCAATGGCCGGGATGCCAGGGTCGAGGAACAATTTTGTCTCCGTTTGCGCCCCTTGACCGAGGGCTCTCGCCTTTTGCTTGCCGCGGCACGGTGCCAGGCTCTATAGTGAGGCCCTCGGAGGATCCGTAAGTCGGGCTCACAATGGGACAAGGCCGGACTTCCATAGTTCGTTGTCTCGCCACCGAGCCGTAGGTTGGGGTGAGCGAAGCGAACCCCAACAAAAATTCTGGGGCCTATCCAACAACGCCGATTCTAGAGGATTGCGGTGACGTAACGACCTGAATTCACGTTCTCACAACCACTAAGAATCGCTGTTTCAGACAATCTCCCATCACGGGCAGCCCGTGACAACGAAGGATGAAAATTTAATAGTTACGATGTGTTACCTAGACTTTCATATAAACTTGCAGAGGGGATCGCACCCCCATGCCCCGGCCATGGGAACCCACCGCCTTGGGGCCCTGGGGGAAAACCGCGGCCGGCGTTCGGTGGAGGGTTTCGGAGGGCTTTTCGGCCGATGGGTGAAGAGGGCGTGTCTGCTCGGGGGTTGTCCGGGGGGAGCGTCTATTTGGAGGATGTCTGGGGAGGTTTTTCTGTTGGGGTTCGCTTCGCTCACCTTTGGAACAGGAGGACATCCGGGAGGTGATCCTGGGGGGAGGGTTTTTTGTTGGGGTTCGCTTCGCTCACCCCAACCTACGGTTCAAGCTGGTGGGAAAGCTCTTTCGCTGAGGGATGTCCGGCGGGCCAAGAATGCCGCCCAGCTCCCCGATGCCCGCGAGCCTGGGAAAGCGCCTTCGTGGGGGGGGGGGGGGATGTCTCGGGGGGTGTGCAGTTCCGGCTGAAGGAGAAACTTTTCCGTGGGGGGGTTTTTGTTGGGGTTCGCTTCGCTCACCCCAACCTACGGTTGTAAGGGATGAGATGGGTAAGGGGTTTGGGCATGGGATTCCATGGGGAAAAAGGGGGTTACATGGCCGGTCTGCATCGCCTTCTTAGACTGTCGGGGCTTGTGTGCATCGCCTTGTTCGTCATTCTGCCTTCCGGGGCGACGTGGGCCGCCTATGTGACGGACACCTTTGAAATCACGCTGCGCAGCGGCCCCACCAACGGCCACAAGATCGTGGCCATGCTGCGCTCCGGCCAGGCAGTCCAGGTGCTGGAAAAAAACGAAGCCGGCTGGGCGCTCGTCCGGGTCCTTGACGGACCGGGCAAAGACAAGGAAGGCTGGGTGATCAGCCGATACCTCATGGACCGGGTCCCATGGGAAAAACAGGCCGCCCAACTCCGCCAAGAAAACACGGCCATCAAATCCTCCCTGACGGACTCCGACTCCCAGTGGCTGCGCTACCAGACCCGGGAAAAGGAACTCACGGAAACCCTGGAAAAAACCTCTCGAGAACTGGAAACCCTCAAGAAAGAATACCAGGCGCTTCGGGAAGGTTCCGCCGATTATCTCAAGCTCAAAGAGGAACTGGACAAGACCCAGGCCGCCTTGGCGGAAAGCCAGGCTTTGGCCAAGAGGTTGACCCAGGAAAACGAAAGCCTGCGCTTTTCCCAGCATGTCAAGTGGTTTGTGGCCGGAGCCCTCGTGCTCCTGTGCGGCTGGCTCATCGGGTTGGCCATGGGCCGCCAGCGCCGAAAGAAGCCCTCAGGGCTCCATTTTTCCTGACACCCCCCTTGGCCCCAAGCCCGGGGCGCGCCGGCCCTTCCCAAAAAACCCCCGCGGCCGCGCCCCCAGCCTTCTTCAGCGTCGCACTTGATCCTCCGTGGACTCTCCGGTCATAATATAAATGAATTGTATGCATTGCTTCGGCCGGAGGGGACCACGTCCCGGAAGGCCCGATCCGTCATTCCGATTCTTCCAAACCTGAAAAACACGTCAATGGACTCGCGGCGGCTTACCCCGTGACAGCGCCCAGATTCAGCGGCAGGGCGGCGTCGCGCTGCGAGCGGAACGAAAGGCTTTTGGACGGCGGCCGATATGCCGATGTCTATGGCAGGAGAGGTCCTCACAGCCGGGACCTTCCGGGGATTTCTCCAGGCATTTTCGGAAAGGAGGGTTGGATCATCATGTTGGAAACCCGCAGCCTTCTCGAATACTTCAAAGATGCCGTGGAAAAGGCTTCACAGGATCTGGACGTGGAAATTTCCCAGCTCGCCCAGTTCTACCTGGTGGATCTGCTTTCGCGCTATGCGCAGAGCACGCCGCTTCGGGAGCCGGAGTGGGGGGAAAGGGACAAGACCTTCGCCCAGGCCCTCCTGGAAAGCTACGGTGTCTCCAGCGAAAAGCGGGCGCGCATTCTCCGGCAGATCGGCGATACGACCCTGTTCGTCTCCGGCTTCTTTTCCGATAGTTTTCAGCGCCGCCTGGTCGATATCGACTATTACGCCGCCATCGGCAGCACGGCCTATCGGTCCCTGGAAGCGCTCCTTGCCGCCCGGATCGTGGACTGGGGTTTTGAAGGGGTCTTTCAGGAACTGAGCGACAAGTTCCTGCGTCTTGTGGATTTGTTCGCCGAAATCGGGGACGCCTCCGGACGGCATCACGCCGGAGGGATTCTTCGCATCTACGAGCGATGGCTCAAGACCAAAAGCCCCAGGGATCGGCGGCTCCTTCGCCAGATGGGGATCATGCCCATCGATGAAACCTCCCCGGACATCCTCCACTGACCGGCACGATACTTCCCTCGGGTTCAGGGCCGTTCGCGTGTCACGGCCTGTTCCAAGCGTTTGAGCCGTTCCTGGATGTCCTGGAAATGGGTCGCCAGGGTCTTGAGGATGAGGAGGGTGTCCGCGTTGTGGAGGGGGACGCGGGCCAGGAGCTGATCGTAGAAGAGGCCGTCCAAGCGGGAAAGATAGAGGTTTTCGAGGCGGGAGAGAAATCCCGAGGCCAAGCCGAACGCAAGGGCCGCTCCGACGGTCTGCACCAGGGCCAGCAGGCTGGCGACACCCGCCACGGCGGTGCTTCCCAGGTCCTGGGTGCCCTCCAGGATCGGTTGGATCCACAGGTAAAAGACCCACACCGACTGGACAAAGCCCAGAAGCGGGAGCGCTCGGCTGAGGGAGCGAAAGGCGTCCCAGGACGAGCCCACCAAGTGCCAGTCCACCCCTTCCAGCCGCTGTTCCCTTTGGACCATCTCGTCGGAAGAGGGGATGCCCCGGCCGTCCGAAACGAGGAGTCGAAGTCGCTTATGGGCCAGGGAAAAGAGGGACCATGGTAATCGGGACGCTTCACGCGCCAGGCGTTCCCCGGGAAGGGCTTTGGCGGGATTGTCCATGAGCCACTCCGGCCGACCGGGCATGGGCCCTTTGGGCACGGCGCCGAGGTGCCTTTTTAAAGTCCTGGCCACCACAAAAGTCCCTACCAGTTGAAGGCCCAACCACAAAGTCCGCAAAACCAGACAAGCATATAAGACTCCGGCAAGGTAAAAGATCACCGATCCCAAGAGCCCTTGGGACGCCCACGGGGTGCTCAGCCAAAAATCGGCTCCCTGCAGGGCTTCCTTGGGCTTGAGTGATCCGCCGGCAAGGGAGCGGCTGAACCACGACTGGAGTCGCCCCGAGGCGGGAAGGCCTCCGAGGAGGCACAAGAGAAGAAAGGCAAACCACCACAACCGCTGGGATGATTCGTACCGCCGGATGCCGTATTCCATGGACGCCCCCTCGACGCTTTGTTCTTCTCATCAATACGGCACGGCGGGGTTTGGAGGCAACGGCAAACTTGGAGGGATGGGGCGCGGCACGGGCCGCGCCCCCATTGTGCGTCGACTAACCGCGACCGGTCATGGACTTGGGGATACGGCCCGTGCGCACACATTCAGAACGGAGCCGACGCCCGACGATCTTTTCCACCCATTGGCCGATTTCCAGGACCTTGTCCACATCCAGCCCGGTGTCGATGCCCATTTCGTCCATCATGACCACCATGTCTTCCATGCACACCAGGCCCACGATGGACGGATCCACGTAATAGTAAGAGCCCGTGCCGGCTACGGGGACGCCGTCCACGAAATTGGCCGGCTGGCCGCCGATGCCGCCCATGGTGCCTTCGTAGTGGGTGATCCCCGCCTGCAGGGCCGCCAGCACATTGGCCAGGCCCCAGCCTCGGGTCACGTGAAAATGGGCGATGTGCTTGGTCGGGTCCGGAATGGCGTCGAGGATCATGGAAAAGTATTCATAGACCTTGTTGGGCGGAGCCGACCCGTCGTGGTCCGCATGTTCGATGTCGTCGGCGCCGATATCCAACCACCGTTGAGTGAATTCCACGGCTTTCTTGAGTTCCGTGGGGCCTTCGATGGGACAGCCCCAGATGGTGCTCACCGTGCCGCAGACCTTCATGCCCGCCGCATGGGCCTTGGGGATGTATTCCTCGCACATCTTCCAGTATTCGGCCAAAGTCGTCCCCGAATTCTTCTTGTGGTGCGATTCGCTGGTGGAAACCATGAAGAGGATCCTATCCGGGCCGTAACCTTCCTGCCGGGCCCTGATGGCGCGTTCCACGGCCTTTTCCCGGATGGTAACGCAGGTCACTTCCACATCCTTGATGAGATGCGCAATTTTCTTGCTGTTCCGGAATCGTTTCAGGAGCTCGTCCGCATCCTTGAACTGGGGCATGCCTGCTGGGTTGCCCAGGTTGGTGAGTTCGATGCGCCGGAATCCGGCGAGCACAAGCTGTTCGGCCACCCACAGCTTGGCTTCGAGGGGGATGTACTTTTCTTCGTGCTGGAAGCCGTCTCGAACCGTGATGTCGCCCAGAACCACTTTCTTCGGGTAATGCAACGTTGCCATACTCAGTCCTCCTTGGACGTTGGATGGGGGATTGGAATGGTCGCCTATCACTGCTTCCTTCTTGGGGCGGCATGTGAGGCGGTTTCACACATTCGGCAGCCCTAGAACCGCAGGTTGCCGAAAGCCGGATCACCAATGGGTTTGAGCAGACTGACCTCAAAAGCCATGGCCAGCCAGTCTCGAATTTCCCGGAACTTCAACACCCTGTCGTTCAACAGCCGGGCTCCGCAGAAAAACGGATGGGCTTCCCCGTCGTATTTTTCGATCATCTGCATGCGAAAAGCTTGTTTTTCCCCATCGCTCATGGGTTTGCCTTCCGCGGCCCGCTTGCGCTCTTCGATGGACAGGAGCACTTCGGCCGCGGACCGACCGCTCATCACCGAGGTGCGCGCCCTCATGGTGGAAAACAGAAAATGGGGCCTGTAGGCGCGGCCGCACATGCCGTAGTTGGCGGCGCCGTTGTCGGGGCCGATGACGAGCTGAATGCGCGGCACCTGGGCGCAGGAGACGGCTCGAACCATGTCCGCGCCGTATTTGCCGATCCCCATGTGTTCCGATTCCGAACCCACCATATAACCCGGGGAACTCTGGATGAAGAGAAGCGGCGTCTTTTCCTGGCAGCAGCGCACGATCCATTCGGTGGCCTTGCGGGCCGCTTCCACGAAAATGATGCCCAATCCGTTGGAGGCGATGATCCCCACGGGAATGCCCTTGAGGCGGATCTTTCCCGTGACGATGTTGTCCCCCCGGCCGGGCGCGTAGTTTTTCTTGTATTCGATGAAATGGCTGTCGTCGGCGATCGCCTGGATGACGGCCCTCACATTGATCCCCTGATGGATCTTGGCCGGCAGCTCCTCGTAGATGGTTTCCACGGGAACCACAGGCGGAGATTCAGCATAGCGGTGGATGTGGAGCTTTTGGGGCGGCTCCAGCGAAAGGATTTCCCGGACCTTCTCGATGGCTTCGTCCTGGGTGCGGCAGAAGTGGTCGGCTCCTCCCGAAATTTGGGTGTGCACCCGGGCTCCGCCCAGGTCTTCCGCGGAAATCACTTCTCCCGTGGCGGCCTTCACCAAGGGAGGCCCCCCCAGGAATGAGTAGGCGAGCTTTTCGATCATGACGGCCTGACAGGCCATGAAGACGATGTAGGCGCCGCCCGCTGTGTTGCCTCCCGTGCTCAGGGTGATCTGCTTGAGCCCCTGGGCGGACATGCGGGCCATGTTGTAAAACATGGAGCCGAAATGACCGTCGTCGGGAAAGACGTCCGCCTGCATGGGCAGGAACGCCCCGCCGGAGTCGGCGATGTAGACGCAGTTCAGGCCGCATCGTTCTGCAATGGCCTGAGCCCGCATGTGCTTTTTCAGTGTGATGGGAAAGTAGGTTCCCGCCTTGACCCGGCTGTCGTTGGCGATGATCATGGTCCAGTTGCCGTAGATCTTGCCGATCCCCGTGACGATCCCCCCGCAGGGCACATCGTCCACTTCGGGATAGTTCATCCCGAAACCGGCCAGGCGGCTCAGTTCATAGAATTCCGTGCCGGGATCGATGAGTTTCTGGATGAGCTGGCGCACGGGCTGTTTTCCCTGCTTGGCCAGCCTCTGCACGGCCGCCTCCCCGCCGGGCCACATGGCCTCGTAGACCCGCTCATCCAGTTTCAGTTCTTCGTTTTCCCAAAAAGCCCTGTTTTCCGCTCGCGCATCGCTCATACGTCACCCTTTTCCTTCCCGCCGGATCGGTCGGCCTCACGCACCCCTCATTTTCCCTTGTAGACGGGTTTGCGCTTCTCGCGGAAAGCGGCAAGCCCTTCCAAGCGGTCTTCCGTGGGAATGGTAATCCAGTACGCATTGGATTCGATGCCCAAGCCCGTGTGAAGATCCGTTTCCAGCCCGTAGTTGATGGCGTACTTGGCCTGCTGGATGGCGATGGGACCCGTTTCGCAGATCATGGCGGCCATCTCCAGGCACGCCTCCATGAGCTTATCCGGCGGGACCACAGAATTGACCAAGCCGATCTGGAGCGCTTCCTCGGCGCCGACCCGCCGCCCGGTGAAAATGAGCTCCTTGGCTTTGCCTCGACCGACCAGCCTCGGGAGCCTTTGGGTGCCGCCGGCGCCGGGAATGATGGCGAGCCGCGTTTCCGTCAGGCCCATGGTGGCCGTCGAGGCGGCGATGCGGATGTCGCAGGCGAGGGCCAATTCGGTGCCGCCGCCCAGAGCAACGCCGTTGACGGCGGCAATGACCGGCTTGGGCAAGTCTTCCACGGCGGAAAAGAGATTCCGGATGGTGTGGATGAATTCCTTGACCTGAATGTCCGATAAGGTCGCCCGTTCCTTCAAATCGGCGCCGGCGCAAAAGGCCTTGTCCCCCGCCCCGGTGATAATGACGACCCGAATCTCCGGATCAAACCGCAGGGCTTCGATCTTGTCCTTCAGCCCGCGCAGCATGGCGAAATTGAAAGAATTCATAACCTCCGGGCGATTCAGCGTGAGGATCGCCGTTTGGTCCTTGCGCTCTTCCAGGACGACAGGTTGCTCCATGGCCCCCTCCCTGCACTCTGCTTTCAGCAATCGTGACAACGACTCCCCAGCCCCTTTGGAGACAATCAGGTTCTAGGCCTTGCCGGCGCGAGCGAAAGCCTCGCGGAGCAGCTCCCGGGCGATGACGATCCGCCGGATTTCGTTGGTTCCCGCCCCGATTTCGTAAAGTTTGGCGTCACGCCACAGTTTCTGCACGGGAAATTCCAGGCAGTAGCCGTAGCCGCCGTGGATCTGGATGGCCTGGTTGCACACCCAGGTGGCCGTCTCGGAAGCGAAAAGCACGGCCGCCGCCGCCTGCTTGGTGAGTTCCGTCCCCTTACCGCCGCGCGGGGCGTTTTGCGCCACTTCAGCCGCCCGATAGACCAAGAGGCGGGCCGCTTCGGTGCGGGCGTACATGTCCGCCAACTTCTGCTGGATCATCTGGAACTTGCCGATGGGCTGTCCGAACTGTTCCCTTTCGGCCGCATATTTGACGGAATAATCCAACGCCTGTTGCGCCATGCCGATGGATCCGCCGGCCAGCACGATGCGCTCGATGTCGAGCCCGCTGGTCATGACGTGGACGCCCATGTTTTCTTCACCCACAAGGTTTTCCGCCGGCACTTCGCAGTCTTCAAAAACCAGCTCGCCGGTGGGCGAACCGCGCATGCCGCATTTTTTGAGCTTGCGGGAAACCGAAAAGCCGGGAAAGTCCTTTTCCACGATGAACGCGCTGATGCCCTTGGCACCCTTCTCCGGAGCCGTCTTGGCGTAGACCAGCATGACGTCGGCAATGGGCCCGTTGGTGATGAACATCTTGGTGCCGTTCAGGATGTACTTGTCCCCTTTCTTCTCGGCGCGGGTGCGCAGACTCATGGCGTCGGAGCCGGCGTTGGGTTCGGTGAGGCCCAGGGCGCCGATTTTTTCGCCGCGCACCATGGGCGGCAAGTACTTCTCCTTGAGCATTTCATTGGCGTTCTTGTGGATGTTGTTCATGCACAGGTTGGAATGGGCCGCGTAGGTCATGGCCAAGCCGGGACAGATGCGGCTCATTTCTTCCACGGCCAGGGTCTGCATGAGCACGTCGCCGCCGAGGCCGCCGTATTTTTCATCGATCGTGATGCCGAGGATGCCGATTTCCGCACATTTTTGGAAAAAGTCCGGCGGGAACCAGTCCTCCTCGTCCACTTTTTCCTGGATGGGACCGAGCTCGTTTACGGACCACTTGTAAACCGTCTCCTTGATCATGCGCTGTTCTTCGCTCAACTGAAAATCCATGGCAGCCTCCTCACCGAACCGATCCGTCAGTCCACCCCAATGAGTCCGAAAACACCGAATCGACCAGAAATGCTGGAAAAGCCGAGCGTTCCACCCTCGGATTGCCAACGCATTCGCGAGCGGAATGGATCCCGGTGCTAAAGCCGCAGGCGCTGGAAGGAAGGCAAGGGGAACGGGACAAACCTTCAGCAGTCGGGGTCAGTTGTTTCTATTAAACGACCCAAAGTTTGTCAACACCGAACCCTTGCGGCCCAATCGGCGTCGGCAAGGGCTCGCCCGCAAGGCCGAGCGTTGAGATCCCGGCCTTGTCTTTACCCTAAGTGGGGCGGGTCCAAAAGGAAGCCCCCCATCCTTCGTGTGCCAGCGCCGCTCGGATGGTGTGGGTTTGGGAAAGCTTGGCCCGGACGAAGGGCGAGTGTTCTTGGAGATACCCGCTGCAGAGCACGTATGGAAAGGGTTTCCAGGAGTCGGTCTCCAGCACGGCGCGCAGGCTGGGCCATTCCAGGTTCATGAGGAGCACATCTCCGAAAGGGCCGATGGCGTCAAGGCTTTGTGCGGCGACGGGGAAAATTTTTCCCGACAGGCCGTTTTGCCGAACATTGGCCGCGGCTTCCCGAACGGCCAGAGGGTTCACATCCACGGCCACGACCCGGCGGGCTCCCAGCCGAGCCGCCGCTAGAGCGAGAACCCCCGTTCCCGTGCCCAAATCCACCACGGTCATCATGGCGTCGGGGCGAAAAACCCGGCCGAGGAGGCGCAGGCACAGCTGTGTCGTGGGGTGCATGCCTGAGCCGAAGACCAAGCCGGGATTGAGGACGATGACGTGGCGAACGTCCGGGGGCCTCTTTTCTTGAATGGGCTCGAAGGCGATCCGAAACGGGCCCACATCCAGGAGGCGCTTCGGCAGGCGCTGCCACTGTTCATAGGCCAACTCGTAGCGGCCCGTCACGCGAAAGCCCATGGCCTCCACAGAGGCCGTCGCCTTGTCTCCCGCACGGCCTTCGAAGAAAAAATAGGCGTAAGGCGGTTCGCGCCAGCTCCCCAGCAAGCCTTCACAGCGGATGTCCCCGCTTGCCCCGGCCGGAACCAGGCATTCCAGAACGCAAAGGCTTTCCGGGGAAGCCGTCGGGTGCGGGCGCTCGCCTTCGGCTGCAGCCGATGGAGATCTTTTGACATTCGGGTCATCCTGATCCATTTTAAAAGCCTTTCCACGGCTTGTGGACAACCGACGGCGGGTTTACCAGCGGATCGGATGGATCTCAAAAGGGGGAAGCGCCATGAAAATCGTGCAAAAGCCGGTCGGCGTGATGGAAGTCTTCTGCTACCTCGTCATGGATGAAGCGACGGGGGAGGCGATTTTGATCGATCCCGCGGGGAACGAGGAGGAGCTGGCCGCGCTGCTTCGAGCCAATAAAGCCGTTTGTCGCTACATTGTCAACACCCACGGGCATGCGGATCACACGTGCGGCAACCGGCGCATGAAGGAACTGACGGGCGCTTCCATCGTGATGCACGCCTTGGACGACGATTTCTTCCAGATGCCGGAAAATCAGGCTTTCGCCCTGGCCATGGGATTTCCCATCAGCCCTCCGGCCGATGTGCGGGTCCAGGACGGCGACACCCTGACCTTCGGTTCCCTCACGATGCGTTTCATCCACACCCCGGGCCATACTCCCGGCGCCTGCTGTATCCTCATCGACGGAAATCTTTTCACGGGGGATACGCTCTTTGTGGGCGCCGTCGGCCGCACCGACCTTCCCGGCGCCTCTTTCGAGCAGCTCTTGGAATCCCTCCGAAGGATCACACGCCTTCCTCCGGAAACCATCGTCTGGCCGGGACACGACTACGGCGATCAGCCCACATCGACGGTAGGCCGGGAGATGGAAACCAACCCGTACATCACCGACTTTCTCATGGACGACGAAGGATAAGAGCCGTGGCCGTGATCTGGATCGATGGGTTCCATGAGCCTTCATGGGGATGGATCATTACGGGGGCAACAGCGAAGGGACTCTGCGCCTGTCACGTGTTCGGCCCCGGGTTTCCCCACGCGCCGGGAGACCCTGAGCCTTCCGACATGCGGGCCGTGGCCGAACCCTTTTTTCGCGCCCTGTTTCCCGGCCATGACGTGCTCTGGGAGGGGAACGACGTGTCCCGAGCGGCCCGGCGAGCGTTGACGGATTACCTCCGTGGTTCAGGACGACATCCCGACGTCCCCGTGGACTGGATCGGGGGAACGCCTTTCCAGCGCGCGGTCTGGCGCGAGCTGTGCCGAATTCCTTACGGGGCCGCCGTGACCTACGGGGACATCGCCCGAAGTGTGGGATGCCCGAAAGGGGCTCGGGCCGTGGGACAATCGTGCGGTAAAAACCCCACAGCCATCGTCGTGCCGTGCCATCGAGTGGTGGGTCAAAACGGGTCCCTGGGCGGTTATTCCGGAGGGATAGACCTGAAAAAGGCCCTGCTCCGCCTGGAAGGCATCACGACGGGCGGCCTCGGGACCGGCCCGTGAAAGCGGCCTTTTTCTTGACACCTTAGCAACCCCGGGCCTATAGGAAAGCCGCGCCGCACATCGAAAAAAGTGCGGCGGCGGCGCAAAGCGAGAGCCTTAGGGGGACTTCCATCTTGGGACAAACGGAGGAACGACCGTGCTGGAAAAGGACCTCAAGCGCAAGCAGGATATTGCACCGGCCCGTGGGAAACTTGGAGTCTTGATTCCCGGAATCGGAGGAGCCGTGGCCACGACGTTCGTCGCCGGCGTGGAAGCCGTCCGCCGGGGCCTTGCAGAACCCATCGGCTCCCTGACCCAAATGGGCACCATCCGTTTGGGAAAGCGCAACGAATATCGAGTCCCCCGCATCAAGGATTTCGTCCCCTTGGCCTCGCTCGAGGATATCGTTTTCGCAGGCTGGGACATCTACGAAGCCAACGGATACGACGCCGCCTTGTTCGCCAGGGTGCTTCGCAGAGAGCACCTGGATCCCATTCGCGACTTTCTCGAAACCATCCAGCCCATGAAAGCGGTCTTCGACCGCCGTTTCGTCAAGAACCTGGACGGCAACCACATCAAGGCGGGGGCCGATCTGCGGGCCCTCACGGAAGCCCTCAAGGAAGACATCGCCCGGTTCAAGGAAGATCAGGGGATTGAGCGCTGCGTCATGATCTGGTGCGGCAGCACCGAAGTCTACCTCAAGCCCGAAGAGCCCCACCAGTCCCTGGACGCCTTCCTGGACGCCGTAAAGAAAAACGATCCGCGCATCGCCCCGAGCATGATCTATGCCCTGGCGGCCCTGGAAAGCGGCATTCCCTTCATCAACGGAGCGCCCAATCTGACGGTGGATATCCCCGCCATGGTGACCCTGGCCAAGGAAAAGAAGGTCCCCATCGCAGGCAAGGACTTCAAGACCGGCCAAACCCTCATGAAAACCATCCTGGCCCCCGGCCTTAAAGCCCGCATGCTCGGCCTGGAAGGCTGGTATTCCACCAACATTCTCGGCAACCGGGACGGCCTGGTCCTGGACGACAAGGATTCCTTCAAAACGAAAGAAGAAAGCAAACTTTCCGTTCTGGAATACATCCTCCAGCCTCAACTCTATCCCAGCCTCTACAAGAACTACTACCACAAGGTGACCATCAACTATTACCCGCCCCGGGGCGACAACAAGGAAGGCTGGGACTGCATCGATATTTTCGGCTGGATGGGCTACCCCATGCAGATCAAGGTGGACTTCCAGTGCCGGGACAGCATCCTGGCCGCCCCCTTGTGCCTGGATCTTGTCCTGTTTACGGACCTGGCCCAGCGCGTCGGCATGTCGGGCATCCAGGAATGGCTTTCCTTCTACTTCAAGAGCCCCATGCACAAGGAAGGCCTCTATCCCGAACACGACCTCTTCATCCAGCTCATGAAGCTCAAAAACACCTTGAGATACCTCATGGGCGAAGAACAGATCACCCATTTCGGCCTGGACTACTACATGGGCGAGGAGTGAAACATAAGGTTTTTGAGTCTTGAGTGATGGGTGAAGAAAAGGAGATGGCGAAGGATGGGTGATGCACGGCGGGGGCTTACTCCGGCGCCCGCCGACGTCTTTCGCCCCTTTTTCGGGCTCGTCGGTTCGGCGGCCCTGCACGATGAGGAAGGATGGGGATGGGATCCAAGCATTCGCACCGCTTCGTGGAAGATTACGACGGCATGGTGGCCTTCGGCTTCTCGCGTGAGCTCGACGAAAAGACCCTCATGGTCTACCTGCAAAAATTTTCCGACGACGCCCTTCTGAAGGTGCTCATCCCCCGGCTTTCCAACTCGGAAATGGAAACCCTCTTCGAACTTCTCTCGGACCTTATGCGAAAGCACCTCTCGGACAACGAATACCACGCCCACTTCCTCAAAGAAGAGGGTCATTCCCACTGACGGCTGCACCCACAGCGCATACCGAGCCGCGGAAACACCTGGCATTCTTCTCAAACGGACCGGCCGTCAGCCGATTACGGAGCGACTCTATCAGCGTTGGCTCGTGCTTGCTTAGGAGCAGCGAAGAGCCCATGGTAAAAGTCCAAATGAGCGCCTTGATCCATCGGCTCACACGGATGGACACGCTCCCCCGAACCTTTTCTCCGCTGGGCTCCCCCCCTGTGCCGAGGAGCATGGAACCCCCAAGGACCGCCGTCGCCATGTCCAGCGTCCGACCGACGAGAAGCCCGAACTCCTTGCTTTATTGAAGTGCGTCGGCGGGGCAGTCATGTCGTGATGCAGAAGAAACTTCCTCAGGCTACCATAACGGTTCCCGTTCCTGACCGTGAGGAAATGAGAATCGGCACACTTCATTCCATCATACGCCAGTCTTGGTGAAGCGCTCAGGCGGGCGGGGCGCTCTTTCGGCCTGCATCGCGGAGCCAGCGGCGGAGGGCGGTGAGGAGCCGGTCGTTTTGGGCGGGAAGACGCACGGCGATGCGAAAATCCCGGCGAGTCAACCCGTCGAAGGAGGCGCATTCGCGAATGAGCAGCCGATCCCGGAAAAGCAGGGCCTCTTTCAGTGCCAGGGCGTCCGGATGGTCTTCCGCCATCCGCACCAGCAGGTAGTTCGCCCGGCCGGGCAGCACCGAAAACCCTCCCATCCCCTCCAACGCCCGCTTCAGCATCGATCTTTCCTCGCTTACCAGCCGGAGCGTCTCCAGACGGTACTCTTCCTGATCCAGGCAGTGGAGCCCGGCTTCCTGGGCCAGGGTGTTCACGGACCAGGGGGGGAGATGCCTGGCGGCGGCAGCGGCGATGTCCCGGGAGGCCAGTAGATACCCCAGTCGAAGCCCGGGGATGCCGTAGAACTTGGTCATGGACCGGATGAGCACCAGGCGGGGATGTTCGGCAAGGTAGGGCAAGAAGGACGCCTCTTCACAAAAATCGATGAAAACCTCGTCCACCACCAGAGTGATGCCCCGCCGCCGGGTTTCCTCCACGAGCCACGCCCGCATGGACTCGGAAAGGAGCGTTCCCGAAGGGCTTCCCGGATGGGTCACCAGCACCGCATCGGGCTGTTTCTGGTCAAGGCGTTCCGAGATCTCTTTGGCGGTGGGCTGCAGCCCGTTTTCCCAGGTCCCGTAACACCGGTCCAGCACCGCCCCGGCTATGGCAAAAGCCCGCATGTATTCGGTAAAGGTCGGAAGGGCCGTGAGCACCCGGCCAGCCCGCAAAATCCTGGGGAGGGCGTAGATGAGTTCCGTTGAGCCGTTTCCCACTACGACCTCATTCGTGGCCACACCGTGGCGCCGGGACAGCCCTTCCAGCAAGGCGCTGTTGTGGATGTCCGGGTAGTGCTGCACCCGGCCGTAGGCGGCCACCAGGACATCCAAAAGCCCCGGCGGAGGCCCCAGGGGGTTGATGCTGGCGCTGAAATCCAGGATGTCCTCAGGGGCGCATCCCAGGCGCCGGGCCGTCTCGTAGACGTTTCCGCCATGAATTCTTTCCATGCTGCCGTTACTCGCCATCTCCTCCCTTCTCTTCCGCATGGGCACACAAGATGCCGCCCGGGTTCGGCTTTCCGTCCTCCACACCGGGCCCCCGTCACTCATCCCCCCCACAGGGCGCGCACCAGGGCGGCCGAGAGCGCCCCCAGGGCCGAGGTCGTAAAAAGAAGGCGCACCATGATCCGGAAGGACTCCCCGTCCACCGGCCTTAGGGGATCTCCCAAGGCGGGCTTTACCACCACGCGCCCGAAATAGACCCCGGGCCCACCCAACTGCACGCCCAGAAGGCCGGCGGCGGCCGCTTCCGGAAATCCTGCGTTGGGGCTCTTGTGCTTCCGGGCGTCCCGTCTCATAACGGCCCAGCCGCGGCGCCAGTTGAGGCCCCAGGCGGCACCGGCCGCCACGAGCGCGAGGGCCGTGAGCCGCGCGGGAATCCAGTTGACGAGATCATCCATGCGAGCCGCCCACCAGCCGAAATGGATGTAGCGGTCGTTTTTATAGCCCACCATGGAGTCCATGGTGTTGACGGCTTTGTAAACCATGACCCCCAGGGGGCCGCCCAGGGCCAAATAGAAAAGAGGGGCCATAACCCCGTCGGAAAGGTTTTCGGAAACCGTTTCAAGGAGGGCTTTCCAGATGCCTTCGGCATCCAGGTGTTCCGTTTGGCGACTGACGATCCGCGAAAGAAGCCGGCGCGCTTCGTCGATGCGGCCGGATTCCAAGGCCGTCGCCACCGCCTTGGATTCGTCGTAGAGGCTTCGGGTTGCCAGGGCCGTATAGGCGATCCAGAGGGAACACAACGCGGCGAAACCGCCATGGATCCAGTTGGCCGCCGCAAGGAGTACCGCAACACAGCCTGACACGGCGCAGACGTTGACGATCCAAAAAAGCACACCCCGAAGGCGCTGCCCCGTCGGCGTGTCGCCGCCCTTGTAGAACACGCCTTCCGTGGTTTGGATGAGCCGCCCGATCCATCGCACGGGATGGGGCCAATGGGGCGGGTCCCCCAGGACCAGGTCCAGGGCGAAGGCTGCGAGCACAAAGGGTGCGGAAAAAGAGAAAATCCCCGCCACGCCGTTTCTACCTCAAGCCCATGAGGCTCATGATGCGCTCCACGTCGCAATGGCGGCGCACATGGTCGGCCAAGAGGTCGTATTGCTGCTCTTTCCAGCGGGAAAACCCGAAGGATCCGTCGTGGACCGCCAGAGCCTTGCCTTTGCGCGCCGCAAGAAAGGCGAGGAATCGCGTCCGGAAGGCGTCGTTGTCGAAAATACCGTGGATGTAAGTCCCCCAGACCCGCCCCCCGTAAGCCCAGGCGCCGTCCTGGGCTTCGTCCTTCGGGACGTCCCGCCCGTTTCGCTGCACAATGCAAAAAAGAGGAAAAACATCGGAAGCGCTCTCGAAGCGGCTCCGCCCCATGTGGATTTCGTATCCGTAAAGGGGGTAAAGGTCTTCGGATCCCAGAGGATTCGGATCCCGAAGTCGGGCCGTCACTTGCGTGGTGATCTTCTCCGAAGCCATCTCGGTGGTCATGTCCAAAAGGCCCAATCCCTTCGTTTCGCGAACACCGCTTTCCACGCCGTGAGGGTCGAGGATGCGCCGGCCGAGCATTTGATAGCCGCCGCAAATGCCCACCAAGACTCCGTCGGCTTTGTGGTAGGCGCGAAGGGCGTCGGCCATTCCCGAGCGCTCCAAGGCCAGCATGTCTTCGATGGTGTTCTTGCTGCCCGGCACAATGACCGCATCGCAGCGGAAGACGGCGGCAGGTTTTTCGAAATAGACGAGACGGACCCGGGGATCCTGTTCCAAGCATTGGAAATCCGTGTAGTTGGAAACGAACGGAAGCCGCACCACGCCGATGTCCAAAAGATCATGGGAGGCGCCTTCTTCCGCTCCCTTGGAAACGCGTTTCGCCAAAGCCACACTGTCTTCCTCGGCGATGGAAATGTGCTGGAAATAGGGCACGACACCGAGCACCGGACGTCCTGAACGCTCTTCGAGAATGCGGACTCCGGGCTGAAACAGGTCCGGATCGCCCCGAAACTTGTTCACGATGAATCCGGCGATCCGCTCCCGTTCTTCGCGGTCCATGAGCATCAACGATCCCAAAAGGGAGGCGAAAATGCCGCCGCGGTCGATATCCCCGACGAGAAGGCACGGGGCCTGGGCCATGCGGGCCATGGCCAAATTGACAAGATCGTGCTCCTTGAGGTTCAGTTCCACGGCGCTTCCCGCCCCTTCGAGGACCACCACGTCGTATCGGGCGGCAAGGCGTCGGAAGGCCTCACGAACCACCGGCACCAGCTTTTTCTTATAGGCGTAGTATTCTTTGGCGGAAAAGGTGCCCACGGCCTTGCCCAAAACGATGACCTGGGAGCCCATGGACGAGGTGGGTTTGAGGAGAATGGGGTTCATGTCCACATGGGGCGGGATTCCGGCCGCTTCCGCTTGGACCACCTGGGCTCGGCCCATTTCGCCGCCTTCCGGCGTGATGAAGGAGTTGAGCGCCATGTTTTGGGCCTTGAAAGGCGCCACGTGATAGCCTTCTTGTTTCAGGATCCGGCAGAAGGCGGCCGCCAGGATGCTTTTTCCCACATCCGATCCCGTCCCGAGAAACATGAGGGTCTTGGCACGTCGATGCTTCATTTTCCACGGGCTTTTCGAGCGGCGTCCACAAAGCGGGCCGCGGCGTGAGGGGCGCTGCCCCAGTGGAGATGCACGTAGCTGGCGAGGACCGAGCCTACCTGATATCCCTCGTCCTGTTCCGGGCGGTATTTTCGCGCCGTGAGTCGATAGCACAGGGACAGGGAATCCGGGGCCGGATCGCCGACGATTTCCGAATAATGAAATTCATGGCCCCGCAGTCGGGTTCCCGCATCGCCCAGAAGGCACGGCCTGCTGAGGAGCACCTCCACGTAGCCGAGGGCCTTGCGTTTGGGCAGCATGCGCGTGGCAAAGGGAAGAATCCCGGCCATGGGAACGATGTCCCCGGAAAGGAGTTGGATGGCTCGGCTGAGCACCATGAGCCCCCCGCATTCGGCGTAAACGGGCCGTCCGGCGGCGGCGAAGGCTCTCAGGTCGCTGAAGAAACGCTCGTTTCGTCGCAGGGCTTGCGCGTGCACTTCGGGGTAGCCTCCGCCGAGATACAACGCCCCGGCGTCCTTCGGAAGGGTTTCCCCCGCAAGGGGCGAGAAAAAGATCAGCCGAGCGCCGTAAGTTTTCAAAAGATCCAGGTTATCTTCGTAATAAAAGCAAAAGGCGGCATCCCGGGCGACCGCGATGACGGGCCCCGACCCGCCTTCCTGAACCGTGGATGAATCTCGAGGAGTTCCCCCGGGCGCTCCCGTGCATTGGACCGAGGCCGCCTCGTCCATTGGCAAGACCAGAGCCGTTGCGGCCGGCAAAGCGTCCAGATCCAGATGGGTTTCGGCGGCACGGGCCAGGGATTCCACGAAGGCCTCATCCAAGGGGCTTTCTTCGGCTGTCACCAGGCCCAGGTGACGTTCCGGAAGTCTTACCCCATCGTCACGGGGAAAACCGCCCAGGACGGGAAGATTGGGATGGCTCGCCGTCATGGCTTCCTTGAGGAAGTCCAGGTGGGCGTCGCTGCCCACCCGGTTAAAGATGACGCCGGCACAACGGAGTTCGGGATCGAAGTAACAGAAGCCGTGGACCAAGGCGGCGACGCTTCGAGCCATGCTTCGGGCGTCCACGACAAGGACGACCGGCAGGCCCAGCCACTTGGCCATTTCCGCCGTGCTGCCCGCTTCCGAAATGCCGTCGTAGCCGTCAAAGAGGCCCATGACACCTTCCACAACGGCAGCGTCGGCTTCAGCCAAGGCCCGAGAAAAGAGGGCCCGGTTCGTTTCGCGGGAAAGCATCCAGCCGTCGAGGTTTCGGGAGGCTCTGCCCGTGACCCGCGTGTGAAGACCGGGGTCGATGAAATCGGGGCCGACTTTGAAAGGCTGCACCGCGACGCCCCGCTTCCGAAGCGCCGCCAGGATCGCCAACGTCACCGTGGTTTTTCCCGAACCGCTGTGCGGCGCGGCGATGACAAAACCCCACTTTCGGACCGACACGATCCAGGTCCTCCTCCCCCGGGTTGCCTCCTTAAGCCCTCGACCGTGTCCGCTACTATGGCACACCCCCGCTTGGATGTGAAGAACGGCGGAACCATTCGCCCTTTGAGCGCTTGTCAGCCCCGGCATGGGGAGGCTTTCTCGCCCCTTGCCGGACACGGCCGCGCCTCGAAAAGGATCATTCTCCGAGCCGGGCCGCTAAGACGGCCTTGTGCGCCAAGGCTTTTCATGAGAAATGACAGAAGCGCGGCGGCGATCCACGAGCGATTGGAATCGTCGGCTTGGCCGGTCCCGCCTCGAGGTTTTCTAAGGACACGATAGGGAAGGACATCCGGCATGTGGCAGAGCCTGAGAGACTGGTTCATGAGGAGCCGCTGGGGATTTGAATGGCGCTACCTTCGCGGACAAACGCCGTGGGATACGGGGATCACGCCGCCCGAAGTCATGGAATTCCTGTCGCAGACTCCTCCGGGAAAGGCCTTGGACTTGGGCTGCGGCACGGGAACCAACGCCATCACCTTGGCGCGGCACGGGTGGGACGTCACCGGGGTGGATTTTTCTCCCAAGGCCATCCAAAAAGCGCGAAAGAAAGCCGCCGCCTCGGGGCTTTCCATCACTTTCTACGTCGCCGATGTGACCAACCTGTCCATGCTCCATGGCCCCTATGACTACGTCTTGGACATCGGCTGCCTTTTTGCCTTGAACGACAAGGGACGGCGCCGATACGCCCGCGAACTGGAACGCCTCACGGTCTCCAAGGCCTGGTACATGCTTTATGCCTGGCTTCCCCGCCCATGGCGGGGCGGCCTGTGGGGCATTTCCCCCGAAGAGGTGGAAGCCCTTTTCAGCGCGGCCTTTACGCGGGAACGCTATGTGATCGGGGAAGAAAAGGGCCACCCCTCGGCATGGTATTGGTACCGAAGGAAGTGACCCTGCGTCACGAAGGGGCCGCCGGCAATTCCAGGGTGACACACAGCCCCCCTTCAGGCCGGTTGGCCGCGCTCATCGTGCCCCCGTGCCGCTGCACGGCTTTGAAAGCGATGGCCAGGCCCAAACCCGAGCCCCCCGTCGTGCGGTTACGGTCTTCCGCCACCCGATAAAACGGCCGAAAGATTTCGGGAAGATGACTCTCAGGCACACCGGGCCCTTCGTCTTCCACGCGAAGGATGATGCGCTGCCCCTGTTCGGACGGGCGCCGTTCCATGGATACGCGGACGACACCGCCCGCCGGGGAATACTTCACCGCGTTTCGAATGACGTTTTCCACCGCACTCCGAAGAAGATCAGCAGAACCGATCACCTCGGCCGGTTCGAGCGACCAGTGCACGGCGACCCCTTTACTGTGGGCCTCGAAATCGGCGTCCCGAGCCGCTTCTTCCACAAGCCCATGAAAAGCCACTCGCTCTTCAGGCACGACCGGTCCCCCGTGGTCCAGTCGAGCCAAGGTGAGCACATGGGAAATGAGCGTGTTGAGTCTTTCCGATTCCTTTTCAATGCGATCGAAAAACGGGGAAAGTTCCCGAGGGGCTTGCTTTCTCGTGAGTTCGACAGCCACGCCGAGGCGTGTGAGCGGAGAGCGCAGTTCGTGGGAGACATCCCGCAGGAGCTGGCGTTGCGCTTCCACAAGCCGGCCGAGCCGCTCGGCCATGTGATCGAAGTCCCGGCCCAAGACACCGAATTCGTCCTTTCGGTTCCGCACCTCGCTCCCCACCCTGGCCCCGAAATCCCCCGCGGCCAAGAGGCGGGCGCTGTGTTGCAAGGCCCGTAAAGGCGCGACGAAATTTCGGGCGAGGAAAAAGCAGAGCACGGAAGCCGCGCACAGGAGGCCTCCGAGGGTCACTGCTTGCGGGACGAGCCGCGAGCGGGGCGGAGGCGGCATGGGGGCCACAAGATGGCGAAGGAGAGTATAAGGGGCGCCGGATGGGCCGGTGAGCCCCACGACCTCCATGGGTGAGGGAAGAATCTGCAGCCGGTGATCCGGACGACGCAGCGCCGGCATGGGAGGATTCCACGGCAGGTCTTTCGGCAGGGGACGGCCCAAAAGCTCCCGGCCCGAACCGTCCAAGAAAAAGTAGCGGACTGAGCGGTCGTTTTCCAATTGCTCAACAAACCGAGCCAAGGCATCGGGGCCGCGCTCCTCATAAATGGACAACCCCGTGATGCCCACAAGGCGCACCGTATGCCGGGTCGCCTGCCACCAGCCTTCCAGCCAGTTTTTCCTCGGAAACAAATACCCGAGAACCAGCGCGGAAAGAAAAGCTCCGGCGCAAATGCTCCCACAGAAGGCCAAGAAGATCTTTCCGAAAACGCCTCTCATCCCTCGCCCCCAAACGACGGCGACAGGGCTCTGTCCGTCCCTGCCCCGGATACTGCCGATGAGAAAGGAACCCGATCAGACGGCCACATAGAGATAGCCTACGCCCCGAACCGTCTTGATCCTTTCGCCGCCTTCGGAAGAATCGCCCAGCTTTTTGCGGAGATTGCTCACATGCACGTCCAGACTCCTGTCATAGGGATGGAGCTTTCGACCCAGCACTTTGAGGCTCAAGTCCTCACGGGACATCACCTGCCCGGCGGATCGCATGAGGGCTTCGAGCAGGTTGAATTCCACCGCGGTCAAAGGCACGAGCTCACCCCGGCATAGGACCGTGCGCGTTGCGGGGGACAAGGACACATCGCCGATCGCGATGGGATCCGCGCGGGGCGCTGCATCTTCAAGGCGGCCCGAGGGTTCCTCAGCGGATGCACGGTGGCTGCGCCGGAGCAAAGCCCGCAACCGGGCCAGAAGCTCCCTGGGATTGAACGGCTTGGGCAGATAGTCGTCCGCCCCCAGCTCAAGGCCCACAATGCGGTCCACATCTTCGCCCCGCGCCGTCAGCATGAGCACCGGCACGTCACTTCGAGCCCGAAGGGACCTCAGGATATCCAAGCCGTCCCGCCCCGGCAGCATGACATCGAGAATCACCACATCGAAAGTTCGTTCTTCCAGGGCTCGAACTCCCTTTTCCCCGTCGTGCACGCTGACCACCGAAAAACCGAAAGGTTCGAGGTATTCCTCCAGGAGGGCACACAGCTCCCAATCGTCGTCGATCACCAGGACTCGAATGGCCTTTTCCATAGTCGCCCCCTCCGGTCGCTGTCCGTTTTTCTTGCGATACCAGCATACCCCATTGGGGTCTCGGCCCCACGTCAAGAATTGTAAAGAAATCTTACGGGTTCTTTACAATTTTTTGCCCTTCTTTGCCGACTCTTCGCACACCTTGACAGAAAACCGGGGTATGCCTCCCATGCGTGTTCGGGCGGGGTTCGGCTTTCCCGGGAGCCCCGTAAGCGACACGCGAGAATCCATCCATACCTATCAAAGGAGGTTGCCATGAAACGCCGCACCAAGAAGCTTGTTGGAATGTTTTTCGCTCTGGCCCTTGTAACCGGCCTCTCCAGGACCGAATGCAGCGCCTTCGGTTTTCCGGGCAACGGACCGGGCCCCTTCGGCGGGGAAGCCAGCGGAATGTTCTTCCAGTTTCTCGAACGCGTCGTGGAACTGAAACTCAGTCCCGAGCAGCAGGAAAAAATTTTGGAGGTCCTTAAAACCCATCGCAGCGAATTTCAGGAAACGTTCAAGAAACTCGCGGACGCTCACCGAAAGCTCAACGAAACCATTGCCCAGGACAATGCAACGGAAGCCGCCGTTCGGGAAGCCCACAAGGCGGCGGCCGCTGCCCAGGAGGATCTTGCGGTCTTGAGGGCCAAGGTGCGCCGGGAAGTCATGCCTCTTCTGACGGAAGAGCAAAAAGCCAAAGTGAAAGCCTGGATGGAAGAACGCGGCGGCGCTCCTTTCGGCCCGGGATTGCTTCGGCCCATGCGATCGGCTCAATAGCTAGACCACCCTACGGGGCGCGCTTCGGCGCGCTCCGGCCCTTCCGCCCTTCGGGTTTCTTCCGCACATTGCCCGTTCCCCCTTTAATGTGTAAAATATCACGCATTCATCGCCGCGGTTTTCTCTCCGTGTGCGATAACCCGCGAAAGGGGGGATGGCGGCCATGGATGCCCGCGCAGGTTCGACTCGCGTGTCGCTTTTGGAACAGCAGGTGCGAGAACTCCAAAACGACCGGACTTTTCTCGAAAACGTCCTGGACTCCCTGGACGCCCACATCGCCGTGCTGGACGAATCGGGCGTCATCATCAAGACCAACAAGCCGTGGCAAAGATACGCCGAAGCCAACCAGCTGCGGCTGCCTCCGGACACCATCGGTGTAAATTATTTGCGTGTGTGCGACGAAGCCCGGGGCGAGGGTTCCGAAGGGGCCGAGGAAGCCGCTGCGGGTATTCGTGCCGTGATGGACGGCGCCTTGAGCGAATTCCGCATGGATTATCCGTGCCACTCCCCGTCGGAAAAATGTTGGTTTTTCATGCGGGTGACGCGTTTTGCGGGCGCTGGACCTCTTCGCATCATCATTGTCCACGAAGATATCACCCCCCTCAAAGAAATTCAGGACAAACTCGCCCTTCGTGAAGAAGAACTCTCGGCCTATGCCAAGCGGTTGGAAGAATCCAACATCACTCTCAAAACCATCCTGGACCTTCGAGAATCGGAAAAAACGGAGCTCCAGGCGGCCATGGTTTCCGCCATCCGGCAACTCCTCGTCCCGGCATTGGAACGCCTCAAGATGGCTCGGCTCGACGAAGGCCTTAAGAAGGAACTGGAAGTCTTGGAAGTCACGCTCAGGGAACTCTCCGCCTCTTCCATCCGCGCCCTGGCAGGCCGCCAACTGGGCCTCACCCCCATGGAACTTCAAGTGGCCATGCTCGTGCGTGAAGGACGTTCTTCCAAGGAGATCGCCTCGCTTCTCAATATCTCGACGGAAACGGTGGGCTTCCATCGCCGAAACATCCGCAGGAAGCTCCAGATCCACGGAAAATCCCAAAACCTGCGGGAAAAGCTTTTAGCTTTGAGCTGAGCTTATCCTCAAAAAAGTCTCCGGCCTTCGAGTCCGAGCGCGGCGGGGCAGGGCACGGCGCCCTTTTCGGTGGGATGCCCTACCAATTTCCCCCCAAAACGTTGCCCTTGAGATCTCGCGGATCGTGATGAGATTGATCTCAAGACAAGGCAAAAGGGTTTCAGTCCAAGGATCGCACATGAAAGGAGTTCTACCATGGCCGATGTGACACAACCGAGCAAGAGGCAGCAATTCGTATGGGTCAAGGACAAGGCGGGGAATGAATTCGTCTGCCCGGTGGATGTCTTGAAAGACCCGAAATCCATGAAACCGGAAGAACTCAAAAACTGCGTTGACGACGCGAAGACCGTCCAGCCCTTTGCCGGGGGGTAACGATCATCTGAGGCCTAAGGTCTTTTGAGATGCGTAAGAGAGCCCACCGGCACGAGAGCCGGACGGGCTCTTTTTGTTGAACCCTATGAACTTTCTGTATGGAGAAGGCGCGATGGCTGCATTCACAAGAGGTGAGACTTTGGTTCGGGTGACCGATCGGGCGGGAAACGAATTTTACTGCGCCGTGGATGCCTTGAAAGACCCTTCGGAGCTGACGCCCGAAGAACGGGAATCCTGTGTGGACGACGCCACCGTCGGGCGCTACGCCGGCGATTTCAAAAAAGCCCCCTGAATCTTACGGGCTCTATTCCTTGACCCCGCCGTCAGGAGGCGAGACTTCGAGAAGGCTCCAATGGGGAGTCAGGGGTTTCGTAGCCACGCGGTGCCCTCTGCGCTGAAGCGCATCTTCCAAGAACGGGGCGTTTTCTTTTCGTGTGACCGCAAGGCGCCCTGCCGAGCCGGAGGTGGGATTGAGGCCCATATCCGCCCAAAGGGCGGAAAACGGGAGGAATCCCACATCCGGCGCTTCGTCCGGTGACCGGTGGATTCGAATGAAAGGATCTCCCCAATAAAACTGCAATCCATAGCACGGGCTCTGGGAGACGAGATAGAGAGGCGTGCCGGATCGATCCTTTGGAGGGACGGCGGCTTCCAAAGCCCGGAAAATCGCCCCCATATCTCTCTTCGACGGCCAGTGGGCCGCCACCCCCTTGCCCGTTATGATGATAGCAGTGCTCACCAACGCTACTGCGGCCATTTTCCGCCGGGACCCGAAGCCACGGGCGGCAAGTGAGTCCACATGCCGTGCCAGAAAGCAGGCGACGACGGGAAAAAGAGGCAGAATGTAGAGTGGCATTCTGGATCGGCTCAAGGAAAACACCGTAAGCGGCACGAAAAAGGCCACGAGGAGAAACAGGCCTTCAGCACTGAGGTCCTTAAACGTCGTTTTCAGGTCGGACAAAGCGTCCGGAAGACGCCAGCGCCGGAAGCCCCCAAAGAACGCCCAAAGGGCGCGGCCATGCCCCAAAACCGTAACGGCAAGCCAGGGCAAAGCCCCTCCCAGCAAAAATGGCCAGTAGACCGTGAACATCTTATACCACTGGGCATTCCTATGGAACTCTTCCGTAGCCACCCGCCCCACCACTTCGTGCTTGAGCCAATAGGGAAGAAGGCCTGGGTAGCGAACCATGGACAGGGCATACCACCAGAGGCCCACTGCCAAAAAGAGGCCGATGCCCGCGGGAACGAAAAAGGGGGCGGAGCGCACGGAGCGGTCCCGGGTGAGTGCGCGAAAAACCCCCAGGGCCAGAAGTGGCAGCAGCGCGGGCGGCCCTTTGGTGAAAAACGCCATGCCGAAGAAAAACCACATGAGCCCGGCGGCTCGATTTCTGCGGCTTCGCACGCCCCACCAGAAACAGGCCAGTGCCAGCGTCTCCCAGAGGGTCAGCAAGGAGTCCGCGTTCACCGTCGAAGCCGCTCCCGCCGGCCCCCACGAAGTGGCGTAAATGAGTGCGGCAACGGATCCCGTGCGGGGGGCCCAAAGCCAGCGGCCCAGCCAGTAAACGCCCAGAACCGTGAGGAAAAAAGTGGGGATGAGGAAGCCCCTCGCCCCCCAGGCGTTTCGACCCAGGATCTGCACTCCTGCAGCGATGGCCCAATAGGTCAGGGGAGGCTTGGTCCAATGGGGGGCAAAGTCCAGAGTGGGCCGAAGGTAATCTCCGGTTACGATCATCTCCCGAGCGCATTCCGCGTAACGGCCTTCCGTGGACTCGTAGAGGCCTCGGCTGCCCTGAAAAGCCACGGCGCCGACGAGGGCGCACAAAAGGGCGAGCCCCAGCAAGGTGGTGCGGCTCGTGTACTCAGCCACGTTTCGTCTCCCGCAATGCTCGTTTTTCCCGGTAAATGAGATAGAGGTTTCGACCGTAGATGATGAGCCCCGCTCCTTGCCCCACGATAAAGACCGGATCCCGCCGCCACAGGGCGTAAGCCAAAAGGAGCGCTCCACCGAAGACGCTGAGGATCCAAAAGGCCACGGGAACGACGCTTCGTCCGGCTCTCTCGCTGGCAATCCACTGGACAAAAAACCGGGCGGAAAAAAGCGCCTGTGCCGAAAACCCGACGCCCAACCAAATTTTTTCTGGACTCATCCTCCTTCCTCTCCCGAACCAGATCCGACGCGCCGTGCACCTAAGCGCTTCTTACCGCAACCCGCTCACGCCGGATCCATCCCATAATCCTTGCCCACCTCGGTCGAAAAGACCGTTTCGGGTGCCCCGTCGTCGCAGCCTTTCCTTGCACCTTGTGCGGCGCCCACGGGACTTCTCGGTTTGTGCTTTCTACACCCGAGACCGTCCTTGGGCAACGGCCTTCCTGTTCACACAAGCGGGTCTCGGACTTGAAACCGACTCTGCCATGGATTTTAATGGGAGGGGATCTCTTCGAGAGTCCACGGAGGGCCGCCCCGGTGATTGTCTCGGGTTCGGCCGTGCCGTGGACGCTGCAACCGACCAAAACGGATGAAAACCATGCGCATCATGCTTTTTGCCGGAAAAGGCGGTGTGGGCAAAACCAGTGTGGCCGCCGGAACGGGCGTGCTCCTTGCCGAACGAGGCCTCAAGACCCTCGTGATGTCCCTGGATCCGGCCCACAGTCTCAGTGATGCCTTCGACTTGGACCGGCGCCTCATGGACGTGAACCGAGGCCGGCCGGTCGCCGTGGCTGAAAACTTGTGGATTCAGGAACTGGACGTTCACGAGGAAATCCAAAAACACTGGGGGGAAGTGCACCAGTATCTGAGTCTCCTGCTGAACGTTTCGGGGCTGGACAGTGTGCTCGCCGAAGAACTGGCGGTCCTCCCGGGAATGGAAGAGGTGAGCGCCCTCCTTTACGTGAACCGTTACGCCAAGGACGAGGCTTATGACGTCCTTATTCTGGACTGCGCGCCGACCGCGGAATCCATTCGATTCGTGAGTGTCCCCAAGGCCCTCGAATGGTACATGGAAAAGATCTTCCGCATGGAGCGAAACCTCTTCCGCATGGCCCGCCCGGTGGTCCGGCGACTTTCCGACGTGCCGCTGCCCGAAGACGCCTATTTCGCCTCCATAGAAAGGCTGTTTCAAAGGCTGCGCGGTGTGGACGCCCTTTTGACCGACACGCACAGGACGTCGGTGCGCCTTGTGACCAACCTGGAAAAAATGGTCATCCGCGAGACGCAGCGCAGTTTCATGTTCTTTTCCCTGCACCAACTGGGGATCGACGCCATCATCGTCAACCGCGTATTCGCCGAAGATTCACAAGATCCCTTCCTCAAGGCTCTCCTCGAGCAGCAACGGTCATATCTCAACCTGGTGACCTCGTCCTTCGATCCCATCCCCGTCCTGACCGCGCCCTATTTCGAGCACGAAACGCTGGGCTACGGCCGCCTCAAAGCCCTGGCTCAGGCCCTCTACGGCGACACCCCGCCCCATGACATCCTCTACCATCACCAGCCTGTCAGTTTTGTTTCCGAAAACGGGAACCCCATGGTTCGCATCCATTTCCCCTTCGTCAGCCGGGAAGAAATCGCCCTGACCAAGGTGGGGGACGAACTCGTCATCCGCATGGGGGTGTTCAAGAAGAACCTGGTGTTGCCTCGCGCCTTCGCGCGGCTGCACCCCGAAAAGGCCCGACTGGAAAAAGAGACTTTGACCATAACCTTTGGAGGTGGTCATGAGCCGGCATGAGAAGCATGACGTCGAGACGGAACGATCGGAACAGACGCGGTGTCGCTGCCCCATGTGCCAGATGATGCACGCCCTGGGCAGCGGGAAGGGCTCGGCAAAGCCCTTCTGGGAGCACCTAACCAACGCCCGCATTGAGGTCCTTCGGGCTGTGAGGAGTCTCATCGACGAGCGGATCGACCATTTGGAAAGGAAAAAGGGCGAAAAGAGCGGCGAAAAAAAAGCCACACCCATCGCGGTGGAATGAATCCCCAAGGCCATGACGGTGGCGCACAAGGGACCTTGATCCTTATATTCGTATAACAAAGGGAATCAGGAACTCGAAAAAGTTTCGCTCACAAAACGGTGAAGGCCCACAAGGAGCGCGCCATGGATCTCAAGAGCTACTTCGAACAGACCAAAGGATTCGGTGTCCTTGCCACCGCCGATGCGGAAGGCCGTGTGGATGCGGCGGTCTACGCCAGACCGCACGTCATGGAGGATGGAACCTTGGCGTTCATCATGAAAGATCGCCTGACCCATCACAATCTGCAGTCGAACCCAAAAGCCGCCTATCTTTTTAGGGAAGACGGTGGAGGATACAAGGGAAAGCGTTTCTTTCTCAAGAAAATCAAGGAATCGGAAGATCCGGAACTCCTCGAATCCCTGCGCCGCAAAAGCTACCCCACGAGATCGGAGGACGCGGGAGCGAAGGAATTCGCTGTCTTTTTCGCCATCGAAAAGGAACTGCCCTTGATCGGGGCAGCCTAGAAGGCTGTCTGAGAACTCGATTCTTGCCGATCTGAGCAACGTAAATTCAGATAGTTAGGATGCCATAAAGCACCAAAATCGGCATTCTCGGACAAGCTCCTAGAAGGCTGTCTAAAACCTCTTCAAATCGTCACTCCCGCGCAAGCGGGAGTCGACAACGCCCTGTAAATTCTGGATACCCGCTTCCGCGGGCATGACGAGTGGATGCGGAAGAGGCGGCACATGGTCCATTGTCGAACCGGCCCGCGGGGTGTGGGTATCCTTCGTTGTGGCACCGCGATGTGTGACCGTGCCCGTGATTCTTGTTGGGGTTCGCTTCGCTCACCCCAACCTACATTTCCCCGACCGACATCCATAAACTTGTAGGTTGGGGTGAGCGAAGCGAACCCCAACAGTCATTTCGCCGGCCGACATCTATAAACATCCCGTAGGCTAGGGTGAGCGCAGCGAACCCCAACATCCGTCTTGCCCCGGCCGGACAACGAACCATGAAAATCCGGCCTTCCGAGACTCTGAGCTCGCCTTTCACGCAAACATGGCAAATCAGCCATTGTCGGACAGGCTCTTGGAATACCGCCCCTGCCCCGCCCTCAGGGGGCAGAGGGCTCGCCGAAGGACGATCCCCGAGCCCATCAGGGGATTCCTCCGGGAGGCGACATTGTTCGAGCCAAAGCGCTGATCCGCCGGGCCGCCCACAAGCACACGGGGGCATAGAAAAAGGCCCACCAGGGCATACTGAAGACGATCCAGGCCCCGCCGTCGCCTTCGGCAATGACCTCGTGCCCGGTGGCTTTCACGCCGGCCACCCGCCAGCCCCAAGACCTGGGCGGATCCACGTCCTCCAGTACGAAAGGAAACATCCGGCCGAAGACGGTGCGCACGCGACCGCGCATGCCCTCGTGAACCACGGAATCCGTCCCGTCCACCTCGACCTTGGTGATGCTGGGGCCCCACCGGGGCCACAGGCGCGTGTCGCTCAGGACCGCCCACACCGCGTCGGGGGCGCAATTCGCCCGCAGACCGACACGGAAACGCCGCGAGGCCCGTTCCAGATGAAAACGCAGCACGCGATCCCTTGGAATTAAAAATCGTACGAGAAGTAAAGAAAGATCCCCTGATCCCGCACATACTTCTGCACGGGCGGAGACGCCTGGTAGGTCACGAGAAGCCTGACCTGTTCCTTGGGCACAAGGCTCGCCACCTGGCCGGCTTTCTGGAGAAAAGTGTCCACGTCCTTCTTTTTGAGCTGCGTTTTGGCTTCCCCGATGATGAGGCATTCCGCTCCGTCGTGCATGCCGGTACCGTAAATGTTCACTTCCAGGTACCGATCCTTGCCGATTTCAAGGAAGTCGCGTTTCAGCCTTCCCAGGACTTCGACGCCCAAATCTCGCTTCAAAAGCGCCGGAAGCGCCTTGAAGGCCTCGTCTTCCAGGCGGTACCCCACGGTGTGGGCCAAGCCGCCCAATTGTTCCCGGGTCTTGCGATGCTCTTGGACGAGTTTCCTGAGCTCCGTTTCTGTCTTTGCCTGCGCTTCGGCCAGCCTCTCCAGCCGGGCTTCGGTGCGTTTTTGAGCTTCCGCCAGCTCATCAAGGCGCTTTTCGGTACGCTTCTGGGCTTCCGCCAACTCCTCGACGCGCTGCTCAGTGCGTTTTTGAGCTTCCGCCAGCTCCTGAACGCGTTGCTCGGTGCGTTTTTGGGCCTCCGCCAGCTCCTGAACGCGTTGCTCGGTGCGTTTTTGGGCCTCCGCCAGCTCATCAAGGCGCTTTTCGGTGCGCTTCTGCGCTTCGGCCAACTCCTCGACGCGCTGCTCGGTGCGCTTCTGCGCTTCCGCCAGCTCCTCGACCCGGGTTTCCGTCCGCTGCTGCGCCTCGGCCAGCTCTTTCGTGGTGACGGCAAGGCTCTCCACGACCTTTTTCAGTTCCCGAAAGTCCTCGCGTGTGGCCACGCGGCTCATGTGAACCTGGACTTCGTTCAAAAGGTCGATGAGCACCTTCCTGATCTTCGGATCGAGTTCGTCGATGGCTTGATAAAGCTGGACGCTGAAAGACACGGCAACCTCTGCAATTCCCCAAAAAGCTCCCGATTTGCGGGGCTCCGGCCCTACACGGCTTTCTTATCCCAGCGGCATGGGCTTCGGCAACTGCTTTGGAAAAGCGCATTGCCTCGGGCCCCGCCGACGAAGCCCCAATGCTAGGAGGTTGTCCGAGAACTCCCCCAGCCGTCACTCCCGCGCAAGCTGGAGTCCATAACTTTCCGGAAATTCTGGGTTTCAGCTCCCCGTTCAAGCCGGGGACAAGCTTTGCGGGGATGACGGACGGAGGTTGGAAGGGGCAAATGAACCTTTTTCAGACAAGCTCCTGATCGGGAAGGACCCTTGTCCCGTGTAGGATCAACGGTATCAGGCCTCCCCCTCGTCCTGCAACACACGAATGTAAAGCGCATCGCTTACGCGGAACCCGGCCATATCCCGTAACGCATTCAGGAACGGACTAACAGCGGAAGCGTTACTGACGACGCTCATAGTCGCCCGATTTCCTTGAGCGTGTTCAGGTCTTCCTCGTAATCTTCCAGATCATAGTGAACGAGGATAGCCCTGCTTCCCAGCAATTGCTGGAACTCCCAAACGGTCATGCCGGCCATTTCTCGGGCCTTGCCGAACGATAGCCTCCCCCGCTGAAACAAGTGGACGGCCAATTCCCGCTTCATCTCTTCCGGCGTCATCCGTGCGGCATGAAAGACTTCACGGGGTATCTCGATGGCAATGGTGGAAGGCACCGGAGCCTATCCAATCCCCGTCGCAGGATCAACCGCCGGAAGTCTTGGGCTTTGGGCGTTGAATGAGATGGCGTGCCGCGGTCCGGCTCAAAGGCCTCCGTTGACTTCGGCGAGGACTTCCCAGACCTTTTGCACCTCGGGAGCCAGGTGCCATTCCTCGGGGCGGGTGACGTAGTCCAGGGCCCCTCGGGCGAAGCGGTAGAAGTGCACCGTGCAGCCGCGGTACTCCTCGTTGCCGCCGTTCCATCGCACGAAGTTTCCGGGAAAGATTCCGGCGATCTTCCAGCCCCCTTTGAGACACCACCTCTGGGTGATGTCATGCCAGGTTTCGCAGAAGGTGGTGAAATATTCCGCGCCGGTGCCCGCGGCGATCCTTCTCACGAAACGGCGCAGTTCGTCCGTGAGCCGCCTTTGGCGGAAGCCGGGAAGGGTCGCCACGAAGGAAAACTCCACCTGGAGGTTGCGCTCGAACTTGGTGAGCACCGAGCCGGACAGGACGTCCCCGTTTTTCACCTCTTCCAGCACCGCCATGCAATACACCTTGGATCGCGCATCCTCTTCCCATCGGTCCCACAGGGCCACCCACCGCTCGTACTCGTCCGGATCCAGCAGGAACTCGTGGGGGGATCCGTAGAGTTCCGGATAGCCCAGCCGCCAGAGGCGCGCCGCGGAATCGATAAGATCCCGGCGAAGGAGGCCCACGCGGTATGTGCCGCCTTCCAGCAAAAGGGGATCCAGCCGGGGCCACACGATCCTCTTTTCGGTCACCGGACGGGTCCGGCACGTGGTTGCCATTTTCCGATAGGGACGGCTCTCTTCCATGGAAACGGCCATGACATCCTCCTTTCCGGCTTGCGCGCCCCTGTCGGGGGCCGACACCAGGGAGCGCCCGTCACAAGGTCATGCGGGCGTCGGCCACCGTGTAGGTGTCGTCGTGGAAGATGACCGGGTTGCAGTCCAATTCCCGGATCGGGTAGCGGGCCATGAGGTGGGAGACGGCGACGATGAGGCGCGCCAGGGCGTCCTTATCGACGGGCGGCGCCCCCCGGAGGCCGTCCAGGACGGCCGCCCCTTGGATCTCGGCCATCATCTCCCGAGCGTCCGCTTCCGTGACGGGGGCCAACCGGAACGCCACGTCCCGGAGGGCTTCCACCCAGATCCCGCCCAGGCCGAACATGACCACCGGGCCGGCCTGGGGGTCCCGGACTCCGCCCACGATGATCTCCGTTCCCGCCGGCACCATGGGCTGCACGCACACCCCTTCCAGGCGGGCTCCGTGAGCCTTCCGGGCCACGGTCTCCATCATGCGCCGGTAAGCCCGGCGAAGGGCCTCCTCATCCGCAAGGTGGAGCGCCACGCCGCCCACGTCGCTCTTGTGGGCGACGTCTTCCGATGCGATCTTGAGCGCCACCGGATAGCCGATCTTGAGCGCCATGGAAGCCGCCTCGTCCTCGCTGGAAGCCAAAACGGCCCGGGCGGTCCGGATGCCGGCCAGTTCCAGGATCCACTTGGCCTGGTGTTCCAAGAGGTGCCCCCGGCCCGACGATCGAAGTTCGGCCACCGCATCGGAAAGTTCCCGAGGAAATTCCGGCGGGGGTGCGGCATCCTTCGGGCGTTCTCGCAGTCGGGACGCCCGATGGAGGTTGGCCAGGGCCGCCGCGGCCCGTTCCGCCGTGGGATAGGCCGCCACACCGGCCCGCATCCAGGCTTTGAACTCATCGGCGGCTGAAGACGGAGCCCCCCACACAAAGACGGCGGGCTTTCCGGATTCCTTCGCCCTGCGTCCGAACTCCTCCATGGGGAATGGGTCCACCTGAGGGTCCCCCAGCGCGGAAATGCAGACGGCCAGCGTGGCGTCCACCCCGGGATCCGTGCCCAAGACCTCCAATGTGTCCACATAGAGGCGGCGATCCAGGTAACCGAACGTGGTGAGATCCACGGGGTTATCCGCGGGCATAAAAGAGGCGAGAACCTTCCGGGAAACCAGGGCTTCCTTGGTTTCTGGGGCGAGGTCCGCCAAAACCAGGCCTTTTCGAGACAGGACATCGGAGGCCAACACGGAAGGACCCGCCGTGTGGGTGATCACGGCCACACGGTTCCCCCGCAGTGGCGGGCTCAAAGCAAGAATCTTGGCCGTGTCCACCAATTCTTCCACCGTGTGCACCTGAACCAAGCCCGCCTGACGAAACGCCGCTTCGTAGATGGCTTGCGACTGCGCCATGCTGCCCGTGTGGGATCGAGCGACCTTGCGGCCGGCCTCCGTATAACCGGCGCCGAGGACGACCACAGGTTTTCGGGACGCGCACCGCACCGCTGCTTCATAAAAGCGCCGCACATCGTCCAACCCCTCGATGAAAAGGGCCACGACCGCAGTCTTGTCGTCTTTTGCGCAAAAATCGAGCATGTCGGCAAATTCCACATTGGCGCGGTTGCCCAGGCAGACGAGCGTGCCCATGGGGATATGGTCTTCCAAGAAGCGAATGGCCGCAAAACCCGCCACTCCGCCGCTTTGGCTCACCACGGTAATGGTGCCGGGTTCCGTGAAAAAATCGGACAGCACCGGCATAAACGTCGCGTTCGTGCGGCTCTGCGACCGGAAAAAGCCCATGGTGTTGGGCCCGATGATCTTCACCCCTGCTTCATCGGCCATGGCTTTCAAACGCTGCTGATCGCGACGCCCCTCCTCCCCCGCCTCACGGAACCCGGCCGTGAAGATGACGGCCCCGCGGCATCCCTTGGCCACGGCCGCTTCGAACCCTTTCAGGATATGGTGCTGGGGAACGGCAAAAAGAAAGAGATCCACCGCATCGTCCGGAATGGCTTCGATGGACGGGTAGGCCCGCCGGCCCAGGATCTCTTGCGCCCCGCCCGCATGGACCGGGTAGATCTTTTCCACGCCCGATGCCAAAGCCGAGCGCAGGACAAAATTTCCCACCTTGCCGCCGTGGGTGGACGCCCCCACCACCGCCACAGACCGGGGAGAAAACAGGGCCTGAAAAGTCTCAAAATCTTCACCGCCGTGCTTGTGCATCTTCGCCTCCTTTTCCCAGAGCCCAAATCCTGGGTTGTCACACTAGAGGATCTTCATGGTTCGGCATCTCCAGAAGCACCCGTGCATCCACGGCCACGCCCTGTTCCCCGCGATCTCCCAAAAGGATCGGGTTGATGTCCACTTCCCGGATCACGTCAAAACAATGAATCAAAAGGGAAATTTTGGCCAGCGCATCCCCCGCCGAGGCGATGTCGGCCGCTCGGAAACCCCGGTAGGGGCCCAGCACGGGGGAGCATCGGAGCTCTTGGATCATCTCCAGAGCCAGGGCCTCATCGACAGGGGCAAGCCGCATGTTCACATCCTGAAGGAGTTCCACCAAGATCCCTCCCTGCCCCACAAGGACCACGGCACCGAAAACAGGGTCCCGATGGGCGCCTACAATCAGCTCGCGCATGCCCTTGACCATCTTCTGAACCAGGACGCCCTCCAGATCGTCGCACAGCGAAGCAAGGCGCCGCCAGGCTTCCACCAACGCGCCCTCATCCTCGATGCCGACCGCCACCCCGCCGAGATCGCTCTTGTGCACCAGGGACTTCCCCACCGCCTTCAGGACCACGGGATAGCCAAAAGACGCGGCGGCATCCCGCGCATCGTCCACCGACCGGGTGAGCGCCCACGAGGCCGTGGGGATGTCCAGGATCCGAAGGAGCTCCAGGCCTTCGTGAACCATGGGCTGGCGTTGCAGGGGGCGTTGCGCCTCTATCCATGTCGCCGCCGCATCGTACCAAGGCGGTGCGGCGCCTTCCTTTAAAAGAGCCTCAGGGCCACCGCCTGGTTGCGAGGGGACTCTGCGGTGCATGGCCAGCGCTTCCACGGCCTCCCGCACATCCAAAAAGAACGGATAGGAAGCCTCCTTTTCCACGGCCGTCCGATCCTCGAAGGGCACTTCCACAACGACAGAGACAGGCTTGCGGTACTCCCCCGCCAGGCGCTCCAGTTTTGCGAGCAGTTTCCGAGTGGCGTCCTTTTCGACGGGCATGTGGGAGACATGGACGTGGACGACCCCGTCTATATCGGGCTGCTTCAAGACCTTTTCCGCGATGCCGAAATAGACGTTCAGATCGTAAATATCTCCCAGATCCAGCGGATTGCCCGGCCGGATCACACCCGCACGCGCATGCCGTTGGATTTCCTCCAGGACCTCTTGGCAGAGCGGCGGGAAGCGAAAGCCGAACTCACCACACGTGTCCGCCGCGACCACGGCATGGCCCCCCGACCGGGAAAGCACCGCCAGATTGTTCCCGCGAAGCCGCGGCATGGAGAAGGCCTTGGCCGCCTGGACGGCCTGGGACACCGACCGGACCCGCACAACGCCGGCGGCCCGGGCCAGCTGGTCCACCAGGCGGTCATCGGCCGCAAGAGCCGCCGTATGGGACTGGGCGATGGTTCGACTGATGGGCGATGTGTTGGACTTGTGCAGAATGATGGGCTTGGGACTCTTCGCGGCGAGCCGGAAGAAGTCCCGACCCCTTTTAAAGTCTTCCAGATAAAAGTAGAGGATCTCCGTTTGGGGATCTTCGATGAGATAGCTCAAGTAGTCCACTTCATCCAGGACGAGCTTGTTTCCCAGGCTCACGAACTTGCCGAACCCCACGCCCGACGTGCTGAGCCGTTCGACGAGGGATAGGCCCATGCCGCCGCTCTGGGCCATGACGGCCACGGGTCCTTTGCGGTACGTGGAAGGCAGCGTGATGAAAGGAACGGAAAATCCCGTGAAGGTATTCATAACGCCCAGGCAGTTGGGGCCCACAAAGCGAAGACCATAGCGATCGGCCGACTCAAGCAGGCGCCTTTCCAAGGCCATCCCGTCCGGCCCGGATTCCCGAAAGCCGCCCGTCTGAATGACGGCCCAGCGAACCCCCCGTTCCCCGCATTGGGAAACAATATCGGGAACAAACCGGGCCGGGGTCAAAATAACGGCCACATCGGGCTTCTCCGGAAGCTCCGCAACCGATGAAAAAATCGGCAATCCTTCCACCCGGCCCGGGCGAGGCCCCACGGGATAGATTTTTCCCTCGTAACCGAAATTCAAGAGGTTTTTGACGATGTTCTTCCCCAGGTTGTCCGCTGAGGTCGACACCCCAACGACAGCGACCGATTGTGGATGAAAGAGTGGATCCATGGCCGACATCCGTCTCCTTTCCCGAGCGCGCTCGCCCCGGCCCGAAAGGGATCGCTCTAAACGATCACGGTCGCCCTTAGGCCACCCCGCATGGATGAAAGTTGACAATCACCCCCATCACGCGGGGCGAGACAACGAAGGATGAAAGTCTTGTGGTTACGGTGTGTTACCGAGACTTTCATTTGAAGATTCTCCGACCCGCTCCGGGGGGCTCTCGTGTCATCCTTCATTGTGTCACCGCGACGTGCGAGCGTATCCCTGATTTTTGTTGGGGTTCGCTGCGCTCACCCCAACCTACAGTCGCCGGCCAAAATCCTTGAATAAACTCGTAGGTTGGGGTGAGCAAAGCGAACCCCAACCCAGACCTGGATCCGGCGAGACAACGAACCCTGAAAGTCCTGCCCTCCCGGATTTCGACCGCGACTTTCCATAAAGCCCCATCACGGGCAGCCCGTGACAACGAAGCATGAAAGTCTAGTGATTACGCTATATTAGGGAGACCTTCATATAAAGGTGTCCCACTTCCGCTCACGAGGCTTTCTTTGCGCCTTTGCGTCTTTGCGCGAGACCTTTTTTCCCTCGCGCCAAGCCGCCGAGGCGCTCTTTTCTTTCGCATTGAATGGACGGGCTCCGTTGCCGCGCATCACCCTTCAGGACCTATGAGCCGGAAGGTGGCGATGCCTGCAGCCGCCAGGGTGCCGTCTTCCAAGTGCACTTCCACATAGCTAACGGCCACATGGGATCCGCTGCGAAGGACCGTCCCCGTGGCCACCACCGAGGAACGGACGGGTTCCAGGAAATTTAGCTTCAATTCAATGGTGGGCGCCACCCAGCCGGAGGGCACCGTGGTGAGGGCCGCCAGGCCGCCCGCAGCGTCCGCCACCGCGGTGATGAAACCTCCCTGGAGCATCCCCATCGAATTGCAGAACTCCTGCCGGAAGGGCAAGTGAAGCCTGGCCCGACCCGGCTCCAGACCCACAAGACGAACCCCCAAGAAGTGAAGCGCTGGAATTCTCGACATCCTTTCGTAAATATGTTCAAAATCCTGCGACACCATGGCCCCCCTTCAAGCGCAGAACCGCGGGCACAATGCGGAACCCAAGACATTTCCGGGCCCCCAGCTGTTCATATGGCAACAGCCCCGTCGCCCTGTTCCTCAAGGGATTTCCGCTCTCTTGCGCGCTGCAGCTCGGCGCAGCACATTTCGGCCCAAGGCCCGGCACATGGCCACGGCGAGATCATCTTCCAGGGCCCCCTTTCGCCAGCGGAACCGCTCACCGTCCAGCGAGTCAAAAAGGGTTCCCATGACCGCCGAATTGTAAATGGGCCGGCCGGGTTCCCGGGGTTCCACAAGCTGAAAGCCGTGGGACAAGAGGAACCGCTCCAGGATCATCTGGGTCATCTCCTGGCCGCCGTTTCTTAAGCCCGCATGGGTAAGGGCCGCCCCCAACTTTCCCTCCAGAAGGTTTTCACGCATGTGAAGCCACCGGGTTCGGTCCATGAAGGTTTTCAATCGGGCCGTGACGTTGCCGAAATAGACCGGGGAGCCGAGGATCACGGCATCGGAGGCCAGCATCTTTTCGGCGATCGCCGCCATGTCGTCATCCTGGATGGAACACCGGGGTTCCCGGAGGCACTGGTTACAGGACAGGCAGTATTCGATGCGACAGTCCACAAGTTCCACCAGCTCCGTTTCCGCTCCGCCCCGAGCGGCCTCGTCCAGGACGATTTGGAGCATGGCGGCCGTGTTCATCCCCTTTCGGTGGCTTCCATTTATCGCCAAAACCTTCATCGCTCTTCGTCCTTCCTTGCCTCATTACGTCCCCGCGGTTCCTGACTCGTCGTCTCGGAGCCGCCCCAGGAACTCCTGGAATCTTTGCCATTCCTCGGGACTGAACTTTTGCAAGAAAAACCCGTTCACCTCATCATAGACGGCCAAGAGATCCTGACGGTGTTCCATAGCCTTGGGCGTGAGAAAAATCCTTAACGACCGCCGATCCTCGGGGTCCAAGCGCCTCTCCACCCAGCCGTCCCGTTCCAGCCGGTCGATGAGGCCCGTCACGGTGGGTCGGTCCAGATGGGTCTTTTCAGCCAGGCGACTGGGAAGGGTTCCGTTTTCTTCATAGAGGGCGATGAGCATGAAGAATTGCGCCTGGGTGAGGCCGTAAGGGGCGATCCGCTCCCGGTATGAGCGCGAAATGGAGCGACTGAGGGACGCGAACTGAAAGCAAAGGCATTCTTTAAAGAGCATGGGATCTTTTTCTCCTGCACCGACGTCTTAAAGCGGGTTTTCAGACCGTGGCCAACCCGCCGCTCACGTTCACAGTCTGGCCCGTAATATAGCCGGCCTCATCGGAAACCAAAAAGAGAACCGCCGCCGCACCATCCGCCGGCTGACCCATTGGTTCCAAAGGGATGAAGATGTTTTTCCATTCCATGGCTTTTCTTTTTCGGGGTCAGCCGGCCCTGCTTGGGACACTTCCGCGTCCCCCCGATCGGCTGGATGCCCATGGGGCTATTGCGGATTCCCATGAGCCAAACGACCCGGAAGGAGCGGATCCCCCCGCAGCCTGGAACCTTTCGACCTGGGCGCTCCATTTATTGCCACTAAAATTATTTTCACACAAACCATTTTTTTCTTGCCTCGGTCTTTTTCTTACGATACGTTTTCTTGCAAGAATCATTTTCCGAAACGGATCCGCCGAAAACCCAAGGATGGCGCGTGACGTCGAACAATTCAGCAGTCGCTTCTCAAGCCAGGCTGCAGCAGGTGCTCGCCAAGCTCAAGGAACGCAAGTTCCGCATCACGCCCCAGCGGCTGGCCGTTTTGGAAGCCCTGGTTGCCTCGGAACGGCATCCCAGCGTGGATCAGGTTTACGCCCAGGTCAAGGCCCGCTTTCCCACCACGAGCCTCGCCACGGTTTACAAGACGGTGGCGCTGCTCAAGGAAATGAACGAGGTCTTGGAATTGGGCTTTTCCGATGTGGGAAACCGCTACGACGCCCTGAGGCCCTACCCTCATCCCCATGTGATCTGCACGCATTGCGGAAGGATTTTGGACCCCGAACTGAGCGGCCTGGAGGCGTTGACCGAAGAGATGAGCCGAAAGACCGGGTTCACAATCGTATCCCATCGGCTGGATTTCTACGGCGTGTGCCCAGATTGCCGGAAAGCCGGTGAAGTCCATTGACCCCCCGATAAGGAGGAACACCATGAACGCACCAGCCAAACCAACCGGCGCCGAACCCAAATCCCTCAAAGATTGGTGGCCCAACCAGCTGAACCTGAAAATCCTGCATCAGAACTCGCCCAAGGCCAACCCCATGGGGAAGGACTTCAATTATGCCCAGGAGTTCCTCTCCCTGGACCTGGAGGCCGTCAAGAGGGATCTTCGCCAACTCATGACGGACTCCCAGGATTGGTGGCCGGCGGACTTCGGACACTACGGCCCGCTTTTCATTCGCATGGCCTGGCACAGTGCGGGAACTTACCGGATCGGCGACGGCCGCGGCGGGGCAGGATCCGGCCAGCAGCGCTTCGCCCCTCTGAACAGCTGGCCGGACAATGTGAATCTGGACAAGGCCCGAAGGCTCCTATGGCCCATCAAGCAAAAGTACGGCCGAAAAATTTCGTGGGCGGACCTCATGATCCTGGCGGGCAACGTGGCCTTGGAATCCATGGGCGCCAAGACCATCGGCTTTGCCGGCGGCCGCGAAGACTGGTTTGAGCCCGACGAGAGCGTCTACTGGGGCTCGGAAGGAAAATGGCTCGAGGACAAGCGCCATTCGGCGGAAGGCGACCTGGAAAATCCCTTGGCGGCCGTGCAGATGGGGCTGATCTACGTCAACCCCGAGGGTCCCGGCGGCAATCCGGACCCGGTGGCCGCGGCCAAGGATATCCGGGAAACCTTTGCGCGCATGGGCATGAACGACGAAGAGACGGTGGCGTTGATCGCAGGCGGCCACACCTTCGGCAAGTGCCACGGCGCCGGGCCGGCCTCCCACTTGGGGCCGGAACCTGAAGCGGCCCCCATGGAAGAGCAAGGGCTGGGCTGGAAGAGCACCTTCCGAACCGGCAAGGGACCGGACACCATCACCAGCGGTTTGGAAGTGACCTGGACCGTCACGCCCACCAAATGGAGTAACAATTTCTTTTTCAACCTGTTCCGCTATGAGTGGGAGTTGACGAAGAGCCCGGCGGGGGCCCACCAATGGGTGGCGAAAGGGGCTCCGGCGGTCGTCCCCGATGCCCACGACCCCACCAAGAAGCACCCGCCGACCATGCTCACCACGGATCTTTCCCTGCGCTTCGATCCCGTCTACGAAAAGATTTCGCGCCGGTTCATGGAACATCCCGACGAATTCGCCGATGCCTTCGCGCGGGCGTGGTTCAAGCTCGTCCATCGCGACATGGGCCCGCGCAGCCGGTACCTCGGCCCGGATGTCCCCGACGAAGAATTCATCTGGCAGGACCCTGTGCCTGCGGTCGATCATCCCCTCATCGACGAGGCGGACATCGCCGCCCTCAAGGCCAAAATCCTCGGCTCCGGCCTTACCATTCCGCAGCTGGTCTATACCGCCTGGTCGTCCGCCGCCACCTTCCGCGGCTCCGACAAGCGCGGCGGCGCCAATGGCGCCCGCATCCGGCTGGCCCCGCAGAAGGATTGGGAAGTCAACATGCCCGAGCAGCTCGCCAAGGTTCTCGGGGTTCTCGAAGGCATCCGCAAAGATTTCAACGCCTCGGCCCCGGGCGGCAAGAAAGTCTCCCTCGCCGACTTGATCGTTTTAGGCGGATGTGCCGCCGTGGAGCAGGCCGCCAAGAATGCGGGCTACGCGGTGAAAGTTCCTTTCGCCCCCGGACGCACGGACGCCACCCAGGAAAAGACCGACGTCGCGTCCTTTGCGGTGCTCGAACCCATCTACGACGGTTTCCGCAACTATCTCAAGGCGCAATACAGCATTCCGGCCGAACATCTGTTGGTTGACAAAGCCCAACTGCTCACCCTGACCGCCCCCGAAATGACGGTGCTCGTCGGCGGACTGCGCGTCTTGAACGCCAACTTCAAGCAGTCTCCCCACGGCGTTTTGACAAAGCGCCCGGAAATGCTCACCAACGACTTCTTTGTGAACCTGCTCGACATGAGCACGGAGTGGCGGCCCGTGTCCCAGGACGCCCATGTCTTCGAGGGCCTCGACCGCAAGACGGGAGCGCTCAAATGGACGGCCACCCGGGTCGATTTGGTTTTCGGACACAACGCCCAGCTTCGTGCCATCGCCGAGGTTTACGCTAGTTCGGACGGACAGGAGAAATTCGTGCACGATTTCATTGCAGCCTGGGACAAGGTCATGAACCTCGACCGCTTCGACCTGGGCTGGAAATAGGCCGGCAGGCCGGGGGCCCCCCCGGCCTTAATTTTTCGTTGCCCCTGTGAGCTCCCGCCTCTAAGATGGCGTCGTTTCGGCCGGATCGCCGTCGTGAAGCCTGCGCTGTGTTGACCCTTCATGTATGCAGGAGGCTAAGATGAACCCTCGGCTTATGCCCATCGCCCTCGTCCTGTGCACCTTCTTTCTGGTCGCCCCTGCCCTGGCGCAAGTCGACTACCCCGAGGAGCTCAAGGCCATCGTAGCGCAATATCCTGGCGCTCAGGTGGAAATGGCCATGAAAACCCCGCAAGGCTCCCACGTGGTCCTGACGAGTTCGGATCCGCCTCAGAAAGCCTACGCCTATTACAAGGAAGCCCTCACCAAGGCCGGATGGGAAACCCAGATGGAAATGACCCACACGGAGGGCCTCCAAGGCCACTGGAAAAAAGGCGACAAGATGGTTCACGTGGTGGTCACCAAAGATCAGGAAAAGACCCAGATCGTTTTGCTGGTGGGAACCAACTAGGAGCTTGTCCGAGAATGCCGATTTTGGTGGTTTGTGGCATCGTAACTATCTGAATTTACGTTGCTGAAATCGGCAAGAATCGAATTGTCGGACAGCCTCCTAGCCGCGCGTCCCACAATAAAGAATGGGGATGTTTTTCCTGGGAGCTTGGGCCTGCGGCTCACCTGTGGGGCGGGCGGGATGCCCGCGCTCCCGGAAGGAAGTTATTGTCGGACACGCTCCAGGTTTTCCAGCTTCACCCTTCCTTGTGAGAGCGCGACATGTGAGCGCGACCGGGATTATTGTTGGGCGCGGTGTTGGGGTTCGCTGCGCTCACCCCAACCTACGGGTTTGTTCAAGAGGGCATGAGGCCCGGGCATCGGGAATCCGCCGCCGATCCCGGATCGGGCCGGACGGCTAACGAAACTTTTCGGCGACACGGGCCACCGCTTCCGAATCCGGGGCGATGGCCCGCGCCTTTTTCACGCATTCGTAGGCTTCCTCAGGCTGGTCGGCCTCAAGGAGGTCCTCGGCCATGAAAAGCCAGGCCTTTTCGGGGGGCGTTTCGTACAGGGCTTGATAGAGGGTCAGCAGGGCGATTTTGATCTGATGACCGCCTTTGTGGAGCACGGGTTCCCCATGTCCCGGGAAGAGGTGCGCCACGGGGAGACGAAGAAGCCGCCTGAGGCTTTCCACTTTGTCCTTCATGCGACCGCCGCAGATTTCATCGGGCTTGGAAAGAATCGCCGCAAACCGCACCTGGTGGGGAAGGACGGCATCACCGCTGAAAAGGGCCTGTGCCTGCGGCATATAAAAACACAGGTCTCCCGCCGTGTGCCCGGGAAGATGAAGGGCGTGCACGCCGACGCCGGGGATGTCCTCGCCGTCCTTCACGTAGTGGATCTTTCCCGCTTCTTCCAGGCTCTGGAAAAATTCCGGAAAGGGATGACGAAGCAACCGCGCGTATTCCCGAGCCATCCGATGCATGAGAACATCCGGGGCGACCGTTTGATAGATTTCGGCCATCCCCCCCACGTGGTCGAAGTGGGTATGGGTGAGGGCGATGCGCTCCAACTTTTCCAACGGCGCCATTTCCCGGATTTCGTCCACAAGCCCCACCATGTTGCCCGTGTCGATGAGCAAACGCCCTCCATCCAGGACATAGGCCCCCGAACACGGTCCCGAATCGGCCACCCAGCCGATCCCTTCCAACCGCGGGTCTTCTTTTTCAAAAGTCCTCACCGCCCGTCGCCCTCCTTTCGAGATGTCCCCATCACGGCGACTCGTAAGAGATTCTCCCCCCATTGTCAACGACCATGGGGTCGTCTTGACAGGTTTGTGAGCCGAACTTAATTTTTGACCGAACCGAACAAACGATGATTCTCAAATAAATTCAATAGGAAAGGAGGACACCGCCATGGCACTCATTCGCTGGTCCGACCAGGGAGATCTCTTTCGCCCCTTTGAAGAAATGGAACGGGAAATGGATCGGCTCCGCAGGGAAATGGATCGGCTGTTCACGGGATTCCGCGGGTTTCGGCCGCTGAGGGTCGGGGTGTTTCCGCCGCTCAACGTGAGTGAGGACAAGGATAACCTCTATGTGCGTGCCGAACTTCCCGGAATCAACCCCGGCGACATCGAAATTTCCGTGGAAGGCGACACCTTGACCCTTCGCGGCGAGCGCAAGAGCGCCGAGGTGGGAGAAAATGTGAGCTATCATCGTCGCGAAAGGGAATTCGGCCGTTTCCGCCGCAGCTTGACCTTGCCGACGCGCATTAACACCGACAAGGTGGAAGCGGTCTTCAAGAACGGCATTCTCCGGATCACGTTGCCCAAGGCCGAAGAAGTGCGCCCGAAACAGATCGCGGTCAAGACCGCATAAGAGTCGAGACGTGAAGCGCTTCATTGGAGAAGGGGGTGACGACCATGGCCGAGAAGGACATCCAGGTGAGGGAGAAGAAGGAAGTGCAGACCCAGTCGGAGACCACGCGGAACATTCCCGTCTACATCCCGGCGGTGGACATCTATGAGACGGAAGAGGCCTTGACCCTTGTGGCCGACATGCCGGGAGTGTCCCCGGACAATGTGGACATCGACATCCGGGACGACCAGCTGACCATTCGCGGCACCGTCACCTTGGAAGGGGAAGGGGAAACGGTGCTCCTGCGAGAATACGGCGTGGGGGACTACTACCGCCAGTTCACTCTAGGCCGCATCATCGACCAGTCGAAAATCGAAGCGGCCATGAAGGACGGCGTCTTGACCCTGACATTGCCCAAGGTGGACAAGGCCAAGCCCCGAAAGGTCGTGGTCAAGACGAGCTGAGCTTCACGAACACTGCGGGCCGGTGGCATCACCACCGGCCCTTTCCATTTCAACGAACCGCGAGGACGGGAACGCCGGCGGATCGACACTCAAAGAGGATCCCTTCCAGCTCTTTTTCATCCGCCGCCAGTCGGTCCAATTCGTAGACCACGAGGCTTTTCACCTTCTTTCGATCCATGTCCATGAAAAGTTGGGACCGGCTGGTGTAGAAGCTCACCCTTTCGTGGTCTTCCGCCGGCAGGTTTTCCTTGATGAACGCAAGGCATGCTTCCCGCTGGGCCGCCAGCGGTTTTTCGTAGGACCCCTCGTCTTCGGGACGCAGTTCTTCCTTTCGCACCATGAGGTAAACGGCCGTGAACTTTTCTTCGGTCATGCGATGAACTCCTCGGTTGGAGTGGGCTCTTGTCCATGGACCCAGCGAACGAAAAGAATATACTGAGTGCCCCTGGGAAACTCAACCCTGCGGGGATCGAAGAAGGGCAGTGGAGGCATGGGAATGCGTTTTCATTTTGAACAGGGACCGATCCGGCCGCCCAGTGAATCGCGGAGTTTGCTCCTGCGGTTTACGAGAAATTGTCCGTGGAATCGGTGCGCTTTCTGTCCCGTCTACAAGGGACGGCCCTTCAGTCGGAGATCATTGGCCGAAATCAAAGCCGACATCGACACGGTGCGGGCCATCGTGGATGACGTGAAAGCCCTTTCGTGGTCCATGGGCGAAGGGGGAGCGGTGAGCGCGCCGGTCATCAACCGGATCCTCACCGATCCCGCTCGAAGCGGCTGTGAGCGCCACGTGGCCGTCTGGCTCTATCACGGGGACGGCACGGTCTTTTTGCAGGACGCCAATAACCCCATCATGCGCACGGCCGATCTCGTCCAAGCCCTGCGCTACCTCAAGGAAAGAGTCCCCGGCATCACGCGCGTGACGTCCTACGGGCGAAGCGCCACCCTGGCGCGAAAGAGTGTGGAGGAGCTGCGGGAAATCCGGGAGGCGGGTTTGGACCGAATCCATATCGGCTTGGAAAGCGGATCCGATACGGTCCTGAAGTTCATGGACAAGGGAGCGACCGCCGCGCAGCACATTGAAGCGGGCCTCAAAGTGAAGGAAGCGGGCATGACGCTGTCCGAATACATCATGCCGGGGCTCGGCGGCACGCGATGGAGCCGCGAACACGCCCTGGAGACGGCTCGGGTCCTGGAAGCCATCGACCCTCACTTCATCCGCCTGCGCACCCTGCGCGTCCCGCCCAATACGCCGCTTTGGGATCACCTGGCGTCCGGCGCGTTCCAGACCCTTTCCGACGACGATACGGTGCGGGAAATCCGCCTTCTCATCGAGAACCTGAAAAACATTCACAGCACACTCACCTCCGACCACATGCGAAACCTCCTGGAAAATCTGGAAGGGACCTTCCCCCGCGACAAGGCCAAGATGCTGGGCATCATCGACCAGTACTTGGCTCTTTCCGACGACGACCGCATCCTGTACCGCCTGGGGCGCTATGGGGGCGCTTTGCGCTGCGTGGACGATCTTGCGGCCTTTCGCCCCCGCCTGGAAAGGGCCCGAAGGGAATTGGAACAGGAAACCGGCAAGAACATTGACGCCGTCATCGAGGAGCTGGGGGGCCAGTATCTGTAAAAAATCTCGCCCTTTTGACCTAGGTCAAGGATTCCGGTGCCGCGCCGTCTTATGGTGTGCTCATCGAAGGCGGAAAAGCGGCGTTGTGATGCCGCATGAGAGGACGCACAACACAAAAGGAGGCACCCATGTTTTGTTACCAATGCGAACAGACGGCGAAGAACGAAGCATGCACCAAGCTGGGCGTGTGCGGCAAGCAACCGGATGTGGCCGCCCTGCAGGATCTTTTGACGCATCTGCTCAAGGGCTTAAGCCAGGTGGCCGTGGCGGGCCGTGCGGTGGGCATCAACGACCGAGCCGTCAACGTCTTTACGTGCGAAGCCTTGTTCAGCACGCTGACCAATGTGAACTTCGATCCTGAGGATCTGGTGCGTTTCATCCAAAAGACGGTGGAACTCCGGGAAGGTTTGAAGGCGAAGGTGAAGGCGGCGGGCGGCACCGTGGACTTCGGGAACGGCCCGGCGGCTTTTCAGCCGGCATCGACCCTTTTCGAAATGGTCCGGCAGGGGGAAACCGTGGCTTTCGACAAAGATCCCGAACCGAACCCGGACATTCGATCCTTAAAGCACACGGCCATTTTCGGCCTACGGGGCGTCGCCGCCTATGCCGACCACGCCCAGATCCTCGGCCAGGAAGACGATGCCGTCTACGCGGCTCTTCAGGAAATCCTCGCAGACACGCTGCGCCTGGATCTCACCCTGAACGACTGGGTCGCCCGGGTTCTGCGCGTGGGCGAAGTGAACATCCGGGCCATGGAGCTCCTCGATGCAGCCAACACCGGTACTTACGGTCATCCCGTCCCCACCAAGGTGCCTTTGGGACACCGCAAGGGGAAGGCCATCCTCGTTTCCGGCCATGACCTCAAGGACCTGGAAGAGCTCCTCAAGCAAACCCAAGGAAAAGGCATCACGGTCTACACCCACGGGGAAATGCTTCCCTGCCACGGGTATCCGGGACTGAAGAAGTACGAGCACCTTTACGGGCACTACGGCACGGCATGGCAGAACCAGGCCAAGGAATTCGCCGCTTTCCCCGGAGCCATCCTCATGACCACCAACTGCATCCAAAAGCCGCAGGAAACCTATAAGGACAACATCTTTACCAGCGGCGTCGTGGGCTGGCCCGGGGTGCGACATGTGGATCGCCGGGATTTCTCGCCGGTCATCCAGAGAGCCCTGGAACTGCCCGGCTTTGCCGACGATGTGAACGGCGCTCACGTCATGGTCGGCTTTGCGCGAAACACCGTTCTGGGCGTGGCCGACAAAGTCATCGAAGCGGTGAAAAGCGGCGCCATCCGCCATTTCTTCCTGGTGGCCGGCTGCGACGGGGCCAAGCCCGGCCGGAACTACTACACGCGATTCGTGGAACTCGTCCCCCAAGATTGCGTCGTCCTGACCTTGGCGTGCGGCAAGTTCCGGTTTTTCGACAAGGATCTGGGCACCATCGGCGGCCTGCCGCGCTTGATGGACGTGGGGCAGTGCAACGACGCCTATTCGGCGGTGCAGATCGCCGTGGCTCTGTCCAAGGCTTTCAACGTCGGCGTCAACGATCTTCCCTTGTCTTTGGTCCTTTCCTGGTATGAACAAAAGGCCGTGGCGATCCTCCTCAGCCTGTTTGCCCTCGGCATCAAGAACATCCGGCTGGGGCCTTCTTTGCCGGCCTTCATCACTCCCAACGTGCTGCAGGTGCTCGTCCAGAATTTCGACGTCAAGCCCATCAGCACGCCGGAAGAAGATCTGAAGGCCATTCTCGGGTCCTAGAAGCCTGGGCGAGGACTCGTCGAACCGTCGCTCCCGCGAAAGCAGGAGTCTATATCCGGCTGGAAAAGTTGGCTCCTCGCTTTCGCGGGAACGGCGACGGATGCTGAACGGATTTCTGAGACGAGGCACGCGTCCGAGCCGGTGTTTCGGGGCGCATTGTCCTGGGAACGAAAACCTTCTAACCGCACAACAGGCGGGTGAGACGCCCACGGTCCCAGGCAGGAGCCATTTCTCGATAAGCTTTCAAGTCTAGGGGAAGGGGCGGCCCCGGAAAGGGGGCGCTTGAGGACTCGGCCCATCCGGACCCGGCGTGCCGCGCCCGGACCAAACCGCCGAACAAGGAGGACACTTTATGCCCATACCGGGAAACCTGCTGACGACGGCCATGGCCGTCATGCCGCACCGCGACGTGGAACGCGCCCTTTCCGTGGCCCTGTCCCTGGACATCCCTTTTTGGCCCCAACTGCCTTTGCTCAACTACTACGAGGACATGTACGTCCAGGCGTCGGAGCATTTCCCGGGGATCCTGCTGGATGTGGAACATCGCACGCTTCGCTTTTCCACGGAAAAATTCATCGAGGAACTCCCGGACGTCCTCGCCCGCTTCGAAGACCCTTCCTTGTTCGACATCAGCCCGGCCTATTCGGCGGTCTATCACCGGTTCCTTGAGATGGACTTTTCCGACCGGCCGGCGATCCGAGGGCAGTTGGAAGGGCCCGTGAGCTTCGGGTTCAACGTGCAGGATGAAGCCGAACGCCCCATTCTCTTCAACGATACGGTGCGCCCCTTTCTTTTCGAATTCATGGCCCAAAGGGTCAACGTCCAGCTCAAGCGACTCAAGGCGCTCCACCCCAACGCGTTCATGTTCGTCGATGAACCGGGCCTCCAGTTCATCTTCAGCGCCCTGAGCGGCTACAATCACCTCACCGCCCGCTCCGACATGGAGGATTTCTTCGCCAAGATCGACAGACCCCGAGGGATTCACCTGTGCGGCAACCCGGACTGGGACTTTTTGCTCAACCTGGATCTCGACGTGTTGTCCTTGGACATGTATTCCAACGGGGAGATCTTCGTGTCCTATGCGGGGGCGATCCGGCGCTTCCTGGACCGGGGAGGCATTTTGATCTGGGGCATGGTGCCCCCCAACGTGGAACCTTTTGAAGCCGAATCCGTCGATTCCCTGGAAACGCGCCTCTTGGGCCTCTGGCACACCCTAGCCCGAAAGGGGATCGACACGGAAGAGTTGGTGGCCCAGAGCCTGTTGTCTCCGGCCACTTGTTGCCTGGTCAACCCGGACGGCACCCGGACGGTGGAAAAAGCCTTCGAGGCCATCCGGGTCTTGAGCCGCCGCCTTCGCGAGCGTTTTCGCCTCGCCTGAGCGACCCGCCCTGCGCTTACTTGGAAATCCACAGGGCGCCGTTTTCGAAACGCTTGAGCACGCCGGAACAGACGGATCCGGAGAAAAGGCCCCCAAAGAAGCTGCCGCTTCCGTCGTTTTCATGGCCCATGGCGATCACCGAGGTCGGCGCCTCCCGGCATTCGTCCATGATGGCTTCGGAGACGTTTTGAGAAACGGTGATCTTCCAGTCGATCCGGTCTGCAGCCACCCCGTTTTCCACCAGGACCTTTCGGGCGTTGTCCACGATTTCCCGGGTCTGGCGCCCTCGATCGGTGATGACGTGGAACAAGCAGATCCTGTGCGGCTCGTCCCGAACCATGAACCCCACGTGGTCCACGATCCGCCCGCTGGCATGGGAATCGTCCACGCACAGGAGAACGCGCTCCCGTTCCCATCCAGGATTTCGGCAGATCCACAGCGGGCACGGCATCGGCTGGCGAAGCACTTCCGTGCTGATGCTCGTGGAAAACACCCCGGCAAAGGCGGCGTAGCCGCGGCGTCCCAAAACCACCGCGTCGTAGTTGCCGCGCCGGGCTTCCATGACGATCTCTTTGACCGTTTCCATTTCCTTGGGAATCAACTTGGACTGGATCTGGGATTCCGCAAAGCCCGCCTCGACGAGAATCTCGGCGCTGCGGTCCAAGGCTTTTTCGCCCCGAACCCGGGTTTCTTCGGGTACCTTGGCGCGCCCGGAAGGCCTGTCGGCTTTCCAGTCGCCTGTCATCTGCGTGGGCGCCACGTAGAGGAGCGTGAGGCGGCAGGAGGCCTTTTGCTGAAAGAAATTGGCCACAAAGCGCACCCCGTACAGATGGGACATTTCATCGCTTACGGTGATCAGGAGATGTTTTTCCATAGCCTCGCCTCCCAGGTTTAAAGGATCTGGCTCAGGAAAAGTTTCGTCCGATTGTGCGTCGGATTGGTGAAGAAATGTTCCGGGGTGCCTTCCTCCACAATGCGGCCCTGATCCATAAAGATCACCCGATCGGCCACTTCCCGGGCAAACCCCATTTCGTGGGTGACCACCACCATGGTCATCCCCTCCCGGGCCAGGTTTTTCATGACATCCAGCACTTCCCCAATCATTTCGGGATCCAGAGCCGATGTGGGCTCATCGAAGAGCATGACCTTGGGATCCATGGCCAGAGCCCGGGCGATGGCCACGCGCTGCTGTTGGCCTCCGGAAAGCCGATCGGGATAAACCGCCGCCTTATCCGGAATGCCCACTTTTTCCAAGAGGGCCATGGCCTTGTCACGGGCTTCCCTGGGGGATCTCTTGCGGACCACCAGCTGGGCCAGAGTGACGTTTTCCAGCACGGTCTTGTGGGGAAACAGATTGAACGACTGGAACACCATGCCCACTTCGGCCCGGACCTTGTTGATGTTGGTCTTGCGGTCCAGGATGTCCACCCCGTCGATGTAGATGTGCCCGGTATCCGCATGTTCCAGGCGGTTGAGGCACCTGAGCAGAGTGCTTTTGCCCGATCCCGAAGGGCCGATGATGACCACGACTTCGCCCTTGGCGACTCGACAGGAAACGTCCTGGAGGGCTTTGACCTCATGGGGTGCATGAAACGTTTTGGAAACCTTGTCCACCGTGATCACGAAACCGCGGTCCTCCTTTCCAAATACTGGACAAACATGGACAGCCCGAAGGTGAGCACCAGATAGAGCAGGGCGCACATGAACCACAATTCGAAGGGCTGCAGGCTGGTCGTGACCACTTCCCGGGTCGCCTTGGTGAGTTCTCGAACGGCGATGATGCCCAGAAGGGAGGAGTCCTTGATCAGGCTGATGAACTGACCGGCCAGGGGAGGCAGGATCCGCCGGAGGGCCTGGGGGAGAATAACATGCCGCATGGCCTGGGGGTAGCTCATCCCCAGGGACCGGGCCGCTTCCATCTGTCCTCGGTGAATGGATTGAATGCCGGCCCTCACGATTTCAGCCACGTAAGCGCCGCAAAAAAAGGCCAGGGACGCGACGCCGTACCAGAGGGGCGGCAGCTGCATCATGCCGTTTTTGGCCAGGAGCGTGTTGATCACCGTGCCGAGGACGAAATACCAGATAAAGATCTGGACGAGCAGGGGAGAGCCTCGGATGATTTCCACGTAGGTCACGGCGGACCACTTGAGAGCCGGGTTGGAAGAGATGCGGGCCAGCCCGGCGATGAGGCCGATGACGATCCCCAACATGATGGAAATGAGGCTCACCTTGAGGGTGAGCCACAGTCCCTGCATGAGGATGCCCACCTTCCATCTCTGGAACACGCCCAAAACATCGCCGGGATAGACGGTATCCCCGGCATCCACCCGGATATCCTTCGCCGGAACCGTATACTGGGCCGTCTGTTCATCTCCTGTGACGCGGATCAGCACGTTGTCGCCGTTTCGGACAACGTCTTGGACGCGCCCCTGGATTTCCGAACGGACCTCGGCCTTTTCCTTGTAGAGAAAATACTGGGGCACGCGGTACCACCGCCACACGTAGTCCACCTTGCGAGTGGCATAGTAAAGGGCGGCCACAACCCCGAAAACGATCACGAAGAAAACCATGACCCAAAAGGCATAAGCCCCTCGGGTCATCTGCTGTGAAGCTCTCGCCATGAGACCGTATCCTCAGCCCAGATCATCGCGTCAGGGACGCCGTGCTTCTTACTGGGCCACGTCCTGGATCCACTCCGTGCTCTTGATCCACTTGTTGTAGATTTGCTCGTAACGGCCGTCGTTTTTCACCTGGCGGAGAAAATTGTTCAGCCAGTTCAGAAAATCGGGATCCCCCTTGTTGACGGCCCACGCCAGCGGTTCATAGGTAAACGGCTGATCCAAAAACACCAGCTTGCCGGCTCCCTGTTGGGCCAAAAAGACGACGCAGAAGGGAAGATCATAAACGAAGGCGTCCGCCTTGCCGTTGACCACTTCGAGAGCCGCTTCCGTTTCCGTTTCGAAGGACTTGTAAGTGCACTTGGGAATGAGGCGCTTGACGGCCTGTTCGCCGGTGGTGCCCAGTTTGGAAGTGACGATGTACTTGGGATCGTTCAAGTCCTTGTAGGAGTGGACCGCACCTTCATGTTTCTTGTTCAAAAGGATGGTCTGCCCGACGATGATGTAAGGGTCGGCGAAATTGACCTTGAGATTCCGTTCTTGGGTCACCGTCATGCCGCTCATGATGATGTCGAATTTGCCGGTGATGAGAGAGGGGATGATGCCGTCCCACGCCGTGTTCACCGGAACGAATTTCACGCCCATGGCTTTGGCCATTTCCTTGGCCATGTCGATGTCGAAGCCCACGAAATTGCCTTTCTTGTCGGTCATCTCGAAAGGCATGTAGCCGGCTTCAAACCCAACCCGCAGCTCCCCTCTCTTGAGGATCTCCTCCAAAGTGGATTTCTTGGCCAGCTCAATGTCCGCCGCCCGGCCCGCCACCACGACAGCCGCAACCATCGCCACGGCAAGCCCCAAAACCATCAGCCCTTTTTTCATAACCCGACTCCTTTTCACCCGTTGAACTCGTAACCCCTTACCGATACCCCTTCAATGCCCCATTCTCGTCGCCTGGCTCACTCTTTTTTTGACTAGCACAACGCTTCCCCATCACAAAGCTTTTTTCCGCCCCCCACTGCGGCGGAGAGAAACCCGGGCGCATCCGACTTCAAAACAAAAACGAAGCGTCGCACAGTTTCTGATTCCTGAGAAGCTCCAAGAGCTGCTCCACGGCGGGCACGCCGTGTTTGGTCATCTGAATCTGAAAAATCTGGGCGGCGAAAAACGCGTCCGCCAAGGCGTGGTGGCGGTAGTGCTCCTTTAAGCCGTATCGTGTGATCAAGGCGTCCAGGCTGAGTTCATCGCAGGTGGGCCGATGGCTGGTTTTTTGCCCGATCCATTTTTCCACATCGGCGATGTCCACGATATCTCTCTGAAATGAAATGCCTGCGCTTTTGAAATGGCGCCGAAGAAATTGGTAATCGATGTTCACGCAATGCCCCACAAGAATCCCCTCGCACCGGCGTTCCAGCGCTTCAGCAATGTCCTCGAAGGTCGGCGCCTGCCCAAGGGCGTCCATGCCGATACCATGGTATTTCATGGTTTCCAGTCGATATTTTCTGGGTTTCACCAAGGAATAATAGGCGTCCCGAACTCGGATCTTCATGGCCTTGATGGGCACAAGGGCCACAGCGATGATCTCGTCACGGCGCACATCCAGTCCCGTGGTTTCCACGTCCACGGACACAAAGGTCGCTTCACTCAAAAGCATCAAAGCCCTCGATCGACGCCGTAACGGGCTTTGAGGTTCTTCTGGAAAGAGGCCACGACCTTAAGGGATTCCTTGAGGACCAGGAGATCCATCTTGTCCAGATGTTCAGCCATGAGAAGATTCGTTTCGGCTCCGCCGTGTTTCAGTCGCCGGGCCTGGTGCCGCAACCGAAGATCCTGGAGAAACGCATAGGCCTCGAGGAGGTCGCCTGCAGTTTCTTTCCCCAAAACGCCGCCGTCCCTCAGCGCTTCGATGCGTTCCCGCGTGTTGGTGATGCGCAGCATCCTGTGGTCCAGGATCATCACGCGAATGCCGTTGGCAATAGGATAAATGCCGAAACGTTTCAAATCGATCCCGCGATCCCTATGTTTGATCCCGAAAATGCCGATGGGCGGTTCATGAAGAGCCGCATCGTAGGCAAGAAAGCGCACTGCCTGATTGGTGACGGTCTCGTGAATGTAATCGATGAGGCTGCCGAGCAGCTCCATCCGGCCGTAGACTCCCCGCAGGTCCAAGAACACTGTGAGGTAACGCACATGGTCCGGAATCGGTTCCAAGAACCAGCGCCGGAACTGCTCCTTCCACTGCTCGAGGCTGAGATGCCAACGGGGATTGGAGGCCATGTACCCCGCAGGGCACTGGGGAATGCCGACTTTTGCTAGATCGCTGCTGATGCGCTCGGCGGCGTCCACACGCGGGCACGAAAGACCGCAGATGAGGGCACTGTCTTGATCCGTGGTGAGAATCTGTTCCTTGCGGCCGGAACTGCCCACGTGCACCCATAGAAAATCCTGTCCTTCGCCCTCCTCCCCAGTGTGCCTTTGAATCACCTTGATGACCACCATATCGTAGACCGAGGTGATCATGCGGGACAATTGATAAAAATGGGTGCCCTTGAGGGCCATTTCCGATACGGCCAATCGAATGGCTTGAAAAGCGCTCTGCAACTCTTCCAAGTCCGTGGCCTTGAGCACCTTGCGATACAGGGAAAGAATGGACGAGGACGGTTCCAACTGTGAGAGCACGTCCTTGCTTGTTACCACGCCCCAGATTCCGTCGGAGTCCGCAACGACCAGGTGGTCGATCCCGGTCCTGAGCAGCGTGCTGTAGGCTTCCAGCACTGAAGCCCGACGATCCACGGTCGTCACCGGAGACGACATGAACTCCTTGACCAGGCTGTCCGCAGACCCTTCAAGGAGCACCCGTCGCATGTCCCTGTTGGTCAGGATGCCCACGGGCTTGCCTTCTTGGACGACGATCACCGAACCCACCCGATGGGTATCCATGATGCGCACGGCTTCCCGGACGGGGGTATCGGGGGCGCACATGACCGGTCCCTTGGTGAGAAGCGTTTCTACGAGAACGGAAGCCGCGCCCTCCTGGACCGACTCTTGATCCCGGGCGAGCATGGAGAAGGATCGAAAGCGCCGTTCGATGAACGTGCTGAAAAAGGAAGCGAAGGCGCTGTGCGCCTGATAGACCCTCTCGAAGACTTCAGCGTCGATGAGGTAGCAGAGGCTGTCCTCCAGCGCACGGGCTTCGTAATAGGACGGGCTCCGGTGCAAGGCGGAAAGGAGGCCGAAGATTTCCCCCTTAGCGACCAGGTCCACCACCTCGTCACCGTCGTAGAGTCCCACAAGGCCCGAAAAAACCAGGAAGACAGACGGGCACACGTCCCCCTTGTTGAAGATGACGGCCCCCGCCTGGTACATGGCCACGTCCAACCCCCCCACCAAGGCCGCGAGGTGCTCTTCGGGGAGAAAAGAAAATGGCTTGATTTTTCGAAGGAATTCTTTTGGAGGAATCATTGGGCCACCCCGATGCGGAGCCGGCGCAAAGAAAAAGGCCACGAGCGTGGCCTTTTTCTTTGGGGTTCACAACACTGCGAGATCAGATGATCCCTTTTTCCTTGAGCTCTTCCAGCCGCTTGGGCCCGTAGCCCAACATCCTGGCATAAACGTAGTAGTTGTCCGCCCCCACGGGCCGACAAATCCATTTCACGCGCGGCGGCGTTTCCGTCATCTTGTGGGCGTGATTGGCGATGGTGACTTCGCCGTAATGGGGATCGTCGATGGTTTCCAAAGCCATGCGCACCCACCAGTTTTCCGCCTTCATGGTATCCATGGGCGAGGAAATCCGACCGGGGACGACCACGCCCTGGCCGATATTTTTATTGTAATCCATGACCGCATCGAAAATCTCGTCGTAGGTGTGGGCCGTGGTCCACTTTTCGATTTCCTTGTACATGACCTTCATGTTGTCCACATTGAGCCGTTCGAAAATGGTGGGGAACTGCTGTTGCAAATCGGGACGGTTGATAATGGTGCACAAGGCCTTCCAGTTGGGGTCGGCGAACCCGGACAGGAAGGCAAAGCCGTCCTTGCACTTGAAGTAGGTGTAAGGGAAAACGCCCACATCGTAGTTGCCCACGCGCGGAATGGTGTCCTTGAAGCCGTAGTAATAGGTGATCCCGTAATTGATGCACCGGCCGTAGGCTTCCGCCGGGGACACGTCGATGAACTGGCCCTTGCCCGAGCCGACCCTGTAGTGAAGGGCGGCGAGAATGGCCACGGACGCCCAGGCCCCGCCGGCATACCAGCCCATCCAGTTCCCTTGCTTGGTGGGCACTTCCGAGGGTTTGGGATTCTGGGGATCTTCCGGAGGTTCGCCGCTCACCGACACCACGCCCGAATAGGCCTGGTCCACCACGTCCACGTCGGCTTTGCCGCACGCGGCCTTGGGGCCGAACTGCCCGTAGGTGTAGAGGGCGCAGTAGATGAGGCGCGGGTTGAGTTCTTTGAGCTGCCTGTAGCCGATGCCCCAGGCATCCATGGTTCCCGGCAGGAAGGTTTCCACCACCACATCGGCTCTCCTGGCCAGCTTTCGGAAGATCTCCTGCCCTTCTTCGGACTCTAGGTTCAAGGTCACGTGGTGCTTGTTCCGCCCTTCGTTCAGGTACCCCAAACCGGTCCCCATGTGCATGTAGCCCCACGGGGAGAAAGTGCGGGCCGGATCCCCGTCCGGGGGTTCGATGCGGATGACGTTGGCCCCGAATTCGGCCAGCGTGGACGTGCAGAAACACCCCGCCATATTGGCATAGCTCACATCCAGCACCGTGATGTGATCGAGCGCTTCGGGTTTTTCTCGGTTCTTCGCCGGATCGTCCAGTTCCCGAATCCAATCGCCCCAGCTTTTTTCCTTTTCCATATGCATCGATGTCCTCCCTGAAACCATAGAGTTTTCCGTCACAAAGGATGCTTCGTTAATGCTTAGGCGAGAAGGATGCCCGATTTGCCGTCCCACCTTTCGGGCGGTTTGCGGCCGGGAGGCACATCCACCCATTTGCCGATAATGTTCTTTTCCTTGAGGTATTTGATCTTCTTGGTCTTCAGCCCGAGGAAGCGCTTGAGCACGTATTCGTTGTCGAAGCCCACGGGCTTTCCGGCCCATTTGATCCGACCCGGCGTTTCCGAAAGTTTCGGCGCAATGCCCTCTTCATAAAAATCGCCATAGATGGGATCATCCACGTAATACGTGAAATTGCGTTTGCGCAGGTGTTCGTCTTCGAAATGGTCCTTGCCGTTGGACACCTTTTGGGCGCCGAACCCGTAGCGGCCGGCCAGCTCGTCGATTTCCCCATAGGTCTTCCCAGCCGCCCATTGGCGGATGGTCGCCAACAATTCCAGGGCGTTTTCTTCCTTGAGGCGTTCCAGGTGGGTGGCGAAACGCGGATCCCGGGCCAGTTCCGGCTTTCCCATGGCCTCGCACAATCCTTGGAACTGTTTGTCCGTGGCGGCGCCGATGGCCACCATTTCGCCGTCCTTGCTGGGAACAATATCCGCCGGGCAGATGCTCACGTCCCGATTGCCGTACCGCTCGCGGCACTTGCCGGTGAAGTGCTGGTAAAGCCAAGTCCAGTCCATGGCCCGCATGAGATTTTCCGCCTGGGAGTATTCGATGTATTGGCCGCGTCCCGTGCGGTCCCGGTGGGCCAGGGCGGCGAGCACTCCGACCGCGCCGACGAGGCCTCCGTAATAGTCCGCCAACCAAATGCCGGCCTTCATGGGCAGCTTATCGGGAAAGCCGCTGATCCAGGCTTCCCCCGATTCCGACTGGGCGATGGCGTCGTAGGACGGCCGTTCCAAGTACGGGCCCCATTGGCCGAACCCGTTCAAGGCGATGTAGATGATGCGCGGATTAATTTCTCGGAGCTGGCGGTAGCCGATCCCCCATTTGTCCATGGTGCCGGCCCGCAGGTTTTCCACCACCACGTCCGAGCGCTTGACCAGCTCTTTGAAGAGCTCCGCCCCTTCCTGCACGCGCACGTCGATGGCCAAATGATACTTGTTTCGGGCTTCCTTCAGCCATCCCATGGCCGCTCCGTTGAAAAACTTGGCGAAAGGCGTCAGGGACCGCATGGTGTCGCCCATACCGGGCAGTTCCACTTTGAAGACGGTCGCGCCGAGTTCGGATAAGTATGCGGGCAACGAAGGCCCCAAGATCAAGGTGCAGAGCTCCACAATCTTGATGTCCGCCAAAGCTTCCGGCTTTTCAAAAGTCTTGGAAGGATCGAGAACGCTTTCCGCCCATTTGAAATAGTCTTCTCGTGCCATGGATGACTCCCTTTCGTTGGAACGATACGTTAACCCATTTGAACACCTAAGGAACACGAACCGTTGAGAAATGGGGAGGAACCGCGTACAAGGCTTTGTCCAGGGCCGGGATGACCTCCTTCAACATACTGGTTTCTTCGTTAACGACACGACTCACCTTCTTCGATTCCCCTTCTTTGGGGATGTAGTGCGCCGTAACGCGCACCGTGCTTTTGACCGGGTACCCCCGGACCTTTTCCAAATCAACGGCGATGGGCAGCAAAGGGCCCTGCCAATAGGACAAGAGGAAAGAGAGGGGCCCGAACCGCTCTTTTTCCAACCCGAGAAGATCCCCCAGGCTTTGGTGCACCCGAAGGCTTTCCGCCAACCCCGGCACCTCGTCCGAAAGCCACAAATCCTGCTGCACTTCGGTCACGCTGTGCGCTTCCCGCAACCTGTCGAAAGTGTCCAGCCGCAGGTGCGCTTTCACGTGCCGGCATCGGTAGTTTCCGATGCGTTCTTCCGCCTCGTCGCTCGTAATCGTCAGCTGGGGAGCCTGCACCTGGTACCGGTCGGCCATGAGCGGCTGCAGATCCTCCCGAGGCTTTTCCAGGCTGTGGATCCACGAGGGATCCCTCAGCCGATCCAAGGGAAAAATGCGGCATTTATCCCGGCCCCAATCGAGCTCCCGAATGTCCCCGCCGGCCAGGGAGATGACCACCGTCCGGCGGTCCCGGCGGACCCCCCCGAAGAGCAGTCGCATCCAGGATCCCGTGTACTGCCGTTGCTGGTCCATGTAGATCCCATCAGCCCCGTAACCGGTGGTCAATGTGACGACCTTCTTGCCGGAAAAAAGATCTTCCGCTTCCACCTCATGGACAAAGGTGACCTCCGCCGAAGCGACGGAGCCTTCCGTGATGAATGCACACACCCCCAAGACGATTAAAACGACGGGAAGCAACAGAATAGGTTTCATCCGAGAATTTAGGCGCCCAAAAGCTTTCGGTGGATTGCAACCCCGAGAAACATGGTGCACAGGGGAATCCCAATACCATAAAAAGATCCCCAGAAGAGACTGCCGCTGGGATCGAACCCGTAAGGCTTTGTAAAATAGAGCAACAAGTTAATCCCAACCCCGACGTAAAAATATAAAAGATACCATCGCCGACGGTGCCGCTCCCAGCGCTCCAATCTTTCGTTGTGACTCTGTTCCGCCATGAATCCCCTCTGGTGTGCCTTCCCGCATCTGCGACGTGCGGGAAGGACGAACCGAGGCTTCCCCCGGTCCGTCCGGCTCCCGCTAGTTTTCCGGTCTCAAATTGTAAGAATACTTCTGGATCACCTCAGGCCTGTTGGGCTTGGTCACCAAACTGACCAACACAAAGAATACGAACCCGACGAACACCCAGTAAAACTGGTGAGGTGTCACAATACCACCTTTTTGGCTCAGGAAGAACCAGTGAGCGCTTCCCAGTTTGCTGTTGGCGTACATCCAGGAGTAGGTCGACAAAACGGTCATGACAATGATGTTGATCACGGCCGCGGTGGTGTTCGCCTTGTCCCACCAGATCCCCAGGATGAGCGGAGGACCGACGGAGCACAGGATCACGATGAAGGCCGCGCCCGAAATATCCAGAACCAGCGCGGGTGGACTGAACGCCACCAGAGTGCAGATGACCGTGATGATGACGGTCATGATCCGGGTCACCTGGACCGGCTTTTCCTCAGGCCATTTGCTCCCGAAGACCTTGCCGATGAGGTCCCGGCCCAGCAGGACGTTGAGCACCATGGTCCAGCCGGCCGCCGTGGACATGGCGATGGCCAAACCGCCGGCGCAGATCACGGCCAACAGCAACGGGCTCTTCAAGCCTTCCATGGCGGCGATCATGGAGTAGTCCGTGACAGCCGCCCCACCCACGCCGTAGACGCCTTTCATGTGCTTGAGCACGCCCATGGCGTCTTTGACGCCTTCAACCGACATGTAGGGGTGCAGGGTTTCGATGAGCACCCGGGCGGCCGAACCGATAATGATCAACCCCACGTACATGGAACCGCCGAAAAAGATGGCCCAGAAAACGCTTCGCCGAGCCGACTTGATGTCCTGGGCCGTAAAGAAGCGCACCACCGTGTATGGCATGGCCGCAAAACCGAAATGCCACGTAAAGTAAAAGCCCACGATGCCGGTCCACATGCCCATGAGGGCGCTGGACGGTTTTTCGCTGACGTAGGGGCAATTAAAGAAGTTCGGGGTCACGCTCAGAATGGCATCCGTCATGGGATTCAGGCCGCCGAAATGAGCGATGGTGTAAATGGCGCCGATGACCGCCGCCGCAGCCATGGTCACCCCTTGAAAAGCCGCCGACCAGGTGGTGGCCACCATCCCGCCGTAAAAGACGTAAATGAAAACCACCAGAGCCCCGATGACCACCGAAATATTGTAGTTGAGCTTCAAGATGGCGAGCATGAAGAGCGCCGTCCCGACGATGGAAAGGGTCACGTAGGCAAAACCGGCGATAATGGTGGGAACGCCCGCGATGAGGCGCATCCACTTGGTGTCGTAACGGTCCGCGTAGTAGTCCGTAAAAGAAGTGGGAGCGTATTTGCGCAAGGGAGCGGCCGTCAAGAGGGTCGCGATGGGCATGCCGCCGATGATCCCCACCAGGGCCCACCAGAAGGGATAGCCCAAAAGAAAGATAAAGGCCGGAAGCCCCAAGAAGCTGGCCGGGCTCAGATACGTGGAAGCCAGCGCCGCCCCGTTGATGAACGAGCCCACCTTGCGGCCGGCCACGTAATAATCGGACGCGTTCAAGGCGGCTTTCCGGGTGAAATAGCCGATGGCGATCATGATGGCGAAATAGATCAGGGCTCCTGCGATAACAACTGGATTCGCACCCATTCTTTCCTCCTTATTTCTTGGCCAGCCGAGCTTCCCGGGCTTCCTCGGCCAGATAGAAAATAGCGGCGACAATCATATTGATGATCCAAAGACCCACAATCCAATTGTAGACATAGCATGCAGGAACCCCGAGGAATTTCATCAGAGGAAATTTGGGAACGGTAATTTCTAGGATGAAGAAAAGAAAAAACCAGCCGTAAAGGAGCAACATACCGATCCAGAAAATTTTCGGCATCCCCTTAAACATTGTAACCTCCCTATTCACTCACCCTCAAAACACGTTGCCCTCACAAAGCCCCTCACCCCATTGACCGAGCTCGTCCACCACCCCCTTTCCGTCGGCAGGAATCCACGAACGTCCAAAAGCACAACAATACCCCCCTTCGCCTTCGCCCCCGCCAAGGCGCTTCGCCCTGCGGCGCGCCGGGGGTGGCATCGGCTGAGGAAACTGTAAGTCTGGATGTCGCCACGTCAGGTCATCATGGGAAAACCGCACCGTCTGAACGGAATGGAACGCCGGGTTACGAAAGGATCTAAGACATCCTGCATCGGCGCAGGATCGAACCGCCCGAAACCAAGATCTCGCATGGACAGCATCCCTTGAGGGCACGGCTTTTGATGAAAGGAAAAATTTCCCAATCGGTACCAATGATCGGGGAGGTCGTGAACGGGGAGCGGGGGAGACGCTGCAGCGAAGAACGGCGTGAGTCCGAGGAGGAGCGCGCTCTTTTCGAGTTCTTGGTACCAGTTCGGCTTCTTCCTACATCAGGGTTTTTGCTATGGTCAAGAGAAAAAAATTTTGTTTGACATCGCATAACCCCCTCTTTTAAGGTCCGCGGGGATGGGGCGTGGCCTCGGGCGATCGCAGGCGACGCCGTTCCGGCCACAGCGCCCGAAGAGGGCGCACACGATCCCTGCCATGGGCCTTATCAAATCGGCACGGCCAGAGGCCCCCAAGCGAAGCTCCCCGGGTCCAGACCCTCGATTCCACGCGATGCCACCTCGGACACCCTCGAGACGACATCGCTTTTCGAAAGAAATCTTGACGGCACCGTCGGAAGCTGCTCTTTTGGACCCTGCAAAGGCAGCGGACGACCGAAGACGCTATGCGTATATTTCCCTCATGATATGAGGCAGCTCCCGTGGCGTTGGTCGAAGCTGCACGGGGAAGCGCCGCATCCGCACCGTGGGCACAGGGTTTTCATCGTTGGAGGAGGGACACTTTATGGGCCGAAAGATGTTTTCAGAAGCGGAACTGGATCGGATGGAAAAGGAGTACCAGGACTGGTTGCAGGAATATGGGAAGGCCTTGCAGAAAATGCCGGAACGGCTGGAGCGGTTTTCCACCGTCTCGGACATGGAAGTGAAAGCCCTTTACACGCCTCTGGACATCAAGGACAAGGATTATTCCCAGGATTTGGGCTTTCCCGGCCAATATCCCTTCACCCGCGGCGTCCAGCCCACCATGTACCGGGCGAGACTGTGGACCATGCGCATGTTCGCGGGCCTGGGAACCGCCGAAGACACCAACAAGCGCTTTCATTACCTCATCGAACACGGGGAAACGGGACTGAGCACCGCCTTCGATTTCCCGACGCTCATGGGCTATGACACAGACGCCCCGGTGGCCCGCGGTGAATGCGGCAAATGCGGTGTGGCCATCGACACCATTGACGACATGCAGCGGCTCTTCGCCGGGATCAACCTGGAAGAAGTGACCACCTCCATGACCATCAACCCGCCCGCCTCGGTCATCTGGGCCATGTATATCGCGAACGCGGAAAACCAAGGCTTCGATCGCAAGAAATTGGGCGGCACCATCCAAAACGACTGCCTCAAGGAATTCATCGCCCAAAAAACCCTCATGCTTCCCCCGGAACCCAGCCTGCGGCTCGTCGTGGACACCGTGGAATTCGGCACGTACGAAGTGCCCCGCTGGAACACCATCAGCATCAGCGGCTACCACATCCGGGAAGCCGGGGCCACGGCGGTGCAGGAACTGGCCTTTACCATCTACGACGGCATCACCTACGTGGAAGAATGCATCAAGCGGGGCCTCAAGGTGGACGACTTCGCCGGGCGCCTTTCCTTCTTCTGGAACTCCCATATCGATTTCTTCGAAGAAATCGCCAAGATGCGCGCCGCTCGAAGGCTATGGGCCCGCCTCATGAAAGATCGGTTCAAGGCCCAGAAACCGCGTTCCATGATGTGCCGTTTCCACACCCAGACGGCGGGGTGCTCTCTTACGGCCCAAGAGCCTTACAACAACATCATCCGGACCACCACGGAAGCCCTGGCGGCCATCCTGGGAGGCACCCAGTCGCTGCACACCAACTCGCTGGATGAAGTGTACATGATCCCCAGCGAGGAAGCCGTGCGCATCGCCCTTCGCACCCAGCAGATCCTGGCCGATGAGACCGGGGTGGCCAACGTGATCGACCCTCTGGCCGGCTCCTATTTCGTGGAAGCCCTCACCGACAAGATGGAAGAAGAGGCCATGGTCTACATCCGAAAGCTGGATGAGCTGGGAGGGATGGTGGCCGCCATCGAAAAGGACTATCCCCAGATGGAAATCGCCGACGCCGCCTATCATTTCCAACAGCAGGTGGAAAAAGGCGAAAAGATCATCATCGGGGTGAACAAGTTCCCCAGCGCTCGACCCGATTTGGAGTTCGTCCTGCGCATCGACGACGAGCTGGAAAATTTCCAGATCGAGCGCACCCGACAGTTCAAGGAAAAGCGCGACAAGGTGAAGCTCCAGAAGGCCATGGACGAACTGCGCCGACGCTGCGAAGGGCCTCCGTGTTGGGAAAACAACGTCATGCCGGCGCTCATCGACGCGGTGCGGGCCGGCGCCACGGAACAGGAATGCTGCGATCTCTATCGCGAGGTCTTCGGCACCTATTCCGACCCGGGAACGTTCTAGCTTTGGGCATCCATGAGGCCGGGGCCGGGCGGCGGTGTTCCGCCTTTGCGCCGGAGGCCTGCCCCGGGCGGCTTCGAATGCAGAATCAACGGTCAACGACGACGACACAGGAGGGATGGTTTCCATGGCTGAAGAAAGGAAACTGCGCATATTGATCGCCAAGCCGGGATTGGACGGACACGACCGAGGGGCCCGCGTCATCGCTCGGGCTTTCCGGGATGCAGGTTTTGAAGTGGTCTACACCGGATGCCATCAGACGCCTGAACAGATCGTGAGCACGGCCATTCAGGAGGATGTGGACCTGATCGGCCTGAGCATTCTTTCCGGGGCCCACCGCTATTCTTTCCCAAGGATCATGGAACTTTTGAAGGAAAACAACGCCGAAGACATCACCGTCATCGGCGGCGGCATTTTCCCTTTGGAAGACATCCCCAAACTCAAGGCCATCGGCATCAAGGAAATCTTTGAGCCCGGAGCCAAACTGGACGACATCGTCCAGTGGGTCCGCACCCATGTGAAACCACGCAAGGCGATGGTCGCCTAGGAAGAGACACGGACCATGAGCATCGTGGACCAAATCCTCGCGGGGGACGTGCGGGCCGTCGCGCGTCTCCTGCGCGACATCGACGACCAGATGCCGTCCGCCCGGGAAATCCTCAAGGAACTCTACCCTCATACGGGCAGGGCGTACATATTGGGATTTACGGGATCCCCCGGGGTCGGCAAGAGCACCCTCGTGGACCAGATGGCCATGGAATACCGCAAGAAGGGCCTGACCGTGGGCATCCTGGCCATCGACCCCACAAGCCCCTTTACCGGAGGCGCCATTCTCGGCGACCGCATCCGCATGCAGCGCCATTTCCTGGACGGCGGCGTCTTTATCCGCTCCTTGGCCACCCGCGGCCACTTCGGGGGGCTCACCAAGTCCACCAACGACATGATCACCGTCCTGGATGCCATGGGCAAGGACATCATCATGGTGGAAACCGTGGGCGTGGGGCAGGACGAGGTGGACATCGCCAATTGCGCCCACACCACCGTGCTCGTGACCATTCCGGGCATGGGCGACGAAGTCCAGGCCATCAAGGCCGGGATCATGGAAATCGGCAATATCTTCGTGGTCAACAAGGCCGACCGGGAAGGATCCCGCAAGACGGTGCGCGAATTGAGAAACCTCATCGAATTGGGACTGCGCCGCCTCGGGGACCAGCACTGGGAGCCGCCGATCATCGAAACCGAGGCGCTGAAAGGACGCGGCATCCCGGAACTCATGGACGCCGTGGAACGCCATCGCCAATACCTTTTGGAAAACGACCGGAGTCAGTGGGAAGCGGTCACCCAGAAGCGAGCCAAGACGCAACTCCTGGAAACCCTGCGGGAAGAAGCGCTTGCGGAACTCCTTCGGCGCATGGAAAGCCGGGGGGTGAGCCTGGACGACCTGGTGCGCAAAGTCACCGCCCGGGAAACGGACCCCTACAGCGTGGTCCAGGACCTCCTGCAGTGCGAACTGCGATGAAAAATGCCGAAGCGGCACCCGAACCCGTTAGCCCCGTTCAGGCCCGCGTTTTTTTCCGAGCGAGGCACTCGTAGGCCTGGGACAAACGAATGAAGGTTTCGTGGTCTCCGCCCGCGTCGGGATGATGTTTTTTCGCCCGCCTTCGATAATGCCGGGCCAGAGCCTGGGCGCTCATGGCCCGGTATTCTTTGGGATGCAACCCTAAGCAGGCGCACGCCTCCTCTTCCGAAAGGCCTGGGCGCGCCGCCGGCTGAAAACGAAACTGCCGCTGCCTCACGAAGTCCTCGAAGATCCGTTCCCACAGAGACTGGGGCGTGAAGGTGTGATCGAAATACATGATGACGTATTTCACGAGATAGGGATGGAGCCTCTTGGGACTGTGGTCTTCGACGCCCACGAAAAACGTTGGATCCTCGTTCAGCCTGCAGATTTCTTCCAGGAAATACGCATCCACCTTTTGGGGATCCAACGCGGCCGGATTGTTCTTGAGAAGGTGGCTGGGGAAGTACCTCTGGAGTTCCAGGGCCGTGAAGAGATAATTGCGCCGTTCCTGGGGCCTGAGATCCTTTTCCAACCCCTCGATGACATGCTCGATTTCATCCCGGCATTTGTCGCACAGAACGTTCAAGAACTTCCAGCTGCGGCCGTCCAAGGAGCCGATGTCGATCCGACCGCACCGGAGGAAATGCATGCGGCGCTTGTCGAACGGATGGAGAAACCGCTGCCGATGGGCCAGTTGCTCGGAATTCCATGAGGGATGGGCCGGGGATCTTCCCGTGGTGAAATTTTCGATGATGCGGCGGATGTGCGGATCCAGGTAATTGAGGAAAGCCTGTTCCAGATCTTCGGTTTCCCTTTCGAGTCCCATTCGGGAGAAAGCCTCTTCCACCGCATCGCTGAAGTAGAATCCGTTGCCGCCTGCATAGACGATGTGCTCCGCCGGATCGGTGCCCAAATCCAGGATGTTTCGCGCGGCAAAACACGACCCGTTCCAATAGGACTCCCTCAGCACGTAATGCGTTTGGCGCCCTTCGCGGGTGCGGCGGATATAGAGAGACATGGGGCTTTCTCCTCGGCCGTTCAAGTCGCCGCCCGGGGCGGCCCGTCCAGATAAAAGAGCAGGGCCCGACGGAGTTCCTCCACCTGTTCCCGGTCGGTCACCTTTTCCCCCCGGTGATTTTTGATGTAGAAGATGTCGGCCACCTGATCCACCTTGGTGGTGATTTTGGCCACGTAGATGCGCACCTGGAGATCCAGCAGCGTGCGCGTGATGGTGTACAAGAGCCCGGGGCGGTCCATGGTGTACACTTCCACAATCGTGTATTCCCTCGCCGACTCGTTATCCACCAGAACACGGCTGGGGCTGGGAATCAAGGGGTGAGTTCGCCCCGCCCCTCTGGTAGCGGCGTGAAACGCGATCCGATAATCCAGGGCCAGCCGGCCTTCCAGGAGTCGGCGCAAGTCGGCCCGCACCAAGGCCCAATCGGGTTCCACCGACGACGACGAAACGAAACCGCACCGAAAGACGAGGATCATCACCCCGTTTTTCTTGGTAAAGATCCTGGCATCCCGGATATCCAAATCGTGCAGGGTGAGGATCCCGGCCGACTTGGCCAAGAACCCGGGCATTTCCCGACTGAGCACCGTGATTTCCACGCCGCCGTTTTCCTTCTGCACTTCCCAGACGAAGGCGTCCGGTTCAGGGCCGAGCTCCATTTCCAACCTCAAATGCCGGGCAACGGCTTCCGGCGAACTGGTCAGCACGTAGCGCGGCGGCATGTCGCGGAAATGCTCTTCCAGGCGGGATCGATCCACCAGGTCGGCCACCCTTTCGAAGACCGCCTCTTTCAGGCGTTGTACACGTTCCGCCAGGATCTCCTCACCGGGCTCTCCCTTCTCCAGAAGATCGGCCAACCGCTGGTACAGCTCCCGGACCGGGGTTTCCCGCCACTTTTGCGCGGCACGGGGGCCCGTGGCCATCATGTCGGCAAAGCTCAAGATCATGAGCAGGTGCAGTTTTTCCGGATCCCCCACGGTCCGGGCACACTGCACGAGGAGTTCCATGTCCCCCAGGTCCCTCATGGAGGCGGTGTCCATCAGGAGCAGATGATGGCGAATGAGGAAGGTCACCAGCTCGGTGCCCTCGGGGCTCAAGCCGAGGCGCCGTGCGATGAGCGGGAACATGTCGGCTCCGTGCTTGGCGTGACGGCTTCCCACGTGCTTGCCGATGTCGTGGAACAAGGCCGCCAGCAGGAGCCACCGGTTCTCGGCCGTCTCCTGCGCCAAGACCGTCAGCTCCGGCTCCTCGTCGCGATACTCGCCCGCCTGCAATCGCTTAATTTCCCGAAGAGTCCTCAGGTGGTGTTCATGGACGGGATAGACATGGAACGCGTCATGCTGCACCAGGGCGTGGACCAAGGCCGTTTCCGGAACAAGAGCCCGTAGAAACCCGTCGTTGTAAAACCTTCGGACGACGGACAGGTGGCCGTCATCGGAGGCCACCAGGTCCAGGAAGGCTTCCTGGACGCCGGGATCGGCGGCGGCGGTTTCCACCACGCTGCGGTGATGGTGCAGCCACCGGCGCGTGGCGCTGGAAAAACCAGCCTTGTGGCGGGCGGCCAGGCTGTAGAGACGGATCACGTTGGCCGCCGACGGTTCATAACGCGCCGGATCCACGTGGAGCCTCCCGCCGAGGAGGCTCATCCCTTCTTCCACATGGACGCGCTCGGCGGGAGGCGCCGGGGCGCTTGCGATCTTTCCCGTCTCCTGGAGTCGCTCGCAAAACTCCGAACTGACGCAGAACACTTCATGGAGGGTCTCATGGACTTCTTGCATGAACGATTCCACGGGAAGGAACCCGGACCGTCCGCTGTAGCCCAATTTTTCCGCTAGGATTTCCTGAACCTGAAAATCCAGCACGCTCTGCCGGTCCCCCTTGACGGTTCGAAGCAGGTTCAGCCACTTGAGAAGCTTCTTTTCGGCGCCTTGCAGCCGGTCCACTTCCTTTCGCGTGAGGTAACCCTGAAAGATGGCGTCGTCGAAGCAGCGCACATCCAATAGGATGCGTGCGGCGTAACGAATGGAGTCAATGTCCCTGAGGGCTCCGGGGCTCTCCAGCACATCGGGCTCCAGCCAGTCTTCGGCCTTGGAAAACCGTGCATGGCGACCTCGAATCCCCACGTAGAGCTCATCGAAAAGGACCTGCTGATGCTCAGCGATGAAATCATCCAGGGCATGATCCAGCTCCCCGATCAACTGGCGGTTGCCGGAAAGGTACCGCGCGTCCAGGAGTTCGAAAAAAAACGCCAGGTGCGATTCCGCCTCTTCAAGGAGCTCGGGAATGGTCGCGCAGCGCAGGCTCACCCGCCACCCGGCTTCCACCAGCGGGGCGGTGATTTCCTGCTGGGCCGTTTCGTCCCAGGGAAAGGTTTCCGTACGGAGCCATAACAAAGTCACAGGATCTTGGGGGCCCAACACACCGCGGCCCAAATTCCCCATGGCCACAATGGCGCCGCTGGATCGGAACCGTTCCGATTCCGACGCCATGCGATTGACCAATCGGTTGTGGAGGCTGATGACGGCGATCTCCAGTAGGCTCATATGCCGCCGCAGCGTCTCCTCGTCCGAACTGTGCAGAACCTGCTCCCTTTGCTTCTTCAGGGATTCCACGATGCTTTCCATGACCATCTCTCCAGCCGGGATCCTCGCTATGGGGAAAAAGAATCCCGCTTCGGCCGACTTCTTGAAGCCGAGCGGGTCGCCGATGAGGCAAGGATTTCTACCCGGGGTAAGGATTACCGTTATTGTTGGGGTTCGCTGCCCTCACCCCGACCTGCAGCCCTTGTTCCTCACGATTTCTGTTCCTTGGGCGGCGCCGGTTCCGCGGAGGTCTTTTCAGCCTTGGCCGGGCCGGCCTCCTCTGCCTTGGCGGCGCCGGCTTGCGTCGGTGGCTTCGGAAAATCGGCTTCGTTCACTTCAAGACCGAACCTTTGGAGCACCACTTTCCAGTTCAAGTTCTTGAAAAAGGCCTCGATATAGGCCTTTCGGTCCAAACCGTAGTCCGTTACGTAGGCGTGTTCGAAGACATCCATGACCAAAAGCGGCACACAGCCGACGAAATGGCCGGTTTCGTGTTCGTTGATCCACGTGTTCACAAGACGGCCCGTGGCCGGATCCTGGTACAGAACAACCCAGCCGATGCCGCGCATCCTTCCTGTGGCGATGAAATCCGCCTTCCAGTTTTCGAAGCTGCCGAAGTTTTCCTCAATGGCCGCATAGAGGGCGTTGTTCTTGGGCAGGACGCCGGATCCACCCAAGTTGCCGAAGTAGTACTCGTGAAGCTTCATGCCGTTGAATTCGAAGCCCAACCGCCTTTTCAGTTCGGCGTATTCCGGACCGTCGGCCTTGCCTTCCTTGGCCAAGGCCCGGGTCTTCTCCAAGAGGGCGTTGGTATTGGCCACATAGCCTTGGTACAGGGTGAAATGCATCCTGAGAAGGGCGTCGCTGAAGCCTTCCATGCCCAGGAGATGGCTGAAGTCCACAGCACGATACGGTTCGAGGGCCCGACTCACCGGCAGCTTGCCGCCGTCTCCGGACGGCTTGCAGGTCATCACCAAAACCGCCACCGCAAGACACGCCACACCCAAAAAGATCGCCTTCTTCACAGCTCCCTCCTTCGTTTTTTTCTGACTTCCGTTGACATTGGGAGAGGCTCTGACCTCCAAGAGTTACGCGGCACCCCGCATCCACTGAATGGTTCGTCTCAGGCCTTCTTCCAGGCCGATCCGGGGCGCCCAGCCCAATTCTCGCAAGGCGGATTGGATGCTTGCCGTGCTGTGTCGGATGTCCCCGGGTCGTTCTGGACAAAACGTGATGGATTCCGGACGCTCTGTCAAGCGGCAAATCAAACGGGCAAGATCCAGGACAGCCGTAGGTCGGCCCGAACCCACGTTATAGATCCCGCAGGGACCGCTTCCGGCTCCATCCGCAGCTCCCGCCGCCTGACAGTAGGCAGCCACCACGTCATCCACGAACACAAAATCCCGGGTCTGCAGTCCGTCTCCGAAGACGGTCAAAGGCCTGCCGGCCACGGCCATGTCCACAAAACGGGAAATGACGCCGCTGTAAGGGCTGGAAGGGTCCTGGCGGGGCCCGTAGATATTAAAACATCGAAGGGACACCCCTCGCAGGGGGCTTCGGCGGGAGGCCACGGCCATGGTGGCTCGGTACTTGGCTTCTCCGTAGGGGCTGAGCCATCGGGTGCCGTCCCCGGCATCGGTCTCACGAAGCGGCATTCGATCCTGAGTCCCGTATTCGGCCGCGGAACCCGCGAACACAAAAGAACGCACCCGAAGCCTTTCGGCTTCGTCCAACAGACGGACCGTGGCTCGGTAATTCACGTCGTAGGTTTCTTCAGGATGATCCAAGGAATAGGGCACACTGACGATGGCCGCCAAATGGAACACGGTGTCCAAGGGGCCGTGGGCCGCATGGAGCTCCTCGAGCAGGTCCGGTTCCACGATGGATCTTTCGTGGAAAAAAAACCGGGGATGGGCCGAGAAGGAGTCGAGATTCTCGCGACGTCCGGAAAAGAAATTATCGACGCCCACCACGGTATGCCCTAGGGCCAAAAGCTTTTCACACAGGTGGCTTCCGACGAAACCCGCCGCTCCCGTCACAAGACACCGAAAAGAACCGCGTGCGTTTTTCTCCATTGCTCTTTGCCTTCTCCTTGGGCACAATGCGTCCCAATGTCACCTTTTCCTCGTTCGAAAAATCAACACACAACGGAGGCTGCTCACCTATGGAAGCACTGCTTCAAAAGATCCAAGAGCGAAAAGCTGTCGTGGGAATCATCGGTCTGGGCTACGTGGGGCTCCCCCTCCTGATCCGTTTCGGCGAAGCCGGATTTCCTCTCATCGGCTTCGATGTGGACAGCGCCAAGATCAACGCATTGCTCCACGGCAAGAGCTACATCCGTCATATTCCCATCGAGCCCGTCCGAAAGTTTCTCGAAGCCGGGCAGTTGGATGTCACGATCAGCTTCGAACGACTTCGTGAAGCGGACTGCATCGTCATTTGCGTGCCGACGCCCCTCACGGACAAGATGGAACCCGATCTTCGCTATATTGAAAGCACCACGGAAACCATCGCGCAGCACCTGCGCCCGGGGCATCTCGTGGTTTTGGAAAGCACCACCTATCCCGGAACGACCGAAGAACTCATGCTGCCCAAGCTGGAGCGCACGGGGCTCCGCGTGGGCCGGGATTTCTTCCTGGCCTTTTCCCCGGAGCGGGAAGATCCCGGCAACCCGAGCTTCCATACGGGAAACATTCCCAAGGTGGTGGGCGGGGTCACTGCGGCCTGCCTGGAATGCGCCAAGGCCCTTTACGGCCACGCCGTCACGCGGGTCGTGCCCGTTTCCAGCACCCGTGTCGCAGAACTGACCAAGCTCCTGGAAAACATCTACCGCAGCGTCAACATCGCCCTGGTCAACGAGCTCAAAGTCCTGGCCTTCCGCATGGGGATCGACATTTGGGAAGTCATTGAAGCGGCGGCCACCAAGCCCTTCGGGTTCACCCCGTTTTACCCCGGGCCCGGCCTGGGCGGTCACTGCATTCCCATCGACCCCTTTTACCTGTCGTGGAAAGCCCGGGAATACGACTTCGCCACCCGCTTCATCCAGCTGGCCGGGGAAGTTAACGTCTCCATGCCCTACTACGTGCTGGAGCGCATCACGGAGGCCCTCAACGACCGGTGCCGATGCCTCAAAGGCTCGCGCATCCTCATTCTGGGGGTGGCCTACAAGAAGGACATCGACGACGACCGCGAGTCCCCATCCTACGAAGTGATGCAGCTTTTGCAGGACCGGGGGGCCGTCGTGCTGTACAACGACCCTCATATCCCCAAACTGAAACCCGGCCGCAAGCATCGCTTCGACCAGGAATCGGTGCCGCTGACGGAAGAGACCCTCTCGTCCGTGGAGGCCGTGGTCATCCTGACGGACCACAGCGCCTACGACTATCCCTGGATTGTGCGCCACGCCCCCTTGGTGATCGACACCCGAAATGCCACGAAGCACGTCACGGAAGGGCGTGAAAAGATCGTCAAAGCCTAGCTCCGGGGGGCTTACAAGGCCCCCGATCGAATCTTTTCGATGGTTTCTTCGATGAGGTTTTGGATTTCCTTGAGCCGCGCCTCGGTTTCCGCCTCGTAGCGAAGGACCAAGACCGGCTGGGTATTGGAAGCCCGCACCAGCCCCCAGCCGTCCGGGAACACTATGCGCGCCCCGTCCACATCGATCACGTCGTAGCCTTCCTTCTTGAAATAGGCCACGGCCCGTTCCACCACCGCGAACTTGATTTCGTCGGGGCACGCCACCCGGATCTCGGGCGTGGTCACCGTCTCCGGCACCCCTTCCAAGAGTTCGGGAATTCTCTTGCGGGTTCGAGCCAGGATTTCCAGGAGCCGGCACGAGGCGTAGATTCCGTCGTCAAATCCGAAGTAGCGGTCTTTGAAGAACATGTGGCCGCTCATCTCCCCCGCCAGATCGGCCCCGGTTTCCTTCATCTTGGCCTTGATCAGGGAATGACCCGTGCGCCACATGATGGCCGTTCCGCCGCGCTTTCGGATGTCGTCGTAGAGCGTCTTGGAACACTTGACCTCGGAGATGAACACGGCCCCGGGCTTTCGGCTGAGGATTTCCCGGGCGAAAATGATCATGAGTTTGTCGCCGTAGACCACGTTCCCGTAGTGATCCACCACCCCCAGCCGGTCGCAGTCGCCGTCGTAGGCGATGCCCACATCCAAGGATTCCCGCCGCACAAGCTCGATAAGGTCCTTGAGATTTTCCATGACCGTGGGGTCCGGTTCGTGATTGGGAAAGGTCCCGTCCATATCGCAGTACAAGGGGTAGACATGGCAGCCGAGCCTTTCCAACAGAGGCACCGCCACAGGACCTCCCACGGCGTTGCCGGCATCCACCCCGACGCGCAAGGGCCGATCCAGCACGATGTTGCCGCACACAAAATCCCAGTAAGGGGTCACGATGTCGTAATCGCTCACCGTCCCGTCCCCTCGGACGAAATCTCCCGCGTCCATGACTTCTTTCAGCTTTTGAATCTCCGGGCCCGAAATGGTGTCGTAGCCGTTGCACACCTTGAAACCGTTGTATTCCGGCGGATTGTGGCTCGCCGTGATCATGATGCCGCCTTCCCGGTCCAGATGGCGAATGGCGAAATAAAAGAGCGGTGTCGGCACAACGCCCACATCCACCACGTCAAGTCCCGCGGACAGCATGCCCTGCACGAGAAGATCACGGTACCGGTCGGAACTCAAACGGCAATCGCGCCCCACGACCACTCGGCGCCTGCCGTAGGGAGCGAGGTACGTGGCGAAGGCTTTACCCAGCCGGATCACATCGTCGTCGTGGATTTCCTTATCCACCAGGCCGCGAATGTCATATTCGCGAAAGGCTTTCGGGTCCATGCCGTACCCTCCTTTTGGGGATCCTGAGTTGGAACATGACTTGGGGGAAGTGCCGCACACACCGTCGGGGATGAAAAAGGCGGTCTGGGACCGCCTTTTGGGGCAATGCAGGAGAGCCCTTTTCGAAGGTGCTGACGCCGTCGAAAAAGGGTCCCGGGAATTTAAAGGAATAGAGCGGTGGCGCCCGAACAGGCCGAAATTTTAGTGGGGCGCGCCGTTTCCTTTTTTGAGCTGTTTCAAGGTCATGAGCACGGCGATGAGCACCCCGAGGCCGATGACGCTCAAGGCGCCGTAAAGAGCAGCGAAAAACACCGCGTGGCTGGGATCATACCATGGGATGTCCCACGGAAGCATACTCGCCAAACTGCGTTTCAGCGTCGCACACAGAAAATCCATCCCCCACATGACGGCCTCCTTCCTGAACCGGGCTTCCCAACCTTCCGTGGCTCCGTGCCGTTCGGCTCCGGGCGTATTTGCCGTTTTTCTAGCAAAGCCGCGGCCTCCTCGTCAATGAATATCCGCCGGAGAAATTTCACCGCCTCACTTCAATAACGCAGTCGTCGCCCACCATGAGGCTGATGGCACCGTGCGGTGTGGACGTGGGGCAGACCTTGACGCGGCGTCCCAAAACCGAGTTTTCCAGCCGTGCGATATCGCGAATGTGGCACCCTTCCATGATGACCGAATGGTCCACGGTGGACCGCTCGATGAGCACCCCCGGGCCGATGGCCGTAAAGGGCCCGATGGTCGCTTCCACCAAGGTGGCTCCAGCCCCGATGATCACAGGGCCCCGCACCACGGACCGGATCAACTGGGCGCCGTCTTCGATATGGACGCGCCCCGTCACTTGGCTGTGCGCATCCACCGTGCCCGCGATGTGCGTCTTCAGCCAATCGTCCATGACGGTATCATTGGCCAGCAGGAGGTCGTCCTTCTTGCCGGTGTCCAGCCACCAGGTGTGGATGATGTGGCTGTGGACGCGACGGCCGCTCTTGATGAGCCAGGAGATGGCGTCGGTAATTTCCAGTTCCCCGCGGGCCGATGGGCGGATATTGCCGATGGCTTCAAAAATTTCCGTCCGAAAGAGGTAAATGCCGACCAAAGCCAGGTTGGACGGGGGATCGGCCGGCTTTTCCACCAGGTCCACCACCTGCCCATCGCCGTTGACCACCGCGACGCCAAAGGCCCTGGGATTGGGAACGGTCTTTAGGAAAATCGCCGCGGAAAGCGACGGATCATGAAGGAAGCTTTCCACTTCGGCGCGTACCCGGCAGCCGATGAGGTTGTCACCGAGGTACATGAGAAACGGGGAGGCCTTGAGGTAGTCCTTGGCCGTGAGCACGGCGTGCGCCAAACCCAGGGGGCGTTCCTGGAGGATGTATTCGGCATTGAGGCCCCAGCGGCTGCCGTTTCCAACGGCCTCCATGACTTCCTGGCCGGTTTCGGGAGCGATCACAAGGCCCACATCCCGGATACCCGCCGCGGCGATGTTTTCCAAAACGTAAAAGAGGATGGGCTTGTTGGCCACCGGGACCAACTGCTTGGCGCCGGTGTACGTCAAGGGGCGAAGCCGTGTCCCCGACCCGCCGCTCAAAACCAACGCCTTCATGTGTTCAGGCTTCATTGCGTTCATGGTCTGACTCCATCACTCAACGCCCCCGGGCTGCGCCGAGGGGCTTGTCCGAAAAGATCCGAGGCGCGGGGTTTTTCCGGCATGTCGTCCGGAGGCCGTCACCCGACATGGGGACGACTTCTCCGTGCCCAGCGGGAACGCCCGCACCGCAAGGAACCCCCGGCGTTCAAATCAGGCTCTCCCCAAGCGGGTTCGATCATAGACCCCTTCGGTCACCTTGCGGCACCATTCCCTGTTTTCCAGATACCACGAGACGGTCTTGCGCAGCCCGGAATCGAAGGTCTCTCGAGGGCGCCATCCCAACTCCCGAGCGATCTTGGATGCGTCGATGGCGTAACGCCGATCGTGGCCGGGACGGTCCGGCACGAAAGTGATGAGGTCCTCGTATCGCGCCCCTGTGGTCTGCATGGCCGGGTTGTCCCGTGACGGCGCCAAGTCCTCGAGCACGCGGCACAGGGTGCGAACGACTTCCACGTTGGTTTTTTCGTTATGCCCCCCGATGTTGTAGGTTTCGCCCACACGGCCCGACTCCAACACGCGCAGGATGGCTTCACAATGGTCCACCACGTAGAGCCAATCCCGGACATTGAGCCCGTCTCCGTAGATGGGCAGGGGTTTTCCTTCCAAGGCGTTGAGAATCATCAAGGGAATGAGCTTTTCCGGATACTGGTAAGGCCCGTAGTTGTTGGAGCAGTTTGTGGTCAGCGTGGGCAGCCCGTAGGTTTCGTGATAGGCCCGCACCAGGTGATCCGACGCCGCCTTGGAGGCGGAATAAGGAGAATTTGGGGCGTAGGGGGTGGATTCCGTGAAAAAGCCTTCGGGGCCCAAGGATCCGTAGACTTCATCGGTGGAAATGTGCAGGAACCGAAATCGGGCCTTGGCGTCCCCGTCCAGTCCGTTCCAGTAATGGCGGGCCGCATCCAGGAGCCGAAAGGTCCCCACGATGTTGGTCTGGACGAAGTCCCCTGGCCCGTCGATGGATCGGTCCACGTGGGATTCGGCGGCAAAATTCACCACCGTGGTCACCCCGTAAGTGTTCAGGAGGTAAAAAACCAGTTCCACATTGCCGATATCCCCTCGGACGAAAAGATGATCGGGGTCGTCCTTCAAGGGTTCCAAAGATTCCAGGTGGCCGGCATAGGTCAATTTGTCCAGATTGATGACCCGGGCCCGCTTCAGACGGCGAACCAAGTGGACGAAGTTGCTGCCGATAAAGCCGGCTCCCCCGGTCACAAGCCATGTTTCCATGGGTGCGTCATCCTTTCTGCGCGTAAAGTTTGGCCAAAACCATCGCCTTGACCGCGAACGCCCGTCGGAGGGGGTGGGGTCGGCCTCGCTCATCCGGCCCTGAGTCTCAGAGCGTTGGGGTTCGCTGCGCTCACCCCAACCTACGGGATTGTTCTGCGATGCCCATGGGACGTCCTGACCGCCTTGATCCCGCCCGAGGCAAGCGCCCCCTTCTCCAGACATGCCCTCTACGGATCTGCGCGCTCGTCATCCAGGCACCGGATCCACATCTCCAGAGTTCCGTCCCGGGCACGTTTTTGGAGCATGCGGCACACCCGAACGTCCGTCGGGAAAGCCAGGGGTTCGGGTAGGCGGTCCAAGGAAAAGAAATCCACGGCGTCCGCATCGGATCCCGGCCGAAGAGACCCGCCCGTGCGCCGGCCGAGAAACCAAATCCCGACGGTGAGCCTCTCGGGGTCGTGAAAATTGGAGTGCACCGCAACGACGGGCCCCACGTGGGCCTTCAAACCCGTCTCTTCTTCCAGTTCCCTGGCGGCGGCTTCCCGAGCCTCCTCGCCCCATTCCACATGCCCGCAGGGAATGCACCATGTTCCGCGATAACTGCCCCGCCGGCGAACCAAGAGAACCTTACGGTCTTCCAGCACCACCACGGCCACCCCCACGGTGGGATTTCGGTAAAAGACCGTCCCGCACGCCGGGCAATGGGGGCGGCCCTTGGCGTTCCGAGCCAGCGGGGCGCCGCAATACGGGCAAAACTTATAGGAGTTCTTCTCGTCCATGCCGCTTGAGATGGTCGACGATAGTGCGAACTTCTTGGCTGCTGTCGAGATGGGCCACAAGAAGAGCGTCGGAGGTATCCACGACCAAGACCCGCTCCAGTCCCAGAACCGCCACGAATCTCTTGCCTTCGGCCACAACGAAGCATTCCCGGCAGCGGATGGCCTGGGCGTCGCCTTCCACGATGGTGCCGTCGGATATCCCGTGGGCCCGGCGGCGGACTTCGTAAAGGCTGAGCCATGAGCCCACGTCGCTCCATCCGCAATCCACCGGGACGACGAAGACCTTCTCGGTCGTCTTTTCCATGATGGCATAGTCGAAGGAGATGTTTTCCACAGCACGGTAGATCGACTCCAGCACTTCGCCGAAACGCGGCGTATGGAAAGCGGCGTCCAAGGCCTTGAGGCGCTCGGCGAAATCGGGCATGTACCGGGAAAACTCCCGCAGCAGGGTTTCCGGTGTGGCCAAGAAGACGCCGGCGTTCCAATAATGACGACCGCTTTGAAAATAGGCGGCGGCCGTTTCCAGGGGCGGCTTTTCCACAAAGCGCGCCACGGCGTAAGCCCCGTCCCCCGAATGGCTGTCTTGATCGGCCTCGATGTATCCGTAGCCGGTTTCGGGCCGCGTGGGGACGATTCCCAGGGTCCCGATGCCCCCTTCGGCGCACAAGGCTCCCGCCTTTTGCAGCGCCGTGCGGAAAGCCTCGGCGTCTGCAATGTAATGATCCGCAGGAAGGATCACCAAAGGATCCTGGATGCCCTTCCACGCGGCGTACCGCGCGGCCAGCCCCACACATGGGGCCGTGTTTCTCCCGAAAGGTTCCACCAACACCGTCACCCGGGTGTCCGAAAGAATGCGCCGCGTTTCGGCTTCATGCTCACGACCGACGACGACCAAAATGCGCTCATCGGCAAAAAGGGGGCGAAGGCGTTCGTAGGTCACCCGAAGCAGGGGCGTCCCACCGATGATTCGTAAGAACTGTTTGGGATACGACGCCCGGCTCAAGGGCCAAAACCGAGTCCCGGACCCTCCGGCCATGATGACCGCGACCATTCCCTTTCCTCCCTCAAGCCGCTCGGCATTGCGGTCTGCTAAATTTCAATGCCGAAGAAATTGGAAATCAAGAACGCCAACCGCCTCCGCAACACCGCGTAGGAATAGTGGCGCGTAGCCACGGCGTAGTTATGGTCCACCATGCGTTGGCGCCGTTCGGGGGAATCCAGGATTTCCCGCACTTCCCGAACGACCCGTTCCGACACGTACCCATCCATGACCACCACGTCGAACCCTTGGGGCTCAATGTCCCGCACAAAGACATCGTAGCGGTTCACCAACAAAGGTTTCCGAAAGTAGATGGCTTCCAGAAAAGCGTTGCCGAATCCTTCGTAGGTGCTGGGATACGTGACGAAATCGCAGTGGGGATACACGTCCCACAAGGCATAGCGTTTCGTTCCGTCCTCGTTCACGCCGCGCTTGTCGCTCACATGGTGGGAAATAAGGCGCATGTCCACATGATGTTCCTCGGCATAATCCTGGAGCCACTGGAAATAATCCATGCCCTCATCCCCTGCGGCATGGGAAATGATGAGCTTGATGCGAGGATCCCCCAGGGCATGCACAAGATCGATGGCATGCTCGATGCCCTTGCGCTGGACCACTCGCGTCGGCTGCAGGAACAGGATGTCGTCTTCCCGGAAGCCCATTTCCGCTCGAAAGTTTTTTGTGAATTCCCAATCGATGCATGGTTCGCTCTCGAAATCCAACACATTGGGAATCACGATGGACGAAATCCCCGTGCGAAGGGCCAGCGCTTCCTGGGCGATGGAATTGATGACCACATGCTGGATGTTCGGCAACTTGGGTGGAAACGCCATTTGCAGATAATCTTGGACGGCGTTCACGGAAAAGCGGGTCCGCTCCCAATAAAAGTCGTGATGATGGGCCACCGTCGGAATGCCCGATTCAGCGATGAGTTCAGTGATGGCCAAGCCCAGCGGGACGTGCATGGGAATCGTGACGGCGTTTTGGACGATCAAGATGTGAATGTCGAACTTGGCGATGAATTCATAGAGCTTGATCTTTAGGTATTCCCGAAGGGCATGGATCCGGCCGGTGATGTAAGGCGTGCGTTTCTGAACGCCGAAGACATGGCGATTGATCCATAGATTTTCTTCATGATCGAAAAACGCTTCCGGCACCACAACGCTCACGTCGGGATTGCGATCCAAGACTCCCGCGAACCAGTACGAGACATGGTGGTGATCCCAAAGCATCTGGGCCCATTTGGCCGCCTCCAAGGACACGCCGTCCGTCCCGGCGAACCTGGTGGACACAAACCCGATGTTTTTGCCCATTGATGCAGCTCCCTCACACCGAAGCCCCCCCTTCACGGACGGCGGGATGCGCCTTCGGCCTTTTCCTCAACATTCCAAAAAGATGCAAAGCACCATAGCCTCCGTGCCGGCTCCTGTCAACCAAACCGGCCCGCACAGCCCGCTGGAGGGGCAGGGGGCGAGGAGCACGCATTTTTTCCACGGGTGAAAACCGGTCAAAGAGCCACGGGGAGTGCTCCGTTGCGCTTTCGCAGGCGCCATGATAAGAAAAGAGCCTGCGAAAAGAGCGCCGGACCTGGGTGGCCGGGGGGTTCGGCTCCTTTTTTGACCTCATCGCCGAGTGGGACCATGCAGACGCGTCAGATCGCCAGAGCCGTGATTTTTGTGGCCCTCGCCGTGGCCCTGTCCCCCATTTTCATTCCGGTGGGAATCGCCAAATGCTTTCCCGCCCAGCACATGATCAACGTCATGAGCGCCGTCATGCTCGGCCCGGGTTACGCCGTCACCGTCGCCGCCGTCGCGGCCGTCATCCGTAATCTGTTGGGCCTGGGCACCTTGCTGGCCTTTCCCGGGGGCATGATCGGAGCCCTCCTGGCCGGCCTGGCCTACAAGGCCACGAAGAACATGTACGCCGCCGCCGCCGGAGAACTTGTGGGCACGGGCGTCCTGGGAGCGCTCGTCAGCGTGTGGATCGTCGCGCCCGTCTTCATGGGGAAAACCATTCCCTTGGTGACGCTCATGACCGCCTTCAGCATCAGCACCCTGGGAGGCACCGTGCTGGGATTGGCCGCCTTGCACCTCCTGCGCAAGGGAGGCCTCTGGCAACCGTGATCCATCTGAAAAACGCGGCGTATCGTTACCCGGGCCGCCATGGAATCGCCCCGTGGGCGCTGGACCGCATCGACCTGGATGTGCGGCAAGGGGAATACGTCGTGATTTTCGGGCCCAACGGGTCCGGCAAATCCACATTGATTTCCCTTTTCAACGGGCTCGTGCCTCATTTTTTCGGCGGGGATTTTTCCGGCGACGCTTTGGTGTGCAATCGCCTCGTCAGCGAAACGCCTCCGGCGGTCTTGAGCCGACAGGTGGCCGTGGTGCTCCAAAACACGGACGCTTACCTCTTTTGCGGAACCGTCGAAGCGGAACTCCTGTTCGGCTTGGAACGTTCGCCCATCCCGGCACCCCAATTCGGCCGAACAATCCAGGAAACCCTTTCCTTTTTCGGTATCGAACACTTGCGTTATCGAGCGCCCCACGACCTTTCCGGGGGAGAAAAGCATCTGGCGGCAATCGCCTCGGCCTTGTGCCTGAAACCGCCCATTGTCGCCCTGGACGAACCTTTCGCCCACCTGGACGCCCCCAACCGGGGGCGCCTGAGACAAGCGTTGGCCGCCGTGCATCGTTCGGGCACAACCGTCATCGTGGCGGAACACCTGGTGGATGATTTCCTGCTCGATGCAGATCGCTGTCTGGTCATGGAATCCGGCCGCGTGACCTTCGACGGCACACCGAAGGCGGTACTCCGGCCCCTCAAGGAGACGGGCCTTGTGCCCCGATATCCCCAGCCCACGGAAGACACCTTTCCCTTCGCCCGGGAAAGCCTGCTGGAACTCTCCAACGTCACCTTCCGCCGCGATGGCCGGCCGGTCCTGGACAAAGTATCGTTTACGCTCAAAGCGGGGGAACGCGTGGCCGTCACCGGCCCCAACGGATCCGGCAAGACCACACTCGTCAAAATCCTCGGAGGCTTACTCAAACCCCACCACGGATCCGCCCTCTGGTGCGGGGAAGACATCCATGGGATGCCCCCGGCCAAGCGGGTGCGACACATCGGGGTGAGCTTTCAAAATCCCAACGATCAGTTTTTCAAAGTCCGAGTCGAAGACGAAGTGTGGGCGGGGCCCAAGCTTCTGGAAAAAAAAGGGATTGCCGCGGACCGGGACTGGATCGAACACCTCTTTGACCTCTTCGGCCTGCGTCCGTTGGCCAAACAAAGCCCGTACCGCCTCAGCGAAGGAGAAAAGAAGCGAGTCGCCGTAGCCTCTGTCCTTGCCATGAACCCTCAGGTTCTCGTGCTGGACGAGCCCACGGCGGGCCAAGACGGTCGATTCCGACGGGAACTGGCGGAACTCCTTCCCAGAATCGTCCGGAGCCGGGGGATCGCCCTCGTGGTGGTCACCCACGACACGGATTTCGCCCGCGCCGTGTGTTCCCGTCGCCTCGTGCTGGATCAGGGGCGTCTCGTGGAGGATCGATCCATGGTCCCGACGGCGGAGGACGCGTGATGGAATGGGAACCCGTTCCAGCACCGAGACCCGGCGCCCGGCTGGATCCCAGAGTGCGCCTCTTTCTGGGAGTGCTCATCATCACGGCGGTCATGCTCACCCGAACCCGACCGGCGCTCATCGGAGAAAGCCTCCTCCTCGCCTTAGGGCTCATGGCGTTCGGTCGCGGAAAGATCCGACGGTCCTCTCTGCACCTCATCTGGCCCACGGTGGGCACGGTCTTCGTCATCTCCTTGCTTGCCTTCGGCCTTGAGATCGCCGCGGATCTTTCCCATCGGCTCGTGAACCTTTTCGCCGCTTCGGTCCTCTTTTTCCAGACCCTCACCCCCGAGGAATTAGCCGTCGCTTTAAGGTCTATGAAAGTCCCTTACCCCGTGATTTTCATGTTGCTCACCGCGCTCCGCTACGTCCCCCTGCTGGGCCGCACCCTCCGAAACATCTACGACGCCCAGACGGCACGGGGCATTGACGTACGATTGCGGCTGACCAACGTTCCCCGATTGACGGCCCTGCTCATGCCCTTGCTGGTGCAGGCCTTCATGCTGGCAGAAAACCTGGCCATGGCCATGGAATCCCGAGGATTCAGCCGACCGGCCCAGAGCGAGCCTCAGCGGCACCCCTTTACACTCCGTGACCTCGTCTGGGTCGTCCTGGGGATTCTGGCTTTTGCGGGACTCTTGTTCTGGGAAAGGCGAGGGCCGTGATGACCGAGGAGCTTACCGCAGAAGACTGTCGGAACCGGTTCATCCTCATCGTCGGAGAGGTCAATACGGGAAAGACCACCTACATGGGCCGGCTCCTTCAAGCCTACCTTTTGCGTTTTAATGAACCCGTCGCCGTCGTCGACCTGGCTCCGCGTCTTCCCCAAAGGAGCGCCCATCCGGCCTTTAGGCCGGGAATCGGGGGGCGGTTGGCGATTCCCGAATCACCCCGGGTGCGCCGTTTTTCCACGGATGTGGCGGCACCACGGCTCCAGGCCGCATCCGACCACGAACGCCGGCGCCTTGCGGAGGAAAACGCCAAACGCATCGAGTCTCTCTTGGCCCAAGTGGACGCTTCGAAATTTCCCGCCGTCTTCATAAACGACGTCTCCCTATACCTCCAGGCCGGCTCCGTGGAAAACCTGCTGGATTGGCTCGAGGGTTTTTCGACACGCGTGGTGAACGGCTATTACGGTGTAAGCCTGGGAACCGATGCCTTTTCGGCCCGAGAACGTCTCGGCATGGAACAACTGATGCGCCGCTGCGACCGGCTCGTGCGGTTTTGACGGAAGGCCTACTGCAGGGGGATCAGGCGCGTCACCTGGGCGTTGACGCACCGGTAGATTTCTTCGTTTGTGCCGTAGATATCCACGATACAGCGGTGATCGATGAGTTTTTCGATGATATAAGCCGTCACGTACAGGCTGATGAAATGGGGGCGCGGCACGAGGTCTCGGATATTGGCCACCTGGTATTGCACCTCGAAGTCCTCAGCGGTAAGCAGGGTGCTCAGGCATCGATGGATCTGTTCTTCCAATTCCGTCTTGCTGGTGGTTTCCACGAGTTTGCTTTCGATCAATTTCATGGCGATGCGGCCGCTCAGTTCATCCACGTGGTCCCGAAGCAGCTGCAAGGCCCGCACCCGCTGAATCTCCTTGGCTTGGTCCAGCTTTGAGATGACGGACATTTCCCTGACATTGGGTCGGTAGTCCCGTGCCATATCTTCTCCTTGTCACGTTCCCGAACCTCCGGAACCGCCCTGGAGCGGGGCGTTGGCCATATCGGCAATCATACTCGCCAGATAGCCCGCCCCGAAACCGTTGTCGATGTTTACCACGGCCACCCCGGGAGCACAACTGTTTAGCATGCCCAAAAGAGACGCAAGCCCCTTGAAGGAGGCTCCGTAGCCGATGCTGGTGGGAACGGCGATGACAGGCCGGGCCACAAGGCCCGCCACCACACTGGGAAGCGCCCCTTCCATGCCGGCCACAACGACGTAGGCGGCGGCCCGATGGAGTTCGTCCAGGAGATTCAGCAGGCGGTGAAGGCCGGCGACGCCCACATCGTAGAACCGCTGCACGCGTTGCCCCAGGACTTCCGCCGTGACAGCGGCTTCCTCCGCAACGGCCAAGTCGGAAGACCCCGCCGACAACACTTGGACCGGACGCCGTTGATCCTCTGGAATCCCTCGAGCCGGTCCCTTTCGGTAAAGCACCCGCGCCGTGGAATCATACTGGAGGTCTCCCATGACCCGGCAAATCTCATCGGCTTTTTCCCGGTCGATGCGCGTGACCAGAAGCGGGGCCCCTGTCTTTTCCATGGCTTGCAAAATTTTGAGAATCTGCGAGGCGTCCTTGTTCTCGCCGTAAACGACTTCAGGATAGCCTCGCCTGAGGCTCCGGTGATGGTCCACGCGGGCAAAATTCAAATTTTCAAAAGGCAAGCGGCGGACAAAAGCGAGAACGTCGTCCAGGTCCGCCGAACCTTCCTTGTAGGCCTTGAGAAGTCCGATCAGTCGCTCCATGGTCGCTCCGGGGTCCCTGTGGCCAAGGGTTGACGAAAAGCGGGGAAGACGCCGTTGGGAGTGTTGGGGTTCGCTGCGCTCACCCCAACCGACATCTCCTGGGGATTGTAGGGTTTTCAGGGTCGGTGCGCGACCTTTTCCCAAGGCCCGGAGCCGTCCAAGAAACGTCGCAATCCTGCGACCTGCCGGTCCGCCACGCCAGCGAGTTCGGCCATGGCTTCTCGAGCCGCCGCCTCCACCGATTCGGACAATCGGCCGGCGGCAAGGGCGGCATGCCATCGATGGGAAAGGGCCTCGGCGCTGGGCACCATGACGCCGACCCCGTAACGGCTTAACACCCGATGTTCCTCAAAAACTTTGTCCGTGTAAGGCCCATAATACACTCTCTTTCCCCAGGCCACAGGCTCCACGATGTTGTGCCCCCCTACAGGGACCAGGGTCCCGCCGCAAAAGATGAGGTCCCCAAGCCCGTAGAGCTCGAAAAGATGCCCGATACAATCCACCACAAGATAATCGGACCGGCGGACCTGCGGCGTTGTTGAAAGAAAGGAAGACAAGACATCGTGCGGGACATGGTGCCGTTCAAGCCATTCGAGCATCTGGGGCACCCGATCCAAATGGCGGGGAGCGAAAAGTCCCACCAGGTCGGAATGATCCTGCTTGAGGTTCTGAAAGATTTCCAAGAGCGTTCGGCATTCGGCGCCGCGAAGGCTTCCCGCCACCACCACCGGCGTGCCCTCCGGAATTCCCAGACGCCGCCGCCATCCTTCGATCAACGAAGCCTGGGCGCGATCCACAAGGGTATCGTACTTGGCCGAGCCCATGACGGCGATGCGATGGGCCGGGACCCCCAGGGCCTCCAAACGCTGCGCGTCTTCAACGGTCTTTACGGAAGCCCATTGAATGGCGCGGAAAACATGGCCGAAGATGAAAGACAAACGCCCGTAGTGCCGCACGGACCGTTCCGAGACACGGCCGTTCAGGAGAACCACCGGGATGCGGTGTTTTGCCAGGCACCAATGGAGCACGGGCCAGAATTCGCTTTCCAAACCCACGAAAAGATCGGGGCGGAGACGGGAGACTGTCCGACATACGGCCCAGGGAACATCCACAGGAGCGGCAAACACATGGACGCCATCAGGCACATGGGATCGAGCGAACCGATAGCCCTGTGGCGTCCCCACGGAAAGGAACAGGGTCGCATGGGGACACGAGGCGCGCAGCCGACGGAAAACTCCGAGGGTTCCGTTGACTTCCCCCACGGAGGCCGCATGGAACCAGACGCGGGGTCCCCCCGGCACAGGTTCAGGCGGCTCATCGACGAAAAAGCGAGACTTCCAAAAACCTCGCTCGCCCTGCACCATGGGGAATCTCTCCTTGCCCTTGCGGAGCATTCCATTCTATGAGTGAGGTGCATGCTTAAAATCTTGCGGAAAACGGCCAATTTCGGGCCCGGCCGCACCGTTACCAAAATACCCCCGGCAAGGCAACTGCAAGACGCCGTGGCGCCGTCGGCCCCATGGCCCTGAGGGGAGGTTTTTGCACCATGGACAAAGCCGTTCGCATTGTGGACATTTTCAAAGAGGAATCGGCCCTTCTGGGCTCGGACGTCGTGGTGTGCGGATGGGTACGGACCCGGCGGGATTCCAAGGCAGGGGTGAGTTTCGTGGAACTGAACGACGGCTCGTGCCTGAAAAACCTCCAAATCGTCCTGGAACGAAACCGCCCGGAGATAGCCGCCCTCGTGGATCGGCTGACCACGGGATCCGCCGTCCAAATCCACGGCACCGTCGCCCCCTCTCCGGGAAAGGGGCAAAGCATCGAACTTGTCGCTCGGGACATCGTCCTTTTCGGCTGGGCCGACCCGACACGCTACCCGTTGCAGAAGAAGCGCCACAGCTTTGAATTCCTCCGGACCATCGCCCATCTGCGCCCGCGCACCAACACCCTCGGCGCCGTCGCCCGCATCCGCAACCGGCTGAGCTACGCCCTTCACACCTTCTTTCAACAAGAAGGCTTCTTCTACATCCACACTCCCATCATCACCACAAGCGATTGCGAGGGCGCCGGGGAAGTGTTTCGCGTGACGACCCTGGACCCCACCAGGCCGGCGGCCACATCCGGCGAAGGGGTGTTTCAGGAAGATTTTTTCCAGAAACCGACCTTTCTTACGGTGAGCGGCCAGCTCCAGGCGGAAATCTATGCGCTGGCTCTCGGAAAAGTCTACACCTTCGGCCCGACCTTTCGAGCGGAAAACTCCAACACCAGCCGACACTTGGCGGAATTCTGGATGATCGAGCCCGAAATGGCCTTCGCGGACCTCAACGACGACCTGGCATTGGCGCAGCGTCTCCTGCACTCCGTGATTTCCGATCTTCAGGAAAACGCCTGGGACGATCTCCAGTTCTTCGCCCGGTTCGTGGAACCCGCTTTGCTCGAGTCCTTAGAGACCGTGGCCCAACAGCCCTTTGAGGTCATCACCTACACCGAAGCCGTAGACATACTCAAGAAGGCCGACGAACCCTTCGCCTTTCCGGTGGAATGGGGCGCCGATCTCCAGTCGGAACACGAACGGTACCTGACGGAGAAAAAATTTCGCAAGCCTGTGGCCGTCATCGACTTTCCCCGAGACCTCAAGCCCTTCTACATGCGCGTCAACGACGACGGCAAAACGGTGGCCGCAATGGACGTTCTGGTTCCCAGGGTCGGGGAAATCATCGGAGGGTCTCAGAGAGAAGAACGGCGGGAGGTGCTCTTGGAACAGATGCGCCGCAAGGGAATTTCCCCCGATGCGTACGCCTGGTACGTGGACCTGCGCGAGTTCGGCTCGGCGCCCCATTGCGGCTTCGGTTTGGGACTGGAACGGCTCGTCCAATTCGTGACCGGTCTGGCCAACATCCGCGAAGTCATTCCCTTTCCGCGCACGCCGGGCCATGCCGATTTCTGAAAAAAGACCTCCCGGCTATTCGGAACCCTCGGCCGCATGGGCCGCCAATTCGCGCAGGAGCCGCAAGGACTCTTCGGCCTCCCCGGGATCGACCTTGTGGAGGGCAAATCCCGCATGGACGATCACATAGTCGCCGATGGAGGCGGCTTCGGGAAGAAGGGTGAGAGAGGCCTTGCGCACAGCCCCCCCGACTTTGACCGTGGCCATTTCGTCTTCAATGGCGATGATTTCCGCCGGAATCGCCAAACACATAACCTTTTGCCTCGAGTGCTTCGGGAGATCCGTCGGCCCTGAGCGCCCAGGATCCCCCCGCCTGATGAATTTCCTCAAGAACCAACGCCTCCAGAGCCTCCACCTTGGCCGCCACAGGGGGCGTAAGAGAAGTTCCCCACGGGGTGATGTCCGAAGGCTCGATGCCCAGGATAACACATGTGGGGCGCCGCCCTAGGATTTCAGCATAGGCCAAGGTTTCCACCAGATCCAGCTGATGGATGGAGTTCTTGAAAGCCACCCTCTTCGATAAAACCTCCGCGGAAATTTTGTGCACCGTTCCGGGTGCGGCCCCGTTTTGCACCGCATCGACGACGATCACGTGATCCGCCTGAGTGATGGGATCCAAGAGACGAAGCCCCAACGTCCCGCCGTCCAGAAGTTCCACATTGTCTGAAAATTCATAAGACGCTTGAAGCCGGTGCACAAGATGCACGCCGAGCCCCTCGTCTTTTAGGAGCACATTGCCCACCCCCAAGACCAAAATCCGCTTCGGCTTCATGGCATTCATCCATCCCGTGGAAACGGAAGAGGGGACCCCGCCCTGAAAAGGGCGGGGTCCCCTTCGGGATTTTTCCGTTCAGTGCGTCCCCGAACTAGACGACTCTGAACTTATACACTTGGTTGCTCTGCGGATCAATCACGTGGACGCCGCAGGCGATACACGGGTCGAAGGAGTGAACGGTGCGCAGGATTTCCACAGGCCGTTTGGGATCGGCCACGGGAGTCCCGATCAGGGCTTCCTCGACGGGCCCCGGCTTGTTGGCGGCGCAGCGCGGCCCCAAGTTCCAGGTCGACGGCACCACGAGTTGGTAATTGGCGATCTTTTTTTCCTTGATTTCAATCCAATGGCCCAAAGCCCCTCGAGGCACATCGTTCAGGCCCATGCCCTGAGCGCTGTCCGGCATCTGGTAGGGCTCGAAGGTCTTGGTGTCGCCCTTCTTGAGGTTTTCCACCAGCTGCATGATCCAGCCCTCCATGGCCTCGCCGATGATCTGGGTCTCAATGGCCCGGGCGGCGGTCCGTCCCAAAGTGGAGAACAACGCCTCCTTGGGAATGGCCAGCTTCTTCAAGACCCCGTCCACCGCTTTCTTCGTCGGCTCATGCCCCTTGGCATAGGCAACGAGCACCCGCGCCAGCGGTCCCACTTCCATGGGTTCCCCGTTGTAGCGCGGCGCCTTCATCCAGCTGTATTCGCCGTTGGTATCCAGTTTGCTGAACTTGGGCTTGGTTTCTCCTTGGGCGGGGTTGAGGGCGCCGTCGCCTTCGTACCAGCTGTGCTTGACGTGTTCCGTTATCTTGGCCGGATCCACATTTTCCACTTTGGCCAAGTTGCGTTTGAAAATGGCCCCGCGCGGGAAGAAAAGGCTTTCGGGTTCTTTGGCGCTTTGAGGAAATTCGCCGTAAGCGAGGAAATTGGTCGTTCCGCCGATGGATCCCCAGTCCTTGTAAAAACCAGCCACCGCCAACAGGTCGGGAATGTAGACGTTGTTGACGAAGTCCATGGTTTCCTTCCACAAGTACAGGAATTCGGAAATGCGGTCCGGATTGAGATCCGCCGCGCAACTCACCCCGCCCACAACCAGGCTCTGCAGGTGCGGGTTCTTGGCCCCGAAGATGGCGTGCATGCGGGCGGTGCGGGCCTGCTGCCGAAGCGCTTCCAGATAGTGGGCCGCAGCAATGAGGTTCACCTCCGGCGGCAGTTTGTAAGCCGGATGGCCCCAATAGCCGTTGGCGAAAAGTCCCAGCTGGCCGCTGTCCACAAACTTCTTCAACCGGGCTTGAACGGCCTTGAAATCGCCCGGGCCGTTTTTCGGCGCCGGGGAAACATCGTTGGCGATCTTGGAAGCCTTAACGGGATCCGCCTTGAGGGCGCTCACCACATCCACCCAATCCAAGGCGTGCAGATGGTAAAAATGGACGATGTGATCGTGCAGGAACTGGGCGCCCATGAGGAGGTTGCGAATGAGCCGGGCATTGTCGGGAATGGTCACGCCTACCGCATGGTCCACACACCGGATGGATGCCAGCCCGTGCACATAGGTGCACACGCCGCACGCGCGCTGGGTGAAAAGCCAGGCGTCCCGAGGATCGCGCCCCTTGAGGATGATTTCCAGGCCGCGAAACAGCGTGGAGCTGCTCCACGCATTGGTCACCTTTCCGTTGGCGACTTCCACCTCGATCCGCAGGTGTCCCTCGATTCGGGTGATGGGATCGACCACAATTCGTTGTGCCATATTTTGTCTCTCCTTGAGGTTGGGATGCGGGTTCAGGCTTGCGTCCCGAAATGCGGGCTACAGCTTTTGATAAAACGGGGACATGGCGTCCCAGAAATTGGGCTCGCTGCAGCCGATGCACGGGTGCCCGGCTTCTACCGGCCAACTCGTCCCGTCATTGAACTTGACCAAGGGACAATTGTTGTACGTTTCAGGCCCCTTGCAGCCCATTTCGTAGAGGCAGTATCCCATCTGGGCTTCCTTGGAACCCCATTCCTTGACAAATTCGCCGTTTTCGAAATGAGACCGCCTCGGGCACTGATCATGGACGGTCTTGCCGTAGGCAAAAAGAGGCCGCTTCTTGTCATCCAAATCGGGCAGCTTGCCGAACAGGAGGTAGTTGACCACGGTGCCGACGAAATTGATGGGATTGGGAGGACAGCCGGGGATGTTCACCACGGGGACTTTCAAGACATCGCCCAGAGCGTCTGAAACTCCTTTGGCGCCGGTGGGGTTGGGGGCCGCCGCCTGGACTCCGCCGAAAGAGGAACACGATCCAATGCACAGGACAGCCAGGGACTTGGGGCATACTTCCTTGGCGATCTCCAGCATGGTCTTTCCGCCGATCATGCCGTAGATGCCGTTCTCTGCCGTGGGAATGCCGCCTTCCACGACACAGATGAATTTCCCTTCGTACTTCTTTACCGTTTGATGCAGCACCTCTTCCACACTGTGGCCGGCCGCCGCCATGATGGTTTCGTGATAATCCACGGAGATGGTTTCCAAGAGCAGTTCATCGATCCACGGGTAGGATGAACGCAGGACCGCCTCCGTGCAGCCCGTGCACTCGGCAAAATGGAGATACACCACGGGCGGCCTCGGACCCGAGGCGAGCGCTTCTGCAATCTTGGGCGCAAAAGACGGGGCCAGCCCCATGGTCGCCGAGACCATGGTACAAAACTTCATGAAATCACGACGTGACACACCCTTTGGCGCCGAGCCCTTCTGAAGCTTTCTTTCCTGTTCCATCAACAACCTCCTGTTCCTGTTCCTGTCCTCACCCTGCCCCGGGGCTTCGATGCACCCGGAGCCCTGTCCCCCATCAAAGCGAAGGGCATATTCACACGCCGCATGCCCCATGCGGGCACATGATCCTTCGGCAGTGATCGCTGAAAACCCGAGACAGCTCGATGTCCTGCGATGGATAATGAACTTTCTTGGCAGGGTCAGAGGCGACAACCGGCACGATGGCTTTCCATGCCCTGGGACCGTAAGGACGCCCGCCCTTCAGACAGCCCAAGGTCCCCAAAGGCCCCCCTGGGGGAGGCGGCGTTTCGCAAAGCCGACCCGCGGGATTTGTTCCACGGCGTCCCGCGAGCCCGCTCCCCCTAGTTGGCGAGAACCTCTTCAATCTTTTTCACGATGCGCGACGGGATGGGATAGTCGTCCTTGACCAAGTAAAGCTTCAAAATGCCCGGGTCAAACTCCATGGCCTGGGCGAGAGCTTGAACGTCCATCCCTTTTTGCGATAATGTTTCCAAAAGTCGGCTTTTGAGCTCCACCATGTGCGCCTCCTTTTGTTCGTGCCCACCGAAACGGGCGTAAACGACAAGACCCCTGTGCATTCTGTGCTTTCCAAGCAGACAGAATTTCTATATCCGGCGTCTCCACGGATTTCAAGAGAAAACGCGCACAAGCTTACTGATCCGTCGGCATCGGAGTGACCCGGCTGGGCCCAGGGAGCCCCAAAGAGGTGCGAAAAAGCGAAAGGCCGCAAGGCTTAAGCCCTGCGGCCTTTCATTGGAAAGGGCCTCTTGAGGATTCAATGGAGAACGAGGTTTTTGAATTGGAACGGTCGCTGGATCATCCGGAGAAGATGAGCATGAGCCTCCACTGCCGCTAGAATCATGGGAGTTGTCGCCGGAGCATGAGTGCCGCGCGAGTGTGAAGAGCCACCTTTACTGTGCGCTGTCGCGTGTCGTGTCGCTTAGAGAACCCCTTCCTTGAGAATCGGGGCCGGCGCTTGGTCCAGGGAACTCGAGAGTCGAGAGAAAAGAGCAGGAGAGGGAACCGCCGCCAGCATGGAATGGATCATGCGCTCGAAATCCAACAGATCGAAAGGTTTCTTGAGAAAGCCATCCGCCACAGGAGTCACATCGCGAGAAATCCACTCGAAGTCGTAGAAGGAGATGAGAACCGCTCGAAGTGCCGCATGCATTTTCTTGAGTTCCGCAACAAGCCGCGCCCCGTTGCCGTCACGAAGATGATATTCCACAACGCAGAGATCGTAACGCCGCGATTTCGCCAGCTGCCGCGCATGGTCGCACGTGCCGCAACTGTCAAAAAGATAACCGGCCCGCTTCACGCCATTTTCCAAAGAGCGTCTGAATGGGGCATCACTTTCCACGAGGAGAATTCGCGCACTGGACAGGAGATTCCGCTGCATACCGCCTCCACTCGGAGTTTTTGCTAGAGCAACTCGCATGCCAAAGTCTGGGGCTACCGAAAAGAAGACTCACGCCGCATCCCTCAAGGCGCCCGCCGCCGTCGGTCTCAAAGCCCTCCTTGTCCTTTCCATAGACTTATGGAGAATTTTCTTCACCGCCGTGCCCCTCAGCTCCCCAGCCCATCCCGCCTGCCCCCATCATGGCGCCGTCCCCGGCACATCCCAAGCCATGGAGAATATTCTCCGCTGTCAAGGCTCTTAAAGATTATTCTCCAGTCCCCGATAGCTCCTGCGGCTCTCGAGTTGGAAGTTCTCCATCAAGAGCGAATTTTTTCATGCGGTAAATAAGCACGTGGCGAGGGATTCTCAAAAACCGCGCCGTTTTCGACTTATTGCGCCCGCACCTTTCATACACTTCCCGGATGATGTTCCGCTCCAGCTCTTCCAAGGACATCCCCTCTGCGGGCATATTTTCCCACACCAGAAAACGGCCCTGTTCCGGAGCGCCCGGCGCCGTCGCGGGGCCGCCCTGGGGCTTGAGAAAATAGAAATGCCTTTTGAGGAGCACGTCGTCGTCTTCCAAAAGGACGATGCGTTCGATCGTGTTCCGCAACTCGCGCACGTTTCCAGGCCAAGGATACGTCAAGAGCACCTCTTTGGCATCCTCGCTCACATCCCGAAACCGCTTCCCGTACTTATCGTTGAACTGCTCGAGGAAGAACCGAGCCAAGGGGAGGATGTCTTCCCGTCGGTCCCGAAGGGCCGGTAGAGCGATCTGAATGGTCGCCAACCGGAAAAACAGATCCTTTCGGAAGGCCCCCTCCTCGCAGGCCTGCCACAGGTCTCGGTTGCACGCGGCCACAACCCGGATATCCACGGTCTTTTTCCGCGTGGACCCCAGAGGGTAGAACTCGTGCTCTTCCAGGACGCGCAGGAGCTTGGCCTGCACTTCCGGGGGCAAGTCGGCGACTTCGTCCAAGAAAAGCGTGCCCCCGTCGGCGGCTTCCAGCAATCCTTTTTTGCCTTCGGATCGCGCTCCGGTAAAGGCGCCTTTTTCGTAGCCGAAAAGTTCGCTTTCGATGATTTCAGGGCTGAAGACGGCGCAATTGAGCGCAACGAAGGGATATGTCGCCCGAGGGCTTGCGGCGTGGATGAGCCGGGCGAACAGTTCCTTGCCCACGCCGCTTTCTCCTTGAAGGAGCACTCCGGCGTCGGGGCTCTGAGCGCTTCGGATGGCCAGTTGTTGGGCTTCCAGAAAGGCGGGGCTGCTCCCCACCAGGGTGCTGACCTGGTGGAGTCGCTGCATTTCGTGGCGGAGCCGTTCCACCTCATGCCTGAGGCTGGCGTATTCCAGAGCCTGTTTGACCGTGACTTCAAATTCTTCCAGGTCGACTGGTTTGACCAGGTAGTCGAAGGCGCCCTTTTTCATGGCCTGGACCACGTCCCGCACCTGCTCATAGGCCGTCACCATGATCACGGTCGGAGACGGCCTTAATTCTTTGAGCTGCGGCAGAAGGTCCAGACCGCTCTGGTCAGGCAGGCCGATATCCAACAAAACCACGTCGGGTTCGAGCGTGGCGGCCAATTGCATGCCTTCGGCGGCGGTCCCCGCCTCCTGGACGGTGTAATTGGCGCTCAAGAACCGGCGGATAGCCCCTCGAAAGCCCGTTTCGTCATCGATGATGAGGATGGTCGGCGCCGTTCGCATGGGGAAAGATTCCACCTCAGCCGCTGAGAGTTTGCCGAAGAGAGGGCAGGATCATTGGCCGGACAGGGGCATGGGCTTCAATTGATCGTCTCCTCCAAGGGCGGCACGCTTGTGCGTCTTGTGAGGGGAAACACCACGCGGAACACGCTCCCTTTCCCCACCTGGCTTTCCACTTCGATATGCGCGCCGTGGCGTTCCAAAATCCGGCGGCAGATACTCAAACCCAGTCCCGTCCCCTCGGCCTTGCGCGTGAAAAAGGGGTCGAAAATCCTTCCTTCGTCTTCGGGAAGGATGCCTTCGCCCGTGTCCTTGACGGTCAAAAGCACCCGGCCGGAGGCTTGGTCCACGCGGGTTTTTACTTCCATCCTCCCGCCGTGCGGCATGGCTTCCACGGCGTTGATCATGAGATTCATGACCACCTGACCGATTTGGTCGGAATCCATGATGATTTCGGGCATGGTTGGGTCCAGGTCCAGGCTGAGGTCGATTTTGGCCTTGCGGATGTGGACCTTGGACAAGTTGTGACAATAACGCACGATGTCGTTAAGGTTTGCCGGCAGGAACTGGGGTTCCCGAGGGCGGGCGAAGTTCAGCACTTCCCGGACGATGTTGTCGATCTTTCGCACTTCCTGGATCAAGTCCGAAAGCATTTGGGACTGGTTGTCGTTCAGGCGCAGCTCCCGTTGGAGCATTTGGGCATTGAAATTGATCGTGGCCAGGGGATTGCGGATCTCATGGGCGATCCCCGCCGCCAGAGTGCCCAGGGACTGCAGGCGTTCGGTCTGCTGGAGACGCTGCTCCAGCTTTCTCGCTTCCGTTTCATCCTTTTCGTAATAGACGATGCGCTCCAACTGAGAGGAAAGATTCAGGACCGGAAAGGCATACAGGCGATAGAAGCCCCCCCAGCGAGGATGGGGGCCTTCCTTTTGAACAGGCCTGCGGCTCATGAGGCATTCCCGGATCGGGCATCCGCTGGGAGGTTCGGCGGCTTGATAAAGGATCTCCCAGTAGGTCTTGCCCAGCAACAGCTCCCTCGGGCCGTAATTTTTCTCCGTGGTTTCATTGATTCGAAGGATGCGCCCGGAAGCTTCCACCAGGAAGATGCTGTGTTGGATGGCATCGAAGCTGATTTCCAGTTCGGTTTTCGCCCGTTGGACGGATTCGAAGAGCTGGGCGTTTTCGATGGCCACGCCGATCTGCTGGCCGATGGTGGTCAAGAACTCCCGGCGATCGTGCCGGATCTGGAGCGCTCCGTGGTTGGCCACGTAGAGAAGGCCCAGCACCCCCTTGTGGGTGAACAGGGCAATGCGGATGATTTCTTGGATGTCTTCCGCGGCCATCCTTTCCCTGAGGGCCGGGAAGAAAAGGTGTTCCCTTTTCAACCACGCCACCCGGTTCTTGAGGCGGCCGGCGGCCGTCCACCCATCTCCCACGTGGAAAGACCGGATGGCTTCCACCAGAGTCGACGAAAAACCGTGTTGGGCCGCCAGAACCATGGTCCCGCCGCCCTCTCCGTCGGGTTTCAAAAGGTAGATGGCGCCCATCTTAAGCTGCAAGGTGCGCAGGATGGCGATCAGGGATTGCTGGAGCACATCTTCCAGGCGCGGTGAGCTATGAATCGCCGAGGAAATATCGAAAAGGATCTGCAGCTCATTGTTTTGCTGGATGATCCTTTCCTTCAGGACGGACGGCGTCTCACAGTCCCCACCCTCCCCCATGGGGGTCCGTCCCGGCGCATTCCATTCTCGCGACATTGCCCTGTCCATTTTTCCTCTATGGATCTGATTCCAAGGTTGACCACGCTGTGTTCGTAGAGGGAGCGCCATACAAAGGCGGTGTCACAGGGCGTCGGAAGAAAGAAGAATTCGAAGCAATCCGGAGCTTTCACAATGACGGAGAGTCGCCTCCCTCAAACCTTTCCTGTTAGCAGACGGCGGCGCTGGTGCCCGGTGTCTTTGGCAAATGCGCACACCGCCGTTCCTTTGCTCTGCGGTGGCAGGCTCCGTCGGCGGTCATTGGCGGTTTTCTTAAGCCTTCGACAGGGGTTGGGCCGTCGAAGCGTTTGTTCCTGCGCTTCGGCGCGCCGCTTCCGCCACAGCGACGGTCACTTGAGCGACGCGAACGGAAGCGGCGTCCACCATCTTGCCGTCCACGGCCACGGACCCTTCACCTCGAGCCCGCGCCGCTTCATAAGCCTCCACAATCCGTAAACTTCGGTTCACATCCTCTTCCGAGGGGGTGAAGACCCGGTTGATCACGTCCAACTGATCGGGATGGATGGCCCATTTGCCATCATAGCCCAAGGCGCGGCTCACCCCGCACGATCGAGCCAAACCTTGGGGATCTCGAAAATCCCCGTAGGGCGCGTCCACGGCGGCAAGGCCTGCAGCCTTGGCCGCCATGACCATTCGACTGAGCGGAAAAAGCCATCGAAAACCCGCCCCATCCCCTTCGGCGTCCCCGTGGCCGCTGATGCCGCCGCTGGGCATCCCCAAAGAAGCCCCGTAATCGGCGATGCCGAATACCAGGGCTTCCAGCCGAGGCGAGCTCATGGCGATCTCGCCCACCCGGAGCATCCCCTGTGCCGTTTCGATGGAGGCTTCCAGGCCGATTTTCTTGGCAAGGCCGAGGCGCATCTCCATCTGGGTGAGCCAATAATCAATGGCCTTGATTTCCGCCGGGTCATTGACCTTGGGCACCACGATGACATCCACAAAAGAGCCCGCCTTTTCCACCACATCGATGAGGTCGCGGTAGGCGAAAGGCGTGCCCATGTCGTTGATGCGATAGGCTCGAACCCGCCCTTCCCAGCCTGAGGCCGTGAGCGCCTCCACCACGGCTTGACGGGCCTTTTCCTTTTCGTCCACCGGAACGCTGTCTTCCAAATCCAACATGACGACATCCGCCGGAAGATTCAGCGCTTTTCGGACCATTTTCTCCCGGTTGGCAGGAACCGAAAGGATCGATCGCCGCAGTCTGATGGGGCGCTCCATGGCTTTGACCTCGTCGTGACGAAACGCTTTCTATGCATCCCGAATGGCGGCGCGGGCAGCGGCCAGCCGGGCGATAGGGACCCGATACGGAGAACAACTCACGTAATTCAAGCCGATCCGATGGCAAAATTCTACGGAAGACGGCTCCCCGCCATGTTCCCCGCAGATCCCAACCTTGAGATCCGGCCGTGTCGCGCGCCCTTTCTCGACGCCCATCTTCATGAGTTGCCCCACACCGTCCTGGTCGATGCGTTCAAAGGGATCGAAATCCCAAATCCTCTTGTCGAGATAGTCATGGAGGAATTTGGCGGCGTCGTCGCGGCTGATGCCGTAGACCGTCTGGGTGAGGTCGTTGGTGCCGAAGGAAAAAAACATGGCTTCCTTGGCGATTTCATCGGCCGTGAGGGCCCCTCGGGGCACCTCGATCATGGTCCCCACCACGTAGTCCAACTGGACGCCGTACTGCTCCATGACCTGGCCGGCCACCTCGTCCACCACCCGTTTCTGATCGGCAAGCTCCGCCACATGACCTACCAACGGGATCATGATTTCGGGATGGACGTCAAGGCCTTCTTTTTTGACTTCGCACGCCGCTTCCAGAATGGCTCGAGCCTGCATCGCCGTGATTTCCGGATAGACCACCCCCAGTCGGCATCCGCGATGGCCCAGCATGGGGTTGGCTTCGTGGAGGGCCTGGATCTTGGCCCGCACTCGATCCACGGACACGCCCATCTGATCCGCCACGGTGCGGATGTCCGCCTCTTCCGTGGGCAGAAATTCGTGAAGCGGCGGATCCAAGGTGCGGATGGTCACCGGCAGTCCCTTCATGACCCGGAAGATGCCCTTGAAATCCTCTCGCTGCATGGGGAGCAGTTTAGCCAGGGCTTTTTCCCTTCCTTCCTTGGTGTCCGCCAGGATCATTTCGCGCACCGCATGGATTCGTTCCCCTTCGAAGAACATGTGCTCCGTGCGGCACAACCCGATCCCTTCCGCGCCGAAAAGCAGGGCCGTCTGAGCCTGATCGGGCTGGTCGGCGTTGGTGCGCACCCCCAGGCGGCGGTGAGCGTCGGCCCATTGCATGAGTTCCATGTAGTCTTGATAAATAGGCGAGTCCTCCGGCTTGAGCGTCTTATCCAAGAGAACCTGCAGGACTTCCGACGGCTTTGTGGGAATCTGCCCCACGAAAACCTCGCCCGTGGATCCGTCGACGGAAATCCAGTCGCCTTCCTTGACCACCCGGCCATTGACGCTCATCTGCCGGTGCTTGTAGTCGATTTCCAAATCCCCGCATCCCACGACACAGACCTTCCCCATCTGCCGGGCCACAAGGGCCGCATGAGACGTCATGCCTCCGCGGGAGGTGAGGATCCCCTGGGCGGCGTGCATGCCGCGGATATCGTCGGGAGACGTTTCCAGCCGAACGAGGATGACTTTTTCCCCCCGCTCGGCCCACTCTTCCGCATCCACCGCATTGAAGACCACCCGGCCCGTCGCCGCTCCCGGACCGGCATTCAAACCTTTGGCCAGGAGGGCCTTGGAGGCGATGGCCTTTTGCTTGGCCTGGGCGTCGAAAATGGGGCGCAACAACTGGTTCAGCTGGTTCGGTTCCACCCGAAGGAGGGCTTCTTTGGGTGTCAGGATGCCTTCGCGGACCATGTCCACCGCGATCTTGAAAGCGGCAAAGCCCGTGCGCTTTCCCGTTCGGGTCTGGAGCATCCAGAGCTTTCGCCGTTGAATGGTGAACTCGATGTCCTGCATGTCCCGATAGTGCCGGTCGAGAATCTTTCGAATCCGCTCCAGCTCGGCGTACGCTTCCGGCATGGCTTCTTCCAAGGACACCATCGAGGGATCCGTTTTCTGGCGGATGTTGATGGGCTGCGGCGTCCGGATGCCGGCGACCACGTCTTCGCCCTGGGCGTTGACCAAATATTCGCCGTAAAGGACATTTTCGCCCGTAGCCGGGTTCCGTGTGAAGGCCACGCCCGTGGCGCAATCATCTCCCATGTTCCCGAAAACCATGGACTGGACGTTGACCGCCGTGCCCATGTCGTCAGGAATGCCGTTGATCTGACGGTACGCGATGGCCCTCGGGTTGTCCCAAGACCCGAACACGGCCCCGATGGCCCCCCAGAGTTGCATCTTGGGATCCTGCGGAAAGTCTTTGCCGATCTTCTTGCGGATGAGCTCCTTATAGCGCAGGCATAATTCCTTGAGATCGTCGGCGCTCAACTGGTTGTCGAACTGGACGCCGCGCGACTTTTTCAGCTCATCGATGATTTCTTCGAAAGGATCGATCTCGTCGGGGCTTTCCGCTTTGAGCCCCAAGACCACATCGCCGTACATGCTAAGAAAACGGCGGTAGCAATCGTAGGCAAACCGAGGGTCCTGGGTTTCCCGAGCCAGGCCTTCCACCGTGTGGTCATTGAGGCCCAAATTGAGCACGGTGTCCATCATTCCGGGCATGCTGATGGCGGCACCCGATCGCACCGAGACCAGCAGAGGCTTTTCCGGGTCCCCAAAACGCCTTCCCATGAGATTTTCCAGACGGTGTAGAGCCTCTTCCACTTCCTGTTCGAGACCCGGGGGATAAGTGCCCTTGGTCTTGTAGAAATAGGTGCAGACTTCCGTCGAAATGGTGAAGCCGGGGGGGACGGGAATGCCCAAGTTGGTCATCTCGGCCAGATTGGCCCCTTTCCCCCCCAAGAGGTGTTTCATGGCGGCACTTCCGTCCGCTTTGCCTTCCCCGAAGAAGTACACGTAACGCGTTCCCATAAGGTGTGTTTCCCTCCTTGGTTTTGGTCGGGTTTCTATCCTGATCGGCACTTTCGGGCCATAGAGACACAAAAACCCCACCTCGCAGGGATGGGGTTTTCGTGCTCATCGGATCTGGAAGAAGCGAGGCTCTGTATGGGGTTAGACTTCAAGCCACGAATCGGAGTAGAGCGTGTGTCCGAGAATGACGCGGGCCGTCTTGACGAAGTCTTTTTCTTCTTTGGTCAAGGTGGCCATATCGATTTCTTCACCGTCCTCCACCTTGGCCACCAAGGCTTCCAGTTCCGGCCGCTGGCCGCGGGCGATCTTGTGCAGCTCGGTGTCGAAAGTGTCCACGATGGCCGACTTCATGCCCCAGCGTTTCCACAAAATCAGCATTACCTGGTTCAGAATGGGACGCAGGTGTTCCGGAGCTCCGTTGGAGACATTGGACAGCCCGATGGTGCTGTTGCAGCCCGGGGCCATGTCCGGGAACATTTTCATGAAATTCAGGGCGCTCATGATCTGGATCTGCTGCACGTTGACCGGCGTTTGAATGGGGTCGATGTAAATCCGTTCCGGGGGAATGCCCATTTCGGTGGCTCGGAAAAGAATCTCGGCACACAGCACACCCCGTTCGTTTTCATCGCGCGGCATGCCTTCGGGGCCCCACAGCAAGCCGATGAATTCCGCGTCGTATTCCTTGGCCAGGGGCAGCAGCGCGTCCATGCGCTCGGGGCGCACCATGATGGAGTTGATCATAGCCCGGCACTTCTTATGGGCCTTCAAGCCGGCTTCGATGGCCTTGATGTTGGACGTATCCAGGGCCAGGGGCAGGTCCACGACCTCATGGATGACGGGAACCAGCCACGACATGAGCTCTTCGCCGGTCTTGCCCGCCGGGCCGATGTTGAGATCGATGTAGTCCATCCCGGCCTGGGCTTCCTGCACGGCCAGCTCCTGAAGAGTCTTGGCGTCGCGCTCTTTCAGCGCCTTGCCGTACTTTTTGCTCATAATATTGAGGTTCTCGCCGATAAGCTTCATGGAATTGCACCCTCCTTGTGGGTTTCCGTAAACTCGGGCAACGAAGGGATGGGGCCGTCCTGCCGACGACACACTCCCGCCGGCAGGCCCCTCCGCCCCAATGTTATTGCGGCTTGAATTCCTTGAGGAACTTGGAAATGTGGCTCGCTTCCCGTGGGCCGACCACCACGTTCCAACCGGGAATTTCCTCTTCCAATTCCCCGCTGATGGCCGCGGCATAGCCGGGGATAACGATGGATTTATGTTTGACCTTGTCCATGATCCCGCATTTGCGGACAAACGTGCCCACCGATTCCCCGTTGAACTTCCCGGCAGCCCAGGCGGTCATCACCGAGAGTCCTTCCGTATCCTGGACCAACAGCCAGGAAGGGACGCGGCTGGATTCGATCTCCCCGCTCACGATGAAGTAGGTGAGGGAGAAGTTGCAGGTGACCAGAACCGGTGAGTTTTCGTCCGGGTTGTTGATGGGGTAGATACCCTGTTCCGCGGTCATGGGCCGTTGCGGGTCGGTGTAGATGTTCAGCCGTTCCAAAAGCAGCGGGAAATGCACTTCCGGCTTCACGTCGCTCATGACGATGAAGGCGCCGTACTTGGCGATGAACGTGGCGGCGACGATGGCTTCGTTGAGAAGGTCGCCCGCCATTTCGTTGGCGAAGATGATGGTCGGATAGCCCAGGGGGCGGAATCGGTTCTTGATGGCCGCACGCCGGATATGAATCTGCTCTTCGAAAGCCTTCTTCATATCCCGGGTCCCCGTGTCGATCACGATGTCCTTAAGGCCCATGGCCGCCAATTTTTCGGTCACCGCAATGACGCCTTCCAAGGTGCCGTCCCCCTTGACCGCCAAGGGACATCCCGTTTCCTTGGCCAGGGCGCCGAGGGCGTCAGCGGTCTCAGCCGTGGCCGCGTAAAGGAGCGGCTTCTTGTCCTTCAACTCAGCCGCCGCGGCCTTGAGCACATCCACCTTGTCTGACATGAGGATCAGAGCGGCACCCGTGCCGTCGGAAATCTTTTTGGCCAGGGCGGTAAAGGCCCCCGCATCCCCAGTGGCGTCTTTGACGGCGAACATTTCGGGACGTAGGTTCAAGCCTACCCGCTCAAACTGGCACGCTTTGAAACGGGCCATCTTGCCGTCCACCGATGCGGCATCTTCCGCCGTCGTCACCAGGGTGGCCAGCCCCGGCTGATTGACGAAAGTCTTTTCGTGACGGAAGAGGACCGTTTCTCCGCCGACCTTCACCGTGTATTCCCCGGTGCCCACCGCCAGCGGTCGCACGGGCGGTGCGGAATCCGCCGCCAACTTCTCTTTCGCCGCCTCGGAAACGTGGGGACATGCATCCAACTCGGCCTTGCCCGCCGCTAGGTTCATGGCAAAGGCCAAACACGTGGGAACGCCGCAGTCTCCACAGTTCGTTTTGGGAAGAAGCTTGAAAATCTCGATTCCTGTCAGGCCCATGTGTTTTTCTCCTCATCGCCTCTGACGTTGTCAATACGCGCGGAAGCCCGGGGCGAACCCCGTCGCCCCGGGCCACGTCTTTACCCAAGAATCGGCTCCATGCTCAGCGCCGGATGGCCCACTTCTTGGAGGAAGGGCAGGATCTCATCTTCCGTGACACCCTGTTCTTCCGTGGCGATCATGTCGATGAAATTGGGAATGCCGATCTCTTCACCGCGCTTGATCAGCCTTTCGCGGATTTCCTCCTTGAGCATCTTGGGCATCCACACCAGGCGCTTGATGCCGCCGTCGCCCGCAATGAACTTGCGCTGTGTGATGTTGTACTTGCTGTGGCCCACAAAACCCGGCGTCACGTTGCCGCCTCCGATGGTTCCGGCCAGCGTGGTGAACTTCATGCCGCAAGGGGTCATGCCCGGATAGTCTCGGTTCACGGTCATGACGCCATTGCACATGGGAAGGACGGCGGCGATGCATTCACAGCATCCGCAGGTCGTCATGGGGTCGTAGACGACGCTGTAGAAGTTGTAGCTGTTGACGGCACCGCGGGACGCCCTCTCCACGAACTCGTTCACACCCTTCCAATTGCCGTAGCGCTCATCCAAGGTTTCTCCCTTGGCGATGGGCTGGTTCGGCCCCGTGGGGTTGATCTCGTACGAAGCTTTGCAGTCGAGCCAGTTGTAGGCCCCACACAAACCGGTGCGCTCCGGACTGATAACGCACACGTGAGTCGGGGCGAAAGACTGGCACAACGTGCACGAATAGTAAATTTCCGTCGTCTCGTCGGTCATGCCCTCGATGCGCTCATCCCGCGTGCGGTACATTTGCAGAGCCATGGGGAGCAACTCTTTGACCTTGGCTTCGTCGGTGTAAATCTTCACCTGGCACTTGTCGAAGATCGCCCCGAAGTCCTGATGGAACTTGGCATGGAGGATCTTTCCGATGTGTTCCAAGGTGAAGCCTTTTTCCACCGCGCCCTTGCCGATCCGGTACCAGGCGATGTCACGCTGGCCGATGTGCATGACGCCTTGGGCGTAGTTGACCAGGTGGTGGATCTGGCGCTCCAGGATCGGTTCGTAATCTTCTTGCATTTTCCGGCCTGCCACTTCCACGATCACGCCCAAAGGCAGGCGGCTTCCAGGCTGGACGTCCTTGATATCCGGGCCGATCACTTCCACTTTGCCGTCTTCCACGGCGTCCATTTCAGCGATGCGCACCAGCTCGAAGCACGGCGTTTTGCCGCCGCCGCATTCCAGGTACACATCTTCCTTGCGCACACGCTCGCCCTCGAAAGCGGGACCGTAGGACACGGGCACGGGCACTTCCGTGATAGTGACCTTGAGGCCGCGCACTTCGATGGACTTGGAGCAGATCTGGCTGTGGGGCACGCTGGAAACCACGTGTTCGTAAGTACAAATACCAGTGGGCAAAATCTCCGGAATGTCCGTATCCGCAATGGTCGGGAAGCCCCAGTTGATGGCCCCGGCAGCGTTGGCCGCCCATTCTGCGTTGACTTCGCCTAAGGCGTTGACGAACGCAAAAATACGTTCCTTGTTGTAAAGAAGGATCTTACGATAATCGCCGGGCTGGACGCCGCCGAAGGCCATGGCCGCACGGTTGGCAAAGCCCAAGGCGAAGACGGCCGCGGAGATGTCCGGCCCAAAGGGCACAAGGCGCGTCGACCAGCCGATCTGTACCCCCGCTTCGAGGAGCTGCTGCGTGAAGGTAGTGCCGGCTTGATTGGCGCACATGAAGACGTAGAGGTTCTTTCTCTGATACTCTTCGGCGATCATCTTCGCCGTTTCCGGATCCGGAGCGGCCCCGACGATGGCTGCAAAACCGGGGGCACTGCCGTCCACGAACTCGATGCCGCGTTTTCGCATGATCGTATCATCCGCGGCACCCACCCACAGCTTTCCGGCTTCCACGTCCGGATCCTCCACGGCTTGATAGAAATCCGGATCTTCCACGTACCGGATGGCTTCAAAAATCTCTTCGGCCAGGATGGCCGCCATCCCGGCATCCAAGGTGCCGCCGAGGTACGGCGTGTGGATCCGCCCCTTGATGTGCGGCGGCAGGAGTTTCTTGCATCGTTCCAACACGGGTTCGGCATCGGCCAACTTTTCCACCTTGATGCCCAAGATGGAGTAGATAATCGGCAGATAATAAGCCGTGTTGGGAAATTCCAGGGGCTGGTTCGGGCCGTATTTATCCATGGCCTCCTTGAACTTGCCCTCAACCTTGGACACGATATTGTACGCGCCTTGAATCGCGGCAAAAGCCACCAAACGAGACATAGCAAAACTCCTTTTCTTAAGGACACTGTCGTCCGTTCAGCCGCAAACGAATCCGGCTCCGAGCCGGATTTTCTCCACAAAGGGCCCACCGGCTCCCGGAAGCCAAACCGGGGGCCCCTCACACGACCTAGTCCAGGGCGCGGCGGTCGGCCATATCGAAGAGCTTGCGTTCGCGCGGGCCCATGATCCCCAAGGCTTCCCGCTTCTTGTCGATATGGGCGATCATCA
>JBBFKW010000014.1:0-143656 GCA_037481835.1 Desulfosoma sp. | reverse complement strand
TCTCCGCTCTCTTTCAAGCGGACGGGTTACCGGCTTTGCCGGGCAAACAAAAAGGGCGCCCGAAATCGGCGCCCTTCGTCTCGTTTTCATGGAACCTTGTCCCCGGAACCGCCACTTTTCACGGGCCCGTGGACACCTGGTGCGTTTTCAGCGTCTCCAACTGGACAAGGTAGTTTTCCAGCAGTTCTCGCTGATCTTTCTTGGTGAGTTTCTTTCGGATCCGCGCTTCGGCCAAAGCGACGGCCATGTCCACGGCTTCGGCCCTGAGTTTCTTCTTCGCCTCCTCGAATTCGCGAGCCGCGGCGATCTTGGCGTCTTCCAGGATGTGCCGACGCATGCGCTCCGCATCAGCCAGGATCTTCTCCTTCTCCTCTCGGCCGATTTCATGATAGTAGGCCTTGATGCTCTCGATTTTTTCATCGAGCTGGCCAAAGAGGGCATCCTGTTCCTCTTGACGTCGCTTCAGGGCCTCTTCCTTCTCGCGCAGCTCATCGAAGACCCCGGCGATGGCCGACCGGCGGTCTTTGATGAATTTCACCAGCGGCCCTTTGAGGTATTTCAGGATGAAGTAGACGAGAATGCCGAAGTTGATCCAGCGCCACGCCAAGTCCCACAGGGATCTTTCAATCCCGAACACCGTAGAGGAGGCGAAGGCCTCCCCGGCCCATCCCACAGCCGCCGCCGTCAGGCCCCACACGATCCCACAGGCTCGCACCATCATCGGACTCCGCAACTTCCTAGACCTTTCGCCCTACGATCTTGGTGGAGATCTCGTAGGAGAGGGCTTCCGCCACTTTTTTTAGATTCTTTCGCGCCTTGACCAGTTCCTGCTCCACCTCGGCCCGCACCCTCTGCCGAAGGGCCACCACCTCTTCCTGCGTGGTCATCATCGCCCTGTGGGCCTCATCCGCCGCCCGCGCCCTCATGGCCGCCCGCGCGGCCTGAGCCTCGGCCTCGGCGGCTCGAAGCCTTTTCTGGTAGGCCAAGGCCATCTGTTCCAACTGGCCATTCAACCGATCCAGGGCCGCTTCCTTTTCCTGAACGGCGGCCTCCCGCTGAAGAATCAGCCGATGCAGCGGCTGGATCATCAGGCGGTTCAAGATGAACAGGAGCACCAGAAACAAGCTCACCTGGACGAAAATCGTGGCATTCAGGCTGATCATGGCACACTCGTCATTGACGCCTCAAAGAGGCTATTTCACCACAAACATGAGCAGCAACGCGACAACCAGGGAGTAGATCCCGGTCGACTCGGACACGGCCTGGCCCACCAGCATAGTGCGGGTGAGCAGCCCGGCTTCTTCCGGCCGACGGCCGATGGCCTCACAGGCCTTGCCGGCCGCATAGCCTTCCCCCACGCCCGGTCCGATGGCGCCCAGTCCCATGGCAATTCCGGCACCCAACAACGCCGCCGCACGCACCAGATCCGCACCTGTAAATTCCATCACGTGTTCCCTCCATTCTTTAAGCAAATCAGACGGTTCTATGGCATCAAGCGTTCAACACCAACAAAAGGGCGACAACAAGCGAATAGATTCCCGTCGATTCCGACACGGCCTGCCCGACCAACATGGTCCGCGTCAACAAAGTGGCTTCTTCAGGAACACGGCCCACCTGATCCAGAGCATAGTAGCCGGTGATCCCCTCCCCGATTCCCGGGCCGATCCCGCCGAACCCCATGGCCAACCCCGCCCCGAGCAGGGCAAAGGACGGGACGTAACTCGTGCTTTCAGGAAAACTCTTGAACAGCAGGATCAAGCTGATGAGAAAGCCGTAGATGGCGGTGGATTGCGTCGTGCCGATCCCCACCAACATGGCCGTCGTGATGGGGCGCTGGGCTTCCGGGTTGCGGGCGAGGCTTCGGCAGGCCCCCGCCCCCACCAATCCGCCGCCATACCCGGGACCGATGGCTGCAAGACCCGTGGACAGTCCCGCGCCAAGGAACGCCGCCCAATAAGGGTAATACGGCTTCGCCCCGTAATCGATGAACATGAGGAGAAATGCGATGACCAACCCGAAAATGCACGGGGTCTGAGTAATGGAAGAACCGATGAGCATGTTGAGGGTGATCTGCCCACTGGCGCTGGGCTGACGTCCAAGGGCCTGACAGGCCGCCCCCGCAGGAAAACCGGCCCCTATCCCCGATCCGATGGCGGACAAGCCGGCGGCGAGGCCTGCCCCCACATAGGCCCAGGCTTCCAAAGCATGGTGCCCCTTGAGCTCTCCAAACATGAGCAGCATGGACACCACAAGGGCGAAAATGCCCGCCGTCTCGGCAACGGCCTGCCCGACCAACATGGTCTTCAATATCTCGCCGGACATCCGCGGCCGATAACTCAAAATATCACTGGCCTGTCCTGCGGTGTAGCCTTCCCCTAAGGCCGCTCCGATGGCCCCGAAGCCAACGGATACCCCTGCCCCGAAATAACTTGCCGCATGAATCCATGTCAAATCGTCAATGGCCATACTATTTTACCTGCACTGAAATATACACAAGGGTTAGCATGGTGAACACGAAAGCCTGGACCGTTCCCACAAAAAGCCCAAAGAAGCCGTTAAGAAAAGGAGGAAGCACCAGCCCGTAGACGAGATGCGTGACGACCAAGATGATGATGGATCCCCCCATAATATTGCCGTAGAGACGAAAGGAAATGGAGATCACCTTGGCAAGTTCCCCGATGACGTTCAGCGGCATCATGAAAAAGACCGGTTGAAAGTATTCTTTGGCATAGGTCCAAAAACCCTTGGTCTTGATTCCGGCATAATGGGCGATGCAAAACCCCATGATCCCCAAGCCCAAGGTTGTGTTGAGATCCTTAGTGGGCTCGTTCATATGCGGCAAAACGCCGATCCAATTGGAAAGCAGAAGGAACATGAACAGAGAGCAGATCAGGGGGAAGTATTTCTTTGCCATATCTTCGTCCAAGGCGTCCTTGGTCAGGTTCCAAAAGGTCTGGACGAAAATCTCCGCTACCATCTGGCACGGATTGGGAACGTATTCTGTTTTCCGTGTGGCGTAAAAGCCGAAAAGGATCAGAAGCGCCATGATAATCAGAGTCATGACGATGGTCATCGCATTGAACACCAAATGGTAGCCGCCCACATCCAGTGTCCATTCCCATACCCGCGTCAGTTCTTCCATAGCCTACCCCGCTCAATCATCCCGCTCGGGGACCGTCGGTGACTTTGCCCCTGTTCGGCCCCGCCCATCGCCTCACCACGAAGTGCTCCACGTAAACGGCTGCCTGAACCGTAAAAAGGCCCGCAATGGCGGCCCATAGGTTGAAATTCCGATTTTTTGCCGCAATGATCAAAGGAATAGCCATGAGTCCCAAGCGAATGACAAACGAGACGAACGCGACTCCTGTGGCCGTCTTTCTCTTTCCGCCAACCCCTACTTGGTAGGGCAGGATATGAGCCATAAGGACAAAACTGAGAACACTGAACAGCGATCCCAAAACCAAACCCTTGGCGATCGTGGAATAGCCAAGAGCGTAAAGGATGAGGCCGAGGATGACCGCTCCCGTAAACCCGCTTCGGGCCAAACGCCTTTGATAAGAGTAATAGCCCGCCAGCCCGTCCATGGGAATCGTTGTGCTCATTTCCTGGGCAACCTTGTGATTTGCCGGTACACCGTCACCGCCCCGCCGATGATGCCCAAAACGATGAAGATGACCAGAAAAACGCCCCTTGTCCCCAGCCACTTGTCCAAGTAGCGGCCGATCATGAAGCAGAAGGCGATGCTGCCCGCCATGGTCAAACCCACCTGGGTGACCAGGGCCAGGTACTCGACGGTGTCCCGCTTCTTTTTAAAATCCTTCACGGCTTCGCCACGGCCCCTTCCTGGAACGCCGCTCTCGACTCACGGCCCCTTGTATCAGAAGGGGGCCATTTTGTGAAATATTTTTTTTGCCCCCCGACCCACCCTGTTTTTTTCCTCCCGGGGGCGTCTTCCCCCTTGGCAGCGGCGCCGAGAATATGTCAAATAGGCCGCACCGAGCAACCGGGTTTTTCCAAAACACGTTCGAACACAGGAGCTCCCTGCCGTGACTGTTCTCCTTCGGTTCGTTCCAGCGCTTTTTGCCCATGCCGCCCTGGCGGTGCTGTTGTGGGCTGCGGGCATGGCCGGGCTCGTCGCCGCCCCGGCGGCCGCCCAGGAAGAATCCGTGGACGCCGCCCTGCGCCAGCTTCTTTCCCAGCCCCACGACGACGACGATCTCTTTGTGGCCTGTGAGCGGCTCCGTTCCACACGGGAGCTTGTCCCATTCTACCAGGACCGCCGCTACGCGCCGGCGTGGCTCCACGGAAGGGAGCCGTCCCCCGTGGCGAGGGATCTCGTGCGTTTCCTCCAGGAGGAGGCCCCCAACCACGGCCTCAACCCGCAAGACTACCACCTCTCGTGCCTCAAGGCCCTGCTTTACGGGATCGATGAGGGGCGCTCACGGCAGCGCGAAACGTCTCCCACACTTCTGGCCAGCCTGGATGTGGTCTTGACCGACGCCTTCTTTATCCTCTTTTCCCATCTGTCCACAGGCCGCGTCGATCCCACGGCCTTGGATTCCCAGTGGATGGCGCATACCCATCAGGCGGATTTGCGCACCGGGCTCGAAGAACTTCTCACCCATGGAGACCTTCGCCGCACGGTCCGCCATTTCGCTCCGCCCGACGAGGATTACTGGCGCCTTGTGGCCGCCGTGCCCGCCCAGCGCAAAATCGCCGCCCAGGGTCCCTGGCCCGTGCTTCCCGAAGGGCCCAGCCTCCATCCGGGGGAAAAAGACGCGCGCGTCCCCATTGTGCGCCGTCAGCTCTATCGGCTCGGCGACTATCCCCAGCCTCCGTCCAAACCCTCGGACGTCTACGACAAGGAACTCGCCAAGGCCGTCCGCCGTTTTCAGGAACGCCACGGCATCGGGGCGGACGGCGTCATCGGCACGAAAACCATAGAAGCCCTGAACGTGTCCCCTCAGGACCGGCTCTTCCAAATGCTCGCCAACCTGGAACGCCGCCGCTGGCTTCCCCGCGCCTGGGGCGACCGGTACCTGGTGGTCAACACCGCGGATTATTCCTTGACCGCCTATGAACACGGCACAAGTGTCTTGAAGATGCGCGTCATCGTGGGGGGAAGCGCCACGTCGACCCCGGTTTTCAGCGAAGAGATGCGCTTCGTGGAACTCAACCCCTACTGGAACGTGCCTCGAAGCATTGCCACGCAGGAACTGCTGCCCAAAATCCGTCGGGATCCCGGTTTCCTGGAACGGCACCACTACGAGATCCTTTCGGCTTCCGGGGACAAGGCGGTCAGGCTGGACCCGGGATCCGTGGACTGGCAGAGCGTGCGGGCGGATAATTTCCCCGGACGGCTGCGCCAAATCCCCGGGCCGTGGAACGCCTTGGGCCGCATCAAATTCGTGCTCCCCAACCGCTTTAACGTCTATCTTCACGACACGCCGGAGCGGCACCTGTTTCAAAGGCCGCACCGGGCCCTGAGCCATGGATGCATTCGGCTGGAAAAGCCCTTGGATCTGGCCTTGTTCGTCCTGCAAGACGACCCCAAGTGGACCCGGGAGTCCCTGGAAAAGCTCATCGCCGGCGGCAAGCACCACATGATCCCTCTGGTGAAGCCGTGCACGGTGCACCTGCTCTACATCACGGCATGGGCGAGCGAGGACGGCACGGTCCATTTCCGGCAGGACATTTATGAGCGGGACAAGCTGCTTGTGGGGGCTTTGAAACTGGAAAAGTTCGCGGCGGAAACTACCAGTAGCGCACAGGACCCACATCAAGGTGGATGAAGTCGCTGTAGGAGCCGACCCCGCCGGCTTTGAAGGCGGCGGCGGCATTCCTCAGGGCGTCCAAGGGAACCCCTTCGATGATCACATCCGCCGCCATGGCTTTCATGTGGTAACTCTTTTCGGCCACGGAAAACCCTTGCTGGCGAAGATATTCGTTGTAGACAGGGGAGCGGTACCCGGAAACCAAAAGATAAGGTCGGCCGGCGGCTCGAAGCCGCTGGCGCACGGCATCGAGGAGAATGTAAAGGTGCCGATCCACGGGGCGCATGGTATTGGTGAAATGGCACCGGAAAAGATAATCCAGGCGCCGTAGGGCTCGAAGGTCGAATCGTCCGTTTCGGCCGATGTAGCGCACGGTGAGCGCCTCATCGGTGTGGAGGTTGTAGAAACTCAGGATACCGGAACAGACCCTGGCGTACGGCGCCGCCAATGCGTCGTTGCCGGCCAAAAGGGCGATCCCCGAACCGAACCCCGCCCCGACGATGCCTTTCAAAAATTCTCGTCGTGTCATGTCCGCCTGCCCTTTCCGAAAAGCCGCTCTCTCGAGGACGGATGCTCACGCCGGAGCCGCCTTCCCCGGCCCTCTCCAGCCGCACCCCGCTCCTGCCTAGCAAATGCGCCATGCCCTGTCAACCAGCGCGAGGGGCGGCGGCTGTGCCGGCTTCCCGCCGACCGTCATCGCGCCCGCCTATCCAATCGGCCGCCGGAGAGATTTTATGACAACGCGCCATGGCGGCCCATGCCATGGCCGATGAGACTCCGGGCTGTGTATTCGGCCACGTCCGCCAAGGCGTCCAAGGGCATGAAGGAAGGGCAGTCACCGCCGAAAAGGCAGGTCACCGCCGCGGGAAATTCGTCGTCCGCTTCGTGCACGATGTAGTAGAGAGGGATTTTCGGAAGCGGATACAGCGTAAAGGAAAAATCCCCCGAGGGGGCGTCCGTATTCCGATGGCCGGAGAAGCTGCTGAGGAGGGATTCCAAATTTTCTCGAATTTTCGGCACGTGAGGCACCAGGCACTGTTCGGCGTGCACGGCGAAAGCGGCCTGGTAGGGCCCGCTGTTGGGAATTTCTTTGAAAGCCTTGAGAGGATGAAGGGGCGCGGACCACTTGGGCACAACGGCAAGATAAATCGCCGTCAGGACCCCTCTTGCCCCGGTATCCAACACGCCGTCGAAGAAGACGCCGTGGCGTTGGACCGAGCAAGGACGCCCGAAGGCGGGAAACGCCAACACCCCGGGGGCTTCGGGGACGGCTGGGGCGGCTTCGCGGAGTACTTCTTCAGAACGGGCCCACGCCTTGTCCAAATAGCCTCGGATGATTTCTTCGTAACCGTTCATGGAGACCCTTCCTGCCCATGCGCCTGCGGCCATGCTTTCTCGTTTTCGAGGCCTCCACATACCGCAAGAAAATCCCTGTGGCAACGCTTTCATTGCCGCATGCGCCCTTGACTCCCATAAAGGAAAGGCTTATAAAGTGTCAGCAGATGAGTGAAGCAGGCACGAACGCTCACAGTGCACGTCCCGAGTCGCCTGCCACAGATGCGGGGGCGAAAAGGGTTCGACGGAGGTCATGAAGCTTAAGAAGCATGCCGGGGGTCCTGGCCGCCCGTATTCCGGTCGGGGTTAAAGCAAACGCAGACGACTATGCGTACGCTGCAGCCGCTTAAGCCGGCTGCCGTTCCTTCGGCCTAAGCCCGTAAGGCCGAAAGGGGCGTCGACTCTCCGGGCTGGTTTCCAAGGCTTCGCCCAAGGCCGAGGAGACGAGACATTCAAGGGCTAGCTTCCAGCGGATCCGGCTCACAGGGGGCCCACGGAAGCGAAACTCAAAACTGTGGCTAAGCATGTAGAAGCTTAAGCGGAAGGCTTTCGGACGCGGGTTCGATTCCCGCCGCCTCCACCAGTTTTTGGAAAATCAAGGCCCCTATGAGAAGGCTTGACGAGGAGTTCGGGAGGGCTCTAAAGTATGTGGACGGACATGGGGGCAGCCCCCTTCGGAACGGCCACACCGACGTGTGGAGGTCAAGCCATGGATCGAGAACGATCGTTGACTTTCAAGGATTACATTCGGCTCCAATTGCTGGAGATCCAAAAGCACAAATGGATCGAAAGCGAAAAGGTCGGAAGAGACTTGGGCCAAGAGGCGGTGTTCGACTGGATCGAACGCTACGCGGAAGCCTTTCGCTGCCACTACGAACCCATGCTCCGAGACGACTAATCCCCCTCGCTCTTCCCTAACGAAATCTCCAAAGCATAAATTGCCCCCCACTTCCCCGAGGGTTTTTGCCGTATCCTCGCGCAAGCCGGTGCGCACCCTTTTCAGCTCCTTCCCCTTCCCAAAATCCAAAACGGTGATTAATCAAACGCGCAGGGCGCGTGCTGCGGCGCACGGGCTTCAACACGCATCCGAAGCTCCCGGAAGCGAATGACGGCAACGGACGAAGAAAAGAAGGCTCGGATTCAACGCAGGGAGGTGTGCAGATCATGGCTGGACCGCAAGACTGTTATCGGTGTGGAGGGCCCACGTGCGGCTTCGTTTACGACCCCGACCGTGGGGACAAGCGCGGTAAGATCCCCAAGGGAACATCCTTTTCCGAACTTCCCGACGATTGGAAATGCCCCGTGTGCGGCGCCGGGAAAAAGACCTTTTGCTGCATGGCGGACCCGGACGCTTCCCGGTGATCTCCAGGGCCGCGGTTCTTTTGCGACGGCTCATCGGCATCAGGATTTGGATCTTTAAAAGACCCACAAGGAGGGACTATGGCTGTCTTTCAGTGCACCAAGTGCGGCTTTGAAAAGGACGGTCGCTGCAAGCCTCAGAAATGCCCGCAGTGCGGGGAGAAAAAAACCTTTGAAAAGAAACCGGAAGGAGGGAAGTCCTGATGAAAGTGTTGATCGCTTACGTGAGCCGAACGGGGCATACGGAAAAGATGGCCCATTACATTGCGGAGGGGGTGCGGTTTGCCGGTCACGAACCCGTCTTGAAAAAAATTTCCGACATCAAGAAGGCCGAAGAGCTCAAGGGCTACGACGCCTACATCTTCGGGTCCCCCACATACCATCGCGACATGACCCAAAGCATGAAAACCTTCTTGTTCATGGCCCAGGAAGCCGGATTGGAAGGCAAGGTCGGCGGCGCTTTCGGCTCCTACACCCACAGCGGAGATGCTCCCAAGTACATCTACGACACCATGGAACACGTCTTCAAAATGCGCATGACCAGCCTGGGATCTTTTAACCTCTTGGAGCACAAGATCGCCACGCCCGAAGGCGTCCGCGCCTGCCAGGACTACGGCCGCGTGCTCGCCGAAATGCTCAACGCGTGAGCTCCCCCGGGGGCGGCATCCCGGAGGCGCGCAAAAGGGGTTGACACCGGCGGGGGCGGCCTGCTATAGGATCGCCCACACGGCGCTGGGGCTGTAGCTCAGTTGGGAGAGCGCTTGAATGGCATTCAAGAGGTCAGGGGTTCGACTCCCCTCAGCTCCACCAGGAATTCGCAAGGGTTAGCCGGATCGGCTAACCCTTTGTTTTGGAAACGGTTCGAAAAGACCGCCGCACCCGGCCCGAGGGCGACCGAAAGGCGCTTTTCGCGAAGAAGGCGAAGCAAAGGAGAAACCCATGCCGTCCAACACGCACAAGACGCGACTCATCCGCAAGAAAAAGGACAAGCCCAACAAGGAAAACCGCAAGGCCGACCAGAAGCGCATGCAAAAGAACCTGGAAATTCTTGCCAAGGTATCCCGGGACTGATCGTCGGGTCCGGACGGTTTTGCCCACTTCGCCGGCGCCCCTTTTGCCGCCGGCGTCAAGCCCCCTTCTTGCGGCTCCCCGCCGTTCCACCGTCTCCGCGCCTTTACCGCGTCGTTTTCCATAAGACCGCCGAAGCCAACTCCCCCCGTGCGGCGCTCATAGCTCGATGACTTTGACCATGTTGGTCGTCCCGCTCTGCCCCACGGGCACCCCGGCCGTGAGGACCAACTTGTCCCCAGGCTTCGCGATCCCTTGTTCCAAAGCCCACCGCCGAGCCATGCCGAAAAGGGTGTCCGTTTCAGCGCATCGAGGGACGAGCACGGGATAAACCCCCCAGGACAACGCCAGCTGTCGCACCGTGGCCGGTTCGTGGGTAAACCCGATGACCGGGCTTCGCGGCCGAAGGCGGCTGACCAGCCGGGCTGTTTCCCCTGAGGCGGTGGAGGCGATGACGGCCGCGGCGTTGAGGTCTTCGGCCAGGCCGATCACGGCTTGACTGATCGCCGCGGCCGTGCCGGGCAAGAGGGCGGAGGCGAACGCCGTGTTACGGGCCATGTCGAACATGTATTTTTCCGCGGCCATGGCGATGCGATCCAGCATGAGCACGGCCTCTACGGGGTAAGAGCCCATGGCGGTTTCTTCCGAGAGCATGACCGCATCGGTCCCGTCCAGGATGGCGTTGGCCACGTCCGTGGTTTCCGCTCGAGTGGGGCGCGGGCTGGACACCATGGATCGGAGCATCTGGGTGGCCGTGATGACGGGCTTGGCCCGGCTGCGCGCCGCCTGGATAATGCGTTTTTGAATGACGGGCACCTCGTGCAAGGGCGTCTCCACCCCCAGGTCCCCTCGAGCCACCATCACGCCGTCCACCACATCCAGGATGGCGTCCAGGCGTTCCAGGGCTTGAGGTTTTTCGATCTTGGCGATGACCATGGGCCTGGGCTCGGCTTTCTCAAGGATCTCCAGCACGGGGGCGACGTCCTTTTCGTGGCGCACGAAGGACAGCCCCACGAAATCCACGCCGTGTTCCAAACCGAAGAGCAGATCCTGCCTGTCCTTTTCCGTAAAGGCGGGGATGCGCAAACTGCTGGACGGGAGATTCACCCCTTTGTGAGAGTGAATCGCACCGCCCACCACGACCCGGCATTGGAGCGCTTCGGCTTCCTTATCGACGACCAGGAGTTCCACCAGGCCGTCGGCCAGGAGGATTCGGTCTCCCGGCGACACGTCTTCCAAAAGAAAGGGATAATTGACGGCAAGGTCCTTTCCCCTCCCGGTTTGTCCGGGAAAGAGCCGCAGGTCTTCGCCCGGGCTCAACACCCGTTCCCCTTCCGGAATGTCCCCCAGGCGGATCTTGGGCCCCCCCAGGTCCTGCAAAATCCCAACGGCCTTGCCTTCCTCGGCGGCCACGCGACGCAAAGTTTCCACAGTTCGGGCGTGCCCGGCATGGTCGCCGTGGCTGAGGTTGAGCCGGGCCACATCCATGCCGGCACGCACGAGGTTCCGGATCATTGCCTCGGTTTGGCTGGCAGGCCCGATGGTACACACGATTTTCGTTCGCCGTCGTTGCTTCATGGAATCACCACTCCGATAAAGTCCATCACATTGGTTCGTGTCGGCCCTGTCATCACCAGGTCCCCTAGAGCCTCGAAAAACGGATAGGCGTTGTGCGTTTCGAGAAAAGCGCGCGCGTCCATGCCCATGAGGGCGGCCCGCCGTGCCGTGTCCCCGTCGGCGAAGGCTCCGGCGGCATCCGTCGGCCCGTCGGTGCCGTCCGTTCCCGCGGAGAGCACCGTGATGGACGGCCAGCCGTCCAAAGCCACGGCGCAGGCCAAGGCCAGTTCCTGGTTTCTTCCGCCCCGGCCCGCGGTGTTTCCGAGGGTCACCGTGGTTTCGCCGCCGAAGAGAAGGCATGCCGGAGGCGCCACGGGCCTTCCCGAAGAGGCGGCTTCTTTGGCCAGGGCCGCAATGACTTTGGCCGCTTCCTTGGCTTCGCCCTCCAACCGGGACGTGAGCACCAGCGCGCGGTATCCCCGCCGGGTCGCCTCCTCATGAGCCGCAAGGAGGGCGGCCATGTTGTTGGCGACCACGACATGAAAGACCCTTTCGAAAACGGGATCTTCGGGTTTGGGCGTCTCGGGCCTTCGGCCTTCCATCCCTTCCCGAAGGACGCGCAGGACTTCTTCCGGAACCCTGTCGTCCAAGGCGTATCGGCGGATGACGTCCATGCACTGGGCGTAGGTGGATGGATCGGGCGCCGTCGGGCCCGAAGCGATGACATCCAGGGGATCGCCCACCACATCGGACAAAAGGAGCGTCACGACAGTGGCCGGGGCTGCCGCCCGGGCGAGCCCGCCGCCTTTGAAGCGGGACAGGTGCTTTCGCACCGCGTTCATTTCCTGGATGGTCGCCCCGGCGGCGAGAAGGAGTTCCGTGGTCCGTTGCTTGTGTTCCAGATTCAAGGGCGGCACGGGCGCAGGGGTCAGAGCGCTGCCGCCCCCGGAAAAGGCCGCGATGACAAGATCCTTCGGGCCGGCTCGGCGGGCCAGTTCCAGCATCTGTTCGGTCCCTCGCACGCCCGCCGCGTCGGGAATCGGATGGGCGGCTTCCAGAACGCGCACCCGCCCCAGGGGCACTCCGTGGCCGTATTTGACGACAATGACGCCCTCGTCCATGCGCTCTCCAAGGATATCTTCCAACGCCTTGGCCATCGGCGCCGTCCCTTTGCCGGCTCCTAGAAGGAATACCCGTTGGAAGGCATCCAAATCCAACACATGGTCCGAAACGGCAAGACGATTCCCCTGGCGCCGCACCTTTCCATGGACGGCCGCTTCGGGATCCACCGCCGCAAGCCCGGCACGATATATGCCCATCAGGTCCTCTCGAGCCTTGGACGGCATCTTGTGCTCCTTTTTGCGCAAAAGAGTGCGGCTTCGCCTCTTGCCTCCGGCGAAAAAAGCGATTAGGAACAGCGCACGGCACTACGCCGATGAAAAGATGCGGCCCGGAGCACTCCATCCCACGCCGCGAGGAGACGCCCCATGGAACTTGCCCCGGAAATGTTCAAGCGCTTTTTCCCTCTGCCGGTCACCGTGATCACCACCGTGGACGCCCACGGGACGCCAAACGCCGCCCCGTACAGTTGCGTCATGCCCATCCTAAGGCCCCTGCCCCTGATCGCCGTCGCCTCCGCTCTCCCGCGGGACACGTTGCGAAACATCCGGGACACGGGGCAGTTCGTCGTCAACGTCATCGGCCGACCGTCCTTTCGGGAATCCATGCGCACGGCCCGGCCGTACCCTCCAGGCGTGAATGAATTGGAAAAAGTGGGCCTGGAGACCCTGCCTGCAAAGCACGTGAGCCCGCCTCGCATCGCCGACGCCGTCGGCTGGATCGAGGCGAGCCTGGAACGGGAACTCGTCGATGAGCGTTACGCCCTCCTTGTGGGACGCGTCCTGTGCTCGGAGATGAACGACCGCTACGTGGTGGACGGAAAGCTCACCGAACCGCCCTTGACGCTTCTCATGCCCCACTTCCGCACCATCGGGGACGTGGTCATGCATCGGGACGCTCTGGAAGAGGATCTGGGCCTCTCATGAACGCCGTCGTTTTTAAACCCATCGGCATCGTCCGAACCGAGGCGACGGTCGTGCCGCGCCACTGGACCGTATCCCAAGTGGAAGGCACGCTTCTGATCGATGACGCGTACCGAGAAGGCCTGAGGGACATCCGAGCGGGCCAGAAAATCATTGTCTTGTTTCATTTCCACAAAAGTCAACCCTTTTCGGCCGAGGACCTCATCCAAAAACCGCCGCATCGCAATGAGTTCCTGGGGGTTTTCAGCACGTGTTCGCCTCGCAGGCCGAACCCCATCGGGCTTTCCGTCGTGGAGGTGCTCGACGTGCACGGCTCTGTTCTTCGCGTCAAGGGCATCGACATGATCGACGGCACGCCCATTTTGGACATCAAACCATGGATCCTTCCCGAGTCGTGAGGCCGCCATCGTGAGTGGAAAATCCACCGTCTTGGACGCAGCAAGCCTGACCCAGCTCTTGGACGGGGTGCCCATGCTCCCCGATACGGCTTTTTCCGTCATGGAAATGATGCACAAACCGGATACGGACCCGTCGGCCTTGGCCCGCGTGGTCGCCCAGGATCCGGGCCTTACGGTACAGACCCTCCATCTGTGCAATTCGCCCTTCTATGCCCTGCCCGTGGAAGTCGTCTCCATCGAGCACGCGGTGCGGCTGCTCGGCGTGCCCACCGTGTGCGGGATCGTCATGGCGGCCTACGTCCACGGCTTCATGGCCCGCTTTTCCGGCGGAGGGGCTCGGCTGTGGCTCCACGGAGCGCGCCGTCATGTGTTGACTGTGGCCGACTGCGCCCAGCATCTCTCGGCCCGGTGTCCCATCGGGATATCCAAGAGCGAAGCCTTCACCGTAGGACTTCTCCACGATATTGGAAAGCTCGTGCTGGCCCAACTGGACGAGGAAACCGCAAGGGCCGTGGAACAACGCGCCGCCGTGTGCGGCACCCCCCTGGTGGAGGCCGAATGGGACGTGCTGGGAACGGACCATGCCGAAGCGGGGTTTCTGCTCGCCGAGCGATGGGGACTTCCGGAAATCATCGCGGACGTCGTTCGATGGCATCACCGGCCCCAGAAGAGCGAGGAAGCTCTGGCGCTGCTTGTCTTCCTCGCCAATGAGTTGGCTCACGTGCAGGAAGGTCGAAGCCCGCTCCAAGCCCTCCTGGATCAGGACCCCGTGCCGTCCCTCGTGGAAGATCGCCTGGGGCTCGATCGGGACCAGTTTTCCGAAGCGGCACAGATGTGGCTCCAGACGGCACCCAACCCGCACAAGACGTCCACAGACGGGAAAAAACCGCGACCCCAGGAGGCTGTCTGAGAACGAACCCGAAGGCCTCTTCTCCTGGGAGCGCGGGCCTCCGGCCCGCACGAGAAGCGGGCGAGACGCCCGCGCTCCCAGGAATATGCCATTCTCGGACAAGCTCCTAGCGCCTGGCCGGGCGGATGCAAGGTGCGTCCTTTCTTTGCAGGTGCGCGGGTTGAAAATCCGGAGCCGATCGACTATGTGAAGGGCATGGTCGTGTGCCCTGCAGTGCGGCGTTTCTTTTGAGGGAAGAAAACCATGGCGGAACCGACGAGCTCCCCCAAGAAAAGGAAAAAGAAGGCGTCTTCTCCTGCGCCGGAACCGGATACGACCCTAAGGCACGAAGAAGAAAACCGGGACGTTTCGGAACCTCTCGGAGAAGCGGAAGACAAGCCCAAGAAGGCTTACGATATCGCCATATTCACCGGCTGGTGCAAAGGATGCGGCATTTGCGCCGCGTTTTGTCCCCGGCAATGCATCGAAATGGGCGAAGACGGCCATCCCGTGGTCACTCAGCCCGATCGCTGCACGGGCTGCGGGTTCTGTGAAATCCACTGCCCCGATTTCGCCATCAGCGTCCGGGCGCGCAAGAAAGCCGTGGGCGACGAAGACTAGGACAATACCCGGGAAGGGGCCTTGAGGCCGAAAAAGGGAGACGGCGCTTTCATCTTCTTTGAGGCGCGCCTGAGCGCCCACCCCTAGGGGACGGCCCCGATGTTCTTTTCGGAAAAGCACGAAAGGGGAAGCGATCGTGAGCGGTCCGAGCATCTCGGGAAAGCAAGTGCTGCTGCAGGGCAACGAAGCCATGGTGGAAGGAGCTCTTGCGGCGGGCTGCACCTTTTTTGCCGGCTATCCCATCACGCCGGCCACAGAAATCAGTGAAGTGATGTCCGTGAAACTTCCCGCCGTGGGGGGGACCTTCATCCAGATGGAAGATGAGATCGCCAGCATGGGGGCCATCATCGGGGCGTCCCTGGCTGGAGCCAAGTCCATGACGGCCACAAGCGGCCCAGGCTTTTCCCTCATGCAGGAAAACCTGGGGTTCGCCTGCGTTGCCGAAGTGCCGTGCGTCGTCGTCAACGTCATGCGAGGCGGTCCCAGCACGGGGCTTCCCACCAACGTCTCCCAAGGCGACGTCATGCAGGCGCGCTGGGGCACCCACGGGGACCATCCCATCATCGCCCTGGCGGTTTCCACCACCAAGGACTGCTTCGACATCACCGTCAAGGCGTTCAACCTGGCGGAAAAATACCGCACGCCGGTCATCATCCTCTCCGATGAGGTGGTCGGGCACACGCGGGAAAAGATCCGCATCCCCCATCCCGAAGAGCTGGAGGTGGTGGATCGCATCCGTCCCAACATGCCGCCGGAATGGTACATCCCCTATGAAGACAATAGCCGGGGCGTGCCGCCCATGGGCATCTTCGGCGACGGGTACCGTTACCACGTCACGGGGCTGATCCACGATGTCCGGGGCTTTCCCACCCAGAGGGCCGATGAAATCGTCCCGTTTCTCACGCGGATCCACCGGAAAATTTCCCAAAACTTTTTTGACATCCTCATGGTGGATGCGGAAGAAGCCGACGACGCCGACGTTCTGGTCATCGCGTACGGATCCGTGGCGCGATCGGGACGCCGGGCCGTCAGGGAGGCGCGGCGCCGGGGCGTTCGCGCGGGACTGCTCCAACTCATTACCCTGTGGCCCTTCCCCAGGCAGATCCTGGAACCCTATCTCAAGCGGGTGCGGGCCGTGCTCGTCCCCGAACTCAACATGGGGCAGATTTCCCGGGAAGTGAAACGGATCAACCAGGGCATGACCCGGGTGGAGACCTTGAACCGCATCGACGGAAACCTCATCACCCCGGACGAAATCCTGGTGCGGTTGTTAAAAATATGAGCCGGCGGGGGAAGGCCGACCCACACCGAAAGCGCGAGGCGACCCATGGCAGAAGTCACCAAGCTGATCCATAAATATCTTCGCCACGACAAAAAATTTCCCCACGTGTGGTGCCCGGGTTGCGGCAACGGCATCCTCCTGGGGGCACTCATCCGCGCCATCGACCGCACGGGATACGAAAAGGACGACATCGTCCTGGTTTCCGGCATCGGGTGCGCCGGGCGGCTGCCCGTCTACGTGGACTTCAACACCCTGCACACCACCCACGGCCGGGCTCTCACCTTCGCCACAGGCATCAAGCTGGCCAACCCGCGGCTCCAGGTCATCGTCATCATGGGCGACGGGGACGCCACGGCCATCGGCGGAAACCACTTCATCCATGCGGCGCGCCGCAATCTCAATCTCACGGCCATCATCGTCAACAACAACATCTACGGCATGACGGGAGGCCAGTATTCCCCGACCACGCCCTACGGCGCCCTGGCGACGACGGCCGTCTACAAGAACATCGAGCATGCCTTTTCCATCGCCGAATTGGCCGTCACCGCAGGAGCGAGCCTGGTGGCCCGGGGCACGGTTTACCATGCCACCATGCTGGACCGGCTCATCGAACAGGCCATCCGCAAAAGAGGCTTTTCCGTGGTGGAAGTCATCAGCCACTGTCACACCCAATACGGGCGGCGAAACAAGATGGGCGGCGCCGTGGACATGCTCCGGTGGCAGAAGGAAAGCGCCGTCCGTGTGGAAAAGGCCGCGGAGATGAGCCCCGAAGAGATGGAAGGCAAATTTACCATCGGGGTGCTCGTGGATCGGGATCTGCCCATCTATACGGAAGAATACCGAAAGATTCGCGAAGCCGCCCGAGCGCGGCTCGCTGCGGGAAAATGAAACGAGGGGCCGGGAAGGCTTCTCAAGGGAGCGATCAGGCATGGGTTATCGATATGAAGTGCGGTTGAGCGGCTCCGGCGGACAGGGGCTCATCATGGCCGGCATCATCCTGGCGGAAGCGGCCGGGATCTACGACGGCAAGTACGTCTGCCAAACCCAAAGCTACGGCCCGGAAGCCCGAGGCGGGGCGAGCAAATCCGAAGTGGTCATCAGCGACGAGGAAATCGACTACCCCAAGGCCATCAAGCCCGACGTCCTCTTGGCCATGAACCAAAAATCCTGCGACGCCTACTTCTTCGATCTCAAGCCCGACGGGATGCTCATCGTGGACAGCACCTTCGTCAAGCAGGTGCCCACGACGCGGGCCGTGGCCATCCCTTTCACCCAGATCGCCCGCACGGAACTCAAGAAGGAAATGACGGCCAATATCGTCGCCCTGGGGGCCTTGGCCCTCCTGACTCGGGCGGTCTCCCTGAGCGCCCTGGAGGCGGCGGTGCTGGCCCGGGTGCCCCCGGGAACCGAGGAACTGAACAAGAAAGCCCTGGAAGCGGGCATCACCGCGGCCAAGAATTACACGAAAGGAACCTAGCAAGCCTATGCGGATTCTCCTCACCAACGACGACGGCATCTTCGCCAAAGGCATCGAAGCCCTCTACGAAGCCCTGAGCGCCCGCCACGAGGTCTACGTCATCGCGCCGGAAACGGAACGCAGCGCCGTCGGGCACGCCATCACCTTTCTGGACCCCTTGCTCGTCAAGCCGGTCAAGCGAAACGGCGCCTTTTTCGGCTACGCCTGCACGGGAACACCGGCAGACTGCGTCAAGCTGGGCATCGCCGAACTCATGCGCCCCCTTCCCGACGTGGTGGTCTCGGGGATCAACCTGGGGGCCAACGTGGGAATCAACGTGCTCTACTCCGGGACGGTTTCCGCCGCGACCGAAGGGGCCATCCTGGGCTTTCCGGCGCTGGCCGTCTCCATCGACTCCTTTCAGCCCCAGGATTTTAGCGGGGCGACGGACGCCGTGCTCCACCTGCTGGAACTCATCGAAAAGCGGGGCCTGCCCCGCGGGGTGTGCCTCAACGTCAACGTGCCCAACCGTGCCCGGGAAGACATTCGGGGCATGAGGGTCACCCGCCAGGGGAAGTTGACCTACGAGGAAAACTACGAGCGCCGGGTGGATCCTCGAAACCGCGTCTACTACTGGCTCACGGGATCGGTGATCTCCACGGAAAACGCCCCGGACGCCGACGTCAAGGCCTTGGCCGACGGCTACATCTCCGTCACCCCCATCCAGCACGATCTCACCCATCACGGCATGGTGGCGGAACTCAAGCGCTGGGGCCTGGAAAGCCCGGCCGGGCGGCTCCACGTGGCGGGATCCCGCAGATGACGCCGGGATTTTTCCCTTGCCCCGCGCCGCCCAAAGTGGTATGAACCCGTCGTTTCACCGGCCGTGCGCCCGTAGCTCAGCTGGATAGAGTGCCGGACTACGAATCCGTAGGTCGCAGGTTCGAATCCTGCCGGGCGCACCAGGACAATCAAGGACTTGGTTGAAAAACCCAAGTCCTTTTTTCTTTTCTGGTCTTAGAGGTGGATCCGGCGGGTCGGAAACCGCGGCGTCGAAAGGAAAGGCTGGAAGCAGCTCAGGGGCCTGCTCCGGCCGCTTAAGGGCAGCCTCGTCGCCCGCGCGTATAGGCATGCAACCATGGGGACCCTTTTGCCCAGGTTTGTCCAGATGGAATCGGGAAACCTGTGGTTTGCCGGAATCTCCCTGACCAGCATGGATTGATACTATTTGGCGGATTCAGGGTGAAGAAAAAAGGGCTTTCTCCGCGGGTCCTGCTTCCAGAATGCAAAGCTGATTGCACCGTGGCGGAACATAACGCCTGTCAATAACGCGGAACATGGAAAGTGAAGGCTCCGTTCTTCCCCAGTCAATAACTTCCAAGCCTGGGTCAATGATGCCGCGGAAACGCTTTTGAAAGCCTTCTCGCGGGTCGATTCCCGTCGGGTAAAAATTCTTCCATTCCTCGATCACACCGGATGTGGCGGCCCACATGTGCCAGGGAAGGCCTGGGTTGTGAGCCGGCCAGTAAAATGAATCTATAAACTCTTCGCTTTTCATGATGAGTTTCCAAGCGTTTTCTCCTGTGGGCATGGCCAAGAGGGTTTCTTGGAATTCACATGAAAGTCCCGGTTGGAATCTGGGAGGGCAGGACTTTCAGGGTTCTTTGTCTCGCCGGATGGAGATCTCAGTTGGGGTTCGCTTCGCTCACCCCAACCTACGAGTTTATTCACCTGCCAGGCACCGGCGATCCGATGATTTTCTCCGTCTCCAGGCGCACATGCGTTCCTTCCCCCGCTGAGGCGCAACCAGAAACCGGGGTCGTCAGAACCGCCCCCTGCCGGCCTTCCGCCTCCTTGCACCGGGTCTGCGCCCTCTCTTCCGTGAAAATCACATTGTAGGCAAAGCTCTCGAAAATCTTGGGAAACGCCTTCGCGAAAAGCCGGGGACTTCCCAGGAGCTTGCAACCCAGGATGCCCTGCGGCCCGCAGAAGATCGCCCCGATTAGAAATCCGGGTTCGGGGTGTTGAATCCCATAGGGCCTTGCTGCAGCCTTACGGCGCCGCTGACCCAAGGCGGAACGCCCTCCCCGTTCAGCGTCTTGTCAGGCCATCCGGGGCTCTTTCAAATTCCCTTCTGAAGTCGTCCCACTCCTGCGGGTCCATTTCCCATTCGCAGTAAATCGCAACGCCGGCATAGTTCTTGGGCAGGGACTTCCGTGCATTCAACCCTGCATGGATGCCCCACAGGGCATTTTGCAGGTTTTCTACGGCGGGAAAATGGTAGCCGACTCCGGCATCATCGTAAGCGGGGATGCCGAGGAGGACTTGTGTATCTCCGGACCAATCGAGAACCTCTGAAGTCCAAGAGGCCATCAGGTGCCGATAGAGCTTTGGCAACCTGACGGCTGTGTCGTACATCATGGGGACAAGCTGTGCGGTTCGTTGAGCAACGTCCCGGAAATAGGCTTCGTCCCAGTGCACATCGGAAAACGGGTGCCATAGAGTCGGCGGCGGATAGGCCGCCACAGAGAGGATCTTCCCGGGAGGCATGGCTCTTCGAAGTTCATCCAATAGGAGCAAGAAATCCCTGTTGCCCGATGGCATGGGCTCGATGTTGACATGGACCCCTGCCAGCCGTGGGTGCACCCGCAGGAGGTCGACCACGGAGGAGACAAAGTTGCGTCTCCACTTCGCAGATCGCGGCGAGCAGTGGACGCCGAGGACCCCGCCGATCCACGGGAGAACCTGGAAGTCTTGGAAGTGGTCGAGAAACCGCTCCGTCTGAACCGGATCAACGGGAGCGATCCTCCCGCCGGGGTCGCAGGGGCAGGCATGGGGGAAGACGTACTTTATCCCGTGGCTGGCGAGGAGCGCGGCAAGGGCTTTGATCCTCCCTTCATCCCGGAAGAGAGCTTTGTCTTTGCGATTCCGTTGGAACCACTGATCATCCCCGAGCCAGCCATGCTGGAGCCAGATTCCGTTGGAACGAAGATCGTGTCTCCCATCGAGAAAGGTCTTGCCCGGGGACCAGAGCAAATAGGACAGGCCCATCATAGCGAGGATGGCGATCAGCAAAAGAAGCCTACGCCATGGACGTTTCTTGTGGGCCATATTTTGATTGTTTTTTGCGGCTAAGGGACTGCGCCTCACCTGCGCCGCGGAGCCCAGCACAGCGGCGGCAGGTGCAAGCGCACGTCAAGGGGCTCTATTTGACCTCTGGCAGTTTTTTCAAGCACATGAACCAATCGAGATATGTCACATCGGGATCGGGCTTCTCAGTGCGTTCTTTGGCCACGCCGCACGACCCCGGAGGTGGAACAATAACATCGTCGCCGGGTCGCCAGTTCGCCGGGGTCGCGACGCCATACTCGTCGGAAGTTTGCAGAGCGATCAGCAGACGCATGATCTCATCAATATTGCGCCCGTTGGAGAGCGGGTAATAAAGAATCGCCCGCACGATTCCTTTGGGATCGATAATAAAGACAGCCCTCACCGCCTGGGTGGAGCTTGCGCCAGGCTGCAGCATACCAAAAGCTTTTGACACACTCATTGTGAGGTCTTCAATGACCGGAAAAGTGACTTCGATATCTTCCATCCCCTTGTACTTGATCTTCTCCTTGATCGTTCGCAGCCAGGCAATATGCGCGTAAATGCTGTCAATGGAAAGACCGAGGAGTTTGCAGTTCCTCTTGGCAAATTCGCCTTGCATGGAGGCAAAGGTCATGAACTCCGTCGTACAAACCGGCGTGAAATCTGCCGGATGCGAGAAAAAGACGACCCAGCTTCCTTCAAAATCTTTGGGGAAATTGATTTCGCCTTGTGTTGTCCGAGCCGTGAACGCCGGCGCCTTGTCGCCAATCAATGGGATTCTTGCGGTCTCTTCACTCATTGCTCTATTCTCCTTTCGCCCCATTGTTTTGTGAGGCGGCACGTGGGGCCTTCCTGCCGCCCAACGAAAGGCCAAGCGGGAGGCCGGTTTTATGGCCGACCCGTTTCCGTGCCGAGTTCAGCGGATCTCGCTGTTGTTCATACCCGGGCAATCATGATGTGCGCCAAACTCCCGACCCGTAACCCGTCTTTGCGATCCTTGAAGTATCGGGCGTTGATCTCTTGCGGCCCTTTGTCCTCAGTATATCCAAAGCCCATGGCTTGCAAGTCTCTTGACAGTAATGCAGGGTCGAAGAATGCGTGCCACGGTTCCCCGGCTGACGCCACCCTCTGTGCGAGGGCATCAAAAAGAACCCGCTGGGCGGGCGTCAACAACGATGGCGAGATCATATAGTCGAAGACGATTCCACTCCCCGCCGGCGCCGATGCGATGAAACGCAACGTGGCCATCACCGTGTCGGTCGTCAAGTATTCCGTCACGCCGAGCCACGAGAAGAACGTGCCCCTGCGAGGATCGTAGCCCGCATCCCGTAAAGCCTCTTCGAGGGATTGTTTTTCAAAGTCAATGGGCACGAACGTCAGATCACCCGGCAGCGCGATACCAACCTCCTTGAGGCGCTCTCGCTTCCAGCTCTGCGTCTTGGGGTGGTCGACTTCGAAAACGCGCAGCACCCCTTGAGGATAGGGGTTCCGGTACGCGAATGTGTCGAGCCCTGCGCCCAAAATGACATATTGGCTTACGCCTCGCTGCACGCCGAGCGCGAGTTCGTCTTCCGCATATCGACTGCGTGCCGCAACAAACGCCCGTATGTAAGGCGACAGCGGACTGGATTCAAATGGACATGGATTGGCTCGTAGGGCCGTTGCGCACTCGTGGCCGATGATCGTGAGCGCAAGCGGATCCTCGAAAATCTTCGGATCATCGAGGATTTGATGCGCCGCCCGTTTCATGGCCACACGCTGTGCCGTCGCGCTCGGGCGACCTCCTTCCATGAACATGATCCTCCGATCGTCGTTCGAAACTCCCTTGTGCCTATTGGGGCATTCGCCACTGCCCTCTTCCCCTCATTTTCTCAAAAGGAACCTTTGGACTTTGCCGCTGGGCGTTTTGGGCAATTGGTCCACAAATTCTATCTCCCGGGGGTACTGGTGGGCGGAAAGCTGCGCCTTGACGAATCCCTTGATTTCCTCCGCCAGCGCCTCGCCGGCCTGGTAATCCCGCTTGAGCACCACATAGGCCTTGACCACTTCTCCCCGCAGCTCGTCGGGAACCCCGATCACGGCCACCTCCGCCACGGCGTCGTGTTTCATGATGGCCGATTCCACTTCGAAGGGCCCGATGCGATACCCGGCGCTCAGGATAATGTCGTCACTTCGACCGCTGAAGTAGAAATAGCCGTCCTCGTCCCGGCTCACGGTGTCTCCGGTGAGGTAATACCGGCCGCTTGCCACAAACTTTTCCGCCGTCTTGTCGGGCGCGTTCCAGTATCCCCGGAACCACATGACGGGGGACTGGCGGGTGTCCACGGCAAAGTGGCCTTCCTGGCCCGGTCCCAGCTCGTTGCCCTCATCATCGACCACGACCATGCGGAACCCGGGCATGGACGGGCCCATGGACCCGAGCTTGATGGGGCGTTCGGCGGCGGGGTGATGGTGGTTGTTGGCCGCCATGCCCAGTTCGGTCTGTCCGTACTGGTCGTGGATCTGCACGCCCCACAGGTACTGGAACCATTGGATGACTTCGGGATTGAGGGGCTCCCCGGCGCTGGATGCGCATCGAATGTGGAAGCGATGTTTTCGGGCCGCCTCCAGGCCGTGGGCCTTGAGGGCCCTATAGGCCGTGGGAGCGGACGCGAAATTGGTCACCCGGTATTTTTCGAGTACCCTGTAGATCACAGACGGGTCAAAGGGGGCATTGACAAAGAGGGTCCCCTTGCCGATGAGCATGGCTCCGATGAGATTGTAGTAAAGACCGTAGGCCCACCCCGGATCGGCCATGTTCCAGTAGACGTCGTTTTCACGAAGATCCAAGCCGAATCGCATATAGGTTTCAAAGGAGGCCAGAGCCCTGATCGGGACTTCCACCCCCTTGGGCGTCCCGGTTGTCCCCGAGGTGTAAAGGAGGATCATCAGATCGTCCCCGGTCACCCATTCCACCTCGTCGAGGGACCCCGCCCCTTCCAGTTCCGCCCAGAAGCTGTAGTCGCCCTTGCGAAGACCCTTGCCCAGGCCGTCGCTCACGGTGACCACCTCCAGGGCCCCCTGCCCGTACGCCTGGGTTTGGGAAATCTTGGGCCGATGGGCGCTGTTGGTCACCACCATCTTGCAGCGGCTGTCCAAGACCCGATAGTCGATGGCATCGGGGCCGAAGGCGGTGAACAAGGGGACATAGACCGCACCCAGGCGCCAAACCGCCAAGGTGGTGATGAGCAGCTCGGGACTCTTGGGCAGCATGGCCGCCACCCGATCCCCTTTGCCGACCCCGGCGGCCCGGAGAAATGCGGCCAGTTTTTGCGAAAGATCGCGGAGCTCCCGAAAAGTCCACTTGGAACTTTCTCCGCCTGCGGTTTCATAAAAGAGGGCGATGCGTTCGGGGATATCCGTGTGTCGGTCGCAGATGAAGTGGGCTGCGTTGACCCGGGTTCCTCCGTACTCCTTCAACCATTCCTGAACGGCGGCATCCGGTGAAAGGTGAGCGTGATCCGTCATGAGCATCCTCCTCGGTGTGTGGGGGGGGATTGAGAAGCCGACATGGATATTTCCAGAGAACATGAACAATCCGCGCACCACGGACTTTACGTGAAAGGGGAAACACCGTCAAACGCGTTTTGTGCATTCACGCCATCGGCCGACTCACATCATCCCATGAGAACCCGCCGCGCGGCGGCCGTCACGGGCTCGGCGCGTTCTCGGATTCGTCCCTCAGCCGCTGAAAGTAACGGATGAGCCCGTATTCGACTCTTTCTTCCACCATTTGGCGGAATCTCTGGTCCTTCCAATAGGGAATCACGTGGGCTTTGAGCTCAAACTTCCCTTGAGTCTTGTCGAAAATGAAGAAATCCTTTTCCGTATTGCTCAGATAATGCAAGGGCATGGACTTGAGCTTGGAAACGACTTTCTTCAGCGGGAATTCCCCAGGATTCCCGTGCCGGGCAAGTTCTTCGTAATCGGCGGCCTTATCGGGATTCCTCACGTAATAATCCAGGAATCTCCGCGCGATATCCTCCACCGCCCACCGCGTCCCCGGCATTTTCAAGAGGCTTTTCAGCACAACCATCTTATAGGATTTGGTGGGATGCAAATCTTTTTCCAGATGGAGGAGAAACGCTTCCCCGGGAGTATCCAACAGGGACTTTTCGAAAGCCGATAGATCCTCCTCACAGTAGAGCTTCGTTCGAAGCCAGCCGTTAAAGTGGTGGATGAACCGCTGAGGGTCCACACCCCTGGAATTGGCGACGAGATCCACCAGGGAGGGGGACTTCCCGCCCAAATCCTCCTTGATTTCCAGATAGAGCAGTTTGAGCCGTTCGGATGCACCCAGCTGACCGCGCAGGATTTTTCGGATCTCTTCATCCCAGAGACGACGCACGGGAGTGTCGATATCGAGAAAACACCCCTTGGGGAGGCGAGCCACCGGGGGCACACCATTTCGAACCGCTTCCGCGAATTCCTCTTCCGAAGCGAACCCTTGAAGCGCCAGGGGAGCGACGTGGGCCCGTCGAAAATTGCCGACAAAGTCGATGACCACCACGAATTCCTTGCGATCCACGCGCCGCAGCCCTCGACCCAATTGCTGCAGGAAGACCGTGAACGACAGCGTGGGCCGCAGAAAGAGCACGTGGGTCAGCTCGGGGATGTCCACGCCTTCGTTGAAGATGTCCACGACACACAGCACCTGCAGTGGATCCGACTCATCTCGCAGTCTCCGAATCGCTTCGCTTCTCTCCTCTTCTGGGCTCTCGCCCGTCAGGGTCGCGGCGCCGATGCCGTGTTCGGTGTTCAACATGTGGGCCGTGTATCGAGCGTGCGCCACCGAGCTGCAAAAGGCCAGGGCTTTGACCTTTCCAAACGACGGCAGATAGCGTTTCAGGTTCCGGGCGAGGATCGCCGTCCGCGTGTCGTTTTTCAAAGCCTCGGTCAGTTCGTCCGGATCGTAGTGCGTTCCTCGCCACGTGATCTGTTCGTAATCCACGGGATCGTAAATGGCGAAGTAATGGAACGGGCAAAGAAGGCCTCTGTCGATGGCTTCGAGAAGGCGCAGTTCGTAGGCGACGTGGCCCTCGCACAGGGCGAGGACATCCCTCCCATCCATGCGTTCCGGGGTCGCCGTCAGCCCCAGGAGAAACTTGGGGCGAAAGTATTCCACGACCCTTAGGTAGCTCGGCGCCATGGCGTGGTGAAATTCGTCCACCACCATATAGTCGAAAGCTTCCCGAGGGAACTTCCCGAGATGGTCTTCTCGGCTCAAGGTTTGGATCATGGCGAAGAGGGAATCCCCGGTGTCATGGGCATGATTGCCGCCTCCGTAGAGCACCCCGAACTTTTCATCGCCGAGCACCCGTCTGAAACTGCGGAGGGCTGCATCGAGGATGTTTTCACGGTGGGCGACGAAAAGGAGCCTCTTGGCGCCGGACTGCTTGAAGTCCATGGCGGCGAGGTACGTCTTGCCCACACCAGTGGCGGCGATCACGGCGGCCTTGGAAACGCCGTGACGTCGAAGGCGGTCCAGCCGCCGAAGGGCCTCTTGTTGGGCTTCGTTAGCCTGGATTCTTGGGATTCTCTCCGTCCTAAAAGCCTTTTGTTTGGTAAAAAAGACATCGACCAGACCCGGCACCCCTTCGTCCGCACCGGCCATCGCCCGGCGGCTTTCCTGAAAACGCCTCCGATAGGCTTGGAGAAATTCCTCACTCGGCTCGACGGCATACTTTTCCCAGTATTGGTCGAAGGTCTGGAGCGCCTTGGAAAAGGCGGACTTTTCCGCGAAGGGAAGGTTGATTTCGTGGGCTGAGAAGTAATTCCATTCCACATTGGTGCAAAGACCCGCCTGGGTGAAATTGGACGATCCTATGAGGAAAGCGCCGGTTCCATCGAGGCGATGGAAAAGGTAGACCTTGACGTGAAAATTGGGAGGATTCTGGTCGTACGGGATGTCCGCAGGATGGTAGATGCGCAATCTTATTTTCGGGATATTGTTTTTGAGGTGCACAAGGTGCTCCGGCGGGATCATGTTTCCCATGGTGGAGACAATGATCCGCAGATCGTGCCCCCGGTCGAGAAACTCCGTGAAATCGCGAAGCATCAGGTTCATTACGGCCGGGGAAAAGAAGGCGGACGCGATGGAGACGGCTTTGCTCCGAGCGATTTCGGATTTAATGAGCCTCACCAACCGATCGCTTTCAAGGGGCCCGATGATCAAGTCCGGAACGTCCTCAAAGACGTCGCCGTTTGAGGGATCTTCACCGACCCACTGGAGAAAGAGCCTCTTCAGAAAGGCCCCGCGCTGGGCTCGCCTTTCTTCACGCTCCCGGAGCAGGTCCTCCCATCGCAGGCCCTGTGCTTCCAGCGCCGCCAGGATGACTTCCAAGAGATCGGCGGACTCTTTCAAAACTTCCCTCGGGTTTCCCGCGCGCCACGATCGAAAGAATTCATGCGCCTCCTCAAGGAGCTTCAGGGCCAGGGCGTCTTTGAACGCCTCATCGCTCAAGGTCACGACGCAGGGGGTTTTCCCCTCCCGGCGGATAAGATCCGGGATATTATCGCGAACCAGCTTCCTGTAGACCGTGCGCGTCAACGAGGGCCCTCCCGTGGACTTGTCTTTTTTTGAGGACGTAACTCAGCCAGACGTCCTGTCGGTTCTTCAGAGACACTTGTCTTTGCATGTGCAGCGGTTCAAGCGCGAGTGTTTCGAAAAGCTTCCGAAGTTTTTCGTCCGTCCAATAATAGAATGTGTTCCCGTATGAATCTTGGGAGAAACCGCACCCTTCCTTCATGCTGAGCAGCGCAAACCCTTGGGGTTTGATGGCAGGCAGGATGTTCCCGAGGACCCGCGCGAGGGCGCCGTGGGGAATATGGACCAAGGCGCCGACAAGCAACAGCCCATCGGCGTGGACAGGGGAGAAATCGAACCGTTCGAAATCTCCGACGATAATCTCGCACCCGACGATCCGTCGGGCCAAGGACGCCAGAGGATAGGAGAGTTCAAACCCCAGGACGCGAAATCCCCTGTTCTTAAACCACAAGAGGTCGCGGCCGGAGCCGCAGCCCACATCGAGGATGAGAGCCCCCGGAGGCAGTTTTTCCGCAAGCGGAAGAAGGAAAGAGCTCGGGTCCAGGAAAAAGGTCTGTCGATGGTATTCGTCCGCGCAGCGGATGTAATAATCAGCCATGAGCGTCGATCAAAAAGACCCGTCACAGATTCGAGTGGAGCAGGCATCCCTTGTGCAAATCGCTCAAGTTTTCGGTCTGAAGTGCACATGGACTGTTCCGAACGGGTGTCCACCATAGCAGGAAGAGCTCTAACAAATCGAGAGCTTTTCGTAGGTGCAGAGCTCGGTTTACCGAAAACCACACCCTGACCTCAATGGGATCGTTCCACATGATGTCGAGCGCCCGTGAGGGCCGCCTTTGGCCCCTCGTCGGAAAGGACGTATATTTCCATGAAAGTCTCTCTAACATATTGTAAGAACTAGACTTTCATGCTTCGTTGTCGCGGCCCTTCCGTGATGGGGGTCAACGACCACCCCGGCGTTTGGTGGCCGGGGCGATGCCCCGGGACGAGATCTTGCGCACTTCCGGGGCTGGGTCACGGGGGTCGCCCGGGAACCCAGGGCTTGGCCCTGAGCTCGAATGCCTCCCCCTCCGGAGCGATATCCCCTTGGGGTGCTTCGACCCTGCGGGGCGAGGGACCGTTGGGGGATCGCGACCTTCGGGGCTACGGGTTGGGACGGGCGGCCCCTTTGGGCTCCGCGATGACGGGGCGCCATCCCGCATCCTGCCCCTAAGGGGCACAGCAATAGAGCCCGGGGCATCGCCCCGGGTCGCCGGACGCCCCCTTTTCCCCAAAAAGCCCCGGCGGGGCGCAGGATCAGCGAAGCCCACGCCCAACAACAGCGCACGTAGGAGGCTGTCTGAGAACGAACCCGAAGGCCTCTTCTCCTGGGAGCGCGGGCCTCCGGCCCGCACGAGAAGCGGGCGAGACGCCCGCGCTCCCAGGAATATGCCATTCTCGGACAAGCTCCTAGAATCACCCGATTAGGTAACCAGGAACGTGCACGACGTGACGCAGAAGACTCGGTGAGAGTTAGATGAGCTTCAGAGAAACCTTAAAGAAGTGTTGGAGTTGTGCCTGGAGGAATACCAGGGGTCAATGGAAGATTTGCCCCGGTTTGTGGGATTGCAACAGATTGAAGTCGCCGTATGACTCCGCTTCCCATCATAGACTGTAAGGCGATGGAGAAAGTGCTGTTGCGTCCAGGTTTTCAGGCGAGCCGGCAAAAGGGAGGTCATGTTTTTTTCGCCATCCTGATGGGAGGACGACCACCATTTCGAATCACCCGGCAAGGGACCTTGCCCGTCCATTGATCAGGGAAACCCTTCGCGAGATTGAAATCACACCGGAAGAATTCGCAGAAGTGCCGCTGAAATTGTGACAGCCGGCTCTGAGGATATGCCCGCCCTACAACCCGGCAGGGCGGCCCGATACGCCCGAACACTCCAGAGTGCCTCAAAGGGTGAGTTCTCCCGAAAAGGGCAGTATGTCTTGCTCCATCGGCTCTTATCCGGGTTTTGCGGTTCCAGCGGTCCCATCGTGCTGAAAATGGGCTGCCGCCGGAGTCAAAAAAGGGGGTTCACGGCGGTTCGCAGGGGTTGGGTTTTTCGGCCGTCACGGATTCATGGGGGGTGAGCATCGGTCGCTCACGTGGCGAACTCATATTCCATTTCGGTGATGCGACCGCGCCAGTACGGCTTTGCCCCTTCGGGAAGCAGCCAGGCCACCTCTCCCTCGAGCGGGACCAGCATCCCGCCGCGCTCCTGGTAATTCCAGAAACGTCCCTGCCACGGCGTGGGGATCACCTTTGTGCCCACGGTGCGACCCCGTGCCTCGGCCGTCACTGTATCGATAACGCCGGAGTCGTTGAACCGAAACGACATGGTGACGGTGGTCGCACCGTCGGTGAGCGTGGCCCGCGCCGACCGCCTATCGAGCGCCTCCCATCGCACGCCCTGGCCGGGCAGCAGAGCCGTCGGATACCATGCGGCTTCGGCCAAGAAACGCATGAGTTCACCCTCGGCCACACCCGCCGTCCCGCGCTGGTCGACCACGCGAATCAGGCCCAGCACTTCGGCATACAGGATGCCTTGGCCCGCAACGTAGGCATCGTGCACACGAACGGTCAGGCCGGGCATCATTTGGACTCGACCATCCCAATCGAAGCCCGGGGGTCGCGTCATCACGCGCTGATCCGACGTAAAAGGCCGCCACTTCTCGGTCGTTTCTCCCATATTGAAGGTGCCTCGGTGCCGCACCCGCACCCCGGTCACCACAGGCCGGCCTTCTTTGAGCACCGTGCGAAAGTATTGCTGCACCGGTTCGGGCAACCCCTCAAGTTCACGAAAATGGACAACCTTTCCTGTGGTCGGCATGCGGGCGCTCTCCATGCGCGCCCGCAGTTGCCGCGTGCCCTTGGCCCAGCTTATGGCCCCGTACACAAGGGCGGCCGCTGTTGCTGCCGCGAGCACCAGTCCTATGATGATCCCCATCTTCAGCATGCTGATGCCCATTGGATGACGTCTTTGACAGGGCGCCGTGGACTCGGCGGGATCTCGTCAACAGGGTAACCGAACCGCAGCATGACCTGCGGAAATCCCCTACCGATGAGCTCTTGGAGCTTGGGTCGGAGCGCGGCCGCCTGGATCGGCTGATTGAGATACGACGCCTGCAGGCCGTGCCGGCAGGCGACAAGCAGAACGCGCTGGAGAGCCTGTCCGGCCGCCAACCAATGGCGCGGACCGTCCCCGTCGGTCCCAAGCACCGCCACAAGTGGCGATGATTCCGCCACATGCCGATCCTTGGCCCCCACGAAGCCCCCCATGTCGATTGTGCGGACGACGAATTGCCATACCGGCGCGATCAAGGCCGGGACCGTCAAGCCGTCCCCGCGGCGTCGAGGACGCATCCAAGCGGCAAGCTCGCGCCGCCAGGGCGAATCGGCCCACTGCAGGGCGTCGCCTTCGGCCGCGAGACGGGCGGCCTGCTGCTTTTCCTCTTCGGTTTCAAGGGGGCGCAGCCAAGCGCCCTCGGCGTGAGCGGCTTCGACCACATGTTCGACCGTTGCGGAATCCACATTGCGAGAGTCAAAGGGTTTGCGATAGGTGCGCCGCTTTTCGAAAAATTCCAGCAGCAAACCTTCACGGCGCGGCGAACCCGATCCGGGCGCGATCATCACCCGCGCCAGGAAGTCCCGATCCTTGGCGTCCGGCAAGGCTTCGACCTGTGCGCAATAGCCGGAACCTGCAGCGGCGATACGCAGGTTCATGAGCGCGCAGCCACAGCTGATGGTAAGTTCCCGGTCATCCGGATCGTTGACCGGGAGAGCGCGTGTTCGGTCTGCACGGAGATCAAGAACGGTGTTGGAGACGCGAAAGAGCCACGGCTGAGTATTGTGGCTGGATGGGGCCAGCACCGCTTTTCGGATCAGCAAGATTGTTTGGTCTTTTGCGTTGCGTGTTTTTTTCATCCGGGCTCCGTTGGGCGTGGCGTTGTCTTTCAACGACTTGAAGAACGGCCGAAGGTGGGGCAGGTTCCCTGTTTGATCGGGGCGGCCTGCCTGACCAAGCCTGCGACCGCCTTCTCTTTTACCAGAAGAAGCGCTCCCGCGAGACCCGTGCCGCCTTCAGGCCGAAAACGGCCCGGACCTCTTTCAGGACGGCGGCCTGCATGGCCGGGGGACCGCACAGGTAGAAAGCGTGGTCGGACCGAAGATGCCGGCGCAGCGTCTCAGCCGTGATATGGCCTCGCTCGAAGCTCACCCCGGGGCCGTCTCCGGGATGGTCGTCGGCGAATCCTTCCCGGCTCAAAATGTGGACCACTCGAAGGGGCATGGTGCGGGTCATGGCCGCCAGCTCTTCCCGGCCGATGATATCCCCGAAGGTCTTGTTGGCATAGAGCAACACGGCTGGGACGGCCCGCCCCGTGTCCCTGAAGTGCCTGAGCAGGCTCAAGAAGGGCGTGATGCCGACCCCTCCGGCGATCAAGGCCAGAGAAGACCGATTGTCTGCATCGGTGCAGAATACGCCGTAGGGCCCTTCGCACAGCACCCGATCCCCGGGCGAAAGACCGTGGATTTTCGAGGTGAACGCACCGATCCGCTTGATGGTGAACCGGAGCAGCTCATCCCGGGGGGAGCACGAAAGGGTAAAAGGGTGGGGTTCGCCGAACCCCCGACCTGCCGGGAGGCGCAGGAGCGCAAACTGTCCCGGCCGACGCTCCGCCAATCGCCCCGGGCCCCTGAGCGGCCGCAGGAACACCGAGACCGTATCATGGGTCTCGGGCAGGATCCGCTCCACGCGGCACACCACGCGGTCCCGCCCCCGAAGCACCGAGGCGAGCCGACTCAGGCAAGCCCCTGCAAACGCCCCTGCGATGATCCCCCAGACGAGAACCCGCGGGATCTCGGCCATGGTCGTCCCCCGGAACAGGGCATGGGCCAAAGCCAAGGGGACGGCCGCGTAGGCCATGAGATGCACCGGCTTCCACAGGCGGAACGGAACTCGAAGGGACCTTCCCAAAACGGCCGCCCCGGCCGCCAGAAAAAGCAGCAGCAGGGCCAGGCGGCCCGCGGTCATTTCCCAAAGCTCCGCCGTGAGCAGCGCCGAAGCCGCCATCGGGAATCCGCCCAGGCTGTAAAACCGCACCGCCTGCAGCCCCACATGGACCACAAGCAGGCACAGGGTGACAACCGCCAGGGGCCTGTGAGCCCGAATCATGCGGTCCAGCCCCACGTAGCGCTCCACCGGCCCGGCCCGGCTCCCGAGCAGCACCAGGATCCCCAAAAACACCAAGGCGTTCTGAGCGAAGAGGGAGCTCACGGCCGCGGCCGCACCCGCAACACCGGAGCCTCCCAGGGCCGGGAGGGCGCTTGAGGCCCACGCCGCCGTCAAAACCCCAGGACACAAGGCCGCCAGAAACAGCAGGAGCTTAGGGGCATGCCCGCGCATGGGTCGAAGCGCCAGCCTAGGAGCTTGTCCGAGAATGGCATATTCCTGGGAGCGCGGGCGTCTCGCCCGCTTCTCGTGCGGGCCGGAGGCCCGCGCTCCCAGGACAAAAGGCCTTCGGGTTCGTTCTCAGACAGCCTCCTAGAGGTCCTTTCCGGACTTGAGGGATGCCAGGTAATCGACGATGGCCTGTTTTTCGGCGTCGGTCACTTGGGCTCCGTTTTTTTGCATGCGCGACACATACTCGTCCCAGGCTTTTCGGTCGTTCTTGCCGATGTGCGCTTTCACCCGAGCGAGATTGTGGCAGACCGTGCACCGGTTCTGCACCAAAGATCGCGCCTCCTGGTTCCCTTGGGCTCTTACCGGGGCCGGAACCGCAGCCAGCCCCAAAACCGCCGCGCATCCCATCACCGCCAATATGGTCTTGATCACGCATCGCTCCTTTCAAGGACAGGGGGAACTCCAACACGAGCTCGATCCACCGATTTCCGGCGAATATGCTAAAAATCCCCGCTTCCGTCAAGCAACCGCTTTTCGATGCCGTCCTTGTCCCATGGGAACGCCGGAAGGTGCCGATCTCCAGCGGGAAGGTCCGCCGAACAAGAGGATCGCCTATGGTGAAGGAAAGATTTCTTTGGGCGCCTTGGGGAAAAGACGCATGACTTTCTTGGGGTACCTGCCCGCGGCGCAGTCCGGATCTTCTTCGCATTCGCCGCAGCACGGCACGGCCGCCTTTAGAATCCAGCGCCCGTCTTCCAAGTGAACGAGGCCCTCCAGTTCTTCGGTTATCAACGTCCCCTCGGCATTTCGGGGCTGCACCTTCAGCCAGGCCCAATCGCCCTTTCTCTTGAAATAGCGCACGAAAAACACAAGCGATCCATCCACTACCAGACCATTTCTGACCAGACCTTCATTGATGTTCTTTAGGATAGGGGAGAGATCGGCCGGTACATCGGGAAAGATATCCCGGGGGAGTAAGGGAAATTTCTCGGCGAATTTTTCGTAGATGAATTGCTGAACCACGGGGTCGCCCCGATCGGGATCCGGGCATACGACGTACAAAGGATTCACCATGCCTTGGACCGCCCAGCCCCTTTCTTCCCGGCGCAGGAGGGCATAAAGGGTGGCACAGCAATAGTCCTTGACGTCCACTTCGGCCCACGCCCATCCCTCCTTGACTTTCAAATGGTGGACAACGAAGCGGACCGGAAGGTCCGCAGGGACCCCGACGTCTTGCCGCCTGTACGCAAAGTCCGGATCGGCAGAATGCGGAAAAGCTTCCAGTCCCGCCCGCAGGGCATCCATGATCGCCTTGCGCTCGACGCTTCCCGGCTGCGGGGTGTACGGAGCCTGCGCGGCGGCCGAAGAAAGGCTTAGGCCGGCCAGCCAAAGAAAGATATAAGATAATATAGTCAGAGGCTTCTTCATCAGCCAAACCCCGCTCGCCGAAAGACTCCCGGGGGAATCTTTACCGGGATGAGGCCGGGATCCCGAGTTTTGGGAGCTCCCGGGCGTTCGAGTTTCATCCTTCGCTGCCACACCGCAACGTGCAAGAGTGGCCCCGATTTTTGTTGGGGTTCGCTGCGCTCACCCCAACCTACCTTGGACGGCCGACATCCTGGAATAAACTCGTAGGTTGGGGTGAGCGAAGCGAACCCCAACCGGCATTCGCCGGCCGACATCCTGGAATAAACTCGTAGGTTGGGGTGAGCGAAGCGAACCCCAACCTACAATTATAGACCGCGCCTGCCGAAAGGTTCCCCCGGGGAATCTTCACCGGGATGAGGCCGGGATCCCGAGTTTTCGCAGCTTGGCGTAAAGCGTGTTCCTCCCGATCCCGAGGGCCCGGGCCGTCTCCGTAATATTTCCGCGGAAATGGGCGTAAGCCCTGCGGATCGTTTCCGCCTCGACGGCTCTCAGATCAAACGGCGCCCCTTCGGGCCCAGGCCTTTCCCCTTCTTCCGGAACCTTCGCCCGCTCAAGGCCTCGCACGTGGTCCGGAAGGCTTTCCTCCCCCAAAACATCCCCGGGCATGAGGGCCACGGCGGCTTCAACGGCATGCCTCAATTCGCGCACGTTCCCCGGCCAGCCGTGAGCCGCCAGCGCCCGGTAAAACGACGGGAGAATCAGCCGCACCGAGCGGCCGAGCTTGCGGGACACGAGCTCGATAAAGTGGCGGGCCAGCACGAGCACGTCTTCGCCCCTTTCCCGAAGGGGCGGCAAGACGATGCGGACCACGTGCAGCCTGTAGTAGAGATCTTCCCGGAACAGCCCTTCCCGGACCCGCGCCGCAAGATCCCTGTGGGTCGCCGCGATGATGCGCACATCCACGGCGGCCGGCCGGGTGCCTCCAACGCGGGTCACCTGCCCTTCTTCCAGGACCCTCAACAAATTCACCTGCATATCCAGGGGCATTTCGGCGATTTCATCGAGAAAGAGGGTCCCGCCGTGGGCCTGCTCGAATTTTCCCGGACTGCCGCCCCGCCGCGCTCCCGTGAACGCCCCTTCCACGTACCCGAAAAGAACGCTTTGGATGAGCCCCGACGGGATGGCTCCGCAGTTGACGGCCACGAACGGCCCGTCGGCTCTGCGGCTCGCCGCATGGATGGCCTTGGCGAGGATCTCTTTTCCCGTGCCGCTTTCCCCCACGAGGAGCACCGTGGTGTCCGTCGAAGCCACCCGGCGGGCCAGATCCACCGCTTCACGCAGCGCGGTGCTGTGCCCGAGAAGGTCCCGGAAGGGGTCTTGAGGCGCCGCGCCCACGAGCTGGGTCGTCCTGCGGGCGGGCGGAGCCTCTTCGATGAGGATGAGCGCCCCCTGCACGGATCCGTTGGGGCTTGTCACGGGAAAAGCGCTCGCCTTGAGGGCCTGGGTTCCCAGGCATGGCACGGGAATCCCGGCATCCCCACGCGACCTGGGCGTGCCGGCCCAAACCATGGACCGGAACTCCTTGATATGGAAGAACTGCTCGAGGCGAGCCCCCACCATGCGGTCGCGCGAAACGCCGAGCAGGGCCGAGGCCATGGGGTTGGATTCCACGATGCGCCCTGAGGCATCGGCGTAAAGGAGGCCGGAAGGTGCGGCATGGAGCACGGTCTGCACAATGGGCGACGAAGAAGCCGCTTCCTGCGCCGCTCTGAAGCGATACAGGCGGCTTTCGATCATCCGGGCGCCGTGCATGGCCAGATCCAGGGCACGATGGTGGTTTGAATCCAGCGGTCCCGAGATGTCGAAACAGGCAAAAAGTTCCCCGTTCCAGTCGAAGATGGGGGCGGCGGAACAGATCCAGCCGTGGTGAGTTTCACAGAAGTGTTCCCGTCCTCGGACCTGGAGCGCATGGGCGCATCGCAGGGCCGTCCCGATGGCGTTGGTCCCCACGGTCGTTTCGCCCCAGTTGGCGCCGGGGCCGAAGTTCAGTTTGTCGGCGGCCCGCAGGGCTTTGATATCCCCCACCATCCCCGCCAGGTACCCTCGCCGGTCGCTCACCGTCACGAGGAGCCCCCGGTTTTGAACGAGCGTGTAGATTTCCGTTTGAATGTCCCGGGTGAGCTCCTTGAGGAAACGATACTCCTCGCCCAGGTCTTGCTCGTAGCGAATATCCCAGCACTTGCCTTCGGCCGGATCCACGCCGTGATCGAGGCATCGCGACCAGGACTGCCGGATCAACTCCTGCACCTGAGGACTGCCGCGCCCGCGAAGGACGTAATCCCGCCATGCGGCCCGATCGATCCCCCGAAACACACCTTCGGCGTCCTTTTTCGGGTCGGCCCGGCGCCTCGCCGCCGCGTCCTCACCCTGGGACCGAACCACCTGAAAGCGGGACCCCTTCCAAACAAGCTCGTACATGGCGGCCTCCCCCATCGGCGGGAAACCCTGTGCCCGGGATGCGTGTGCCGAAACGCCCACACACCGCCCCATTGTCTCCCATGATGCTACCCCTTGATTACCTCGACCGGGGGGAAGACTCAAGCCCTTTCACCGGCATGCCGGCGCTTTGTGTTCCATTTTCGAACACCGAATACTTTCACCCCATCCGGCGCCTGGACGGGGGGCGCAGGATCCCGCCCCGAAGGGACCGGTCGCCTGACGGGGTTTTCCGCCCCGCCCTTTTGGCACTCAAGTTGCTCTTAGGCAGGAAGAAGCGTCTTCGGGGTGCGGCATCGCCCTATCGCACGAGGTCGTTAACGAAGGAGGATCCCTGTGCCTGTTTATGTCGCCATGCCCAAGTGGGGCCTCACCATGACCGAGGGGAAGATCACCCGGTGGCTGAAAGCCGAGGGGGACCCGGTCCAAAAAGGGGAAGGCCTTTTTGAAGTGGAAACGAGTAAGATCACCAATGTGGTGGAGGCTCCGGCGTCCGGAGTACTGTTTCAGATCCTGGTTCCCGCGGGCCAGACCGTCCCGGTGAAAACGGTGGTGGCGGTCATTGCCCAGGCCGGGGAACAGCCGGAGCGACTGGCCGAGGGGGCTCCTGCGCTCCAGGCCGAAGAGGCGGCCTCGGCCCCTCAGGGCCCACCCCCCGGCCGAGATGGAGGAGAACCGTCTTTTGTGCGGGCGAGCCCCATCGCCCGGCGTCTCGCCAAGGAATGGGGGATCGACCTTGCGGCGGTGATCGGCACGGGGCCTGAAGGGCGCGTGACGGAGCAGGACGTTCGGGCCTACAAGGAACTCCAGGACAAGGGCCCGTCCGTCAGTCCTCAGGCAAAACAGCTGGCCGAGCAGGCCGGAATCGATTTGGCGGCCGTCCAGGGCACGGGGCCCGGAGGGCGCATCACGAAGGCGGATGTTCTTCGTGCCGTGCAGGCCGCACAGGGCCGGGCGACCCGGGAGGAACCCAAACCGGACAAGGCGGCCGCGGCGCCCGTTCCGGGCACGATCCTCCCCTTTTCGGGAATGCGCAAGGCCATCGCCGACAACATGACGGCGAGCTTGCACCAATCGGCGCAGCTCACCGTCTTCGTGGAAGTCGACGCCACGGACCTCATCGGGCTTCGGGACCGGCTGCGCGCCAAGTTCAGCCAACCCGACATGCCGCGCCTCTCCCTGAACGATCTCATCGCCTACGCCGTCTGCCGGACTCTGCCCCGGCATCCCATCATGAACTCGTGGCTCACCCCCGAGGGCATCGTGCTCCACGATCACGTCCATCTGGGCATCGCCGTCGCCCTCCAAGACGGTCTCATCGTGCCCAACGTGAAAAACGCCCAAACCTTGCCCCTCCTCGCCCTGGCCTCCGCCATCAAGGATCTGGCGGCCAAAGCCCGGGAAGGCCGCCTCACTCTGGACGACATTCAAGGCGGCACGTTCACCATCACCAACGTGAGCATGCTCGGGGTGGACGGCTTCACCCCCATCCTGAACCCTCCGGAGACGGCCATTCTGGGCGTGAGCCGCGTCGTCGCCAAACCGGCCGTCCACGAGGGGACCATCGCCGTGCGACACCTCATGACGCTCAGCCTCACCTTCGACCACCGGGTGACGGACGGCGCGCCCGCCATGCGGTTCCTCAGGGCTCTGGCGGACTTTTTGGAAGACCCGGCCACGCTCATCGCCTGACGGGACAAGGCCGGGCAAGGGGGAAAGGAGCGGTCCTATGGCGCGAAAGCGGTTCATCGTGGAACTGGGCACGGGAGCGGATCTGCACGGCAGGGACGTCACCAAGGCCGCCTGCCGGGCGGTTCGAGACGCCGTCAGCCGAAGCTGTCTGTGTGGACTTTTGGAAATCGTGGGCATGGACGATCTGGATCAGGTCCACGTGGAGATCCTCGTGGCCTGTCCCGATCCCGAGGCGGTGGCGGCGGAGGCGGTGGCCGCCCAGGTGCCCATCGGCACGAAGACCGTGCGGGCCGTTGCCGGCGGCATGGAAGCCCCCGGCCTGTGCGTCGACCGCTTCGCCTCGGGCTGTGACACCATCGTGGTGGCCAACGCGGCGGTCACCGTTTTTGTGGACACCCCATAACGGGCCCCCGAGGGATCCTTTTTCGGGGCGCTGCAAGGAGGGTTACCATGGCACTCACGGACGACAAGCTTCTCCAGATGTATCAAACCATGATCCGGATCCGAGAATTTGAAACCAAGGTCCAGGAGTTTTTCGCCGCCGGCAAGATTCCCGGCTTCGTCCACCTTTACATCGGTGAGGAGGCCGTGGCCACGGGCACGTGCGCCGTTCTCCAGCCGAAGGACTACATCACGAGCACCCATCGCGGCCACGGACACCTCATCGCCAAAGGCGGCGACCTCAAGCGCATGATGGCCGAACTGTTCGGCAAGAGGACGGGATACTGCAAGGGCAAAGGGGGATCCATGCACATCGCCGATGTGGAACTGGGGATCCTGGGCGCCAACGGCATCGTGGGAGGCGGCGGTCCCATCGCCAACGGGGCGGCCTTGGCCGCCCAGTACCGCGGCACGGACCAGGTGGCCGTGTGCTTCTTCGGGGACGGGGCCGCCAACCAGGGAACCACACAGGAAGCCATGAACCTGGCCAGCGCCTGGAAGCTTCCCGTCATTTTCGTCAATGAAAACAACGGGTACGGCATTTCGTGCCCCACGTGCAAGTCCATGGCGGTGGCCGACATCGCCGATCGGGCCGCGGCATACGACATGCCGGGCGTCGTCGTGGACGGCAACGATGTCCTCGCCGTCTATGAAGCCGTCGGGGAAGCCGCGGCACGGGCCCGGCGCGGCGACGGCCCGTCGCTCATCGAGTGCAAGACCTATCGGTGGCGAGGCCATTTCGAAGGGGACGTGTGCACCTACCGCGATGAAGCGGAACTCCAAACCTGGATGGAAAAAGACCCCATTAAGCGGCTCGGGGAAAGACTCCGGGACCAGGGCATCCTCACCGACGATCGGGATCGGAGCCTTCGGGAGGCGGTGGCCAAGGAACTGGAAGAGGCCGTCTCTTTTGCGGAACAGAGCCCCCTGCCCGCTCCGGAAGAGGTCCTGGAAGACGTGTACGCATAAAACACGAAGGATTCGACCCGCACTTTCGGCGAGGGCATGCTCGAATCCGCCATAGGCACAGGAGGACACTATGCCTCTCAAGACATATCTTCAGGCCATCAACGAAGCCTTGGCCCAGGAAATGGAACGGGATCCCGATGTTTTCATCATGGGAGAGGATGTGGGGCCTTTCGGGGGCTGTTTCGGGGTCACCAAGGGGCTTTACGAGCGTTTCGGCGAAAAGCGCGTCAAAGACACCCCCATCACCGAAAGCGCCATCATCGGAGCGGCAACGGGGGCGGCGGCGGCAGGGCTTCGGCCCGTGTGCGAGATCATGTTCGTGGACTTCATCGGGGTCGCCTTGGACCAGCTTTTCAATCAAGCCGCCAAGATGCGCTACATGTTCGGGGGCAAGGCCAAGATCCCCATGGTGCTGCGCACCCCTCAAGGGGCCGGGATCGGGGCCGCCGCCCAGCATTCCCAGTCCTTGGAAGCCTGGTTCGCCCATGTGCCGGGGCTCAAGGTGGCCATGCCGGCCACCCCCTACGACGCCAAAGGGCTCCTCATCAGCGCCATCCGCGACGACAACCCCGTGGTCTTCCTGGAACATAAGCTCCTCTACGGCGTGGAAGGGGACGTCCCCGACGAAATCTACACCGTGCCTTTCGGCCGCGCGGCGATCCATCGTTTTGGCGACGACGTGACCATCGTGGCGACGGCCAAGATGGTTCACACGGCGCTGGAAGCGGCGGAAATCCTGGCTCGGGACGGCATCAGCGCCGAGGTGGTGGACCCGCGGACCCTGGTGCCCTTGGACAGTGAAACCATCATCCGATCCGTGCAGAAGACCCACGCCCTGGTGGTGGTCCATGAGGCCGTGAAGCACGCGGGTTTCGGGGCTGAAATCGCCGCTCAAGTGGCTGAAGCCGCCTTTGATTACCTGGACGGCCCCATCATGCGCGTGGCCGCCCCGTTCACCCCGGTGCCCTTTTCCCCCCCGCTGGAACAGGCGTTTTTGCCCAATGCCGGGGACATCGTGGCCGCGGTGCGAAAGATTCGCGGGTGACGGAAGGAGGAGCTCTTGGCCGCAGCCGGCATCATCGCCAACCCCGCTTCGGGAAAAGACATCCGCCGACTGGTTGCCCATGGCAGCGTTTTCGACAACCAGGAAAAAGTCCGGATCGTGCGCCGATTCCTCATCGGGCTGCAAGCCGCGGGGGTGAGTCGGGTCTTCTACATGCCGGACAGCTATGCCATCGTGGAGCGGGCCCTGCGCGGATGCCCCGTTTCCCTGGACATGGTCCCCGTGCCCATGCGCGTGCGCGATTCCCAGGACGATTCCACCGAAGCCGCCCGCTGGATGGCCTCCCAGGGCACGGGGTGCCTCATCGTGCTCGGCGGCGACGGCACATGCCGGGCTGCGGTCAAGGGGTCCCGAGATGTGCCCATGCTCGCGGTTTCCACAGGCACCAACAACGTCTTCCCGTCCCTCATGGAAGCCACGGTCGGGGGGATCGCCGCGGGGTTCATCGCTTCCGGCCGGATCGCTCCGCAGAGGGCGTGCACTCGGGTCTGCGCCTTGGAAATCCTTCGAGAAGGCCATGTCGTGGACCTGGCCCTCGTGGACGCGGCGGCGGTCAAGGGCCCCTTCATCGGCGCCCGGGCCATCTGGGACGTGACCCAGGTGCGCGAAATCTTTCTGTCCCGATGCCGGCCCGACGCCATCGGTCTGTCCGCCGTCGGGGGGCGCATGATGACCATCGCCCCCGAGGAACCCATAGGCCTGCACGTGGTCCTGGGCCCCGGCGGGCCGGCATTCACCGCGCCCATCGCGCCGGGCATGGTGGCCCGGGTTCCCGTGGAAAGCTTTACCGTCATGGAACCCCATCGGCCCTACCCCTTGAGGCCCGGATCGGGCGTCTTGGCGCTGGACGGGGAAAGGGAAGTGGAGCTTAAGGCATCGTCGGATGTGGCCGTGCGCCTCACCCCCCACGGCCCTCTCGTGGTATCGGTCCCCAGGGTCATGGAGGCCGCACGGGAATCGGGACTTTTTGTGGAAAGGAGAGAAGAATGAGCGAGGTCTTGAAAGCGGCGTTCCTTTTCGTCGCCCCGGACGCCGACCCGCAAACCCATCGACAGTGGATCCTCACCCCGAAGGTGCATCTGCTGGTCATCGGAGTCAAAGATTACGCCCAGGCGGCCCAGGCCGCAGCCCAAGCCGTCGCCTCCGACGGGATCGTCGCCGTCGAGCTGTGCGGCGGGTTCGGGCATCGCGGGGCGGCGGCCGTCGCCGAAGCCGTCGGGGAAAAGATCCCCGTCGGGGTCGTTCGATTCGACACCCACCCGGGCCTCGGCAACCGAAGCGGCGATGCTTTCTTCGGCTGAAGCCCCCGGGCCGCCGGGATCCGAGGCACACGAGGGCTCCGCCGACTTATTCGAAGAGATCTTCCAGGGCCTCGAAGACGTACTTGAGGTACATGAGCTTCGGGGATCCGCCCATGGCCACGGCCATGAGAGCGGCCTGGAGGATGTCGTCGCGGGACGCCCCGGCGGCCGCCGCCGCTTCCACGTGGATGGCGATGCACATGTCGCATTGGGACATGACCGAACAGCCGACGAGGATGAGTTCCTTTTCCCTGGCGCTCAGTCCTCCTTTGGCCGAAGCGGCCTTCGTGAATTCCAGGTATTTTTCGTAAACCTCGGGAAGATGTTTCTGGATGGCTGCAAAGGCTTCCGAAGCTTTTTCCGCGGTGTTCATCTCGTCTCCTTCTTCCAAACGGCACGGTTTCCAAAAGAGCGATCCTGAGTGTGAAAAACGCCCGGGTCCGTCGGAAGAAGAGGCAAAGGTCATGCTCACCGGGTCCGCTCCCTGAAGGCGTGTCCCATTGCGCCTCCGGGATTCGACCCCATTCAAGCCGTCTCCAGAAGCGATCCAATGTCGAACACTGTCCTTGCCGGGCTGTTCCGATATGGAACAGCCCGGCAAGGGAACGCAGATGGCCGCGCAGCCTTGGGTTCTCAGAAAAGAAACGCCAGCAGGTTTTCCATGCCGGCACGGGAGAAGGCCGGAAGGGCCGCCGTCTTTTCAAGAGCTGCAAGAATCGGCTGGGGAAGATGGGGCACGCCCCGAAGGGCCTCTTGCACGCGCCGCAGAAGATCGCCGTTTCCTGAGGCCCCTTCCAGCAGGGCGTTTTCGATTTTGCCACGGACGACGTCCAGCCGAATTCGAAGGATCCCGCCGGGTGTGACCGCCTCCCTTTCCAGCCGATACGGCGGAGACGCCCCGAAGTTCCACTCCCACGACTTGTATTTTCTTCGAGCCCCGTCGGAGACGGCCTCACGATCGGCTTGCGTGAGGCTGATGCGGCGAAAACCGAACAGGCGCTGCATGGCATCGAAGAGGCGCTCCATAAAATCGTCGGCGTTCATGTCCCGTTTCAGGAAGGGCCGGACGTTGGTCACGGGGCGCCTCACGGAGGCGACGGCCTTGTCCGCATAGGGCGCGCGGGACGGACGCAGGGCGCGTTGCAACAAGGAGAGATCCGCATCGAAGAGCACGGTCCCGTGATGCAGGATCTTTCCCCGACGGCGACACTGGGCGTTTCCGGAAATTTTCAAGCCGTCGATTCCCAAGTCGCTTCGTCCGTCCTTTTGTACGGGAGCCCCCACGGAGCGCAGAAAGGCGGCCACAGGCTCCATGAAATCCTCGAAGGATCGCCGCCCCCTTTCCCGCTCCGCTTCGATGAAGGCGTAGTTGACATTTCCCATGTCGTGATAGACGGCCCCTCCCCCGCTGATCCGCCGCAAGACGGGGATGCCGTTCTCGCATGTGAAAAGGACGTCGGCTTCCGCGGCGGCGTTTTGGTTTCGGCCCACCACGACCGACGGGGCGTTTCGGTAGACCAGGAAACACCATCCGTCCACTTTCTCCATGAGGTATTCTTCCGCGGCGAGGTTCCACGCCGCATCCGTTTCCTCTGACAGGATCCCGATCATCCCTTGGGTGGCCTCTCCCCTCGTGACGGCTGTTCCGGCGCAGCCCGGCGCCGCGGTTTCGGGCAATGCTTTCGGCGCAGGATCTGATCCTCCCGCCTGACATGCTCCGCGGGCTTATCCGCGGCATCTTGCCTTTTTGCACGAGCCGTTCCAGCACATCAAGACTCCGCCTCGCGGACTCGACGGAAATTTTCAAGCACCTCCATGACCTGGTCCTCATCCAGGTCGCACCAGGAGCTGTAGGCGTCCGCGACGGCGAATCGGCGAAGCCGCCCGATGTGAGGGCACGCCACGCGGTCCGCCACGGCTTCCAGACGCCGCACCGCCTGCATGGACGCCGTGGGCACGGCGACAATCACGCCGTGCGCCCTTCGGGCCCGCAGGGAGGCCACGGCCGCTTCCATGGTCAAACCCGACGCCAAGCCGTCGTCCACCACGATGACCGTGGCCTCTTCCAGCGGCGGAAGCCGGGTCCAAAAAGGCCCGAAGCGCTCGTCGCGCACGCGCAGGCTCTCCAGAGCCCTTTCCTTCTGCCGCTGGACGACGGCATCGGAAATGCGGAAACTGCGCATGAGTTCCTCATTGAGCCGCACGATGCCGTCCAGAGTCACCGCCCCGAAACCCGCCTCGGGGTTTTCGGGAAAAGAGAGCTTGCGCACGAGAAGAAGCCTTAAAGGGGCTTGCAGCGCGTGGGCGATGGGAACGGCCACGGGCACCCCACCGTTGGGAACGGCGCAGACCAGCGGGGACGCCAGGTCCAGCATCGACAGCTTTTCCGCCAAAACCGTCCCCGCATGGTCTCGATCACGATACGGAACCCATGAGGCTTCAAAAGGCATGAAGACCCTCCGGCATGGCGTGAAAATCCATTCCGAATCTTGTCAACATACAATCCGCACGGCAGAAAAGCCCACCGGGACGAGCTGATCCTTTGCGAGCTCTCGTGCGGATTCCACCCTTGCGGGGATCCCATCTTTTGCGCTAGATCCACCTTGGCACAGGCAAAAGGCCGACCCCTAAAAGCAGTCCCGCGGCCATGGGGAGGCGTTTCAACGACTGGCGCGTTGGTCGATGTGCGCCGGAAACAGGGTGGTCCGACGCACGGCTCGGTCGCGAAACGGTCGGCTGTCGGCCCCGGCGGTGGAACAAAGGCAAAGGGGTTGGAGATGGATTTTTGGGAGTCCGCCATATCTCGTTGGTCTGACACGTCTTTAATGGCCTGCCATCATTGCGACCTGATGCAAAGGGTGCCCCCGGGGCCCCAAGGAGCCGTTGCGGTGTGTCGGCGCTGCGGCTGTGAACTCGTCCGGTATCAATCCAAGGACCTTCAGCGTCCCTTGGCCCTTGCGTGTGCCGGGGCCGTACTCTTTGCCCTCTTCAACGCCTTTCCCTTCCTTGCCCTCAAAAAGGCCGGCCTCGTGCACCAGACGCACCTCATCACCGGCATCTATTTCCTGAGCCAGCAAGGAGCTCACTCTTTGGCCGCTCTCGTCGCACTCACCGTGCTGCTTGTCCCGGCGGCACATCTTTTCGCTCTTTTGTACGTTTTGATCCCGGCCACTTTCAACCGCACGCTGCCTGGAATGTTCCGCGTTTTCCGCTGGGTGCGGACCCTCCAGCCGTGGCATATGCTGGAGATTTTTATGCTGGCGGTTCTGGTGAGTCTGGTCAAACTGGCCAAGCTCGCCGAGATCGTGCCGGGACCGGCCGTCTACTGCCTGGCTGCTTTCATTGTCGTCACGGCCGCGGCCAATGCCGGGCTCGACCCGCACGCGGTGTGGGCCCTGTGGAAGGACCCCCGATGATGAGCTCCTTCATGACGGCTCGGCAACTGGGCTACCTCAGTTGCTCAGTGTGCCATCTCTTGTGCTCGAATTGCCCGGAAAGCGGCGCCGAGGAAAGGCGCAGGTGCCCCCGTTGCGGCGCTCGACTCCACAGCCGCAAACCCGACAGCATCACCCGTACGTGGGCCTTGCTCCTGGCAGCCGCCCTCTTTTACGTTCCGGCCAACGCTCTTCCCATGACCACGGTAACCGCCCTGGGCAAGGCCCAGTCGGACACAATCCTCAGCGGGGTCATTTATTTTATTCAAACCGGTTCATGGCCCATTGCTGTGGTCATTTTCGTAGCCAGCGTGCTCGTCCCCCTTCTCAAGTTACTGATTTTGGCATGTCTGCTCATTTCCGTGCAGCGCCGTTCCCGCTTTCGACCCCGGGACAGAACCCGCTTGTACCTGCTCACGGAAGCGGTGGGGCGCTGGTCCATGCTCGATGTCTTCGTTGTCACCATTCTTGTGGGCATGGTCAAGCTGGGGACCCTCGCAACCATTGAAGTCGGACCGGCGGCCCTCTTCTTCGCCGCCGTGGTGGTCCTCACCATGGGCGCGGCCATGAGCTTCGATCCGCGCCTCATTTGGGATGCAGGGGAGGAAATCCATGACTGAGTCCGATCGATCGAACGGCGGCATTCCAGACATGCCCGTGGCGCCCGTCAGGAAGCGATCTTTCCACATCTCCTTGCTGTGGGTTGTCCCGCTGGTAGCCGCCTTGATCGGAGCATGGCTGGTGGTCAAGGGGATTCGGGAAAGAGGGCCGAGGATCACCATCACGTTCAAATCCGCAGAGGGACTGGAGGCAGGAAAGACCAAGGTCAAATATAAGGATGTGGATATCGGCACGGTCACGGCGGTGGAACTGGGCCCGGATCTTCAACATGTCCTCGTCAAGGCGGAACTCGTCAAATCGGCGCAAGGGCTGATTTCGGAAAACACGCGGTTTTGGGTCGCCCGGGCGCGCGTATCCGCCACGGCCATCTACGGCTTGGGGACCGTCTTTTCCGGGGCCTATATCGACCTGGACCCCGGCAAGCCAGGCAAACCCGCTCGTCATTTCACAGGCCTGGAAGAGCCCCCCATCGTGACCACAGGATTGCCGGGACGGCATTTCATTGTCGAGTCGGCGCGTAAGGAATCCCTCGAAGTGGGGGCGCCGGTCTACTTCAGACAGATACGGGTCGGGGAAGTGGTTTCCTACCGTCTTCGAGACGATGGCCGGACCATCGAGGCAAAAGTCTTCGTCCACGCGCCGTACCACAGGTTCGTATGGAAAAACACCCGGTTTTGGGACTCCGGAGGGATCGACCTCAAGGTGGACGCCTCAGGGGTCCATCTTTACACGGAATCTTTGGCGACCGTCCTTGCTGGCGGAATCGCTTTCGATACCATTCAAGAAAGCCCCGAACCTTTGGAAGAGGCCCCGGAGGATTACGTCTTTCGGCTGTTCCCGAATCGAGAGAAAGCCCTCGAAAAAACTTACAGTCCGGACAATTATTTTGTTCTGCTTTTCGAGGGGTCGGTGCGAGGGCTTTCCGTGGGCGCGCCCGTGGAATTCCGGGGAATCCCCGTGGGAAAGGTCATCGACATCAGATCAGAGTTCAATCTGAGCACGAACAAAGTCAAGATCCCCGTGATCATCGCCACGGAACCGGAGCGCATTTCCTTTGTCGGAACGGCTCCGAACCGAGAAAGCGGGAAGAATCTCTTCGAATATCTTGTCTCCCAAGGGCTTCGCGCCCAACTGCGCTCGGGAAATGTCCTCACCGGACAGCTCTATGTGGCCCTGGATCTCTTTCCCAACGCCCAACCCGCCCATGTCACACACGGCGGGCGCTACGGGTATGCGGAACTTCCCACCGTGCCGAGCCCGCTGGAAGAAATTGGATCAAAGCTGTCCAGCTTGCTGGACAAGATGGATAGACTCCCTCTGGAGCAAATCGGCGCGGATCTGCGCGATACGCTGCAGGGAGCCAAGAGGATCACCACGTCCCAGGATCTTTTGAACACGGTGAAATCTCTGGAGGCGGCTTCCAAGGAAATGCATCTTCTGTTGAAAACGCTGCGGACCCAGACCACACCCGAAATGGACGCCGCCCTGGGTCAAGCCCGCACATCCCTCGCTGCCGTAGAATCTCTCCTGCGCTCCGACTCCCCGCTCCACAGTCGATTGATTGCGGCTGCGGAAGAATTCGCCGCGGCCTCGCGGACTCTCAAGGTTTTGGCCGAGGCCCTGGAACGGGATCCCCAGTCCGTCTTGTTTGGGAAAGGACAAGAAGAATGAAGGATTCGATCGGCAACAAGGCCGCCTTGGCCGCCGTTTGTGTTTTCGCTGTAGTGATCCTGGGATGCACCACGAGTGCTCCCCTACACTACTACACACTGGCGCCCTTATCCCCCGGCGGATTTTCTTCGCCAATCCCCATGCGCTGGACCCTGGCCCTCCGGCCTGTGACCGTGCCGGACATCTTGAAGCGCCCCCAGATGCTGGTCCGCACGGGAGATCACACGGTGCGCCTCAGCGAAAACCATCGCTGGGCCGGTCCCTTGGACAAGGAGCTTTTCCGCGTGCTCATCGAAAACCTCAATGTCCAGCTCCGCGACGCGGGAGCCGTCGCGGCGCCGGATGATGCAGCCTTCGAGCCCGACATGGTGCTGGCCGTTCAGGTAAACCGATTCGACGGCCGTCCCGGAGAATCCGTAACCTTGCATGTCCAATGGACCCTCACTTTCCCAAAAGGGAAAGGGGATCGTTTTGGGAAGAACTCGGTTTTCGTGGAAAAATGCCAGGGGCCGGACTATGAGTCGCTGGCGGCCGCCCACAGCCGGGCCATTGCGGCGCTGAGCCGCGAGATTGCCTTGGAAATTCGAGCGGCCTTGGACAAGGGCTGCCGTTAACGCCTTCCCGTGGGACGGTGTTTCAGGCAGAGCCCTTCCGTTCCCCTCGTCGGGCCCTCTTTGGGTGAACTCCGGATTTGGGCGTCGGATCCGGATGCCAGCGGGCGCTATACGCCCATGACCTCAAATTCGATAAAGGAGGAAAGAGACCGCCATGCTGCAGTGGACATCCTGGACCGAGACCGCGCGTTTTCACAGCCCCCTTCGAAACGGCGACATGGACGAACAGATCATCGAGGTGAGGAGAGACCCCCTCACGGGACACCAAAGCATTTACAACGCCGCCCTGGAAGGCAAGCAGGCCATCCTTTTCCCTCCAACCGACGAACGCTACCTGGAAGAGCGGGCCGCCGCCTCGGCAGCCTCCTGCTTTTTGTGCGACGGCAAATGGCGGACCATGACTCCCGCCTATCCGGACGAGCTCATCCCGGGCGGGCGGCTCGTGCGGGGAGAGGCCGTCTTGTTCCCCAATCTCTTTCCCCTGTCCGCCTACCATGCCGTGGTCATGGTGGGGGATCGGCATCATCGGCGTCTCAACGAGTTTGCGGAAGAGCTCCTCACCGACGCCTTGGACGCGGCCCTGGATTTCATCCGCCGATGCGCCGAAAAAACCCCGAACATCCGCTATTTCACGATCAACGCCAATTATCTCTTTCCTGCAGGAGCCAGCGTCATCCACCCTCACCTGCAGATCCTGGGCGGGCTGGAGCCGACCACGCACCACCGGCTCCTCTTGGAGGCTTCCAAGGCTTACAAGGAGCGCACGGGGCGCCGCTACTGGGACGATCTTGTGGACGAGGAACGGCGTGAAAGCCAACGCTACGTCGCCAGGATCCATGAAACGCACTGGATGGCCGCCTATTCGCCCATGGGGGTCAACGAAATCCTGGCTGTCTATCCCAAGGCATCCAGCTTCCTGGGTTGGAGCGAGGACGACGTGCGCGCCACGGCCCGCGGGCTCCATGGCGTCCTTTCGGGCTACCACGCCCTGGGATTTTCCACCTTCAACTTGTCCTGCTACAGCGGCCCCTTAGGCGAAACGGACGGCGCCTTTGCGTGTGTCCTGCGCATCGTCAATCGACAGAACGTGACGCCCCATTACCGAACGGACGACTATTACTTCCAGAAGCTGCTGAAAAACGAAATCATGATCATGCGCCCGGAAAGACTTGCCGAGCACATGCGCGCCTTTTTCGCGCCTGCGCCGTAGAGGGTTTCCCCCTGAACGGGAACGGCTCGTCGCGGACGCTCCAAGGGCTTTGCCTTTCGCCGCCGCTTGGGGGCTTGGGCTGCAGCGGGCGCGGCGTCTCTCGACAGAAGACTCCGTTACCGTGATCCAGGGTCCGCCTCGCCCGCGCTCCCCATGGCGGGCACGCCCGCTTGTGCGCGAGGCAGGACGGTCACGGCGTGAGGCTCCCCTTTACGGCTCGTCGAAAAGGCCGAGCCTCTCGGCGGTCTCCTTGTACGGTGCGGGAAATTCGGGCTCGAAATTCTGGTAGAACGTCACGGGATACCGGGCGCCGATGGCCTTTCCGGCATCTTTGAGCCCTCCGGCCAGTGCGGGCAAGAATCGGCCCGGAAAGGCCACCACCAGTTCATCGTCTTGGGTCATGGAAAAGATCCGATCCCCCATGCCGGGAATGGCAATCCGCGGCGCATCCACGGCGTAGGGGGCATAGAGGGATTGGAGGCATTCCACCTTGCCGCCGAAACTTCCCGTGACCGCGGGAGCCGGCGCCCTCCCGTCCCCGCCGTAGGTCAGGGCTTGCACCAGGCGCATGGCCTGGGCGGGGTTGCAGTAGACGGCCACGGTGTGCGGCGTTTCTTGAGCTTTCCCCAAGGGGCTGAGCAGGATGCCGTCCACGGCGCCTTGAGGCGGACAGACCATGGCGCCCGCCTGAGCGGCAGCCGATGTCCCATCGGCGGCAAAGCCTACGGCCTGCATGAGTTTTTCCAGCTCGCCGCGGGGGTTGTCCACCCCTGCCATGCCCCAGCCGATGAGCGCCGGCACGCACACGATGTCTTCCTTGCGAAGCCCGACGGTCCAGCCGTAGAGGCGCGCCATGGTGATCCCTTGGCAGATGGTGACGCGTTTTTTGAGAAAGGCCTTGGGTCGCCGCGTCTTTTCCGGAAAGGGCTCTTCAGGGCCGAGAAAACGCACCGCCAGCGGAAGGCTCCTCGGCTTCACGGCATCCTGAATCAGGCTCTGCACGGACCCATAGTCGATCATCGTCGGACCTCCTTACGGTTCGGGTTGAAGGGCGGGACGAAGGCTGCGGCCGAAGCCGCCCCTTCGGAAACCCAACAATGCCATCGGAGCCCGTTCGGGTGCAATAAAATTGGACCATTCCGGGACAATCCGTTACATCTCGGTTCGTCGGCCGGCGGCGGAAAAGCCCGGCCCGATTCGGTTCTGCCAGGTGCCCGGGCCGCTTGAGGCCTTCCCGGCCGGCGCGGCCGAGGCAAGGGCCAATGCGCGTGTGCGAAAAGAGGGGACGATCATGCGAAGAAAACAGTGCGAAGTGAAGGATCCCGAGGCCATCCGCGCGGTGCTGGAATCCTGCACCATCGGACGCCTGGCCACCTCGGGTGCCGACGGCTACCCCTACATCACCCCGGTGAATTACGTGTATTGGAACGGGCGCATCTATTTCCATTCGGCCTTGGAAGGCGAAAAGATGGAGAACATGCGGCGGGACGACCGCGTGTGTTTTCAGGTCGATATCCCCTTGGCCTACGTGGACGCGGCCTATCGCCCTTCGGACGGCCCGTGTCGGCTCCATCAGCTCTACAAGAGCGTCGTCATTCGCGGCCGAGCCCGCATCGTGGAGGATCCGGTGGAAAAGACCGCCGCTTTGAACGCCCTGGTGGCCGCTCACGAAAAGGGGCTCCAGCCGCCGCCCGTGGACGCCCATGCCCCCGCCGTTCGATCCTGCGCCGTCGTCGAAATCACCCCCGAGAGGATCTCGGCCAAGTTCGACCTCTGGCAGAAAAAACCCCTCGAAGAGAGAAAAGCCCTCGCGGCCTACCTCCTCCAGCGAAACCGCCCCGGTGACAAGGAAACCGCGGAAGCCATCGAACACTCCCCATAGCCGGCGATGCGCCGCTTGTTGGTGCCCGGGGCGGTGCGCCCCTCTTATGGATCCCGTCGCGCGGGCGGCCTCCGGGACCCGGCGTGGAAGGCGGAAGACGGCTCTTGACGTGAATTTATGTTCACTTCCATTCGTTTCTTGGGATCACAAAGATTTCTGTGTTGACCTGAAAAGCCTTTTGGCCTAGATGGAAGGCATCTTCACATGATCCATGGGCTTTGAGAGCGCGCCGGCTTTCCCGACTTCCTTTTGAGAGGCGGGGACGCGGCGTCGCACACCCGTTGACTCCGTTTGGGAGGGACGCTTATGAAGCGGTGGGTGAAAGCCGTGCTGTGGATCGCCGTGGGCGTCGTCTTGGCCTTTCCCCTCTTTTCCATGACCTACTACACCATGGTGCGCACATCCACACCCCAGTTTTGCGCTTCCTGCCACGAGATCCGCTTCGCCTACAACACATGGAAGACATCGACCCACACCAACAACGCCCAGGGGTTTGTGGCCGACTGCATGGATTGCCACTTGCCCGCCCCTCACGACACCGTGGAATTCTTCTACGCCAAGACCATGCACGGCATCAAAGACGTTTTCGTCCATTTCAAGGACGGGCCGCAGGCTTACGACCATGCCAAGGCGCGCCAAGCGGCCTACGCCTCCATGAAGAACGACCAATGCCAGAAGTGCCACCGCAACATCCTCTACATGCCGGAAAAGCGAGGCGCCATGTTGGCGCATCGCTCGGTGCTCTACCCTCGACCGGGTTATGAAAAACGCTGCGTGGACTGCCACCGCAACCTGGTCCACGTGGCCCGGGATCGCTTCGCCTACAAGCAGCTGGAAGGCAATTATCGAGGCTTGGGGCTTTAGACGTGCGGCCTTTTCGGAAGGGAAAGGGAGGTCGAGCCATGAAGGGATGGACCGTGATGGGGAAAGGTGTGGTGTGCGCCATGGTGGTCGGCGTTCTGGTTGCCGCCGTGGCCTTGGCTCAGCAGGCCGTCAATACGGCCAAGGCCAAGGAGTTTCGCATCGAGCGGAGCATGCCCAAGGAGACCGTCGCCTGCATTGAATGCCATCGCCGTGAAAATCCCGGCATCTTTACGGATTGGGCTCACAGCCGTCATGCCTCGGCCAACATCACCTGCCTCGATTGCCACCAGGCGGAAGAAACGGATCCGGACGTGAGCCTCAGCCATTACAAGCAATACGAGCGCAACGATGTCCCGTACGGGTCCAAGGAATACAGGGTGCCCGTGGCCGCCGCCGTGACCCCCAAGGACTGTTCCCGCTGTCATCCGGACGAAGCCAAGCAGTACAGCCGCAGTAAGCATGCAAACACCATCGAGATCATTTGGAAAGTCGACAACTGGCTCATGCAAGGCATGAACAGCGACACGGAACGGGAAGCGGGCTGCTTCCACTGCCACGGCACGGTTCTGCGCATCAAAGAGGGCGTGCTGGATCCGGCCACATGGCCCAACGTGGGGGTCGGTCGCGTCAATCTGGACGGCAGCAAAGGCAGTTGCACCAGCTGCCACACGCGACATCGCTTTTCCGTCATGGAAGCGCGAAAGCCCGAAGCCTGCGGCCAGTGCCACCTGGGGCCGGATCATCCTCAAATCGAAATCTATATGGAATCCAAACACGGGGACATCTACACCGCCTTCGGCGACCAATACAACTGGACGGCGGCTTCGGGAACCTGGACACCGGGGGTGGATTTCCGCGGGCCCACGTGTGCATCCTGCCACATGTCGGGAGCCGGCGCCGTGCTGACGACCCACGATGTGACCGAACGGCTTTCTTGGGAGACTCAGGCGGCCTTGACCGTGCGGCCATCCGAGTTCAAGCCCTTCCCGGCGCAGACGAACTGGGAGGTGGAACGGGACAAGATGAAAGCCGTGTGCATGCAATGCCACGGAAAAACCTGGGTGAACGATCACTACGTGAAACTGGATAAGGTCGTTCAGGAATACAACGAGGTCTATTACAAACCGGCCAAGGCCGTGCTGGACGAGCTCTATGCCAAAGGACTTCTTGACAACACGCGGTATTTCGATGAACGCTTGGAAGTGGAATTCTATGAACTCTGGCACCACGAAGGACGCCGGGCCCGCATGGGTGCGGCCATGATGGCTCCGGACTATTCCTGGTGGCACGGGTTCTATGAGTGCAAGAAGCGGTTCAATAATTTCATGGAAGAAGCCCGTCACCTCATCGCCGCCAACCAAAAGGCGGTCAAGGCGACGGATTTCCCAAACGCCACGGGAAGCACGCAGCGTCCCAAGGAAGTTTTCGGCCCTTAGCGCGATCCTCGAGCTGTGCCGCAAAGACGGCACCGGTGCGGGGCCGATCCGACGCGTTGAGAAGGGCCTTGCCCATGAAGGAGAGAAAAGAGAGGCCGTCCTCGACCGCCCTTCCGGAAAAGAGGAAAGCCGGCGCGGAAAAGGCGCCGAAGGTCCCCCGTCCGCTCGAACTCGTCATCAAGGCGGACACGGTGGGCACCTGTGAAGCCATCGAGGCGGCCTTGCAGAAGATCAAAAGCGTCGAGCGGCCCATCGCGGTGATCCACCGCGGCGTGGGGCCCGTTTCCAAATCCGATGTTTTGCTGGCGGCCACGGCCAGCCGCCTGGTGCTGGGTTTGGGGGTCGAAACGGCCCCCAAGGTCACGGCCGCCGCCCGGGACATGGGCGTGGACATCCTTCTCTTCGACGTCATCCACGAGCTCGTGGATGCCGTCGCCGCTCGTGCCGCGCCCCTCAAAGCCGAAGAGAGGACGCCGCGGGAGACGGAAAAAGTCCTCGGCCAGGGGACGATCATCGCGCTTTTCAAGAGCAGCCGACGCGGGATCATCATCGGCTGCGAAATCACACAGGGCGTCTTCCGCGTGGGGGCCCCCTTTCGGGTGATTTCGGCCATGGGCCCCGTGTATGCGGGGCGGATTCAGTCCATGCAAATCGAGCGCACCCCGGTGACGGAAGCCTCCCGGGGACGACAGGTGGGCATCAAGATCCCCGATTGGAAGGAGGCGCGCGTGGGCGACCTGGTGGAGGTCTATGAAAAGGCCTGACGGAGGCCGCGACGCCTACGCCCGGATTTCGCCGTACTATGATGTCCTGGAGTTTTTCTTGAAACCGGCCCGAGAAACCCTCACTCGGACCGTTTCGGCATGGCGGCGCCGGCGGGTTCTGGATGTGTGCTGCGGCACGGGGACCCAAGTCCTGAGCCTTCGGCGCGCGGGCATCCCCGCCTTCGGGGTGGACGCTTCACCGGGCATGCTCAGCCGGGCCGTGCGCAAAGCCGGCCCGGGTCTTTTTTTCGCCCGAGCCGACGGGCGGTGTCTGCCCTGCCGTGCCGGCAGTTTCGACGCCGTGGTTTTCTCCTTTGCCCTTCATGAAAAAACCCATGCCGAGCGCCAGGCCCTGTGTGGGGAAGCCCGCCGGGTGCTCACTCCCGACGGGCTTCTCTTCGTCTTGGACTACGCCTGCCCCGCCCACGGGAAAGGCGCGGCCTTCATGGGCGCGGTGGCCGCCATCGAACGCATGGCGGGAGCCGCCCATTTCCGAGCCTTTCGGGATTACCTGCAGCGCGGTGCCACGGAAGCCCTTCTTGCGGAGCAGAACTTCGGCTTTGTTTCGAGCTCCCTCTTCTTCCGCGGGACCGTGGGATTGTACGTGGCGGCGCCGGAAAACCGGCGCCCCTTGTCTTCTTAGATGCCGAGCTTTTTCCGGTTCTTTTCGATATGCGCCAGAAGGGCGTCCGCGGCTTCCTCGGCGTTGGGATTCACATTGAGAAGCCCGCCCGTGACCCCCGTCAGCTCTTGGGTCAGCAGCCGCACCAGATTGGGCGCTCCCGTCACGTTGGGCACCGGGTTCACATAGGTGTAGAGGCCGAAGGCCAACGCGAAGATGGCGTCGATGGTGGCCTTCTGTTCCATGTATTCCGGGGCGCAAGCCACCACCGGAAGATCGGGGATGGGCACTCCGCCGAGGGCCGCCGATACGGCTGCGACCAAATCGGCGCATCGTCCCGTATCCGTGCATGTGCCGTAACTCAAAACCGGCGGCACCCCCAGGGCTTCACAGACGGCTTTAAGGCCCGGTCCCGCCAGTTCCTTGGCTTCGGGAAGACACAGGCCGGCCACCTGCAGGGCCGCATTGCCGCAGCCCATGCCGAGGACCAAGATGTCACGCTTGATGAGTTCCTTGGCCATGCGCACGCTGTGCACGTCCTGTCCCGTATCCCTCAAGGTCGTGCAGGATACGAAGCCCGCCACCCCGCGGACGGCCCCGTCCTTGATGGCCTTGAGAAGCGGCTCGAGGGATCCTCCCAGGGCATCCACGATGCTTTCCGTGGAAAAGCCCACCACCGCTTCGCCCAAGCGGAGCCCCGTGACGGGTTCCACGGCTTTTCGCCGCTTGGGGAAGTTCTCCACGGCCATCTCCAAAAGGGCCGCGGCCTGCTGGGCCGCCTCTTCCGGCACATAATCCAGGCGATCCGTCACCCCTTCGAAGGCCACGAGATCGCTCACCGGAATGAGCTTGAAGTGATACTTTTCCGCGTAGAGCGGATCGATGGGCATGGAGCAGTTCATGTCGCACGCGAAAAGATCCACGCAGCCGCTGGCAAGCACGGCTTCCTGCATGATCCAGTTTCCCGTAAAGCCGTAAAAGGCGTCGTCCATGGTCCAGCGCTGGATCATTTCCTGCCCCGTTTCGATGGAGGCGATGACCCGAAGGCCCTTGGCTCCCGCCGCCTTGGCCTTCTGTTGCCATTCCGGTGTGCGGGCGAGCTGCACCATGGCGAAGCCGAGGAACGGCTCGTGCCCGTTGGGAACGACGTTCACGTAGTCGGGGTCCAAGACGCCGAGATCGACGCGCATGCGGTGCGGCCTGGGAATACCGAAGAGGACGTCCTGGCAGTACTCGTTGACGATCTGGCTCTGATAGGCCATGGCGACGGCCATGCGCATGGCCTTCAGGGCGAGGCTCACATAGTAGCCGTCCACGTTGGTGAGGCACGAGCTGGTGGCACGGAGCATTTCGCCGTAGATCCCGCCGGGAAAGATGTCCAGCTTCCTCCAGAGTTCCTGACGGTCCGCCGGAGCGAGGCGCGCGACAATCTCACTGGGTTCGTGGGCCGGCTTGTTGAAATCCTTCTGAACGAAATCGCACAGGCGAAGGGCCGTCTCTTCCAAAGAACCCGCCGTTTCCACACCAAGCCGCTGGGCGAAGGTCTTCAACTTGTCGGGTTCGGCGATGGCGAAGGGGGTCTGCCCCTTGGCCGTGGCCCGAAGCGTCCGCACGGTCTGTTCCGTGTGGTAGTGATACGTGGACGTGCCCATGACGTTTCGCAGCACCATCATGCGCATGGCCATGCCGTCGGCCTTGATGCCGCACACCCCTCGCTTGTCCTTTTCCGCATCGGCCCGGCACGGCCCGTTGGAACACAAATCACAGCGCACGCCGCCCATGCAGAAGGGGCAGCGCTTGTCCGGATCGTTGCCCAATCCCTGGGCCGCGTACCGGTCCCAAATGTTGGTCATGCCGTCCCGGCGGATGCGCTCCACCATGGTCTGCACCGACGCGTGGTACGACAATCGTTCCTTTTCCATGCGGCGTCCTCCATGCTATGAAAGTGACTGTCCTTGCGCCCTATCCAGAGAGCCCCGAAGATGTGAACACTCTTTCATACATTCAAGCCTGCCGGGACGCAAAGGTCAAGGGGCCTATGCAGGGCATCGTTCAAAAAAGCGTCAGCGAGAGGGGCATGGAGGTTTCGACCATGGGAATGGGAAAGTGAAAAAGGATTCTCAGAAAAAACGCCCCCGCGAGCGCTCGCCGGCTCCGGGGCGGCGCAAGGCGGAAATCGCCGAAACGGCCCTTAGGCTGATCAATGAGGAGGGGCTCAAGCGGCTGAGTGTCCTTCGGCTTGCCGAGCACTTGGGTGTGGTCCCATCGGCCCTGTACCGGCATTACCCCAACAAGGACGCCATCCTGGACGCCGTTTTGGAACTGGTGGGAGAACGTTTGGCCGAGCATGTGGAAAGGGTGCGGCGGGAGCATTTTTCGGCTTTCTCGCGCCTGGACGCCCTGCTCGCCCAGCACGTCCTTTTCATCACATCCAACCAGGCGTTGCCACGGATTCTTTTTTCCGAGGAGATCATCGGGGATGCCGAACACCGGCGCGGTCGGCTCGGGGAAATCATCCACGCCCATGTGATGCGCGTTGCGGTGATCATCGCCGAGGGGCAACAGGAAGGAGAGATGCGTTCGGATGTTTCGCCGGAAGCGGCCGCCGTCATGTTTCTCGGGATCGTGCAGCCGGCGGCCATCTTATGGCATGTGAGCGGCGGGCGTTTCGACTTTTCCGCCCACGCGCGAACGGCGTGGAAGCTTTACCGCGAATGCCTCCAGCCTCGAAAAGACGCCCCGTGACGCCCCTCTGCGAGCTTATCCGAGCAGGGTTAATGGGCCTCGGTGAACGACCGTCTCTCATCCCCGCGAAAGCGGGGATCCAGAAGGGATGACACGCGATAAAGTCCATCATACGGGCCGAAACAAAAACCCGTAGGGTGGGCTGAGCGCAGCGACCCCCAAACACCCGCCTCTAGGAGCGTGTCCGAGAATGGCATATTCCTGGGAGCGCGGGCGTCTCGCCCGCTTCTCGTGCGGGCCGGAGGCCCGCGCTCCCAGGAAAAACATCGCCATTTTTTATTGTCGGGCAAGCTCCTCGTCGTCTTCGACGATGCTTTCCTTGAGGGCCCGAAGGTTCGGCACGGGCACCGGCAGGAGCACATCGCGGTCCGGATTGTACATCATCCGGTAGGAGAAGCCCCGGTTCCCCTGGGATTCCATGACGCTCCAGCCCCTTAGGAGATACGGGCAGGCGTCGTTGAAACAGATGTACATGAACTCGTTGTCCCATTCGGTGAACGGCGTCTGGGGAATCTTCCACTTTTTCATGCGTTCGCCGCAGTGCGGGCATTGCAAGGTCTTGCCCACCCGGCGTTTCCTTTCCTCCAGTTCCTGCGGCGAAGCCGGCTCCCCGGCGCTCAACGCCACCGCGGGTCGTTTGCGCCGTCCCTTGGGCGCCCCTTTCTTTTCCGCCCACATGGCGTAGACGGGATCGCTGGGGATTCCCAGGTGGGCGTACTTATCGTCGGCAGGGCGCGGCTTGCCCTTGGAGACGATGAGGTGGACTTCGCCGAAATCCGGCACGCTGTGGAAAAAGTCCTCCACCAAAATGATCCGCTCTTCCTCGCTGCTTTCTTTCCAAATCTTCACCGCTTTTTGAGGAAACATGCGGTTGGAAAAAATCACCAGAAGCATCCCGCCCGGTTTCAAGACGCGGCCCACCTCCGCAAAGACTTCGAAAGGCCGGGTCATGTAATCCACGGACACCGTGTTCAACACCACATCGAAGCTGTTGTCGGCAAAGGGAAGCTTCGGGTCGGCGTTGAGGTCGTGGAGGACGTAGCGGGTGAGCGCTTTGTTGGACTTGAGCTCGTTTTCATTGAGCCCCAGGCCCACCACTTCGGCGGCGTTCAGCCCGTCGGGGATGTGGGAATCCCAGCCCGCCATGAGGTCCAGGATCACCGGGCGGTCTTCGATGACCAAGGCGCCGATGATCTGTTCCACGGTTTCCAGAGCGGTGCGGTCCAGATGGGAGACGAATCGGTCCGTCTTGTAAAAGACCGCATCGTCGCTTTCATCGAGCCTCCGGAACGCATCTTCGCCGTAAACCCATTGGTGCACCTTCTCCTGAATCGCGTTTCTTCCTGCCATGCTGAGCTCCTTTCCTTGTGCGGACACAAACCTGTCGGGGGTTTGTCCCGGCTCAAAGGAAAGCATGAGCGCACGGCGCGGCAAGGGGAGCCTCATGGGGGGACAATGGGAGGTTCCTCCGACTATTCCGGCACCACCCTGACGTGGCTTGCCTTTTCGGGCCCGTCGAGAAGAAGGAAGGAAAGGACTTTCACCGGCATGAGGACCGAAAGGGGGTGATCCAAGAGGCCGTGGATATGGGGATGGCGCCGCCGAAGAACGTCGCGCACCCGGGATTCTTCGCCCGCGTCATGGAGCGGCGTGTAAAGCCCTTCCACGGTCAGGGACTGGATGCGCGCCCGGTCGGCGCCGCCTTGGAGGCGGGTGTCCACGAGGAGGCTCACCCGCGGGTTTTCCTGCACGTTGCGGAATTTGGTCGTATCCCGGCGGGTGGCCATGTAGACGGTGAGTCCCTCTTCATCCGTGACGTAGGCCATGAGCGAACAGTGGGGTCTCTGGTCCCGGCATGTGGCGAGGACGCACATATCGTTGGCTTTCAAAAGGGCGATCATTTGCTCCGGCATCGTTTTCCATCCCTTCCATGATCTTCGTGGCGCTCAGCTCTTAACCGGCCCATCCGTGAAAGAGCCCGTGAACCGCAAGTTTCGCTTGTGCAAGCGGGCTTACCGGCGATGATCGCGCCCACGGCCGCTCTTGCTGGCATAGGGCACATCGGTCTTCCCGGCCAACATACCGATCCCGGAACCCGAGGGCAAGAAAAGCGGAAGGGGGGCACGAGGTAAGTCTCTGTAACAAACCGTAACCACCAGGTTTTCATTCTTTGTTGTGTCGTCGCGCGTGATGGGGGTTAAGTCCCCCCCCGCCGTGCAGAGGAATAGAGCCCGGGGCATCGCCCCGGCTCGCCGGACGCCCCCCTTTCCCCAAAAAGAATGTAGGTTGGGGTGAGCGCAGCGAACCCCAACAAAAATCCGGAACACACTCCCACGTCGCGGTGTCACAGCAAAGCATGAAACTCGAACCCCCGGGAGCTTCTCCCAGCATCTTTAAATAAAAGTCTCTGTAGCACACCGTAACCCCAAGACTCTCATCCTTCTTTGTCACGGGCTGCCCGTGATGGGGGTCTAAATAAAAGTCTCTGTAGCACACCGTAACCCCAAGACTCTCATCCTTCCTTGTCACGGGCTGGCCGTGATGGGGATTTAAATAAAAGTCTCTGTAGCACACCGTAACCCCAAGACTCTCATCCTTCTTTGTCACGGGCTGGCCGTGATGGGGGTCTAAATAAAAGTCTCAGCAACACACCGTAACCCCAAGACTTCCATCCTTCGTTGTTTCGCCCCGCGGCATCGGCGTTGTTTCAACCCAAGGATGGTGTTGACATTCCTCGACGGTCGAGGCACCTATGGCGCAGATGAAAAACGAGGGATGCGGCACGCGGTTCGGATCGAGCCTGCGCCGGGGACGGGCGGGGCTCGTTGAGGACAACCCCCTAACCATCAACGATCGAAGGAGGCCGAACCATGAAAAGAAAAGCTGTCTGGATGCTCCTGGTGGCGTTCGCCGTCGTCTCCCTGGCCCCGTGCGCGGGGTGGGCCGGCTCGTACAAGGACGAATACAAGATGAGCATCGTCGTCGGGCCGAAAGGGCCGTGGGGCGAAGGGGCGCAAAAATTCGCCGACTTGGTCCGCGAAAGGACCCAGGGGCGCATCAATATCAAGTGCTATTTTGCGGGACAGCTTTTCGCCGGCAAACAAACCAACGAATTCATGCTCATGCGCCAAGGGGTCATCGATTTCGCCCTGGCCTCCACCATCAACTGGTCGCCCCAGGTGCCTTCGCTCAATCTGTTCGCCCTGCCCTTCTTCTTTGAAGACTACGCTCAATTGGACGCCGTGAAAAACGGAGCTCCGGGACAGGAACTCTTCCGCCAGGTCGAAGCCCTCGGCGTGGTGCCCCTGGCCTGGGGGGAAAACGGCTTTCGAGAACTCACCAATCGCACCCGCGCCGTGGCCGCCCCGGATGACCTCAAAGGATTGAAGATCCGCGTGGTGGGCTCTCCGATCTTTATCGACACCTTTCGGGCTTTGGACGCCAATCCCATCAACATGAACTGGGGCGAAGCCCAAACCGCCTTCCAGCAGGGCACCGTGGACGGACAGGAAAACCCTGTGAACGCCGTCATCATCCCCTACCAGCTGTGGCAGGTCCACAAGCACATAAGCATTTGGCATTACGCCATCGACCCGCTGATCCTGGGCGCCAGCCAGGAAACGTGGAAGACCTTTTCTCCAGAAGACCAGGCCGTCTTGAAGCAGGCGGCCCTGGACGCCTGCGCCTGGGAAGTGCAGCAGGCACGACAAGGTCTTGAAGGGGACATGGCCGCCTTGCAGACCCTTCGGCAAAACGGCATGGAAGTGACGGTCTTTACACCTCAAATGCGCGCCGCCTTCCGGGAAAAGACCCGATCCGTCTACGACCAGTGGAAAGAAAAGATCGGGGCGGACCTGGTCGCTCAGGCCGAAAAGATCCTCGGCCGATAGAGCGGCCCCAGGGAAAGCGGGCAGGGATGGTTCGCAACGCCCTTTTGTGGCTTCGCGATAATTTTGAAGAAGCGGCGTGCGCGCTTCTTCTCTTGGTCATGGCCGTCGTCGCCTTCGTCAACGTGGCGATCCGCTACGGCACCAACTATTCCTTCGCTTTCGTGGAGGAAGTGGAAGTGAGCGCGCTCGTGTATCTGACCGTCTTCGGGGGGGCCGCGGCGTTTCGCCGAGGCCTCCACCTGGGTCTTCACTTTGTTTTCGTCCGGTTTCCCCTCCCCCTCAGGCGTGCCGTGCTCGTCCTTTCCATGGCGCTCATCCTCCTCGTCTTCGGGGCCCTCACCTACTACGGCCTCCTGCAGATGCGCGACGAAAGGCTCCTGGGCACACTTTCCGAAGCCCTCCAGGTGCCTCAGTGGGTCTATACCTTGGCGGTCCCCTTGGGGAGCGTGCTCATTGTGGTGAGAGCTCTGCAACGGACCCTGGTGCTGTGGCGGGATAACACCTAGAAGGGCTGTCATGGATCCGGCATTCTGGCTCTTTTTCGCCTTTTTGGTCCTTCTCTTTTTGGGCATTCCCATTGCAGTGGCTTTGGGAAGTGTGGCCGTCTTCATGATCTGGCACTTCCATTTGGGCATCCCCGTGGTGTCGTCCAACTTCTACGCCGGCATCGCCAAGTATCCGCTTCTGGCCATCCCCTTCTTCATCCTGGCGGGCATGATCCTGGAGCGCTGCGGCGTTTCCCAGCGACTCGTGAACCTGGCCAGCCTTCTCGTGGGATCCCTTCCCGGCGGCCTGGCCATCGTGGCGGTCTTGGTCTGCGTCTTCTTCGGCGGGGTGAGCGGCTCCGGGCCTGCCGATGCGGCGGCCATGGGGGCCGTGCTCATTCCCGCCATGGCCCGGAAAAATTACGACAGGGACTTCAGCGCCGCCTTGATCGCCGCCGGCGGGTCCACCGCCATTGTCGTCCCTCCCAGCATCGCTTTCATCCTCTACGGGGTGATCACCACCACGTCCGTGCCGGCCCTGTTTGCGGCGGGCGTCTTTCCGGGCATCCTGGCCGGTTTGTCGCTCATCGTTCCCGCCTACTGGATTTCCAAGCGTCGCGGGTACATGGGTGAAAGGCGCGGAACTTTAGGGGAAATCGTCAAAGCCTTGAAGGAGGCCTTTTGGGGGCTCGCCGCCCCGCTGGTCATCCTGGGCGGGATTTACGGCGGCATCTTCACGGCGACGGAAGCCGCCATCATCGCCGTCTTCTACGGCCTGTTCTTGGGGTTCGTCGTCTACAGGAGCCTGACCCTCAAAGCCTTCTACCACATCCTGGTGGACGCCGCCTTGTCTTCGGCCGTGGTCCTTCTCATCGTGGCCCTGGCCGGCCTCTACAGCTGGGCGGGATCGACCCTCGGGGTCATGGAAAAGATCGCCGGGGCGCTGCTCACCCTTTCCCAGAACCCGGCCGTCGTCCTGATCCTCGTCAACGTCCTCATCTTCGTTGCAGGCATGCTCCTGGACGCCATTTCCATCTATTACGTCTTCCTGCCCATCCTTCTTCCCGTGATGGCCCACTTCGGCTGGGACCCCCTGTGGTTCGGCGTCGTCATGACGCTCAATCTGGCCATCGGACAGTTCACGCCGCCTGTGGCCGTCAACCTTTATGTGACGACCAACCTGGCAGGCATTTCTTTGGAAAAGGCGTCTTTGGCCACCCTTCCTTTTATCGCCGCCATGCTCCTGGCCCTGGTGCTGGTGGCCGTGTTCCCGGCATTGAGCCTGTGGCTTCCCAGGGTATGGGGCCTTTATTGAAACGGGACCCATGGCGGAAAATCAAAGAAGTCCAATGATATGAAAGAGATCCAAGTTCCCGCCGAACGCGTTCGCGCCGTGAACCCCCATCCGTGGCGACCTCATGGGGACTATGTGCTCTACTGGATGACGGCCTATCGGCGACTTTCGGGAAACGGCGCGCTGGATCGCGCCGTGTGGTGGGCTCTGAAGCTGGGAAAACCGCTGATCATCCTGGAAGCCTTGCGTTGCGATTACCCCTGGGCGAGCGATCGGTTTCACACCTTCATTCTTCAGGGCATGCGGGAAAACGCGGCGCGCGCCCGTTCCGGCTCGGCGCTTTATTACCCCTACGTGGAAAGAACCCCGGGGGAAGGAAAGGGCCTCCTGCACGCCCTCGGCCGGCGCGCCTGCGTCGTCGTCACGGACGACTTTCCCGCCTTCTTCATCCCGCGAGCCGTTGAAGCCGCAGGCCGAAAGCTGGACGTGCTCTTGGAAAAAGTGGACGCCAACGGCCTCCTTCCGTTGGATGCCCCCGGCAAAGCTTTCGCAACCGCCTTCGCCTTCAGACGATACCTTCAAGGCGCCTTGAAAAAACATCTTCCATGGCAGCCTGCGGCAAACCCTTTGGATCGGCTCCCTCGGAAGCGCCCGGACGTCGATCTCGGCGATATCCCCAAACGGTGGCCGCCGTGCGCAGATGAGGCAATGGCGGACATTCCCGCCCTGGTGTCGTCCCTGCCCGTGGATCACCGGGTGGGGGCCTGCAGCGCTTGTGGCGGCACGGAAGCGGCGAGAAGGCGCCTGCGGGATTTTCTCCATTGCAAATTATCCCGCTACGCCGTGGATCGAAACCATCCCGACGAGGAGGCCACAAGCGGCCTGTCGCCCTACCTCCACTTCGGCCATATCGGCGCCCATGAAGTGTTTTGGGCCGTGTGCGAACAAGAAGGATGGTCGCCGGACAGGCTCTCCGCGCGAGCGGCGGGGTCCCGCCAGGGGTGGTGGGGCCTCAGCGAAGGCGCCGAGGCGTTTTTGGATCAGCTCATCACATGGCGCGAACTGGGGTTCACCATGTGCCGCTACGAACCGCGCTTCGACACTTATGAATCCTTGCCCGCCTGGGCTGCGGAGACGCTGGATAAACACTCCGGTGACCCGCGCCCTTACCTATACAGCCTGGAACAGTTTGCGGAGGCCCGGACGCACGATCCCGTCTGGAACGCCGCACAGATCCAGCTCCTGGAAGAAGGCGTGATCCACAATTATCTTCGCATGTTATGGGGGAAAAAGATCCTCCACTGGAGCCGCTCGCCTCGGGAAGCCCTGGAAATCATGATCGAGCTGAACAACCGATACGCCTTGGACGGCCGTGACCCCAATTCCTACAGCGGCATCTTTTGGATCCTCGGCCGCTATGACCGGCCCTGGGGTCCCGAACGTCCCGTGTTCGGAAAAATCCGCTACATGTCTTCGGAAAGCACCGTCCGAAAGATCCGCATGGAAGACTATCTCGGCCGCTATCGACCTGTGGAGTCAAGAGATCCCCCGGTGTGTCCCTCTTGATAGGCCTTGATGAGGAAGTAGTCCATGTGAGGCCCGGCCGGTTTCACGTGCGCCGCCCCCATGGCCTCCACCAAGGCGACTTTGTTTCGGCGATACCACTCGGCTTTCTCTTGCGCTTCCCCGCCACATCGCTGCAAGGTTTCGGAGCGGCTGTCCTTGAGATCCGTCTTCTTTTCCGCCCGCGCGATATGTTTTTCCACGCACTTTCCGTAGGCGGCCGTTGGGCCCGGGTCGGCCCTGAGCGCCGGCGGGGCGAAGAGCACGGTGACGAAAACAAGGCCGATCATCAAAACGGTCGTCTTCCCAAGATCTGAGACGTATCCGTCGTTCTTGCCGGGTCAATTCAGAAATGGTTCGCCGACGATGAGGATCGGATCGTCTGATACGTTATTTAATTCATGGCTCAAATAATCGAGGGTGACTTCCTCCGTGTTCCAAAGCACCCTTCGAGGTTTGGGTCGAGCGGATTGATCCCAGGCGCGCAGGCACTCGAGGAGTTGATCCCTTTCCAAAAGGATGCCTCGCCGGAGCAGAACCGGACCCAGGTCGTCGATGAGTTGGTTGAACAGCTTGACGCGGATGCGCTGCATTTCGGACGCCTCCCGGGAAGGCGCGTGCATGGGATGGGTTTGCTTATGGCGCAACCCGGCCAAGGGGCTGTTCTTCCTGAGGATGGCTCCGGCAAGCCCCGGCATGGGTCCGGAAAGGGCCAGGTCATCGCCGTCTTCCAGGCGGGCGGCGTCCAAGGCGTCCACGGGAATCCCGTTGAGAAAAACCGTTCCCACGCGGCTTTCCACAAAGTCTCGGGACAAGCCCCAATGTCGGGTCAGAAGGTCTTCGACGCTCATGGCAGATGGAAGAACCACCCAGACGCCGGACTGAAACCACGGAAACAAGGCGCCCAAGGCGTCCCCCCCTTCCAGTTCGATGCGGCATGCGCCCCGGGTTCCTTGCGGCTGCGCAAAATCCATGACCTCCCCCTTGCGAACGTGTTATGGAGTTAAGAACGCCCGACACGGGGTCGAGCGGGCCGTTTCCATCCAAAGGAGCCATCCATGACCCAAATTTTCGGCTACCATACACCGCAGACGATCCTCTTGGCCACAGACAGTTTGGCCCTGTGCCCCGATGCCCAAGGAGGCTGGGAAAGAAAGACGGTGCGCAAGATCGTCCACCTTTCCCCTTCCGTCGTCATGCTTTCGGGAGGGGCTGGGATCGGGCTGGCTTTGACACATCGTTTCGCCGAGTCGGTGCGATCCCAGGCCCTCTGGGACGTGGAAGGGATCTTTCCCAAGGCGTTGCCCTTCGCCCGGGCCCACGCCGCTCTTCTGCAGCGCAGCCCGGATCAGTGCTCCGGGCCGCAAGAGACCGAGCTGGACCGGTATTACCTTCTTCTTGCGGGTGTTTCCCTGCGTTCCGATCCGCCGTCCACCCATTGGATGCTTCTCGGGGCGGAGTCGGCCGGAGCACCCGTGGAACGCATCGCCTTGGGTTCCGCTTTGGCGATTCCGAGGCACATGGGGTTTGAAGTGCGGGTGAGTCGGCTTTCCGGGACGCCGGAAGACCTGCAGGCGGCGGAAAAGCTCATGGAAGAGCTGCTCCGGCGCCGCGCCGAAAACACTTTGGATGCCGCCCCTCCCTTTTTCATGGTCCGCATCGGCCCCGAGGGCATCACGGAACGCCGACTCCCTTGAAGGCCGAAGGCGTGCCATCATCGCGGCGTCTTTCTGCCGACGGGCTCCGGTTGGCATGGCGTCCCGGCCGGCTCGGTACCGGTGGGTCGGATTGCGCCGGCCCCAGGTGTGGCGGCGCCACGGCGAGGCGATCCCCGAGCGGCTCCGTGCGGCACGGGGCGCTCAACGATCTTCAATGCGTTCGGCGGCCATGCGGAAGATTTCCATGCCGCGGCCTCCCAGATTCCTTCTCAGCTCCTGCAAGGACGTCTTCAGCCGGCTGCTCTCCTCGTCGGGGACGGCGACGAGAACGGCGCAGTTGTACCCGGGCCAGACGGCGTTATCCATCTTGGGCACGGCATGAGGGCCCTTGCCCAGGACGCGGTCCCACTTGGTAAAGCCCGTCACGCAACAGTGGTCCAAGGTTTCCATGACGTCTTCGTCAAAGGAGGCATCGTAGAAAATCCAGTACATGTCCATGGATCACCTCAAAACGCCGGCGGATCACGGCCCTTTTAGAGCACGGCGACGCTTTTCCAGAAGGTAGTAAAACGTGGGAACCACAATGAGGGTCACCGCGCTGGAAAGGCTCAAGCCCCCCAGCATGGTGATCCCCAGGGGATTCCATGTTTCCGCGCCCACGCTGGTGGAGACGGCCATGGGCAGCATCCCGAAAAAGGTGGTGAGGGTGGTCATGAGCACGGGGCGCAGGCGGTTTCGTCCGGCTTGGGTGACGGCTTCGAAAAGACCCAGCCCTCTTTTTTCCAGAAGGTGCGTGTAGTCCAGGAGGACAATGGCGTTATTGACCACAATCCCCAAGAGCATGACCACACCCATGAAGGAGACGACCCCCAGGGTCGTTCCCGTGAAGTAGAAGGCGTAGAGCACGCCGCTTACGGCGAAGGGGACGGAAAACATGATGATCAGCGGGTCCCTCAGATTGCCGAAAAGGGACGCCATGACCATGTAGACGAGCACGATGCCCAAGACGAAAAGGATGGTCAATTCGCGAAACGCCTTCTGCTGCTCCTCCACATCCCCGCCAAAAGACAGGCTCACCCCTTCGGGGATGTCCAGGGACGCCAGCCGTTCGCGCAATTCGGCACTGGCCGAACCCAAGGAGCGGCCCAACAAGTCCGCTTCAACCTTGACGATCTTCTGCCGGTTTTTGCGTTCGATCTCGATGGGCCCGCTGCCTTCCCGCAGGGTGACGAAGTTCCTGAGCTGCACCGTTCGGCCGTCGGGCAAGGGCACCGGAGAGCGAAGAAGGTTTTCCAGCCGGTTCTTGTCGTCTTCTGAAAGGCGCGTAAAGATATCGAAGCTGTCCCCGGCGTCCCGATAAAGGCTCGCCGTCTTGCCGTAGAAGAAGTTTCTCAGGATGTCCGCCACCTGGGCCACCCGAAGCCCAAGGGAGGCCGCCTTTTCCCGATCGATGACGACCCACAGTTCGGGACGCGGAGGCTTCTGGCTGATCTCCACATCCACGAGGCCTTCCATGGAAAGAAAGATCTTTTCAATCCGTTCGGCCGTCCCCATGAGGACGTCCATGTCCGCCCCTTGAATCTCCAGGGAGATGGCTTTGCCGCGGCCCTTAAGGATTTGGGCGATGGGATCCTGGGCGCTCACCATGATCCGGCTGATCCCCGGGATCTTGATGACTTCCTTGCGAAGAAGCGCCGCAATTTCCTTGGCGCTTCGATCCCTCTTGTCCCGATCCACCAGTTTGAACCCGATGGACCCCACGTTGGCCCCTTCTTCGAACCCCAAGGCGACCCCGATGCCTTCCTCGGACTGGCCGGCAAAGGCGTAGGAATGGCGAAACTCTTCGGGTCTCACGATCCTTTCGATGTTTTCCAGGATGGCTTCCACCACCCGGTTGGTTTCTTCGATCCGGGTCCCTTCGGCAAGGCGAAAGTCCACGAGCACGTCCCCGCTGTCCACCTCGGGCATGAAGGACGTGGACAGAAAGGGAATCAAAGACAGGCTGCTGGCAAAGAGGGCGAAGGCGAGAAAAAGGGTTGTCTTGCCGTGGCGCAGCGCCCATTGCAGGGACGCCTCGTAAAAACGTTCCACGGCCTGGAAGGCCGCTTCGCTGCCCCGGTACAGTTTGCCCACAAGGCCCTTGTGCCGATCCGGTTGGAAATGCCTCCGGTGAAGCCACTGGGAACACAGCATGGGGGTCAGGGTCAGGGCCGTGAACAGGGAGGCCATGAGGGTGACCACCACGACGAAGCCCAGCTGTTTGAACATGATGCCCGCCAGGCCCGTGAGAAACATGAGCGGGACGAAAACCACCACGGTGGTGAGGGTGGATGCCGTAATGGCGAGCCCCATTTCCCCCGCCCCGAACATGGCCGCCGAGGTCCGCCGGGTGCCCCGTTCCATGTACCGGACGATGTTTTCCAGGACGACGATCCCGTTGTCCACCACCATGCCGGAAGCAATGGCCAGGGACATGAGGGAAATGAGGTTGATGGTGTAGCCGAAAAGAAACAGGAAGATGAAGGAGAGAATCAAAGAAAAGGGGATGCTCAAGGCAATGATGAGCGCCGATCGGATCTGGCGGAGAAAGACCACGGTGACCAGCACGACGAGGAGGATGCCGTAGTAGAGGGAGCTGCGAAGGTTTTTGATGGAAGTGAGGATGTTTTCCGCCGTTTCCATGACGATGTGGATGCGCACATCGGTCGGGAGGCTCCTTTGGATTTCGTCGATTTTCGCCCGCACCCTTCGGGATACTTCCACAGTATTTTCGCCCGTCTGCTTTTGCAAAATGAGCACGATGGCGGGCTTGCCGTCCCCCCAGCCGTTGAGTTCCATGGGCTTGAAATCGTCTTCCACCCGGGCAATGTCCTTCAAATACACCGGACGCCCTTCGTGAAAGCCTATGACGGTTCGTTCCATTTCTCGGGCGTCGCCAAACCGGGCGGGCACGCGCACGAAGTATTCTCTCTGTCCCGCTTTAACGCTTCCCGCCGGAATGTTGACGTTTTCCGCAGCAAGCACCCGGTTCACCTGCTCCAGCGACAGGCGATATCCTTCCACCTTTTCCAGGTCGAAATAGACGTTGATGCGGCGCCTCAGCCCTCCGTAAAGCTGGATCGCCCCGACGCCGGGAACCCTTTTGAGTTCGTCCGAGATGCGTTTGTCCACGAGGTGGTACAAGCGGGGCCAGCTGGTTTCTCCCGTCACCGTGATGAAAAAGATGGGGGCCGTGGCGCTGCTGAACTTGTAGAGCATGGGCGATTCGGCGTCGGGCGGCAGGTCCCTTTTGGCCCTTTCCAGCCAATCCCGGATGTCGTTGGTGGCCACGGAAAGGTTCGTCCCCCAGTTGAACCGGCACACGACGACGGAGAGGTTGTCCAAGGACTTGGACGTCAGGGTATCCAGGTTGCTGACGGCGTTCACCTGGTCTTCGATGATCTTTGTGACTTCCGTTTCCACATCGGACGCGCTGGCTCCCGGCCATGTGGTCAGGATGGAAACCACCGGAGGGCTGATGTCCGGGAACATGTCCACGCTGAGGCGCACAAGGGACATGATCCCCAAAAGAAGGCCTGCGAGGAGCAGCATCAAGGTGGCGACGGGTTGACGGACGGCAAATTCGGGCAGTCGCATGATGGGTCTGTCTCACACGCACAAGAGAAAGAGCACTCGATCTTTCCGCTTCATCGGGGCCGGCGCTTCGGGAACGCTCATTGCGGCACGTGGGTTCCGTCTTCAGGAGGCATCCGAGGCGGTGATTTCGACGGATGATCCATCCGCGACCCGGTTCTGCCCCTTTACGATCACCGCATCCCCGGGGCGGAGCCCTTCCCGGACTTCCACCACGGTTTCCTGTTCCGCGCCGAGTCGCACGTTGCGCATGCGGGCCTTGCCTTCTTCCACCACAAAGACGTAAGGCTGGCCCGTTCCGGGCATGCGCACCACGGCGTCTCGATCCACCACGAGGGTTTCCCTCCTCGCCAACGGGACGGTCACGTGGGCGAACATTCCCGAACGCAGGGTGAGGTCCGGGTTCGGGACGTGCAGTTCGGCCATGGCCGTTCGGGTTCGAGGATCCAAGACCGGAGAGGCCACGTTCAGGGTCCCTTCGAACACCCGATCGGGATAGGCATCCAGCCGGCAGGATCCTTTCATGCCGGAGCGCACCAGGACGAAATCCTTTTCCGGCACGTGGAAGACCACCTTGAGGACGGTTTCGTCCGTGATCCGCACAATGGGTTTCCTGGTATCCGTCAGGTTCCCGGGATCCAGGTAGCGATCGGCGAGAACACCCCGGATGGGCGAGCGCAAATAAAAATCCCGATGGATTTCCCCAAGGGCCCTGAGCGCCGCCTGCGCTTCCGCAAGGCGCGCCTGGGCCGCCCGATGTTCCGCCTGAATGTGATCCAGGCGTTGCTTGGCAATGGCTTTTTCGCGGTAGAGGCCTTCGAACCGCGCCCGATCCTTTTCCAGAAGCTCCACCTGGGTGCGCGCCGCTCTGACCGCCGCTTCGGCTTGCTGCAACCGCGCCGCCATTTCCGCATCGTCGAGCTTCACCACCAGGGCGTTTTCCGGCACAGGCTGGCCGCGCTCGAAAAACACCTGCTGCACCTTCTTTCCCGGCACGGCCGGGTAGAGGTAGATATCTTGAATGGGGACAAGGTCCCCGGTGGTCTTGAGGGCTTCTTCCACCACGGCCATGCGTGCGGCACGGACTGCAACGGGTACCACGGCGGTCACTTCCTTGGTTTCCGAGACCCGGCTGCGCATACGCACCACGTTAAAGGCACTGACCATGACAAGGGCCGCCGCAACGCCCAGGGCGACCCATACGCCCGCAGGCCGGGAGGCTCTTTCCTTCGGCTTTTCTTCCATGCCCATCCCCTCTACTGGAGCACACGGCGGCCGACGGCCCGTTCCAATTCCGCCTGAGCGATATGCCGGCCGTAGTGCGCCGCGTAGTAATTGGCTTCGGCCTGGGTGAGATAGGTTCTCGCATCCAGCACTTCGGTCACCGTCGTCACTTGCTGTTGATACTGAAGGCGTGTCATCCTGAGGTTTTCCTCGGCCTGTTCCAGGGCCTTGCGGGCCGTCTGGATGTTTTCTTCGGCCACCTGGACGTCACCCAGAGCGGCCTTGACTTCGAGGCGCACGCTGTTTTCGATGTCGGCGAGCCTTTCCTGCACGGCTTTCAGGGCGGCCCGCTGCCGGCGCACCTGGGATTGGGTTTTGCCCCATTCGAAAACCGACCAATCCAGGCGAACACCCACGGCGGCCGTGTCCGGATTGCGATAATCGTTTTCCTCCCCCAAAGGGTCCTTGCCTGTTCTTTCGTAGGAGCCCACAGCGAAAACCTTTGGGTAAAGATCGCTGGCGGCCAGCCGCACCGCCTCCGTCGCCTTTTCCACCTCAAGCTTCAGGATGTTGAGTTCCGGCCGAGACTTCACGGCTTCAGCGGTGAGCTCCTCCAGGGCCTGGCCCTTTTCCGAAAAGACGGGCACGTCTTGCAAGCGAACGGGCTGCGAGAGATCCCGCCCCAGGAGGCGGTTCAGGTCCGCCGAGGCGATTTCCAGGTCTTTGTGCCGTCGCACGCGCACCTGCTGGGCTTGGGCCAGGGCCACCTGAGATTTCAACACGTCGTTGTAGGGAATAAGCCCCTGGTTGTAAAAGCGCCGGGCGTCCTCCAGGTGCGCCGCAAGCTGCTGCACTTCCTCCTGCGCCACGTCGAGGAAACGCTGCGCCAAAAGGACGCGAAAGTAGGCCGTCTTCACGTGCTTGATCACATCCAGGACGGCCATTTCCTTTTGTACCTGGGTGAGCGCCACATCCAGGGAGGCGATCTTCTTTTTCGTGGAAAGGGCATAGCCGGTAAAAAGGGGCTGGGTGAGCGTCACATCCCAGGTATAGGTGCCTCGATGGCCCATGTTCACCTGTTGAACGCCCAAATCCGTTCGAAAAATGGCGTACGGGTTGTCTTCCAGGCGAAAGTATTGGTAACGGGCCGCCAGGGACGGCTTCAAGGCGGCCTGGGCGCTCTTTTCGTCGGCCGCCGCCGCCTTTTCCAACTCCTCGGCCTCTCGGATCAGGTGATGGTTCGCCAGGGCTTCCTGGAGGGCTTGGTCCAGGGTGAGCGGCCCGGCTGAGGGACCGTCCGCCCCTTGGGCCGAAAGGGCCGCCGACACAAGGAAAACAGAGATGAGACCCGCCAAAACTTCGATCCGAACCCGGAAAAAAGACGGCCTTTCCTTCATGGAGCCTCCCTCGTCCGTGAAGCTTTGCCCATGAACACGCTTCCCGCCGCAACAGGCTACGGTCCGGCTCAACCCAGGCTGTTTCATGACCCATTTTGGGCGAGCCGTCAATGCAAAGCATTGTTGAGCCGACGGCCACTCCGCCCAAAGGGCCCGCGCGGACGGGGAAACTCGCCCGAACCGCCGCAGCGCTCGTGGGCGTCCCGGCGCGCGATTTTTTCTTTGACTGCTCCAGCCGAGATTGTGTAGAAGGGAGCGTTGAAGCGTCGTGTCACAGACCGGGCCGCACGGGCATGGGATTGCACGGCATGACACAAAAAATGTTTGGACCCCTCCGAGACCTTCAAAAAGTTCTTGACGTCCCCTTTGGCCTAGGTTATTTACCCCCGCCCTCGCAGAGGGCTTCATTTTTGCCGTGAAGATGGAGGATCTTTTATGGACATGGCGTGCTGGGCCATTGCCGCCGCAGGGTTTCTTCTCTTGGGAATGCTGTGCAAGCGATCCACTGGGAGGTGAGCACCACTCACGTTGTTTTGGCAAGGTCCGATGAACTCCGAAATCGACCCGAGGGATGACAGGAGGTCCTGATCATGCGACAGGCATCCCAACGATGCGCTCCTTCCGCTCCCCAACCGATCCCCAACCCTGTAAAATGCAAGGAAGGTAAAGGGCTGCGAAATTTCGACTGCATGCATTACGACGATTGCTTGGACAAGGCCGCCAAGGGCATGTGGAGCGGCTTTACGTGCGAAAAGTGCGCGTACTTCCAATAGGGGCTTAAGATGCCATTCAAAACCCGCCGCGGCCGCGGCGGGTTTTTTTATGCCCTGTGCCATGCGGGCTCTCCGTCTTGGAGTCCCGCGTTTTTCGGGTTATGGTGGACGGCGTGGACACGTGGAGTCGTCCCGGGCAAATCCCCATCAAAAAGGAGCGCGCCATGAAGGTTCTCGTCACTGGAGCTTCAGGCTTTGTGGGCACCCAGTTGTGCCGTCGACTCGTCGATCTCGGCCGGCAGGTGACGGGCATCGCTCAGGCCCCGCACCCGAGCCCTTCCCTGCCTTCCGAGGTGCGCTACCTTTCGGCCGATACCACCCAACCGGGGCCCTGGCAGGAGGCCGTTGCGGACCAGGACATGATCATCAACCTGGCCGGCGCTTCCATCTTCCGGCGCTGGACCGCCAAGTCCAAGGAAATCATCTACAACTCCCGAATCCTCACCACCCGCAATCTCGTTAACGCCATCCCCCAAGGGACGTCCGTCACGCTCCTGAGCACCTCGGCCGTGGGCTATTACGGTTCCCGAGGCGACGCCAGCCTCACGGAAGACGAACCACCCGGATCCGATTTCCTGGCATCCCTGTGCGTGGATTGGGAGGCGGCGGCGTCCGCGGCCCGGTCCAAAGGAGCGCGCGTCGTCTGCATGCGCTTCGGCATCGTGCTCGGCAAAACGGGCGGGGCCCTCGGGCAGATGATCCCGGCTTTCAAGCGGTTTGTGGGCGGGCCTCTGGGGGATGGCCGTCAGTGGTTTTCCTGGATTCACATGGAGGATCTCATCGGCGCCATGCTCTTCATCATGGGAAAGGACGCCGTGGAAGGTCCGGTCAACTTCTGCGCCCCCAACCCCGTGCGGAACGAAACCCTGGCCCATGTTCTCGGAAAACTCCTCCATCGGCCGAGTTTTCTCAAAACCCCCGCCTTCGCCATCAAGCTTGCGCTGGGCGAATTCGGCTCGGTGCTCCTGGAAGGGCAGCGGGTCTTCCCCGCCGTGCTCCTGCGCCACGGCTACACATTTCAGTATCCGGACATCGAAGCGGCCTTGGCCGAGGTGCTCGGCGTGCCCGTTTCGAAAGGGGCCTCACGGGTGTAAGGCGCCCACTTCCGCCTCCACCGCCCGCACCAGATCCCCGGAGCGGATCAGGTCCGTCATGGCGCGGATGTCTGGGGCGAGCACCCGGTCTTTTTCCAGATGGGGAATCCTGCGGCGAATGCACCGGTACGCCGCCAGGGTTCCCGTTCCGGGCTTCATGTTGGTGAAGAGGTCTAGGGCCTGGGCGCCGCACAGAAGTTCGATGGCCAGCACGGTCTCCACGTTTCGCAATATATCCCGGCACTTGCGGGCCGCGAAAGTCCCCATGCTCACGTGATCTTCCTTGTTGGCCGACGTGGGAATGGAATCCACCGAGGCCGGATGGGCCAGGGTCTTGTTTTCCGAAACCAGGGCCGCCGCCGTGTATTGGGCGATCATGAAGCCGGAATGGAGCCCGCCTTGGGGAACCAGAAACGCCGGCAGGCCGCTCAACTGGGGATTGACCAGCCTTTCCACCCGTCGTTCTGAAATGTCCGCCAATTCGGCCAAAGCGATCCCCAGAAAATCCAGGGCCAAGGCCACCGGCTGGCCGTGGAAGTTCCCGCCCAGGAGGAATTCTCCCGAGTCGGCGAAAATCAGGGGATTGTTGGTCGATGCGTTCATTTCCCTTTCCAGCACCTCCCGGCAATAGGCGATGGCGTCCTTGGAGGCGCCGTGCACCTGTGGGGAGCAGCGCAGGGTGTAGGCGTCTTGAACCCGGGAACAATCTTTGTGGGACGAAATGATTTCGCTGTCCTGCGTGATCCGGCGCATGTTGTGGGCCGCTTTGGCTTGGCCCGGGTGAGGCCTCACGCGATGGATCCTCGGATCGAACTCCATGCGGCTGCCCATGAGCACTTCCAGGCTCACCGAGGCGGCGATGTCGGCGGTCTTTGAGAGGTTTTGGGCGTCATGGACTGCCAAAGCCCCCAAGGCCGTCATGAGCTGAGTTCCGTTCACCAGGGCCAGCCCCTCCCCCGCTTCCAACTCCAAAGGTTCCAACCCGAGCCGCCGCAGCAGCTCGGCTCCCTCCAGCCTTTGGCCTCGGTAGAAGACTTCGCCCAGGCCGATGAGCGGCAAAGCCATGTGGGCCATGGGCGCAAGATCGCCGCTGGCCCCGACGGATCCCTTTTCGGGGATGACCGGCACGATGTCGGCGTTCAAAAAGTCGCGCAGCCGCACGGCCGTCTCCCATCGAATGCCGGAATGGCCGCGGGCCAGATCCTTGAGGCGCAACGCCATCAAGGCGCGGGCCTCCTCTATGGAGAGTTCCGGCCCGACCCCGGCGGCATGGCTCATGAGGATGTTGCGCTGGAGGGCGCGCACGTCCGATGCCGAAATGAAGACGTCGCTCAGAGCCCCGAAACCTGTGGTGATGCCGTAGATGATGCGCCCTTGGGCCACCCAGGAATCCACAAGGGCTCGAGCCTTGAGGATGCGCGCTCGGGCCGCGTCGCTGAATTCCACCGGGACTTTATCACGGGCGACGGCGACCAGCGCTTCCAGAGTGAAACCGTCCTTATCCAAAAGGACCTTCATCGTCCGCCCTTTCCCTTCCCGTTTGGGTCGGCGCGCCGTGACTGCTTGAGAAAACTCAGCACACAGCCGTCCATGATGAGATGGAGCACATGATGGCACACGCAAAAGACCAGGGCTTGCCCATACTGGGGGAAAATCGCCGTCTGGATGAGCACCGACAGGGGCAGGGTCTTCTGTCCGCCCACGAAGATCACGGCTTCCCGTCTTCCCGCTGCAAGGCCCAACGCCCTGACCGTGATGAACGCCGCAAAAAGAACGCCCCCGTGGAAGACGACGCACAGGACAAGGACGGCAGGCATACGGGCCAACCCCTGGATGATCGTCGCCCGAGACCCGCACACGGCGATCCAGACCACAAGGATGACGAGAATCGTGTTGATTGCCCCCGGGCTCGGGCCCTTGACGGTTTGGAAGAGGGCCGAAACCGGCCTTCGCAGCACCATGCCCGCGCTCAATGGAACGAGGACCAGCACGGCCAAGGTGCCCATGAGAGCCCCCTTGTCCAAAACGAGGGCCGAGGATCGCCCCGCACCGGCCGTGAGGCCCTCGAGAAGGAGCGGCGTCGCAAAGACGCCCGCTCCGTTGGCGAAGACGGTGATGAGCAGGGCCGTGGCCGCATTGCCTCCCGCCGTTTCCGTCATGACCACTCCGCTGCTCAACGTGCTGGGCATGGAAGCCACCAGAAACAGACCGATCGCGAGCCCCGTTTCCATGGGCCATCGGGAGAGCACGAAGGCCCATGAGGGGGCGATGCCGAAGATCAGGACAAGAGCCCCCGCAAAGGCCTTGAAATCCAAAAGACCTCGGACCAGGGTTTCCCTTTTCAGGGTGAGGGCGGAAATGAAGAAAATGGCGGCGATGACCATATCCGGCCCGTGGTGCGCCTTAAGCCACAACCCCCAGCGGACCGTGGTCTCGGTCCCGTCCGCTAAGGTGGCCGCCGTGACGATCACGAGCCCCACGACGAAACCGTGGCGCTCCATGAGGGATCGCAGCGTGCGCCGCGGCGCCTGGAAAAAAACCTCCTTCATCTCTTTTGCATCACCCAAACCCGACACAAAACCTCCCCCCTGCCGTGCGCTTTCCTTTTTCTTCGCTCCTGTATAGGGCACGGCACAAGAACGAGTCCAGACTTGAATTTTTCGTCTTGTTCGAGTAATCAGGCCGAGGTGTGCCGAAAAAAGCCGGCACTACGAGCGTTTCGCCAGCGCTCAGAGGGTGAGCCCGATGTTCCCGTGCTCTTCAAGCCATCGCGACGCCACCGTCCGTCCTCTTCGCTCACCGTTCGCACGGCTCATCCCGCGCCGCTCCCAGTGTTCTTGATCCCCTTTTGCCCGCAACCGGCAAAGAGGGCCGTCGGGGCAAACACCGCCATTTGCGCCATTGAGCTTTCTTCGGGGAGATCTTTCATGCGCACGTTCGGGAATACCGAGGGGCCGGCCTGCGATTTCCAGCCGGCCATGGGCTTTCATGGAGCCGCTGCCACCGAGCATTACCTGTCCGCCCAAGCCGCCGTGGACGTGCTGAAAGCCGGCGGCAACGCCTTCGATGCCGCTGCCGCAGCCACCTTCGTGGAGGCTCTGGTCAACCCCCACATGTTCACCCTGGGCGGCGAGTGCCCCATGGTGCTCTATGCGGCCGAGGCCCGTTCCGTGGTGGTCGTCAACGGAAACACGGAAGCGCCCGCGGCCGCCTCTTTGGAAAGCTATCGAAGCCGGGGGCTTCGCCTCATTCCGCCGCAGGGCATGCCTGCGGCCGGCGTGCCCGCCGCCGTGGCCTCCCTGCTTGATATGCTCCACCGATACGGCCGCATGCCGCTTCCGGAGGTGCTGGGGCCGGCTCGAAAACTGGCCGCGGAAGGCTTCCCGATCCATGACGGCCTCTTGGTCATGCCCCGATTCGGCATTGAGCACAACGCGGCCCTGTTTTCCAAAGAATGGCGCGCGTCCGCCGACCTGTATCTGGACCCCGACGGGAAGCCTCCCTCCCGGGGGGCTCGTTTCGTCAACGCCGCCTACGGCCGGCTCATGGACTTTCTCATGGAAACCGCCCGTCGCTTCGGCGAGGACCGTAAGGCCGGCATCCGCGCCGCTCGAGACGCCTTTTACACGGGAGACATCGCGGCGGAAATCGAGCGGTTCGTGCGGGAACGGGACGGGTTCCTCACCCGCTCCGATTGCGCCGCCTACGAAACCTTGTTCGAAAAGCCCGTAAGCGTCGTCTTTGGAAACACGGAAGTCTTCAAGTGCGGTCCTTGGTCTCAAGGACCGGTCTTTTTGCAGATGCTCCGGATTCTCGAAGGCTTCGACCTCAACGCCATGGGGCGCCTTTCCGCATCCTACGTGCACACGTGGGTGGAAGCGGCCAAGCTGGCCTTTGCGGATCGGGAACAATACTACGCGGACCCCCGGTTCGTGGACGTCCCCCTGGAAGGGCTCCTGAGCCCCTCCTACGGCCGCATCCGGCAGAGTCTCATCGACCCGAACCGGGCCAGCCGGTCCCATCGGCCCGGGGATCCCCGAAACGGCAAGGCGCTCCTTGCGCCCGAGGCCGTCTTCCGCTGGGACGGCTGGGGCTATGGCACGGTCCACGTGGCGGTGGCCGACGCTTTTGGCAACATGGCCGCATTGACGCCCAGCGGCGGCTGGATTTCGGGAAACGAGGTCATCCCTTCCCTGGGGTTTCCTCTGGGCACACGCCTGCAGACCTTTTACCTGGATCCCGCCCACCCCAACGTGCTGAGCCCTCGAAAACGCCCGCGGACGACCCTCACCCCTTCTCTCGCCTTTCGCGACGGCACGCCGTGGATGGCTTTCGGGACCATGGGCGGGGACCAGCAGGATCAATGGACCCTGCAGTTTTTCCTCAACCGCGTCGTCTTCGGCCTGGACGTGTCCCAGGCCATTGAAGCCCCCAAGGTGTGTTCCGATCACTTTCCCGGCACCTTCCATCCCCATGACGCCTATCCGGCGCGAGTGCGCGTGGAGTCGCGGATCCCCGAAGACACGCGCCGATCCCTGGAAGCCCTGGGGCATGAGGTGGTCGTGGAACCGCCTTGGAGTTTGGGTTTCATCTGCGCCGTCTCTCGGGAACGGGACGGGGTGTGGGTGGCCGCGGCCGATCCTCGAGGCCACCGCGCCGCCGTGTTTCCATCGTGCGCTTTGGCCTGGTGAGTGTCACCCCTCTTTCGGCAAGGAGGAAAACATCCCCTATGGAAAAGCTCGAAAGGCTGTGCAACCGCCTGGACGCCGTCAACCGGGCCGTGGGCCGCGGCGTTTCCTACGTGGCGCTGCTCATGGTCGTGGTGGTGACGGTGGACGTCATCATGCGCTACCTGTTCAAGACCACATTCGTGTTCGTCCAGGAACTGGAATGGCACCTTTTCGGCCTCCTGTTTCTCATCGGCGCGGGCTACACGCTCCTTTACGACGCCCATGTGCGGGTGGACGTATTCTATCAGCGCCTGTCCCCCAAATCCCAGGCCTGGATCAATTTCCTTGGGTGCCTCCTGTTTCTCTTCCCCGGCTGCTACCTCATCATCGCCACCTCGTGGAAATTCGTCGCCGCCTCCTGGGCCGTCAACGAGGGCTCACCGGACCCTGGAGGTCTTCCGGCGCGCTACGTTATCAAGGCCATGATCCCCTTGGGATTCACCCTGGTGGCCATCCAAGGGATTCCCATGACTCTCCGGAACCTGATGGTCCTCATGGGAAAATCTCCAGATCGTGATCAAGCCGAGAAAGGGGGGCACTGATGGAATCCTTGCCGGGACTCATGTTCCTTGCGCTCACCATTCTTCTCATGTTCGGTTTTCCCGTCGCCTTCACCCTCTTGGGAACGGCGCTCTTTTTCGGCCTTTACGGTTTCGGCTGGAATTTCTTCAATCTTTTGCCGCTGCGCATCTGGGGTGTGATCACCAACTTTACGCTCCTGGCGGTGCCCTTGTTCGTCTTCATGGGCGTCATGCTGGAACGCTCGGGAATCGCCGAAGAACTCTTGGAGACCATGGCGCTCCTTTTCGGCCGTCTTCGAGGCGGCTTGGCCGTTTCCGTGGTGGTCGTGGGCGCTCTGCTCGGGGCGTCCACGGGCATCGTCGGGGCCACAGTGGTGACCATGGGGCTGTTGAGCCTTCCCACCATGCTGCGCCGAGGCTACCAGCCGGAACTGGCCACGGGAACCATTTCCGCTTCCGGAACCCTGGGGCAGATCATCCCGCCGAGCATTGTCCTCGTTTTGTTGGGCGATATCATCGGCGTCTCCGTAGGAGATCTCTTCGTCGGCGCGGTTATTCCCGGCTTGGTGCTCGTGGTCTTTTACATCATCTACATCATGATTGTCGCGCGCCTCAAACCCGCCTGGGCGCCTCTCATTCCCATCGAAGAATGGCGGGAAATCGTCGGTTCGGGGCTTTCCAGGCGTTTGATGCGGGCCCTCGTCCCGCCTCTGGTGCTCATGGTGAGTGTTCTCGGATCCATCTTCGCGGGGATCGCGTCCCCTACGGAAGCCGCCGCCGTGGGGGCGACGGGCGCCATGGTGCTCGCCGCCTTTAACAGGAGGCTCACCTGGGATGTGGTCCTTCAGGTCATGCAGACCACAACGCGGCTCACCTGCATGGTGTTCATCATCCTCGTCGGGGCCGGGGCTTTTGGATTGGTGTTCCGGGGGCTCGGAGGGGACCACTGGGTGCGCAACATCCTCACCCACATCCCTTATGGAAAATGGGGTGTGCTGTTCATCTGCATGAGCATCGTTTTCGTCATCGGATTTTTCTTGGATTTCATCGAAATCACCTTCATCCACATTCCGGTTCTGGCGCCCATCATGAAAGAACTGGGTTTCGATCCCCTGTGGTTCGCCATCCTCTTTGCCGTCAACCTACAGACGTCCTTCATGACGCCGCCTTTCGGCTTTTCGCTGTTTTACCTCAAGGGGGTGGCGCCCCCGGAAATCACCACGGGGCACATCTACCGGGGCATCATCGCTTTCGTCATCTTGCAACTCCTGGGGCTGCTCACCGTCGTTCTCTATCCCCCCTTGGCCACGTGGCTTCCGCACAAGCTTCTTCGCTGAAAAAACGAGCCCGCCGCATGCAGGCTCGTTTTCCGTTCTTTGCCGATCCGATCGTTAGGCACCGATCTTGGCGGCGATGAGGTCGTAGTAGGCCTTTTCCGAAATGGTGCCCCACGGGCCGAGCTTCGCTTTGAAGGCTTTGAACGCGTCGTGAACCTTCCGGGCCATGGGATCCTTGTTCGCTTCTTCCTCGATGGTTTCTTCGGACAGTTTGCGCAGGGCATCCAGGACCGAATCGGGAAAACGCACCAGCTGCACCTTGTGATCCTTCACCAGAGTTTCCAACGCCGCGCCGTTTTGCGCTTCAAATTCGCACAAGCTCCACAGGTTCGTCTCCATGGCCACGGCGTCCAGGATCGCCTGCAGGTCCTTGGGAAGGGATTCGTAGGCTTTCTTGTTGAAAATGACTTCCAGGGTCGTCCCCGGTTCATGCCAGCCTGGATAGTAATAGTACTTGGCGGCTTGATAGAAGCCCATGCGCAGGTCGTGCAACGGCCCGACCCATTCCGTCGCGTCGATGACGCCGCGTTCCAGCGACGTGTAGATCTCGCCGCCGGCCAAAAGCACCACGGTTCCCCCGGCTTTGGCCACCACCTTGCCGCCCAAACCCGGGATCCGCATCTTCAGGCCTTTGAAGTCGTCGATGGTTTCGATTTTCTTGTTGAACCAGCCGCCCATCTGGACGCCCGTGTTGCCCTGCGGCCTGGGAATGACGTTGAAAGGCGCGTAGACTTCTTCCCACAGCTTGAGTCCCCCTCCGGAATAAAACCAGGCGTTGATTCCCTGGGGGTTGAATCCGAAGGGAACCGCGGAAAACCACTGGGCCGCCGGGGTCTTGCCCGCCCAGTAGTAGGAGGCGCCGCTGCCGCATTCCACGGTGCCTTGGGAAACGGCGTCGAAAGTCCCCAAGGGCGGAACCAATTCGCCGCCGGCGTAAACCTGGATCTTGAGGCGCCCTTCGGTGGCCTCTTCCACGCGCTTGGCGAACCGTTCCGCTCCGGTTTGAAGCACGGGCATCTGGGGAGGCCATGTGGTCACCATGCGCCATTGGTAGGTTTCCCCCTTCGGCCACACGTATGGGGCGTTGACCGTCGTTGCGGCCGCAGCGGCTGCCGTCCCCAGTCCCACCTTCTTCATGAAAGACCTTCTGTCCATCCGATCCTCCTTTGTTCGAGTCGCGCTTTACCCACACACGGCACCTAAAGCCCCCAAGAGATCCGGCACGGCATGCGCATCCGCGGGAACGGGCGAAAAGGATGGGAAAAGGAAACGGGGAGGGAGCCTGAGCATCTTGCGGAGCCATTTCCCTTTACCACAGCAGACCTTCCATGCCAAATATTCTGTGCCGTCAACGGCCTGATATGAATCCGTCCCATGAATGTTTCCCCTGAAGGAGGGCGTGCGATGGTTCGTCTGGTTTTGTTGGGGCTGGCCGCATCGGCCTTTTTCAGCGCCACATTCATCCTGAATCGAGCCATGAGTCTTTCCGGCGGCCATTGGATGTGGTCGGCTTTCTTGCGCTACGTCCACATGCTGTGGATCCTCGTCCTTTGGATCCTTATCCGCCATGGATGGAAATATCTCGCCGAAGTCTTCGCCGTCTTTCGTTCAAACGCATTCTTCTGGATCACGGCCGGATCCGTGGGCTTCGGGGTGTTTTACGCCGCCCTGTGTTTCGCCGCCGACCACGCTCCCGGCTGGATCGTCGCAGCCACGTGGCAAATCACCATCCTGGCCACTCCCATCGTTTTGTGGGCTTTCAACCGCCGTGTCCCTTACTTCGGCGTGCTGTTTACGGCCGTCATTTTCGTGGGGATTCTTCTCGTCCATGCGGAACAGGCCGCCCACACCCCCGATGTGAGAGACGCGCTCCTCGGCGCTCTTTTCGTTCTTCTCGCCGCCTTTGCCTATCCCACGGGAAACCAGATGCTCCATACGGCCCGTCACGGCGGTTCCGGGCGAATCCCCGGTGTCTCGAGCCGGCATCTGCAGGACGCCCCCACCTGTGTTCTGCTCATGACCCTGGGCTCCATCCCCTTTTGGATCATCCTGTGGGCCACGGTCCGACCGGACCCTCCGCCGGCGTCCCAATGGTTTCAAACCGGTTTGGTCGCCTTGTCTTCGGGGGTGGTGGCCACTTCCCTTTTCTACAAAGCCCGAAACGCCTCCCATGCCCCTGTGGCCGTCGCCGCCGTGGATGCCACCCAAGCGGGGGAAGTCGTCTTTTCCCTTCTCGGGGAGATTGTCTTTCTCCACGGCGCATGGCCCAAAATGTGGGGCTGGTGGGGATTGGCGCTCATCGTCGGCGGGCTCGTGGGCTACTGCCTCGGCCATCCGCAGGTGCGCGTGGCGGCCAAGACAGCCCCAGTAAAAAGCCGATCGCCTTCCAACGCTCGACAAGGCTCCTGAAGGCCCTCGTGGACTGCGCCGGGAGATCCTTTGGCTGAAAAACGCGGGGGGATGTCCCGAGCCAAACGGCCGTTTTCGCGCCCAGGGCGGTTCGATCCGCAGGGGAGTCACGACGGAGTCCCCGGGGGATCCTTCAGGCGAGCTTTTCTCCCTGGGCCAGCGCTCTAAGGCCTTCTCGATTTTTGATGAGGATGGTCCGCCCCTGCATGGCGATGAGGCCCGCGGCGGTCATTTTGGAAAAGATGCGGGAGAGGGTTTCGGGGATGGTGCCGAGCAGGGCCGCCAACTGGGTTTTGGAAATCTCCAGGTCCACGGCGTCTTCCGATCCGCCCCGTTCGCACATGACCAGCAGATAAGAGGCAAGCCGACCGGGAACCTCCTTCAGGGAAAGGCTTTCCACCAGATGGGTGAAATGGCGGAGCTTTCGGGAAAGCACGGCGAGCATGGCCAGGGCCAAACCGCTTTCCTCCTGGATGAGGCGGATGAAGCCTTCCCTCGGGATGAACAGGGCCCGCGCGTCGGTAAGCGCCTCGGCGTGGGCGGGATAGGCCCCGCCGGCAAACACGGGGACTTCGCCCAGGATGTTGCCGGCATCGAAAAGGTGGAGGATCTGTTCGCGACCGTCGAACGAAACCTTGAACACCTTGACGCGGCCGCTGCAGACGACAAAAAAGCCGTCAGCCTTCTTGCCTTCGGCGAAAAGGACGTCCCCTTTGCGATAGGAACGCTCGACGGCGATGGCCGAAAGCTTTTTTAACTGCTCGGCGCTCAGGTTTTCAAAGAGGAGCCCGTGACGAAGGCATTCCACTTTGTCGCCGGAAGACCGCCCGTTTGGAGAACCGTTCATGGAAAGTCCCCTTGCTGCCGTTTTTGCCCTTTTTTATAGCACTACGGCATAGGGGATCACCAGTGCCCATGGGCTCTTTGCCTTCACCCGGACCCCTGCCCCCTCCAACCCCCCGATAGATCCCCTTCCGGGGATTCCCCAAAGGATGTGGCGGCTTGGATGTCGCCGGTTTTTCGCATCGGCTTGAAGGCACTTCGGTCACGGCCCCATAACGTTCAGGGCCGGACGGCACCTCCGCCTGCCGCCCGGCCCTGCGTGTTGACTATGAGGTTGTCTGAGAACGAACCCGAAGGCCTCTTCTCCTGGGAGCGCGGGCCTCCGGCCCGCACGAGAAGCGGGCGAGACGCCCGCGCTCCCAGGAATATGCCATTCTCGGACAGGCTCCTATTGTCACAGCGCGCCGAAGCTCAAAAATTCGAAAACGCTTCCGGGCCGTCCTTCCGCCGTGCCCCGGGATCCTTTCTCCGCACCGCAACCGGAACCTCGCTCTCCGGGGAATGGGCCCCGTGCCGGGCCTCCCACACCGCCTTGCCGTTTCCTTTCCGGGATTTTTTCGGATGGGAGCGCTCGTCCTCGCCCGCCGCGTCCTGTGCCGACACGCCCACGATGCTTTGCAGTTCGGCCACGTAGCGCTTCATGCGTTCCGCCTGGTGCTGCAGTTCGCTTGAAGCCGAAGCGGTTTCTTCCGCGCTGGCGGCGTTTTGCTGCACCACCTGATCCAGCTGGGAAACAGCCTTGTTGATTTGGTCGATCCCTTCCGCCTGTTCGCTGCTTGCCGCGGCGATTTCCGCCACCAACTCGCCGACACGCCGGCTGCCCCCTTCCACCTTTCCGAAAGCTCCGTTGGCCCGCGTGACCATGGTGGAACATTCGCGAACCTTCTTCACCGTATCCTCAATGATTTCCGCCGTGCTCTTCGCCGCACCGGCGGCCCTCATGGCCAAGTTGCGCACTTCGTCGGCCACCACGGCGAACCCGGCCCCCGCTTCGCCCGCCCGAGCCGCCTCAACGGCCGCGTTCAGCGCCAGGAGGTTGGTCTGAAAGGCGATTTCATCAATGGTTCGGATGATCTTCTGCGTTTCTTCGCTGGCGGCGGAAATGGCCTGGATGGCCTTGGTGAGGTCGTTCATGGCCGCCGTCGCCTCTTCGATGTCGCGAGCCGATTCCTTGACAATGGCGTTGGCCTGCCCGGCGTTGTCCGCATTCTGACGGGTCATGGACGCCAGTTCTTCCAGAGCCGAAGACGTCTCTTCGATGGACGCCGCCTGCTGGGACGAGCCGTCGGCAAGTCTCTGGCCCGCTTGCGCCACCTGATCCGCCGCGGCCGCCACCTCCTCCGAACCCTTGTGGAGCCCATGGACCACGTTGTAGACGGGCCGGGTCACGGATCTCAGGATCCACCATGTGACCATAAGTCCCAGAATCAGCATCCCGCCTGCAATGGCCCCGAAAAGAAGCCTGATGCGGTTCGCCTGAGCCCTGACATCATCCACGTAAATGCCGCTGCCGATAATCCATCCCCACGGCTGGAAAAGTTTCACATAGGACACCTTGGGCACGGGTTTGTCGAAACCGGGCTTGGGCCACAGGTAATCCACAAAGCCGGCTCCTTTGTCCCGGCAGACTTTGACAAACTCCACAAAGAGCTGCTTGCCCTTGGGATCCTTGAAATCGGTCAAATCCTTCCCGTCCAGTTCAGGTTTGAACGGGTGCATGACCATGACCGGCTTGAGGTCGTTGATCCAAAAATAGTCGTTTTCCCGATACCGAAGAGCCCGGATGTGATCCAAGGCTTCCTTCTTGGCGGCTTCTTCGGTCACGCGGCCTTCCTGGACCTCCTTGGCGTATTTTTCCAAGAGCGAATAGCCCACATCCACGACGTGTTTGGTCGCGGTCCTCTTTTCATCCATGAGGCGCGACTCCAGCGAAAAAGCAATCCAGGCGAGCACCCCCGTGAAAGCGAGCACTCCCCCGACCCCGAAAAGAACGAGTTTTGTGGACAACTTCCCTCTCTTAAGCCCGGCTCTCCCCATTGTGTTCCCTCCCCCTGAAGCAGACCGTATCAAAGCCTTTCCCTACCCTGTTTGGTTATCGGAAGAGGGAGATAAAAAGTTGACAAAAAAATTTATCTTTCGGCGACACTTCAGGGACGGAGATGTTCGGGCAACTCGTCCACACGCACCTTGTCCCGAGTGAACTTGGGGGTGTATTCCCTCACCGCATCGCGAAAGCCGTCCCGCAAACCCCGCCAGAAATTTCTGGGCACCGGCCCTTGAGCCGCCAGCATGTCGCGTTTGACGTCGGCGTATCGGCCGGCCGTCATCGACGGATCTTTCGCCTTCCAGGATGGGGCGTCCTGAAAACCCGTGACGTAGCCCGCCCGGTAAAAATTGTTTTCCGCGGCGGAAACCCCTGAAAAAGACACGGCACAGACGGCGGCGCACACCCAGACACCGATCATGACCCTTTTGAGCCCTGTTTTCATGGCGTCAATCCCTCCCGTTTGCCCAAGTCGTCCCGACCCTCTAGCCGCCCCACGCGATGATTGCGGCTCCTGCGACCATCACCGTGGCACCCGTGAGGCGCCATCCCAAATGCTTTTCCCTGAAAAGCCATCCGCCGTAGAGCACGCCGAAGACGGCGCTCAGCCTTTTCAGGGCGATCATGTAGGCCGCCTGCGTCATGGAAATGGCCCATACATGGAGCACCACGTGCAGGTAATAAAACGCTCCCACGAGAATGCCTTTGAAGACCGCCGAAGGCCGAAAAAGCCTACCTCGCCCAACGGCGCCCGTAGCCCATGCCCAGACGACCAGGAAAAAGTTTTGAAGAAGAAAAAACAACATTCCGAAAAACAAAGGAGAGGAGTGAAGGATGGCTTTTTTGCCGAGCACGGCGGAAAAGCTGTAGATCAGCGCCACGGCGATCATCATCGCGGAACCCCTTTCCGTGGCGACAGCCCGAAGGGGTTGGAGGAGCCCGTTTCGGGCGGCCGGGGCGTTGAGCAGGTAGCCGCCGAAGACAATGACCGCAATCCCCAAAACGGCGGCGGGCGTTGCCCTTTCGCCGAGGACCGTATAGCCGGTGATGACCAGGAAGGCCGGGGTGAGGGTCAGGAAGGGCACCGTGAGGGATAGGGGCGAAAGGCGTATGGCTTCCATGTAGAGCACAAAACTGATGCAGTTGATGGGAATGGAAAGGGCGAAGCACCACCAGAAGACGGCATCCAAGGGCGGTACGGGGACGAACGGAAGGCTTAGAGCGAACAAGGGCAGGCTGTAGGCCAAGGGATAAAAGGCCATGGTCACGGCGTCCCCGTCGCCGAAAAATTTCTTGGTCCACGCATCGGTGGACGCCGCGGCCAAAGCCGTTAGGATGGAAAGGACGACCCACACGGCATCATCCCCTCGATGAGGGAACGGGGACACGAGGGAAGAACGGCCCGGATCGACGCCTTAGAGGACGCGCATGCACGACGGGAAAACTTTTCCTCATCTTGTGGATTCTCCGTGCCGGAAAGACATCAAGCCCATGGACATGTTCGTCCCGCGCGGCCCCATGCCGGAAAGTTTCATCGCCCGGCAGCCCATTTTCGATCGCCGCCTTCAGGTCTACGGCTACGAAATCCTCTACCGAGCCGCCTCTCAGGACCAACAGTCCGTTTTTCAGGACGGGGACCGGGCGTCCTTGTCGGTCATTCAAAACCTTTTCTTTACCATGGGAACGGACCTCTTCGCCGGCGGCCGCAAGGCTTTCGTCAACTTCACCCAGAACCTGCTCCTCTCCGATGCCCCCTATTTCCTGCCCAAGGAATGGGCCGTTATCGAAATCCTTGAAGATGTGGAACCCACCCAGGAAATATACACCGCCTGCAAGCGCCTCAAGGAAAACGGGTACTTCCTGGCCCTGGACGATTTTACCCTGAGCACGGGGTCCTGCGGCGACCTCCTCGCCCTGGTCGACATCCTCAAGGTGGACTTTCGGGGAACAACCCCCGAGGAACAGGCGCGCATCGTTCGGCGTTTCTCCTCGCGCGTGCCGCATCTTCTCGCCGAAAAGACCGAAACCCGCGAGGAATTCCAGAAAGCCCTGGAAGCCGGCTACACCCTGTTTCAGGGCTATTTTTTCAGCCGGCCCGTCATCGTCAACCGAAAAGACGTGCCGGTCTTCAAAATCAACGCCCTCAAACTCATCGGCGAACTCAACCGACCCGACTTGGACGTGGAGGCCGTCCACGCTGTGATCAAACGCGATCCGGCCCTCGTGTACAAACTGCTGCGCTATATCAATTCCGCTTTTTTCGGGCTGCGCCACAAGGTGCATTCCATCCGGCACGCCCTGGTGCTGCTCGGCGAGCGGGAAATCCGAAAATGGGCCACCCTCACCGTCTATTCGCGCCTGAGCGCCAAGCAACCTTACGAACTGGTCAAGCTGTCTTTGGTGCGGGCCCAGTTCCTCGAACTGCTCGCGGACTGTGTGGGCATGGGGGCGGAGAAGGACCAGCTTTTCCTTATGGGCATCTTCTCCGTGATGGATACGCTTCTGGGGCGGCCCATGGAAGAGGCCGCCCAGGAAGTGCCGCTGGGCGATGACGTCAAGGCGGCGCTCCTTGGCGCCGTGAACCGATACCGCGTGCTCTTTGAGATCGCCCTAGGGTACGAGCAGGCCAAATGGGACGTCCTGTCCCGCGTGAGCGCGGAGTTGGGCCTTGAGCCTTCCACACTTACGGCGCGGTATCTCCAAGCCGTGGAATGGACCGAGCGCGTCTTTCGCGTGCAGTGAATCGTCCTTCGTCCCTTATTCCGGACGATAGGCGCAGTATTCGATCCAGTTGTGCACTTCGGAGAGGAGAGAGCGGTACTTTTCCTTTCCCTTGCTGTACATGAGGGCGTTTTCAATGGCGATGCCGCATTGTTCAGCCACCGCCATGGCGTATTCCACTTCGTATTTGTGAAAATGGCGCTTGTTTTCCGTAAAGATCCTCATGCTGCCGATGACCCGATCGCGGATCACGATGGGCACGGCCAGGATGGAACCGATCCCTTCCATGGCCGCTTCGGCGGGATATTGCACCCTGGGGTCGTTTTGCACATCGTAGATCTGCACAGGGGTTCCCGACGTGGTTTCGGCGATACTGCGCGCGGCGTCCACCGGCCCCTTTTCCAGGTATTTTTCACTGAGTCCGTAGGCGGCGGCCTGATCCAGCCTGGATTTTTCCTTGTCCAACAGGAGCAACGTGCAGCCTTTGGCGTGGAAGATCTTGGTCACCTCCTCCACGATGATCTGGAGAACCTTGCGGTATTCCAAGGTAGATGTGACCGTGCGGCTGATGTTCATAAACCCTTGAAGGTAGGGGTTCTTGAAAAGCCGCAGCATGGCCACGGAATCTTCGTCAATTTCGCCCGCCACAAAGGCCTGCCGATGAAAGCATTCCAAGGACAGGGCGGTAAAGGGGCAGGCTTCCAGGTCGGAGACGTCCTTGATGTTGAGCGGGCAGCACCCGTCCTGCTGCACCTTCTTTGCCAACCGATCCACCACCATATCGGCCACCTGGGGCTCGGAAAGGCTTTCCAGAAGGCCTTGAAGGACCAAGCTGAGCGCCTTTTGGACCTGAGGACTCGTTTTCTTTTCCATGGCGTTTCCTTTCCCTGCCGGGCTTCGGATGGAATTTTCAAAAGAGCACGTGCACGGCCTGCCTTGCCAGATCCCAAAAGGCATTGGGCCAGAGCCCCACGACGGCCGTGAGGGCGCCCGCGCCGAAGAGCGCGCCGCGTTCCCCGGCACTCAGTCGAGCGGCCTCGCTTGCGGGATCTTCCGCGGCGGCTTCTTCCCCGGGCCGATACACCATGATGACGACCCGGAGATAGTAATAGGCGGCGATCACCGAATTGATCACGGCGATGATCACGAGCCATGTATAACCGGATTGGACGGCCGCCGAAAAGACCATGAATTTTCCCACAAAGCCCGCCGTGGGCGGGATGCCGGCAAGGGAAAAAAGGAAAAGGGCCATGAAGGCCGCCAAAAACGGCGACCGGCTGCTCAACCCTCGAAAGTCTTCCAGCCGTTCCCCGCTTTCCTGCCGGTTCTGCACGGCCACCATGACCCCGAAGGCGCCGACGTTCATCACCGTGTACGCCAGAAGGTAGACCAGCAGCGCCGTCAGCCCTTCCTTGGAATCGGCCACCACGGCCACGAAGAGATACCCGGCGTGGGCGATGCTGGAAAAGGCGAGCATGCGTTTGACGCTCTCTTGGGCCAGGGCCATGAGGTTCCCCACGGTCATGGTGACCGCGGCCAAAGCCCAGAAAAACACGGCCCAGTGGGGGTGGACCGTGGGCAGCGCGACCCAAAAGGTTCGCACCAACGCGCCGAACACCGCCGCTTTGACGCCGACGGCCATGTAGGCCGTGATGGGCGTAGGAGCGCCCTCGTACACGTCCGGGGTCCACAGATGAAAGGGCACCAGGGCCAGTTTAAAGGCAAAACCCGCCAGAACCAGGGCCGAGCCGAAGAGGAGGTAGGAATTGAAAACCGCGTCGGCTTTGCCCAACTGCGCCGCCATGACACTCATGGAAAGGGACCCCGTGGCCCCATAGATGAAAGTGAGGCCGTAGAGCAGAAACCCCGAGGCGAAACCGCCCAGCAGAACGTATTTCAAGGCCGCCTCGTTGGCGCGCTTCTCATGGCGGGGCATGCCCACCAGGATGTAGATGGCGATGGAAAAGATTTCCAGGCCGAGGAAAAGCATGATGAAGTGCGCCGCCTGCACCATGAGGATCATCCCCGTGGTGGCGAAGAGAACCAAGGCGTAGTATTCGCCGCATTCCAATCCGGAGCGGCGCAGCGGATCGAAAGACAGGAAGAAAACCAGCAAAGCCCCCACCATGAGGACGGCGCTCAGAAACACGCTGAACCGGTCCCAGACCACCATGCCGTGAAAGAACTCTGCACCGGAAGGGGCCACGGCCAAAGACCCCAGAGCGAAGACGGTCCCCGTGACGGCCACCGCCCCCAACCGTCCTTTCCGCCCCAAGGGCGAAAAGGCGTCCAGAAGGAGGATGACGACCCCGGTCGCCGACAGAATCAGGGCCGGCACGATGCCTTGACATTCATAAAGAACCGTTAGAGCCGACATGCACGATGCCTCACTTTCCCTTGAGATGTTCCCATGCCGCGCACGCCATCATCCAGGGGGTGCTCCGCCCCTGCGCCGTCCGCACACTTTCCTGCACGTTTTTCAGGACGTGCTGCACCGCCGGTTCGGACTTCTGCAAAAACGACGTGGGGGCCACGCCGATCCACACCATCATGGCCACCACGGGGACAAGAAGTCCGATTTCTCGAGGAACCAAATCCCGAAGTGTGGCGTTTTCCGCGTGGGTCACGGTTCCATAGAAGACGCGCTGGACCATCCACAGCATGTACCATGCGGCCAGGATCACTCCCGTGGCGCCCAAAACCGCCCAGACGGGCTTGACGTGAAAGGTCCCGAGCAGGATGAGAAATTCCCCAACAAAGCCGTTCAAACCCGGCAAACCGATGGAGGCCAGCGTGGCGATCATGAAAAACGTGGTGAACGTGGGAACCGGCGTGGACAAGCCGCCAAAGTCCGCAATCATGCGCGTGTGGCGCCTTTCGTAGAGCATCCCCACGAGAAGGAAGAGCGCCCCGGTGCTCAACCCGTGATTGATCATCTGGAGGACGCCGCCCTGAACCCCCTGTACGGTGAAGCTAAAAATGCCTAGGATCACGAAACCCAGGTGGCTCACACTGGAAAAGGCGATGAGCCGCTTCAGGTCCTTTTGGACCAGGCACATGAAAGCGCCGTAGATGATCCCCACCAGAGCCAAGGCGACCATGAGGGGCATGAAAAAGACCGAGGCGTCGGGGAACAGGGGCAGATTGAAGCGCAAGAAGCCGTAGGTGCCCATCTTCAACAGGACGGCCGCCAGGACCACGCTGCCCACCGTGGGCGCTTCCGTATGGGCGTCGGGAAGCCACGTGTGGAAGGGAAACATGGGCACCTTGATGGCGAAGGCCAGGCCGAAGGCCAAAAACAGCCACAATTGCAAGGAAAACGGCAAGCTGAGCCCAGCCATGGTCGTCCAGTCAAAGGAGGCGGTCCCGGTGGTTCGGGCCTGATAGAAATAGAGGACCAAGATGCCGACGAGCATGAGGACGGACCCGGCCATGGTGTAGAGAAAAAACTTCACCGCCGCATAAATCCGCCGTGCAGGATGGCCCCACATGAGGATGAGCAGGGCCATGGGGATGAGCATGACCTCCCAGAAGATGTAGAAGAGGATGAGATCCAGGCTGACGAAGACCCCCAGCATGCCGGTCTGCAAAAAGAGCAGGCACACCAGGAATTCCTTGAGCCGAACCCGAATGTCCGTCCAGCACGCCAGGACGCAAATGGGGCCGAGAAAGGCCGTGAGCATGACCAGAAGCAGGCTGATGCCGTCGATGCCCACGTGATAGGAAATGCCCAAGCCGGGGATCCAGGTGTGCTTTTCCTCGAACTGGAAGGCCACCGTTCCGGGATCAAACCCCGCGTAGACGAACAAGGCCAGAACGAACCCGCCGCTCATCACCGTCAGGGCCGTCCACCGCTGGACCGCATGGTTTTCCCTGTCCACGAAAAGGAGCACCAGCACGCCCACCAAAGGAAGAAAAACGAGGGTGGAAAGCAGAGGAAAGGACAAAGGCTCCATCACGCCATCCTTCTATCGAGGCACGTTCTCTCAAAGCGCCATGACGAACAGAACGAGCAGGCACGCTCCGGCCAGCACCGAAAGCGCGTAATGGTGCACAAGCCCCGTCTGAATCCGGCGAACCGCCCCGCTCAGGCTGCGGAATACCGATCCCGTGCCGTCCACGGCGCCGTCGATGAGGCGCCGGTCCACCCACTGGTGCGTCGTTTCGGCCGCCTGCTTGAGCGGATCGACGATGGCCGCCTGGTAGAGTTCATCCACGTAGTATTTGTGGAACAGCCATCGGTAAGCCCGAGAAAACCTTTGAGCCATGCGCACCGGCCGCTGGGGATCCTTGATGTACCAGCGGTAGGCCGCAAAAATGCCCGCCAGAGCCACAGCGACGGAGACACCCATGAGCGCCCCTTCCAGCCACAGCGGCGGATGGGCGGCGCCGTGATGCCCCAGGATTGCGGTCGCCTCGTGAAAGACGGGCTCCAGGAACCGGCCGAAGACCCGCCCGCCTTCGATTCCGGGCAGTTGAATCCAGCCGCCTGTCAGGGACAAAGCGGCCAGAATCATCAAGGGGACGGCCATGGTCTTGGGGGCTTCATGAACATGGTGGGCCGCATGGGGATCCAAGCGGCTTTCGCCGAAGAAGGTGAGAAAAACCAGCCGGAACATGTAAAAGGCCGTGAGCGCCGCGCCGCCCAGGGCCAGCGCGTACAGGACCCCGTGGCCGCTCATGAGGGTTTCGAAGAGGATTTCATCCTTGCTGAAAAAGCCGGCGAAGGGAAAGATCCCCGCAATGGCCAGGGAACCCATCAAAAAGGTGGCAAAAGTCACCGGCAGTTTGGCGCGCAGGCCTCCCATGCGCTGAATGTCCTGCTCCCCGGAAAGGGCATGAATGACACTGCCGGCCCCGAGAAACAGTAGCGCCTTGAAGAAGGCATGGGTCATGAGGTGGAAGATGCCGGCCACAAAAGCCCCGACGCCGCATCCCAAGAACATGTAGCCGAGCTGGCTGACCGTGGAATAGGCGAGCACCCTCTTGATGTCGTTTTGCACCAACCCGATGGACGCCGCAAAGACGGCCGTCGTGCACCCGATCATGGCCACAAAGCCCATGGAAAACGGCGCCAGCGCATAAAGAACGCTGCACCGGGCGACCATGTACACCCCCGCGGTGACCATGGTGGCCGCATGGATAAGGGCCGAGACGGGCGTCGGACCTTCCATGGCGTCGGGAAGCCAGACATAGAGCGGGATCTGGGCGGATTTGCCCATGGCGCCGACAAACAAGAGCAGCGTGATCCCCGCGAGGACCGCATCGCCCGCCGAAAACCCCGCGACGGCGGCTTGGAAGATTTCCCGGAAATTCAGCGACCCGAAGGTCCAAAAGGTGAGAAAGATGCCCAAGAGAAACCCGAAATCGCCGATCCGGTTGACGATGAAGGCCTTTTTTCCGGCATCGCTCGCCGAGCGCTTTTCATACCAAAAGCCGATGAGCAGATAGGAACACAAGCCCACCCCTTCCCACCCCACAAACATGAGGAGCAGGTTGTTGGCCATGACGAGCACAAGCATGGCCGATGCAAAAAGGTTCAGGTAGGCGAAATACCTCGCGTAGCCGGGATCCTCGTGCATGTAGCCCACGGAATATACGTGGATGAGAAACCCCACGCCGGTCACCACCAAGATCATGACCATGCTCAAGGGGTCGATGAGAAAGGACACATCGGCGTGGAAATCCCCCACCCGGATCCACGTGTAATAGACGGGCTCCCAAAACCGAAGGGAGGGCGCTTCCTGAAGCAGAATCCAAAAGAGCCTCAAGGCCGAAAGAAAGGCCAAGCCCATGGCCCCGCAGGCGATCCAACCCACGAATTTTTTGGCCAGACGCCGTCCCCACAGGCCGTTGATGAGAAACCCGGCGAAGGGCAAGGCCGGAATGACCCATGCTGTCTCCATAGCGACCTCTTCTTTTCCGCGCTCAGCCTTTGAGAAGCCGGACTTCGTCCACGAAAATCGTCTTCCAGTTCCGGTAAAGGGTGACAATGATGGCCAAGCCCACGGTGACTTCCGCGGCGGCCACCACCATGACAAAGAACACGAACAGTTGCCCGTCCAAGCCTTCCAAGGCCTTGGAAAAGGCGACAAAGCTCAGGTTGCCCGCATTGAGCATCAATTCAATGGACATGAAAATGACGATGGCGTTGCGCCGGGTGAGAACCCCCAACACCCCGACGGCAAACAGCAAGGCACTCACGATGATGTAGTAATGAACCGGAACCGCCATGCCCTACCCTTTCTTTGTCCGGGACTCGCCGGCTTCCGCGGCGGTCGTGTCCCACCGCGCCTTTTGCCCAAAGGCCGCGCGCCCCGCCGTCCCCCCTTCACAGGATCCCGCGGAGCGGTGATCCTTCCAGGATGTTTTTTGGGGTTCGCTTCCCTATGCCCGACTCACATTCTCGTTGGGGTTCGCTGCGCTCACCCCAACCTACGTCTCCCGCCGCGACCGGCATCTCGCCCCGGCGAGACAACGAACAATGGGGGTTGGAATGATCAAAGCGAACCCCAACGCCACCATCAAAACCAACCGTAGGTTGGGGTGAGCAAAGCGAACCCCAACGCCAGCATCAAAGCCAACCGTAGGTTGGGGTGAGCAAAGCGAACCCCAACGCCACCATCAAAACCAACCGTAGGTTGGGGCGAGCAAAGCGAACCCCAACACCCCCGCACTCCCAGCCCGTCCCCAATCCCTTTCAACGGCGCTCCTTCTTGGCCAAGACGATCACACCCACCACAGCCACCAGCAGGACGATGGACGTCACTTCAAAGGGAAGAAAAGCCCGAGTGAAAAGGGCTCGCCCCACGGCCCTCACGTTTCCCCCTTGGCTTTCCACCCACGCCGCCCCTTGCCCCGCCGCAGGGCCCAGCCGGGCCAGCGGACTGGTGACCGCCGTCAGCGCCGCCCCCACAAAAACCAAAATCAACGGGACCGCCCATCGAAGACGCTTTCGGAACGCCGATCGGTCCTCGCCTCGAGGCTTGAGGTTGAGCAGCATGATGACGAAGAGAAACAACACCATGACCGCGCCCGCATAGACCAGGACCTGCATCAAGGCGATGAATTCCGCCTGCATGAGCAGATACAATCCGCCCATGGCAAAAAACGACACGATGAGAAAAAGCGCGCTCTTGACGGGATGGGGATGCCAGACCACGGCACCCGCGCTCACCAGGGTGATCAGGGAAAAGACCACGAACAGAAACAATTCCATGGAAGGGTCCTCACCACGTCCTAATCTTGAAGGAGCTTTTCCTTGTCATAGACCAAAGCGCTCTTGTCATACTGAGCGAGCTCGTATTTTCGGTTCAGCATGATGGCCCCTTTGGGACAGGCTTCCTGGCAGAAGCCGCAAAAGATGCATCGCGCAAGATCCACGACGAACCGCCGAGGCCGCTTCTCGTGCATGGTCTCCCCCGCTTCCGGCTCGATGGCTATGGCCTTGGACGGGCATACCGTCTCGCACAGATGGCAGGCCACGCACTTGATCCGGCCGTTCTCGTCGCGCAACAGCCTGGGATGTCCCCGAAATCTTTCGGACACTTCCCGTTTCTTTTCCGGATACTGGATGGTGATGGGCTTGCGGAAAAGCTGTTCGAAGGTCTTGGCAAGCCCCTTAACGAGCGGTCCCAGCATGTGTTCTCCTCACACCCGTTCAGCCCCAAATCATGAGAAAGCATCCCGTGGCCACCACGTTCGCCAGGGATAAAGGCAGCAGCACCTTCCATCCGAAATGCATGAGCTGGTCGAAGCGCACCCGAGGATAGGTGGCGCGAACCCAGATGAAGAAAAAGACCAGGGCGGCCGTTTTCAAGGCGAACCACAACCCCGACGGCAGCCACGGTCCCTGCCAGCCGCCCAGGTAGAGGGTCACCGCGACGGCGCTCACGGTGATGATATGGGCGTATTCGGCCAGCTGAAACAGGGCGAATTTCATGGAGCTGTATTCCGTGTGGTATCCGGCCACAAGCTCGTTTTCGCATTCGATGAGGTCGAACGGCGTGCGGCAGGCTTCGGCGAAGGCGGCCGTAAGAAACAGGACGAACCCCAGCGGCTGATAAACGACGAAAGGCAGGCGGCTTTGGGCCTCCACGATTTCCGTCAAACGCATGGACCCGGCGACCATGAGCACGCCGACCACGGCCATGCCCAAGGACAGTTCGTAGCTGATCATCTGCGCCGTCACCCGAATCCCGCCTAGCAGAGAATACCGATTGTCCGACGCCCAGCCGCCCAAAACCACCCCGTAGGTGGAAAGGGAGGAGATGGCCAGAATGAAGAGCACGGCCCCCGGCAGATCGGCGATGACCCCTCTGTGGATGCCGTAGACCGTAAGATCCACCGTGCGGCCGAAGACGGTGACGGTTTCCGGAAAGAGGGTGTCGGCGAAGGGGATGGCCGCAAAGGGGGTCAGGGCCGCCACCGCCGTGACCCACGGAGCCAGAGCGTAGAGGCGGGGTTCGGATACCGGCAGGGCGATGTCTTCCTTGAAGAACAGCTTCACCCCGTCGGCAAGCGGCTGCAGCAATCCCCAGGGTCCCACGCGGTTGGGCCCAAGGCGCAACTGCATGAACCCCAGGACCTTGCGTTCCATGAGGGTGGCGTAGGCCACAGCCGTCAGGAGGATGAAAAGAATCAGCGCCGTTTTTGCGAGGGTCAAAACCCCGTAGACGATCCAATCCATTGTGCCCAGCCTTTCACCACGCATGCAGGGCGTCGCCCGGCTTTGTCCGTCCCACATTGACGCCGCCGGCATGCCGCCCCGGGCCCGTACCGCCCGCCCGTATCGCGATGGAGTTCCTAAGACACCGCTTTATCCACGCGCACGGGAACGAGCACACTGCCGTCCGTCACCCGCCCGATGGGCAGGTCTTCAAAATGGGTCGATGCCTGCACGACCCCTTGAGGCACACGCCGATCGATGCCGACCTGTGCCTCAAGCGTCCCGTAGGCCGTCGTTAGCACCACCGGTTGACCCTCTCCCATGCCCAGCTTTTCGGCATCTTCCGGGCTCATCCACACCCCGCCTTGGGGTTCCAGGGTTCGCGCTCCAATCCCGTATCGGCCGTAGGTCCCGGACTGAAACAGGGATCGGCTCACAAACAACAGCAGAGGAAAGGCCTCCGAGGGTTGGGCCGGCAGTTCCAACCACGGGATCACCGCCTCCAACGCCGGATCCAGCACCCGGCGCCACCCGGCCGATCCGTACTTGGCCCGGTACATCCGGTTCCACCAGAACCCCTCATGGGGGATTTGGGAAAAGGCATACTGATCGTAATGGGGAAAGAGGGTGCAGATTTCCTTGAAAATATCTTCCGCACAAGCGTATCCCATGTCCACGCCCAGCCTCCGGGCCAACTCCTGGACGATCTTCCAGTCATCCCACGGCCCGTCAACGAAGCTCCGCGCCTTTTGCTTCTGCACCCGAAGTTCGCCGCTGGTAAGGGTCCCCTGGCTTTCCACGGCCGTTTTCGCCGGGAAAACCACGTGGGCCCGAGCCGCCGTTTCGTTGAGGAAAACTTCCTGGCACAGGAGAAAATCCACGTTCTGAAGGGCTCTTTCCACCACCGACCGGGGATAATGGGTCCCCAGGAGGTCCGTGCCCACGAGCAGAAGCGCTTTGTGGGCTTCCGGCCCTCCGTCGGCCGCCGCCTGGAGAATCCGCCCCAAGGGAAGTCCCGCTTCTTTGGGGAAAGGTCGCCCCCAGAGCTTTTCCACGACGTGCGCCTCGTCGAAGGGGATGTAGCCCGGAAGCCAAAACGGGCTCACCCCCATGTCCGAACATCCTTGGGTGTTGGCCTTTTCCGCCGTGAGGTGGAGCCGCAGTTTTCTTCCGAGCACCAGCAGGAGGTCCGCCACGTAGCACATGGCGCCGTATCCGTCGGCAAGGCCCGCCACATCGTAGCCGATGATCAGAGAAGGCCTTTCGGCGGCCAGGAGCTTTTCGGCGGCGTAGGTCATGTCTTTTCGGTCGAGCCCGGTCGTCTCTTCCACCAGGGCCCAATCCGTTGCGTCCAGGCGCCTCCTGAGCAGCCCTTCTCGGCGGAAATCCCCCAAGTCGCGGAGCCGCTGGCCTCCGGTTTCAAAAAGGGCTTTCAAAATGCCGAGGACCACGAAACCCGGGCTTCCCGGGCGGCAATAGGCGTTCCATTGCGCGGCGGAACGAAACCGGGTCCGGCGCGAGCTGATGATGAGAAGATCCCGGAGCCGCTTGTCTTTTTGCGCTTCGTTGACCCGCCACACCAGGGGCGGCATTTCCTTTTTCACGTCCGATCCGAGCACCAAAACGGTGTCGGCCTTGTTCAGATCGTCATAGGTGCCCAAGGCGAGCTGGAACCCGGACACCCCGCGTATGATCCGGGGCAGGCTTTCCCTTTCGTTTCCGTAAGTCACCTTGGGACGGCCCAAAACATCCACCAGGGCATGGATCATGCGCTGGTGATCCAGGCTCGTGGTGGCATCCACGTGCGGGGTACCCAAGACGGCCCGGCAAAACTTCTGAAAGACGTAGTTGCTTTCGTTGGTCGTGCGGGCCGATCCCAGCCCGGCCACGGCCTTGGGGCCGAATCGGGAAAGAATTTCTCGAAGCCGTGTGGCGGCGAAATCCAAGGCCTCGTCCCAGGATACGGGCGTCAGCCGTCCGTCCTTGCGGACCAAGGGCTCTTTCAACCGCCTCTCTTCCTGGACGATGTTCAACCCAAAGCGGCCTCGGCTGCAGATGATCCCGCCGTTGACGGGTTCCTGGAAGGACGTGGTGACTCTTTTCAGTCGGCCGTTTTTCAGGTTCAGGACGAGATGGCAGCCGCCGCCGCAATACGGGCACACGGCCGTGTCCTTTTCCAACTGCCAGGCCCGGGCGCTGTACTTGAACGTCTTATCGATGATGGCCCCCACCGGACACACGCCGATGCAGGAACCGCAGAATTCGCAGTCCATGACGGGCCCGCCGGCGGTCACCGCCGTGCGGTAGCCCCGGTTGTCAAAATACAGGGCCGCCGCCCCCACTCGGTCACGGCACACGCGAACGCACCGTTCGCAATTGACGCACCGGTCCGGGTAGCGCTCGATGAGCGGCGATTGGGCATCGTAGCGCGGCGTCAGTCGAGCGGCCTTGTACGGCTGTTCCTTGATTTTGAGGGCTCGCGTCAGGTTCTGCAGCTCGCACTCCCCTCCCTTGTCGCAGATGGGACAATCCAAAGGGTGGTTGATGAGCAGCAGCTGGAGCAGCTCACGGCGGTAATGGGTGAGTCGCTCCGATTCGGTGGTCACTTCCATCTTGTCCGTTACGGGCGTGGTGCAGGCGGGCACGGGCCGCGGCGGGCCGGGCTTGACTTCCACCACGCAGATGCGGCACGCCCCGATGGGGCTGAGCGCCTTGTGGTAGCACAGCCTGGGGATGTAAATCCCGTTCTTGTCCGCCACTTCCATGATGGTCATGCCCGGTTGGGCTTCCAGGGCTCTGCCGTTGATGGTCACTGTGATCATCGCTATCGATCCACGTCCGCAAGCACGATATCAATGGTTCCGATGAGGGCGATGAGATCCGCCAAAAGCCTGCCTTCAGCCATCTTGCTCAACACCTGCAAATTCACGAAACTGGGCGTGCGCACCTTCACCCGAAACGGGTGGGATGAGCCGTCGCTGACGATGTAAAAGCCCAACTCCCCTTTGGGGGCTTCCGTATGGTGGAAGACCTCACCTTTGGGAGGACGAATGCCTTCTTCCACGAGCAAAAAGTGCTGGATCAGGGATTCGATCTTCGTAAAGACGTCCGCCTTCGGCGGATAGGCCACGGTGGGGTCGTCCACGACGATGTCCCCTGATGGGAGCCGATCCAAGGCCTGCTCGATGATCCGGGCGCTCTGGCGCATCTCCTCCAGTCGGACCAGATACCGGTCGTAGGTGTCGCCGTTTTCTCCCGTCGGAACGATAAAATCGAACTCGTCGTAGCCGCAGTAGGGGTCGGCGCGCCGAACGTCCCAGGCGATCCCCGATCCCCGCGCCACCGGGCCGCTCAGCCCGTAGTCCAACACCTCGTCCACGGTGAGCACCCCGACCCCCTTGGTTCGCTTGATCCAGATGGGGTTCTTGGTGAGAAGCGTCTCGTAGTCCTTCATCTTTTGAGGGAACGTGCGGCAGAATTGGCGAACCGCCTCGGTCCATCCGTCGGGGACATCGCGGGCCACCCCGCCGATGCGGAAGTAGCACGGAAAGAGGCGACCGCCGGCCACGGCTTCAAAGAGGTCCATGAGCTGCTCGCGCTCCCGGAAGGTGTAGAAGAGCGGCGTCATGGCCCCCAGATCGTGGGCGTGGGTGGCAAGCCAGAAAAGATGGCTGGAAATCCGCGTCATTTCCGCAATGATGACCCGCAGATAACGGGCTCGAGGCGGCACCTCGATCCCCAGCAGTTTTTCCACGGCCAGGACGAAGCCCAGGTTGTTGGCCGACCCCGCCAGGTAGTCGATTCGGTCGGTCAAAGGGAGGCACTGGTGGTAGGTTTTGGACTCCATGAGTTTTTCGATGCCCCGGTGGAGATAGCCGATGTCCGGCGTGCACCGCACAATGACTTCCCCTTCCAGCTCCACCACCACGCGCAAGACCCCGTGAGTGCTGGGGTGCTGCGGCCCCACGTTGAGGATCAACCGTTCGGTCAGTTCGCTCATGGCACCGTCCTAATCCACATCCCAATCGGGACCTTCGGTCGGGTAGTCCTTCCTGAGAGGGTGGCCTTCCCAGGATTGGGGAAGCAGGATCCGCCGAAGATCCGGATGCCCGTCGAAAAGAATGCCGAAAAGATCGAAACATTCCCGTTCATGCCAGTTGGCCGTGGACCATAAGGCCGTCATGGACGGAACCGACGGGGGATCGCCTTCGACCCAGGTTTTCACGCGAAGCAGGGCGTTTCGTTCATGGCACCACAGGTGATAGACCACCTGGAAGCGCGGGTTTCGGGGATGAAAATCCACAGCCGTGACATCGACAAGGTACCGGAAGCCCCACCGGTCCCGAAGCGCCTCCATGACCTCCACCAAGGCGTCTCGTCGAACCGTCACGGCCCATTGATCCCGAAAGCTTTCCCGTTGCGTCACGGCGCCCGCCGGGAGCCCTTCCACCACCTCTTCCACATACGCCGTCTTGGCCGTCGGAACACTCACGCCCGCACCTCCTGAAGCGCCGGAACCTCCTGGGGATCGACCACAACGGGCCCTTCCTTCCGCGTGAGGAACGGATCTCGAAGGATCTTTTCATGGAGCTTGAGGATCCCGTAGAGCAAAGCTTCCGGACGGGGCGGGCATCCCGGCACGTAGACGTCCACGGGCAGATACCGGTCGATGCCCTGCACGACGGCGTAGCTTCGGAAGATACCGCCCGAAGAGGCACACGCCCCCATGGCGATGACCCATTTGGGTTCCGGCATCTGTTCGTAGATCCGCACCACCGCCGGCACCATCTTCTTGGTCACGGTGCCCGCCACGATCATGAGATCCGCCTGCCGGGGCGACGCCCGAAAGGCTTCCATGCCGAAACGGGCGATATCGAACCGGTTGGCCGCTGTGCAGATCATTTCGATGGCACAGCAGGCCAAACCGAACGTGGCCGGCCACACGGACGACTTGCGCGCCCAGTTGACGAACTTCTCCAAGGTGGACGTGAGGATCTGGCTTCGGATCTGTTGTTCTAATCCCATTCCAAAGCCCCCTTTCGGTAGAGATAGACGAGCCCGATGAGCAAGACGGCCGTGAAGATCAGCATTTCCACGAAGCCGAACCAGCCCAGGTCCCGGAAAATGACGCCCCAGGGGTAGAGGAAAACGGTTTCAATGTCGAAGATGATGAAAATCATGGCCAACACGTAAAACTTGACCGGAAAGTGGATCTCCAAGGTGCCGATGGGATCCATGCCGCATTCGTAGGGGAGCAGCTTCTGGCGCGTCGCCTTGCGCTCCCCGATGAGACCCGACAGGACCACCAGAACGCCGATCAGCCCCATGGTGATCACGAGATACAAAAGGACCGGGAGATACATCGCCGTCATCGAGCGGCCTCCTCACACACCCCGCCCCGAACCGTCACAGCGGGCAGACACCCACGGGGCAGGTCTTGTCCACAATGTGGGCCAGGTATTCGTCTTTGAGCCGTTCAATGGTGGTGCGGACGAAAAAGATGGGGGACATGGCCAGAGCGCAGTTGGCCGTGGCCGACATGGTCTGGGCCAGGTCGATCATCAGGGGAAGGTCGCTTTCCCGGCCTTCCCCCTGGGCGATGCGGGAAAGGGTTTCGTAGAGCACCCGCGTGCCGCGCCGGCACGGCGTGCAAAACCCGCAGGATTCGTGCTGGAAAAAGTGCATGATGTTGCGGACCACATCCACCACGCAGGTCCTTTCGTTCATGACCAGCATGGTGCCGGAGCCCAAGGCTCCGCCCTTCTTCTGCATGGACGCATAGTCCATGACCGTATCCAGATGTTCGGAAGTAAAGAAGCCGAAAGAGGCGCCCCCCGTCTGGCACATCTTGAACGGGATGCCGTCTTTCATGCCGCCGCCGTAGACTTCGATGAGTTCCCGCAAGGTGAGCCCCAAGGGCGCTTCCACGATCTGGGGGTCGTTGACATGGCCGCAGATCTGGTAGAGCTTCACGCCCGGAGAGTCCTCGGTGCCGAACGAGCGGTACCATTCCGCGCCGTTTTTCAAGATGGCCGGGACATTGGCCAGGGTCTCCACGTTGTTGACCACCGTGGGCATGGCCCACAGGCCGCGAACCCCCGGAAAAGGCGGCTTCACCCGGGGGTTCCCCCGAAGCCCCTCGATGGATTCGATGAGCGCCGTTTCTTCGCCGCACACGTACGCGCCGGCTCCGGAACGAATTTCCACCTCGAAGGAAAAGGACGTCCCCAAAATCCGTTCCCCGAGGAAACCCCGCTCCCGGGCCTGCTCCACGGCACGACGCAACCGGTGCATGGACAGGGCGTACTCGCCCCGCACATAGATAAACCCCTTGCACGCGCCGATGGCATACCCGGCGATGATGAGCCCCTCCAAGAGACGGTGGGGATTGCCTTCCATGATGTAACGGTCTTTGAAGGTGCCCGGTTCCCCCTCGTCCGCATTGCAAATGACGTACTTTTCCGGGGCCTTGAGCGGCAGCGTGAAGGACCACTTCATCCCGGTGGGAAAACCCGCTCCGCCTCGCCCGCGAAGGCCCGACGCTTTCACCTCCTCCACCACCTCTTCGGGCGACATTCCCAAGACGACCTTGCGGAGGGCTTCGTAACCGCCGATGGCGAGATAATCGTCGATGCTTTCCGGATCGATGTCGCCGACCCCGTGGAGCAAAAGGGCCCGCCGATGCACCTCCCAATCGGTGCGCACTCGACCGCCCGATCCGGGAAGGGTGCGATAGTCCACCACATCGCCGTGCCGATAGCGATGGATGACCTCTTCGATCTTTTCGCGGGTGAGGTTTCCAAAGACCACTTCGTTGATCTGCATGGCGGGGGCCACTTCGCACACCCCAAGGCAGGATGAGAGCTCAAGGGTAAAAAGCCCGTCCGGCGTGGTTTGGCCTTCGCCAATCCCCAAGACCGACCGAAGGGCCTCCAGGACCGTTTCGCTTCCCAGGATGTGGCACGCAGGGGATTCGCACACCCGGATGATGAACCGACCCCGAGGTTCAAGGGAAAACATGGTGTAAAAAGTGGCAATGCCGTAGAGGTAGCTCAGGTGGACGTCCACCTCGTCGGCGATCCACGCCAGCACGTTGGCCGGAAGCCAATTGCCGCACGCCTGCTGGGCTTCTGTGAGCAGGGGAAGGAGGGCCCCTTTCTTGCCGCGATGCGCTTCGATGATCTGCCGGAGCTGAGCGACCTCTGAAGGGCTGAGGTCTTTGGAAGGGTTTTGAAAGACCGCTGGACGCCTCATGGAATCCCTACCCGCTTTCTCGGTCTTTGGAAGTTCCGCACCACGCCGTTCGCCACATCCGCCTTCACGGGAGCCGTCAGGTTGCACAACTATGGGGGATCCTCGGGCCCGTGTCAATGAAATTCTTCACAAGGTCCGTCCGGTTGTTGTGCGTCTTAAAAAGGCGACGGGAAATGTCCCCGTTTCGCAACAAAAGGCTTTCCCGAAGGCCCTCAGCTGTTTTAATGAAAGGCGACGCCTTGGGCTGATCGCCACCCCCCTTTCGGGAAGCCCCCACTGGGCGGCGCACGAGCTCCTTTGGGGAAAACCAAGAGAGAAACGGAGTTTCCATGGAAGAACGCGTACGGACCCTGGCCAGTATTCACGCGAACCATTTCAGCGCCCATCTGGATGCGGTGCGGTTGCGCACGGGGCGGATCACGGAACGGATCCGCATGGAACACCCCGAGGCGGCCGCCGTTTTGGCCTTTGCGGATGCGGACCTCACGCAGGTTGTCATGGTGCGCCAGTGGCGCTATGCCATCGGGCGCGAGACCTGGGAAATCCCGGCGGGAAAGTTGGACCCCGGGGAATCGGCTGAAGACGGGGCGCGCCGGGAGCTTCGAGAAGAAACGGGATATACGGCCTCGGTCCTGGTGCCCCTCTTCCGGTATCATCCGGCCATCGGCTATTCCGATGAAGCCATCGTCATCTTCGCCGCCTGGGGCCTCAAACGGGAAAAGGCGGAAAGGGACGAGGAGGAAATCTCCCGGGTGGAGATCCTCCCCGTGGAGCGCCTCTGGGAAGACGTCCACCGCGGCGAAATCACCGACGGCAAAACGGTCATCGCCTTGAGCCTCTTCCAGAGCCTTCGGGAACGGGGCGCTTTGGCCCAGGCCTTTTTTTCGGTTTAAGGACTCGGCCTATGGGGTCGGGCCGAACGGGCATATGCGCTTCGGACGGCCTTGAACACACACGGCAAAAGACGCCCATGGAAAAGGTTCCCATCACACGCCAAGGCTTTCGAAACCTCAACGCCCAGCTTTTGTACCTCAGGCGGGTGGTGCGGCCCCGTGTGCTGGAAGATTTGCAGGAAGCGCGCCTTTACGGCGTCAAGGTGGACAACCAGCAGTATTTGCTTGCCCGGGAACAGCACCGCGTGCTTCAGCGAAAAATCGACGATCTCCAGGCCAAGATCGCCCAGTGTGAAATCGTCGTGGGCCGAAAGTTTCTCGTCCGGCAGGTGGCTTTCGGCACGGAAATCGTCGTCCTCAACGTGGACACGGGCCAGACCTTCCGCTTTCAGATGGTCGGGCCCTTTGAATCGGATGTGCGCAACGGCAAGCTATCCGTGGACTCCCCCGTGGGCCGGGGCCTCATGGGCCGGGCCCCCGGCGAAGAAATCACCGTGTTCACCCCGGCCGGCGAACGCACCTACCGCATCCTCCACGTGGAACTCTAAAGGCCGTCGAAAGCCCATGGCGGCGCCGTCTGTGGCGATTCGGCACAATCCGGCTGTCAAAAAGCCCGCCGTCTCCGCGCCTCGCCCCATGAAGGGCTTTGAGAAAAACGGCAAAGGGCGCACAACGAAAGCCCCTTTGCGCCGAAGATATTTTCCCACTATGGTCCGACACGACGCACCCCGCGGAGGCGCGCCCCGTGACGGCGTGGCCCCTCGCCTTGCAGAGAATCTCCTCAGCCCTTCATCACGCCGAGGGGGCGCAGGCGGGCGACGGGCCGGCTGATCCCCGCCCGGGCCACCACTTCCACCACGTCGCTCACGTCCTTGTAGGCTTCGGGCATCTCTTCCACCAAGGTCGCCTTGCTGGCCCCCATGACGAAAATGCCCCGCTCTTCCATTTCCTTGACGACGCTTCGCCCTCTGGCGCTCTTGACGGCCTGGTGGCGGCTGAGCACCCGGCCGGCCCCGTGACACGTGCTCCCGAAGGTCTCTTCCATGGCCCGCTGCGTCCCCACGAGGACATAACTGTAGCGGCCCATATCTCCGGGGATGAGCACGGGTTGGCCCACTGACCGGTACACGGCCGGCACGGCCTCATGGCCCGCCGCAAAGGCGCGGGTGGCTCCTTTTCGGTGCACGCACAGTTTTCGGCGTTCCCCCTGCCAGGCATGCTCTTCGATCTTGGCCATGTTGTGGCACACATCGTAGAGAAGGGACAGGCCCAGGCGATCGGACGATGTGCCGAAAAACTCTTCGAAGGTTTCCCGCACCCAGTGGCTGATCATCTGACGGTTGGCAAAGGCGAAGTTGGCCGCCGCCCCCATGGCTCCCAGGTAGCTCCGTCCTTCCGGGGACGATACGGGCGCGCAACACAGCTGCTTGTCCGGAAGATCGATCCCGTACTTTTGGCTGCTTTTGAGCAGAATCCGAATGAAATCGTCGCACACCTGGTGGCCCAGGCCGCGGGATCCCGTATGGACGAACACGGTCAGTTGCCCCTGGAACAAGCCGAAGACCTCGGCCGTCGCCGAATCGTAGATCTCTTCCACGACACCGATTTCCACAAAGTGGTTTCCCGACCCCAAGGTGCCCAGCTGGGATCGCCCTCGATCCCTAGCCTTGGCCGACACTTCCTTGGGATCGGCCCAGGGGATGCAGCCCCCTTCTTCGATGCGTTCCAGGTCGGAGGCGTCCCCGAAGCCCTTGGAGACGGCCCACTGGGCCCCTTTGAGCAGCACCTTGTCCAGTTCGGCTTCGGTAAGCTTGAAGTCCTTGCGGGACGAGCCCACACCGGAGGGAATGTTTCGAAAAAGGGCCGTGACCAGATCGCGGATCTTTTCCAGGCCCAATTCCCGAGCCCTCAGGTGGGTCGTCATGAGACGAACGCCGCAGTTGATGTCGTAGCCGACCCCTCCAGGGGAGACGATCCCGTCGTCCATGGAAAAAGCCGCCACCCCGCCGATGGGAAAGCCGTAGCCCCAATGGATGTCCGGCATGGCCATGGAATAGCCCACAATGCCGGGAAGGCAGGCCACGTTGGCCACCTGGTCCATGGCCTGATCCTGGCGGATGGCGTCCAGCATCTTTTCGCCGGCGTAAATCATGCCGTCCGTGCGCATGGCGCCGGTTCGAGGGATCTTCCAGCGCCACCCGTCGATCCTTTCCAGCGTCAAGCGATCCTTGGCGACCATGGCCCCACCTCCTTGTGGCTTGAAACCCTCTTAAAAGAGCGCTGCGTCAGATGTCGAAAATGACCTGGGCCGTCCACAGCCCGTCCGTGAACTTCACAGAGGCGGCGTGGTAGGTTACGGCCTTGTAGACGAGTCCCACGCGGTGCCGATCGGGATCCAAAGGCTCGCCGTGGACGGTCGCCGTAAGCCGCCACGAGGGATTCACGGCGATTTGCACCGCCTTGCCGAGGAACCCCTGGACGTCGAAAAGATACAGGAGCTCGGACAACCATTGGACGAGCAGTTCGTCCAGGGCTTGCGCTTCCACGCACACCTCGCGGCTTTGTCGAATCTCCACGGCATCCAGCCCCACCATGAGGTCGTAAAAGGCCAGGGCGGCTCTTTCAAAGACCTCCGCAAGGTCCCGCCCCTGCACCCGAATCCCCACATCGGCCGTATGGTCCACGATTTCGTAAAGCGCTCTTTCCATCCCGCCGCCCTCGCCTCCCCAAAGCCTCGCGCCGCCTTGCCTTGGCACCCAATCGGTCCGTGTGGTATAGAGGTAACCGTTCCACGGCGCAAAGAGAAGCCTTTCACGGTCGGGGAGAGTCATGGCCGGGGGGTGGCGCCGATGAAGCCGTGTGGTGTCGGGGTGTGCGAAGCAAACCCCGACCACGATTTCGCCGGCCCGTATCCTTGGACAAAGTCGTAGGTTGGGGTGAGCGGAGCGAACCCCAACGCGCATCCGCGGCTTTTACACATAAGGCGACATGGCCGCGGGAGCGGGGCGTGTTCGCCCTTGGGTGCGGTTGGATTGACCCCGAACGGGGCCACATTGGTCTTGACTTCCCACGGCGGGCTCATTAGGATAGCCTCGTTGTGGCGTTTGAGCGGGCATAGCTCAGCTGGTAGAGCACGAGCTTCCCAAGCTTGGGGTCGCGGGTTCGAATCCCGTTGCCCGCTCCACACGACGGAAAGCTCACCCTTCCAAAAGCGGAAGGCTTCCCTTTTTGAGGTGGCGTGGGCGCAGTACCTGGCGGACGCCGACTTCGATTAGTGGATGACAATGCTCAACTCGGTCTTTTGTGAACGTCGCACCTTACGGCACTGAAGCCGGATTTCCTGAGATCATTGCTCTGCTAATGGGAGTGGGCTAAACGCCCACTTTTTTTTTGCATCGTCCGGGAAAGTCGGCCCTCGAGGCCCCGAGACGGCCATGGACGCCAAAGAAGATCCGACCCGAGCGGTCGTTCGAAAAATCTGGGACTTGACCACCCCCGTCATCGCCGCCGAAGGGCTGGAGCTGGTGGAGGTGGAATATCGGCGGGAAAGCCAAGGCTGGGTCCTCCGGCTCTTCGTGGATCGCGACGGCGGGGTGAGTGTGGAAGACTGCGCCGCCGTCAGCCGGGTGGTGGGCGATCTTCTGGATGTGGCGGATCCCATCGCCGGCCCCTATCACCTGGAAGTGTCGTCTCCAGGGCTGGACCGGCCGCTTCGGCGCTGGGAGCATTTCCACCGGCAGATCGGCAAGGTGGTGGCCGTGCGCACGCGCACGGCTTTGGGCGCCCGCAAGAATTTCAAAGGCATCCTCGTGGCGGCGAGCCCCGAAGCGATCCGCGTGGACTGCGACGGGACGATCTACGACATTCCTTTGGACGCCGTGGACAGGGCCCGCTTGCGCTACTTTGAATCGGGCGGCGCCGTGACGACGCCCCAAGATTGAAAGTTTCGAGAGATCCCAACCGGGTGGAAACCGGTTTTCGGGCACAGGAGGAGAAAAGCCATCATGGCCAGTGAACTGAAGCGGTTGATCGATCAAGTGAGTCGGGAAAAAGGGATCGACCGCGCCGTGTTGATCGAAGCTCTGGTCGAAGCGGTCAAATCGGCCATCAAGAAGCGCTACGGCACCAAGATGGACGTGGAGGTCGCCTACAACGACGAATACGGCGAAATGGAAGCCTTCATGTTCAAGGAAGTCGTCGAGGAAGTCCACGACCCCGACAAGCAGATTTCCCTTCCCGAGGCTCGGGCCTTGGATCCCGAATCGGAAATCGGCGACGAACTGGGCATCCGCATGGACACGGACACCTTGGGCCGCATCGCCGCCCAATCGGCCAAGCAGGTCATCATCCAAAAGATGAAGGACGCCGAGCGGGAAGCCACCTACGAAGAATACAAGGACCGCAAGCGGGAGATCGTCACGGGCATCGTCCAGAAAGTGGACCGCTCCGGCATTATCGTCAACTTGGGCCGCGCCGAAGCCATCCTGCCGGTCAAAGAACAAATCCCCCGGGAAATCTACCGCCAGGGCGACCGGATCCGGGCCTACATCCTGGACGTGAAAAAGATCAGCAAGGGACCGCAGATCATCCTCAGCCGCACCCATCCCGATTTCCTCATCCAGCTGTTCCGCATCGAAGTGCCCGAAGTGTCCGACGGCACGGTGAGCATCCTGGCGGCCGCCCGCGAACCCGGCTCAAGAGCCAAAATCGCCGTGGTGTCCAAGGACCCCGATGTGGACCCCGTGGGCGCATGCGTGGGCATGAAGGGATCCCGGGTCCAGGCGGTGGTCCAGGAACTGCGCGGTGAAAAGATCGACATCGTCCCGTGGAACATGGACCCTGCCAAATTCGTCGTGAACGCCCTCGCTCCGGCCATCATCACCAAGGTCATCATCGACCAGACCAACCGGAGCATGGAAGTCATCGTACCGGACGACCAGCTGTCTTTGGCCATCGGACGACGCGGCCAAAACGTGCGGCTGGCTTCACGGATCACGGGCTGGCACATTGACGTGAAGAGCGAATCCCGCTATGAGCGTCAAAAGCAGGCCGGATACCAGGCGCTTCTCCACATCGACAACCTGTCGGAAGAAATGGCCGACAAGCTCTACGAAGCGGGCATCACGTCCCTTGGAGAGTTTTGCGAAGCGGACCTGGAGGAACTGGAAACGCTGACCGGCCTTTCGGCCACGGCCCTGGAAGCCATGCAGCACCAGGCCAGGACTTTGCTGGAATCGGGTGCCGCCGTCGAAGCCCAGGAAGACGACGAGATGGAGGAAGAAAACGACACCGAGGCTGAGGAGGGTTCCCAAGAGCCCGAATCCACGGAAGAAGTCAAGCCGGTGGAATGAGCGCAAAATCCTCGGGGCACGTGCCCTACCGAACATGCATCGTGTGCCGGTCCAAACGGCCGAAAGGGGAGCTCCTGCGGCTGGCGTTGGATCAAGAACGCCGGGTGATCCCGGATTGCCGGCACCGTCTGCCGGGGCGCGGCGCCTACGTGTGCGAGACCTGCCTGGGGTCGGTGCTGAAAGGGAAGGCGCTGTGGCGGGCTTTCCGAGGCCGGCTTCAGGGGATGTCGCCGCTCTTTATGGACTGGGTCCACCGGGCGCAAGGGGATGAGACGGGCTGCCAAACCATGGAGGATCGATCATCATGTGTGCGTGATGCCAAAAAACGTCCACGGCCTCACACCGCGGACACGGTCGCTGAAGATTTCTAGGGGGTTTTTTCCATGGCACGAATGAGGGTGCACGAACTAGCCAAAGAGTTGGATATGAACAGCAAGGAGCTCCTCGACAGGATCCTCAAGATGGGGATCTCCGTCAAAAACCATATGAGCACCTTAAGCGAATCGGCCATCGCCAAAATTCGCGAACACCTCCAGGGGGCGGGTGCCAAAAAGGTTGAGGAAAAGCGTATCGGCCGACAGGTGATCCGCCGACGCAAGAAAACGGAGATGGAGGAGCTCGCCGAGGCCGAAGCCGCCCAGGTGCTGGAAGAGGCGCCTGTCGCGGGAGAAGAGCCCCTCGGTGCCGAGGCCGCTGCCGAAGCGGCAGCTGAAGTTTCGGAGGCTCCCGTGTCCGCCGAGCCGGCCGCCCCCGTGACGGTCGAACCTGCGCCTCCTGCGCCGACTCCCGCGGAGCCCGCCGAAGAGAAAGCCCCTGCGGCCGAACCGGTCGCAAAGCCGGAGCCGCCCCCCGCTTACGTGGAGCCCGAGGCCGCGGAGCCGACCCCGGCGGAACCCCCCGTTCGCGAAGCGGCCGTCTCCGTTCCCACGTTGGAAGAGCCCGCCCCCGCCGTTGTGGAAAAACCCCTCGAGGATCGGGAAGCCGCCGCAAGAGCCGTTCCCGAACCGACGCCGCCTCCCGCCGAAAAAATTGCGCCGGTGGAACCCTTGGGCGAACCCGTGAAAGCCGAACCCGCGCCGGTCGTCCCGCTCAGGGAGGAACCCGAGATGGGCGTCGCCGTCGGGGAAGAAGAAGCGGAAGCGGCCGCTGAAGAGGGCGAAGAAGAAGACGAGAAGGGCAAAAAGAAAAAGGCCAAGCGGCGCCGCCGAAAGCGCCGAAAAGACGAGCCGGCCCGAATCATCAGCCTGCCCGAAGTCCTTCCCGCCGAGCCCGAGGAAGAAGCCGAGGTGCCGCCGACGGTGGTGCGCTTCATCCCGGAAGAGCAGGTCAGTCGGGAACCCCTCCGAAAGAAACGCGTTCGGCCGGACGAAGAACCGGTGGCGCCGGAGAAAAAGCTCCGCAAGGGTCGAAAGGAAGTCGTCGGCCGTGAAGACCTCTACACCAAAAAGGAGCTGCGAGCCCAGGAAGAACGCGGCAAAGCGGGCTTAAGGCGCGAAGAGATCGGCCCGCAAAAGCCCGTGGTGACGGTTCCCAAAGCCATCAAGCGGCGCATCCGCATCGATGAAGCCATTACGGTGGCCAACCTGGCCAAGCAGATGGGGGTCAAGGCCACGGAAATCATCAAGAAACTCCTGCTCCTGGGACTTCCCGCAAACATCAACCAGGCCATCGACTACGATGCCGCAGCCCTCGTGGCCGCGGAATTCAACTATGAAGTGGAAAAGGCCGGGTTCGAGGAAGAGGACATCCTCCATACCACCGAAGACCGCCCGGAAGACCTCAAGCCTCGGCCGCCCGTGGTGACCGTCATGGGCCACGTGGACCACGGCAAGACCTCGCTTTTGGATGCCATCCGCCACACCAAGGTCATCGACGAAGAAGCCGGCGGGATCACCCAGCACATCGGCGCCTATTTCGTGGAACTGGACGGGCGCCACATCACCTTCCTGGACACTCCGGGTCATGAGGCCTTCACGGCCATGCGCGCCCGCGGCGCCAAGGTCACCGACATCGTCATCTTGGTGGTGGCCGCGGACGACGGCGTCATGCAGCAGACCGTGGAAGCCATCAACCACGCCAAGGCGGCCGGAGTGCCCATCATGGTGGCCATCAACAAAATCGACAAACCCAACGCCAATCCCGACCGGGTGAAACGGGAATTGTCCGAACACGGCCTCCTGCCGGAAGAATGGGGCGGGGACGTGACCATGGTGGAAATTTCCGCCAAGAAAAAAATCGGGATCGAAGAGCTGCTGGAAATGGTCCTTCTGCAGGCCGAACTCCTGGAACTCAAGGCCAACCCCAACAAACCGGCCCGAGGGCGCGTCATCGAAGCCAAGCTGGACAAAGGCCGGGGCCCCGTGGCCACGATCCTCGTCCAGGAAGGAACCCTCAAGGAAGGCGATGCCTACGTGTGCGGGACGTATTCCGGCCGGGTGCGCAGCATGTTCAACGACAAGGGCCAGAGGATTTCGGCCGCCGGGCCGTCGGTTCCCGTGGAAGTGCTGGGCCTTTCGGGCGTGCCCAACGCCGGGGACGACTTCGTCGTGCTGGCCGATGAAAAGCAGGCCAAAATGGTGGCCGAACACCGCCAGCTGCGCGCTCGGGAAAAGGAACTGTCCCGAACCACGAAGGTCACCCTGGAAAAGCTCTACGAACAGATCCGAGACGGCCAGATCAAGGAAATCAACGTCATTTTGAAAACCGACGTCCAGGGGTCCCTGGAAGCCATCCGGGACTCTTTGCTGAAACTGTCCACGCCCGAAGTCAAGGTCTCGCTCATCCATGCGGGCACGGGTGCCGTTTCGGAAAGCGATGTCATGCTGGCGTCCGCCTCCAATGCCATCATCATCGGATTCAACGTGCGGGCCGATGCCAAAGCCCAGGAACTGGCCGAACAGGAAAAGGTGAGCATCCGCTACTACGACGTGATCTATCAGATCCTGGACGACATCAAGGATGCCATGGTGGGCTTGCTGGAACCCCAGTACCAGGAGGAAATCCTCGGTCGGGCCGAAGTGCGCCAGACGTTCCACATTTCCCGCATCGGCACCGTGGCCGGCTGCTACGTGACCGAAGGCAAAGTGGAACGCAACGCCAAGGCGAGACTCGTCCGGGACGGCGTCCAGGTGTGGGACGGGAAGATTTCGTCGCTCAAGCGGTTCAAAGACGATGCACGGGAAGTGAAGGCCGGATTCGAATGCGGCCTGACCTTGGAAAATTTCAACGACATCAAGGTGGGCGACATTCTGGAAGTCTACCGCATGGTGGAGGTGGCTCCGGTTCTGGAACCCGCCCAACCCCAAGAAGAACGCCGCCCGTCCTAGGAGCAGGTCTGAAAACACGCGATGAAGGATGTGACCGTCAGTGTGGGTGTGGCCCGGGTGACCTTTCGGCTCCACGGCAACGACTCGCTCAAGGGAAAGCGCAAGATCGTGAAAAGCCTCATTGAAAAGAGCCGAAACCGCTTTCCCGTCTCCATCGCCGAAGTGGATGACTTGGACCGCTACCAGCGGGCCACTTTGGGGATTGCCGTCATCGGCAACGACTCCCGACTGCTCAACTCCATCTTGGACAAGGTGGTGGACTACATGGCAGGCATGGGCCTTGCCGATTTGGAAAGTCACGACATCGAACTGATCCCCCTCTAGGGGCTCATGCGCCGGCGCCCGCTTCCCCGTGGAGCGGCGGCGGGCGTGGAAAAGCTCCCGAGGGCGGGAAGACGGAAGAGTTATGGAATACAAGAGAGCCGACCGTGTGGCGGATCTCCTCCAAAGGACCGTGGCCGAAATCCTCTTGAGGCGAGTTCGGGATCCGCGGCTGGGCAAATTGACCGTCACCGGCGTGGAAGTGAGCGCCGATCTTCGGTACGCGAAGATTTTCTACTGCTTCGTGGGAACGCCCGAAGAAAGACCCCAGGTGGCGAAAGCCCTGGAGAAGGCCCGAGCCTTCATCCGCCGGGAAATCGGACAACGCGTGGAACTGCGCTACGTGCCGGACATCCAATTCTTTTACGACACGTCCTTCGACTATGGGGAAAAAATTGAGCGCCTGCTTCACCGAATCCATGAAGAATCCTGAAGGGCCTTGCACGGCCCCGTACGTGGCACCTGATCCTTCGAACCGGGCCCCGACGGAGCGCACCCGGGTCCTGGCGGCCTTGAAACAGGTCATCGACTCGGGACGGCGGTTTGCCGTGGCGACCCATGTGCGGCCGGACGGCGATGCGGTGGGATCCGTTTTGGCCCTGACCACCATGCTTCGCCTCTTGGGCAAAACCGCCGACCCGTACTGCGAGGATCCGCCGCCTCCAGGCCATGACTTCCTGGCCGGTATCGAAGACATCCGCCACACCTGGCCCGCCTCCGCCACTTACGATACGGCCGTCCTGGTGGATTGCGGCGAATTCAACCGGGTCGGCCCGACCCTTTCCGAACCTCTGTCCCGCATCCCGGTTCTCGTCAATATCGATCACCATGTGAACCTGGATCCCTTTGGGACGGTTTCCTGGGTCGATCCGACGGCGAGCAGCACCTGCGAACTCCTTTACGATCTGGCCGTGTACCTGGAGGTCCCCTGGACGGCCGACCTGGCCGCACAGCTCTACACGGGGATCCTCACCGATACCGGCTCCTTTCGGTTTTCCAATACCACCCGCAAGGTGTTGGCCATCGCCACCGACCTGGTGGGCCACGGTGCCCAGCCCGCCTTCATCGCAAGCCGGATTTACGATTCGGGGTCTCCTCAGCGGCTTCGCCTTCTCGCCCGAGTCCTATCGACGGTCGCTTTCGACGCCGGCGATCGGCTGGCCACGGCGGAATTGAGCCAGGCCATGTTCCGGGAGACGGGGACATGCCGATCCGACGCGGAAAGTTTCATCAATCACCTGCGAAGCATCCGCACCGTGCTCATGGCCGCCCTGTTTCGCGAGGAAGGAGACGGCACGGTCCATGTGAGCCTTCGGAGCAAGGAGCCTGTGGATGTGGCGGCTTTCGCCCGCCGCTACGGCGGCGGCGGCCATCGCCAAGCGGCGGCTTTTCGAACCCAGGGATCTTTGGCGGACGTGCGGGCCGCCGTCACGCGGGCCGCACGTGAGTACATCGACGGCCATGCATGAAGCGGCGCAGCGCATATCGGCGGCATCCATGACCCCGGCGTGCGGAAAACAGGCGGAGGCGGTGACCGGAGTCCTTTTGGTGGACAAACCCGAAGGATGGACGTCCCACCAGGTGGTGGACTGGGTGCGCCGCCGGCTGGGCGTGTCCAAGACGGGACACACCGGCACCTTGGATCCCTTCGCCACGGGACTGCTCGTGGTGTGCCTCGGCGAAGCCACCCGCATCGCGGAGCTTCTCACGCACGCGGACAAGCGCTACGTGTTTCGCATGCGCCTGGGCGTGGAAACGGACACGCTGGATCTTACAGGCCGGGTGACGCACGTCTACGACGGCCCGCCCGTTGAGGGCGCTCGGCTTCGCCGGGTCGTTTCCCAAATGGTCGGGTCCCAATACCAAGAGGTGCCGAAGTATTCGGCCGTCAAAGTCCGGGGACGCCGCCTCTACGAATGGACGCGTTCCGGTTGTGAGGTGGAAGCACCGCCTCGACTCGTGGAAATTTACGCCCTCGAGGTCCTGGACGACACCTGGCCGGACGTCACGTGCCGTGTGCATTGTTCCAAGGGAACCTACGTGCGGCAATTGGCCGCCGATGTGGGGCGTCGCCTGGGCTGCGGCGCCCATGTGTCGGCCCTGCGTCGAACGGACAGCGGGCCCTTTTCAGTCCTTAACGCTCTGCCTTTGGACACGCTCGAAGGGATGCGACGCGATGGGGAGTGGAAACGCCATGTTATTCCGCTCCATGCGGCCCTTTCCCATCTGCCTGCTTTGGTGGTGGACGACCCTGTGATCCGGAACCGGGTGCGCCATGGACAAGTGCCGGAATCCTGGCTGGATCGACATGCGGCGGTTGTGGAAGGACATCCCGGACCCGTACGGCTCATGGGTCCCGACAACGTGCTGCTGGCCCTGTGGTGGCCCGCGGCGCCTCCCGGAGAACGCCGTCTGAAGGTTTTTTCATCCCCGGAACATCTCACATAGAAAAGGAGGACAACCGTGGTTCTCACCCCTGAACGAAAAAAAGAAATCATCGACACCTTCAAAATCCACCCCAGCGATACGGGATCGCCCGAAGTCCAAATCGCTTTGCTCAGCGAAAGGATCAACTATCTCACCGAGCACTTCAAAATCCACAAGAAGGACCACCATTCCCGACGCGGCCTGTTGAAGCTCGTCGGGCAAAGGCGGCAGCTTCTCAACTACTTGAAACGAAAAAACATCGATCGCTACCATACGCTCATCGAGCGCTTGGGGCTGCGCCGCTAAAGGGCGCGGGTGGATCGACCCCGGAAAGACGAGGAACGCCTCTATGAAGAAAACGGTTCAGGTTGACGTGGGCGGACGACCGCTCATTTTCGAAACGGGCCATGCGGCCCGACAAGCAAGCGGCTCGGTTTTCATGCGCTACGGCGATACCGTCGTCATGGTGGCCGCCGTAAAAGAAGACCGCATCCGCGAAGGGATCGATTTCGTCCCCTTGATGGTGGAATATCAGGAGATGAGTTATGCCGCCGGCCGGATCCCGGGCGGTTTCTTCCGAAGGGAAATCGGCAGGCCCAGCGAAAAGGAAACCCTCACCTCCAGGCTCATCGACCGGCCCATTCGGCCTCTTTTCCCCAAAGGATTCGCCTACGAAACCCAGGTCATCGCCACGGTCCTTTCTGTGGACCAGGAAAACGAGCCCGACGTGGTGGCCTTGACGGGAGCCTCCGCGGCCTTGCACCTTTCCGCCGTGCCTTTCGCCGGCCCCGTGGCGGCCGTCCGGGTGGGACGCGTGGACGGCACGCTGGTGATCAACCCCAGTGCCGCCCAGCTCGAACACAGCGACATGAACATCGTGGTGGCCGGGAGCCGGGACGCGGTGGTGATGGTGGAAGGGGGCGCCCTCTTCGTTCCCGAAGCCGACATCTTGGAAGCCATCGACGAAGCGCACCGGGCCATCGTGCCCATCCTGGACGCCCAGGAAGAACTGCGCCGGATTGCCGGCTTGCCCAAGGAAGAGATCGCCCCACCCGTGGTGGACCCCGCCGTGGAAGACCTCGTCAGGCACCTGGCGGCGGACGGCATGCGGGAGGCCATGACCACGGCCGACAAGATGCTTCGCCGGGACAAGAAGAAAGCCCTCCACCAAAACGTGCTCGCCGCCGTTACGGAAAAATTCCCCGGTTCCGAAAAAGACGTGGAACGCGTCCTGGAAAAGCTGGAAAAGGAGACCGTGCGGCGCATGATGGTCGACGAAAAGCGCCGCATCGACGGCCGCTCCTTCCACGAAATCCGCCCCATCAGCATCGAAGTGGGCCTTTTGCCCCGCACCCATGGATCGGCCCTTTTCCGCCGCGGGGAAACCCAGGTGCTGGCCGTCACCACGCTGGGCTCTTCCAGCGACGAACAAAAGATCGAAGCCCTCACGGGAGAATCCTTCAAATCGTTCATGCTCCACTACAACTTCCCGCCCTATTCGGTCGGGGAAGTGCGCCCCTTGCGCGGGCCGGGCCGCCGAGAAATCGGCCACGGCGCTCTGGCCGAACGGGCCGTCAAACCCATCCTCCCGTCCAACGGGAGTTTCCCCTACACCATCCGCGTCGTGTGCGAAGTGCTGGAATCCAACGGCAGCAGTTCCATGGCTTCCGTGTGCGGCGCCTGCCTTTCGCTCATGGATGCCGGGGTTCCCGTCCAAGACATGGTTGCGGGCATCGCCATGGGTTTGGTCAAGGAAGGCGATGAGTTTCTCATCCTGTCCGACATCCTGGGCGATGAAGATCACTTGGGGGATATGGACTTCAAGGTGACCGGAAACGAAAAAGGGGTCACGGCCATCCAGATGGACGTGAAAATCGCCGGCATCAGCCGGGACATCATGACCCGGGCTCTGGATCAGGCCCGCCAAGGCCGGCTCCACATCCTGTCCAAGATGCGCGAAGTCATCGACAAACCGCGGCCGGAACTGTCCCCCTACGCCCCGCGCATGGAAGTGATCCAGATCAATCCGGACAAGATCCGGGACGTCATCGGCCCCGGAGGCAAGATCATCCGAGGGATCGTGGCGGAAACGGGCGCCAAGATCGACATCGAGGACTCGGGCCGTGTGGTCATCATGAGTCCCGACAAGGACGCCTGCCAAAAGGCCATCGACAAGATCCGGGGTCTGACCATGGAACCCGAAGTGGGCCAGGTCTACATGGCCCGGGTCACCAAGGTGACGGACTTCGGCGCCTTCGCCGAAATCCTTCCCAACACGGAAGGCCTCATCCACATCTCCCAGCTGGACCACAAACGCGTGCAAAAAGTCACCGACGTGGTCAAGGAAGGGGACGAAGTCCTGGTGAAAGTCATCGACATCGACCGGGAAGGACGGATCCGGCTCAGCCGCAAGGCCGTGCTCGGCAATCCGGAACACCGCAAGTAACGAGGACGCGTTGGTTCAAAAGACGATTCTTCCCAACGGCATTCGGGTCGTGACCGAAAAGATGCCCGGGTTTCATTCGGTGTCCACGGGCATCTGGGTCAATGTGGGATCCCGGGACGAGGAACCCCACGAACAGGGCGTGACCCATTTCGTGGAGCACATGCTGTTCAAGGGCACCGCCACCCGGTCGGCCTTGGACATCGCCAAGGCTCTGGATGCCGTGGGCGGTTTCGCCAACGCTTTTACGTCCAAGGAAAACCTCTGCATCCACGCCAAGGTCATGGACACGCACCTGAACCTGGTCGTGGATGTGCTCACCGACATCTTCCTCAATTCGCTGTTTGCCGATGAGGAAATCGAGCGGGAACGCCAGGTCGTGGTGCAGGAAATCAACATGATCGAGGATTCACCCGAAGACCTGGTCCACATCCTGTTTCAGCAGGACTTCTGGAAGGATCACCCGCTGGGCGTGCCCATCTACGGCACCGAGGAATCCGTGCGGGCTTTGACCCGCAGCGCCATCATCGATTTTCTCGGGCGGCGCTTCGCCCCGGAGGTGGTGCTCGTCGCCGCGGCGGGCAACGTGGACCACGCCGCCTTCGTGGATCTGGTGGCGCCTCACTTGGAGACGCTCAACCACAACCGCCGCCCGCCCAAACGTTCGGCCCCGCGGGTCGTCCCCCACCGCACCGTCGTGTCCAAGGACCTGGAACAGGTCCACATCTGTTTGGGTTTTCCCGCATGCTCCCAATCCGATCCCAACCGCTTCGCCTGCCATGTGCTCAACGTGGTCCTGGGCAACAGCATGAGCAGCCGGCTGTTTCAGGAAGTGCGGGAAAAGCGGGGCCTCGCCTATTCCATCTATTCCTTCGTGAACAACCACGAAGACACGGGCCTCATGGGCGTCTACGCCGCCGTGGCCCCGGAGGACGTCAAGGAAACCCTAGCGGTCATCACCGCGGAAATGGAGGCCGTCCGCCGGGACTCCATCACGGAATCCGAATTGGCCGCCGCCAAGGAATACCTCAAGGGGAGCATGTACCTCAATGCGGAAAGCACCGACTCGCGCATGAACCGCTTGGCCAAGAACGAATTCGTCTTCGGCCGTCACGTGCCCCTGGAAGAAGTGGAACACGCCATCGATGGGGTGACGGCCGACGACGTCCAGTCATGGTTCGCCGCCCAATACCGCCCCGAAAACACGGCCCTCACACTTCTCGGGCCCGTTTCGGATAACGGGGCGGCCGACGTCCCCCTCGCGTAGGCTTTTCCGCCATGGCTCTCGTGTTCCAAGTGCTGGCCAGCGGATCCAAAGGCAACGCCATCTATGTCGCTGGAGGTTCCACGGCGCTCCTCGTGGACGCCGGGTTGAGCGCCAAGGACATCGGGCGGCGCCTTCAAGCCTGCGGCTTGAACCCAAAGGGCCTTTCCGCCGTCCTTGTCAGCCATGAACACAGCGACCATATCCGAGGCGTGGGGGTTTTGAGCCGCCGTCACGACCTTCCCGTCTATCTCACCCAAGGATGCCTGGAAGCCCTCCCGCCCCAACTGGGGGAGCTGGCCGCCGTGCACCTCATCCAATCGGGCCGGCCGTTCCGGGTGGGGGATCTTTGCGTCCTACCCTTTTCCCTGTCCCACGATGCGGCAGACCCCGTGGGCTTCATCGTGGAACACGACGGGTGCCGCCTGGCGGTGTGCACCGATTGCGGCACGGCCACCCAGCTGGTGCGCACGCGCCTTCGCCAGTGCCACGGCTTGATCGTGGAGGCCAACCACGACGTGGATCGGCTCCTGAACGGGCCCTACACCTGGCCCCTGAAGCAACGCATCCGCAGCCGCCACGGGCACCTCAGCAACGACGAATGCTGCGACCTCCTCCAGGATGTGCACCATGAGAACTTGCAGATCGTGGTCATGGCCCATTTGAGCGAAATCAACAACCACCCGCAGCTTGTGCGGGGCACCCTGGAACATCGGCTGGAACGGGACCGGTGGGCTCATGTGCGCTTCCTCATCGCCGCTCAAGACCACCCCGGCCCGCCCTGCGAACTGACCCCCTGAGAGTTCCGGCCCCTCGTGCGCCAAGGAGCCCGCCCATGACAGTGACGCCGAAAGCCTTCCTGCTGCCCATCGACGACACGGAAGAATCCCTTCGACCGATCCGGTTTCTCACGGAACTCTACCCCGATCGGTCCCGGATCACCCTGATCATCCACTACCTGGTCCCCGCCCTGCCCCCGGTCTACGCCGAAGGGCGGCTCACTCCGGCTCAGGTGGCGAAGAAAAAAGCCTTCCTCAAGGAACGGGATGAAGCCGCCCGAAAAGCCTGCACCCGGGCCAAGCAGGTCCTTCTCGATGTGGGCTTCAGCGAAGAGGTGATCCACGAACTGGTCCAGGAAAAGGAGCTGAGCGTCGCCCATCACGCCTGCCGCCTGGCCGACATCAAGAGGGTGGACGCCGTGCTCTTCCCCAAGCAATCCAGCAGCGCTCTGGAAGGCTTCCTCAAGGGCGATCACACCTCGGCCCTGCTCCACCATTGCCTGGTCAGCCCCATCTGGTTCGTGGATGAGCCTGCGGACACGTCCCGGGCGGTGGTGTGCGTCTCCGAACACCGAGCGTCCGTGCGGGCTCTGGACCATGCCCTGTTCATGCTGGAAGAGACCGCCACGGCCATCGACGTCGTCCATTTTTCCAAGAAATTGTCCAGGAAACTCGTCTCTCACGGGATCGAACCCGACGGCGAGATCACCCGGTGGGTCGCCGGCCAGTCGGCGGATGTCCGCGCCAATTACGCCCAGGCCTTGAGCCTCATTCGGGAGAGCGCCGTGGATCCGGCCCGGCTGCGCCTCGTGGCGGCCCCGAGCTCGGGAAAGATCGCCGCCGACATTCTCTCCTACTGCGCCGAAAACAAGGCCGGAATCGTGGTCCTCGGCCACGGCGGCTCGGCCGGCACCTGGGGCTTTCTCAAGAGTTCCGTCACCAAGAAGATCCTCGCCGACTTTCGCCACCAGGCCGTCTGGGTCAACCAGTGAACCCGGGGCCAAGGACCCCGGGATGGCCGATCAAATGGCCGTTTCGCCGCGCTCGCCCGTGCGGATGCGGATGACCTGCGCCAAGGGATAGACGAAGATCTTGCCGTCTCCGATCTTTCCCGTGCGGGCGGCTTTCTGAATGGTTTCCACCACCTCTTCCGTGCGCTCTTCGGGGACCACCGTTTCCACCTTGATCTTCGGCTGAAATTCCACCAGGTACTCCGCCCCGCGGTAGATTTCCCGGTGCCCCTTTTGCCTTCCGAAGCCCCGCACTTCCGTGACCGTCAAACCGGTCACGCCGATGGTATTCAATGCTTCCTTGACCTGTTCCAAAACAAAGGGCTTGATGATCGCCTCGATTTTCACCATGAGGGCATCCTTTCTTGAGCGTCGTCCCCTTCAGGCGGATCGGCTGTACCGCACAGCCGTCCCCGGCGCCTCCTTTTGAACCGTTACAGGACGTAGCCCGTCTCGCTGTGCTGGGACAGATCCAATCCCTGGACTTCTTCCTCATCCGGGACCCGCAAGCCGGTCACGGCTCCCGTCACTTTGAGCAGAACCCACGAGAGGACAAAGGAATAGACGATGGCCGCCAGGGCCCCCACAGCCTGGATGAGAAGCTGCTTCGGGTTGCCGTAAAAGAGGCCGTCCGCTCCGGCCGGGTTATAAACCGTTGAGGCAAAGAGGCCCGTGGCCAAAGCGCCCCACAATCCGCCCACGCCGTGGATCCCCACCACGTCCAGGGCGTCGTCGTAACCGAGTTTTTCCTTGGCCAACACCGCTCCGTAGCAGAAAAACCCCGCAAAAAGTCCGATGACGAGAGCGGGCACAGGTCCCACGAAACCGGCGGCCGGGGTTACGGCCACGAGGCCCGCTACGGCCCCTGAGGCCGCTCCGAGGGTTGTGGGTTTGCCGATTTTGATCCATTCCGCCGTGATCCAGGCCACCGCCGCCGCGCCCGTCGCCACCTGAGTGTTGAAGAAGGCCACCCCGGCCACCGCCCCCGCCGTCAGAGCGCTTCCCGCATTGAAACCGAACCAGCCGAACCACAAAAGCCCCGCTCCCAGCACGGTGAGCGGCAAACTGTGGGGCTGGAAGGGTTCCTTGCGATACCCGCGCCGTTTTCCCACCACCAGGGCCGACGCCAGAGCCGCCACGCCCGAATTGATGTGGATGACGGTGCCGCCGGCGAAATCCAGGGCCCCGAGCTTTCCGATCCAGCCGCCGCCCCAAACCCAGTGGCACACGGGAAAATAGACGAATGTCGTCCACAAGACCGTAAAGAGAAGAAAGCCTGAAAATTTCATGCGTTCCGCAAAGGCCCCGGTGATCAGGGCCGGCGTGATGATGGCGAACATGAGCTGAAAGGCCGAAAAGACCAGGTGGGGAATGGTGGCCGCATAGGGGCCGGGCTCGGTCCCCACGGACCGGAGGAACGCCCAATCCAGGCCGCCGATGACCCCGCCCTTGTCCGGCCCGAAAGCCACGCTGTAGCCGAACAGAACCCACAGGATGGAAACCACCCCGAGACAAATGAAGCTTTGCATCATCGTGGCCAGTACATTCTTGGAGCGCACCAGGCCTCCATAAAAAAGAGCCAAGCCCGGCGTCATGAGCATCACGAGAGCCGTCGCACTGAGCATGAATGCCGTATCGCCGCTGTCCATCCCCTGATTCTCCTTTCCTGGTGCTCGATGGTTTTCCCCATGTCGTCCCCCGCCGTACGGTCAAATCAAGACAAGGCAAACTCCGTGCCCAAATCTCGACCGATCGCTTATCAAAAAGGAAAACCCTTTGATCCACCAGGAAAAACCAAGCCCCATCAAAAGAGGAAGGCTCGGGCTTCAGGCGAAAAAGGCATGGGTGAGGAACAATTTTGTGCTTTACGAAGGGATCGGGGAGGCTCCGGCCCGAGACAAGGGAGGCGCGCCGACGGCTGCGCCCCGTTTTCGCAGAGAACGAAATTGTGTGCGGGCACAAAGAAAGGTATCATTTCTTCAAAGCGGGTGGCAAATAGTCGGGGGCCGGCGAGGCTACGGGGCGAATCGGCGGGGAGCGGGTCATGAAACGAGTGGTCGGGATCCTTCTTATAATGGCGGGTCTCCTTGGAGCGCCGGCGGGTGCCGGCGCCCAGGATTCCCTTTCCTCCCTTCGGTGCGGCACGCGGCTCGTCGTCGTCGGGGAAACCAAGACGGATGTGGCCGCCAAATGCGGTCCGCCCCTTTACCAGCAGTTTGTGGGGGAAAAGATCGTTCGAACGCGCTACGGCTATGACAAGATTGTCGTCGAGGAATGGGTCTACAATTTCGGCCCCACGGATTTTCTGCACACCCTTCGCTTTGAAGGCGGCCGTCTTGCGGTCATCTTCCGCGGCGAACGCGGCTACTAGCGGATGAGGCGCCGCTTCATGGCGCGGACGGCGAAGACCGTGAACAGTGCGGCAAAAACGACGAGGTAGGCCGCACTCCCCCACGCGGGGTATTCCCCCGCGCCCATCTGCATCCTCCGGCATAGCTCCACCAGGTGGTAGAGCGGGAAAGCCCGCGCCGCCGCCCCCGCCCAGGCGGGCAGGGTGGAGACGGGGAAAAACGTCCCGGAAAAGAGAAACATGGGGGTGACGAGAAGAAAAACCGGCAGGTTGAACATTTCGATGTGGGGCGTCAGGCCCGTGATCCACAGCCCCACGGCGCCGAAGGCCACTCCGCCGAGAAAAGCCGTCGGCACAATGGCGACGATGGACCACGGCTTCACCAGGCCCAACACGGCCAGGACGCCGCTCATGAGGCAGGCGGCCACAACGGATTTGGTGGCGGCCCAGGCGATCTCTCCGATCATGATTTCTTCCAGGCTGAGCGGGGTCGCCAGCATGCCGTCGAAGGTCTTTTGGTAATACATGCGCACAAAAGAGGCGTAGGTCGTCTCGAAGAAGGCGTTGTTCATCATGGCCGTCGCCACCAAGCCCGGCGCGATGAACGTCGGGTAATCGAAATGCCTCCCGCCGTAGGGCACCTCCCCGATAAAGCCGCTCAGCCCCAACCCGAATGCGGCGACGAAAAAGAGCGGCTCCAAGAGCGGGGTGAGGAAACTCACCTTCCAGATGCGGCGATAGGTCCACAGATTCCGCCGCCAGACCTTCAAGAACCGCCACGAAACGGCACCGCCCGTCATTCTCGAAGCTCCCTTCCCGTAAGCCGCAGGAACACGTCTTCCAGGGTGCTCCGCCGCCACGTGCACCGCTCCATGCAAAAGCGCGTGCGCAGGGTTTCCGTAAGGGGGGATCCTTCCGGCACATAGAGGATCAAGCGATCGCCCAGGTCGTCGTGACTCAAGCCCTCCGTGCGCACATAATCCCGGAGTTCCCGGCTCGGCCCGCCGATTTCCAGCACATGGGCTCCGGCGTGACGCGCGATGAGGGCCTCCGGAGCCCCTTCCACGAGGATCTTGCCGTGATCCATGATCACCAGCCGATCGCACAACCGGGCCGCTTCTTCCATGTAGTGGGTGGTCAGGAGCACCGTGATGCCATCGGCGCGAAGGGATTCCAGTTTGTCCCAAAGCAGGTGGCGGCTTTGGGGATCCAGCCCCGTGGTGGGCTCGTCCAGGATGAGGAGCTCCGGGCGGTTGATGAGGGCGCGGGCCAGGATGAGCCGGCGGGCCATGCCGCCGGAAAGATCGGCGACCTTGGAGCGCCTCTTGTGGGACAGGGCGAAAAAATCCAGGAGTTCCGAAGCCCGATCCTTGGCCACCGCCAGGGGAAGGCCGAAGTAGCCCGCAAAAACCCACAGGTTCTCCTCCACGGTGAGGTCCGGATCCAGGGTGTTTTCCTGGTGGCAGACCCCGATGCGGGCCTTGATGGTCCGCCAGTGGGTGCGGATGTCCAGCCCGAAGACGCGCACCGATCCGGCGCTGGGTGGGGAAAATCCGTAGAGCATGCGGATCGTCGTGCTTTTTCCGGCGCCGTTGGGCCCAAGCAGCCCGAAGAACTCCCCGCGCCCCACAGCGAAGGACATGCCGTCCACCGCCGTCACATCCCGAAACCGCTTGACCAGGTTCTCCACATGCACCACAGCATCCACAGGTCTTCTCTCGCGCGGTTGTCTTTTCCGGGGGCGCATCCCGGGAAAGCGGGCCCCATGGCGAGGCGTGAAACGGGTGAGCCCGCCTCTATGCTTGCCTTGACGCCGCACCCCATCGGTTTCAGCCCCGTTCGAACGGGCGCCGGCCATGTCCTCGGCGAGTCCCTAAAATCCGCGTTTCGTCGCGGGGTGTCAAGGGCGGCGCGTTTTCGCCTAAATTTTGGAGAGGGGCCGTGACGGCAAGACGATTGATTTGCAATGGGGGGGATGATAAATAACACGGGCAGGGGAAAAGGCCGGGAAGGCGTCCACCGGGGCAACGTCCCGCCCAAGGGGGTATTAAGGGTCGATGATTGATTTTTATCAAGTTTATGAAGAATTTGTTCAGACCATGGGGGAAACCCAGGCGCGGACCCTTGTGAAGACCCTTCGCCAAATCTATGGGGACTTGCAGCAGACCGTCACGAAGACGGAATTCGCTGAACTCAAGGCTGTGGTCTCCGAATTGGCCACGGCCCAAAAACGCACCGAGGAACGCCTCGAAGAACTCGCCGCCGCCCAGAAACGCACAGAAGACCGACTGGAGGCCCTCACCCTGCGGGTCGAAGAGCTCGCCGCCGCCCAAAAACGCACCGAAGAACGCCTCGAAGAACTGGCCGCCGCTCAGAAACGCACCGAAGACCGACTGGAGGCCCTCACCCTGCGGGTCGAGGAGCTCGCCGCCGCCCAAAAACGAACCGAAGAGCGCCTCGAAGAACTGGCCGCCGCTCAAAAACGCACAGAAGACCGACTGGAGGCCCTCACCCTGCGGGTCGAGGAGCTCGCCGTCGCTCAGAAATGCACCGAAGAGCGCCTCGAAGAACTCGCCGCCGCTCAAAGGCGGACGGAAGAAACCCTCAAGCGCACCAACGAGCGTCTTGAGGGCGTCTCCAACTCGGTCGGCTACACGCTGGAAAATGCGGCCTACAAAGCCCTGCCGACTCTTTTGGCCGCCCGCGGCGTCACGGTCAACGGGCCTTTGCGTCGCTGCTATCTGGAAGGCTTCCAAGTCAATATTTACGGCGATGGGGAACGGGACGGGCAGCCCGTGACCATTGTTGGGGAATGCAAGGTGAGGCCCTCACGCACCGAAGTGGACCGCTTCCTCAAGGCTGTGGACCGCCTGGAGCGATCCGGTGTGATCCGCAATCCTTTCTGCCTCTTCGTGGCCCACGACTTCCACCCCAACGTGGAGGCCTATCTGGCGCACAAAGGGATAGCCGCTTTCTGGTCCTATGAATTTTGACGAAACTCTCCGCGGCGCACCGGGGCTCGGGCGAAGGCCGCCTTTGTCCAAGATCTGCCCGGCGAGATTTACATTCTCTCCAGGCGACTCCATTTCCCGATGGCGGCTTCCGATGAGCAGCGGAACAGCGAACTTCCAAATGGAGCCCATTGGGCCGGCGAGCCTCACGGCCGTACATCATCCATTCCAAAACGTCCGGACGGTTTTCGAAAAGCAAGATGAAAGCGGCCGCGGAAACGGGTTCGGGCACACCCCATATGGCACGGCGAAGGTCCTTTCAGTCCATTTCTTCGCCTAGGAGCTTGTCCGAGAATGGCATATTCCTGGGAGCGCGGGCGTCTCGCCCGCTTCTCGTGCGGGCCGGAGGCCCGCGCTCCCAGGAGAAGAGGCCTTCGGGTTCATTCTCGGACAAGCTCTTAGGCAGCCCTTCCCGCACTGGAGCCCTCCGCCGCCCCTCAGGGCCCGAAAAACAGACAGCGCATGAATTCTCCGTAGCCCGTCTCCTCGAAAATGACTTCAAAAAGGATGTCCCATACCCGGATCGTCTTATAGCGGAGCCGAATTCCATGATTGGAGGGATCGTCACCGCCCAAATAAAAGACTTCCACCTCTCTTTCCGGCACCGGAATTCTTTCCCATGGGTAGGGGTTGCAAACACGCATTTCCTCGCACTGGGATTGGGCCTCGGGACGGGACAGAATAAGAAGATTGGAAACTCTTACGCCCACGATACCAAGGCACAGCCGCTCCATCTTTTCATGATCCTCCGTTTCCACCGTCACGGCGATGTCTCCGAAACGGCATGCAAGAATGGTTACGGAAGGATCCAAAATGATCTCCCTCATGCGTTGCATGCCGTTGAACCACCCTCTCATGTTCGCACCTCCTCCCGGCGACCGCTCGGCGGCTCATGCCCACGGGTGTGACCTTCCCCGCACGATCATGCCTTTGCGCCGCGAACGGCTCCCGGCCTCGGCTCGCCGCTCTTTGTGTTTTTCCTTCGAAGGGACCAAGCCTTTTGTGTGCAAGGCGATGATCCCCTCTTGGCGACGAATACGGCGCGAAGCTCGCTTTTTTCAAAAATCGGGGGTGCGAAATTCAAGACGAAACCACGCGGACTTTGTGCGCGGGAAAAAGGCCGAGTCGGGTCTCACTGGCTACGGCGGGGCCGAAGGATGGCTCATTTCAAGCCTCGGATGTGTTCCGCCACCATTTCCGTCTGCCGAGCGCCACGTGCCGTTGTTTCTATGCGCAGCGGCAAACAGTTTTCTGTATCGCCATAAGTCGCCCCCACGACGCCGTTTTGCGGGTCCAGGACTTTCACGCGCGACCCTGATCGAGCGCGCGGGTCGTAACGGACGGCGGTGACGCAGTCGATGGCGCAGAGTCGAGCCACATAGTGTTCCCAGCCTGGAGGACGATGATGTTCGACAGTCGACACTTGGTTTTTTGCAGCGGGAGGCCTAGGATCGGCCTTCGGCCAGGTGACCCGCGGCCCCATGGCGATCCGCTCCCTGGCCACCTTGAAGAGAAGATCTCCCGCCGCGGAGAGGTAGGTGTATCCGTCATCGGCGTCTTCCACGAGGGATCGCAGATCGGGCCGTGCCTGCAGCCAGGATTCCACCTCAGTGCTCTTTCTGGGTTCCTCGTCGATCCAGTTGAAGAAATCCTTGTGCTGTTCCACGAATTCCGGATCCCAGCTCAGGGGCAAGCGCGGCAGGCGAACCAACTCATGGTGCAATTCATGGATGTAGACGACTTCGATTCCCAGCAGGGCTCCCACAAGGTTTAGAAAGGCGATTTCCGCCTTGAAGCCCCCGGTGGCGAAAAAAAGCACATGACGGCCCGCCTCGTAGGCTTTGTGCACTCTACGAATGGTGACGTCCACCAGGGCCTTGAGGCCCGCGGTGAATGTGTAGGCCCCATAACCGAGCCGGCTGATCTTTTCCAAATCGACTTTCCATGCCCTTGTCCCATAGAAGCTTTTTAGTCGCTCTGCACAGAACTTTCCTTCCTCCGTTTCGGAATGGAGGAAGGCCAAGACATCGGTTTCCACAATGTCCAGCCGGCTCAAGGTGTTCGTCTCGGCGCTGGCGGTGCGGAGATCGGCGCTCTGGAGCCAATCGTCCACGAGGTCCGGTTCAGGCAGGGGCCGACCGTCCCGAGGGCTCCAGCCGCCCCAGGGCCGGTCATCCCGGTTGGTCAGCAGGGACGTTCCCACAGTGCAGAGGATTTCTCGGGCCATGAATCACTCCTTCCCACGGCCGTATTCCCTGGGCTTCATACCACGCCTTCTTGCGCTCCCAGCGGGCGCGATAGTCCGGATCGAACAGCATGCCCAGGTGCTCCCAGTAGATCACCAGGCCCGTTTCGGCGTCCTCGATGGTGAAGTCCGGGTAGCGCACGTTGCCCGCCGCGTCCCACAGGGGCTGTTCGTACCGGTAGGGGATGTTCTTGCTGTAGAGCAGATCGGCGATGATGACTTCGGACTTGGAACGCACCAAGTCGCCCCGGCGGGTTCGATGCACCAGGGCTTCCTGCACCGGGCGCCGTACTGGAGCCTCCCCGCCTATGAGCGCGCCATCCGGTCCAATTTCCACCACCGCGGGAGGATCGAAGAGGTTGGTAAGACGCCGGGCGGTTTCCCAGGGGAACGGGGACGAAAAGCCCTTGAGATGGTGAAACTCCCCTAGCGTGCGCCACAGTGCCGTCTCCAAGGTGCTTGAGAAATCGGTGCCAGAGCCAGGTTTTGTCCAACCGGAGGGTGCGGCCCACTCGGGTGCCATAGGCTTCCGCCAGTTCTTGTCCGATACCTTTTTCCACATGCAGGCCGACGAACAGCTCTGAGTGCGATGTGCCAAGGAAGAAGATGAATTTCCCCAGATGGTAGGCGGGCCAGTTTCCGCCGCGGCGTGTTGGCGCAAAGAGCCACCAGATGGTCGTCAACATCTCATCGCGATTGTAAGGATGTGAGGCCAGCGACCCCAAGACAGCTTTATAGCCGGGAGTGGCGATGACCTCCTGAAGGCACCTTTGCGGCATGGACAACCTTGTCCAGGGGCCCTTATGACCCTGGCGCATATCGGGGCTCCTTTCTCTCCATACAGGGTGCTGACGGCCCTTCGTCTCTCCTGGTAACTACAGCACGGAGAGCCCAGATTTTAAAGACCCAATACGCGAATGCGATAGCGCTTGACAATGCGGTTGACGGTACGAGAAAAAGTTCACATTCCGTTCTTTTGAAAATCCGACCAGGGGTGCCGTAAGAAAGGGTGAACAAGCGACAAAAAAATGAGGTCACGCGCCTTCTCTACCGAACGAGGGAGGTTCCCCTACCTATGAGGGCGCCTATGACTCGATGGTTTCCATTGCAGATGAGCACCTGGCGCATGGGGGTTCTCGGTGCCCGCACCTTGCGAGGGGAAAACTTTGTGACGGGACCTGGGGGAAAAGGTCGTAGGTATGAGGCTGCATGAGGCGAGAAAAATCGCGGAGAGCCCGGGGGTGGGCGGGTCAGAGGGCTGGAGGGAAACCCTGGCAGTATACGAACAGTTCGCCAGACTGAGGTGTGTGAGGCTCTTGGTCGAGGTCAGAGCTCTGGAGACAGTGCAATTGCCCCATTACCGCGGGAGTTCTCTCCGGGGGGTTTTCGGGCTGGCACTCAAAAAGGCCCTTTGTCTTCTTCCCAGGAATGACTGCCAAGAATGCGGGCTTCGCTCCAAGTGCGTCTACATGTACCTGTTCAATACGGAGCCGGATCACTGTTTCGTCAAGGCGGGGCGCTATCGGGATGCGCCCCATCCCTTCAACTTTCAACTTCAAGTGGGCGGTGAGGAGCTTCTTGAAAGAGGTCAAATCTTTTCTTTCAGGGTCACGCTGACGGGCCGGGCCATCCGGTGGTTGCCGTCCTTTATCCATGCCTTTCAGATCATGGGGCGGTTGGGAGTCGGCAAGGGGCGCGGTCGATTTGATCTCATCGGGATCGTCGTGCTGGACGGGAGGGGCGATCCGGTTCAAACCCTTTACCCGGACCTGGATGCCAAAGAAGCCCCCATGGTCTTGGGGGTTCAGGAGGCCCTCGCCATCGGTGCCGAATATCGAGGCGGTCGGCAACTTCGCCTGCGGCTTCTTAGTCCCTTGAGAATTCAGAGCAACGGGTCCCTGTGCCGGGAGCTGTCCTTCGCAGTGCTCTTTCGAACCACCTTGAGGCGCCTGGAAAACCTCCTCCATTTCCATTGCGAGGGCCCGGCTTTTGTGGACTGGGGGCCCTGGAAAGAGAGGATCGAACAGGTGATGACGGTTTGGTCCAGCCTGCACTGGCACGACTGGGAACGCTATTCGAAGAGACAAGACCGCCGCATGAAGCTGGGAGGGCTGGTGGGAGAAATCTGCTTCAGGGGACCCCTGGAGGATTTCGTCCCGGCCCTTCTGTTGGGTTCCTGGCTCGGGGTAGGGAAAAATACCACGTTCGGTCTCGGCACCTACGATCTGCCCGATCTGGGCGAATTATGATCAATCAGACGGCCGTGAGAGTGGGAGGATCCGATGGCCTATTCCATGAAAGAAGTGGTTGTTGGGGCGTTGCTGCACGATGTGGGAAAACCGCTTCAAAGAGGCTTTACGTCCATCAGGGAGGCCTGCGGAGTGGACCTAAACCTGGAGTCCACCTTGTGCCCCAGCTGCAGGGGGCGCTATTCGCACAAGCATGTTCTTTTCACAAGCGCCTTTATGGATTGGATGGAAAAAGAGGGACTGACTTTCGGCGGTTCTTTGAATCTCCAACACGTGGACAATATAGCCAGTTATCACCATAGACCCGACTCTTCACCCGAGCCGGCGGCTTCCTGGTTGTGTGCCGTTGCCGATCGGTTATCCGCAGGAATGGATCGCAGGCCGGATGAGGCAGAGGAGGGTGGCGGTTCCGACAGCACCCGCGATGCCTATAAGAAAACACCGCTCAGCTGCATTTTTGATGAAGTGGTGCTCGGTGAAAAGAATTTGGACAAGCCGACCCGTCACGCCTATCGCCTTGTTCCGCTGGATCCCGAAGACGATACGGCGCTGCTTCCGATCCCGTGGACTCCCAATGGCTTGATGGACGATTTGCCCCAGCGGTACCGGGACGTCTGCCTGGGCTTCAAGGAAGATTTCAAAAGAACGGCTCTCCTGTATCCCCGTCGCATTTCCTTTCGGCTCTTGGAGGAGATGATACTGGGACTGCTGGAGCGGTACTTCTGGGCCGTGCCGTCCAGCACCATCGATTGTCCCGACATTTCTCTCTACGATCATTCAAGAACCACGGCAGCCATCGCCGCATGCCTTTACAGGTTTCACGAAATCCGAGGAAACCTGAATGACGAGAGGGCCATTCGCGATGAAAAGGAAAAGAAGTTTCGATTCTTGAGCGGCGACCTGTCGGGGATTCAGAAAACTCTCTTTACCCTTCAGGCACAGGGAGTCCGGGGCGTCAACAAGATCTTGCGGGCCAGGTCCTTCGCCATGGGCGCGTTGGTTGAAGCGGGCGCTCTACGGGTATTGGAAGCGCTGGATCTCCCCTACTGCTGCGTCCTTCAAAAAGCGGGCGGACGTTTCTTGGCTCTGGTTGCCGACGTCCCGGATCTGGAATCCAAGGTGGATGAGCTCCGGCGCGAGATCGACGCATGGCTGTTGGACAAGTACACGGGCTCCCTGGCCCTTAACTTGGCGCTGTCCGATCCGTTTGCGGCCGAAGATTTCAAGCCCTGGAATTTGAACCGAATCTTTCATGAGTTGGCCGTTAAGATCGAGGAGGCCAAATTTCGCCCCTTGGCCACTGTGCCCCACGGCGTGCTGAAACGGGAATATCCCGAAGATAGGGCCTGCAGCGCCTGCGGAGTTCGACCCGCCGTGGTGGAAGAAGACCTTGTGTGGAGGTGCCCCACCTGTCACATGGAGTTTCAAATAGGCCGGAAGCTGGTCCAGGGAAAATACGTGGCGTGGGGGCGTGGACTTCCCAAGTCCTTGCAGCCTTTCCGAATCCTGGATCTGGATTTGGCCGTCTCAAGTGACGGCCCGGACGAGGAAAACGCCGTTCCTTTTTTGTCCGTGCAGAAGATCGTCGGAGACCCCGGCGAAATTCCCTGGTGCCGCAGGACCCTGGCCAATCACGTGCCGGTCTTCAAAAATTCGGGGGAATTGAAAGACCCGAGGTTCGAGAGGCTAGAAGAGGAAGAAGACGGCTCAGCGGAACGGTTGGGTGTCAAGACGTTCCAGCATATTGCCGCCTTGAGCTTGGAACTGGACCCCGACGGCCGGCTCATGGGGCGGAGATATCTCGGGCTGCTGAAGGCGGACGTGGATTACCTGGGGTTTATCTTCAGTTCGGGTTTTCGCCGCAAAGACGAGGCAAAGGACAGGCTTTCCATATCCCGGGTGGCCCAGCTTTCCCGAATGTTGGACCTCTACTTCACGGGTTATCTCAAGGGGCTGCTTCACCGCGAGTTTCCCGACACCTACACCGTCTATGCGGGCGGGGACGATCTTTTGATGATCGGCCCCTGGCGGCAAACCATGGCATTGACTCACAGGATTTACGAGACGTTCCGGGAATATACGGGCCGAAATCCCAGCATCACTCTGTCGGCGGGCTTGACCCTCATCAAGCCCAACTACCCGGTGAATCGCGGCGTGTGGGAAGCGGAGTCTTTCCTGGAAACGGCCAAGGAGGAGGGACGTAACAAGGTGTGCGCCATCCTGCCAAGGCCGATTCCCTGGGATCGGTATGCGCAACGCCTCCAGGATGCCCAGTGGATCCATGAACAACTGGTGGAAAGCGCCCTGGTGAGCACCGGTTTCCTGCACAAGCTGTTCGACATCATCAAGGACGCTGAGGCTTTCATGGAGAATGGTGATTTGCGGAAAGCCAACTGGAGGGCACATCTGGCTTACCATCTGTCCAGGAACATCAGGGCTCAGGACGCCAAAGCCAAGCAGCAAATCTTGCTCGCGTGGCTTACGCATCTTGGTTTGGACGACCAGCTTCGTTTCACCACGGAGCATTCCAATCTCTACGATTGGAGGTTGCCGTTGACCATTGCACTCTATCGTCAGCGAACTGCATGAAGGAGGTGACCACATGTCTTCGGGACGTCAAGAATCTCAAAGGAATGCGTTCAGGGGGAATTCCGGGGACTCCGGTGTGCCGCGGGCCAATACCATTCTATATTATACCGATTCCCAGAAAGAGCAGCTCGATCCCAAGCTGGTGGATGAAAAGGCCCTGGAGTGGGCGAGGGCGTTTGGCCGTGATCTCAAGTCCACCCAGCTGAGACGTTTTTACGACGAATTCAAGGCCATCGAGCGCAGGATCCTGATGGGAGAAAGCGTTCAGGTGCAGGAAGCCAATTTGCAGCGGGATCTTGCCCTGATTCGCATGTTCAAGGCCAAGGCGCTGTACGCGGAGAAACGCAAAGTTTCTCCGCGCTCCTTTTCACAGTTCATCTTCGATCATGTTGAATCCATTCGGGATATCAAGGACCTGAAGGCCTTTTCTCGGATCTTCGAGGCGGTGGTGGCTTTCCATCGCTATTTTGCCGCAGACAATTAAGGAGGGGGTCCCATGAAGCTCATCGGCACCAAGGTCGTTACAGGATATGTGGAAGTCATGACCGGGCTTCACATCGGTGCGGGCAAGGACGCTATAGAAATCGGCGGCGTGGACAATCCGGTGGTGAAAAACCCCTACACCAGGGAACCCTACATCCCCGGGTCTTCCCTGAAGGGTAAGCTTCGTTGCCTGATGGAATGGGCGACCAACCGGGTCGAAAGCAGCGGGGATACGTGGCAGGGAGGAGGAGAGACGAATCCCGAGGTCTTGGCCGCGGATCCGGTTCTGCGTATTTTCGGGACCACCCTGAAGACATGGATGGCGGGTCCTACGCGCCTCATCGTTCGCGATTGTCCTTTCAAGAGGGAATGGCGCGACCGCTTGGTGGAAATGGGTCTGCCGTTTACGGAAGAAAAGTTCGAGAACAACATCAATCGCATCCAGGGCAAAGCCGGAGTAGGAATCCGCAAGACGGAAAGGGTGCCGGCCGGTTCCCAGTTTGATCTGACCATTCTGTATCGCGTCTTTGACACGGGCGATGAAGGGCGGACGGACGAGGCCTATTTCGAACATCTGCTGGCGGCAATGCGTCTTCTCGAACACGACTGCCTCGGCGGTTCCGGTTCCAGAGGATACGGTCGGATTCGATTCCGAGGATTGCGGCTCAATGGAGAGGATATCCAGGAGCGGTTCGAATCCATCTCGCCGGAAAAGATCCTCGAAATCCGCAGGAGTGCCTGAAATGAATGCTTATCGGGTGAGAGTTGCCTTGCAAGGGCCCCTGGGAACTCCCATGATATCCGGCACCCTATGGGGGCATTTGGCGTGGGCGGTCCGCTATTTGCGCGGAGAGAGGAAGTTTCTCGCCTGGCTGGACGAGCAAAAAAAACGGCCATGGCTGGTATCCAGCGCCATGCCCGAGGGAATGCTCCCTCGTCCTCTTCTCAAAAGGGCCCGCCGGGCCGGCCCGCAAGAATCCCTCAAGGATATGGAAAGGGAAAAGGCAGTGCGAAAGCTTTCCTGGATCCCCGAAGATGTGTTCCGGAAGGTGCGCGACGCCTTGAGCGAAGCCTCCCTCAGTGCCGAACTGATCGATTTGCCTAAGGGAGGAAAGAAGACGCACCGCCATGCCGGATCGGCCGGGGAAACGGTCCGGCCCCATAACCGGATCGACAGACGTTCCGGAACAACTCCGGAGTTGGGGGGGCTCTATTTCGAGGATCTGGTGCCCCACGGAAGCCGTCACAGGTGGCAGGTCTATGTGGCCGGGGAGCTCCCCTGTGTGGATGATCTCAAGGAGCTTTTGGACTTCGTCGGCACCCACGGCTTTGGTGCCAATGCGAGCACCGGCAACGGTGGGTTCCGCATAGAGATTGAGGAAACCGATCTCTTTGACCAGGGGGGCAACAAGGCCGTGAGCCTTTCTCACGGCATCGTGGCAAAGAACATGGCGGATGCCAGATACAAGCAACATGTGCACTTCGGGAAGTTGGGCGGTGACTATGCCAAGGGCGGATTCAGCCCGTTCAAGTATCCCATCTTGATGGCGCAACCGGGAGCGACATTCGCTCCCCGTGGAGAAGGTCCTTTCGGGGCGATCCTCGAGGGAGTCCATCACGATCCCAAGCTGGCCCAGGTGTGCCACTACGCCGTTCACCTACCCCTATTTTTCACGGAGGTGGAAGGATGACCACCTATTGTTTTACGGCCCAGGCCCTCACCCCCATTCACGTGGGTTCGGCAGTGGAAATCGATCCCTTGCAGTTTGTTCTGGACCGGGGATTCCTCCTTCGGTTCCGTCCCGCTCAGGTGATCGGCGAGCTGGACGACAGCGAGCGTCGAAGGTTCCTGTCGCTTGTGGACCGGGGAGACCTCAAGGGGATCCAGCTTTTCTTTCGTACCCATTTAAAGGCCGAAGACCGGATTCTGCGAGTCGGTGTGTCGAAAAGGTTCGAGGAGGAATTTTCCCTGAAAGCCGGATCACCGGACCGAAGTTTTCGGGTGGACATGATGCCGCGGAATCCTGTGAGTGAAAAGGCGTTCCTGCCCGGCTCCAGCATCAAGGGAGCCATCCGAACCGCGGTGGTGAATTATTTTGCCAATCTGGATCCACAAACCAAGCCTCGAGTTCACTCGGAGGTTAAACAAGCTGCTGTGGAAAAAAAGGCGAAGGTTCTCGAGGAGTCGGCTCTCAACCGGCCATCGGATCAGACCGAAAAGGACGTCTTTCGCCTGATCAAGGTTCGTGACGTGGAACTTCCCGACGAAGCCACCCGGATCGACCGGGCCATGAACTGGAACCCCAATAAGCCGGGATCGGAAAATATCCAGATGTGGGTGGAGCGCCTGGTCTCGTTTGCCGACACCTGGAAACCTCCCGCGTTCGAGGTGGAAATTCAAATTGACGAAGAAAAGATGAATCGGCCGGAGATAGCCCGGCTTCTCGGCAGAAAACTGGACGCCAAAACCCTCTTTGACGCCTGCAACCGGTTTTACTGGGGGCGGATGCTGGCGGAAGCGGACAAGTTTTACGGCCGGGGAAAAAACGACAAACATTGGAAGGCCATCCACGAACGTTTCCCTCGGGCGAAGCTTCCCGACGGCCAAGTGATGATCCTGGACCCGAGCACCCCGTATTGGTTTTCCGAGCAGCAGCCTCGAAAGAGGGTCTTATTGCGGGTCGGACGTTTTTCCCATTTTGAGTCGCTTTCAGTCGATGGACTCCGCCAGGGATATAACGTCCAGGCAAGGAGACCCATCCGCGACATGGGATCCACCAGGACCCTGTGCGCCATGGACAACGGAAACCTCGCCATGCCATTCGGATGGCTGATTCTTACCACAGGAGATTGCTTATAGGGGGCGGGCTTTGATGTCGGCACCGGTACGCCCCACTGAAAAAGAAACGCGGCTGCTCGTTTCCAGACAATCTTCTAGAGAAGTTCGAGGGCCAGGCCGGACCATAGCTTCGGGGGATGCCGGCCCGCCTGGGAAAGGGGGACCCCCTTAAACCCATGGAGTTCGGCGCCGGGCCGGAGGGGTTCCGGGGTCGAAAGGTCCATGCGGAAGAGGACTCCCAGGGGCACTTCGCCCACGGCGGATTCCTCCTCGTTGATGATTCCCTGAAAGATCAAACCGATGCCCCTCCATGGAGCCGCTTTTCCGAGCCCTTGCGCGCATAACAACCCACCCTGAACCCCGGGGATCCAGGGCCACCGCGTAAGGGACGATCTGCTCGCAGCGCGGATCCTTTTTATTTCTCCCCGTGGCATGGAACAGCAGCCCGCCGCGTCCAGGACCTCAAGACAGAACCCGCAGGGGCGGCGAAGAGCGGCCCGCCGCTCCAGCCAGGCGGCCGGCACAGCGTGGCGCGGGACGCACCAGACGTGCTCTTCCGAGCTCATAGATCAAAGGCAGTTTCCAGCACGTGAAGGATCCTGTTTTCCGCCTTTCGAAGGAGATCATGGCGCTTGGGGGCTTCGGTGAAAGCCGCCTTAAAGCCGTTTCGGATGAGGAGCAGAAGGTCCCAAAGGCTTAAACCCTCGGGGCTGAGGCGCCCCGCCCGGTGGTATTCCCTGGAAAAGTCGGTCCGCGAGATACCCGGGTTGTCCGTGTTGACCGTGACTCGAAGCCCCTTATTCAAATACGCGGAAAGGGGATAGATCGGCCGAGAGGCCGTTCCGGGCAGATGAGAGTCCCGAAAGCCCACGATCTGGCAGTTGCTGGAAGGACACATCTCCACGGCGATCCGCCGGTCTCGGAAACGCTCCAGGAGGTCCGGATTCCCTTCGAGGGTGAGACCGTGCCCGATGCGCTCCGCGTTGAGATGATAGACCGCCTGCCAAATGCTGGAAGCGTCCGCGATCTCCCCGGCATGGATCGTGGCATGTAGGCACCGTTCCATAAGCGGCAGGAAGGCCCGACGCACTTCCGCCGCCTCCAGGGCCTTTTCGTTTCCGGCCAGATCGAAGCCGACCAGCATCCGGGAGGCGGTCCCCTCGTCGGCCAACGCCTGTTCGGCCAGGGCCACGCTTTCGCTCAGCGCCGCCAAGTCGCGGTGGCGGCTGCCGATGAGAAGCACCACGGTGGATTCGGGACCGCTTCGGGCCAATTCGTCCGCGATGATTTCGAGCACGCTCGCCGAGCTCAAGCCTCCCCGCGTGTAGTTCTTGGGAGAACAGCGCACTTCCAGGTGGAGTACGTTGTGTTCCCGGGCTTTGCGGCCCAGGATCCGGCAGGCGGCCCGAAGGGTTTCTTCACACTGCAGCAGGGCCGATCCCTGAAGATCGCCCAAGCGCTCGTAGGCGTCGAATCCGATACCCACGAAGTTTTCTTCCTTCAGGTAGTTGCCGTAGATCATCTTTTCCAGAACGTGCGGGCAGGACTCGAAAAGAAGCAGGAAGGCGGCCACGGCAAGCGGTTCGGGCACGCCCGAAACGGGCCGTCGCAGTTCCTTCCATTGGAGCGTTTCCCCCAAGCGGTCGGGATCTTCGGTTTCCAGGCGGGATTTCCACCCCTCGAGCCACGGCTGGAGCCGCCCTCGGCATTCTTTGATTCTTTCGCGGACGGAGTCGGCCACTTGGATGATTTCCCCGACGGTGAGCACGCCTCCCAGGTGGCAGTGGAGTTCGGCCTTGGGCAGCCGGCGAAGCAGGTCCAGTTCCGCTGCCTGCCGCTGTGGGTTTGGGTCGGCGCCCACCACGATTTCCTTGAGCCTTTGAATCTCCCGGGGAGGAAGGCTGTAGAGGGCCAGGAAGTTGGCCGAGGTTTCTTCTTGGATGATGCGGCTGGCGTAATTGGCCGCCAGGTTGGAAGCGGCCTTCAAGCGGTTTTCCAGGGCATCGAGCAGGCGGGTGTCCTCCACGGACAGGCTGAGATCCTCCCAGAAGGAATGAAAAGCCGAATCGGTTTGGAGGCTTTCCTGGAGGCAATCGGACAGGGGCTCTCCGCGGGGATCCGGATAGTCCAGGAGGGGGCTGGGCGCATGCCGACCCACCACCACGGGGGTGGCGGCGTCGGCGAGCGCTGGCGGTAAAGGCTTGCAGAAGTCTTGGATGTCTAGTTTTTTAAAGTGCTCCAGCTTGTCGTCCCGGCCGACGATATGGACCAGGGCGCGGCACCCGAAAAAGGAGGCTGCGGCCTGCATGTCGCTGCTCATGGTCTTTCGGCCGCCGGTGAGGGACAAGACGAGGGAGCCTTCCGCGCCCGCCTCCCTGGACCCTCGAAGAACCACCTGGTGGATGGCCTCTCTTATCCGGCGGCATTCGGCAAGAGACGACAGATCGTGAATCCCGCTCACCCGAACGACCCGGAACCGCATGCCCCGGGCCCCCACGGCACGCCGCCAGTCTTTAAGCCGTTCCAGGGCCTTCTGGATCGCCGAATCGTCCGTGGTGATGATCCAAAGGCTTTCAATGGGTTCGATGTTGTACTCGGCCCGAAGAGCTCTCAATTCGTCCCGGTTGGGATGGTTTGCGTAAAGGTCCACCAGATCCGGGTTGGTCCACCCGAGGATTTCCGGAACGATCTGCCAGTTTCTTCCCAAGGTGGTGATGAGAACGTGCGCCATGGGCTATCCGTTGCCTCAATGGAACCATGGACGCGGCCGCAGCTTCTTGCCCGTCGTGTAATCGGCAGAATACCACGAATGCGCAGGACACTCATCACCTTTGCCGTTTGTTTCACCTTTTGAGAAAGGTCCGCCGCGGGCTACCAGAGGAGCTTGTAGCCCCGATTCTGCATGCAGTTCTTGAACACGGTGTCCGCATGGTTGCTTACGGATCCCACGCCTCCCGCGGCACCCGCGGCCGCCCCGGTGGCCGCCCACCCCGCATCGTTGTGTCCGCCCCACGCGCGGCCCAAGCCGTAGCCGAGCCCGGCGCCCACCAGGGCCCCCACCAGGCCGTTGGCCATGGCTTCGTTCTGGGCCCGGCAGTGCCATTCGGCGGCCAGGTCGGCGCAGGTGGAAAGATCCGTTTGGAATCGCGCCATGTCCTGAACCGAACCCATGTCGATGCGAGCCGCCATGTCTTGCATGTATTTTTGTTTCAGGATCTCCTTGCTCGCACAACCGGTGGAAAATAAGACCAAAACCATAAGGATCAAAGCTGTTCTTTTCATCGCGACCTCCCGTTATCCAGTTTCTTGCCTCTGACATGGATAACGGCACCAGCGGGGCTTTTTTCAGAAAGCACCGGAAATTTTCCTTGGGAGCCTTTTGGGGGACGAGCGCTTTGGGCTGTTGCCTTTGAACCCCAAGCGGCGCGGGGAACCCAGGCCATGTCGACGAACTTGAGAATAGGCGGGAAAAGTATTTTCGCGAGCCTCGGATTTCCGGGAGCGGAAGTGCGCATCTGCCGCAGCATCCCGGATAGGAGAACCCACTTCGTTTCAATCCCCTCAAAGCGGGGCCTGCCTTCGGACAGTCAAGAAGTTGGTTGGTAAGAATCTTTGTGATCGGGTCTCAATCCCCTCAAAGCGGGGCCTGCCTTCGGACCAGAGGCAGCCCCGTCGCCGCACCCATCGCGACAACGTCTCAATCCCCTCAAAGCGGGGCCTGCCTTCGGACATCAACATCGCCCAGAAGCAGAAGGAAAACCTGAGACGTCTCAATCCCCTCAAAGCGGGGCCTGCCTTCGGACTGCTAATGTTTGGTATAGACATCTAAAGAAAGGAGCTGTCTCAATCCCCTCAAAGCGGGGCCTGCCTTCGGACGTTGGAGGACAAGATAAGGAAGATTGCCAAGACCAGTCTCAATCCCCTCAAAGCGGGGCCTGCCTTCGGACCCAGCTTAAATGGGCCCTTGCAAAGGCCCTATCAAATCAAAGCGGGGCCTGCCTTCGGACTTTTATGGTGGACTAATTGTATCACCGGATACAGTTATGTCTCAATCCCCTCAAAGCGGGGCCTGCCTTCGGACTGCTAATGTTTGGTATAGACATCTAAAGAAAGGAGCTGTCTCAATCCCCTCAAAGCGGGGCCTGCCTTCGGACCTCGCCCGAATCACGGGCGAAATCCGAAACTCCCACGTCTCAATCCTCTCAAAGCGGGGCCTGCCTTCGGACGCCCCCCTCCGTCTGGCCGAGTTGGGGCAATACTTGTCTCAATCCCCTCAAAGCGGGGCCTGCCTTCGGACGGATTGGCATGAACAATTAAAAAGAGGAGAAAGACCAGTCTCAATCCCCTCAAAGCGGGGCCTGCCTTCGGACTGATCCACAAGTATGCGCCGAGGGAGCTGTCTGAGTAGTCTCAATCCCCTCAAAGCGGGGCCTGCCTTCGGACCGAAAACCAATGGGAACAC
>JBBFKW010000013.1:0-148575 GCA_037481835.1 Desulfosoma sp. | reverse complement strand
TCGGCATCTTGCGAAATGCACCCCCATGTTGTTCGCTCTTAAGTCAACAGCATTGCGTTTACAGGGCCGCCGGGGGCAAGTATAGGTCCTTTTTGTGTTCGTGTTGACGGTCCCGCGGGAATGGAGCAGGCCAAGGATAAGCCACATCAAGGAAGGTCGCCTTGCTGCATTGAGAAATCCAGCTTCATCGGTCCGGGACCCTTTGAGGGGGATCTTTCGCAATGGAACCCGAAAGCCATTGGCGGAAGCCATCAAGATGAAGCGAGAGGCATTTCTCGCCGGGATGCAGGAATTTCGGGATCCGCAGGGTCGGCCCAGGGTGGTGCGAAATGGTGACGTGCCGAAGCGAAACGACCAAACGGGCCTTGGGGATGGGCGGGTCGGAGTCTCACGGGTCCGGGATCGATGGCCAAATCCGGGAGAAGGACCGATTCGATTGTGCTCGAAAATTGTTTCGCTTTCTGGGCCCAAGAGGCGCGATTCGCGCTTCGAGGATTCCTTTTGACAATAACCCCCATCAGGCGGCGTGAGACAACGAAGGACACACGTCTTCTAGTTACGGTATGTTAATAAGACTTTCATAGAAGATTCGCGCACGAGTTCCCGGGGGTTCGGGTTTCATCCTCGTTGCGACACCGCGACGTGCGAGCGTATCCCCGATCTTTGTTGGGGTTCGCTACGCTCACCCCAACCTACAAGGCACCATCGCTCCGATCCCAGGGAGGCCCCAATAGGCGCCTAGCCTTCATAGCTCTGGGAGGTTCGGGAAACGCCCTCTTTTTGGGTCTTGGACTTGTCCGAGCCGAAAACATCCACGTCCAAAGCCACGTGGTCCGTGGGAAGCTCCGTTACGGGAACCTGCACGTTCTCCAGCAGCTCCAAGCCACGGACGGCCTCAAGGTCCCTCTTCCCCGTCGCCAACACCCCGACGGAGGTTTTCACCACGTCCTTGTGCGAGATCTTGGAATGGCCCCCAACCTCATCCAGGTGTAGGATGGGCGTCGTGGACTTATTGACCAGAGCCCCGACCAGGGCGAGACTTGATTGTTCACTGTAGATGTAGATGGCCTTGGAGGATTGTTCGATCTCGATCTTTTCCATCGCTGCACCTGCCGAGCGAGTTGACGAGAGGACCTTCTATGCCATAAAAGGCCAGTGAAGTCATAATGTTACATGGCCTATGGTCGTGTTATGGATAGGTTTTCTTTCATGAATTCAGGGAGGAAAGAATGGCGTTGATTCGTGTGGATATGGAAAAGTGCGATCGGGACGGGTTGTGCGCTCGCGTGTGCCCCGCGGGCATCCTGGCCTTGGACCCTCAGGGGGGACCAACGGTGCGCCGGGTCATGGCCCCGTGGTGCATCGGTTGCGGCCATTGCGTCGCCGTGTGCCCTCACGGCGCCCTGGACCACGCGCGGGCCCCCCTCGCCGTGCAAAGCCCGCTGCCTCGCTTTCCCGTGCTGGATCCGGAAACGGCGCTCCTTTTCCTGCGATCCCGGCGATCCATCCGCTGCTACCGGCCGGAAAGCGTTGCCCGGGATCTTTTGGAAAAACTCCTCCAGGCGGCGCGCTATGCCCCGTCGGGGCACAATTCCCAAGGACTCACCTTCACGGTGGTCATGTCTCGAGACGGCATGAGCGCCGTGCGCGAGATGGTCGTGGGCTGGATGCGCTCCCTCATTGAAGCCGGATCGCCCCTCGCCGCCCAATGGCACATGGAAGGGATCGTTCGCGCCCACGAAAAGGGTGAAGACCGCATCCTGAGAAACGCTCCCCACCTTCTCGTGGCCTCGGCCCCCAACACCCACAAGGCCGCCCGGGTCACCACCTTCCTCGCTCTGGAATACGTGGAACTCTACGCCACGGCCCTGGGCCTGGGAACCTGCTGGGCCGGCTACGTCAACGCCTTCGCTTTGGAGCGGCCGGATTTGGCCCGATTCCTCGACCTTCCCCACGACCACATCGTTACGGGCTGCCTCATGGCGGGCTTCCCCGAGGTGACCTACCGGAGGCTTCCCGAGCGCAACGCCCTGGAGGTGCGCTGGTGGCGGGCTGTTTCATGAATTGTGCATTTTGTGCAAAAAGTTCTTGCACAATTTTTCGCCCCGGCGTAAAGACGCCCGAGAGCGAACCCCATTGGGAGTGTGGGGCCTTTTCAGGGCCCATGCGCCACGGCCGGGGGCAGGAAGGCCCATTCCACAACGTCACGGCACACACGGAGGAGAATCCATGAGCAAAGAACCCATCGGTTCCATCCTGGTGGTGGGAGGCGGCATCGCCGGGATACAGGCCACGTTGGATTTGGCCGACTCCGGCTACAAGGTGGTCCTTGTGGAGAAGACGTCGGGCATCGGCGGGGTCATGGCCCAGCTGGACAAGACCTTTCCCACCAACGATTGTGCCATGTGAATCATCGCCCCCAAGCTGGTCGAGGTCGGCCGCCATCTCAACATCGAACTTCTCACCCTTTCCGAAATTGTCGATGTCTCCGGATCCCTCGGGCACTTTCACGTCACCGTCCGTCAAAAACCGCGATACGTGGACATGGACAAGTGTATCGCCTGCGGGCTGTGCGCCGAAAAATGCCCCAAGAAAGTCGACGACCCCTTCAACATGGGTCGGGGAAAGCGCAAGGCCGCTTATATCAAATACGGCCAAGCCGTCCCTTTGAAATACGCCATCGACCCCGCCCATTGTCTCTACCTCACCCGAGGCAAATGCCGGGCCTGCGAAAAGTTCTGCCCCACCGGCGCCATCAATTTCCAGGACGCGGAAAAGACCTTCACCCTGGAGGTGGGGGCCGTGATCACGGCCTCGGGTTTTGAAGCCTTTGATCCTTCCCGTTTGGACGTCTACGGCTACGGCCATATCCGCGACGTCGTGACCAGCCTGGAATACGAAAGGCTTTTGGCTTCAAACGGCCCCTACATGGGCCATCTCGTCCGCCCGTCCGATGAGGAAGAACCCCGGCGGATCGCCTGGATCCAGTGCGTGGGATCGCGCAACATTCATCAGTGCAGCAACGGCTATTGTTCCAGCGTCTGCTGCATGTATGCCATCAAGCAGGCGTTGGTCACGGCCGAACATTGCAGCGGCGGCGGTCTGGAACAGGCCGTTTTCTACATGGATATGCGCACCCACGGAAAAGACTTTGAACGCTACCTCATGAACGCCCAGGAGCACGGCATCCGCTTCGTGCGGGCACGCCCCCATTCCATCGAACCCGGCCCGGACAACAAGGGTGCCGTGATCCAGTATGTGGACGATGAAGGGCGCTCCGTCGTCGAACCCTTCGACTTGGTGGTCCTGTCCATCGGCCTGGAAGCGCCAAAGGACGCGGAAACCCTGGCCGCCGCCCTCGGCATCGACCTGACGCCCCATCGGTTCGCTCGCACGTCCGGCTTCAATCCCGTGACCACGACGCGGCCTGGAATTTACGCCACCGGAGCGTTCCACGGGCCGAAGGCCATCCCCCATGCCGTGACGGAAGCTTCCACGGCCGCCGCCGAAGCGGCCCGCACCCTGTGCTCGGCCCGGGGAAAGCTCGCCCGAACCAAGACATACCCTCAGGAACACGACATTTCCTCTGAAAAGCCGAGGATCGGGGTCTTTGTCTGTTCCTGCGGCATCAATATCGCCAACACGGTGGACGTGAAAGCCGTCGCCGAATACGCCAAGACGCTTCCCCACGTGGTTCACGTGGAAAACAACCTGTTCACCTGTTCGGCGGACACCCAGATCCTCATCGCCCAGAAGATCAAGGAACTCGGCTTGAACCGGATCGTCGTGGCGGCCTGCACTCCCCGCACCCACGAACCCCTCTTTCAGGACACTCTGAGAGAAGCCGGGCTCAATCCCTTCCTGGTGGAAATGGCCAACATTCGCAACCAGAACGCCTGGGTCCACCAGCAGGATCCCGTGAAAGCCACGGAAAAAGCCAAGGACCAGGTGCGCATGGCCGTGGCCAAAGCGGCGCTCAACGCCCCCTTAACGCGCCTCAAAGTAAACGTCATCCAGAAGGCTTTGGTCCTCGGAGGCGGTGTGGCTGGCATGAACGCGGCCCTCTATCTGGCCGATCAGGGCTTTGAGGCCGTCCTCGTGGAAAAGGAGGCCCGCCTGGGCGGCAATGCGTGGCATCTTCTGGAAAACGACCAGGGAGAGCCCATCCGGCCCATGCTGGAAGATCTTATCCGCAGCGTGGAAAACCACCCGAACATCACGGTTCTCACCTCCGCCCGGCTGAAAACGGTGGACGGTTCCGTGGGCAGTTTCCGAAGCCTTGTGGACGTGGACGGTTCGGAACGGGAAATCTTTTACGGCGCCGCCGTGCTGGCCCTGGGAGGTCGCCAGGCCGAACCGGATGAATACCTCTACGGCCAAGATCCCCGCGTCATGACGCACCTTCAGTGTGACGCCCTGCTGGATCGAGACCCGGACAAGATCCGCCATGCCCGAAATGTGGTCTTCATCCAGTGCGTGGGGTCCCGGGAGCCCCGCCGGCCTTACTGCTCCAGGCTCTGCTGCACGCACACGGTCAAGAGCGCCATCCGCATGAAAGCCCTGAACCCGGATGTGGACGTCTACGTCCTTTATCGGGATATGCGCACCTACGGGATGCGGGAAGAGCTCTACCAGAAGGCGCGGGCTCTGGGGGTTTTGTTCGTCCGGTATACTCTGGAGACCAAACCTCGGGTATCCGCCGAGAACGGCGCCTTGCACGTGGACGTGGTGGATCCCATCCTGTCGAGAACGCTTCGCATCCCCGCCGATTTCGTCGTCCTGGCCGCGGCGGTGGAACCCAACGTGGGGCAGGATGTGGTGGATCTTTTCAAGTGCGGCGTCAACGCCGACGGGTTCCTGACGGAGGCTCACCCCAAACTGCGCCCCGTGGATCTTTCCGTGGACGGCCTCTTTGTGGCGGGCTTGTGCCACTATCCCAAGCCTGTGGACGAGACCATCGCCCAGGCGCGAGCGGCGGCGTCCCGAGCGGCCGTGGTCCTTTCCAAGGAAGAGATGCAACTGGACGCCATCAAGTCCTACGTCACGGAACGGTGCGACGGCTGCGCCCTGTGCGTGGATGTCTGTCCCTACCGGGCCATTCGTCTGGAAGAGGAAGACGGAGAGCCGGGGAAAAAGCGGATTCGCACCGACCCCGCCCTGTGCAAAGGCTGCGGGCTGTGTGAAGCCACGTGCCCGAAAGGCGGTGTCATGGTTCACGGCTTTACCCTGAACCAATTGGAAGCCCAAATCAATGCCTTGCTGGCCTAAGAGGAGCTGATCCCATGAGCGAAGTTTTCGAACCCGTCATCGTCGGCTTTTTGTGCAACTGGTGCGCCTATGCGGGGGGAGACCTGGCCGGCGTATCGCGGTTGCAGTATCCCCCTAACATGAGGCCCATTCGAGTCATGTGTTCCGGCATGGTCCATCCGGAATTGATCACCAAGGCGCTGCTCAAGGGAGCCGACGGCGTCCTCGTCATGGGCTGACACCTGGGCGAATGTCATTACCTGGACGGTAATCACAAAGCCCTGGCCCGAAGCCATGCCGTGCGCATCGCCTTGGAAAACGTCGGGATCGACCCGGAACGGTTCGCCATCGAATGGGTGTCTTCGGCCGAAGCGCCTCGGTTCGCCCAGCTGGTCACCCGGTTTACGGAAAAAATCCGAGCCCTCGGACCCAACCCTCTAAAAGGGCGGGAATCCGCACAGGCCCGGTCCGCCTGAAAGGAGGAGCGAAGATGAAGACCTTTTTCCATTTGCTCCAAGAGGTGATCAAGCCGGGGCTGTGCCATCGCTGCGGCGGCTGCGTCTCCCTGTGCACGTCCGTCAACTACGGCGCCTTGGAAATCGGCGAAGACGGCCGCCCTCGCTATAAAGACGTGGAAAAGTGCATCGAATGCGGCCTGTGCCATGCCGTGTGCCCGGAAATCGACGAACTGGAGCCGGAAACACGGCATCGGCTGAGCTGGAGCGCCCCCATCGGCAGGGTGCTGAGCGCCGGCGTTGCCCGGGCCCTGGACCCGGAGGTGCGCCGGCACGCGACGGACGGGGGCCTGGTTACGGCGCTCCTGCTCCACCTCTTCCACACGGGGCATATCGACGGGGCCATCGTGGCCCGGAGGATCGGGCGCTTTCAAAGGGAACCCTTTCTCGCCACATCGATTGATGAAATCAAGGAAAGCGCCGGCTTCTTTTTCGATACCAGCCACGGCGTCGTCGGGCTGGGGGAGGCCTATATGGCCCGGGCCAGTGTGGAGGCCCTGAAGCCGCTCATGAGCAAGGGCCTTCGCCGCGTGGCGCTCGTGGGCACCCCGTGTCAGATTCAGGCGTTCCGGCGCATGGAAACCCTCGGCGTCATGCCCTCGGAGTCTGTCTCCTTCTGCCTGGGCCTTTACTGTTCGGGGAACTTCCTCTTCGACGAACCCCATCGCATGGAACTGGCCCGATCCGGCAACTTTTCCTGGGACGACGTGGTCAAGATCAACGTCAAGGAATCCTTCCAGGTGCACCTCAAGGACGGCTCCGTTCGGCGACTGGACATCCACTTGCTGGACCGCCTCAAGCGCCATGCCTGCCGATACTGTGAAGACTACAGCGCGGAACTGGCGGACATCTCCTTTGGCGGTCTTGGGGCCCCCGAAGGCTGGACATCCTACATCACGAGAACCCCCAAGGGACGCGCCGCCTATTTGGACGCTCGAGGACGGACGGTGGAAGAGAAGGATCGGCGGGAGGATCCCGCGGTGTCCGAAAAGGTCCTGGAAACGGTCATGCGGGCGGCGGCGCAGAAACGCTCCGAGGCCAGAAACCATCGCCGGGAACTGGGCAAACCGGTCGTCGTCGCCCTGTGACGCGCGGTCCGTGCCCCATGAGGAGGATCAGCCATGCCAGTGACCGTAGCCAGCGAATGGCTCAATTCGTGTTCCGGGTGTGAAATCTCCCTGGTGGATCTGGGGGAACGGCTCCTGGACGTGCTCAATCTCGTGGAATTCGTGCACATCCCCGTGCTTTTGGACCACAAGTACTTCGGGCAGACGGGGGAAAAGGATCATCTGGACATTCCGGAAGCCGACGTGGGGATCATCAGCGGAGGCATCCGAAACGAAGAACATGCGGAAATCGCCGCCCACATGCGATCGCGCTGCAAGGTGATCATCGCCTTGGGCACATGCGCCACCCACGGCGGCATACCCGCTTTGGCCAACGGCTTTCCCGTGTCCGAGCTTCTGGACCGGTGCTTTTCCACGGAAACCACCGACGAAAACCCCCGCACCTTCGAACCCCCGGTGCCTCGGCTGCTGGAGGTGTGTTCCGCTTTGGACGAGCACATTGCGGTGGATGTGTACCTGCCGGGCTGTCCGCCCCATCCGGACCAGCTCTTTACGGCTCTGAGCGCCCTGCTGGAAGGGAAGGCCCCGGATCTTCCCACAAAGAGTGTGTGCGACACCTGTCCCACGGTGCGCGAAGGCAAAGGAAAACTCAAGACCTTGCGCCGCTTCTTGCAAAATCCCTTCTATCACAGCCCTGACGAACCTCTGGATAAGATGCGGTGCCTGCTGGAACAGGGTTTCCTGTGCATGGGACCGGTCACCCGCGCCGGATGCGGCGGGGACGTCAAGACGCCGCGCTGTCTTGCCGCACGGGTGCCCTGTCGAGGCTGTTACGGGCCGGTTCGGCACGACGGCAATCCCCTGCTGGACATGCTGAACGCCCTGGCTTCCAACGGGATCGACGTGAAATCGCTTCCGGAATTCCCCTCGCTTCTGCGCTTTGCGGGAGCTCACCGGTTGCTTCGGCCCACACGGCCGCGAAAGGAGTCTTAGTGATGAGTCGGGTCATCCATATCCAGCCCATCACGCGCATCGAAGGGCACGCGTCGATCCAGATCCAACTGGACGATGCGGGCGAAGTGCGGGATGCGCGCGTGAACATCCTGTCCCTTCGCGGGTTTGAAAAATTCATCGAAGGAAAACCCGCCGAAGAAGTCCCCCGGATCGTCAACCGCATTTGCGGCATCTGCCCGTGGATGCATCATCTGGCGTCCAACAAGGCGGTGGACCGATGTTTCGGCGTCACGCCGCCGCCCGCCGCCCAAAAGCTGCGGGAGCTCATGCAGACCATCGCCCATGCGGAAGACAAACTCCTGCACTTTTTCTTCCTCGCTGCAGCCGATTTCGTCATCGGCCCCGATGCCGACTATTCGGTGCGCAACGTCATCGGCATTGCCAAGGCCCATCCGGAACTGGCCCAGAAGGTCGTGCAGATGCGCCATCGCGCCAAGATGATTCTGGAGCGCTTCGCCGGCAAGGCCATCCACCCCATCGCCGGGGTCGTGGGAGGCTTTTCCAAGCCCATGCTCGAGGAGGAACGGCGGGACATCCTTGCCCAGATGGGTGAGCTTCTGGATTTCGCTTTGTTCACCCTCGAATTCGCCAAAACCAAGGTTTTTCCACCCTACCTGGAAACAATCCAATCCCTGGGGGTGATCCGCACGGGCTTCATCGGCACGGTGGACGAGACGGGAGCCCTGAACCTTTACGACGGCCGCATCCGTCTCATGAAACCCGATGGGACCTTCACCGAGTTCGATGTCCAGGATTATGCGGACTATTTGGGCGAACACGTGGAACCCTATTCCTACGCCAAGATGCCTTACGCCAAGGTGTGGAACGAAGGGTTTTCCTTGGACGAAACCAATCCCAAAGGCATCTATCGGGCCAACACCCTGGCGCGCATCAATGTGGCGGATCGCATCCCCACCCCGCGCGCGCAGGCGGAGCTGGAAGAGTTCCGGGAGAAATTCGGACGGCCCGCCCAGGCGACCCTGCTCTACCACTGGGCTCGGCTCATCGAAGAAGTCTATGCGTGCGAGCACGCCATGGAGCTTTTGAAAGACCCCGAGATCTGCGATCCCCGGGTCCGGGCCGAGGTGGAACCGAAAGCCGGCCGGGGGGTGGGCAGCGTGGAAGCCCCGCGAGGCACATTGATCCACGATTACTCCACGGACGACAACGGCCTGATCACCCGGGCGAACCTCATCGTGGGAACCACCCACAACATCGCCCCCATGAACCTCAGCGTCAAACAGGCCGCAAAATCCATCATCCATAAGGGCACCGTGGACCAGGGACTGCTCAACCGGGTGGAAATGGCGGTGCGCGCCTACGATCCCTGAATTTCCTGCGCCACCCATCGCCTGGACGGCGATCCCTCCATTGAGATCACCATCACCGACGCCGCCGGCCGCATCGTCGGCCAGTGGCCTCGTGAAACCGCCTGAGCGGTAAGTCTGAGGCGCCGGGGGAGAGGTCGCATCCTCTCCCCCTCTCGAGCGCCGAACACCCCCCGACCTGTCGAGAACACCGATTCAGTCTTCCATTTTTTCCCGCTTTAAGTGTCTGTGATGCCGCGGTGATCCGGCGGTGATGCCGTCGCGCTATGAGTTCTTGCATTCAGGGTGTTTGTTTTTTCCCCGTGGGAAAAGCCCACTCAGGGGGATGGAGGACGGTGCGAGACGGCGGGCTGTGACTCGGGAGCGCACACCTTGCGGCCGATGCTTCGGCAGGCCGGAGGCCTTCGCTTCGGCAAAACGGAAAACCCCCAGGCGCTCCCGAACGAGTCCATAAAACGCCAAGGTCGCAACGGAGCACCTCATGGCCAATTTCAGTGCCATCCATTCGGTGGGAGCTTCGCTGGCCACGTTTTTGGATCGGGCGTTTCGAACGCTGCCCGAAGGGATTCGACAGCCCCACGATTGTCGCTTTCGTGTGTTTTCAAGCAACGAATTGGCAAGACTCCAGGACGGCGACATGGAACCCACCGTCGGCCTCTACCTTTATCGCATCACCTGGAACGAACACCACCGCAACAGACCCATCAGGGCGGATGGCGCACCGCAGAAAGCCGCGGTTGTCCTGGACCTGCATTATCTCATCACCTTTTGGGCCGACAGCCCTTTGACAGAGCACATCCTGGCGGCATGGGTCCTGCACACCTTGGAAACGCACGCCGTCTTGGACGTTTCGGTGCTCTCGGCCGAAGCCGGCTGGGACCCGGGAGACATGCTCCAGATCCTTCCCGAAGATCTCGCCCCCGAAGACATGATGCGCCTGTGGGACGCTCTGGCTCCACCCTATCGTCTGTCCTTGGCCTATGTGGTCCGGCCCGTGGCCATCGAGGGTGTTTCGCAGCCTGAGGGGCGGCCGGTCGCGGTATCGGCCTTTGGATTCGGTGAAAAGGAGGCGCGCTGATGCCGTCCATGAGCGTGGATCCCCAGGGGCTTTCCCGCCTCCGTTTCGTGGAATGGCGCATTCGACGCATTCTCGGCGCCTTGGATTTCGTCGACCTCACCACGGGTTTTCCCGTAAACAGGACCTTATGCGTCGATATTCCCGGGGTGGGGCTCATGAGAAAACCTTCCGGTCGATACATCATCCAGAAAGCCGCGGGCCTTGAACATCACGGTCAGGCCTTTCGGGCTCCTCCGCAAGACCCGCCGCTCCAAGCCCTTCCCTTTCGCGGCACTGTCGAAGACCCTTCCCGCCGTTACCTTGCCCGATCCTTCACCCTTTTGCTTCCCCGAGACCCCGACCCGGCGCACCCCGATGTGGAGCATTCCCTCTTTCAGCCCGCCCGGGTGTCGCTCTTTCCGGCCCCGGCCGCATCAGTGCCCGGCATTCGGTGGAGCCTCGTGCGTGTCTCGCTGGATCGCTCGGTGGACGGCCGATCCGTGCCCTTATCGGGAGCCCTCCTTCGAATCACGGACAGCTCGGGAGCCGTCCTTTTGGCCAGCGGCATGACGGACGCCCGCGGCGAGGGTCTCGTGGTCGTCCCGGCCATCCCTTTTGCCCGCTCTTCGGAAGGCGGGACCAACGGCACCGGAGACGGCCATGGAGACGATACGGAAGAACCCGTCTTGGTTTACGAGACCCCGGCGCGAATGCAGGTGGTGTGGGATGCCGAGGCGGTGGGCTTCCCCGATCCGGACCGGCTGGAAAAGGAACACGAAAGTTTTCTTCGAAGCGAGCATGCCCTGACGCTCAAGGCCGGGCGAACGGAAAGGATCCGAAAAACCGTTTCAACGACATAAGGACATGAGGGATCACCATCAACCAGGAGGCGGAACCATGCCGGAATACTTAGCTCCCGGAGTGTACGTGGAAGAAGTGAGCTTTCGTCCCAAGTCCATCGAAGGGGTGGGCACGAGCACCACGGCCTTCGTCGGCCCAACCCGCAAGGGGCCGCTGACGGAAACCCCGGTCATGGTCACCAGCTTCGGCGAATTCGAGAGGATTTTCGGCGGATTGGAAAACCTCTCCTTTTCGGCCGCCGCCGACGAGGACCCGCAAAAGACCAACTATGTGGCTCATGCCGTGCGGGCGTTCTTCGACAATGGAGGTTCGCGTCTCTACATCGCTCGAACCTTCGTTCCGCGCACCGACGGGGGCGGGACCGTGTCTTCTACGGGAATCGCCCGCTCGGACCTTGTGGTGGACTTCGCAACCGTCCGGGTGCGTTTTACAGCCCGCATGCCCGGTTCGGGCCTAAACGGGCGGATCACCGTCACCGAAAAAGCCGTGCCCGTGACTTCGGCCACCTTGGACAAAGCCCCCTTGGGATCGCTCCTGCGCATTCAGAGCACGACGCCTCAACCTGCCGTCCTCATGGGCGGCAGTCCGCCCTTCCGCCTGAACGACGGGGACCAACTCACCCTCACCACCGCCGCAGGCACTTCCAGCGTCTCTTTTCACGGCACTCCCGCGGAAATCCAAGGCGAGGTCGTGGCGGACCCCGTGGACGTTCCGGCAGATACTGTCCTTCGGGTGACCTTGGGCGGTTTGGACCAGGCCGTTGCCATCCCTGCGGGGATTACGACGCTGGCGGATCTCGCCGCCTTCATAAATACGCGGATACGTCGAGGCTACGCCCGCGTGGCAGGGGGCCCCCGCCTCGTTTTGGGGACGGACGCCCGTGGCACCGGGGCGATGGTGAGTGTGTCGGCCCTTTCAGCGTTGGGTTTTGCTGCGGATCAGAGCGCCGTAGGCACAGGAAATGTGGTGAACCTGGATGACGTTTCGGCGGCCGAAATCGACGCCCTGCTTCAGGACGCCGGCATCGCCGTGCGCGCCACGACTGATCCCGCAACGGGACGCCTTCTTTTGAGCACCACAGAAACGGGAACGGGCGCCGCCGTGCGCGCCGAAGAAACGCCGGCTCGGACGGCTCTGGGACTTCCGGCCGAAGAAGCCCGGGGCCGTGCCGCCGAAGGGACCGCCTATTATGTGCGGCACGCACTGGGGCCTTCCGGGTGGGTCGGCGGCTCCGACCGGGCCACTGCCCTGAACACCTCCACCCCCCTTCCCGCCGGGTCAACGCTCATCCTGATGAACCTGGAAAGTCGGGATGCCGACAACACTGTGCGGGTCTACGAGGATGTGGGCTTTTCGCCCCTTCATCCCCGGTGGATCGGATCCGTCCTGGCCCAAAGGCCGTCGCGGCGATCGGAAGCGCTTCAAAACCCTTACGCGCTCCAGGTCGAAGGAGACGTCCATCCTTTCGATCTCCGGCAGGGTCTTCTGGGATCCGGCACCAGTCGAGATATCGCCGTAAGGGGCGGCAACGACGGCGCGGAGCCGACAAACACCTCCAACATCCCCGGGGCCGTTGCTTACACCGATGCGCTCAAGCTCTTGGAAGCCATCGACGACATCGCCATCGTGGCGGCTCCGGGATATTCCGACACGGCCCAATACAGCGCCATTCAGCAGTCCCTCATCACCCACGCGGAAAACATGCGATACCGGATCGCTGTACTGGACAGTCCGCCGGGTGTGGACATGCAGGAGGTGCGGGAAATCCGGGGAACCATGGACTCGACCTACGCCGCTTACTACTATCCGTGGGTCATGGTCTCCAATCCCCTGGCCCGTCCCGGCAACGACCGCATTCCCCAGGAAATCGCCGTCCCACCAAGCGGCTTCGTTACGGGCATCTACGCCCGAAACGACGTCCAGCGCGGCGTCTGGAAAGCGCCCGCCAACGAAGTGGTGCGCGGAGCCATCCGCTTGGAGCGGGAGATCAACCAAGCGCAGCAGCAAGTGCTCAACCCCCTGGGGGTCAACTGTCTGAGGTTCTTTCCCGGCCGAGGCTTCCGGGTGTGGGGAGCGAGAACCGCCTCTTCGGATCCTGAGTGGAAATACGTCAATGTGCGCCGCTACTTCATTTTCTTGGAACATTCCATCGACCGCTCCACCCAGTGGGTCGTCTTCGAACCCAACGGGGAACGGCTCTGGGGCAATGTGCGGGCCACCGTCTCCGCTTTCCTCTACAACCAATGGGTAAGCGGCGCACTGCTGGGAGCCAGTCCGGAAGAAGCGTATTTCGTGCGCTGTGACCGATCGACCATGACCCAGGACGATCTGGACAACGGCCGGTTGATCTGCCTCATCGGGGTCGCCGTTCTTAAGCCTGCAGAATTCGTCATCTTCCGCATCGGCCAAAAAACGGCGGATGCCCGGGCATGATTTCCCGATTTCAGGCGGCGACTCGCACACCGTCCCGTGCCCGAACGGGAGGAAGATACGAGGGACCAAGGACTGAACGCGAAGATGCCGGCAGTGACCGGCGCCTTCATGGACGAGGGCTCGGCAGATAGGGGAGGAAGACGATGGCCGCAGATCGATTGGTGCCTTACGGAGCGTTCAACTTTGCCGTTGAAATTGACGGCATCGCCGTTGCCGGCTTTTCCGATGTGTCTGGACTCAATACGGAAATCACCATCTCCGAATACCGCGAAGGGACTTACCCTTTGAACCATGTGCTCAAGGTTCCCGGCATCCACAAGGTGGGGGACGTGACCCTCAAACGGGGGATCATCGATTCCAAGGAGTTTTGGGACTGGATCAAGCAGGTCCGCCAGGAAGGGGTTCGCGCTCAGCGGAACGTATCCGTGATCCTCATGGATGAAAGCCACAACGAAGTGCAGCGGTGGAACCTGCGCGGCGTCATCCCGCTCAAATGGACCGGCCCCACGCTGGCCGCCAAAGGGGGCGGGGACGTGGCCATGGAAGAATTGGTGCTGTCCGCCGAAGCTCTGGAACTCGATTAAGGGGCTCCCGATGCCCTCCATCTGGTTTGAAGAAAAGTCGGGAAACCCGGCGGTCCACCCTTACCGCATGGATGTGGGGCTTTTTGTGGGGCTGGCCCCGCTGCGTTCCCTGGATCGCCTGCCCGATCCTCTGGAGCCCTGGTACCGGCAACAGGGCTTGTTGGATCGCGTGTGTCCCCCTTCCGGTGGAATCCATCTTAGGGATGTTCCCGTACCGGTGGATTCCTGGGAAACCTTTCGCCGGTTTTTTCTCTGGCCGCAAGCAGCCGGGCAATCGACCCCCCTTCGGGAGGCTTTCTATCCACTGGGGCGAGCCGTCAAAGCCTTTTTCGCCCAAGGCGGCATCAAAGCGTACGTCGTTTCCATGGCCGATCCGTTATCCCCCGGCGCCGGGGAGGCCGAACGCATGGCCACACTAGAGCGTTTGCTTTACGGGAGAAACGGCCCTTTCGTTGGGGCCGCCGACCGGGCTCAACTTGCCGAGCGTCCCTTTGCCGCCCTGCCGAGGACGGGGGAATCTCCGCTTTCCCAGCATGGGATCCAGCTCGGGTCCGCTCTGGCGGATACGGCCCTCGTCGCCTTACCCGACCTTCCCTATCTGAGCGCCGCGCCGGTGGAGCCCGTTTCGGTGCTCATGCCGGAAAGACCCGCCCCGGAATCCTTTGTGGAATGTGTCGCCCCTCACGTTCCGACCCCTTATCGACGAACGGCCCCGCCTTTTCGCCCTCTGCATGACCCCGTGGGCTACGCGCTCTGGGGGCGGGCGATCCACTGCCTCCTTTCATGGATGGTGGAAAACGCCCGAGAATGGCAGCTCGTCTGCGCCCTTCCGCCGCCTCATCCCGCGTGCGGCCCTTTCTGGTGGGCCGAACTGTGCGGGACGATTCTCGGGCGCGGCCTGGACGAAGGGGGATGTGCCAGCGCCTTTTTCCAGTGCGCTTTCCCATGGCTGGGAGATGCCGAAGACGCGGAAAATCTCCTGGCTCCCGATGGGCCCCTCATGGGACTTCTCGCCGCCAACGCCCTCAAGAAGGGCACGTTCCGCAGCGCTGCAGGATCACTCACCGCGGCCGTCTCCAGCCTGGATCCGGTCCTTTCTCTGAACGAAAAAGAAAAAGTTCCAGACTCCGTTCATGCCATGAAACGGCGCCTCTGCCTCTTTGAATCCACTCCCCGAGGGACCCAGCTCGCCTCCGATCGAACGACGAGCCTTGAGCCGGCGCACGGTCCCGGCTGCGTGAGTCGCCTCATGGGTTTCATTTTGAAGGCCGCTCGACGCCTCGGGGAGAGCCTCGTCTTTGAAAATGCATCGGCTCGGTCGTGGCGGACCGTGGAACAGGGACTCTCGAGCCTTCTCGAGGCCGTGTACCTTGCCGGAGGGCTGGGCGGGACGGACGTCCAAAACGCTTTCCACGTGACCTGCGGCACCGACACCATGACACAGCAGGATGTGGATTCCGGCCGCCTGATCGCCCGAATCGTCGTGCAACCCGCCGTGCCGGTGGAAGCCATCCAGGTGGTCCTCGCCATGGAACCTTCCGGCTCCGTCTCGGTGGCCTCTTAAGGAGACAGGTCGTCATGGCGTCTCATCCCGGATACCCCTTGCCGGTTTTTCGCTTCCGCGTCGATTTTTTCACCAGCGCTTCCGATGCCGACGGCGGGGGGGAGCCCGTGCCCTTGTGCAGCGGCCGATTTGCCGAATGCAGCGGGTTGGATGCCTCCATGGAACCCAAGGTCATCAAGGAAGGCGGTCGAAATTACGGGGCGGTGCACCGGGCCGGCCGCGTATCTTTTGGAACGGTCATCCTTCGGCGGGGGATCACATCCTCCCGGGATCTCTGGCGCTGGTTCGAACTGGTGGCCAAGGGCGGCTACGCCTTTCGGCTGGATGTGGTCATCACACTCCTGGACATGGGGATGGACCCGGAATCCCACGAAGGGGCCCTTCGATGGCGGCTGCGCCGGGCGTTGCCCGTCAAGTTCAGGGCCCCGGATTTCAACGCCCGCGCCGCCGATGTGGGCATTGAAGAAGTGCATTTCGTCCACGAAGGGTTGGAACGGGAAGGGAGCTGAACGTGCCGGAACCTGTCAAAGCCGTCCTGACGCCGCTCACCGACGAAAACGGCCGAAACTTGTCCGCATCCGATCAGGAGGCGCGACGCGTGTCCGTGCATTTCAACCCGGAAACACTCCAGATGACCCTGACAAACCGGGTCCAAAAGGGTCGGGGAGCCCAAGCCGCCCAGCATGTGACCGACGCGACGGCGGAACTTTCCATGGAACTGATCTTCGACACAACCCTCACCGGCACCGATGTTCGCGAACACACGCAGCCCATCGCCCGCATGATGGATCCCGTGCTCAACCGGGGCGCCCGCCAGGCCCGGGACCGAAACAAGAAAATCCCCGCCGTCGTCGTCTTCGAATGGGGCACGGTGAAATTTACGGGGTTCATCTCCAGTTACAAGGAGACCCTGGACTTCTTCGCCCCGGAAGGCATCCCGCTTCGCTCCTCGGTAGCCCTCACGCTGAGCCAGCAGGAACGGCGGTTCGAAGAGGCTGAGGTGAGCGCCGCGCAGCGGGAGGCGGTACAGGAACGCACCCAGGCCACGCTCATGGATGTGGATCCCGACGAAAGCCTCACCCAAAGTGCCGCCAAGGCGGGAGATCCTCGAGCGGCAAAGGACCTTGCCCGGATAAACGACGTGGAGAGCCTGCGGCGTCCCGGCATCGGGACTGTGGCCTTCGGGGCGGAGGTGAGCCTGAAAACCGGTTTTTCCGTATCGACTCCGGCGCCCACGGGGCTGGAGTTTGGCATGGGCGGCAAAGTCAAAGCAGGCGTTTCCGGAGGGTTTCGAGCGGATGTGGGATCGGGGAAAAGCCTTCGCGACCTCATTCGCTTTGAGGAGGGATGACGGTGGCCATCGTGTTCGAAGAAGTCACGGCGGAAATCGTGGAAGAACCGGAGAGCTCGCAAAGAACCGAGGCGCGCTCTGCGCCGACGACGCCTCGGGACCCTGAAGGGGAAGCACGGCGTGTGCGCCGAATGGTGCTCGACTGGCAAAGGCGCATCGCCCGCCTTTCTGCCCAATGAGGGACCGCAGCGTTTCGGCACGGCATCTTTGTCGATCGCAACAAAGGCCCAGGCCCATGCGCAAGAAAGTCTTTGAGATGAGAGAACCGCGATGAGCACGGAACCCCCCATCGCCCAAGCGTCTCTGTACGCAGCGCGGCCGTCCTTTCTTTTGAACGGACAGCGGTGCCCGGCGGCGGACGAACTCCTCGTGTGCGCCGAAGTGCACGAAGAGCGCGATGGCCTCGCTCATGCGGAACTGCGCTTCGCTGACACGGTCCGAACCTCAGAACGGGGTATCGGGTGGGCCTTTGAAACCGAAGGGGGAAGCCCGCTTTCGCTGGGGACGTCGGTGCGTCTTTTCATGGGAGACGAAACGAGCCCTCAAGAAATCTTTCAGGGAATCATCAGCGCCGTGGAAATTTCTTTCGAACCGGCTCATCCCCCGGAACTCCTCGTCTTCGCTGAAGACGCCCTTTGGAAGGCTCGAATGAGACGCCGCACGCGCACCTATACGGAAAGGACACTCGGCGGCCTCGTGGAAACGATCGCCGCCGAATTGGGGCTTCGCCCGCGCGTGAGCGGCCTGGACCAGGATCCCGGCACTCAAGTGCAGATCAATGAAACCGACCTGGGTTTCCTTCGGCGCGTGCTGGAACGCTTCGACGGCTGGATGAAAATTTCCGGGCAGGAATTGGAAGCCGGCCCGTGGTCCCAAGGGTCGCTCCGAGAAATCACCCTGGAACTCCACAGCCTTCTCAAAAGCGTGCGGGTGACGGCCGATCTGGCGGATCAGGTGTCGGCCGTGACCTACAGCGGCTGGGATGCGGTCCAAGGAGCGGTGATCCATGTGGAAAGCAACGGCGCTCTGCCTTTGGGACCGGGAACGGGCCGCACGGGAACCCAGGTGCTGGAAGAGGCCTTTGGACCCCGACGGGAACACGCCGGGGCCTTTGTGACCGCAGACGACAGGGAAGCCCGGGCTTTGGTGGATAGCCTTTATCTGCAAAGAGCCCGGCGGTTCGTGATCGTGGACGGATGCGCGGCGGGGCACCCTGGGCTTCGCGTGGGCACCCGGGTTCGGCTTCAAGGACTGGGGCCCCGATTCGACAACACCTATACGGTCACCCGCACGCGTCATCGGTTCGACCTCATCAACGGCTACGAAACCGACTTCGAGGCCGAAGGGGCCCGTTTCGGAGGGTAACGCCATGGAAGGATCGCTCGGTTGGAAGCCTTCGGTGTGGCTCCAATCTCACTTGGCTCACGTGACTTCGGTGGACGATCCTGAAGGACGAAACCGCGTCCAGGTGCGGCTGCTGTCCTTCGACGGCTTCGATCACCAGAACGGGCCCGTCTGGGCCCGTGTGGCCGTCCCCTTCGCCGGCCCCAACCGCGGTGCCTTTTTCCTTCCGGACGTGGGCGATGAAGTCGTCGTGACCTTTATCGGGGGAGATCCGCGTTACCCCGTGGTGGTGGGATCCATGTGGAACGGGGCCGCTGAAGCGCCCGAAACCCTCGGCGGCTCCGGGGACGCCGTGGACCGGTGGACTCTGGTGGGAAAGGCCGGGACGCGCATCGCCATTGAAGAGCCCGCATCGGGAAACCCGACGGTACGGCTCACCACACCCGGCGGAGTGGAAGCCGAACTTACGGACAACGGCGGGGGCACCATCACCTGCCGCGCCGCAGGCAACACGATCACCGTGGACCCGTCGGGCGTGTCCGTTCAAGCCCCCTCCCTCGTCTCCGTGGAAGCATCCCAGGTGAGCATCTCTGCAGGCATGGTCCAGGTGGATACGGCCATGGCGAGTTTCAGCGGGGTGGTCCAATGCAACACGCTGATTTCCACAACCGTGGTCGCCTCGACCTATACGCCGGGAGCGGGAAACATATGGTAACCGCCAAACCCACCATCCGCGTGGTCGGGTCTGCTGCCGTCGGCGCCCTGGACGCGGCACCGCGTCCGACCATTCTCCAGTTCTCCGAACCGGACTGCGTGCCCAAGCTTCTGGAGATCCTCAAGCATCCCGAGTGGAAAACCGCTCTCTCCCACAAGGTTGCGGCCGAACGCACCCCGGAAAAGCGTCTTCGGCTCTACCAGCCCGTCCATCGCCTTTTTCACCTGGTCCTCGTCGATGCGGCCTGCACCCGTCCCGGCGAACCCCGCCTCGATCCAAAGCGCGTGGAAAAGGCCGGCTTCGTCATTCGCCGGGCCGTGAAAAGCGGGCTCCAGGGGTGGATGGGACAGGGAAAAGACGTGCTGGGATGGAAGGATCTGCCGCAAGACGCGACCGCCGCGTATGGCAATTACGATCCGGATCCTGAAATCCGCCGACGGAGGTCCCTGGGGAAAAACCATGGGCTCTTGGCCAAGGCCGTCCGTCCTGATCCACTGCAGGGCCTCAGCGAATCCGTCCATCCCCTTTTCGCGGCGCCGCCGGATGTGTGCTCGGCGCGGGGCAAGACCTTCTATTATGGAATGCTGCCTCTAACAAGCGACGACATGGCGGCCCAGGCGTCTTCACCGCCTTTCGACGACGCCCTTCTCCAGAGCCGTATTCCCAGAGGGTTCCAGGCGGCTTCGGCCCAGTCCGGCTCGACGGTCCTTTCGCGGCAGGACTTCGTGGACATGATTCACTTTTTGGAAAGGGACGTGGGCGCGTTCACGGGATCCAAGGAGGGCCAAGAGGTCCTGAAAATTTTGGAGACGATCCCCTCGGCAGCCGGCTCCTCCGGATCCAGCCTTCGATCTGTTGTGGAAAAGGCCTACGGCGAAATGGACGGCGTGGGGGACAAGGGGCTTCGGAGCGTACCGTCCCATTGGCCGGCTCTGTCCACCGCGCAGGCCCGAGCCGTGCGCACGGCGATCAAAGCGGCTCTGACGGCACGCTGGCAGGCCACCGCCCCTCGACAGCGCCGTTTCGACGGAATCGGGGACACCTATGTCGTCTGCGTGTTCGTGCGGATCAAAGGAGAAAACGGATGCCCGTGCCGGACGGTATGGGGTGCGCCGTCGGAAGTTTTCGAAATCGTCCCTTGGTACGAAAGCGGCGGGCAACCCCCGGTCTCCGTCACGCTTCCCGCACTGGACAAGAAGGCACTTTCCAAGCTCAAGCCCAACGTCGCTTTCACGGTGCCGCCGTCCCTTCGAAAGACATTGGAAAAACTGGACATGAACAAGCTCCTGGACGGTTCCCACGAGGAAGGGGCGGGCTCTTTCGGCATGATTTGCGGCTTCAGTATCCCCATCATCACCCTGTGCGCCTTCATCGTCCTGCAGATTTTCTTGGTGCTGCTCCACATCGTCTTTTTTTGGCTGCCTTTTGTGCGCATTTGCATCCCCTTTCCCGTGTCTGGCTCCACGGGCTCAGACTCCGAAGGGTGAAAGGGGCGTAGGCCGGTCTTTTGGGCGCTAACCAGAAAGTCTGGCGCTTCTTGACGTCGCGAATGTCAACATTTCAGGAGGACGCATCCGCATGCCTGGAAAGACGAGCCATCTTCCGCCGGAACCCATCGGCTGGCCCCTTCTTCCGGTCCCCGATTCGGACGGGCGTCTCCACTTCCCCTCTTTGGAGGAGAGCGTCCGCCAGAGCATCCGCATCGTGCTGCTCACTCAACCCGGGGAGCTTCTCATGCGTCCGGCTTTCGGCGCAGGTCTGGGCCGCTTTGTTCACGAACCGAACACGTTGAGCACCCGTCGGCGGATTCACGATGCCGTCTTGGACGCTCTGGAAAAATGGGAACCGAGAATTCTGGTGGATCATGTGCTTGTGGAAGCCGTGGCCGACACCCCTGATCGAATCCGCGTGGAAATCGTCTACAGGCTGCGGCGCACCAATCGGCCGGCCCGGACGGCCCTGACCATGACCTTGGAGAGCTGAGCCATGCCCATTTCCGTACCGTCTTTGGATGACAGGGGTTTCGACGATTGGGTTCGCGAGCTGCTTGACAGGATCCCTGGGCACACGCCGGAATGGACCCATCCGGCTCTGGGGGATCCCGGCCGGACGATCCTGGAACTCTTCGCATGGCTCGCCGACGCCCTCTTGTATCGGGCCAACCGCATCCCCGAGCGGCAGCGCCTGGCTTTTTTGAAACTGCTTCACATCCCCTTGAAAGCCGCGGTGGCCGCCTGCGGACTCCTCGTCTTGGAATCGTCCAACCCCCAAAAACCCGACATCTTGTCCGTGCCAGTGGGCACGGCCGTGACCGGGCCCGTGCCCTTTGAAACGACGGGAGAGATCATGGTGCTGCCCCTTGAAGGGGAGCCCTATCTCAAGAGGAGGCCGTCCGCGGAGGAAATGAAGCGCCTTGAAGACGTCATCGCCGGCTTGGAATCCGTCTACGGTTTGGGCGCAACCCGAGAAGCTCCGGGCTCCGTGCCTTACATCACGACGCCTCTTTTCCCAAACCGGCAAGCCGACCCAAGCGGTGTGGATATCGCCGCGGGCACCATCGACGGCTGCCTCTGGTTGGCCCTCTTCGCCCCTCAAAAGGCGGACGTCGCCGCAGTAAGGAGGGCTTTGTCCCGGGACGCGGCGGGTCCCAGGGTTCTCAATGTGGGGTGGTCTCCCGCCCTGAAAGTCCCCGGCATCCTGGAGGTCTTGGGCGCACGGGCCGCGGTGCCCCACGTGTGGGAAATCACGTCCCGCCGGCGCTTTCCGTCGGGCGAACCGGAATATCTCACTATGGACATGGCCGAAGACGGCACCTCGGGGCTCGTCCGGGAAGGCGTCCTGCGGCTCATCTTACCGGATGCGGACGATATAAGCGCCCCCGAAAACGATGTGGAACGGGACCTTTTCGCCGGCGTGGGAGACAGGCCTCCGCGGTTGGACGATTCGGAAAAGGCCTCGCGTCTTATCGCCTGGATTCGCATGCGACCGACACGCCCTCTCGAAAGCCTGTCCGTTTCTTGGGTGGGCGTCAACGTCGTCCCCATCGATCAAAGAAGAACGATCCGTAACGTCGTCATCGGCACTTCCGACGGCACGGCGGATCAAGAGTTCCAACTGCCCGGAACATCGGTGGATCCGGAAACGCTCGTGGTAGCCGTGGAAGATTCCGTGGACGGTTTCGTCGTGTGGCGCCGCACGCACGATCTGAACACTTCGGACCGGGACGATCGGGCCTACGAACTGGATGCAGAAGCCGGGAAGATCCGCTTTGGGGACGGCGTGAGGGGGCGCATTCCGGAAGCCGGGATGCGCCTTCGGGTCGATACCCTGCGATTCGGCGGCGGTCGGAGGGGTAATCTCCCGCCTATGACTTTGAACGCCGTCTCCCATCCCCAATGTAAAGCCTGGCAGCCTCTGGCCACATCCGGCGGGGACGACGCGGAAACCTTGGCGCAGGCCGAAAAGCGCATCCCCGAAACCTTGCGTCATCAAGACCGGGCCGTCACCGAAGACGACTACAGGAGCCTGGCGGCGGAAACTCCGGCCGTTCGTGTCGGCCGCGTGGAAGTGCTCTCCCGTTTCAAACCGCAGCAGCGGCGCTTCGATGTCCCCGGCGTTGTCAGTGTCGTTGTGCTCCCTGCCAAAGAAGACCTTCTCCCTCCGTGTCCCAGGCCCGATCGACTCACCCTGGAACGGGTCCACGCTTATTTGGATGCCCGGCGGCCCGTGGGTACGGAATTGTACGTGATCGGCGTGGAATACAAGCCCCTGGCCGTTGCCGCCGCGGTGCACCTTCAATCGGGCCATATTCGGGATCAGGTGCTCCAGAACGTGCGGCATGCACTCCAAAGATTCCTCTGGCCTCTGCCTCCCGGCGGCCTGGCCGGCACGGGATGGCCCCTGGGCGCGGCCGTCGTGGATCGGGACGTGGAAACCATGGTCGCTCGGGTTCCCGGCGTTCGGCACGTCAGCGAGGTCCGACTCTTTTCCTTGGAAACGGACGGATGGAAAGCCGTGGAAGCAGTGGCTGAAGGAAAACCCGCTGTTTTCCCGCTGGACCCATGGCAGCTTCCCGAGCTCCTCCACGCCGTTTGCGACGAGGGGGATCAGGCCGTTGCAGCCTTTCGGCCGCCCTTGGATGCGATGAGCTCAGAGGCACTTGCCGTTCCCATTCCTGTGGTGCCGGAGGTGTGTTGATGGATGCCAACGGGGCGCGCTTCTGGATGTGTAGCGACGTTGGCGACTGGGTGCTCGGCGACGATGCGACCTGGGATTCCAAGCGGCGCGTGCTGCGGCTGGCCTCACGCCGGGCCGTGACAATTTCCGACCCGGACAAGGCCTCGGCCAGGGTGGCCGCCGACAGTCTTCGAGGGACCGTGGACGCCTATGGAACCTGGGCTGTCATTTCCCGCGACGGCAAAGCCGTGGAAGCGGCGGGCGCATTCCCTCAGCCCGTGGTCATCCACAGGGTGGAAGAGACCGAAACCGTGCGGGATGCCGCTGCCGGGCCGGAAGGGGTTCTGTGGCTTATCGTTGAGACATCCGGCGGAGGGCGATGGGTGGTCATGACGGACGTCTTGGAACGATGGCAGCCGGTGTCCTTGAGCCGCCCCGATATCCAGCCTGACCGGGTCCTGGCTCGTCCTCAAGGCGGCGCCTGGGCCTTGGAGCGCCGACACAAGATCATGGCCCCCATCGAAGGCGTCCCTTTTCCAAAACATCTTTCCCGCTCCTTTTCTCCCGAGATCGGAAGGCCATGCGCGGAAAACCCCAACCCTCCCGTCATGGGTTGCCCTATCGCCCTTCCCGTTCCCGAAACCTGGGAACTCGTCGCCGCCGCGGCCGCCTCCTTCGGGCATATGGCCTTTCTCTTCTGGACGGCTGACGGGGACGCCCGGGTAGTCGTGTGGGACGGAACCCGCTTTTTCCCTCCGGACATCCTCAGCGGCCTTTCCACTCCCTTTTCCATCGGCTGGGTGGGAGAAAACCGATGGGCCGTCGTGGTGGAACACGCCAAAAACGCCTTCGTCTTTCACCTCCCCACGGGAATCGGGACCGCCGTCGATCCGGTTGGGGACTACTATCCACTGCCCGGCTGGAACGGCGGCCCCTTGTGCAACAGCCTTCATGCCCCGGTGCACTACCTGGAGAGCCCCACCGATGGGGCCCAAGAAAGCCCGAAACCCAGACCGCTGCATCGGCTGTCTCACCCCTGCCTCGTCAAGAAAGCCGCGGTTGACGCCGCCCGACCGTTCGACAGCGGCTCGCCGAAAACTGTGTGGCACCGGCTTTACCTGGAAGGGACGTTTCCCCCGGGAACCGGTGTTCGGGTTCGATTGGCCGTCAGCGACGATCCCGATCCGCCCCCTCGGGATCGTTTTGTCCCCTTCCATTTCGGAACCGTGCCCGAGCTCGACCCCTCCCTGTCGTCCTCAGCCGTTCCAAGGGGGAGTTGGGTTCCTTTCCCTTCGGAAATTCCCTTTCATCGAGGATTCCTGGACTGTCCCCTGGACCGGGACCGCGCCGGTCTTTTCATGGTCCTCGTGCAACGCCCCGGAACCCGGGTCCGCTCCCTTCAAGGCCGCTTTCTTTGGCTCGCCCTGGATCTTTTCGGCACGGGCCAGGCCGGCCCGGAAGTGGCGGCGCTACGCGTCTACGCCCCGCGTTTTTCGTATCGGGATCGGTACCTGCCGGACCACTACAAGGAAACCCTTTCGGGGTCCGATGCCGACGCGGCGGGACCTCCTTCGGGTCCGGACTTTTTGGAACGGTTCCTGTGCCTTTTCGAAGGGGTCCTCACCCCCATGGAAGACCGGGTGGCCGCCGCCCACAGGCTCACAGATCCCGATGCCGCCGCCTCCCACGCCCTGCCTTGGCTCGCCTCCTGGTTCGGACTCACCCTCGAACCCGCCTTTTCGGAACGGGCCAGACGGCGCTTCATCCGGGAAGCCATGATCCTTTTCCGCTCCCACGGCACTGTGGACGGACTGCGACGGGCTCTGGACATCGCCACGGACGGCGGCATCGCTCAGGGAAGAATCGTCGTCGTCGAAGATTTTCGCATGCGGCGGACCTTCGCCACCATTTTGGGCGCCGACCTCACGGACGAAGAAGATCCGCTGACGTCCGGAATCACCGGGAGCGGGAACAGTGTCCTGGGCCGCAGCCTTTTTCTCGGCGCCGAAGAAGAACGGGAATTCCTCGCTCTTTTTCGGCCGCAGATTGCCGAAGGCGCCGAAGAGGAAGCCGTCGTGGCAGCCCTTTTCGAACAATTCGCCCATCGGGTGACGGTTCTGGTGCGCCGAGACACGCCCGAAGAGTTGACGGCCCTGGTGCGTCTCGTGGCGGCCCGGGAGACCCCCGCTCACGTGGAAACCCGTGTCGTCGCCGCCTCGCAAAACCTCGTGGTGGGCATCGCCTCCCTTGTGGCGGTGGACACCGCCCTGGAATCGCGGCCGCCGCTCCGGCCGGTCACGGAAAACCGATCCCGACTCAGCAGGGATACGACGGTTTTGGACACCCCCAGCCTGGATCCACGGCTTGAACAAGGAGGTCACGGATGAGCCGCACGGACGATCCTTTGATCCGCCCCGTGGTGCCGGATCGGCTTTATTACGCCACGGGCATGCTGCTGGACGCGGAAGATTTTCAGGACGAGCAGACCTATCATCGCAGTCGACTCGCACGCCTTGCCGCCTCCCTTCACGGTTCGGGCACCGTCGCCGGTCTTGAAGTCCAATGGGTTCCTGCCCGGCAGGCTCGCGTCGCGCCGCCGGAAGGCGAGCATCCTGAACAACTTGTGGTGACGCCCGGGTTGGCCCTGGACCGTTTGGGACGGTTCATTGAGGTGCGCCGTCCCTTGTGCCTGCGCCTGGGCTTGTGGTTCGACCAACAGGCGGCGGATGCCGTCGGGCGGGACAAACTGTCCAACGCCTATCACGAGGGGACCGAAGATTTCCCGGCGGGCGTGTGGGCCGATGTCTTCATCGCCGCCGTCTGTTGCCTCCACGGCACTCGACCGGCTTTCGCCACGGGCGATCTGGATCAATTGGACGGGGTGGCGCCGTCCCGCATCCGAGACGGCACCCGACTGAGTCTTGTCCTCCGGGAAGAAGCCGACCCTGCCGTTCCCCAAAGGCCCTTTCCTTCTCTGGACGCCATCCCCGACCCGGCCGAACGGCGCCAACGGATCGTGGATTACAAGCTACGGGAAGCCTGGACGGAAGCCACCCTGTGGGACAATGGAGGCTCCCGGCTGCGCCGTCTTCCCGAACACACACCGGACCAAGACGGGACGGAGCTTTTCCTCGCGCGGGTGGTCATCCCGGCCCATCCGGGGCCACCGGTGGTCCGGGACACGTCCCGGGATGTGGAGGTTTTCAACGACCTTCGCCTGTTTTCCTTTTCCACAGCCGAGCTGGTCTGGTTGACCGGCTCAATGAGGTAAAGCGCCATGGCAGATTGGGTGACGAGACTGGGACGCGTGCCCGTGGACGGGCAGACATTGAAGCAGCTGTCCGATGCCGGGCTTCTCGTGGCGGACACCCGTAGAACCCGCCCGCTGTGGTTCGACGGCCGCTTCCTCACGGCCCGGGATCTCCAACGGGAGCAAACCTACTTCATGACACGCCAGGCGGACCTCTCGGGAGCCGTCGGGTACGGAGTCGTGCGCGGCCTTTGGGTTTACCCGGGATCCAAGGCGACAAACCTCCGCGTGGAAAAGGGCTTCGGGATTGCGTCCGGAGGGGAGCGGATCGTCTTGGCCCAGGACGTGGATGTGGACCTGGGAAACCTCCCCTCCCTGGACCACATCAACCGCATGCTGGGGTTCTCCAAAACTCCAGCACCCCCTTGGCGCACCTTGAGCGGACTCTTTGTGCTTGCCGCCCGAGCCGTGGAATTTACGGCCAACCCCACGGGGGCCTACCCCACACGGTTGGGCGAAGAGCGCCGGGTTGAAGACGGAGAGATCGTGGAAGCGGTCCTTTTGACGCTGATCCCTTACGATGTCGGTGAAAACACGGAAAATCCCGCGCTGCGCCGCGCGGCCGCCGCTCACGATATTTTCGTCAAAGGCACCGGCTATGCCGCGCCCCCGTCTGCACTGCCCCTGGCCATGGTGGAACTGGACCGAGGTTTCGTCCGATGGGTAGACGTCCCCATGGTTCGCCAAGACATGGGATCGGCCGAAAGCGATGTCCTCGGCCTCGGCATGGCCCCGCGGCCTGTTCGTGCGGCCCATTTCCAACAGGCCCGCCGGATGTTCCAAGACATCGCGGATGCGCGCCGTTCGGCAGGGCAACCGGCTGCTTTTGCGGCTTCCGATCATTTCCTATCCCTCCCTCCCGCGGGACTCCTTCCTGCAGCCGCGCTCGACGCCAAAACCTTGACTCAAACCTTCTTTCCCCCGGCGGTCCAGGTCGATCTGTCCATTATTCCGGAAGACGAACTCCCATGCCTTGTTGAAGAAAGTTTCCTCCTGCCGCCCATTGACCTCACGGCTCCCGAAGAAGCTCTGGCGGCCACATCCGTCTTGGTTTGCATTCCCTTGCCGAGAAACAAGTTCCGGCAGGCCGCCGCCGAACTGGAAACCCTGGAAACCCCATTGCCTTCCGCGAATACGGCCCGGAAAAGCCGAGCCTCGTACCTGGCCCTGCTGCACGAAACGACCCGAACGACAGAAACCCCGGCGGCCGTCTCTCTCACGGCCGGATCCCGATGGGCCTCCTTGATCGCCCAGCAGTCGGTGCTGTGGTACGTGCGCCGCAGAAACCTCAACTACCGCGATGATGTGGTCGGCGCCAAGGTGCCGGTGCTGGCCGACGAGTTTCGGGACGAACGCGCCATGCGCGCCTACCTCAAGGAAAAGGGACTGGCCGACAAATACACGCGGCTCAAGGTGCGGGCCAGTGCGGAAGCGGACCTGGTCATGGCAAGCCTGCTCACATCCCGCAAATTCCGGGAATCTGAAACCCTCCTGAAAGCCGTTGTTCGAGAACTGGAACAGGTGAAAAGGCTCGATGCAGGCGCGGCACGGGAAATCATGAGACGCTACGACGACGAAAATTTGGGGGAAGGTCTTCGGTTGGTGGAGGAAACTCTTCTGGAACCCGAAACCCGTCCTGACGGCTCGGTGGATCCGGAGGCCCGGCGAAGAAATGACGGCATTCGAAAGAAACTGGCCGAGGCTCAGGTCGTCCCCGAAATTGACCAGCTCATGCGGCGTCTCAAACCTGAGGAACAAGAAAAGTTCATGAGAGAGCTCACACGGATGGTCGTCGACACGGCCGTGAAGCCCCAAGCCATCGCAGAATATGTTCGAAAGGTCATGAGGAGCGTGGAATCATGAAAATCGCCCCGTCTTTCCAGCGGGTTGCCAGAGAACGCGCCGTGGCCGTCGAACCCGCCCCGGCGGCACGGGTGAGCGACGCTTTCCTTCGCCGTTTGAACCACTATCCCGGAAGGACCCTCACCCGAAGCAGCCTGGATTTGGAAGCCACACACCGCATGCGGCACCTGGCCCTGACAGGCATGGAACGGTCTGCCGGCGTGGTTTTCGGCCTTGAAGTGGGGCTCGAACCTGTCCCGCAAGCCGAAGGTCCCGAGGGAGGCGGCTCGGAAGCCTCTTCGACCACGGAAGTGACCCGTGCTCCTCGCCGACGATATGGCCTCACCATTTCTCCGGGTCGAGGCTTATGCGCCAACGGGGAGGATGTGGTCGTCCCCCGCCTTCTCAAGATCCTTGTGGATGAAATCCCTTCCTACGATGCCGTGATGAGCAAAGAAGCCACGCCGCCTCAAGGGGTGGGGATTGTCATTTTGCAGCCCATTTCTGGAGAAATTCCCGGCATGCCCGATGAACTGGACCCCTGCGCCCTGGATCCGGCTGAAGAGGCCTACGAGGACTATCGTCGCGTGGACGGATGCCGCGTGGTGTGGATGCCCTGGCCGACGGCTCTGGGGCGGCTTCCCGCAGCCGGATCTCGATTCCGAAACGCCCTGGCCTATCGGATCTTTTCCCACGAAGCCGCATTCTCGGGAGCCGATGGCGTGTTCCCCTGGGACGAGCTGGGCCTTCCCATCGCGTTGATGCACGTGGCCCGGGACGGAACCGTCCTGTTTGTGGACCGATGGAGCGTGGTGCGCCGAGGCGGCGCCCCGAGGCCGAAACCGCCCCTTTTCCCAAGCCGGGGCACGCCCTTTTTGTGGCAGGCCCGGATAGAACAACTCCACGATCATCTTAGGGATCTTTTGGCTTCAGGGTGTGCTCTGACTGAGGTGTCGAACCATGTGCGCTACTTGCCGCCTGTCGGGATCGTGCCCATAAGCGTCTTGGATGCCCAGACCCGACGCTGCGATTTCTTTCCCGGTTCCTATCGATTGGAAGCGACGCCGATTCCGATGGAACAGGTGGAGTGGGTCGTGGAAGCCGCGGCATCCTTAAAGCCCGTGGACCTGGACACGGCCGACGCCCTCATGCTGTATCTGCCCGTTGCGCAACAGCACTACGATCCCAAGCTCTTGGTCAAGGAACAGGCGGACCCCTCCCTGCAGCGCACCATCGACGCCCTGCTGCAAGAAATCGGTGTGCTTTTGGGGCGCCGGAGCGATCTTCGAGACCAAGCGCCTATCGTCGTCGGATCTTTCCAAAGGGGGGCGATTCCCGTCTATCCAGATCCCGACCCGGACGCGCAAGTCGGCGAAACGGTCCTTTCCGAGGCCATGCTCAGGGACGTCTACAAGAACAGAACCCTCCAGGCATTGAGGGTTCTCGTGGATAAAACCCTCAAGCCCTACTCCTTGACCCCTGCGGAAACACAGGCTCTGGCTCGACTGAAAACGGGATCGGTGGACGATCCCGAGTACCGGGATCTGGCCGCCTTCATCGAAGGCTTGGACCAAGGAATCCAGCGCAGCAACGATGCCGTGGACCTGGGGTTCCTCAAGGTGCAAACGGATATCTACCGCATGCGCCAAGTTCTGCTGGGAGATGAAAAGGCGACAAGACTCGCCACAAGCCCGATTCTCGCCGACATCGCCAGAGGGGAAACGAGTTACGCGACGGAACAGCACCTCAAGACGTTTTTTGAAAAGATGAAATTGCCGCAATCCCCGGAACCCTCCCCAAGGTCGGCGGCGTCTCCGAGGGCGGCCTTGAGCGGCGCGGAAGGGACAGGATTTCGAGAGGACCCGGTGTCCCGTGCCGCCCAAACCGCTGTGACCTCCCGCAAAGCTCTCGATCTCTTCAGGGACAGCGTGTCCATCGAAGCGGGGGCGACCCGGGAAGACGTGCAGTTGAAAAACCCCATTGTGGGCAAGGTGCCGGATTTTCGCACCACCACGGTGGCCGAAAGGATCGCCGACCCCTTGGCCCCGGAGGCAAAAAATTATGCCGTAGCCACCAAGGCCGATATCGTCCATCGCATCCAAGAAATCCCCATTGAGCTCTCGGACGTTGAAGTTCCCGTATCCGACGCAAGCACGGCTGTGTTCCCCCGCGCCGAATTCGACCGCTTCAGGGAAAAGTACCCAAACGCCGTGGAACGCCTGCAAAAGCGGATCGAATCCCACGGTTCTTACATCCTTGTGCGCTTGAAAGGACTTAGTGCCCAGGATCAGGAGGCCCTGGGGGAGGCTTTTCCCGTTCTGCTGGCTCACCGCAATGTCCGGTTGGGCGATACATCCTTGCCCTTCTTGATCGTTTCAGGAGTCTTCGACCCGGACCCGGATTCGCCAGACGAACCTGCGTTTCTGGCCGCCGGGGTCACGGCGCTGGAAAGTGCCGTGGGTATCCTTCGGCGCATAGAAATGCGGATCTTGGACTACCAGGCGGTTCGGGAACAGTGCGTCCAATGCCTGAAAACCCTCCAAGACATCGCGCAGGAATGGGCCCAGGCCCTCAAAGCCGTCGACGATGCCCTGGCGGAAAAACGCCATGATCTCGTCACGGCCCGATGGCTTTTGGAGGAAGAAAACGTGCGAGTGGCGGATATCAACAGCCGTCGCCTGGAAATCCTCAAGCACCACGTGCCGTTCATCGTCTATGCCCGTCCCCGACGCGCTTCCATCACCCGGGACGGCAAGCCCCGCCTCAAACTGGGCTCCGTGTGGGTTCCCGCGATCCCGGCGTGCCTTGGAGGCGACCAAGAAGCTCCGGACGACTTGGAAACCATGTTTCGCCACCTGCGCGCCATGCCCCTTGCCTGGTTCCCCGCTCTGCAAAAGCTCTTGGGCGATTTGAACCGCCCCGAAAAGATCCGGGACCTTTTCGTCTCGGCCAAAAAGGCGGCCGGCATCGCTTCGGACGACGCCAAAGCGGTGTCGCACGCGGCGGTCCCCTCAACGGTGTGGAAAGCCGATGTGACGGCGGCGGCCCACCACGTGACGACGGCCTACGACAAAGCCGCCCAGATCCGCTGGGAAAACAAGGCGGCATTGGACCTCGAGGCCTTAGACCGTTTGTCCTTCAAAGAACTCAGGGAACAGGCCGAACACACCCTGTCGGTCAACGATCTGCTGGGTGGCGCGTTAGGGCGCTCCCAAACGGCTCGAGCGGCCGCCCAGGAAGTGGCATCCATGGAGGACGTGGCGACCTGCCTCTACGCTCGAACAGGCCGGGTGCCCCCGGCTGTGCGTCTTCTGTGGGCTCAAAAGATCAGCCAATTCGACGCCCCGTCGGATTTACGGCAGCTGAGCGTCCTGTCCCGCTGGGGAGAACTGTCCCTGGAATTGCGCCGGGACCTGCAAAGCTTCGTGGATTGGCTCTTCTCCAAAACCAACGCCCTCATCCCCGAGGCCCTGGCCTTTATGAACGATGTGGTGCGCGTGGCCCTGCTCTTGGCCGCCCATGCCCCGGTGGGGCAAATCGTTTCAGGACACGCCCCCGTCGCCGCAACAGGGCGCGTCGGCGATCGCCTGACCCTGGTGATCGATAAGGGACAGGTGCGTCTCGGCATGCAGGTGTCCGTCGAAACGTCTGCCGGCGGAACCATTCGCGGGATCGTGGACGATATGAGCGGTCTTGAAGTGCGAGTGAAGGTCACTGGAAGCGACACCCCGACCTTCGCCGTGTCCGCCGGCGCCAAGGCCCGAATCCTATAGCCCGCGGGACATGCGTCAGGCGGGGTTCCGCCTTGATTGACAGATATCCCTAAGATTTTTCAGGCGGTTTGCCATGGACTGCCGGATTCGGAAACTCACTGTGCGGGGATCCCGATTGGCCGCCGTGTCTCGAATCGTGCACGGCGTGGAAAACGCCTTGCGCACGGCGTCTTTCCCCGGCATCCCCCCGAACGCCCTGGTGATTGTGCGATCCTTGAGGCTCCGTTTTCCCGAAGGGCCTTTAGGGTTTCTCGCCACGGCGCAGCAGCTGGACGAAACCGGTCGGCTCTTGGCCGCGCAGGCCGTTGCGGCGACTTCCCCCGATGCCGCCCGATCTCCTGTCGTATGGTTCCAAGATGCCCTGGAACCCATGGCTTTCCTCGCCCTGCAACTGGCCCGAGGTCGGGTTCCCCGGGAGTGGTTCTGGAAAGGGGCCGTGCCGGATTGGAACGGGGGATACGGCACCCACGAACTCCCCCGGCTCATGAAAACGGCGGGCCGCTGCTCCCTTCCGCAGGCCGCCATGGGCCGTGTCTTGGCGGTTCTTCTCGCCGCCCATCGCCTGGAATGCCTCTTGGACGCCTTGTCAATCGAGGACGGCCGGGAACTGCTCGGCCTCTTCGGTTTCCAAGATCCTCCGGAACTGCAAAGCCTTCAGTTCTCGAAAGGTTCCACCCTGGCGGGTTTCCTCATGGGTCTGGACGAAAGTCTACGCCGGTGCATCCAAAGCCGAATCGGCCGGTGGGGTGTTAGGGATCCGAGAACCCTGTGGCTCCTTGCGCTGCTCTTATGGCTTCGCCACCCGTCCCATCGAAAAAACGTGTTCGAGCGCCAGAGCTTGTCTCCGCGGGCGACAAGCGATCACGGCGCGCCGCACGGCCCGGCTTTTCGGCCACGGAAAGGATCATGGAAGGATTTTCTTTTGGAAAGGCCGGAAGTTTCCGATCCGGCTCTCTTCCCTGCGAAAAGCCCTTTACCGGACAAGGCCAACAACCAGGTTCCGCCCCCGAACGAGCACAATCACCCGCCCGTTACGATGACGGCGCAGCCTTGTGGCCACGGGGCTCAAAACGGACACTGGGACGGTCCGGGAGCGCCGTCTTTTTCCCAACCCGGGGCGCCCATCCCGGTAATAGGGGCCGATCGCGCATCTCCAATGAGGACCCGAGCCCTCCAAAGAAAACAAGCGGAAAGGAAAACCTACGCCGCCCCCGGCATTGGCAGGCTCCGAAAAGAAGCCCCCCTTCTGCCCGCCGTCTCCCAGGCCGAGGAGGGTTTTCTCAAGACCGAAGATCTTTTTGAACACACCGATCCCCATGGATCCACCGCTGACACGACGACGGAAGAGGGCTTTATTCCCATGGAACACAGCCTCAAGGCTTCGCCCTCAAAGGGAGCCGGAACTCAAGGCACCGACCCACAGCAAGGGCTTTTTCCTCGGCCCCCGAGCGTCGCAGGACCTCCGCCAATCCATCCCCGAGACATTCAGGGAGCTGGGCATCACCCTGGCGAAGCCCCCCCGGCGCACCCTCCGACCTTGAGATCTTCGCCGGCACGGGAGCGTGTTTTTGCCGCCGCGGCATTTCACGACAGGATCTTTGTCCAAGACGGTGCAAAATCTCGAGACATCCTCCCGTCTCTTGGGGGACTCCGGAGCCCCTGCGGCGGTTTCCTTTTCCTCCTCGGACTTTTCGAGCTCCTCGGCCTGAAGGATTCCCTCGACTGGCCCCTTCCATCAGGGCATGCCGTGGGCGAGTGCCTTCTCGGGTTCTTGGGCCGAATTCTTCCCCTTCCCCATGACGATCCCCATTGGGCGTTGGTCCCCAGCGGTTCATGCCTTGGGGAAGATCTTCCAGACGATTTTTCCTTCCATCCCCCGGAGCCGTGGGTGGATCTCCTGACGGAACGAGCGCAGACAATGAGGCGGCTGGGGTTCCAAACCTTTCGGACCCAAAGGGGTTCCTTCGTTCTGGCCGATCGCACGGGCCGCTTGGTTTTCGGGCTATCACACGACCTGTCGGCCAGGTCCGATGACGAATGCGCACACGTCCCGAACATTCCCCTCACGCCCCTCCTCGAAGGCTTCTTCAGGGCCGTGCGGTGCATCGTCGCCTTGTTTCTCCACCGTCGAGTCGGATGGACCCTGCGGCGGCTTGTGTTTCGGCCCGCCCGGGTGGTCCTGAGTCCCACCCATGTGGACGTGTTTTTTCGTCTCGAACAGGCGGATGCGGCTATCCGGCGGTGGGGATTGGACATCAATCCCGGCTGGGTGCCGTGGCTCGCCCGTGTGGTTTCGTTTCATTACAGCGACTAGAGATTCTCCCGCGCACGGTCGGGAAAGGTCCCTTGCGAGGTAAAGCCATGAGGCCTCAAACCATTCCCAACCATCATAACGTCGGAAGCGGTTCGGGCTGGAAGCGGCCCGAAAAAGGCCTGCCCGATGCTCACGTCACGGTCGGCGCCGAATCAGCGTCTCTGGCTTTCCTCGCCCTGTGGCCCTGCGGATTTCTGTATTTTGAAAAGACGGGCCGAACACCGGAACGCCCTCAGGAATCGGCGCTACACGGCGTCTTACAGCGGTTTCCCTATGTGGCCCAATGGCGTGAGGCCATCCGGGAATCCCTGCGGCGCCCACGGCCTGAAGACGCCCGGCTGGCGACGCTCGGCGAAGACCTGTCTCTATCCCCTCTGGAAACCCTTGCGGCCGCCCTCTGTCTGGCTTGCGAGGAGGATCCCCATACGGCTGACATCGTGTCCTTTTTGCAGCCGCACATCGGATCGGCCCGCCCCAGCGTGGGATTGATGGCTCAGACTTTGGGCGCTTTTCTGCACCTTGCCGAAGGCGATTCCCCGACGGCGCTTCTGGCGGCGGGACCGGCCGCTAGAAACGGTTTATTGCACCGAACGGACGACAGTCTGCCCCTGTGCGATCAGCAGTTGACCATTCCCCTTCCTTTGGCCCTGTCCCTGCGAGGCGTTGGAAAACCCTGGCCGGGAACGTCTCTTGCCCCCACGTCCCTGCCTCCAAACATGCCGGAGACCTTTCGGCGAGAAGCCCGGGCTCATGCCCGGGCATTGGAACACTCCAGCGCCGGACTTCTCATCCGATCCTCGTCGGGAGGCGATGCCCGATTGGCCGCGGAACTCATCGCCCAGGCTTTGGGGCGGCGCGCCGTCTATGTTCCCGGAGGCTTCCTGCCGCTTCTCGGCTTCGGACTTTACTGCCGCCTGGAGCGGCTTCTTCCCGTGTTTGTTTTGGAATCCGGACCTGGACTCGTCCACCGGCTGCCCTCCATTGAAGGCTATTCAGGGCCGGTTTTGGCCGTCTGCGGCCCGGACGGGGTTGCGGAGGCGGACTGCGGCCCCCTGGCCCAATGGTGGGCGCCTCTTCCGGGAAAGGAAGAACGCCGGAGACTGTGGCTGGAATCCGGTATCGATCCTGAGGCTGCGGAATCCCTCGCGGCGACGCATCTGCACGGCGTCGATCGCATCCGCCGTTTGAGTGCACTGGCCCTTATGGAAGCACAGGTGCGAGGGCGGTCGCAAATCGACAAGGAAGACATCCGCCGAGCGGCTTTTCACGGGGACGGCCTGGAAACTCTGGCGCAGCCCATTCCGGATCGGGTGCCGGAATCGGCTCTGGTCCTTTCGGAACCCACGCGCCGCAAACTCGACCTTCTGGAAGCCCGGTGCCGCCATCGGGAAGACTTGGGTCCCATCCTGGGAATTACCATGCAAGCCTCCTATAAAGCCGGGGTCCGGGCCCTTTTCGTGGGTCCTTCCGGAACGGGGAAAACCCTGGCGGCCTCCTGGCTCGCCACCCGCCTGGGGTTCCCCTTGTATCGCGTGGACCTTGCCGCCGTAACAAGCAAATACGTTGGCGACACGGAAAAACAGCTTTCCCGGCTTCTTGCCGCCGCCGAACAGGCGGACGTGATTCTGCTTTTCGATGAAGCCGATTCCCTTTTCGGCAAGCGGACGGACGTGAAAGACGCCAACGACCGGTTCGCCAATGCGCAAACCAACTACCTCCTGCAGAGGATCGAAGACTACAGAGGCATCATCCTTCTGACGAGCAACAGCCGCACGCGATTCGACTCCTCTTTCAGCCGCCGCATCGACGTCGTGGTGGATTTTCCGGCTCCCGGTCCGGAAGAGCGCCGGGCCTTGTGGAAAACCCACCTTGGCGAAAAACACGCCTTGCACCCGGCTCAGATGAACCTTTTGGCCGCCCACGCGGACGTGTGCGGCGGTCATATCCGAAACGCCGTGCTGGCCGCCGCCGTGTTGGCCTTGGAAGCCGCCCGGCCCGTATCCTGGCAAGACGTCATGGAAGGGCTGAAACTGGAATACACAAAGCTGAGCCGCCAAATACCCGCGGTGCTTCTCGAGGCGGAGTGACAAGGAGTGAAGAAATGGCTCTTCAAGGCACACGAGCACAGGGAACCCGCAGTCGGGAGATTCGCATCGCCCTGGTGCTGTACGGCGGCGTCTCCTTGGCCGTCTATGAAAACGGGGTCACGCGGGCTTTCTTCGATCTGGTGAGGGGGCACGGGCCCTTCGGGCCTCTGCTCCAGCTGCTGGACGCCGATGCCGTTGTGGATGTGGTGGCGGGAACCTCGGCGGGAGGAATCAACGGTCTGTTCCTCGCCGCCGCTCTGGAATCGGGAGGCGATTTCACCTCAACCGCCGATCTGTGGAGAAAACACGGGGATCTCGGGCGACTCATGCGCCCGGTGTCCGCAGCGGACGAGGCCGTCTCGCTTCTGGACGGCGAGGGTTATTACCAAAAGAGGCTGGAAGAAGCCTTTCAGCGCATCCTGACCCCGACCGATGTCCGTGATGCCAGCCCCGGCGAAATGGATGTTTTCATCACCGGGACGAACCTGGAAGGCATTGTGAGCACATCCTGGGATTCGCTGGGCGGACGCATCGACGACAAGACCCATCGCACCGTCTTCCGACTGCAGCACCGCCCGGGGCGGAAGATGCTCGGCCTAGGGCACGTGCCGTCCGGCAAAGAAGTCGATGTGTCCCTGCGGGCCTGCATCCTCGCCTCCGTAGCCCGAATCACCTCCACGTTTCCTGTGGCTTTCCCTCCATTTTCCCTGGACCAATTGCCCGAAGACCGGCGCGAAAAAGTTCGGGACGCGCTGGAGGCGGCGAGCGGTCTCAAACCGCGCCATCATGTGTACGTGGATGGAGGCGTTTTGGACAACAAACCTTTCGGTCCCGTCCTGGAGGCCATCTTCTACCGGATGCCCCATAGGCTCGTGGATCGGCGCCTGTTTTACGTGGAGCCCGACCCCGAGCATTTCACCGCGCTCACCGACGACGCATCCCGGCGCCTTCAAAACCCTTTCCGGGTGGCCGTGGCTTCGCTGAGCACCATCCCGTCCCATGAAAGCATCGGAGAAGACCTGGAAAACCTGAAAGCGCACAATGCCCGAATCCGCTGGCTCCGGCGCATCAAGGAAAACTACCTTCAGATCGCCCGCGGAGAAACTCCCTCGACCGGTCCAACCGCCGACGGCACCTCTTTTGAAGTCTACCGCAGGGTCCGTATCGACGGCCTATGCACGCTCATGGTTTCGGACAGCGACGACGTCCCTTCGGCCAAAACGGAAATCAAGGATCCCGTTCGAAAGCGCCTTTTCGATGCTCTTCGGCAGATGCTTCTGCACTTCACCCACACTTTGGAACCGCCCCGGGACCTGACGGCGGCGTCCGTGCCCCAGCTCCTTCCGTACGACGTGGAATGGCATGTGCGCTGCGCCTTTCATGGGCTCTATCACCTCTACGAACGCCTCGATGATGCAGGCGGCCCCGCTCCCCAGGGCCTGCTCGAAGCGGTTCAAGCCGTGGGCAGGGTGATCAAGGCGCTCCAGATGATCCGAAACCGGCTCTTCCTGCTCCGGGACACCCTCTTCGAAAGGACACACGGCGGCGAAGGGATGACGGCGGATCTTGTGCTCAAAGCCTTCGCCGCTTTTGTGGATGCGCAAAACCCCATCTGGCGCCCCCTCGTGGACGGCCTCCCCTCGGCACCCGCTGCAACGGATCCCGCGATGCATGTCCGTCTCGTCGCCGACCGCCAAGCAGGACCGCTCGGGTCGGAAATTCTCTCTCGAGCCGCATTTGATGCGTGGCATTGGATCACGCAGGCGGAACCGAGCCGGTTGGAGCGGCTCCCGGCGCCCCGAGGCACTGAAAGGACCATCCTTACGGTGGTTCATGAAGCTTTGTCCCTGATTGTTCGATCCATCCCCGAAGCCGGAGACCCCATTGCCGATTTCGTCATTTTGGAGCGCGCCTTTTACCCGTTGGAGTTCGCCGCTCGGATCCACGAACTGGACGAGATCGAATACGTACGGATCAGCCCGAAAGACGCCCAGATCGGTCTGAGCGCCCTCGCTCCCGCGTCGAAAGTCACAGGCGATGATATGGCTCACTTCGCCGCCTTTTTCCGACGTGATTGGCGCGCCAATGACATCCTTTGGGGAAGGCTGGACGGAATTTGCCAAATCGTGCGCAGTCTTCTCGACGCGAGCGCTCGGGAGCGCCTGTGGCGGCAGCGCTGGAACCTTCCCGACGTCATCACCATGGAAACCCTGGACGCCCATTTTGAGGGCTGCCCCCTGCCGCACAAGAAAGGGTTGCTCCGCGCCTGGAGAGACCTGCTGGATACGCGGCCGCAGGCACCCTGTGAAGATATCGAGAAAACCGCCTGGATGGAAAAGCTTACGGCCTTTCGGGACCGTTTCATCACGGCGGCCCAGTACAGCGCCGTGTGTGGGGACTTGGGAACCCTCTACGAGGATCTCTACTTCCAGGAAATCACGTGGGGGACCATCTCGGACGCAACCGGCGTGAATTCGGGCACCAACCAAACGGCCGTGGAAGCCCGAGCCAAAGAGAGGGCCGCCCAGGCAAGAGCGGCGGTCAAAGACTGCGGCGCCGACCTCCACGAAAAGGCCATGGGTTCCCAGACGGTCGTGGGCCCCAACGCAGCCGTACCGGCGCACATTCTCGCCGAATACGCCTGCCAGACCTACCTCTTGGTATGGGGCATCTTTCGGAACGCCCTCCAGGGACGAAAGCGCATGGGAGGCTTTTTCTCCCGGCGGATGCCGCGCTGGGTTTTGCGAACACCGTTGGCTTTCGTCTACCACCTGATCCACGCTCAAAGACATGAACCTCGAATCTATCCGATTTTCGTCGTCTCGAGCGTGGCGGCCTTGCTGGCCTGTGGGGCTACGGGGCTGTTTTTCCGGAACCTCTGGTTTGTGCTGCCTGTTCTGGCCGCCTTGGCCGTCATGGCAATCAGCCTTTGGCTGAAGCCGGAAAAGAAATGACGGGGACCCCTTTGGGGGAAGCCCCGCGTTCGGTGCCACACGCGGCCGGAAAACATCTTTCCCGCCTTCGACTCCAACCGAGAGGCGGAATCCACACAATAAGGATTTTCCATGCCCTCCCTGAATCATGACAAAAGACCCACGAGAGGCTCACAAACGAAAGATACCGCCGCTTTAGGAATCGGCCGGAAAGGCAGTCGCCCGTGCCGAGCTTCAGGCTCTCCCGGAGCGGTCCTCCAGCGCTCGCCCGACGACGGACCAACATCGGCTTCCTTTGCACCGCGACTGACCTTGGGAGTCTCCTCCGTGCTGCAGCCCCCCGAACCGTTTTCCCGTTATCATTTGGGGCTTTCATCCTTGAGACTGGAGCTGGATCCGGACATTGAGCGACGCATTGAATGGCTCATGGCGGAGCAACTGGATCCAACACGCCTGCACAACCTTGTAATGGAAGGCGCCGAAAGGGTGGAAACCGCCCCATGGCTGCCTTCCCTCACGCAGCCCCCAACCCCGTCTCAGGGCACTTCCGTGCGGGCGCCTTCCCCGGGTCCGTCCCCACCCCGCGAAGGAACGTTGGGCGACGTGGCCCGCGCTTTGGCGGCTACAGAGCCGGTAGCCCGCATGCTGGAAAATTTGCAGGAATCGGCGAGAGACCATGCCTTGGGGGTCTGGGGCCATGCTTCTCCCGGAGAAAGGGCGATGGTGGTCAGTGCCTTCGCCGTAATCGGGGGGGGAACCTTGGCGGGGGTGCTTTCCAATCCTTCAGCACGAAACCGGGTGCTCCCCCTCCTCAACGGCCGTCCTGTGCCCATCCCCGGTGTGGATTGGCTTCACGTCGAACTTTATACCGGCCCGGACAGTGTCATGTTTGGGGCCCACGTGGACCTCGGTGCCCTCCTTCCCTCCGAATGGGGCTTCGGGCCCGGTTCGCCCCATCCCATCGGCGGCCCGCCCACTCCGGAACCCTTCGCCCCCTTGCAGCGAAAGAAGGAAAACGCACCGGAGCTGTCGGCACCCATCGCGGCCGTCGTGATGCGGGCCTTGGAGTGGTCCGAAGGGCGTGGTTCGGCTTTGGACCTGGGCCTGCGTCACGACATGGAAGATCATCTAGGTGCAGACCTGTCGCCCGTCAGAATCCATCAGGACGCCCGATCGGACACCTTGGCTCAAACCGTGGGAGCTCGAGCGTTCACGTGGGGCAGAGACATCTATTTTCGAAACGGCCTCTACACTCCCCAAAATTCCCAAGGCCGTCGGCTTCTGGCCCACGAACTCGTCCACGTCGTCCAGCACGCGGAAGGATCCGTCGCCGCCCGGACCCTGGGATGGAACCTTGCCGTCAGTCACCCCGATGACCCCTTGGAAATCCAAGCCGAGCATATCGCGGAGGCATTGGATGCCATGAGCTCGAACGAAACGCACGCCATCCCGGACAAGTCTTTTTCGGCCGGAAACAGGCCCGTCGCGCAAAACATTTTAGGTGAAGGGAAGCCTTCGGTCGTGATGAAAGATCACGGCCGTCGATCCTCCGGGCGCGCGGCGCCCGCCCCGGCGCGAATCGACGCACAGGAAGTCCTCAACCGCGATTTTCCCCACCTGGTCTCCGTCCTTTCCCAGGACCAGGTCCGGCAGATCCAACGCGGCTTGGATGCGCGGCGTGAAGTGGAACGCCTTGAGCGACTCATTGATCCGATCCGTTCGTCCATCTTGTCCACAGACGTCCGTCGTCGAGAACGGCTCCTGGAACAGGCGGGCCGCCAAATGGCCATCGACCGGGAGAATCGCTTTCTCGTCATCCCCACCGACCGCGTTCTGGCGGAAGACGTCGTGGGAACCGAAGCCGAAGCACCGGCCGAGGTGCGCCTCTACAAACAGAGACTTTACCGGGAACTCATCAGCTTTCCCATGATCCTCACCATTCCCGACGGATACCCGCCACAGCCCTTGCTCATTTACCGCTGGGGCCCGGGTCAATGGCAATTCCCCCACGAAAACGGTCGTGTGCGGTTCCGGGACGTGATGTCCATCCAGCGCTTCTGGCTTGATTATGAGAGGGTTTTGGTCCACGCCCAGTTGAAAACCCTCGAGGAAATGCTTGAGCTCAGGCGCCAGATGGGCGGGCACTTCCATGATGTGCGCGGTCGCGTGATCGGCGAAATCCACGGCCGATTGTGGAACACCACGGTGCGCGTCGGATGGGAAATCGGCGAATTGCATGGATATTACAACGACAGTCGGGGCCGGCGGGAAATGCTCGCAAGGCTTTTCCGGCTCCGTGGAGCTCGTGTCGTTTTGCGCGCTCCGGACAATTGGCTGCATATCTACGAACTGGATCCCCAGGTGCACCTCAGGGATCTGACCAGCCCCAACGATGACGGGTACGGCTATATCCTCCGGCGCGGCACCCAAGTGGAGGTGGAACAGATCCTCACATCCGACGGGGCATGGCTTGAAAGCACCCCCGAGGGGTGGCGCCACACGGAATACTCCACGGGCCTGAACCCTGTGGAAGAATTCGCCGTGGGCGCCATTTTCGGCGATTGGTTCGAGGAACCCTCAGTCGCTGCAACAACCGGGCAGATTCTCGTGGGATGCATTCCCATCGTGGGGCAGATTGCAGACGCCCGCGATGTGGCCGCCGGTATTCACAAAATGTGGCAGACGGGAGGCCGCGAAGGGAAGCTTCAGACGGTCATGGCCCTCGTGGGCTTTGTGCCCCTACTGGGGGACGCTATCAAAAGTGCTTTTCGATCCGGAGGGCGCCGTGCCGGCGCGGAGGTTTTTCAAAGGGCCGCCCCGGAGATGCAAAGCCGCCTCTCTCGAGAGCTCATGCGGGACTCAGACAGCGTCGCCCGCCTGTTTCCCGACATCACTCGACACAGAGCCGCGGCTCAGATCGCGGAACACGCCGCTTTGATGCGGCGCGCTCTCGGGGAAGGAAGCCAGGCCGCTCAGGAATACGCCGCCTTGGTGGCCCGCCAGCTCAATGAAATGGGCGGGAACGCCGGTGCGGTCATCGTCCTCCACGGCGGCAAATGGTCCGATGTGGCCCGCGCTTTGGCGCGGTCCGGGGATCAAGGGGTGGAAGTCATGAACCGGATGCAGGCCTGGCGGCTGCGCCAAGTTGAATTGTTGAGGGAGGAAATGCAAAATGCGGCAAGCGAACTGGGCCCGGGACTCACGGGCCGGACCATCGGGCCCCCCCACATGCAACGGACCGGCACCAACGCCATGACCAGCGATGTGGATATCAGCTTCTTGGGACCCGACGCCACCTTCTATCGCAACTACGCCATAACCGTAATGGAAAGACGGTATGGATCCGCATGGCGTCAGCTGCTGGATGCCGACATCTTTTCCGACCCGCGGCGTCTCCACTTCTTTGCCGATCTTCCAGGCCGTGCGGCCCGCGAAGTGGAGCAGCGCATGGTCCGAGAAACGGAACTCAATACCCTGGCCCGGATGCTCCGGGAAGGCACCCCTCGGGAGACCGTGGAACGTTACGCTCGGGACGCGGGCGTTCCCATGGAAAGGGTCACTGAACGGCTGGACGAACTGCGCCGGCTCTCGTCCGACCCAACACTGCGAGCCCGCTTGGAACTCCAGCTGGACGACATCCACCGACGGTTCGTCATGGAAACGGATCCAGCCCGAAAAGCCGCTCTAGCGGAAGAGATGGCCCGAATCCAATCACGGGTCAATGCCGCCGTGGAGGGCCCTTACGCCAGCCCCGGCGGAGCCGCTCGCCATGTGACGCGACGAGAAAATATTGCCCATGTTCGGCTCGGCCCCTTTACGCCGCTTTCTCCGGCCATGAACTACATGTCTTTCCTGGACGATTTGGCGATGATTTCCCATGTCGCCGCCGAGGCTGCAAGCCGGGGCTTCACCGGAAAAACGGCCAAAGACCTCATGAAATACTGTGACCGGCTTTTGGTGGCAGCCGGACAAAACGGGATAGACCTCGCTCGGATTCATTCCGCACGGTCTCTCTTCGAAGACGCGTGGCGCATTCTGTCTGCCGCCCGAAGGGATCCGGAACGTGTCGCGGCCCACTTGGAAACCCTCATCGCCCCGGCCCGGCGCCAGCTTGATGAATCCATTGATGATCTGATACGAGCCGCGCGGGCCAATGCGGAACGGTCCCTGGCGAGCCCCGTCCCCGGGGTCTCGCGCGCTTCGGTCATGGAATGGGTGGAGCGGTCGATCCGCGTGCTCCACTCCATGAAAGCCAACGTGGCCAGAGCCTGTGCCATCGTTGTGCGCCGCCACGTCGTCATCCCAAACCCGCCGGCTCCCGAACAGCAGCCCGACACTTCCGCTGCTCGGCAATGAGCGGATCGCCCCTTTCCGACACCGGGCTCGATCCGGTGCACCCTTTAGGGGGGTCCCCTGGTGCCCCTGGGGCTGCTCCCGAGAGATCCTCAGCGTCGGGTTCGAGTGACCCCTGCTCGAGGCTCCGCCCGGATAGTGGATTACAACCGCGGCGGATCTTTGCGCGTGGGCTTGGGCAGGCGGATCCGGAAGATGAGGAAGGCCGGCAGCACGATCAAACCCAGAAGACCGATCCGGCTTGCCTGTTCGGGACTGAGAATGTCCCCCCAAGTGCCGAAAATGCCCAAAGTGGGGTCCATGGACGCCGCCCGGCGGAGGTCTTCCCGCGCCGAGAGCGCGTTACCGCGATCCGCGTGGATGTTTCCCCGCACGGTCAGGGCCCGTGCCATGGCGGCCGGATCGTCATGGAGGGCGAGGACGGCCGCCGCGTCCTTTTCGGCCTCTGCGGTCCGTCCCAGTTTGTACAGCACCGCGGCGCGATGGCTGAGGATGTCGCTCCTTTTGGGATCCAGAGCGCACGCACGATTCAGGTCAGTTAAAGCGTTTTCCCAGTCTTCGCGCTTCACGGACACCAGTGCACGAAAGAGGACGCCGCGGACGTCTTGTCCCCCCTTTTCCAAATAGGCCGTGAGGTCGTCGTAGGCTTCCCGGAGTTTCCCCTGGTAGTAATAGAGAATTCCTCTTTCCCTCAAGGCGTCCACGAGGCCGGCATCCAAAACCAGGGCTTCGCTGTATAGGGCGACCCTGCGGTACATGATGGAGTCTTTCCGGGCCTTCTCGACAAGGTCCGTGGCACTCTGCAAGGCGTGAGCGGAAGAAATACCCCCGAAGACGACAAGCATCGCCGTGATCATCCACGTGACGGAGCGCATGATGTGTTCCTTTCCACCATCCGAGATTGGAGCGGGAATGGCCGCTTCAGCTATGTGATCGGAAGGTCTGGTCGCTAACTTAAGTCCCTTTGGCCGCGATGCAAGAGCGCGGCCGAAGCGCCGTAAAATCGGCAGGCCTTTTTGCCACAGCCTGTCTTTTCGGGAAAGAAAAATTCGCCGACCCTTTTTCCGCCGAACCCTTTGTGTTATGAGCACGTGAATCGCTTCAGCCATCTGAGCCTGCAGAGAAAGGAGCCCGCCATGGCCGGACCCCCTGTCATTGCCCCGGAAACCTATTGGGTCGGCGTCAACGATCACGAAACGGACCTCTTCGAAGCCCTCTGGCCTCTTCCCTACGGCGTCTCCTACAACGCCTACCTGGTCGTCGACCAGAAGGTCGCCCTCATCGATGCCGTCAAAGGCCATTTCCTCGCCGAACATCTCCATAGGATCCGCCAGGTCCTTCGGCCGGGTCAATCCGTGGACTACCTGGTCATCAACCACATGGAACCCGACCATACGGGAGCCATCCAAATTCTTCGTTCCGTCTTTCCCGACATGACCCTGGTGGGCAACAAGAAGACTCTGGAGATGCTGGAAGCCTTCTACGGGACGTGCGCCCCGTGCCGTCAGGTCGGCGACGGAGACGTCTTGGACCTGGGAGCCCACAAGCTTCGGTTTTTCCTGACGCCCATGGTCCACTGGCCGGAAACCATGATGACCTTCGACCTCACCACGGGCGTGCTATTTTCCGGTGACGCTTTCGGGGGATTCGGCACCGTCGACCAAGGCCTTTTTGACGACGAAATCGATGGGGAGCTCATGCACGGGGAAATGCTGCGCTATTTCACCAACATCGTCGCCCGCTACGGCAAGATGGTCCTCAAGGCCGTGGACAAGCTGCGTGAGCTAACTTTCCATGTGGTGGCCCCGACACACGGGGCCGTGTGGCGCAAGGACCCGTCCCTGCCGGTGCGCCTTTATGAGCGGTGGAGCTTGCAGGAGACGGATCCGACCGTCGTGGTGGCGTACGGATCCATGTACGGCAACACCTATCGGCTCGCGGAAGCCGTCGCACGGGCCCTGACCGAGCGCGGGGTTTCGCCTCTTGTGCACGACGTGGCCCGTACCCACGCCTCCTTCGTCATTGCGGACATCTGGACGTCAAAGGGCCTGATCCTGGCCTGCCCCACCTACAACACGGGGCTGTTTCCCCCCATGGAGACCCTCTTGGGCTTCTTGGAAAACAAGCTCCTGCAGAATCGCCTTCTCGGCCTTGTCACAAGCTATGCCTGGGCGGGCGGCGCGCGAAAGGCGCTGGAATCCTTCGCCGAACGGATGAAACTGGAAGTGGTGGAACCCATCGTGGAAGTCAAGGGGGCCGGCACCGCGGAGGATCTGGAACAGTGCGCCCTCTTATCCGCCAACCTGGCCCAACGGTTGCAATCGCCCTCTACGTCGCCAATGTAGGTTGGGGTGAGCGCAGCGAACCCCAACACAACAACTGCCAGTGTAGGTTGAGGTGAGCGCAGCAAACCCCCAACGCAACAACTGCCAGTGTAGGTTGGGGTGAGCGAAGCGAACCCCAACACAATAACCTTGCCAATGTAGGTTGGGGTGAGCGAAGCGAACCCCAACACTACCCCCCCCTTTTCCCCTTCAGCCCCGCCACAAGGTTTCGGGCTCGGGAAAAGCCGCTCTCCCTCCAATATCTCCCCCCGGGGCCTTTCAGCCTCCGCACGGGCATGTTTCCTGGGTAAAGCCATGGCGCAAGCCCAAACGCCACGCCTCCTCCACGGCCGCCTGGATTTCTTCCGCCGTGGGTTTCCGGTCCAAGGGGGGCGTCGTCAAAGCTTTGTGCGCCGGGAAGTATTGGTCCATGAGGCTCACCCAGACGCCCTTTCCCAAGGCCCGCCGGAGAAACGCCAGGCACTGGGGCGTTCCCGAAAGGCCTTCGGGAAGGACCAAATGCCGGACCAGGAGACCCCGCACGGCCACCCCGTCGGCATCGCACTGCAGAGGCCCCACCTGGCGCCACATGGCGAGAAGGGCCCTGCGGTTCTGGAGCACGTAGTCCGATCGCCCGCAACAAAAGGCGGCGGCTTCCGGGGACGCAAATTTGATGTCGGGCAGATAGATATCCACAATGTCGTCCAGCTCGTGGATCAGGGAAACCCTTTCGTATCCGCTGGAATTGTAGACAATGGGAAGGCGAAGCCCCCGCCGCGCCGCGATGAGCAAAGCCTCCACGAATTGAGGCACCTGGTGGGTCGGCGTGACCAGGTTGATGTTGTGGGCGCCGCGCTGCTGAAGCCGAAGCATTTTTTCGGCTAACTCGTCCGGCTCCATCACCCGGCCGACGCCCAACTGGCTGATGGGGTAGTTCTGGCAAAAGAGGCAGTGCAAGGTGCAGCCGGAAAAGAACACGGTACCCGAGCCGCGGCTGCCCGCAATGGGCGGTTCCTCCCACGGGTGGAGGCTCACAGCCGCGACCTTCAAACGCCCATCCGTGCGGCAGAACCCCAACCGCCCGGAAAGGCGATCCACGCCGCAGCGGCGAGGACACAGATCGCACGCTCGGAGCCGCTCCTTGAGGGCTTCGGCCTTGGCCTCCAGGGCGCCGGTTCGCAGGGCGTGGACGTAGCCGGGAACGGGATGGTTCGCCGAATGAGCCTGGGACATAGGGGATGGGCAACGGCGCACCGCGTAACGGGACAGGGTTTTCGCGGGGTGTTGGGGGTTCACGGGGTGTTGGGGGTTCATTGCGGGCTGCAGTTTCTCGACCTTCGGGCGTTCAGCGTGCTTCGAGGTTTTGAGGTTTCATCGCGGAATGGGATTCCCCGGCTGTTGGGCGCTCCAGGTGTTGGGGTTCCCTGAGTGTTGGGGTTCCCAGAGTGTTGGCGTTCCCCGAGTGTTGGGGTTCGCTGCGCTCACCCCAACCTACATTTTTGCTACATTTTTGCATGTGTTTCGCATGACCCACATGGGTAACTGTATTATCGGGGGGCCATCGGTTGGGCTTACCTTGGCCCCGGGTTATCTGGTATGTTCGGGCCATGTTGGCCCTCCGGGGGGTTCGGCCCCATGGGGCGGAAGTTTATTCTAGTCCTTTCGGCTGACGAAGGAAACACTCATGACACGGAACGACGAAACGCCTCGAGAATACACCATCGCCCATTTTCAGGGGATCGCTCGAACCAACCGTTTTGCCGAAAACGCCGCTATCCCCCACGACACCGGACGATGCCTGGTCTGCTATCCCGAAAAAGGCGGCGGGGATCCCTTCATGATCTATGCTGAGATCATCGCTCGGTGCATTCCTGTGAGGCGCCCACGACTGGATGGAGAGCTTGTGGCCGCCATCCGCGAAGACCTTCAATGGACTGGACAAGCCGTGGAGGTCACCCTGGCGGGCCTCAAGGCGCGGGAACCTTCAGCCATGGAGGCTTTTCGGCTCTGGGTGCGCAATGCCTTAGAAACCGGATTGGAGCTCCTTTCCGTCCACAGCCCGACCAGTCATGCCTTTTCCCTGGACGATGCGGAAGGCGACGCAAGGCGGCTTTCGTTCGTGGAGAAAAAGATCCAGGAAATCATGGATCACATCATGGCCGATGGGGCTTCCTGAGGCGCCCAGCAATCTTCGGCCATTTCCGTGCGATTTCTGCCGTTTTGCTTGGCTCGGTAGAGCGCCGCGTCGGCGGCGGCTACAAGGGCTTCCATGGAAAGGCCATCGTACCCGCCCCCGGGGACGCCGGATACGCCGAAACTGGCCGTGATGCGCACGGGCCCTTGAGGGCTTTCGACGGAGGTGTGGGCCACGAGCAGGCGCAGGCGTTCGGCCACAAGACCCGCCTTGTCCATGTCCGTTTCGGGAAGGACCACGACAAATTCCTCGCCCCCGAAGCGAGCGGCCCAATCCAAACCGACCCGAAGGGACCCTTGGATCTGGGCCGCGAATGCCTCAAGAACCCGATCTCCTGTTTGATGGCCGTACGTGTCGTTGATTTTCTTGAAATGGTCGATGTCCGTCATGATGAGTGACAGGGGACGGCCGTGCCGGCGGCTCGCGTGGAGGAGCTTGGGGAGCTGCTCGTTGAAATAGCGGCGGTTGTAAAGTTGCGTCAGCGGGTCGGTGATGGACAAACGTTGCACTTCTTCCGTGCGCTTCTTGAGCGTGGCTTCCAGGGCCAAGATCCGTCGGGCGGTCTTCAGCCGAGCCGCCAGTTCTGACGGATGCACGGGCTTGACGAGGTAGTCGTCGGCACCCGCTTCTAGCCCCTCCACGATGTCGTCCAGGGCGTCCCGGGCCGTGAGAAGGATCACAAAAACGTACCCCGGATAAGAACGGGACCGCACCGTGCGGCAGAAGCTGACCCCATCCATTTCGGGCATGACCCAGTCGGTGATCACGAGAGGGCAGAAGGTTTCTTCCAGCGCTTCCAAAGCCTTCCGGCCGTTTTCGGCGTGGTGGACCCGGTAGCCCAAAGATTCCAAAACGGCCTGGAGCCGCACGGCCTGGGTCATGCTGTCTTCCACGATGAGCACGCGCAGGGGCTCGTCCATCCCGTGACTCCCCGCCTTCGTCACGCCTTTCGGTCGAAATACTGGGGATAGAGCTTCTTGGCACAATCGGGGCACAGTCCGTGGCTGAACTTGGCCTCTGAGCGATCCCCGATGTAGCGTTCCAGCGATTGCCATTCCCCCGATTCGTCCCGGATCTTCTTGCAACCGGCGCAAATGGGAAGAATCCCTTGCAGGGTCTTGATGGTTTCCAATGCCTCCTGGAGCTTTTTGTTGGCCCGCTCCAGCTCGCGAGCCTTTTGCAGGGCGCTTTCGTACGTGGAAAAGAGCAAGTCCAGAATCTGGATCCGATCCGAGGTGATGAAATGCCGGCGGTTGGCAAAAAACACCTCCAGGCCCATGTCCGTGCAGACCTTTGTCCTCAGCCGGCGGTTGATGAGAATATACTGGATGCGAGAAAGGAGAAAATTTTCCTCGTAGGGCTTGGTGATGAAGTTGTCCGCCCCGCATTCCAAGCCCTTGAGGATGTCTTCGGGTTCCGACAGCTGGGTCACCAGGATCACCGGGATGTCCGTCGTCTTGGGCTCGCTCTTGATGCGGCGGCACAATTCGTATCCGTCCATCCCCGGCATGACGATATCGCTGATGACCAGCGTGGGGGTCATGCGTTCCAACAGCGAAAGGGCCTCGGCGCCGTCCGCCGCCGTGGTCACCCGGTATCCATTGTGTTCCAGGAGGCCTTGGAGCCGAACGGCTTGGGTCAAACTGTCCTCGACCACGAGAATGTGCACGTTATCTTCAAATGTTACGGAATTATTGTTCATGGTGCCAATCCTTCCTGCACCTCATGAGTTTCATCACACCGCCGACAGCCCGCCTGCGGATCGGCCGCTGACCGCCTCGATGAGGGTGCGGGCGATTTCCGCCGGGGGAAGCACACATTCGGCCGCCCCGAGCCGCACCGCTTCGCCGGGCATGCCGAACACCACGCAACTCGCCTGATCCTGGACCACGGTCAGAGCCCCCTTTTGCCGAAGGAGCAGCAGTTCTTGGGCGCCGTCCTTGCCCATTCCTGTGAGCAGGACTCCGACCGCGGCGGCTCCGTAGGAGGCCGCAACGGTCCTGAACAAGACCGACACGGACGGTTTGACGCCGTGTTCCGAACGCTCGTTGCTGAAAAAGATCATACCTCGCGGGTCGATCCCCATGTGCACCCCGTCCGGGGCGAAGTAAACCGTGCCCGGCTCCACGGCTTCCCCGGAAGCCGGAATGCGGAGCCTCACGGCACATTCCCGCTGCATCCATTCCACCATGCCCGGCAGAAAGCCCGCGCTGATATGCTGCACCACGAGCACCGGGACGGAAAAGCCGGCGGGAAGGCAATGGAGGATCTCTTTGAGCACGGGGGGACCTCCCGTAGAGGCGCCCATGGCAATGAGGCGGATTGGAACTTTCAGAGGCCGTCGCCTCAGGCAGTCGTTGGGCGCCGGCCCGCCTGAAGGAGGACTCTTCCCTTCCGGCCTGGCCGTACGCCGAATGACCGGCAAATCGGCCATGAGTTTCATCGTCCGAATGAGCTTCCGGGCGAACATTTCGGCTTCGGGATGGCCCAGTCCCGGCGGTTTCTGCACGCCTCCGACGGCGCCGATTTCCATGGCTTCGAAAGCCTTTTGCACCTCAGCCGTCTGCCACACGTCGCTCACCATGACGATGGGGACGCGAAGGGTTTCCAAGATTTTTCGAGAGGCTTCGATGCCGTTCATCTTGGGCATGTGGATGTCCATGGCGATGAGGTCCGGCTTCAAAGCCAGGGCCTGTCGGACGGCGTCCTCGCCGTCCGCGGCGACGCCCACCACCTGAAAGCCCCCCTCTTTTTCCAGAAGAAATCGGAGATACTCCCTGCAGGTGATGGAGTCGTCGGCAATGAGGACGCGTTTCGGTTCCGCCATCAGGGCGCTCCTTTTGACCCGGTGAATCGCTCGAGGACATCCAACAGGGTGGTTTGATCAAAAGAGCTCTTCACAATGTAGGCGTCGGCGCCGGCTTCCAAACCTTGTTCCCGGTGCTCTCGGGAATCCAAGCTGGTGACGAGCACCACCGGCATGTGCTTCAGTTTTTCTTCCCGGCGGATGGAGCGAGTGAGATCGAACCCGTTCATGCGCGGCATTTCCACGTCGGAAACCACGGCATCAAAGGGCTGTTCTCTCAGTTTGGCCAGGGCATCCTGACCGTCCACGGCCGTCTGGACCGCATAACCCGCCCCTTCCAAAATGTTCTTGAGAAGCGTCCGCGACGTCACCGAATCTTCAGCCACCAAAACGGCTCGCGGGCGTGCCGCGGATTTCGGCGCCGATCCTTTGGGCACTCCCGCCGGAGTCAAGGACGGCCGAAGCTTGTGGCGCACCGATCGAATGATGTCCGCGGCGTTCAAAACGGGGACCACCAGCCCGGAACCCAAGACCGTCGCCCCCCAAATGTGGTGTACCTTTTGAAGCTGCGGTCCCAAGCCTTTGATGAGCACTTCCTGTTCGCCGAGCACGGCATCCACTTCCACCGCCGCTTCCCCATCGCCGGCCCTGAGAATCAAGGCGGTTCGCCGATGGTCCGGGTCCACCGGAGCCTCTGCATTGGAATCGGGAAGGCCCAGCACGTCCCGCAGGCGTTCAACGGAAATGACCCGGTCCATGTGGGTGAGGGTCTCCCGCCCCTCCACGCGTTGACAGTCGCCGTCCCGCACCCTGACCACGGCTTCCACCGCATGGGTCGGCATGACGAACAACCGGCCCGCTTCCCCAATTAGAATGCCCCGGAAGGTCGCCAAGGACACCGGCAGTTCCATGACCATGCGGGTGCCTCGCCCTTTTTCGGTGTGCACGTGCAGACGCCCCCCAAGCCCTTCTACCCTCTCCTTCACGATGGCCATGCCCAATCCCCTTCCGGAGACCTCGGTGACCATCGCACTGGTGGAAAGATCCGATCGGAAAATGAGTTCCACCGCCGCCTCATCCGCCATCTGGTCCGCTTCCTCGCGGCTGAGCAGTCCCCGGCGGACGGCTTCCTCCCGGAGCCTATCGGGGTCGATCCCCTGGCCGTCGTCTTCCACGGCGACCCGCACAGTCCGGGCATCTTCTTGAACCACAAACACCCTCACGGTCCCTTGAGGCGGTTTGCCTTGTGCGACACGTACATCGAGCTTTTCCAACCCATGATCCACGGCGTTCCTGAGCAGGTGCACCAAGGGGTCTTTCAGCTCCTCGAGGATCCTGCGGTCCGCCTCCACGTCGTCACCCTCGACGATGAGCCTCACGTCTTTTCCAAGGTTTTCCGCCAGGTCGCGAACCATGCGGGAAAGCCCGCGGAGCACCAAGGCGAAAGGCTGCAGCAGAACCTCCTTGGCTCCTTCCATGAGTTCATCCACCAAGGTGGCCAGATACCGGGCGTTGTCCTCGGCGGACGCCACCGCCCGCGCCACTTCTTCTCCGAGGGCGTGCAACGTCTTTTGATTTTCTTCCATAAAACGTTTGAGTTCCAACACCTTCTTCGCCGGGACGGAAACGGCTGCGCCGGTGTCCTGATGGGCCGAATCTTTCAGCCATCGGAGCTCCCTCGCCCCCGAGGTGCATTGCTTTTTCATGTGATCGAACCGACGACGCAGGTCTTTGAGGCTCCCAAGATGCTGGGCCATGGCCAACTTGGCGGAAATGAGCTCTTCGGCCCTTTTCAAAAACACATCCAGCCGATGCACGTCCACGCGCACGGCGTAGCTTCCCTGAGGCGCCCCTGAGGGCCCTCGGCCGACCGGGGCCTTATCCGGTTCCGAACCCCCGTCACCCGCCCGTTCCGCTTGCTTTTCGGAAGCCGGCCCGGAAGAAAGAGCCGTTTCCGAGAAGGCCCGTGGCGCTTCTGCCATGGGCCCTTGAGAGGGCTCGGCCCCGGGTGCCGTCCCAGCCCCTGAAGCCTGGGGAGGGCAGAGATCCGGCGCGGCCGTCTCCGCCCCCCTCAGCCGAGCTTTCTGAGGAGAGACCGAGTCTTCTTGGAGGGAGGCCTTTTCTTGCGATGGAGTGCGGAGCAGGGATTCCAAACGGCGGCACAGGGCCGACACGGATTCTCGGTCGGGTTCTCCTTGCACGGCCTTTTCCACGAAGGATAGCACCTGGTACAGAGCGCCCAGGACGTCACGAGACACGGGGATTTGTTCCCTTTTTAAGGCCGAAAGGACACTTTCGGCCGTCTGGCACACGGCCTCCACATCGGAAAAGCCGACGGCTCGGGCCGCGCCCTTCAGGCTGTGGACTTCCCGGTAGGCGACCTCCAGGGATTCCTTGCGCCGGGCAAAATCGTCCTGTCTTTCCAAGGCTTCCAGATGCGCCGTCAGGGAATCCAACCGCTCCCGGGCTTCCCCCAAGAAAGCGTGCCGGAGCCTTTCCATGAGTTCTTCTTCGGTCATGGCCCGCCCTTTCGGCCTCCGTATCTTTCACAGTCTTCCACGCCCCCGCAGGCCTTCATTTCCCCCATCAGACCCGAAGGCGTGAAGCAATCTCCGTCAATGTGCGGCTGAGCCGTTCCAGATCCCGAACGGCCGCCTCCAGCTGGCGCGCCGCCTCCGTGTTCTGCACGCCGGCTTCTCGTATGTTTTGCACCGCCAACACGACCTGCTCCATCCCCACCAACTGCTCCTGACTCGAGGAAGCGATCTGGAGGGCCGAATCGGACGCTTCTTCAACCCCTTGGGCCAAACGACCGATGGCGTCCCCGGCCCGTTGGCCCAAATCGAGCCCAGCCGCCACAGCCTTGGTCCCTCTTTCGATGGCCATGACAGCCCCGCCGGTAGCCTTCTGGATTTCGGACAAAATCTGCTTGACCTGCTCCGTCGCCTCCTTGGACTGATCCGCCAAGGACCGCATTTCCTGGGCCACCACGGCGAAACCCTTGCCGTGATCCCCCGCCTTGGCCGCTTCGATGGCCGCGTTGACCGAAAGGAGGTTCACCTGGTCCGCCAGATCCCTTACGACGTCGATAATATCGCCGATGCTTTGGCCCTGTTCGCTCAGCCGCATGACATTTTCCGCCACAAATTCCATTTCTTCTCGAATGCGCTGCAGGCCCTTCAAAACATCGTCCGTCACCTGACGCCCTTCGTGGGAGGTCTGGGCCAGCGTTTCCGAGCGCTGGGCCACCTGTTTGGCCTTGTCGTGGGACAAGCGCGCCGTCTGCCGCACTTCTTCCACCGTGGCCGTAATTTCGCTGATGGAAGTGGCCGTTTCGGCGGAGCTGGCGGCAAGTTGTGCCGCCGTCGCGGAAATCTGGCTGATGGAGGCCGCCAAATCGTTGACTCCGCCTACGATCTGGCGGGTCTGTCCCTTGAGGGAATCCAACATGGCCCCGAAACCACGCATCAAGTCTCCCACTTCATCGGCACGCAGGGTTTCTTCGATGGAAACGCTCAAGTTCCCCTGGGCCACGTCCGCGATCACGGCCCTGAGCCTCCTCAATGGGGAAACGATGGCGCGGGCGGTCAAAAATCCCGCCGCCACGGCGCACACAACCAGGAAAACCGTCAGCAGCCCGTACCGAAGCGCCGATTGCCTCACGGCCGAAAAGGCTTCCGCCGCATCCATTTCCACGAGAAGAACCCAGTCGAAATCGGCGGAAAGCGTTTCCTTCAAACCCACAGGGCCGAAAACGCTGAGCACCTCTTGGCCTCTGTAGTCCATCGCCGTGATGTGCCCCGTTTGCCCGGTTAAAGCCCGTCGCACGGCCTCCGTTTCCACCTTCTTTTTCAAAATCTCCCCTTCTGAAAGAAATCGGGACGGCGTGCGTAATAAGCCGTCAAATCCCACCACATAGGTGTCTCCCGTCAGCCCCAGGCCGCTTTTCTGCTCAACGATATGCTTGAGATGCTCGATGTTCAGGGCCGCCACGAGCACCGCGGACACCGTTCCCTGCTCGTCCTTGACGGGCGTTCCGATGAAGAAGCAGGGCTTGCCCACAGGGTCGTAAAAGCTTAGATCCGCCAAAACGACTGAGTTTTTCTTCACGGCCTGTTTCCAGACCGGTTCCAAGGTTTTCAGGCGCTTGGCAAAAGCTGCGTCTTCCAAGGAGGTCTTAAGTCCCTCGCGGGCCGCGTACACGATTTTCGGTTTATCGGGCAAAAAAAGGACGAGATCCTCAAAGCCCCCGGAGGTTTCGTCGGAACTCAGACGCGCGTGGGCTCTTTGGGCCAAAAGCCCGTAACGGCGGGAGGACAAATCTTCCGAAGCCGTCCCCCCCGAGCTTTGCAGCTCGGCGGCAAAGGCCATCAATTCGGCCACTTCACGGGATCGGGCGATGAGGCGCACGAAATCCAAGCGCTCTTTCAGGTATTCCTGAAGCCGCTCTTTTTGCGTCTCCCGAAGGCCGCTCAACCTCTCAAAAACCGCCTCCTGGAGATGCCGCCGCTCATACATGAAGCTGACCAGCGCCAAAAGGACGAGGGACACGGTCATCAAAATGCCGAAATAGAGCGCCATTCTCCACGCCAGATTCTTTTGAAACCGCTCAATCATCCACACCTCCCGTTTTTTCCGCCGCAGTCACGACGTCCACGGCGCCGCGATCCGCTACGCCGCACCCACCACAAGGCCCTTGTCGGTAAGAAGGGCCTTGCCGTCCAAGACGATCAGCCGATCGGAGGTCACTCCACGCACAACGCCCTGGGCCAACCCGTTTCCGGAAACCGGAGCCGCCTGCAGCCCCTGAAGGGACAGCCTTTCTGTTCCTTTGAGCCCATGGGCGGCGATGCCGAAAGTCATCCCTGCGCCGCTCAGCACCACCACCCGCGCCTCTTCATCAAACGGGACCGAGGGCAGGCCCAGGAGCGTCCCCAGATCCAGCACGGGAAGGATTTCCCCACGAACATTCATGATTCCCATGACGAAATCCGGCACTCCGGGAAGGGACGTCACCCCGTCCAGCCTTCGGATTTCCCGAACCACGGCGGACTCCACCGCATAGCGTTCCCCGCACAGATGGAAGACAACCACCTCCGTACCGCCCTCAAGCCCGTTTTCTTCCAAAGGTTTTGCCAGTTCCAGGGCGCGGCTTTCCAGGATCGCCCGATCTCTTTCTTCGGCCTTCAGCATCAGGATCCCTCCCCTGGCCTTTCACGCAAGCCGTTCAAAAACCTTTCAACCATGCGCCGCGTCTGGCCGACCGACATGCCGTCGCTGTACGGCACTTCTTCCCGGTCGTCTTTTCCTTCAAGCAGCTTCAAGGCACCTTCCAGATAACGGCGGGCCGCGTCCGGATGTCCCTCCCGGCGGCTCAGCATCCCCAAGGACAAGAGCGCCGTCGCTGATTGAGGCGCCACATAGAGCATCTGGCGAAAAGCCGCCACGGCTTCATCTCCTTGGCCGAGCTCGGCGTGGAGGGCCCCCTTCATGTGGTAAAGGGCGGGATCAAACTTGTGCACGGCAAGGACGCGATCCAAAAGATTCAGGGCTTTTTCCGCCCGGCCTCGTGCCGCCAGGGCCTGAACCACCTGAAGGATCGCGTCCCGAAACCCTTCACCGAGCGGCATGTCTGCAGATCCGCCCAAATCCCGTTCCACCAAAGCCACCGCCTCTTCCAAGCGCCCCGAAGCCAAAAGACGGCACATCCCATGATCGGAAGACACCGGACCGGTCTCCCTTTTCGAGGACAGGGTCGGGTCCGCTGAGCGCTTCTCCGCGGCGCTCGCTGAAGCGAACAAGGCCGGTGTTTCCAGGAGTCGACCGTTTTCGGGAAACCTCTTGCAAGGCGGAACGTTTTGGCTTCTTTCCCTGGAAATCCCTCCCTGGCGTTTTCGAAGAAAAACGGCTTCCGGGTAACGCACCGACTCCCACGGGCCGCCCGAAGCCGTGTGGATCTCGGACGCCCCCAAAATCAGCCACCCCGCCTCGTTCAAAGCCCCGTGGAACCGCCGGAGAACCTCCGCCCGGGTCTTCGGGTCGAAATACATGAGCACGTTTCGGCAAAACAACGCGTCCACGTCCATCGTGTGCGTCTGCGGTGAAGGGTAGTGTGCCGAGGCCAGATTCAACACGGAGAAGGTGACGTGCCGCTTGATATCGTCTCGAACCCGCCACAGGTTCTCAGCCTCGAGCCGCACAAAATATTTTCGGTACTCCGGGGGCACCGGTTTTCGAAAGGACCAGGGCCGGTAAAGCCCTTCTCGGGCCATCTCCAGCGCCTTCTCATTGATATCCGTCGCCGAAACGGAAAAATCCCACTCGGGGCGGCCGTGCAGGGCTTCTTTGACGATCATGGCCAAAGTATAGGCCTCCTCTCCGGTGCTGCACCCGGCGCTCCACAGCACAAGCCGCCTCTGACCGCGATCTTCCCGAAAGTGCATGATCTCCGGCAGGATGTCCTGCTTGAAAATCTGCAGCGCTTGGGGCTCACGAAAAAAATAGGTCTCCCCGATGGTGAGCACGGAAGCGAGCGTTCGCAGTCGATCCGAAGGCGAAAGATCGTCGAAAAGATGGCGCACGAAAGCCTCCGCGTCGGCAAAACCGTGCGCCCGGGCCGCCGCCCCGAGTTTCAGGCCAATTTCCGATGCCGCCGAAGGGTCCTCCAGCAGACCCAAGTGCTCCCGAGCCCACGCGGCCACCCGTCGCACCCCGTCCATACCGCCGATGACACCCCCTCCTTCACGCACCTTACACACACCATGCTGTCCCGGTTTTTACCGGAAAGCACAGAGACTTCACAGACACACTCCCACGGCATCCCCGTCCTTGAGCATCGCGACATTTGGGAACGTCAGCTTCATGACCCCGTCGTCGTTTCCTTTGACGCCCTGGTGTGATGGCGTGGTTCCTTTTCCCAAGGACGCCGGATCCACGATGAAGACCGTTTTCCCGTTGCATTGGCCCACTGCGCCAAAGAGCCTCTGGTGCCCCAAGAGGCGCCGGCCTTGGATGTCGGGTTCCACCTGCACGTTACCGATATGGCGCACTTCGTCGGCGCACAGGGCGGCGGGGCCCGAGCCGTCGTCCACGATGAGGAAACGATCCTGCGGCGCCAGGGGCTTGGGCGGATATCCCAGCGCCTCTCTCATGTCGTAGACGGGGATCAAACAGCCGTGGAGGTTAAGGAGGCCCAGGAGGCCCCTCGGAGCATCGGGGACAGGAGAAAGGGCCGCCGCGCGGACGATACGCCGTACCGCCCTCAGGGGAACCGCACAGCTTTGGCCGTCGATTTCAAAGACCACATATTCTTCGCCGATCATGGAAGGACTCCTTGTTTCACCTCGACGGATGGATCGCTTTTTTCGAGAAGCAGGATGCGGACCAATCACGATGACGATCGGCATTTTTCAAGCCCGGCATGAATCCTGCCGATGAAAAAAACGCAGCCTTGAATCATGGACAGCCCACACGGCGACGCACGGAAGGGAGAAAACCATGGCACGCATCCTGATCGTGGACGATGAACACGCCATCCGCCATTTGGTTTCGGCCGCCTTGGCCGGGTTCGGCCACGAATGCGAAACGGCGCCCAATGCGGCGGCCGCGCGCGCCCTTTTGGAAAAGAAGGCTTTCGATCTGGTGATATCCGACGTGAACATGCCGGGAGAATCGGGCTTGGATTTTTTGGAGCATGTGATCCGCACCCGTCCCGATACGGCGACACTCATTTTGTCCGTTTTGGACGATCCGAAGATCACTCAAAGGGCTTGGGACATGGGCGTCTACGGCTACATCGTCAAGCCCTTCGAGGTTTCGGGCCTGCGTATCGACGTGGAAGCGGCTTTACGGCGGCGCCAACTGGAACTCGCCAATCGCCGATACCTCCAAGACCTGGAAAACCTAGTGGAAGAAAGAACCCGGGAACTGCGCCGGCAAAAGGAGGACTATGCGGCGCTGGTCAAAAACCTGCCGTGCGTGGTCTATACGGGTCTGAAAGACTGGAGCGTGATTTTTGTTTCCGATCAGATCCGAGACGTCACCGGGTATGGGCCCGAAGTTTTCCTTTCCGGGCGGAAGCGCTGGAACGAGTGCATCGTGCCGGAGGACATGCCCAGCGTTACGGCAACCCTGAAGGAAGCCAAGAACGGAGACGGCGCCTTTATTCGAGAATACCGCATCGTGGATGCCCAAGGGCGCGTTCGGTGGATCCAGGATCGCGGGCGCCTCCTTTGCAACCCGGACGGCACTCTCCATCATGTCTCCGGCGTTCTTTTCGACATCACGGAACGGAAGGAAGCCCGAGAGGCCCTCCGCCGGGCCAAGGAAGAATGGGAACGGACCTTCGATGCGGTCCCGGCGATGATCGACGTCACCGACAAGGATTTTCGCATCCGCAAAGTCAACGCGGCTTTCGCCCGGCGCCTGGGAATGCGTCGAGAAGACATCATCGGGCGCTTCTGTTACGAGATGCTCCGCGGCCTACCCGAAAAATGCCCTCAATGCCCCTACGATGAGGGCGGCCCCCCCCAGCCGTTTTTTGGAGAGGGAAGTCTACAACGACCATCTGGGCGCATATTTTCGAGTAACCAGCACCCCCTACTCTGCCGACGACGGCTCCCCCGCAGGCTGCGTCTCCGTCTCCCTCGACATCACCGATCTCAAAAAGGCCGAAGAAGAAGCCCGAAAAGCCCATTGGGAATTGGAACAGCTCATTTCGGCCATCTCTTCCGTGCTCATCGGATTGGACCCCCAAGGGCGCATCGTGCGATGGAACGCCATGGCCGAGAATGTTTTCGGCATGCGTGCCGCAGACGTTCTGGGAAAGACCCTGGAAGAGCTCCCCCTCGAGTGGCAGCGGGACCGGATGGCATCGGCCCTGGAGTGCTGCCGTCGAAAGAAAAAGCCCCAACGCGTGGACGACCTTCGATACACACGCCTCGACGGACAACCCGGCTTCCTCGGCTTGACCGTCAACCCTGTGGGCATGGACCACGAACGGGACGTGGGTATCTTCATCATGGGCGCCGAGATCACCCAGAGGAAGCTCTTGGAGGCGCAGCTGGCTCAGGCCCAGAAGCTGGAATCCATCGGCCAATTGGCGGCGGGCATCGCCCATGAAATCAACACGCCGGTGCAATTCATCGGCGACAACACCCGGTTCCTTCAGGACGCCTTCCGGGATTTGGAGGAACTCCAGGATAAATACCGGAACCTCCTGGAAGGGGCTCGATCCGTGGACGCCTTGGCCGATGCCGTGCGTGCCGTGGAAGAAACGGCCGAAGCCGTCGACCTGGAATATCTTACAGAGGAAATCCCAAGAGCCATCGGTCAGACGTTGGAAGGGGTCCAGCGGGTGGCCAAGATCGTCTTGGCCATGAAGGAGTTTTCCCATCCCGGGCAGGAAGAAAAAGTCCCGACGGACATCAACAAGGCCTTGGAAAACACCCTGACGGTGGCTCGAAACGAATGGAAATACGTGGCAGACGTGGTCACGGACCTGGATCCCCACATGCCGCCGGTGCCCTGTGTCCCCGGCGAAGTGAACCAGGTCTTCCTCAACATCATCGTCAACGCCGCCCACGCCATCAAGGACGCCGTGCACGAGCGCGGTGACGAGAAAGGAACCATCACCGTGCGCACGCGGGTGGTGGACGAGTGGTGCGAAATCCGCATCGCCGATACCGGTACGGGCATCCCGGAAAAGATCCGGCACCGGATCTTCGATCCCTTTTTCACCACCAAGGAAGTGGGCAAAGGCACGGGACAGGGCCTGGCCATCGCCCACAACGTGGTCGTGGAAAAGCACAAGGGGACCCTCTCCTTCGAAACCGAGGAAGGCCGAGGCACCACGTTCATCATTCGTTTGCCGCTGGAGGCGTCCTGAGGCCGAGGCGCGTTCTGACGGCGGCGGCGGCTTGGCGAGCCACGTCCGCCACGGTGGTCTCTTCAAAGGATTCGTTGCGGTAGAGCCGAACCGGACTGGCATCGGTGCTCAGGCGTTGGAGGAGGGGGAGCGTTCGCGCCGTTGCGACGGCTCCCAAGCCCCACAGGGCCAGAGCCCGAAACAGGGCATCGGGGTGGTGGAGATAGGCCGCCAAAGGGCTTTCACTTTCCGCAAGAAGATGGGCGCGGGTTTGGAGGAGCCGGGCAAGGCCCCACAAAGCTCCGGCAAGAAGGGGCGGGTGCTCCAAGTAGTTTTCGTCTTCCTTGATAAAGGAAAGCACAAGACGGGCGTATTCCCCGGCAAGGAGCGGACTTCGGGCCAGGGATTCCCCCAAGGCTTCCGGAATGCCCCAACCGATCCCACCCGATTCGTCGTTTAGCTGCCAGAGAAACCGGCGCACGATCACCCGGGCCGATTCCGGGTCTTCTTCCGCCAGAGTCGCAGTGACGAGCCCCGCCGCCGTCACGGCGTGCCAGCGAAGGCGTTCGTCCGCCGAGCAGAGAAAAGACACCAGGGGATTGATGACTTTGCGGGCGGGCAAAGACCGCCACACGGCGAGGTTGCGGGAAAAATCGGAGGCACGCAGGAGTTCTTCCACCCTTTTCTTTTCGATCCGCCGGACAGCCGGCTCCCCTGCGATCACGACGACGGCTCCTCGTCTTCCTCCCAAAAGATGCAGTCCGAAGGGCACATCATGATGGCTTCATCCACCAAAGCTTCGGGATAGACGGCGCATTCCCGCACTTCGATGTAGCCTGCCTCGTTTCGGGCAAAAACCTCGGGACACAGGGCGATGCACCCGTCGCAATCCACACAGCCGCTCAAATCCACTTCCGGACGACGCATGCTCGGTTCCACCCCGCAACGAAAGAAAAACGTTCGTAACGGCCCGCCTGAAGGGCCTTCGGATTCGTTGCGAAAAAAAGCCGGATCCTCGAGGATCCGGCTGCATGAAGCCACGGCCTCAGTGGGCCATTTTTTTCAGCTGAAGCGCCAGGCGCCTCAGGTGCTCCTGTTCTTCCTTGACCAAAAGCCCGATGAACTGCCGGCCTTTTTCCTCTTCCGTCGCATCCTGCATGCTCAGAAAGAAGATCACCGAATCCTTTTCGAATTCCATGGCCATGCGCAGGGCGTCCACGGCGTCTTTCACCTGGGCGAGCTTACGGTCCACGTTGTCGCTGGTTCGAAACACGTGGCCGTCGGCCATCATCTTCAGATAGTTGGCCATCTCGTTGTTGGGATCAAAGACGGTGGATTGCGACGCCTGTTGCGGAAGCTTGGCCTTGAGTTCCATGAACTTCTTCTTGTGTTCCACTTCCTGCAGGGCCAGGTCTTTAAAAATCGCCTGGACATCGGGATCGTCGATTTTGGCCGCCGCCTTTTCGTAAAAGGACTTACCGTTTTCTTCAATTTCCACGGCGATCTGGAAAACCTCGGCCGCATTGAATCCGAAAATCATGCAGGTTCTCCTCGGGACGTCCAAAACCGGACGGCTATTCTTTTGCGAAATCGCTCTTGGATGCGCCGCACACCGGACAGGTCCAATCGTCCGGAAGCTTTTCGAACGGGGTCCCCGGAGCCACACCGTTGTCGGGGTCGCCCTTTTCAGGGTCATAGACGTAACCGCAGATCTGACATACGTACCGAGCCATAGGATCCTCCTTCAGTGGTATCTGCTTTTTTTGCCTCGGCGGGTCGAAACCGCTGCGACCCCCATCGTCCCCGCTCGGGGACGAGCCGACAAACCGACGTTGGAGTCACTATAATTCATTTCCCTTGGATTGCAACGGTCGGCCGGCGCTTTTGCCACAGGCGCCGCAGCCGCAGGGCGTTACCCACGACGGACACCGAGCTGAAGGCCATGGCCGCCGCCGCCACCATGGGATTGAGAAGGAGCCCGAAAAGCGGGTAGAACACCCCCGCCGCAAGGGGAATGCCCGCCGAATTGTAAAAGAAGGCCCAAAACAGGTTCTGCTTGATGATTTTTAAAGTCATGCGGGACAACATCATGGCTTCGGCCACCAGGCGCAGGTCGGGGCGCATGAGGGCGATATCACCGGCTTCCACGGCCACGTCCGTGCCGCCTCCCATGGCGATCCCCACATCCGCCGCCGCCAGGGCGGGGGCGTCGTTGATGCCGTCTCCCACCATGGCCGTCACCCACCCCCGGCTCTGTGCTTCGCGCACGACTTCCGCCTTGCGCTCCGGAAGCACCTCCGCGAAGACCTCTTCAATCCCCACCAAGGCCGCCACGGCCCGAGCCGTCGCGCTGTTGTCTCCCGTGATCATGCCCACGCGAACGCCCAGGGCCTTGAGCGCCCGGACCGCCTCGAATGCATGATCCCTCGGATTGTCTCGAAGCCCGACAAGGCCCACCGGCTTCTTGTCCCGAAGGATGTACACCACCGTCGTGCCGTCCCGGACCATGGCCTGCGCCACGTCATCCAAGGCGGAGACGTCGGCGCCCAGGCTTTCCACTAGTGTGCGGTTTCCCACCACGATTTCGGTCCCGTCGAGGATCCCTTTGGCGCCGAGCCCGGAAAGGGCTTGAAAACTCCGGATTTCGTCAAGGCCGACGCCATCCCGGCGCGCCCGCTCCACAACGGCCCGACCCAAGGGGTGCTCCGACGCCGATTCCAAGGACGCCGCAAGGTGCAGGACCTCCCTGGGATCCATGCCCGAAGCCGCCGCCACATCGGTGACCACGGGACGGCCCTCGGTGAGGGTCCCGGTCTTGTCGAAAAGGACCATGTTCACCTGATGCGCCTTTTCCAGGGTTTCGCCGTTCTTGATGAGGATGCCCGCTTCGGCCCCCAAACCCGTCCCCACCATGACGGCGGTCGGCGTGGCCAGTCCCATGGCGCACGGGCAGGCAATGATGAGGACGGAGACGAAGTTGAGCACGGCCCGGCCCCAATCGGACCCGGGGACGAGGAAGACCCATACGCACAAGGTGATCAGAGCGATGGCGCACACGACCGGAACGAAAACGGCGGCCACCCGATCCGCCAGCCTCTGGATGGGTGCCTTGGATCCCTGGGCCTCCTCCACCAATCGAATGATGCGCGCCAAAGACGTGTCGGCTCCGACACGGGCCGCCCGGACCATCAAGGCCCCAAAGCCGTTCACAGTGCCTGCAAACACCCTATCGCCGGCGGCCTTGTCCACCGGAAGGCTCTCTCCCGTGAGCATGGATTCGTCCACGGCCGAGGTGCCGTCCACCACATCCCCGTCCACCGGGATGCGTTCGCCGGGGCGAATCCTCACGAGATCCCCAGCCCCCACGGCTTCCACGGGTACTTCCTTTTCCACGCCGTCTCTTACGATGCGGGCCGTCGTCGGCCTCAGTCCCATGAGCCGTCGCACCGCCTGGGACGTTTTCCCGCGGGCTTTGGCCTCCAGCAGCCGGCCCAAAAGGACCAAGGCAACGATCATGGCCGCCCCGTCGAAATACACGTGGGGGCGGATGCCGGATCGCGTGAAAAAGGAGGGAAAAAGGACGGCGGCCACCGAGTAGCTGTAAGCAGACAAGGCACCCAAGGCGACGAGGGTGTTCATGTCCGAGGTCTTCTGTCGAAGGGCCTTCCAGGCGCCCTGAAAAAAGCGGCTTCCGACCCAAAAAACCGCCGGGGTCGTCAACACGATGAGCGCGGCGTTGGAGACGCCGGGGGGGATGCGCTCGATTCCCGGAAGATGGGATCCCATGGAAAGGATCATGATGATCGCCGAAAGGACGCATCCCGCCGCCACCCGGCGCTTCAAATCCTGTGTTTCTTTAAGCTGTCGCGCCTCCAAGGGGTCGTCCCGGCGGCCGTCTTCCAGAATCCCCAGGAACTCGTATCCCGCTTCCGTCAGGGCCCGGCGGATGGCTTCCCCGGGCACCGCATCTTCCCCATGGACAAGCACGGCTTTTCCCGTGGCCAAATTGACGGCCGCATCCCAAACCCCGGGCAGATCCTTGAGGACGTTTTCCACGCGCCGCACACACGCGGCGCAGCTCATGCCCCCGACGGAAACAATGGTTTTCGCCGAAACCGCTCGGCCATCCGCTCGATCGGGTCGGTTTTCAGCCCCGATCCGTCCGGGACTTTCAGACCAGTTCATAACCCGCTTTCTCGATTTTCCGGCGAACCTCGGCCATGTCCAAAGGTCCGGAAGTGTCCATTGTCGCCGTCCCTGAAGCCAGGTCCACGTGCACCTTTTCCACCCCCGGCACCTCGCCCAAGGCCTTTTCCACCGCCTTGACACAATGACCGCAGGACATCCCTTTGATACGCACTGTTTCCTTCATCCCGATCCCTTACCCTTTCCTGTCATCACCTTGTGAATCAACCCGAGGCCTTGCTCAGATCGGCACAGGCGGGCAACGTGTTTAACGTTTCGGAGACACTTCGACGATGCGGCGTTTCCAAAAGGCCAAGAGGCCGCTTGTGCCGAAGGCGATCTGGACCAGTTCCCAGCCCTGTTTGCCGCGTTCGTTCAAGAGCTTTTCCAGGATGGCCGTCTGATCCACAGGAACGTCTTCGAGACGGCACGAGCCTTCGGCCGTACAAAAATAGGCCGTCTCTCGAAAGCTTTCCGCCGGATGCCTCGTAATGGAATACTCAAACCGTTCCATGAAGCCGAGTCTCCTCCTTTTCAACAGTCCGTTCCCGCTCCCAAGGGTTGTTGTGTCGGGCTTGACGCCCGCTCGTCTCCAGGAACGGGCTTGCCCTTTCATTTCCACAGTTTCTTGACCGGTCCCGATGCGGTGACGTAGACGACGTCCCAATCCTCGTCCAGATGGAAGACGCGGCGCAGTTCGTCATCGTAAAAAGCTCCGATGCCGCACGCGCCGAGTCCCAAGGCCGTGGATGCCAAGTACACCCTTTGGCCCAACCGCCCTGCATCCAGCATGGCCGCCCGGTAGCCTCGAGGCCCCAAGATGTCCCACACATCCGGCCAATGCACCCCGAACGCGAAATGAAACACCGCGTGCCGCAGCCAGTCCTGGTCGAGACACGCGTGAGCCGACGCCGCGCGGACATCGCCGGCCTTCACCAGGCTCGTTGTGCCTGCCGCCGCATCCCATCGGTAGATGCCCGCGGGCAGTTCTTCGGCGTCGCCGCAGGCAACAAGCACCTCCAAGGGCGGGCATAACACGAAGCGCAGCGAGAGGCTGTGCCACAGGGCGTGCCACACGGAAGACGATACGGGCTGGGAGACATAGTTCCTGTAAGACCGCCTCCGCCATACGGCTTCGGCAAGGGGCACACTCCAGGACATGGCCTCGGCGTTGGGTTTCGGCACCTTGCGCCCGGCTTCCGCCCCCGAACGGAAGGTCCCCGCCGGGCGGGATCCCGGAAAACCTCCCGGTGGGTCCAAGGCCGTTCGGCGATGCGCATCCAAAATCAATGCGGGAACCCTATCCGAAGGACTCATGCGGCAGGCTTCGGGCTGCACGGGGTCGTTGCGGGTTTCACCCAGTTCGAAAAACCCGGGTTTGTCCGGCAAAGCTTCCCTTTCTTCCGGTTCCGCATGCGGCATCGTCAGGACGGCGAGACAGACTTCCCTTTCGGGATCCAGCCCGAGGAAGGCGTTTACCGCGCCATCGTCGAATCTGTAAAAAACCCGGGCCGCCAGCCCTTCCGATTGCAACACCAAGAAAGCGTTTTCCACCAGATGGCCCGCATCCAGAAGGCAATAGCGGTAGGCGCGGTCCCGGTATTTCCAAGCACTGCGATAGAAGAGGGCCGTCACGAAGAACGCCGCGGCCCACGGTTCCTCGGAGCGCAGAAAGCGGCCCGCTCGGAGCCGAACCAGGCGGTTTCGGGCCAGGTCGTGATGGTAGAGTCCGTCTTCCAGATCCGGAAGGCCCTGAACGGCGGCGTAGAGTTCACACGGGTAGAGCGCCCCTGCAGACGGGACGGAACGGTAGAAAAAGGCGTCCGCCCCCCGACCGCTTTGAGCCGTGATCCCGTAGGTCAGCACAAGGGCTCGACCCAGCTTTTCCGCATCGAGCTCTTGGTGCCGTGTATCCATGCCGGGCGTGTGGAACAGAACCTCGAAAAAGGGCCGGTGAACCCCGCGGATGTCGTCCGGCAAGGGCACCGTTGGAAGGCTTCGATAGTTCTTGTACACGGCGGGGCGGGCGCTCCAATCCACAGTTCCGCCTCCCAAAGCCCCGCGCCCGTAAGACGTCCGCCGATGGTACCCAAACTCCCAATCCCTCACGGCCGATCCTCCCGCCCTCAAGGTTCGCCCAGGGAAAAATCATCCGCCCCACGGCATCTGGGCATAGGCTTCGCTGAGCTTGTCCCGAAACTGGCGGAAAAACATTTCATGCTGCTTTTCCCACCGAGAAAGCATGGAAAGGGCGTCTTTGGCCTTCCCGACGGCCTTTTGGGCCATGGCGGCATAGAATTCGCTCAGATCCTTTTCGATGAGCCACGCCGTGTTGAACACGGTCACATCAGGGACCATGGACCCTTCCACGCATTGTTCCATGAATTCCTTTTTGGCCCGTTCGTCGAAGTAGTCCGTGGGCTCCAGGATGAGATCCTGGAGCTGTCCGGGATCCACTTCCTTGCCGCGGCGCAGCTCGTCCAAAATACGGCTGATGAAGGCGATGTGTTTTTCTTCCTCGGCGATCAGCCTCTTGAAGGCGCTCACCGCAGCACCGATCCCCATGCGCTGCAGCGCCGTTTGGAAAAACAGCTTTCCCGTCTCTTCCTGGTTCAATGCGTACTCGAACACTTTGATCACCGGTTGATTCGCACTCATGTTCGTTCCTTTCTTTCACGCCACGATCGCGGCCGAGGCCGCTTCTCAAAAAACCCGAACCGCAGTGGGAGGCGATTCCCTTACCTTTCGAAGTTTTCTCTCTCGCAAGGGCTGTCTTCCTCATCGAGCCGCCCCCAGAAGGGTTGCCAAGTCTTCCGGGTCGGTGACGGGACGGCCGCATTGCCGGCCTTGGCACACATAGGCCGTCGGCCGGCCGCCCACTGGATCCATGGACGCCGTAAAAGGAATCAGCCTTTCCAGAAGATCCCGGGCCGAATCTTCCAGGGGCTTCACCACGACGGCCGTGCGCGGCCGAAACCCCAGGCGCACCTCTTGCACCATGGCCCGGCAGTGGGGATCCTGGGAGGAACCGACCAGGACCACTTCGCATCCGGGCCCCAAAACCCTATCATAGCCGTTCAGGAAATGGGTATAAGCCCTGGGATACCGTTTCACTTCGTGGGCAAAGGCGCGCACGATGCCGTCTGCCGCCTCTTCCCAACGCCCATCCCCCGTGATCTGAGCGAGACGGGCGAGAGTGTTGAGCGCCGTGGAGTTGCCGGAAGGCACGGCGCCGTCGTACACGTCCCGTTCCCGCACGATGAGCTGTTCCCCGTCCTTGGCGGTGAAATCGAAGCCGCCTTGGTCCTCGTTCCAAAAAAGATCCATCATGGCCTCGTGCACCAAGACGGCTTTTTCCAAATAAGCCGGGTCGAAGGAAGCCTCGTACAATTCAAGGAAAGCCCAGCCCAAGTAAGCGTAATCGTCAAGATAGCCGGGATAGGCCGTATGGCCGTGGCGAAAGCGCCGATAAAGCCGTCCCCGGGGATCGCGGAGAGTGTCCCAGACGAAGTGGACCGCGCGGGCCGCCGCATCCAGATAGCTCGGATCGGCGAGCACTCGGGATCCCATGGCCAACGCGGCGGCCATAAGGCCGTTCCAAGCCGTGAGGATCTTGTCGTCCTTGAGCGGGGCCGGCCGCGTTTTCCTGTGGGCAAAAAGGGCGCGGCGCGCCTTTTCCACGAGGTCCATGACGTCCTGAACGGTCATTGCGGCCCCTTGGGCCAGGGTTTTCGGATCGTCGGCGACATGAAGGACGCTTCGCCCTTTGTCGAAGTTGCCTCTTGGCGTCACGCCGAAATATCGACACACCAGCGCCGCCTCGCTTTCAGGCAAAACGGCCTGGATTTCTTGCGGCGTCCACGTGTAGAACAACCCCTCTTCGCCTTCGGTGTCCGCATCTTCGGCGGAATAAAATCCCCCGAGCGGATCGGTCATGTCTCTCAGCACATATTCGAAAATTTCCCGGGCCACCTGCGCGTAAAAGGCTTTTCCCGTCACCTGAAACGTTTCCAGGTACGCCATGGCCAAGAGGGCTTGATCGTAGAGCATTTTTTCAAAGTGGGGCACCAGCCATTGAGCGTCCACGGAATAACGGTGAAACCCATAGCCAAGCTGGTCGAAAATGCCGCCCTGACGCATGGCCATGAGCGTCTCTTCCACCATGCCCAAAGCCGCCGGGTTTCCCGTACGGGCGTGGTAACGCAGCAGGAAGGCCAGTTGATGCGGGGTGGGAAACTTGGGCGCTTCCCCGAATCCACCCCATCGCGGGTCAAAGGCGCCGCGCAACTGGCTGAAAGCCCGTTCCAGGTCCCCTTCCTCCAAGAAGGCTTCCTCCCCCTTGGACGCCTGCTGCAATACCTCGCGGATCTTTTGGCCGGTTTCCGTGAGTTTCTTTCTCTCTTCGCGCCAGAGCCGGACGATTTCCTGAAGGAGGTCCAGGAAGCCGGGCATCCCCATGCGCGCTCTTTTTGGAAAGTAGGTGCCGGCGAAAAAGGGCAGCCCCTCCGGGGTCAGGAAAACGGACAAAGGCCAGCCGCCGTGCCCCGAAATCACCTGGCAGACGCTCATGTAGACGCCGTCAATGTCAGGCCGCTCTTCCCGGTCCACCTTTACGGCGACGAAATGCTCGTTCAGGTATGCCGCCACCTCCTCGTCTTCAAAGGATTCATGGGCCATCACATGGCACCAATGGCATGTGGCGTAGCCGATGCTCAAAAACACGGGTTTGTCTTCACGCCGCGCCTTGGCGAAGGCTTCTTCACCCCACGGATACCAATCCACGGGGTTTTCGGCATGCTGCAGCAGGTAGGGGCTTTTCTCTTCGGCAAGTTTGTTCGGCATGGAGGGATCCTTGTTGAAGCCGGGGGCTGGCCTTGAAGTGATCGAGACCCTCGAGGAGGCTGACCGAAAATCGGGGGCGCCTGAAACCGGCGCCCCCGCCCTCTCGGGTCCTTTGCAGGAAATCCGGGAAGCTCCGTGGCAAAAGGGCTGGGCGGGTTCCATCCCTTCGGGATTTAATCCCTATCGGGGCGTTTCGTCCTGCCCCCCGGCGTACACCGCGCATTTCGTAAAATCGATGGGTTGGCCGCATTTGGGGCACGTGTGCTTCTTGTCGAACTCATCGGAAAAAATCTCCTTTTCCGCACCGCACCCTTCGCATTTGCACACGAAAGACCGAAGATCCTTGAACTGCTCGAAGCCTGGGCAATGTCTCGGGGTCGTCATCCTTTTCTCCTCCTTTTCGTGCCCTCATGCAATCAAGTCTCAGGGGTCCTTCGCGGACCCCCATCCGCGTCCCGTAGGAGCGCTTTGGCGATTACTGTCGGAGTTTGTTTGGTGGTCGCTGCGCTCACCCCGATCTCCATCTCGCCGGCCGGCATTCATAAACAAACTCGTCGGATGGGGTGAGCGCAGCGAACCCCACCTTGCATCTCGCCTCGGCGAGACGACGAACCATGAAAATTCGGCCTTCTCAGGCCCTGAGCTCGATTCCCCTCCAGCCCTGTCCAACTCCCCATTGTCGGACAGGCTCCTAGGTCGAGGCGGCGGCTTTCAGCTTTTGAGCGATTTCCTGCCCGTAGCGCTGCGCCATCTGCATGCCGCCGCTCAGCGCACTGGATTTGAGTTTGAGCGGCCCACTGACCATCTCCATCAGGTAGATGTTCTTCATGGTTTCAAAAATCCGCCCCGGGGCCTCGCCGCTCCACCCGAAAGCCCCGAAAGCCCCGCCCACCTTGCCCTTCAAGTCGTATTGCTCCAGCTTGAAAAGAAAGGTCTTCATGGGCTGCATCATTTCCCCATGATAGGTGGCCGATCCCAAGACGACGGCGTCGAAATCCCGGGGGTCCACCTCCCCCTTGTCGAACTCCTGAACACTCAGGACGGTGACGTCCACGCCGGAGGTTCGCAACCCCTCGGCGATGAGTTCCCCGATCCCTTTGGTCTGGTTGGTGCGCGTGGCGTAAACCACGAGGGCTTTGGGCACAATCGTTCTCCTCATGAAAGCGGTCTCATTCCTTGACTTCTTCCACTTCCACGACCGTGGCCTTGTGTTTGGTCCCGCACGTGGGGCAGAGGATTTCCATTTCCTCTTCCGGGCCGATGTATTTGTCCCTGAGCTTTTCCGGTCCCAAAAACGTCACATCGCCGCACGCACACTGCGGGCACTGGCCTCGAACCTTGTACCTCTTCTTGGACATCGTCTTTCCTCCTCTTCTCAAAAGGTGATCACCTCAAACCCCTGATCCACGTACCGGGCAAGGCTCGCATGACCTTTCATGTCCGCGAGCAGCTCCAGACCTTCCTTTTCCACGCCGTCCACAACGCCGAACTTGACCGAACAGGCTCGACACACGCCGTGGATGAGACCGGCTTTTTTCACGTCCGCATAGAGCCCGTGCATGGGATGATCGGGTGAAGCGATTTCGGGAACGGCCTTGACGGCCGCCCCTTCCACCACAACGGCCGTATCATAGCCACGGCCGGCAAAATCCAGGGCGTTCAGCAGCACGTGAACAAAACACATGATTTCCCCGTTGAAAGCGCACAAGAGAACTTTTTTCACAGCACTCCGCTCCTTTCTCCCCTGAGGAACCCCTGCGGCCCCAGCGCGCTTTCCCGTCCCGCCGGAACCCGTCAGGGCTTTTGGAGCTTCTCGAGTTCCTTGAGAATTCCTTCCAGAGGGGGTCTTTGGTTGATGTCGTGGACATCGATGTAACGGATGACACCTGCCTTATCGATGATGAAAATCGCCCGCTCCGTAACGCCGTCCGATCTCAGCACCCCGTAGCGGTCCGCAACGGCGCCGTGAGGCCAAAAATCCGAGAGGACCGGAAACCAAAGCCCGCCCATTTCCTGGGTCCAGGCGAAAAGCGTGGGAAGATTGTCCACGCTGATCCCCAAAAGGACGGCATCGTGGGCTTCAAAAAGGTCCTTGGCGATGTTGTAGCCCGGCCATTGGTCGGAACACACGGGAGTCCAGGCCGCCGGGACGAAAGACAAGACCACGTTTTTCCGCCCTCGAAACTGGGACAACTGGATCTTTTCCCCCGAAACGGACGGCAAGACGAAGTCGGGGGCCGCGTCTCCGACGCGCACCTTGAGTTGCGAATCCACGGGCTTCAACGGCCCCGGCACGTAGATCTTTCCGTGAAAGGCTTCGGAAACGCCCCATGCCGTTCGGACGCCCTCCGGCGCCAAACCCAGAAAACCCGCGGCCGCGACGACCAAAAGACAAAGTCTTAAACGTCCTTTCATGATCCAGCCCCTGCTGTACGGCTACGGCTTTCGGTCCCCGTGTCTCAAGGTTCCATCAAACGCCGGTAAAAGTCCTCGGGCGATCCAAAACTCCCCGATTGGGAATACACCACCGTGCGGGATCCGTCGGCACTCCGTTTGACGGCGATGAAATGGGGTGTACGAACTTCGCCCAGCGTCTTGTGGACACTGTAGTCTCCATCGGGAATCAAGGGAAAGGGCACGCTGTACTTCTTGGCGAAAACATCCACTTCAAAAGGCGAATTGCCCGCCCCGATGCCCAGGATCTTCAAGGTCTTTCCGGGCCGGTTCTTCTTTTGGGCCAGTTCGTAGAACGCATTGACCGTGGGCGCTTCCCTCTGGCAGTGGGGGCAGTACATGCTGAAGATTTCCACGACGACCACGTCGGCGTCCACCTGGTCCACGGTGAAGGTCTGAGCGGCGCCGATCCCCAGATAGGTCCGCATGGCGGGGTCCTTGGGAGCTTCCAGGGCGATGGGCGGAAAGCTTTGGCCGACTCCGGGGACGCCCGATTCGGCGCGCCCCGGCTCGGGCCGGCCCAGCCCCCAGGCAAGGAAAGCCATAAGGAAAACGATGCACCCCCAAAAGCGCTTTTGCTGACCCATGCCGTCACCTCGCCTTCTGCCCGGGGGAGAGGGTCCTGTACAACCGTTCCATCTCCCGAAGGCCTTTGGATTGGGACCACCTGCCGTTGTCAAACACACTGTAGTCGGCACCCATCATGGCCGACGAAAACCGGATGGAATTGGCATAAAAGAGCCATTGTTCCACCCACAGTTTTTCCAAGGGCTCGTCAAAGGGGTTGGCGGGCGGTCCCGCCGCCCGGTTTTCCTTCCACGCCTGGACCATCACGGCCGTAGCCGTTCCGGTCATGCGGTTGGTTTCTTCCAGGGTTTTTTCAAACCGCTCCCAGTGGCCGCCCACCCATGAGGTGCCGTGGCAGCCCAGGCAGACCGCCTGCATGACCGTGCGCCGAGCGTCCTGTTCCGGCTTGTCGATGAGGGCATCGGCCGCCCACGATCCGTCCAAGCGGGTGGGCAAAGCCAGTCCGTCCGCGTTGACGATTTTAAACGTTTCAGGGTCCCGAGGATGGGGATGGGCATAGACGAGGCCGAAGATGCGCCACGGCAATCGGTCGTTCATGGCATGGGTGCGCTTGGCGAGCACGTTTTTGTTCTCATCCACCAGGAGACTCACGTGGCATACGGCACATGTGGGCGCGTTGACGTCTTTTCCCACCACCCACGGCACGCTGGTAAAGTTCCATTTTTCCTTGAGCGATCCGTAGAGGTTTCCGTGTTTGCTCACGCCGTAGACCTTGTAGGCGGGAACATCCGGACCTTTGTGGCATTGGCTGCATGTTTCGGGCTTACGGGCCACTTCGATGGAAAAACCGTGGCGCACATGGCACGACGCACACGACCCCTGGGATCCGTCCGGGTTCAGGCGGCCGACGCCCACATTGGGCCAGCCGCTGAGAATGGCAAAGTCCATGGATCCGAAGTCCGTGTCCCGGCTCACCGTCCCCTGCACCTTAACGTCCGTGCCGTGGCAGCTGAGGCAGGAATCGTCATTGGTGTGGGCCATGGGCGCCAAAGCCTGGAGAGCTCCCCCTTCAAAGGTCTGAAGGCCGTTGACGGCATCGATGAGTTGGCGGTACAGGGGGTTTTTCATGAGATTGCCATGGGCGTGGGCCATGAGGTTCTTCCGGTACTGTGCCGCTTCCTCCTGGTGGCACGTGCGGCAGTCTTCAGGACTCACCACCACGTACATCCTATAGCCGTTGTGTTCCACCGTATCCTTATGGGCATCGGCGCGCAGGGTGTGGCATTCGGCGCATCCTACGCTGTGGCCCTTCAGCCCTTCCGGCACGTCCGAAGAACTGACTTTGCGGGAAAGGGACTCCGCCGCCATGGCCTCGGCGGGGGTGACCTGAGCGTGCCGGCTCCTTTGCCAATCGGACACGATGCCCGGCGTGGCCTGGACATGGCAGGCCAGGCATTCCTGAGTGTCGGCGCTGTGCGGCGCCGCCGCCGCATCGAAGGGCACGGCGCTCCAAAGGAAACACAGAGCAGGGCCGATGAGGCAAAAAAGGCGACGCCGTCGCTCCACCGGTTGTCCTCCCTCCTTATCCCAAGGCCACATCCAAGACCATCATGCCAACAAAACCCACAAGGCAGGCCATGGTGACCAGATCCGCATGGCCGCTGCGCTGCGCTTCCGGAATCACTTCCTCCACGACGACGAAGATCATGGCCCCGGCGGCGAAACTCAAGGCATAAGGAAGCAGGGCCAAGGACGAAGCGGCCAAAGAGGCCCCGACAACCGCCGCCAGGGGTTCCACGGCGCCCGAAAGCTGTCCGTACCAGAAACTTTTGAACGGCCCCAACCCCTCCCGGCGAAGGGGGACCGAGACCGCAAGGCCTTCGGGAAGGTTCTGAAGCCCGATGCCCAAAGCCAAAGCCAGAGCCCCGGAAAGGGCCGCCTCCCGAATCCCCGAGGAAACCGCCCCGAAGGCGACTCCCACGGCCAAGCCTTCCGGAATGTTATGCAGGGTTACGGCCAAAACCAAAAGGACGCTGCGGCGCCATCGCGTGGGAAGGCCTTCCGCTTCCTCGGCCCGGAAACCCACATGGAGGTGGGGAAGCACCGCGTCGAGAGCCCGAAGGAAAAGGCCGCCGGCGAGAAATCCCACCGCCGCCGGCATCCACGGCAGGGCCGTCCCTTCCGAAAGTTTTAAGGCCGGCTCCAAGAGCGACCAGTAGCTCGCGGCGATCATGACCCCCGCCGCAAAGCCCAGCATGGCATCCAAAAAAGCCTGGGGAAAAGTCCGGCGCCAGAAGACCGCCGACGCCCCGAAAGCCGTCGTCAACCAGGTAAAGAGCGTCGCCGCGAGCGCTTGGGCCACCGGAGGCCACGAAAGAAAAGTGTCCCAAAGCGTCACCACGGGGGTCTCATTCCACGGCGCTTTTCATGGCGCCCCCGAAAGAAACCGTGCTCTCTAAGGGCTCTGTCCCAATCAGCCCGCGTGCCGGCCGTTTTCATGGGCAAGCTCATCCCCAAAGGACATGACAGCCGAAAAAACCTGGGCCAAGGCCGCTCCTGGAATGAAGAACGTTTAGGTCACGGCTCCCGCCCCGTCGAGGCGCGCGCGGCTCTTTTCCATGAACCACCCCTGGGGGTCGGTGTAGTAGAATTTCAAATCCTGCAAAAGGCGCCGATGTTCCCGCTCTTCCGCCGAAAGGCGGCTGAGAAAGGCCTTCTGGGACGGATCGGTCGTCTCCCGAGCCTTTTCTTCAAACAACCGGATGGAAACCTCTTCCAACTGGATGCCCATTTCCAAGGCCTTGATCTCGTCCGTACAGGCCTCGGGGAGCTTGTCCTTGTCCACGGAAACCCTCTGGGCCAAGCGGGCGGACAGGTCCTCCTCCGGCGGCGCATAGCGGCACACCTCGACCCAGTCCTTTCCCGCCTTCAGGGCTTCCTGCATCTCAAAGAGGGCCTTTTCGTGCTCTTTTTCCGCTTCGTAAAGGATCCGGAACGTCTCCCGTCCGACGGCATCCGAACAGGACGCCATGGCCTCTTCGTAGAGCTTTTCCTTCTTTTCCTTCACTTCCAAAGCCTTGCAGAAAAGATCCGCAAGGGCCTCACCCGCCGATGCCATGACTTTTTCTCCTTGTGCGTCCGCAAAAAAGGGGCACCCCCCAAAGCGGGAAGTGCCCTCCGCTTTTTCATTGCGCGGCGGGGGCCACCAGGGTGGTTCCCGGAGGCAAGGTGAACACCCTTTGGCCCAACTCCCTATCGAGCATGAAAAGGGCGCCCTGGGCTTCGCCCATGAGTTTCATCCGCTGGACGATCTCACCCACGGTGGCTTCTTCTTCCACCTGCTCGGCGACGAACCACTGGAGGAAGTTGTTGGTGGCGTGGTCCTTTTCGGAGATGGCCAAATCCACCAGGTGATGAATGAGTCCCGTCACCTTGTTTTCGTGCTTGGCCACGTCTTCGAAGACAGCCAACGGTGAAGCCCACTTCGTGGGCGGCGCTTCAATGGCCGTCAGGACCACACGCCCCCCGCGTTCGGTTACGAAATGATAAAACTTGACCGCGTGGGACAATTCTTCCAACGCCTGGGCTTCCATCCAGCGCGCGCACCCGTTCAGGCCCACGTCCCGGCAATAGGCCGCCATGGCAAAGTAGAGGTACGAAGAATAGAGTTCGGCGTTGATCTGGTCGTTCAACGCTTTGGCCATCTTTTCGCTCAGCATGGAGACTTACCCCTTCCACAAACCATGGAGGTTGCAGTATTCACGCGCGTAGACGTTCTCCGCCTTGACGCAGAAGGTCGCCTCCGGCGCCTCGCCGGGCTTCAGGAAATGGAAGTAGGAAATGTCGTCGGCCACGAGCTCGATCCACTGGATATAGTGCTTTTCTTCCATGGGATGAGCGACGCTGCCCACTTTCACCTTGTACCCGTCGGCGGTCTTTTCCACCACCGGCACATGCTTTTCCTTGGCGGCGTCCACCACGCCTTCTTTCTGGAGCTTCATGGGCTGGCCGCAGCACACCAGCTCCCCTTTACCGCCCCACAACACTTCCACGATGTTGCCGCACAGATCACACTTGTAAACTTCCCGTCTTTCCGCCATGTCCAGGCACCTCCATTCGTTCTGACTTTCATGGTCATCACCCCCGCAGCCTTCGCCATTCCCAGGCCGCGGCTCTCAGCCGGGCGGGCCCGACGCCCGCCCCTATATGGGAAACGCTTCTGCCCGATCCGCGAAAGGCCACGACCTCGGACTTTCGATCGGCGGCCGAAGCGGATCCTTCGAAAAAATTTTCGCGCCCACGGCAACTCGTGCGTCCCCGCGGCCCTTCGGGTGTTTCCATCCGAGGGAGCCGAGACGCCGGATCGATGGGCTTAGCCCTTCACGGCGTTCAGGACCGCCGCGTAATCGGGTTCCTCGGTGATTTCCTTGACGAGCTGGGCGTGTTTGATCACACCGTCCTTGCCGACCACAAAGACGGCGCGGGCCAAAAGGCGCAGTTCTTTGATGAGCACGCCGTAGGCCTGCCCGAAGGATGCGTCGCGATGATCCGACAGGGTCATCACGCGCGTCACTCCCGCCGCCCCACACCATCGTTTCTGGGCGAAAGGGAGATCCATGCTGATGGTGAGCACGACCACGTCGTCTCCGAGCTTTTCCGCTTCCTGGTTGAACCGCCGGGTTTCCATATCGCACACCGGGGTGTCCAGGGACGGCACGGAGGAGAGGATGACGGTTTTTCCTGCGAATTGAGACAGTCGGACGGGTTGCAGGTCGTTATTCAGGGCCAGGAAGTCGGGGGCTTTGTCCCCTACGGACACTTCCGATCCCACGAGGGTCAGGGGCGAGCCTTTCATGGTCACAGCGCCGGGTCTTTCTGCCATGGGCACTCTCCTTTAGAGGGTCACGATGCGCGAAAAGCCTTGCCGGTTCGTCCACACCCGTTTCGAACGCCTGAACTTTGCCTGTAACTTTAAGCGCGCTCCCGAAGATCGTCAACCGGCGCCCCTTTTTTTCCCGGCGTCTTCTACGGTTCGAGAATCACCCGGACGTCGGCCACGGTTGCTCCCTTTCCCTTCTCGTGCACCAGCACCGGGTTCATGTCCAGCTCCTTGATCTCCGGATGGTTCAGCACGAGATCGGAAAGGCACACCAAAGAGCGCTCCAGGGCTGCCGTGTCCGTTTCGGGGCGGCCGCGCACCCCTTTGAGGAGCTCATAGCCTCGAATCCCTCGAATCATCCGCCGGGCTTCGTTGCGCCCGATGGGCGCCACGCGGAAGTCCACATCCTTGAAGACTTCCACGAAGATCCCCCCGAGGCCGAACATGAGCAAAGGCCCGAAGACGGGATAGCGCGTCATGCCCAGGATGACCTCCTCGCCTGGCGCCGCCATCTTCTGCACCAACACCCCGACGATCTCCGCCTTGGGATCGTAAGCCTTGGCGCAGGCCACGATGTCATCGAAAGCCGCTGCCGCCTCTTCGGGTGAAGCCACGTGGAGTCGCACGGCCTTGGCCTCGGTCTTGTGAAGGATTTGCGGGGAGACGACCTTGAGCGCCACGGGAAAGGTGAGGCTTGCGGCGTATTCCACGGCTTCTTCCCGCGTTTTGGCGATAAAGGACGGCAGGGTTTGAAAACCGTAACAGCGCAGCAGCTCGGCGCCTTCCCATTCGGTGAGGCACGTGCGGCCCTGGTCCAAGGCGACGTGGATGATGTCTCGAGCCCGAGCGGTGTCGTGTTCCAGGGAAAATTGCGCGAGCTTCTGCCGGTTGAGCCAGCTGGAGTAGCGGTAGAGCGCCCCGAAAGCCTTCGCCGCCTGTTCGGGGAAACGGTATACGGGGATGCGGTTTTCCTGGAGGACCTTCACCCCCGCGGAGACGTCGAAGATCCCCATGAAACAGCATAGGATCGGCTTTGGGGTTTTCTGGTCGATCTTCACGATGGCCTTGGCGGTTTCCAGGGCGTTGGTCATGGATTGGGGCGTGAGGATGACCAGGGCCCCGTCCACGTTTTCGTCTTTGATAACGGACTCCAAGGCCTTCTCATAGCGTTCCTGGGTGGCGTCCCCGATGACGTCCACCGGGTTGTGGATGTTGGCCGTCGCCGGAAGATGGCTTTGGAGCGCCTCCACGGTCTCGTCATGAAACCGGGCCAATTCCAGCCCCGAGGAAACGGTCATGTCCGTCGCCACAATGCCCGGTCCGCCCGCGTTGGTGACAATAGCCACCTTGTTTCCCGGGGGCGTCTTTTTCCCGGCAAAGGCCCCGGCGAAATTGAAAAGCTCTTCAATGGAATCCACGCGGATCATCCCCGCCTGTTTGAAAATGGCGTCGTAGACGGCTTCGGACCCGGCCAAGGATCCCGTGTGGGACGCGGCGGCGCGCGCTCCGGCAACAGTCCGCCCGGACTTGATGACCAGAACGGGCGTGGGACGATCCCCGGAAGTGATGCCCTTGACCTCCTGGATGAATTCCGGCCCGCGCCGCAGCTCCTCCAGGTAGATCATGATCACCTGCGTGTCTTCGTCCTGGTGCAGGTACCGCAGCAGGTCCAGTTCGTCCACATCGGCTTTGTTGCCGATGGAAATGAACTTGGAAAACCCGAAGTCCCTTTCCGCCGCAAAGTCCAAGACGGACGTGCACAAGGCCCCGCTTTGAGAGATGAAGGAGATATGGCCGAAAGCCGGCATCCGGTTGGAAAAGCTGGCGTTCATGCGCACCGAAGGATGAGGGTTGATGACCCCCAGGCAGTTGGGGCCCACGAGGCGGATGCCCGCTTCACGGCAGCGCGCCGTGATGGCTTCCTCCATGGCCCGCCCTTCCGGGCCCACTTCCCGAAACCCCGCGGAGACGACGACGATGCCTTTGACGCCCTTTCGGGCGGCTTCGTCCACGACGTTCAAGGCCGTGTGCGGTGGCACGACGAGGATCGCCAGGTCCACGGGATCGGGAATGTCCATGAGGCTCGGGTAGGCCTTGACGCTCAGCACCGACCGGGCCTTGGGGTTGACGGGAAAAAGGGTTCCCGTGTATCCGCCGCGCAAAATGTTGGCGAAAAGATCGTGCCCGACCTTGCCGGGTACGGTCGAGGCCCCGACGACGGCCACCGATGCCGGGGAAAAGATGGCTTCCAATCGTTCCATGGAATCTCCTTTGGTCTGTGTGCCGGAAATGGGGATGGGCCCGCCGGGATCATGGCTTGGGAAACACAGGAGGAACCGGGATTTCCTGCCCTCATGTCCAGGGGGGCCCTCGTTTCGGCGTTGTTGGGGTTCGCTGCGCTCACCCCAACCGACACTTAGGGTTATGCGGGCTGTGCCAGCGCCTTGGAAGCGGCCCAAAGGCTTCTACCGCGCTCACCGCAACCGACGCTTAGGGTTGTCGTGGGTCCGAGGGTTAGGCGGAACCAGCGCTCAGAACGCTCACGTGGACCTTGCGCGTTCTCGGACCGTCGAAGTCGCACAGGAAGATGCGCTGCCAGGTGCCCAGGAGGAGCCGCCCGCTTTCCACGAGGACCGACACGGAAGAGCCCGTCAGGGTCGTCTTGATGTGGGCCGCCGCATTGCCTTCCGAGTGCCGATAGTCGGCTTGCCATGGAACCAGGCGGTCCAGGGCGCGCAGCACATCGTCCATAACGGCGGGATCGGCCCCTTCGTTGATGGTCACTGCGGCCGTGGTGTGAGGCACATAGACCAGGCACATGCCGTCCCGGATCCCGCTTTCCCGCACCTTTTCAGCGACAGATGCCGTGATGTCCACGGCGTCGCTTCGGGCGGCCGTCTTCACGTGAAACGTCATCACCTTCATGGTTCCCCCCTACTTGATGAGACCACCAGGGATATAGAGGCCCGACGGCGTCTTCCATCCTTGCGAGTCCTCGTCGTCGATCTCATCCTTCACAAACTCCTCCAGCTGGTCTTCAAGGTCTGCAGCGAGGAATTCAAATCGGAGCAACAGGAGGAGTTCCACATACCGGGCCATGAGGCGGCTGGTGCCGGGCTCTGTCACGGCGCTCACATGCTCCGCCAGCCGATAGACCGTTTCCGCCATGGAAAAATTCTCATCCAGAAGCAGCCACAGGGCGTATTCTTCCCAATGCCTGCCGAGAAGCCGGCAGATTTCCCGGGACATGAGGCGCCCGGTGATGTCCTTGACGCGATCCCGCTCCCTTTCGCGCTGGATGTGTTCCGGAACTTCGAGAACCCCGCCTCGGAGTCCTTCCAGCTCCTTTACGGCTGCCTGGAGCGCCGTCGTCCTTGGAATGTCGGCATGTGTCGGGATCACCGACGGGTGATCCGCAAGGAACCGGATCAATGCGTCCTCATCGATTTCCCGCAGAGGCCCTCGGCCTTTCTGTTCCCAGAGCTGCAAAAAATAAGGCCGGGGATCGCCCAGGCAGTGCTCGTGCAACAGCTTTTGCACCCCTTTGAGGTCCGAGGCATGGTCCGGCGGGATTCGGCCCAACGCCGCCAAGTCATGGACGACTCTCGTCAAATGTCCCAAGGGGATTTCCTGCACGCGACTTTCGAGCTTTTCGGCGCCTTTTCTGACAAGATCCCTGAAGGTTCGCCGCGATTCGTGAAGCAGAGCCAGCCCCTCGCACTGGAAGGCTGGCCCAACGAAAACAACGACCATCCCGTAGGCCGCGCTAGGCTTTGAATAGACGTAGGCGGCGTATTGAAAAGCGTGGTGGATGGGGCTCGCCGCCATAAGGCATTCGTTCTTGACGGATTCCGCTTTGATGAGGGAGACCGTGGAGGCTTCAGGGGTGGGAGCCGACCCGCGCGGCACGTCGAAGCCTTTTTGGCGGAATCGGAAAGCCGCCTGGCGTACGATTTTTTCCAGCCGCTTGTCCCGAACAATCCCCTGGAGTTCGCAGAAGGCGCGAAAGCACACTTCGCCGCCTTCCCGGCTCAAAGCCTCCAACAAGGCCGCCGCCAGGACCTCCCGACGGGACAAGGCCTGCTTGAGGCTCTTGAGGCAATTTTCCAGGCTGGGCCCACGAGGATCCTGCATGCGGAGGCGGTCCATGAAAAAAGACAGTTCCGCCCGTTCATTTTCCGAAAGGATCGGTCCCCTTTCTCCCGTGCTTTTCTTTTTCTTCCCCATCCTGCATCTCCCGTTTCGACCCCGAGGGCCGGCTTTCCCATTCCTCCTTTGCGGCCGGCCACCCCAGCCCGGGGGCGCCGCCTCCTCGTGATAGCCATTGTAAAGAAGCCGAAGGCAAAAAAAAAGCCCCGGAAAGCGCAAGGCGTTTCCGAGGCTTCATCGGCTCAAGGACGGCAAAAGATCTATTCTTCCTCTTCCGCCTCCTCCCGGGGCTCGATGATTAGGGAATCCGCCACGAGCTCCCAGAGGTACTTCACTTCCACGTCCATGAAGTCGTATTCCTTGCGGAGGCTCTTCATGATCTGGTCGCGGCAGTTGTGACACGGGGCGATGAGGAGCTTGGCGCCCGTGTCCTTGATCTGCTTGGCTTTCACCCGGCCGTAGAAGATGCGCTCCTCCACGTACGGGGATGCCCAGGCGCCGCCGCCGGCCCCGCAGCAGTAGTTGTTGGCGCGGTTGGGATACATGTCCACGAAATGTTCGCAGCACTGCTGCACCACCCAGCGGGGTTCCTCGTAGTAGCCGTGCCCGAACGCCCGTTCGCTCTTGCGGGCGTAATTGCACGGGTCATGGTACGTGGTCAGTTCGTGGTGGATGGATTTGTCCACCTTGATGCGGCCTTCTTCCAGGTATTGCTTCAAGAGGTCGTGAACGCTGACGAACTTGACGCCTTCATCGGCAAACCAATTTTGCAGACCAAGCCTGGTCGCATAATAGGCGTGCCCTCACTCGGGTAAGACAAGGTACTCGCACTCGAGCTCCTTGTAGTTTTGCACGATGCGCCCCACGATTTCCTTCATGGCCGCATCGTCCCCCGTGAACAGGCCCCAGTTGACGCCTTCCCAGTTCTTGGACGCCACGGTCCAGGATTCGTTGGCGGCGTAAAGGATGCGCCACCAAAACATCATGTCTTCCGGTTCCGCGAAGGGTTCCTTGGAGTTGATGGTAAAGAGGTACTTGGCGCCCTTCTTGTCGATGGGCACTTCGAAGCCGGGCAGTTCTTCCGCCAGTTCGGCGGCCAGATCTTCCAACAGGTACCGGAAATCCTCTTCGGGGATCCCCACGTTGTTGCCGGTCTTGAGGCACATTTCCACGCCCTTGTGGAGCACCCCCGGCACCTTGTCCCGATCGCGCATGCTGCGGGCGGAACGCAGCAGCTTCAAAAGATCGATGTTCATGGGGCATGCATACTCACACCGACCGCACAGCGTGCACACCCACGGGAATTTGGAATCCACCACCTCCTGGTCCAAGCCCAAAACGGCCAAACGCACCACTTTGCGCACATCCAGGCCGTCCACCCCCGTGACGGGACACCCGCCGGCACAGGTGCCGCACGTCAGGCACAGCTCGGCATACTGGCTCGCCAGCTTGCGCCTCTCCCTCTTGGTCAAAAGCAACGGCTCCATAGTTCTCTCCCCTGACTCGGTTCCCGTTTGATCGATTCCGTCTATACGTAACACAACCCCGGCTCGGTTAAAAGAAATTTTTCCCAAAATGATCGCCCGCCCCGTTAGTACTCGTTGGGCAGCGTGGCCAGCTTGGCCATGGAAAAGACGGGCCCGTCCTTACAGACATATTCGGTGCCGATGTTGCACCGGCCGCACATGCCGATCCCGCATTTCATGCGCATCTCCAGGCTCGTGATGATCCGCTCGGGCGGGAAGCCCAAGTCGGCCAAAACGGGCAGGGTGAACTTGATCATGATGGGCGGGCCGCACACGATGGCGTAGGCGTTTTCCGCACTGGGGGCCTTTTCCTTGGTCACGGCGGGCACGAACCCCACGTTGTATTTCCATTGGGGGTCGTCCGTGGCATCCACGGTGAGGTGCATGGTGATGTCGTCGCGCTGTTCCCAGTCCACCAGTTCGTCCTTGTAGAGCAGCATGCCCGGGTTTCGGGCGCCGTAGACCACGGTGATGTCCCCGTAGTCTTTGCGATGGGCGGGGTCCAGCATCCACACGATGGAAGAGCGAAGGGTCGTGAAGGCGAATCCGCCGCCGATGATGACCACGTTCTTCCCTTTCATTTCTTCCCAGGGATACCAATTGCCCAAGGGGCCCCGTACCCCCATGACGTCCCCGGGCTTCATGTTGTGCAGATGCGTCGTCACCCGTCCCACGCGGTTGACGGTAAACATGAGAAAGCCCTTTTCCGTGGGGGAAGAGGCGATGCCGATGGGCACTTCCCCCTGGCCGGCCACCGAAAGTTCGGCGAACTGGCCGGGCATGTAGGCGAAAGCGGCCTCATCGTCCGGATTGAGGAAGACGAGCTTGAACGTCTTCAGATTGCGGTCCTGGGTTTCGGTGATGATCTCTTGGATCCTGACAGGATAGGGCAGATAGGGGTTCTTCACGTCAGTCCTCCGCACTAGGTCGGGCACACGCAGGAAGCCGTCATCATGCCCGCAACACGCCGAATGTCGATGTTTACGGGGCAGTATTGGACACAGCGCCCGCAGCCCACACACGCCGGCCCGTTTCCGTATTTATCCACGTAGTATTTGAACTTGTGCATGAAGCGCTGGCGCACCCGCTGGAGCTTCTGGCTTCTTGGGTTGTGTCCGGACCCGTGCAGGGTGAACAGGGGAAACATGCACGAATCCCACAGGCGCAGCCGCACCCCTTCCTGGTGATGAACTTCGTCCTGGATGTCGAAACACCAGCAGGTGGGGCACAAGAAGGTGCAGGTGCCGCAGTTGATGCAGGCGAATTGGACTTCCTCCCAAAAGGCGGCCTGGAACAGTTCCGTCATGGGCTTTTCCTTGAGGGGCTCGGGCACGAACAGGCGCGGGAGGCTCTTTTCGGCCTTTTCGGCGACGGATCGGGCTTCCGAAAGGGTCGATCCCGACGCCGGGGCCCCTTCCGGCGCCCCGGCCAGCAGGGCCTCGCCCGCGTCCGTGACGGCTTCCAGGAGGTAGCCTTCGGCAAGTTCGGTCATGAGCACATCAAGAGCGCTTCGGTCGAAAGGTCCCGTCCCGACCGACGTGCAAAAGCAGGTGTTGCACGGTTCAGCGCACCCCAAGCCCACCAGGACGGTGGCCTGGCGGCGCTTCTGCCACCATGGGTCTACGACCTGATCGGTGATGAAGTTGATGTCCACCAACTGAAAGGCCTTGGCGTCGCAGGGGCGGATCCCCCACACGACCCGTTTCCCCAACGCCTTGGGGACTTCTTCCAGGATCCCTTCCTTGGGATCCCCTTTTTTCAGGCTGTAGGAAAACATGGTCTCCGCCGGCGGATGGATGAGTTCCTTGGGGGAAAGGCGCGTGTTCTGGTACGTGAAGTCCGCCTTGTCCGGCCGGTCCAGAAGCCGAAACCGGTAACCGTCGCCGTCCCTGACCGGCGCAAAGACCCGAGCCCCGTCCATGATCCGGCCGATCAACCCGGGCAGTTTGTCCTTGGGCACAAAGATTGTCAGCATGGGTCCATCCTCTGTCGCGTTCGTTCTCGGCTGATGCGCGCACCGTGGTCGGCTTATTTGATGAAATCTTGAGGGTCATCGGGCCTGTAGGTATCCAGAGGCGGCCGCCCTTCCGGGACCACGCCGGCTTCGTAGCCGTAGAGTTCCTTGATGTCCTTTTCGAGCTTCTTGGTGAACTGCCGCACGGCGATGCCCATGGGACAGGCCCGTTCGCAGGCACCGCAGTCGGTGCACCGGCCGGCCATGTGAATGGCCCGCAGGAGGTGAAACGTGCGGGTATCCGTCGGATCCAGGGTCTTGCCCACCCACTGGGGCCGGGATTCGTCCACGAAACAGGTGGGGCAGTAACACATGGGGCAGGCATTGCGGCATGCATAGCAGCGAATGCACGAAGCGATGAGATCCTCGAAATACCGCCAGCGTTCTTCGGATCCCATGGCTTCCACGCGGCGAACGTCTTCGTAGCGGTCCACGCCCGCCTGTTCCGGCACCGGATCCCCCAACAGCTCGTCGTAGATCACAGGATTCCGGTGCGTGCAGATGCGGCAGTTGTCCTGCAAAAACGCCTGCCGATCCACGACTTCTTCAAAGTCCCGGCCCGAAACCCGCAGCGAATCGCCGTCTTCCGTCGCCTGCAGGGGATCCCGTCCTTTAAGGAACGCCCAGACTTTGCGGCGATCCACCATCCCGTGGCAGGGAGCCCCGAGAATGTAAAGCTGATCGCGACGGATCTGGTTTTCCTGGAGTTGGAGCACGATGTTTCGGCTGTCGCAGCCCTTGGCGACGACGGCCACCCGGTCTTTGCGCTTGACCAGATAATTGGCCAGGTTGACGCCGCAGAAACCGTTCCACGTCAATTGATGGACCTGGTCCGCATGGCGGATGAAGACGGGTTCGCTCATCATGGGGATGGTCCCCTGCCGAAACCCGATCACCCCGTCCACCTTCTTGTCCGCAAGAAGTCTTTGGGCCGCCTCTCGAATTTTTTCCGTGTATGCGTGCATCTAACCCACCTCAGCTTGACAGGCCGCCTTCAGAGGAGCCTCGATATCGTCCCACATCGGTTTCGTCTTGATGAAATGCCTGGCCGGCCCCACAGCCCGCACGGCCTCCACGACCTCTCGCGCCGTTTCGGCGAACTTGGACGCCTCCGCTGAAGAAATCCACGAAAAATGGAGGCGGCCCGGTTCCAGGCCCGTGTGTTCCAGCAGGCTCTTGACCACGGCGAATTTGCGCCGGGCGTAGTAGTTGCCTTCGATGTAATGGCAATCGCCGGGGTGGCATCCCGACACCCACACGCCGTCCGCCCCATGGCGGAAAGCCGCCAGGATGAACTTGGGGTTGATGCGGCCGCTGCACGGCACCCGGATGACTCGGATGTTCACGGGATATTGCAGGCGGCTCACGCCGGCAAGGTCGGCGGCTCCGTAGGAGCACCAGTTGCACAGGAATGCTATGATTTTGGGTTCCCAGGAATTCATCGTGTTCGCTCCCACCGTCACGCTTTAGAGGCTGTCGATCATGGTGAAGATTTGGGCATCGTCGAACCCTTGGAGCTGGATCGCGCCGGATCGGCACGAGGCGACGCACAAGCCGCACCCCTTGCACAGGGCGGGGTTGATTTCCGCCACTCCGCGCTCGTTAAACCGAGGCGCCGAATACGGGCAGATGGCCACGCACGTGCCGCACGCACTGCACAGGAACGGATTGGTCCGCGCCACCGTCCCCGGAAAGTGAATGCGGTCCCGAGCCAGGATCGTGGCCGCTCGGGCCGCCGCCGCCTGCGCCTGGGCGATGCTTTCATCCAACGGCTTGGGGTAATGGGCCAAGCCGCACAGAAAGACGCCGTCCGTGGCGAAATCCACCGGCCTGAGCTTGGCGTGGGCTTCGATGAGGAACCCTTCTTCGTTCATGGGCACCTTGAACAGCTGGGCCAAGGCTTCGTCGGCGTTGGGCAGGATGGCCGTGGCCAGGGTGATGAAGTCGGCGCGCAGATTCAGCGGCCGTCGGAGAATGTGGTCGGTGACCGTTACGGTTAGAGCGCCGTCGGCTGTGGCCACCTTGGGTTTGTCTTCAAGGGAGTATCGGATGAACAGGACGCCGGAGCGGCGCGCTTCCTGGTAAAGCCGCTCCCGTTCGCCATAGCTTCGGATGTCCCGATAGAGGACGTAGACGTCCGCATCGGGATTGCGCTTCTTGATTTCCAAGGCGCTGTGGATCGTGTGGGTACAGCACACGCGGCTGCAGTAGGGGCGTTGCGGTTCCCGGCTGCCCACGCATTGGATGAAGACGAAGGATCCGGCCTGTTGGATCGCAGGGTCCCGGGCCCGCAGTCTTTCGTCCAGTTCCAGGTGGGTCAGCACCCTCGGGTCCTGCCCGTAAAGGTATTCGTCGGGCTTGAATTCCCGACCGCCCGTGGCGATGACGGCCACGCCGTGTTCCACCGTGACGGGGTCGGCCCCGTTTTGGATCACGGACTTGAAGTTTCCAACGAAGCCCTCCACCTGGGCGAGCCGGGCGTTCAGGTGAACCGCGATCCGCGGATGCTCCAAAACCCGACGGCGTAAGTCCGCCACATAGGCCTGGATGTCTTCCCCGCGCCAGGTGGTGTTGAGCTTCAGGGCCTGGCCGCCCAGTTCCGCACCGCTTTCCACCAGATCCACGGGATAGCCCTGATCGGCCAGGCTCAAGGCCGCCGTCATGCCCGAAACCCCACCGCCGACCACGAGAGCCTTGCGCGTCACGGAAAGCTCCGGTTCCGGCAGCGGTTCCAACAAGGCCACCTTGGCCACGGCCATGCGCACCAGGTCTTTGGCCTTTTCCGTGGCCATGGCGGGATCCATGCCGTGCACCCAGGAATCCTGGTTGCGGATATTGGCCATTTCGAACAAATACTTGTTGAGCCCCGCATCGGCCATGGTTTCCTGGAACAGGGGTTCATGGGTCCTGGGCGTGCAGGCCGCCACCACGATCCGGTTCAGGTTGTGTTCGCGGATGACCTTCTTCAGGACCTCCTGGGTATCCTGCGAACACGTGTAGAGGTTGTCCGTGACGTATTCCACGTACGGCAAGGTCTTGGCGTACTCGGCCACGGCCCTCACATCCACCACACCACTGATGTTGATGCCGCAATGGCAGACGAAGACGCCGATCCGCGGGGGTTCCCCGTAGACATTGCGCTGAGCCGGTATCTCCTTTTCCTTGACCAGAGTCCCCCGCACGGCGCCCAGGAGCCGTCCCGCAGCGGCCGCCGCGGCACTCGCCTCCATGACCGATTGGGGAATGTCTTTCGGGCCCTGGAACGCACCGCAGACGAAAACGCCGGGCCGCGAACTGGCCACGGGTTCGAAGGAGGAATGTTCGGCGAAGAAATCGTCGTTCAGTTTCACCTGGAGCCGTTCGGCCAGTTTTTTCGCCTCGTCGGGCGTCTGAAGCCCCACGGACAAAACAACCAAGTCGAACACTTCGGAAACCACGCGGCCGTCTTCCGTCACATAATGGACTTCCACATCGCCGCCGCTGCCCGGGACTTCTTCCAGGCTGTGGACGCGCGATCGGATGAAACGCACGCCGTGCTCGTCCTTGGCCCGGTTGTAGTATTTTTCGAAGTCCTTGCCGTGGGTGCGCATGTCCATGAAGAAGATGGCCGTTTCCAGGTCCTTTCCGGCATGTTCCTTGGCGATCACGGCTTCCTTGATGGCGTACATGCAGCACACGGCCGAACAGTAGGCATGGTCGCAGTGGTGGATGTCCCGAGACCCCACGCACTGGAGCCAGGCGATCTTCTTGGGTTCCTTGTGGTCCGACGGCCGCACCACATGACCCATGGTGGGCCCCGAGGCCGAAAGGAGCCGTTCGAATTCCATGGCCGTCATGACGTTGGCAAGCCGCCTGTAGCCGTAGGTGTCGTAGACGGCGGGATCGAACGGTTCAAATCCGGGCGCGAGAACCACCGCACCTACGCGGATTTCTTCGATCCGCTCCGTGTCGTCGTGCACCACGGCGTTGGCCAAGCACGCATCCACGCAGCGGTAGCATTCGGAACACACGCCGCAGTCCAAGCAGCGCTGCGCTTCGCGCCGCACCTGTTCTTCCGTGAAGCCCAACTGCACTTCGTTAAAATTGCCGAGGCGCTCATCGGGCTTCAGGCGAGGCATGCGTTCCCGCGGGATCCGGTCGTAGCCTTCCGTCGGGACGTCCCGGACGGCTTCCCAGCGCTTTTCCCGCCCTTGGCGCAAGTCTTCGCCGCGCACATACCGATGGATGGATTCCGCCGCCTCTTTTCCCGCCGCAATGGCTTCGATGACGGTCGCCGGCCCCGTGACCGCATCCCCTCCGGCGAAGATGTCAGGATCGTCCGATTGGAGGGTGAGCGGATCCACCTTGAGGGTGCGCCAGTCGCTCAGCGAACACGCACATTCCGGGGTGAGGCACGCCCAATCCGTTTCCTGGCCGATGGCGGCGATCACCGCATCCACTTCGATGATGAAGTTGGACCCCTTGACGGCTACAGGCCGACGCCGTCCGCTGGCGTCCGGTTCGCCCAGTTCCATCTTGACGCATTCGATGGCCTTGACCCGGCCGTTTTCGCCGATCACCCGCACGGGGTTGGTGAGGGTGAGAATCTCGATGCCTTCCTCATGGCATTCTTCGATCTCTTCCTCGTTGGCCGGCATTTCGGCACGGCTTCGACGATAGACGATAAAAGGCTTCTTGGATCCGGTCCTCAAGGCCGTGCGCACGCAGTCCATGGCCACGTTGCCGCCGCCCACGACGGCGACCCGGTCGCCGAGGAAGATCCGGTTCCCCAGGTTCACCTCACGCAGGTACTGGACGCCGGGATAAACCCCCTGGAGATCCTCGCCTTCGATCCCCAACTTCTTGCATTCGTGGGCCCCGATCCCGATGAAGAACGCCTTGTAACCCTGCTCGCGAAGCTGCCCGATGGTGAAATCCTTGCCGATTTCCACCCCGGTTTTGAATTCCACACCCAGGTCCCGGATGACCTGGATTTCCGCTTCGATAATGTCCCGCGGCAGGCGATAGGACGGGATGCCCACCGTGAGCATGCCGCCGAGGACGGGGAGTTTTTCGAAAACGGTGACCTTATAGCCTTCCACGGCGAGATAGTAGGCACAAGTCAGCCCCGCCGGGCCTGAACCGATCACGGCCACTTTTTCGTCACGCTTTTCCTTGATTTCCGGGACGAAGCGGGTTTCCGCCTTGAGGTCCAAATCGGCGATGTAGCGTTTGATGAAATCGATGGCCACCGGCTCATCGACTTTTCCCCGCATGCACGCCGTCTCGCAGGGATGATGGCACACCCGGCCGCAGATGGCCGGAAGGGGATTGTCCTTCTTGATGAGTTCCAGGGCTTCGCGATAACGCCCTTGAGCCGCCAGCGCCACGTAGCCCTGCACGGAAATGTGGGCGGGGCAGGTGGCTTTGCACGGGGACGTTCCTCGCTTTTCGATGGCAAAGGCCCCGGGAACGGCCTGAGCGTACCGGCGGTAGGCCGCCCGGCGCTCGCTCAAGCCCATATCGTATTCGTTTTTCAGGGCCACGGGACACACGCGGGCGCATTCCCCGCAGCCCGTGCATTTGTCCAAATCGATGAACCGGGGTTTTCGGCGGACTTTCACCCGAAAATCGCCGGGTTCCCCCGTGACTTCTTCCACTTCGCTCAACGTGAGAAGCTCGATGTTCAGATGCCGGCCGACCTCGACCAGTTTGGGCGAGATAATTCACATGGCACAGTCATTGGTGGGAAAAGTCTTGTCCAGCTGGGCCATCACCCCGCCGATGGAGGGTTCCTTTTCCACCATGTAGACATAGTAGCCCATTTCCGCCAAATCCAGGGCCGATTGCATGCCCGCAATGCCGCCGCCGACGACCAAGACCGATCCGACCATTGGGTTACCGCTTGCGCTCGAATTCATGGTCTTTCTCCCTATCCACATTAGATTCCAAAAGAAACACCGCTCGGGATCGGCCGTGGCGCCGGATGTGCCGGAGCGGCGCCGCTTCGAAAAAGCGACAACGCGACGGGCAAGTGTCCTGCACGGCCGCATACCCTCGGGGTTATAAAGCACCCTTTCTCATGGAGTCAAGCCGATGTGGTCCAAACGGCCGGATGGCGTTTCAGGGCCGCCCGGCGGCCCTTTCTCAGGACTTCCGCAACGGCCGATCGGTGGGGGATCGGTCGGCGAAGAGCACCTCGCGGATCTTCCACAAAAGGGCGTCCGCCGTGAAGGGCTTGTGGATAAAGTGGGTTTCTTCGGCTCCCACGCCGCGGTGAATCAGGATATCGGCCGTATAGCCGGACATGAAAAGGCACGGCACGTGGGGATGGGCTTTCTTGACTCGATCCCACACTTCCCGGCCGCTCATGGTCGGCATGACCACATCGGTGATCACCAGATGGAGCGGCCCGGGGTGCCCTTCGGCCCACCGCACGGCCTCTTCGGGGTTCTGGAAGCTCACCACCCGAAATCCGCTGCTTTCCAGTATGGATTGGGCCAGATCCAGGATGGTGGGCTCATCTTCCACCAGGAGGAGGGTTTCCCCGGCCCCTTGCACGTCCTCTCGGTCGGCCGTCCCCGAGTCTCGAGCGCCCTCGACGGATTGCGGGGATAGCCGGGGGAAAAAGAGGTCGAACCGGGTCCCTCGACCGGGATGACTCGTCACGTCGATCCATCCGCTGTTTTGCTTCACGATCCCGTAGACCGTGGACAGGCCGAGTCCCGTTCCTTTGCCCACTTCCTTGGTGGTGAAGAAGGGCTCGAAAATCCGTTCCAAGGTTTGCGGGTCCATGCCGCAGCCCGTATCCTCTACGGAAAGGCGGACATATTCCCCTTCGGGAATGAAGACCGGGCCGGCTCTTCGGCGTCCGTCCAGGATCACGTTTTCCGTTTCGATGACGATTTTCCCCGCCCTTTCGATGGCGTCCCGGGCGTTGATGACCAGATTGGCCACCATTTGGTCCGCCTGGGAAGGGTCCAAAAGAACCGGCCAGAGATTTTCGCCCGCACGGAGTTCCAACTGGATCTCCTCGCCGATGAGGCGCTGGAACATGCGGTGGGTTTCCACGAGATGTTCGTTCAGGTTGAGCGCCACGGGGCGAATGACTTCCTTGCGGGCGAAGGTGAGCAGTTGCCGGACCACGCCCGCCGATCGCTGAGCCGCCTTATGGATTTCGGTGAGCATGCGATGGATTCGGTCATGGGAATCGACAAAGCCCAGGGCCACTTCGGCGTAACCCATGATGATTTGCAACGCGTTGTTGAAATCGTGGGCCACCCCTCCCGCCAGACGGCCCACGGACTCCAGCTTTTGGGCTTGGATGAGTTGATCCTCCAGCCGTTTCTTGGCGGTGATGTCCTCCTTCAGGCCCACGTAGTGGCTGATCCGGCCCGAATCATCCACGATGGGGCAAATGACCGCCTCCTCCCAGTACAGCGTTCCGTCCTTTTTCCGATTGCAAAAAACCCCTTTCCACACCTGGCCGCTCGTGATGGTCTTCCACAGGGCGTCGTAGGTTTCTCGAGGGGTTGTGCCCGACTGGAGGATACGGGGATTTTCCCCGATCACCTCCCGCATTTCGTAGCCGGTGAGTTCGCAGAACCGGGGGTTCACATATTCGATCTTTCCCGACGGGTCCGTGATCACCACACTCAAGGGGCTCTGCTCGACGACCCGCGTGAGCAGCCGAAGCCGCGTTTCCATGGTCTTCTGCGCGGTGATGTCCACTTCGATCCCGATCACCCGCACAGCTTTTCCCGAATCGTCCCGGGCGATGACCTTGCCCCGATCCCACATCCATGCCCACGATCCATCCAGGCATCGGACGCGGTAGGTCGCCTCGAAATATGGCGTGTGCCCTTCCAGATGATCCCGAAGCCGGCGGAGCACCCGCTGACGATCCTCGGGATGCACGGTTTCCCGCCAAATCTGCGGCTCCTCCCACACCTCTTGCGGGCGCAACCCCCGCCGGACGGCCCACAGCCCGTCCCGAACCACGCGCCGTTCGGCCACATGCCAGTCCCAGGAACTCATGGAGGCCGCTTGGAGCGTGAGCTGGTATTTTTCCAAGGTTTCGTGAAGTGCGGCGAGCATTCGCCGCTCTTCGGTCTGATCCCGGAAGACCAGGACGCACCCGGCCATTTGTCCCTGAGCGTCCCGGATGGGGGCGGCGCTGTCGGCGATGGGCCGTTCCGTGCCGTCGCGGGCGATGAGCACTGTGTGGTTGGCGAGCTCGACGGTGATTCCCCGTCGAAGAACCAACTCTACGGGGTTGTCCGGGGGACGGCGCGTCTTTTCGTTGACAATCCGGAAGACCTCTTCGACGGGACGGCCTTGCGCGTCTTTTTGGGACCAGCCCGTGAGTTTTTCCGCCAGCGGGTTCATGTCCCGGACGCGGCCTTGCGCATCCGTCGTGATGACGCCTTCGGCCATGCTGGAAAAGGTGATTTTGAGGATTTCCTCCCGCTCCCGGGTTTCCGCAAGAAGCCTTTCTATTTCTAAGGTTTTTCGGCGTACGCGGGCGTTTAAAAGCACATTCCACAAGAGGCTCACAAAGGCCACCAGGGCCAGGCCGCCGACGACCCACCCCACCGTGCGCCACGGGACGGGGGGCCCCAGAGGCGATCCCAGCCACTTGCGGTCGATGTCGCGAAGGGCTTCCTTGGGCACGGCGTCGAATCCCTCTTCGACGAACCGCAAGAGCCCTTCCCGCCCCTTGAGGACCGCGCGGTGGAATTGCCCCGAATACAAGGTGAAGCCTTTCCGGAAATGCTCGAGAACTCCGTATTTGGTCAGAAAATAAAAAGCAGGGGGATCGTCGATGCAAAAGATCTTGACCTTGCCGGAAGCGGCATCACGCACGATGGCTTCGTAGCTGGGATAGAGCAGGAAGGTCGTGATCCCGTGGGACTTGAGCACCTCGATGCAGGCATCGCCCTCTTTCACGGCGACGGCGAATCCCTTGAGGGCCGACGGCTCGGGAATGCCGGAGATCGTTTCGTGATAAAAGACGGTTACGGGAATTTCGGCATAGGGCTTGCTGAAACTGTAAAGGGCCGCCCGCTCCGGTGTGAGGAAGATCGTGTCGATGACATCGGCATGGCCTTGGCGGAAAAGGTCCTGGGCCTTCCCCCAATCCGTAGCCGTGAGTTCCACGGGGTGGCGGGTGTGCTTTTCCCACAAGGCCCACTGGTCGACGAGGATCCCTCGCAGCCGCCCTTCGGTGTCTCGAAAGATGTAGGGAGGATAATTATCGTCCAGGACGACGCGAAGGGGACGGGGGATCGCCTCTTGGGACGCCGGCGGACCGGGTGCCCCTTGCCGTGCGGTATCGGCCGCCCAGGCCGTGGCTCTGCCGTCGGCCTTCGACGCGGCCCTCCACGGCCATGGCGTCAAGGAGGCGAAACAGACAAGGAACGCTCCCACGCACAGAACCGCCCCTGCCGCCCCCACCAGGTGCCGAAACCGCCGGATCGCCGCCATGGCCGCTGCTCCCCACGAAAGAGGACGAAGGCTTGCCGTTCCCACCACGCATGGTGAAAACGCTTATGCCTCAAACCGTTAAAAAGTGTCAAGGATTCCGGCCACGGGCACTGTCCGGCACCTGCATCTTTGCCGTCAAAATCAGGGCTGCCTTGGCTTGGAAACATCCCCAGGGACGACCACGGCTCTCTGTCCAAAAGGGACGGTTTCCATCGGCACGCCGTAGACCCGCTCCAGCAGCGCCGAGCTCCATGGGGGCCTGCCGGAATCGGCTTGGAACACGTGCCCGTCGGCCAGGAAGAGAAAATCCGTGCCGTGTTGGAAGGCAAGGTTGGGATCGTGCACAATGGCCAAGACGGTCATCACAGCACAGAGGCTATCTCGCACGAGGGCCATAAGGCGGTGGGCGTTGACAAAATCCAGATGGGACGTGGGCTCGTCCAAGAGCAACACCTTGGGCTTCTGCGCGAGCACTCGCGCGATGAGAACCAGTTGCTGCTCGCCTCCGGACAATTCCGTATAGGGTTTGGCAATGAGATGCTCGATTCCCAGTTGTTCCAGGGCCTCGCGCACCACCGCGCGATCGTGCGCCTTGGGCACAAGCCCCACGTGGGCGGCCCGCCCTGTAAGCACAACATCCTCTACGCTGAAAGGAAAGACCGGATGGTGATGCTGGGGCAGGAATCCCAACAGACGCGATCTCTCTCTAAGGGGAAGCTGGTGGAGTTCTCGGCCGAAAACCGCAATGGAACCCTCCCGAGGTTTTAAAAGCCCCACGAGGAGTCGAAAAAGGGTCGATTTGCCGCTGCCGTTTCGGCCCAAAAGCACCGTAAAACTTCGCGGCTTGATGTCGAAGGAGACGCGGCGAAGGACCTCTGCGTCGCCATAGGCGAAGCGGAGCTTGCGCACGCATAAGGCCGCCTCATTTGCCGGCGAAGAACCGCTGTCATGCGCGGTCTTCATGAGGCCCACCCCAGTCGGGATCGGCGGAGCAGAAAAATGAAGAAGGGCCCGCCGATAAGAGTGGTAAAAATGCCGATGGGCAGTTCGAAGGCGGTCAAAGCTCGGGAAAAATCATCCACCAGGACGAGAAACGCCCCGCCGAAAAGAAAGCAGGCCGGGATCCCGACGCGGTTATCCGGACCGAGCATCATGCGCACCATGTGAGGGACCACGAGCCCCACCATGCCGATGATGCCAGCCGCCGCCACCGCCGCCGAAGCGGCGAGGGTTGCCGGGATAAGCATCTTGATCTTCTCCCGTTCGGGATTCACGCCCACCGCGTAGGCTTCTTGATCTCCCAGAGCCAAAATGTTCATGCGCCAGCGCAGGAAAAACATGCCCGCGCCCCCGATCGCCATGATCGGAGCGCTCTCCAAAACTCTTCGCCATTCGGCATTATGCAGGTTGCCCATGGTCCAGTGGACGATGGTCTGCAGCCGGAAAGGGTCGGCAAGGAATTGGACGATGGTAAGCAGGGCCGTAAAGATGCCTGAGACAATCATGCCCGAAAGCACCAGGCTCACGGGCGTCGCCGCCTTGTTCACACGCCCCAAGGTGTAGCTGCATCCCACGGCCGCCATCCCGAAAAGGAAAGCGGATCCGTAGACGGGCAGAAATCCCACGGCGAGGGCTGCGGCCGCGCCGAAGGCTGCCCCTGAGGAAATCCCCAAAATGTACGGGGACACCAAAGGGTTTCTGAAGACGGCCTGCAAGGCGGCCCCTGAAGCAGCCAGGGCTCCGCCGACGCAAAAGGCGAGAAGAATACGGGGAATGCGGATGTCCCACACGATGGCCCGGACAAAATCCACGTTGTCGGCGGGCGGGCCTTGCACCACGGCCGATGCCATCCAACCCAGCGCATCTCTCGGGGATATGGATTCCTGCGGCCCCACAAAAACGGACAACACGATAACGGGCCAGGGAAAGGCGAAAACCACGGCGCGCCTAATCCAAGGGGACATGATCCGCCACCTGGCCCACTGCGGCCGATCCGTATAGCCGTTCCAGGAAAGTGCGGCGTCTGGCTTTCAGGTCCTCGCCGTCAAAGGCCCGGGGATGGAGCCAGCGGGCCACGGTGAGGACCGCCAAAGGATATTTCAACGTCCACAAATCGCTGGTAAAAACATCGGGAAGTTCATGGACGCGCTTATCCTTCACGGCCTTGACCGACCGCCACCGCACGTCACTCACAATGTGCACAGGATCCCGCGCAGGATTTACCCACATGACGATGACGTCAGGCTCGGCTTTGAGTACGCTTTCCCTATGCACCGTCACGTGTTCTTGGGGCATGTGTTTAAAAACATTCACGCCCCCTGCCAGTTCAATGAGTTCATTTACCGTGGAGTTCCCTCCAGAGGTTTCAAGGTCTCCCTGGGCCCACATGAAATAAACGTCGGGCCTTCCCCGGGCGGTTGCGGTCTCCAACTTTTGCTCCAGCCACTGCAGCTCGTGCGCAACTGCCGTGATGAGTTCCCGGGCTCTTTCTTCCGTTCCCGTGAGGGCGCCAAAGGCCTCGATTTCCCGGAAGACGTCGGCAAACCGCTCCACAAACACCCCAAAAACCACAAGGCCCCGGCTTTCCAACGATTGGATGGCTTCTGTCTGATGCGCCCACAAAATGACAAGATCGGGCTTTAGGGCCACCACGGATTCCGTGTTGATAAAATCCCAGTTTCCCGGCGCGGGAAGACTCTTGGACCGTATCCGGGGGTCGAGGGCTTCATAATACGGCCTCACAGCCCCCTCGTAAACGTTTGAGGACACCCCGACGACGCGCTCAGACACCCCCAACATATAAAGGCCCGAAAGGGCGCTTTCGATGAGGCACACGATCCGCCGGGCGGGTTCCGTTAAAGAGACGGTTTTGCCCCTGAAGTCCACCGCTTGCACGGATCGGGCCTCCACCGGTGCGCTCAGCGCTGCCCCCCACAGGCTCAGGAGCCCCGCAAGGCCCCATGCAATCAAAGGCCGACGCATTTGGAGGGATCGAGAGTTTACGGGATTCCTGAACATGGTTTGTGCGGTGAGGAAGGGACGCGGGGGCAAATCCCCGCAGTCCCAAGGATTTTTTAGAAAACGAGTTTCACGCCCCCGGTAAAAGCAAAACCGGGATCCTGGAATTGCCACGGCATTTCATACTCGTTGTCCGTCAGGTTGTAAAACTGGCCGTAGACGGACAGGGCCGTTGTTTCTTTCTTCAGGATAAGTTTTTCCACATAGGCGTTAAGGACCTCATAGCCTGAAAAGCGATTGCGGTTTTGCTTGGACGTGCTGTCATAAATCCTTCCCGCCATATGCAGATACACGCTCACTCTGAAATCGTAGGGCAAATTCAGGTCCACCCCGATGTTACCCATGTGTTTCGGCACGAAAGGCACCTCCGCACCGTCCATGTCCGGGTCCTTATCATTGTCGATTTCCGTGTCCGTATAGGTGTAGTTGGCAAACCACCGCATCCAATCCACGGGTTTGAAAGAGGTTTCAAGTTCCACGCCCATGGATGTGGTGTCCCCGGCGTTGATGTCTTGAGCTTGCGACGGTTTTTGGCTGACCACCACTTGGACGATCTGATCGTTCACCTTGTTGTAGAAACCTCTTACCCCGAAGCTGAGATTTTTCCATACCTTCCAATCAACCCCCAGGTCGCCGCCCACACCCGATTCCGGCTCCAGGTCGGGGTTGGGGAGGCGTCCATCTTTTCCGGGAACCCCGCGGTCCGAAGATTTCAAGGTCCCGCCCACGGAATGGATGGATGGGGCCACGAAACTCGAGCCCACATTGGCATAGGCGGCAAGATTGTCCAGAAAATGATGGCGCACCCCGGCACTCCACAACCATTTATCCCACGAGGTGGAATCGTCCTCAGGAGGTGCGCCACCCAAGAGATCCACGTCATGTTTCGTGTAGGCATAACGACCGCCCAACCGAAAAACCGTCCGGCCCCAGACCAGCTCTTCCTGGGCATAGATGCCGTATTGCGCCGCATCGGCATCGTTGGTCACCGAACGCAGTCCCGGATTCGTGTAAGTCTTGTAAGAGGCCGTCTGAAAATCCCCGCCGACGGTGAGGACGCTTCCCCCCCAGTGCTCGAAAGCCAGGGAAACATCGCCGGGAATGATCTCTTGGCGCACGCCGTTTTCCTCCCTCAGGGAGAGATCTTGCGGATAATTGTCTTCCTGCCAGCTGCGGTCGTAATTGCGATAGCCCAACTTGAACGAGGCTGTGAGGGTCTCGTGCAGCGGCAGCTGGTATGCCGAATGAAGCGTCCAGTACGCGTGGTTGAACCCCCTCTTGGGCCGCCCGGCATCGCCGCTATGATCGGTTCGATGGGCGAAAACCGAGACCTTGTGCCGCTCGTCGCCGTCGATGAACCAGGTGGCCCTGCCATAAAATTTGGTTTTCTGATATTCGGGGTCGTCTATCATGTTCAGCCAGGAATCTTTGGTGCCGTAATTGGTGTAATCCGAATCCTCCACACCAGCCCCCAGAAAGAAATGAACGTCGCCCATGGGCTGCTGGTGAAACACGCGGGCGCCGAATGTGGCATAGGATCCGTAAGAGGCGTCCAGGACGGTTTGGGCTTTGTCGAAACGCTCCTTCAAAAGGATGTTTGTCGTTCCCGTCAAGGGACTCTGATTCCCCGCAAAATCCATCCCCAGATAGTTGGGATAGAGTACCGCCGCCGGTCCTCGCTGGACTTCAATGCGATCGAAGGCAAGCACATCGAGGCTTTGCGGTTCCACAAAGACGTCGATGGGCAGCCCTTCCAACATATAGGTGTTATATTTTTGGGACAGACCGCCTACGGAACCCCAGTTGGCATCATTTCGGGAAAGGACGTTCACAAACACGCCGGGTTGGTAGATGAGCCAATCGGCCACGTTGCGATGCCCCGAAACTATGACCGAAAGGGAGTCGGAATCCACCGTGTCCACCTTTTGCGTGACGTTGCCGGGCGTGCGCGGGAGCTTGGATGCCGTGACCACCACGGGTTCCACGTTTTCCGCGGCATGGACAATGGCCGCCATGCCGATCATCCCGCCCACGATGATACTGAAGAACCTCCATAGACCAAGACCCCTCTTGTTTCTCATCGCCGCCTCCTCAATACACACCACACCCCTTCGCCTTGGGTCATGCCAAGACACCCGCACATTTATGGAGGCCTTCGTGGCGCTGGTTATGAAAATGGGTAAGACAAACGGGAGTCACATATTCGTATGTGAATTGGCATGCTTTCTTACCATGGCGGTCGGTTTATTGTCAACAGGAAGTGAGGGAGATCGACTCGAGGAAAGCGCGGAGCCCTCGGGCGCTTGGAGGGAAGAGTGCAATCTCCACAGGCGACTTGACATTGCGGTTGAGGTGAGGCACCAGTGCGGGGAATTTAAGTTTTGGGGTGGAAACGATGAGACGCCAGGCACGGCCTCGAGGAGGAGCGGAGCATGCACACAGAGACGGTGGATGAACAATGTGTCACAACCCTTCGGCTTTTGGCGGTGGATATGGTGGAACGGGCCAAGTCGGGCCATCCGGGGCTGCCCCTGGGCGCCGCCCCCATGGCCTATGTGCTGTGGAGCCGGCATCTTCGCCATAATCCCTCGGATCCGTCGTGGGTCAACCGTGATCGGTTCATCCTCTCAGCCGGGCACGGCTCCGCCCTGCTCTACGCCCTCCTCCACCTCACGGGCTACGACCTCAGCCTGGAAGAACTCCAAAACTTCCGCCAGTGGGAAAGCAAAACCCCCGGTCATCCCGAATACGGCCTCACCCCCGGCGTGGAATGCACCACGGGTCCCCTGGGCCAAGGCTTCGCCATGGGCGTGGGGATGGCTCTGGCCGAAAAATGGCTTGCCGAACGTTTCAACCGACCCGGCTATCCCATCATCGACCACCACACGTACGCCCTGGTGTCCGACGGCGACCTCATGGAAGGGGTGGCCTCCGAAGCCGCCTCTCTAGCCGGCCACTGGAAACTGGGCAAACTCATCTACCTCTACGACGACAACCACATCACCATCGAAGGGGACACGGCCCTGGCCTTCACCGAAGACGTCCTGGCCCGCTTCCAAGCCTACGGGTGGCACACGCAGCGGGTCGCCGATGGAAACGATCTGGAAGCGATCCATGGAGCCATCGAGGCGGCCAAGGCGGTGCGGGATCGGCCGTCGCTCATCGCCGTCAGGACCGTCATCGGCTACGGCAGTCCCAAGGAAAACAACGCCGCCTGCCACGGGGAACCCCTGGGTCCCGAAGCCGCTCGAAAGACGAAGGAATGCTACGGCTGGCCCGTGGACGAGGCCTTTCATGTGCCCGAGGGAGTCCGCGAGGCCATGGGACGGGCTGTGGAGGAAGGCCGCCGCCGCCAGGAAGAGTGGAACGCCCGGCTGGAAGCCTACACCGAAGCCTACCCCGAAGATGCGGCCCTTTTGAAATCCTTCTTGGCCGGAGCGCTCCCCCACGGGTGGGAACGGCATCTTCCCGCTTTCGATCCCGCGGCGGGATCCGTCGCCACGCGCAACGCCTCCGGCAAGGTGCTCAACGCCCTGGCCGACGTCATCACGAACCTCATGGGGGGATCCGCCGATCTCGCCCCGTCCAACAAGACGTTTCTCGCTCAGGGAGGCAGCCGCAACCTGCACTTCGGCGTGCGGGAACACGCCATGGGCGCCGTCTTGAACGGCATGGCCCTGCACGGTGGGGTGAGGCCCTACGGCGGGACGTTTCTCGTCTTCGCGGACTACATGCGCCCGGCCATCCGGCTGGCCGCGCTCATGAAAACCAAGGTGATCTATGTTTTCACCCACGACAGCATCGGCGTGGGGGAAGACGGGCCGACCCATCAGCCCGTCGAACACCTGGCAAGCCTGCGCGCCATTCCCAATCTCACCGTTTTGCGCCCTGCGGACGCCAACGAAACGGCCGCGGCCTGGAAAACCGCCCTGGAAGCCGACGGCCCCGTGGCCCTGGCCCTGACGCGGCAAAACGTGCCCGTGCTCGACATGGATCGCGAAAAACTCTTTGTCGGGGTGTCCAAAGGAGCCTACGTCCTTAGCGACAGTTCCGGCCCGCCCCAATTGATCTTGATGGCCACGGGCTCCGAAACCCATTTGGCCCTGGAAGCTCAAAAGGTCCTGGAAAGCCAAAAGGGGATCCCCACGCGGGTGGTGTCCATGCCGTCCTGGGAACTCTTTCAACGCCAGGACGCCGCCTACCGGGACGCGGTGCTGCCACCGGATGTGACGGCCCGGTTGGCCGTTGAGGCGGGATCGTCCATGGGCTGGCACCAGTGGACGGGTTCCCGGGGCTCCGTCATCGCCATCGACCGGTTCGGCGCCTCGGCGCCCGGATCGCTCGTCATGAAAAAATTCGGCTTTACCGTGGAAAACGTGGTCACTGCGGCTCTCGCCCTTTTGTCCGCAAACAGCCAATGAACATGAATCAGGGCGGATACCCGGCGAAGGAAAAGGAGACTTTGATGGGCGATTTGTGGTCCGGTGCGGGTTTTTCCACGCGGTGCGTGCATGCAGGAACTTTTGAAGACACCCTGGCGGGCGGCGTCAATACGCCGATTTTCGCTTCATCGGCGTTTCGGGTTCCCGGCCCCCTGGGTACCGTGGTCTATCCCCGGTATCAGAACATTCCAGGACAGAAGGCCGTGGCCGAAAAAATCGCCGCTCTGGAAAACGCCGAAGCGGGCATCGTGGTCGCTTCCGGCATGGCCGCCATCGCCAGCGTTTTTCTCGCCTTTTGCAAAGCCGGGGACCACGTGGTTCTGCAGCGCGACCTTTACGGCGGCACGCTGGGGCTGGCTCAACGGGAACTGCCGCGACGTGGTATTGAGGTTTCCTGGGTGGATTCGGAAAACCCCGAAGATTTCGTCGCCGCCCTCAGGCCCGAAACGCGCCTCATCCACGTGGAAACTCCGTCCAACCCCCTCTTGAAGATCTTGGATTTGGAGGCTCTCGCCCGGGAAGCCCGCGCTCGAGGGGTGCTCACGGTGGTCGACAACACCTTCGCCACGCCCATCAACCAAAATCCCTTGGACCTGGGGATCGACATCGTCGTCCACAGCGGCACCAAGTACCTCAACGGCCACAGCGATCTGTGTTGCGGCGCCGTGGTCGCCCGACCCGACCTCATTGCGGCCGTCGGCTCCATGGTTTCCCTCTATGGGCCCAGCCTCAGCCCCTACGATTGTTTCCTGCTGGAACGGGGACTCAAGACCCTGGCGCTTCGGGTCGCACGGCACAACGAAAACGCCATGGCCGTGGCGGCCTTTCTGGCGAAGGATCCGCGCGTGGAGCGGGTTTTCTATCCCGGCCTTGCGGACCATCCGGGCCATGAGGCGGCCGCCCGCCAGATGCGCGGCTTCGGCGGCATGCTCTCCTTCGAGCCTCGAGGGAACGCCCAAACCGCGCGCAAGGTGATGGGGCGCCTGAAACTGTTCAAGCCGGCGGTGAGCCTCGGTGGGGTGGAATCCCTGGCCTGCTTTCCCGTGGAAACTTCCCACGCCTCCGTGCCCCCTGGGGAAAGGGAAAAGATGGGTATCCGCGACAGCCTGATCCGCCTCTCGGTGGGCATCGAAGACCCCGAAGACCTCATCGCGGACCTGGACGACGCCCTCCGGGAAGTGGGGTAAGTGGAGGGAAGCCCCCGCAGCCCATGGGTGGGGGTTCATGGGGTGGGCCCATGTGTTGGGGTTCGCTTCGCTCACCCCAACCTACGAACTACGAACGAGGGGGGAAAGCACCGTGAAACTCATGTTCATCATTTCCACGGACGATGCGGAAACGATGTACAACGCCATGCAATTTCAATACGAACTTTCCATGGAGGCGGACAAGGTGTTCACCTTTTGAGCCGACTCTCAGACAAGGAATCCCGCCATGCCGAGACTTCACGTCTTGGAACACGTTCCCTTTGAAGGGCCGGGCCATATCGCCCAATGGGGCGCCGCTCAAGGGTTTGAAATCCGCACCACCCGTCTTCACGCCGGCGAGCCTTTGCCCGCACCGCACGCCTTCGACTGGCTCATCGTCATGGGCGGTCCCATGAACATCTACGAAGATGATCTCTACCCATGGCTTGCCGAGGAACGGCGCTTCATCAATTCCGCCGTGATCTCCGGCAAGACGATTCTCGGCATCTGTCTGGGAGCGCAACTCCTGGCCGATGCTCTGGGATCCACGGTGTTCCGAGGCATGTTCAAGGAAATCGGCTGGCACCCGGTGGAAATGACGCCGGAGGCCGCCGTGTCGCCGCTGTTTAAGGATTTCCCTTCATCGTTTCATGCATTTCACTGGCACGGGGACACCTTCCACATCCCCGAAGGGGCCGTCCATATGGCCCGAAGCGCCGGGTGTCCCAGCCAGGCGTTTGTCTATGAAGACCGAGCCATCGGCCTGCAGTTCCATCTGGAATCCACGGAAGAAACCGTGGAGGCCCTCCTCCGCCATTGCGGGACGGAGATCACCGAAGGGCCGTACATCCAGGATGAAAGGACGATTCGGCACCTCACGCCGATGTTTGCCCCAAGGGCTCAAGAACTCCTGGAAAAGCTCCTCATGCGCCTGGCGGAAGGTAAAACGGCTTGATCGCAGGGTTGTAGGTAAGAGCCGGGGGCATGGCGCGGGGGCACAGAAGGATGGGCCGCCTCGGGGCCCTCCGAGTCCGGTCCCGAGGCTGTGCCGTTTTCAGGATTTTCGGCCCTACAGTTGGTGGAGGATTTCCACTTTGGCCAGGCTGCGCTGTTTGGCGATCCAGGCCTGCCAGAGCTGATTCTGTTTCATCTGGGTGAGGCGCGCTCGGGTGTTTTCCCGCTCTTTTTCCAAAACCTCCGGCGCCGGGTCCTGGCGGCCGACGAGCCGGCAGACAATGAACGCCCCTTGCCAGGAGAGGGGGGCTTGGGGCATGTCGCCGGGCTTTTGGAGCTGGAAGACGGCTTCGGCCGCATCGCCCCACAGTCTCAGTTTTTCATCAGGCTCCATGCGCGAAAACCACCCGCTGGTCTGGACGCTCACGCCGGCCGAAGCAGCCGCCTTGTCCAAGTCGCCCTGCCGTCGCGCCTCTTCCAGAAGGGCCTTGGCCGCCTTTTCCGCCTCCTCCCTCGCCCGCTCCGCCTTCAGGTCTTCCTGGACGCGGCTTTTCACCTTTTCCAAGGGAGGCACCTGAGGCGCCTGAATCTTCTTGACCTGCCCGACCATAAAGCCGTTGGCCCATTCCAGGACGTCGGACACTTCCCCTTCGCCCAGCGCAAACAAGGCCTTCATCACCTCCGGGGCGTTCCCGACCTTGGGAAGGATGTCCGTGACGCCCAACCCCTTCTCCGGCGCCTCCACCGCCCGGTGCATCCTTTCGGCCGCTTTGGCCACATCCCCGTCGGCATAAGCCACATCGGCGAATTCCCGCGCTTTGCGATAGGCCACATCCCGGGCTTTTTCCCGTTTGAGGTTCAATTCGATCTGCGCTTTGGCCTTCTCGAGCGGGACCGTCTCTTCGGGGCGCACATCTTCCACTTTGATGATGTGCCACCCGAACGGCGTGCGCACGAGATCGCTCACCTCGCCGGCTTTCATGGCAAAAGCCGCATCGGCGAAAGCCGGCACCATCTGATCCTTGGTAAACCAGCCCAAATCGCCGCCGGCCTGGGCCGAGCCGTCTTGGGAATGGGCCTTGGCCAGCGCGGCGAAGTCTTCGCCCTTGCGCGCTTTTTCCAGGACCGACCGTGCGGTGGCTTCCGCCTTTTTCACTTCCTCTTCGGTGGCTTGCGCCCCGAGCCGAAACAGGATGTGGCGGGCCTTGACCTGTTTTTCGCGATGGAACTGATCGGGATGGTCTTCGTAGTAGGTTCGGATTTCGTCATCGCTTGCCGAAACGTCCCCCAGGAAATCGTCCAGGACAAAAGGTACGTAGACCACCACCCTCTTTTCCGGTTCCTTGTAGCGATCGGCGTTCTTTTCGAAAAAGGCCGACACCTGGGCATCGTCGATGGCCACTTTATCTTGGAAGTTTTTGGGATCGATCTGGGCGTAGGCCACCTGCACCCGGCCGAACCGGTACTGGACATCCGAAGCCACTTCCGCGTCGCCGACCACGGCCTGGCCTTTGACGAAGGATTCCACGCGGCGCATCGTCAAGTCCTGGGCCAGCTGCTGTTCGAAAGCCTGGGGGGTCATGCGGTTTTGCTGCAAAACGGCCACGTACCTCTGCCGGTCGAACCGCCCGTCCACGTGGAACGCCGGGAAGGAAAGGATCTCGTCTTGGACGTCCTCCACGCCCGCGTTGAGCCCCAAGGCGCGGGCCGCCTGGGTGATGAGCACGCGGTCGATGACGAGATCCAAGGCCTGCTGCTTGATGTTGAACCGCTCCAGGAGTTCCTGGTTGAGATGGTTTCCGAACTGGCGCCGGTACATATTCAGCAGATGATCATACGCCTGGTTGTAGTCGGCGTAGGTCACGTAGACGTCCCCGACCCGAGCCAGACGGCTGGCCCTCATGGACCTGTACGAATACCCGCCCCAGAAGATGAAAACCACGATGATGGCAAAAAGGGCGACCTTGATGATCCAACTGCCGGCATGTTCTCGAAAAACGGTCAGCATGAGCGGGATATCCTCCTTCACGCGGGAATGGCTGGGGTCGTATGGCGCCTTTCCACGATCCAGTAGAGCACCGCGCCGAAAAAGGGCACGGTGGCCACGACGGCGAACCAGATCATCTTGCGCCGTCGAGTGCGGAACTGGCGTCTGGGGATTTCCTGGATGGCCCAAAAGGTGGGAACCAAGGGGAGCACGAAAAGGGTGGCCAGGATGAGAATTTTCAAAGGCACGACGTCACGCCTCTCATGAAACGGGTCGGTCCGCGGAAGGCGCCGCCCGGACGATCTGCTCCATCAGATTTTTGCGCCCTTCCATCTCTTCTCGGCACCGGCGGACGACTTCCAGGTGTTCTTCCACCGCACGGCGCACAACGGCCTCCAGCGCCGACTGCAGCGAGTCTATAATCGCTTCTCCGCGCCGCTGCAAGGATTTCTTGTAATCCCGGTAGAATCGGGCCCCCAGCACCAGCTGCAGGAACGCCCACGTCGCGAGGGCCGCAAGACCCTGACCGCTGAAGAGTTTTTCCACCATGGCGGCACACAATCCCACCAGGGTCGCCGGCCCCGGCCGGTCCAAGACGGCCCGCCAACCGTCCTGCCCGCCGAGAGCGAGGAGCAGCGAGGCCGTGACCACAAAGCTCCAAAGACGCTGCCGCCATCGCCAGGACGTTTCCCCGACCCTTCGAGCCTGCTCCAGCACGGCCGTGACCGCATCCGCAGCGCTTTCCGCAACCGAGAGGTTTTCCAGCGATCGATGGATCCGCTCGAGAAGCTCGCTCCTCAACGGATCGGTCAGTCCCGCCTGAAACGCCAAGGCGGCCCCGTGTTCCCGAATCCCTTCCAGGTGCTGGCGAAAGCGCTTCTCAAGCGCCGCCGAAACTTCTGCGGCAAAGGCCGAACCCGCCTGTGAGGGCTCCGGAGACGACGTTCCGAGCCGCTCCAGCCAAGACAGCACCGCCGCCGCTCCGCTGAGGTCTTGGGGGTTTTCCAAACTGTGCACGACCCCTCCCTGCGCCGGCATGCGGTCGAGGACGGCCCGTACGAGGGCCTTTCTGTCTGCGACACGGTGTTCGTCTTCGGCCGATGCCGCCAGCTCATCCAGAAAATGAGCGGCTCTCTCCAGCTGGAGCATCCCTTCATGAAGACGGCCGGCCAGGGCGTGGAATTCCACATCCAGGTTCGCCCCTTTGATGGCCCGGATTTCCTTGGCGTCCCGTTCCCGGAACACCCAGCGCCGCAGGAAAGGAAACTGATTCCAGGACGAGGGCTCCAGGCCCTGCAAGGCTTCCCGGGCGGAGATGACGTACAGGGCGGGATCGCGGATCCCGGCTTCGCGCACGAGCCGCCCGAAGGAGCGAACCACGGCGTTCAACTCGTCCAGGGCGCCGGAGGCTCCCGAATCCGAGAAGAAGATGTCCGCCTTGTTCAGGACAAAGATAAAATTATCCCGGGCCTTGGGCGCCTCGCGAAGCATTTCGTAGAAGCGCCCATCGGCGTATTTTTCCGGCGTACTCACCCACAAGACCAGATCCAAGTGTTCCATGAAAGCGATCACGCGGTCTCGATGCTCTCGAACCAGGCTGTCGAAATCGGGAAGATCGGCCATGATCACATGCCGCACCGCATCGGCCTGGTGGGTCACTTCCGTAAAGAAGCCTTGTGCGTGTCCGAGGGATCGGGGCAGCGGGCACTGAACATGGCGGTAGATCAGGACCCGGTCGGTATGGGGTCTCCTGTGACTGACGGAAGCGATGCTTTCTTCCGAAAGGGCGTTCATCAAGGTGGACTTGCCCACTCCCGTCCCGCCCACAAGCCCGATGAGCAAAGTCCGCTCTTCCAGATGCCGCAGCTTGTCTTCAAGGTCTTCCGCCCGCCGCCGAAGCGCGTGCCGCTCTTCGTCCGGCAGGGGAAGGAAGGAGCCCCCGTCCAGGATGCTTTTCAAATCGCGCAGTCGGCGGCCGAGATCGTCAACGCCGATAGGGCTTGTTTCCCATGAGCCCATGAGGACATCCTTCGATTGGTGTCGTTTCGCCACTCGACCCGCCTTTGCCGAGCATGTCAGCGCCCGTTGGAAGCCGATTCGGCCCAACGGCGCAGGCTGTCCACCGCCTCCGACGGCGGCAGAAGGGGATCCAGGCACGCCTCAAAGCGCCGCCGCTGAACGTCGACCACCGAAACCAAGCTCGCCCGGTACTTTTCCCCCAACTGCCGGGCGATCTTCTGAATTTCCGCGTACGCGAAAAGTTCCACCGCCCCCTTGGTCACAAAGGGGGCGACGGCCGCATCAAGGACGGCCTCCACCATGCTCAACCCGCCTCCAACGGCCACTTCCAGGCTGAGAATCAAAATCCCCCAGAGGACCGATGTGGAATAAATGCCCCACTTGGTGCCCTTGGGGACGTCCCGGGCGAGTTCCATGAAGACCTTTTCCAGCCATTGGATGAGCTGCTCCTGTTCCCGGTACACGTGCTCGGCGACTTCGTCCGGGGTCATGAGCACCCCCGGGCGCGTCACGGCGCCGAAAAGGGGGCTTTCGACGCGATCCGGCAGCGTCTCTTCCAGGACTCGCCTTCCATAGCGCTGCACTGCCGCATGGACTCCGCCCAAATGGATGCGGTGCTTGATCCGTTCCAGCACCTGGCGCCGGTCGGGATACGGTCGAGACGAGGTCAGTCCGAGGAAACGGAAGGGGGCGGTGATGATGCGGGACATCCAGCGCCGAGGCCCGGCCAAGACGTCGTAGCGAGAAAACAGGGCCCGAATTTCCGCCTGAAGATAAGAGCGCGTTTCGGACGAAAAGTGCCCTTCTTGGTCGGCCATGATTTGGGCCACGGCCTCGTCGGCGTAACGCCGCAGCTTTTCCTTCCAGCGATGGGCTTCCAGCAGTTCCGCGGTCAGCACATCCAGAGCCGTGCGAACGTTTCCCGCGAGCGCTTTTTTTCTTCGAGCCATCCACAGGGTGCGCCTTTCGGCCGCGTCCGGATCCGAGATCCTGGCTTTCAAGGCGTCGGAAAATCTTAAGAATTCCGGCTCCGTTTTCAGGACCTCCACGGGATTGGACGGCAGGAAGGGAAACAACCACAGGGATCCGGCAGGCACCCGGGTTTCCCGGTCCAGGATCTCGCGCACGTCTTCTTCCCGGGTATCCGTCCCCACCTTGTTACACACCACCAGGACGTCGGTGCCGTCTTCCACGATCTTTTTGAGAAATCGCGACGGGACATCGTCGGCATACTTTTCCTGGCTTGTCACGAAAACCACCACATCCGCCAACCGCCACAGGGTATCCACCAGGGTGCGGTTTGACGCTTCCACACTGTCCACATCCGGGGTGTCCATGAAGACGACGGAAGCCAGCTCCGCCCGGTCGTGAACCCACAGGTGGATGACGCCGGGCTCCCCGATCAGGGGGGATTCCCGAAGGGCGGATCGGCCGTCGTGTTTTTCAAAGCCCAATTCGGGAAAGGGGAAAGCCCTTTCCAAGGGGGCCTTTTCATGAACGAAGCCTATGGCCCCGGACGTCTTGGGCCGTTCGGCCCCCACGGCGCTCACACCAACCCCGCATACCGCATCGAAGACCGTGGATTTTCCGGTGCCTGTCCCGCCCATGAAAAAAACCCACAAAAGAGGCGTCGCCTCCTTGTAGGCCAGAAGATCCCGTTCCCGGACAAGGGCCCTGAGGGTTTGAGGAAGCCGAACCCCCGCCTCGGTAAACCCGGGGACCGGAACATGCTCCAGGGGATAAGTCTTTTCAGCGGCTTCCATTCATCCCTCGATGCGGGAAAGGATGGCGTCGTCTTCGCTCGGCCCTTCAGGGCGCGCCTCGGGGAAACCACCGGGACGGCAAGGTCCGGGCCAAGGCCCGATACACGCCGAGAGTCCAAGGGGTTGCGGCATTGTAAAAGGCGCAGACGGCAAGGAGCTTTCCGGGATAGACGGCCGCCCGGGAGACGTCCGAGCGCTGCAGCCTCTTGAGGCGCCCTTGGAAAAAGCGGTGGAAAAAAACCGTGACGGCGCGATCGGAAAGGATCATGTGCACGGGAGCGTAGCGGGGCACCCCCGGCAGACGCATGGCAAAGGCCTTGCCGGCCCACAGGATCTCCTCCCCCTCTTCCCGCACGGTGTCGTAAGCCGATTCCGCAGCACAGGTGAGATGCATCATCGGGTTTTCGGACGATCGGGAGCCGAAAGCCGAAACGAGGCGGTGTCCCAAGGCGCGCACCCCCATGGACACGGCTCGGAACAACACGGGAAGGAACACGGCGACCGCCGCCGCCAAGATTAGGGTGATGAAAAAGGTCCATCGGGGATAAGCCAGGGAAAGATAGGCATAGGCCACGGTGAAAACATCTTCGCCCACACTCAGCACCATGTTGGAAAACGGTTCCGGGCTCGCCTGCACCAGCAGCCGCGTGCCCGCCTTGGTCATATGGGCCGCCGAAGCCAAGCTCGCCCCGATCATGAAGGCGATGACTTCCAGGGCCGGAGACCCTTCACCCACTTGGAGCACGGCCATCAGGGCGCCTCCAAGAGGGCGGATGACCGTATGCAAGGTATCCCATAAAGTGTCCAGGCCCGGGATCTTGTCGATGACGAATTCCACAACGTAGAGAAAGAGCGCGACGAAGATAACGGCATCGTTGGCCAAAACGGACAATTCCGGGGGAAGCCCGTGCACCAGGCCGTGTTTGAGGCACAAGCCCACCACGGCCACGGTGGCGTAGAGGTTGACCCCACAGATAAAAGAAAGGCCCAAGAGGGATCCCAACTTGGCGATGATTTCCATGGCGTCTCCTCCGTGTTTTTCGCCTCATCCTAGGGTCTTTCCCGGGCCGTGACAAGACGCGATGATGCGGGATCCGACGATGCCGTTGAAAAAACAGGGCGATCCTGTAGTATCGGTTCGATCGCCCGAGCGGCGGGGATCCGTGACCAAGAAGCGAAGGACGCACAGTCTATGGCCGATGCATCGTGCCGATCCAAAGGCAATCCCGGACAACGGATTGCCGACATCATGCCGAACCAAGTCGTGGCCGGCACCTTCGTGGTGGAAGAAAAACAGCTGCGCACGGCCAAAAACGGAAAGCCGTTTCTCACTCTAACACTCCGCGACAAGACCGGCACCGTGACGGCTCGGCTGTGGGAAAACGCCGCCCAAGCAGCCCAGAACCTTTCGGGCCACAAGGTCCTGCGCATCCAGGGGCGAAGCGAACTCTTCCGAGACGAGATCCAGATCCATATTCAGGACATGGAACCCGTGCCCCGGGACGCCGTGGACCCGTCCGATTTTCTTCCGGTCTGCCCCAAGGATCCCCACGCGCTGTGGAAGGCCCTGAAGGGCCTGCTCCAAAAGGTGCAGAGCAAAACCCATCGCGAGCTGATCCGGGCGTTCTTGGCCGATAGAGCCCTCATGGATGCTTTTGGCAAGGCGCCGGCAGGCAAAGACTTCCATCACGCCTACGTGGGCGGCCTCCTGGAACATACCGTGGGCGTGATGCACCTCGCCACCCTCATCGGCACCCAGTACCCATCCCTGGACCAGGACATCCTCCTCATGGGAGCCTTCCTCCATGACATCGGCAAGGTCCGCGAATTCACCTACGATCTCGTCATCGATTATTCCGACGCGGGGCGACTCGTGGGTCACATGGTCCTAGGGGTGGAAATCCTGAACGCCAAGATCGCCGCATGCAATAACTTCCCTGAAGAGACGGCCGTCCTTCTCAAGCACATGATCCTCAGCCACCACGGAGAACCCGAATTGGGCGCCGTTCGGAGCCCCATGACCCGCGAGGCCATGGCCCTGCATTTCGCCGACGATCTGGACGCCAAAATGAACAACCTGGAAAACCTCATGGCAAGAAACGACGACCCCGATTCTCTGTGGACGGCCTTCCAGTCCCTATACAAGCGATATTTCTATAAAGGCCCCCGGAAGGATGAGCCGGGGTCGCATACCCCCGGGCCCGAGCCGCCCTCCGCCGCATGCCGGGAAGGCCGCCAGCTGCCTTTGTGGCCCGGCTTCACGGACAAAGGCAACGCCCATGACGATGCCTGAACCCTCAAGGCGCGGTGTGTTTATCAGCATCGAAGGGATCGACGGGGCCGGAAAGTCCACGGTGGTGGAATCCATCCGCCGATGGATCGAACGACAGGGACGGATCGTCAAGGTCCTTCGCGAACCCGGCGGCACGGCCCTGGGCGAGAGCCTTCGCCGAATCCTTCTCGATCCCCGGTATTCCCCCATGGCCCCGTGGGCGGAAGCGTGCCTTTATGCGGCCAGCCAAGCTCAGCAAGCTTGGGAAACCATCGTTCCATCGCTGGAACGGGGAGAATGGATCCTGGCCGATCGATTCCGGGACGCCACCGTGGCCTACCAAGGCCACGGCCGCGGGTTGGGAGCCGAGCCCATCCTTAAGGTGCAAGAGATCGTCCTTGGAGGCCTTTTTCCCGACATCACTGTTCTTTTGGACTGCACGGTGGCCACGGCATGGGATCGGCTGTCCCGAAGGCCGGGTCTCCACGACAGAATGGAACGGGAAGCGAAAGACTTCATGGAACGGGTCCGACGCGGATACCTGGATCTCGCCCGAAGGGATTCGAAGCGGTTCGTCGTCATCGATGCGAACCGGGATGCGGCACAGGTTGTGGCAGACGTCACGGCGGCCCTCAGGCGCGTTCTTCCTTGCAACCCGGCCGAAGACCGGAACTTTTTCCGAGAGATCCGCCATGACCGTTCCTGAAGGATTTTTGGTTCAACCCCATGCCCGGCGCGTCCTTTTGCGCATGATCCAAAGGCAAAAACTTCCCCACGCCGTGCTCTTTACGGGAATGCCCGGTGTGGGCAAAAAGGCCCTGGCCCTGGAATGCGCCAAGGCCGTCAACTGCCTGGAACCGCCCTACTCCCCCCACGGCGCCCATCCCCTTGATGCGGCCGGGGCCATGGCCTGCCAGCATTGCGCCGCGTGTCTCAAGATCGCCCGCGGAGTTCACCCAGACGTGCTGGTCATCGCCAAAGACGGGGCCTCCATCAAGCTCGCCCAAATTCGCGCGCTGAAAGAACGATGCCGGGTGCACCCTTACGAAGCCCGGCGGCGGGTGATCCTCATCGAAGACAGCCAGGATCTCACCGAGGAAGCCTCCAACGCCCTGCTGAAAATCCTCGAAGAACCCCCGGCGTCCACCCTTTTTTTCCTCTTGGCCCCCGAACCCTACAGCCTGCTGCCCACCATCGTGTCCCGGTGCTGCCACATCCGCTGTCGGCCCCTGGACGACGCCATCGTGGCCTCGGCCCTGCGATCCGAATTTTCCCTCGACGACAAGACCGCCGCCAGGCTCGCCCGCCATTCCTTCGGGAGCCTGGAAAAAGCCCGCGCCTGGGTTCGCGAAAACCGACTGCAACGGATGGAGGCCGTCATGGGCCGGTTGGAAAGGCTCCTGCAGAGCCCCATGATGGATTTCTTCCTGGACGTGGCCCAATGGGTCAAAGAAACGGAAGACTTGGAACAGGATTTGGAATGTATTAAGTTCTCGGTGCGCGAAGCTTTGGTGCATCATGTGGAACAGGGCCGGGGACGTGCGGCAGAAGGCGAAACCGTGTGGGCTCCATGGAATAAAGCCGACTTGAAAAAACTGCTGCATGTGCTCGACGTGCTGGAAACCGCCGAACAGCATCTCCGCGCACACGTTTCCAAACAGCTCCTTATGGAAGCCGTGTGCTTGAAGATTAAGGATGTGGTTTATGGACAAGGTCATCGGTATCCGTTTCCGAGAGGGAGGAAAAATCTATCATTTTGACCCGGGCGGCTGGGACGTGCGCAAGGGCGACTACGTGGTCGTCCACACCGAACAGGGCATGGGCTTGGGAGAAGTGGTGGAAGGGCCGTTCGTCAAGAACCCCGACGTGCACCCCAAGGAAATCAAGCCCATAGAGAGGCCCGCTCGTGCTGAAGAAATCGAAAAGCATTTCGACAACATGCGTTTTGAGGAGGAGGCCGAAAAGTTCTGCCTCGAACGCATCCAGGAATTGAACCTGCCCATGAACCTGGTGGACGTGGAATGTTTTTTCGACCGATCCAAAATCATCTTCTATTTTACGGCCGAAACCCGCGTGGATTTCCGCGAGCTGGTCAAAGACCTGGTGCGGCGCTTCCGCACCCGCGTGGAACTTCGCCAGATCGGCGTGCGCAACCAGGCCAAGATGGTGGGCGGCCTGGGCACCTGCGGACGGCCCTTGTGCTGCGCCACGTTTCTCAGGAATTTTCATCCCGTTTCCATCAAGATGGCCAAGGAACAGAACCTCAGCCTGAACCCCGGCAAGATTTCCGGAGCCTGCGGGCGACTCATGTGCTGCCTCCAGTACGAATACGACGTCTATCGCCAATACAAACAGGGCATGCCCAAGCTGGGAAAAAAAGTGGACACCCCCAAAGGCCGCGGAAAGGTCATCCGCCAAAACGTGATGGACCGCACCATCACCGTCCTTTTGGAAAGCGGCGAAGAAATGGAAATTTCCTACGGGCCCCTTCCGGAAGAGACGCCCAAGGGGAGCGGATGCCCCCGTTCGGCCTCGCCCTGTGCGTCGCGGGGTAGGGAGGGGGGCCGCCGAACCGAGCCTGAAACGCAGCCCGACGAGGACGATGAAGAAGGGATATGACGCATGGAAAAGCGCTTCTATGTCACGACACCCATCTATTACGTCAATGCGGAACCTCATATCGGCCACGCCTACACGACCATCGTCGCCGACGTGCTCAACCGATTCCATCGCCTCATGGGCTATGAAACCTACTTCCTCACGGGAACGGACGAACACGGCGATAAGATCGTTCAGGCGGCCGAAGCCGCCGGGACCGATCCCCAAAGCTATGCCGATCGCATCAGCGCCCTCTTTCGGGACACGTGGCCCAAGCTGAACATCAGTCACGACGATTTCATCCGCACCACGGAAGCGCGCCACATTCGGGTGGTCCAATACATTCTCCAAAAGGTCTACGACAACGGCGACATCTACTTTGACACGTACCGAGGGCGCTATTGCGTGGGCTGCGAACGGTTCATCACGGACCGGGAACTCGTGGACGGCAAGTGCCCCGACCATGACACGCCCCCCGTGGAACGGGAGGAAGCCAACTACTTTTTCCGCATGAGCGCCTACCAGCAGTGGCTCATCGACCATATCGAGCAGAACCCGGACTTTATCCGGCCGGAAAGGTACAAGAACGAAGTGTTGGCCTTTCTGCGGGAACCCTTGGAAGACCTGTGCATTTCCAGGCCCCGGGAACGGTTGAGCTGGGGCATACCGCTGCCTTTCGACGAACGGTTCGTCACCTACGTGTGGTTCGACGCCCTCATCAATTATGTTTCGGCCCTGGGCTATCCCGACGGGGAGCTTTTTGAAAAATTCTGGACCGTGGCCCAACACCTCATCGCCAAGGACATCCTGAAGCCCCACGGCATTTACTGGCCCACCATGCTCAAGGCGGCCGGCATCGAACCGTACCGGCATCTGAACGTGCACGGGTATTGGAAAATCAACGAAGGCAAGATGAGCAAGAGCCGAGGCACGGTGGTGCGCCCCCTGGATCTGGCCCCCACCTACGGGCTCGACGCCTTCCGGTATTTCCTGCTTCGGGAAATGGTCTTCGGCCTGGACGCCAACTTCAGCGAAGAGGCCCTGGTCCAGCGCCTCAATGCGGACCTCGCCAACGATCTGGGCAACCTCTTCAGCCGCACCCTGGCCATGACCGGCCGATATTTCGGCGGCGCGGTGCCGCCTTTCGGAGATCCCGAAGAGCCTGAAGACGCCGCTCTGCGATCGGACCTGGAACAGGCCGTCGGCATTTACCGCGAAGAAATCCCGCAGTTGGCCTTCCACAAGGCCCTCATGGCCGTCTGGGACGTCATCAACGCGGCCAACAAGTACATCGACCGCGCCGCCCCGTGGGATCTGGCCAAAGACCCGGCCCGGCTCGGCCGCCTCCAAAGGGTCATCCGCACCCTGCTGGAAGTGAACAAGACCGTGGCGGTCCTTATGGCGCCCTTCATGCCGCAAACCGCCGAAAAGATGCTCGCCCGCCTGGGAATCCCTCGAGCGGCCCTGGACGTTCGACTGGATCGGGACGCGGCGTGGGGCGGCTTGAGCGAAGGGACGGCGGTGGAAAAGGGAGACGCCCTGTTTCCCCGAGTGGACGTCAAAAAGCAGCCGGCGCCCGCCGAAGGACCGGCCGATGGGGCCCCTTCGGCCCCGAAAGCCCGGGACCGAAAACCAGAGGGCGGCGGCGAAACGCCCGCCCGGGGCGAACTCATCGGCATCGACGCCTTTCAGCGCCTGGATCTTCGCAGCGCCGTAGTGCTCGCCGCCGAACGGGTCCCCAAATCGAAAAAGCTGGTGAAACTCCTTGTGGATATGGGGGAAACCCGCCAAGTGGTGGCCGGCATTGGGGAACACTACGCCCCGGAAGATCTGGTGGGAAAGACGGTGATCCTGGTGGCCAACCTCAAACCCGCGCGCCTCATGGGCGTGGAATCCCACGGCATGATCCTGGCCGCCCACGATCCGCACGGCCTGCGGCTCATCACCACGGACGCCCCCGTAGCCCCCGGGTCCAAGGTTTCGTGAGGGCTCCTGCGATCAAGGGCTCAAGCTCCCGATGAAGTGCAGCCCCGACGAGCCGCTCTTTCGTGGAGCCGCCGGCAGCCGACAGGCCACGATCATCCATTCGATCCATTATTGGACCCCTATGGTGGCTTTCGCCGCAATGGGGCCTGTAAGACGGCCGTCGCGCATTTCTTGGATTTCGTCACAGAAAGTCAAGAGCCACTCCCTATCGTGGCTCGTGACCACCACAGTCGCTCCCCAATTGGAGCGCGCATGAAGGATCGCGCTCCGGACCCTTTGAACGCTGTCCCCATCGATTTCGGCGGTAGGTTCATCCAGCAAGAGGACCTGTGGGCGGACCGCCAACCGGGCCGCCAGAGCCGTCCGCCGCGCTTCACCGCCTGAGAGAGCCCGCACTGACCGGCCTCCGAAAACGCCGGGATCGAGACCCACCCATTGAAGGGCTTCCTGAACTCGAGCCGCCCGACCCCGTCGAACGCCGCGGACCGATAAACCGTAAGCGACATTGTCGGCCACGGTCCGATCCAGAAGGTACGGATCCTGGGGCAGGAGTGTGACCTCAAGGCGCAAAGCTTGCGCGTCCTTTCGGGAAATCCGCCGGCCTTCGAAAAAGATCGTCCCACGAACGGGAAACTCCACGAAGCCCATGAGCCGAAGCAGAGTGCTCTTGCCGCTGCCGTTGGGGCCCACCAGTCCCAGGACGGTCCCCCGCCGAACGGACCATCGCGCAACCGACAGGACCGTTCGTCCCTTGTAGGCTTGTTCCACGTCCTGGAAGATGTAGAGAAGGGGGCAAGAAGATAAGGACCGGCTGCAGGCTGGCGAGGACGAGAACCGCATGGCTTAGGCCCTTTTCCTCAACCCATAGAGGGCCGCATTGACGCCGGAAGCCATAAGAAGAAGAATGAGTCCCAGCGCAATACCGGCGGCAAAATCTCCTTTGTTGGTCTCCAGAGCGATGGCCGTCGTCAACGTGCGGGTATGCCACTTGATGTTGCCTCCTACCATGATGGCAATCCCCACTTCCGTGAGCACCCTGCCGTAGGCGGTCACCGCAGCCGCCAAGAGCCCGTAACGGGCCTCACGAAGACTCGTGGCACACCGCCGGAGCGGGCTGGCTCCCAAAGATAAAAGCGTCAGGCGAAGGCGTTGATCCAAAGCCTCCACGGCCGATGCCGTAAGCGCCGTCACGATGGGAAAGCCCAAAAGGCTTTGACCGATGACGATGGCGTGCACGGTGAACAAAAGCTCAAAGCGCCCCAAGGGTCCATTATGGGTCAAGAGACCGTAAACCAAAAGGCCGATGAGAACCGTGGGAAGGGATAGCAGGGTATCCACAAAGGTGCGCAGAACGCGGCGCCCGGGAAATGACGCATACCCCAGAAGGAAACCCGCCGGAATCCCAAACAGGAGGCTCAAGACCAGGGACACTGTGGACACATAAAGAGTGGTCCCCACGGCCGAATAGACTTCCGGGTCGACCGTGAGGATCATTCGAAATGCTCTGATCAAAGCCTCGAGAAAAGGCCCCACAAAAGATGCCTCCCAAACAGCAGACACGGCTCATGCAGTCCCCAATTCACTGCCGTCTCTGAGCATCCGGCAAGAAAACCGGCCTTCCTCCCACACGAAACGCTCCGATGAAGGCCTGCCCCTCCGGCCCCACCATCCATTCCGTAAACTTCTCTGCCGAGGCAGCGCGTACTTTCGGGCATTTTTCAGGGTTGACGGTAATAAGGCTGTAGTAGTTCTTCAAAGATTCAGCTCCCTCCACAAGAACGGGCAAAGAAGAAGCTCGATGCGCGTCCTCGCCGAACTTCGCCAACGTCGCCCGGTCCGTCAGAGTATAAGCGCGTCGCTGAGAGGCGACCTCCAGGGTGGCCATCATCCCTTGACCCGTTTCCAGATATTCCGGATAAGACGGGACGTCCGCAAGACCCGCCGCACGCCAGAGCTCTATCTCCTTCATATGCGTGCCCGAATTATCCCCCCGGCTCACGAAGGAGGCCTTGCTTCCTGCAATGCGCCGCATGGCTTCTTCAATCTCGGAACCTTTGACCTTCGCCGGGTCCGAGGGGGGGCCGACGAGGACGAAATCGTTATACATCAGCACTCGCCGGTTGACGCCGTAACCGTGCTGCACGTACTCCTTTTCGGCTCTCGGCGCATGCACCAAGAGGATATCCACATCGCATCGCTTTCCCAATTCCAAGGCCTTGCCCGTTCCCGTCGCCACCCATCGCAGGTCGATTTGAAGGATTTCCTTGACCTTGGGGGCCAGGGCGTCCAGAAAGCCGGTGGCATCCGTGCTCGTGGTTGTTGCCATCATGAGCGTCTCCGCGTTTCCGGCCGCTGCGTATTCCAAAACGCCCAGCACCACCAAAAGCCTCAATACCCCTTGGATCGCCTTCTTCATAGCCGTCCCCTCCTCAGGCTTTCAACGTGAATAAATCCGTCTGATCCTTGCCCGCGATTCCAGAACCCAGTGCCCCAGAGAAGCACCCTTTGAAGGTGCGGTCTTGCTCAGGGGATTTCCTGGCGACCTTCCGCAAACTTTAGCGTTATATATTTTTTGGAATAGCGCTCGTCAAGGGAAAAGAGGGGACGGGGACATGGCCTTATTGCAAGTTCCTAGGAGCTTGTCCGAGAATGCCGATTTTGGTGCTTTATGGCATCCTAACTATCTGAATTTACGTTGCTCAAATCGGCAAGAATCGAGTTCTCGGACAAGCTCCTAGGTGCCGGGGACGTAGAGGTGGGTGGCGCTGCCGAGGAAGACTTCGGCCGCTTCCCCTTCGGTTTCCGAAAGGGTCGGGTGGGCGTGCACGGTCAAGGCCACGTCTTCGGCCGACGCCCCCATCTCGATGGCCAGAACCCCCTCGGCGATCATGGTTTCGGCGCCGCGCCCCACAATGCCCATGCCAAGGATGCGCCCGGATTGGGGATCGAAGAGGATCTTGGTCAGGCCGTCTGCGGCGTCCATGGTCAGGGCCCGCCCGGAGGCGCCCCAGGGAAACCGGGCGATTTTGACCGCAATGTTTTTCCGGCGGGCTTCGGTTTCCGTGAGCCCCGCCCAGGCGATCTGCGGGTCGGTATAGACCACGGCGGGCACGGCCTGGACGTCGTAGGCCGAAGGCATCCCGGCGATGGCCTCGGCGGCCACTTTGCCTTCGCGCATGGCCTTGTGGGCCAGCATGGGATGGCCCGCCACGTCCCCTACGGCGTAAATGTGGGGAACCGACGTTCGGCGCTGGGCGTCCACCTGGATAAAGCCCGCGGCGTCCACGGCGATTCCGAGGGCCTCCAGGCCCAGCCCCCGGCTCCGGGGCGCTCTTCCGACGGCGATCAGCACCCGGTCGAATCGTTCCTCGCGCGTTTCCGAAGGCCCCCGAAGCACGGCCGTAACCCCGTCGGCGTCCTCCCGAAGGACCTCCACTTCCGTCTCAAGCCGCACCGACTCAAACAGCTCGTGGATTCTTTTCACCAGGGGCCGCACCAGATCTTCGTCCACGCCGCCCAAGATCCGTTCTGTGCGATGGATGAGGGTCACACGGCTGCCGAAGACGGCATAGGCACAGCCCAGTTCCAACCCGATGTAGCCGCCTCCCACCACGAGAAGGCGCGAGGGGATGTCCTGGGCCGCAAGAGCCCCGGTGGAATCCATGATGCGCCCGCCGGGTTTAAGAGAAACCCCGGGAGGGCTCAGGGGTTCGGAGCCCACGGCGATCACCGCATGGCGAAAGGTGAGATGGGTGATGTCCGATCCCTCCAAGCGGAGGGTATGGGCGTTTTCGAAGAAGGCCCGAGCCCGCACGATCTGCACGTTGCGCTTGTTCGCCAGGCGGTGCAGCCCCGAGGCCAGGGTGTCGATAATCCCGTCTTTCCAGGCGCGAAGCTTGGCCACATCCAGCTCGGGCGCCCCGAACCGGATGCCTCTCCGGTCGGCTTGCATGGCGTCCCAAATAATTTCGGCCGTCTGCAAAAGGGCCTTGGACGGTATGCATCCCCTGAGCAGGCATGTGCCGCCGCATCGGGGCTCTTCTTCCACAAGAGTCACATCCAGGCCCAGGTCGGCCGCACGAAACGCCGCGGCATACCCGCCGGGCCCTCCGCCGATGACCGCCACGTGCGTCTCTTGACTGAGTTCGCCCATGACCATGATTTTTTCCACCTTTCACAGAGAAACCAAGAGCACTTTGGGATCTTCCAGAAGCGCCTTCAGCCTGTTGACGAAACGGGCACCGTCGGCGCCGTCCACGACCCGATGGTCGAAGGCGAGCACCACGGGCAGGATGAGCCGCACCGTCAGGGTGTGCTCGTCCAAAGTGCCTGTGACGACGGGTTCGAGTCGCGCCTTGCCGGCCCCAAGGATCGCCGTCTGCGGATAATTGATGATGGGCGTGAAACCTCGGCCGCCCAGGGCGCCGATGTTGGTCAGGGTGAACGTCCCCCCAGAGACGTCGTCCGGGCTGAGCTCCCCAGAGCGGGCCCGCTGGGACAGCGCCCTGAGTTCCGCGGCGAGTTCCGTAATGCTTTTTCGGTCCGCGTCCTTGAGCACGGGAACCACGAGGCCCCGCGGCGAATCCACGGCCACCCCGATGTGGTAGTCGGCCTTCAAAACGATTTCCTGGCGCTCTTCGTCCAAGCGTGCGTTGAAGGCGGGAAACTCCTTGAGCACCGCGACGGCGGCCTTGACGAGAAACGGGGTGAGGGAAAGACGGCGTTCAGGATCGGCCGCCTTTCGGTTCAGTTCCTCCCGCAGCCGCTCCAATTCCGAAATGTCCACCCCATCGTGATGGCTCACGTGGGGCACTCGAGCCCACGCCTCCGCCATGCGGCGGGCGATGACCCGCCTGAAGGATTTGAGGGGCACGCGCCGCTCGGCGGGAAAAGCCGGGGCTCCGGCTGAGACGGCGGACGGCGCGGGCGGCACAGCGCGAGGGGGGATCCGCTCTTCTTCGAGGGGTTCCGGCGCCTCGGGCGGTGCGACCCCGTGGAGTGCGGCGGGCCTTTCCGGGATTGCGGCCGCTTCGGCCGCCCGGCGCACATCTTCCGCCGTCACGCGGCCTCCGGGACCGCTGGGGCGCACGCGTCGAAGATCCACGCCCAGTTCCCGGGCAAGCCGCCGCGTCGCCGGCGAAGCCGGCACGGGAAGCCCTTCCGGCGCTTCGGGGGGCCTCGCCTCCATCGGCCTCCCCGGAGCTGGAGCCGCCGGAGATTCTTCCGCCGGTTCGCCTTCTTCCTTCACCGTCACCAAGGGGTCCCCCACTCGAACCACCTGGCCGGCTTGCACGTGCACGGTCTGCACCACTCCCGTGAACGGTGACGGGATTTCCACGGCGGCCTTGTCCGTCTCCACAATGAGGAGCGGCTGTCCCTCGGTGACCGGATCTCCCGAGCGCACCAACACCTCCACGATTTCCCCTTCATGGATCCCTTCCCCAAGATCCGGGAGTCGGAATACTTTCGCCATGGCCGATCCTCCGCCTTAAGCCGCCGCCTCGAGGGTTTCTTTCACCGCACGGACAATGCGCCCCGCATTGGGCAGATACGCCTGTTCCCGGGCAAAGAGGGGCATGATGAGATCGTAGCCCGCCACGCGCCGCACCGGGGCTTCCAGGAAATAGAAGGCTTTCTCCACAAGCCGCGCCGTGATTTCCGCTCCGGGACCGTAACTTCTCGGAGCTTCGTGGACGATCACCACCCGGCCGGTCTTCTTCGCGGAAGCCGTGATCAGGGTGTCGTCCAGGGGCGCCAGGGTCAGCAGATCCACCACCTCGGCCTCGATCCCGTCTTCGCGGCTGAGGCGTTCGGCGGCCTCCATGGTCGGGCGGACCATGGCTCCGTAGGTGATGAGGGTCACATGTCGGCCTTCCCGCGCCACGGCGGATTGCCCGATGGGCAACGTTTCCTCTTCCTCCGGCACCTCTTCCCGAAAAGCCCGATAAACCGCCTTGGGCTCGAAAAAGATCACCGGGTCCGGATCCCGGATGGCGCTCACCAGAAGCGCCCGGGCGTTTCTCGGCCCCGAGGGGATGACCATCTTGAGGCCCGGCATGTGGGCGAAAAAGGCTTCCCGGCTTTCCGAGTGATGTTCCAGCGCCCGTACCCCTCCGCCGTAGGGGGCGCGCAACACCATGGGCACCGTAAAGCGCCCTTGGGAACGATGCCGCAGTCGGGACGCATGGCATTCGATCTGATGGAAATTGAGGTAGGTGAAGCCGGAAAATTGGATTTCGCACACCGGTCGCAGCCCATAGACGGCCATGCCGATGGACATGCCCACGATGGCCGATTCGGCCAGGGGCGTGTCCAGGACCCGGTCGGGGCCGAAACAATCGATGAGCCCTTCCGTCACGCGGAAAACGCCGCCGTCCACGCCCACGTCTTCTCCGAGCACGACAACGCGGTCGTCCTTTTCCATTTCCTGGCGCAGAGCCAGATTGAGAGCCTGGACCATGGTCATTTTAGGCATGGGGCGCCTCCTCTTTTTCAGCGGCAAGGAGCCGTCTCAATTCCTCTTTCTGTTCCCGAAGGGTCGCCGAGAGCTCTTGGAAGTGATGGTCGAACATCTGGAGCGGATCCCCCAAGGTCCCGGTCAAGGCCTCGTAGCGCTTCACGGCTTCCTGGATGGAAGCGTCGGCGGCCGATGCGATCTCCTCGATTTTTGCCGCGTTGAGCAGGCCTTTTTCCGTCAGGTATTTTTCGAAGCGCACGATGGGATCCTTGCGCGCCCACTCCTGGACTTCCTCTTCGCTCCGGTACCGGCTGGGATCGTCCGCCGTCGTGTGCATGGCCATGCGGTACGTGACGCATTCGATGAGGGTCGGCCCGCCGCCGGCTCGGGCTCGTTCGACGGCTTCCTTGGCCGCAACGTACACGGCCAGAACATCGTTTCCGTCCACCTGGATGCCGGGCAGTTCGTAAGCCAGCGCTTTCTGAGCCAAGGTGCGCGACCGCGTCTGCTTGGAACGGGGGATGGATATGGCCCATTGGTTGTTTTGGCACACGAAAACGGTCGGCGTCTGATAGACGGCGGCGAAGTTCAGGGCTTCGTGAAAATCGCCTTCCGATGTGGCGCCGTCGCCGAAGAAGGTCATGGCCACCTCGTCGGTGCGCCTATACTTGGCCGCCCAGGCCAAACCGACGGCGTGAAGCAACTGGGACGCCACGGGAATGGCCACAGGGAGATCCCTCTGATCGTCCGCAATGCGCCCTCCTTCGTCGTAGCCGCCGAAGTACAGCAGGACGCTTTCCATGGCTGTGCCGCGCCACAGCTGCGCCGCCGTCTCCCGAAAACAGGGAACCATCCAGTCCCGCGGTTCCAAGGCGGCGACCGCCCCCAGTTGGGAGGCCTCCTGGCCCTTGATGGGCGCAAAGGTGCCGATCCGCCCTTGGCGCTGCAGCTGCAGCATCTTTTCGTCGAAACGCCGCCCCAGGACCATGAACCGATACAGCTTCAAGAGGAACTCTTGGGAAACGTCCGGTTCCAGATCCCGGTCCACGAGGCCGTCTTCTGTAAGAATGGACAAGTATTCCAGGGGGGTGTCTACGTTCAGTGGCGTCCGCGGCATGGGCAACTCCTTTGGTCGTCAATGGGAACGATGCAAGGAAAGGCGCGAAAGATCGCGGCGGAAAAACCGGTGGAAATCTGTCCTATCCCGCTAACATGTCAGAGTCGGCGTCGGCAAGGGGCTTCAGGCGGAAAACCTCCTCCCCACCTTGATCGCCCGAAGGGAAAACTTATTTTGAAGACATCCGGAAACAGCTGTGAGGGAGGTAACGCCATGAAAGACAAGAGAAACCTACACCAAAAAGTTCAGGAACTGTGCGACTGCTTCGCCACCACGGACCCTTTGATGGAAATGGCGAAGGTGCCTCATGAACCGGACGCTGAAGAAGCCGCCCTCAAATGGGTTGCTTTGGCGGTGCTCCACGGCGTGACCGCCGGGGCGGAAAAGATCAGGATCTCCCGCCGTTCGGACGGGAGCGTGGACGTGCGCGCCAAATACCGGGAAGCGCCGTTGCGATCTCCGGGTTCCGAAATCGGATCCAAGATCATCGAAACCCTGAAGCATGTGGTCGGGGTCGAAGGCGAGAAGGGAAAATCGCCGCTGGCTTTGGGCATTCGCGACAGCAGCCTGGAACTCAAGGTCAAATACGAAAAGGACGGCGCCGAAGAGCACGTGACGCTGAAGTTTCCCGGCTCCTGAAGGCGATGGGACGGCGGGATCATGGAGAGGGGCGATGCGCCTGAACCCCTCGGGGGCGCATCGCCCCCTTTTTAGTTTTCAAACGTGTGCCGGTCGTTGTTTTCCCGGTCCAAATCGAAGTCGAAGAAAATTGTCCCAAGCTTGTGCGAACGCGCCTCAGCCCACCGTTCCGGGACGGGCTGGCGGGTCGGCGCTCCCAGTTCCACCTCCACGGTCACGGGATCGCTGTAATGGCCGGCGCGGTCCCGGATGCGCAACGTCACCCGAAGGGTTTCCCAGATCTTTCGCGAGAAAAAGGACGGTGTGGGCAGTTCGATCACCCCTTTAAAGCGGGACTGATCCGAGCCCTTGAGGCGGATCAGGTGCTGGTCCCACATGTGGCCGCCCAGCTGGGAAACTTCCGCCCAGATGTAGTCCATGTCGCCGTCGGGATCTGACCCTTCCACGAAAATTTCCCAGGTTTTCCCAAGCCACATGGACGAGACGGCGAAGGTGCCGTCGATCCGAGGCGGGTTGGGTCCGGCGGGAACGCCCGCATTGGGCCCCGTGCCCTGGAGCGCCGAGGTGCAGCCGGATAAAGCCCACACGCCCAAAAGCATTGCGATCAAGGCCGCCGTTCTGTAACCCGTTTTCATAAGCCTCTCCCTTTCTCCATCGAGGTTCCATACCTTTGGACCGTCTTTCCTCTAACCAGTGGGGTCAAGGGCGTCAATGGTCCGCGGCATCGCGACCGTCCCGGCCCCGCATCTGTCCGCGGGCTTCCGGGTGGAGGGCACGCCGCTCTGGCGCGAACGGAAAAATCGTGGCATGCTCTCGACCGAACGACGTCGGGATGGATAGCGCCGAAAACGGCACATCGTCGAAAGGATAGCCCTCCATGATCCCCAAAGACCCGGACCTCTTTCCCGTGAAAAAAGAAGGCGTCTTTCTCGCCCATTGCGCCGTCTCCCCGCTGCCGAAACCCGCCCGGGACGCTCTGACGGAAGTGGCTGATTCTCAGATGCGCCTCGGCGGCTTCGGGCTGACACCGTATCGAAAAATTTTGGAAGACCTGCGCACGGCCGCCGCCGAGCTGCTGAGCACGGACCCGGACAACGTCGCCTTCGTCAAGAACACGTCCGAGGCCATGGGCATGATCGCCAACGGGTACCCGTTTCGGGAAGGCGATGAAATTCTAAGCTACGTCCACGAATATCCTGCGAACCACTATCCGTGGCGTTTACAGGAAAAACGCGGGGTGAGACTCACGCTCCTGCCGGATCGGCCCGTGGCGGATCACCCCACGCAAGGGCTTCCGTGCGGCTGGTCCATGGATGACGTGCGGCGGCTCACGACGGAAAGAACCCGAATCATCGCCGTCAGTCACGTGCAATTCACCAGCGGCTACGCCGCCGATCTGGAGGAACTGGGAACGTTCTGCAAGGAGTGCGGCATCGATCTCGTCGTCGATGCGGCCCAGAGCCTGGGGAGCCTCGTTGTCGAACCCGATCGGTGCCATATCGCGGCTGTTGCCGCATCGGGCTGGAAATGGCTGTTCGGCCCCACGGGGACGGGCCTTTTTTACACGAGCGGGGAATTCCGCCGAAAGCTCGGGGACGTCCTGGTGGGTGCGGAATGCATGATCCAAGGGGACGACTACCTCAACCACACATGGCAGCCCCATCCCAGCGCCCGTCGCTTCGAATACAGCACCTCGCCCACCGCCCTGGCCGCGGCCCTCGAGGCCTGCCTTCGCTCCGCCGTCCTTCCCGTGGGGATTCGAAACATCCAAGAGGAAATTTTCCGCCTACAGGATGTGATCCTTCAAAACCTGGACCCGGAAAGATACACACCGGTGGTCTTTCCCCGGGCGAACCGCTCGGGCATCCTTTCCGTGATCTGCCGTTATCAGCCTGAGACGATCATGAAGGAGGCGGCCCGCCGAGGCGTGTTCGTTTCAGCGCGATCGGGCTACCTTCGGCTTGCGCCCCACTGGTGCACCACGGACGAGGAGATCCATCGCGCCGTTTCCGTCCTGAACGAGCTCGGCCGCTGCGCCCCCGCCCGGGGAAAATGCCCTGGCTCGTGAGGTGTTGAAGTGTTGGGGTTCGCTGCGCTCACCCCAACCTACGAGTGGGCCCAAGGGTGTGGGCCTGCGGGATGGAGGTTTGGGGGAGCATAGCGAACCCCAACACCCACCTTCCCATCCCGCTCCGTCGAGACAGCGACGTTGCACCTCACACGGCCCGCCTAACGGAGGTACCCCCACGAGACGAGCCGCTGGTAGCAGTACTGGGCCATGGGGCCTTTCTTCACTTTCTGGAGCACGGCATAGTAGGCGCGAGCGGCCCGCTCCCTCTGCCCCATGGCTTCCCAGTTTCGGCCCGTGTAGAAAATGACCGACGGTTGGTCCTTGATGATCCTGTTCGCCGCGCTGAGCTGCTCCAGGCTTTCCTGATGCCGCCTTTCGTGAAAGAGCACCACTCCGGCCACATATCGGGCATGGTACATGTCCGGGTAGAGTTCCACCGCACGGTGCGCGGCGGCCACGGCTTCCGAGCCGTTTTCCGCGGTCTTTTCAGCCAGCGCCCGATACACCCAGATGAGCGCTTCCTTGGGCGCCTCAGCCGTCGCCTGCCTCAGAAGCTGCACCGCCCGGGCCGTGTCTTTTTGGGACAGGGCCTCCTTGGCCTTATCGGCCTTTTCGTAGGCTGGGGCCACCTTCCGCAGATACACGGTGCGCTCCGCAAACGGCCCCTCAAAGAGGGCTTCCGGCGTGCGCAGTTCGGGCCCGTATTTTTCCAGCCGCTGATTGGACGCAACAATGCGTTCCGTCGTCAGGGGATGGCTGGAAAAGAAGCTTTCCAGAAGGGACGGCTCCCTCTTGCCCTCCTCTTGGAGCAACGCCATGGTCTGCACATAGCCGGCCGGGTTGTACCGCGCTCGAACCATGTATTCCATGCCCAGTTCATCCGCCTGGCGTTCCTGATCGCGGCTGTATTTCATGAGGGTGAGGTTGGCCGCCAGAAGGCCCGCCTGGGAAATGAGATCGGCGCCCGCGACACCCGAGGCCTGCAGGACGGACGATCCGATACCCGTGAGAAGCCCGGCAACGACCTGGCGCGTATAAAACGACGCATGGTGCATGGCGGACACGTGACCGATTTCATGGGCCAGCACGGCCGCAAGCTGCGCCTCGTTCTGCAGTTTCGTCACCATGCCGCGCGTGATGGAAATCTTTCCACCCGGCAGGGCGTAGGCGTTCATTTCGGAGCCGTTCACCACGTTGAATTCATAGGGCATGGTCGGCCGATGGCTCACCGCCGCAAGGCGCTTTCCCACCGTCTGGACGTAGTCCTGCACCACGGGATCCTGGAAGAGGCCGAAGGACATCTGCGTATAGAGCGGGTAGAGCTCCTGGCCTGTGGCCACTTCCTGCTGGGGACTCATGAGGGACAGCTGGCTTTCGTGGGTGACGGGATTGACGGCACAGCCGGCCACGAAAAGCAAAAGGATGCAAAGGGCGATTTTCTTTCTCGGGGCGAAAACCTTCATGGGCTTGTGCCTCCTCGGCCTTTTTCTTCCGTCATTATTGTCGGATGAGGCGGAAACCCAGGTCCTGGCTGCGCCGGTCGGGGCGGGTGAGGGCATCGCGCTTGGCGCATCGCACATGTTCGGGCCGGCTGTACCAGCTGCCGCCGCGGATCACCCGAGCCGATTGCGACGGATCGGCGAGGACCGGGTTCTTCGACGCGTGTTTGCGGTAACCTTGAGGGTCATAGCTGTCCGCGCACCATTCCCACACATTGCCCAGCAGGTCGTAAAGGCGAAAGCCGTTGGGTTCGAAAGACCCCGCAGGGGCCGTAAAAACATAACCGTCGGAACAGGCGTGGACCGTCCACGACGGAAACTGTTCGGCCGCCGCTGCATCCGCCGCATTGGCATACCGGCAGGCCTCCGCGGGGTCTTCCCCCCAGAAGCGCGCATCCAACCGGCCCGCCCGACATGCGTATTCCCACTGGGCTTCCGTGGGGACGCCGAAGGATCCGCCGCCCTTTTCACCGAGCCAGCGCGCCATGGCCAGGGCATCGTTTAAGGAAACATGGACCACCGGGTGAGTGTCGTCTTGAAAGAAACCGGGCCGACGCCACGAATAGCCGCCTCTTTTTTCCCAGGATCCCGTATACACCCACGAAAACCCTTCCCGTTCTGCATCGGTGACATACCCGGTCGCTTCCACAAACTTTCGAAATTCCCCCCGGGTGACTTCCCTTTGGCCCATCCAGAAGCCGTCCACGCACACTTCATGAAGCGGCCCCTCGTCCCGATCCCGCCCCTTTTCACCGTCCTCGCTTCCCATGCGAAAACATCCCGAAGGAACCCACACGAAGGGCATGCCCGTAAGGGGTTCCACATAAGGCCGCACATCGCCCCCTTCGGGACCGGGGGGCGCACCCTTTTCAGCCGAGTGCCCTTTGACCACCGTTCGCGCGGCCCGTTTCACGGCGGCCCAGTGGGTGGCCGTCCCCTGCGTGAATTCCTCCACGAGCCCCCGCACCTCCGGCATCACGAACCACAAGGTCGCGGCGAAAAGAAGGCCCACAAGGAGGAGGACGACGAGTCTTCTCATGGTTCGACGTGCTACCTGGCTTCGGATCGCATCACATCCACGGGCTGGATCGCCAAGGCCTTTCGCGACGGATAAATGCCGGCTCCGATCCCCACCAGCGCCGACGCAAAGAAGGAACTCACAAGGCTCGGCCACGACGTGGCCACCGGATAATGGAGCAGGCTGAAGATCACAGAACTGGAACCCAGCCCGATGACACTCCCGGATAAGCCTCCCAACAGCGCGATGGCCGACGATTCCGTGAGAAACTGTACGGCGATGTCCCGACGCCTCGCTCCCACAGCCCGCCGCAGCCCGATTTCCAGGCGCCTTTCGTTGACGATCAGGATCATGATGGACAGGATCCCCATGCCGCCGATGGCGAAGGAGACCACCGCGGCAATGCGCCCGAGAAGCGTGATCATGTTCACGGCCTGGCTCTTGAGCTGCATGACGTCCCGCATGTCCACCACGGTAAAGTCGTCGCGCTTGTCCGGCCCGATTTTATGCCGCACCCGCATCAATTCCTCGATTTCCCTCTTGGCCTCCGACAACATCTCTTCTCGGATCACGCGAACATAGATCGTGCTGATGTAGGTCTTGTTGACAAAGCGGTGAAGAAAAGTCTTCAAGGGCATAAAGATCTGATTGTCCTGGTCGAACCCGGAAACGTCCGATCCCTTTTCTTCCATCACTCCGACGACCGTACACGGCACGCGGCGGATGAGGACGGTGCGGCCCAGGGGATTTTCCCCGGGAAAAAGCTTGGAGGCCACTTTGTGGCCCAGCACCACCACTTTGGCCGACGCCTTTTCGTCTTCCGCCGTCATGAAACGCCCGAGGCGCGGGTGGAAGTTTCGTATCCGGGGAAAGTTCGGCGTCGTGCCGGTCACCATGACGTCTTTAAGGACCGTCGATCCGGACCGCACCACGAAGGTTTTCCCAGACGACGGGGTCACCTCTTCCACGAAGCGCGTGCCACTTCCTATGGCTTCGGCATCGGCGGTGGTCAACGTGGTCGCCTGGGAAATGAGCCGCGTGCGCATGCCGAAGGTGTGGACCGTGCCGCTTTGGACGATGAGGAGATTCTCGCCGAGAGCCGCCGTTTCCTGGCGGGTCTTAAGGACCATGGACTGGGAAAGGCCGGAAACCATGACGAGCGACAAGGTGCCGAGAAAGACGCCGAGCACCGCCAAAACCGTCCTCAGCTTGAAATTGGCCAGGGAACGGCGCGCGATTTTCAAGTTGAGCAGCACGCGCTGAAGATTCATGGGTCACGATCCCTTACGCACCGCTTCGATGGGATGGACCGCCGCCGCCTTGCGGGCCGGCTGCAGGCCGAAAACCACCCCGACGAGCGTCGCCATGATCATTCCCGCAGCGAAGGCTTTCCAAGAAAAATGCATGGGAAATTCGGCCACGTTCTTCAACAGCGGCCCTCCCGACACACCGATCCCGAAGCCCAAGACACCGCCCAGGGCCGTGAGGGTCACGGCTTCCGTGAGGAACTGGACCAGGATGTCCGAACGCCGAGCGCCCACGGACCGGCGGATGCCGATTTCGGGGATCCTTTCGTTGACCGAAAGGAGGAAGAGGTTGGCCAGGACGAACCCGGCCACCACAAGGGACAAGAGGCCCGTAATGCCGATGAAGATGACCAGGGATCCCGTGAGGGCCACGAGGAACTTGACGATTTCCCTTGGGGAAACGATCCGGAAATCGTCCGGCTGCCCCTCCTGCAAGCCGTGGCGCTTTCGCATGAAGGCGCGCACCTCGGCCTCGAAATGCTCCATGCGCGTGGCGTCCACAAACCGCATGCGCACGGCCTGGACTCGATCCTTTTCGTTCAGGATCTTTTTCATGGCCGTGGTGATGGGCATGACGATGCGGTCGTCCAAGTTGTGCCCGGGCCCCGTGGACCCGCGCTCTTCAAGGACGCCGACGACCTGCACGGCCAGATTGCGCACGAAGATGGACTTGCCGATGGGATCCTCGTCGGGAAACAGTTCCTGAACGATGGTGCGGCCGATGAGGGCCACGTTGCGCAGTCCCTTGACGTCCTGTTCCGTGAGATCCCGGCCTTCCGTCACGGGCCAAGACCAGCTGCGGCTGTAGTCGGCCGTCGTGCCCGTCAGCCGCGTTTGATGCTTGCGATTGCCATAGGCCACGATCATGTCCCCCCGGGAACTCATGGGGACCACCAGGTACGCCGTGGGAAAAGCCTGGCGCAGCGCCTCCACGTCTTCGACCGTGATGTTTTTTTCGCGCCGCCCCGTGGCCCGGGCTTCTTCGCTTTCCCCGAAAATGAGCATGGCGTCCGGGCCGAACCGGTCCACCATGTCGTAAGCCTGCTTGTAAGCCCCTTCCGTGGCCGCCACGATGATCGTGATGGCCCCGACCCCCAGGGCGACGCTCACGGAACAAAAAACCGCCCGAAGCCGATAGGCCCGAACCGCCCGCCATGCATCGGCGCACTTAAGCCAGAACCGCATCATCATGGACCGGCCGCTCCTCGGCCGCCGAAGCCGCTTGGGAATCCTCCACGACGACGCCGTCCCGCACCCGCACGATCCTTTGGGCGTACGCGGCCACTTCCGGGTCGTGGGTGACCACCACGACGGTGGTTCCCTGGGCGTTCAGATCGGTGAGAAGGTTCATGATGTCTTTCGCCGTGGCCGAATCCAGGGCGCCCGTGGGCTCGTCGGCCAGGATGAGCCCAGGGGCGTTCATCAGGGCCCGGGCGATGGCCACCCGCTGCTGCTGCCCGCCCGAGAGTTGGCTCGGCTTGAATCCGGCACGATCCTGGAGGCCCACCAGGGCCAGGAGCTCCATGGCCCGTTTCCGCCGCCCGTCCAAACGGCGTTCCAGGTAAAGTGTGGGAAGGAGCACGTTTTCCAGGGCCGTGGCGTAAGGCAGCAGATGGAAACTCTGGAAGACGAACCCGATATGTTCGCTGCGCATGCGCGACAGTTCATCGTCGCTCATGTGCGTCACGTCTTTTCCGGCAAGGATGTAGCGCCCTTGGGAGGGGACGTCCAGACATCCCAAGATGTTCATGAGGGTGGTCTTTCCCGATCCCGAAGGGCCCATGACAGCCGTGAATTCGCCGGGCTCGATGGTAAGGCTCACCCCGCGAAGGACGTCCACGCGCACATCCCCCAGGACGTAAGTCTTCCGCACGTCTTCAAGGACGCACAGGCTCATGTCCGTGACCCCCCAAAGAATCGGCCCTTGGCGCCCACCGTGCCCCTACCGCCTTCCCTGGCCCGCTCCGGGCTGGCCCTGCCCCGGTCCTTGCCCCTGGGGCATGACCATCTTGGTGGCCACCATCTGGCCTTCCGAAACCCCTGAAAGAATTTCCGTGCGGTTCTCCCCTCGAACGCCCACGGCGACCGTCACTTTTTTCGGCGCTTTGTCCTTTTCCTCGACCACGTAGACGACCTGTTTGCCCGCTTCAAATTTCACCGCCGAATTGGGTACGGACACCACGTCCGCCTTTTCCGTCAAAACAACGCGGCAATAGGTCGTCATCTCCGGACGCAAGAGGGCGGCGTCCTGGGGATCGACGGTCACGATGGCCAAGTAGTAGACGATGTTGTCGCGGATCACGGGCTGATGGTAGATGTCCACGATCTTTCCGGAAAAAACTCGGTCCGGGTAGGTATCCACGGAATATTCCACGGCCTGTCCCAGCCGAACCCGGCCGATGTCGGTCTCATCGACGTAAATCTGCATTTCCAGTCGAGACGGGTCCATGACCACCACCAGGTTGGCCGTCTGCAAACCGGTGACGATGGTTTCGCCCTGCTGCCCGGTGACGTCGGTGACGATGCCGTCGATGGGAGCGTAGATCCGCGTGTAGCTCAGGCGAATCTCGTCCTGCTTGAGCTTGGCCTCGGCTTCCTGGAGCTTGGCCGCGGCGACGGCCCGCTGGGTGTCGAACTCCCGGCGGAGCCTCTGAAGGACCGCCTGAGCGGCGTCCCATTCGGATTGGGCCCGGTCCACGGCGTCCCGGGTCGTGTAATCCTGCTGGATGAGGGCTCTTTCGCGCTGCAGGTTGATGTCGGCCAGCCGAAACCGCGCTTCGGCTTCGCGGATCCGTTGAGGGTAGGTGCTTTCCACCTCCTCGAGCGTATTGCGGGCCGCTTCCACCGCGGCTCTGTCGATGGCCAGGGCTTTTTGGATTTCCCGATCGTCGATGCGGGCGATGAGGTCCCCCTTTCGGACGGAATCGCCCACCCGAACGCGCATCTCTTCGATAGTCCCGGTCGCTCGGGACCCCACTTTGATCAAGGCGCCCACCTGGGTCTTGATCATGCCTGTGGCCACGAGCACTTCCCGGATGGAGGCCTTTTCCACCACGGCGGTTTCCAGCACCTGGACGCCCGACGGTGAGCGCCATTTCCGATACCCCGCAAAACCCGCCGCCACAAGAGCAAGCGCCACGATGCCGATAATCCATTTTTTCACGACGGCCTACTCCGTTTTTAGAAGCTCGTCCAGCCTTTCCAACCCGGCGGCCCGCTGCAGCTCCGCCAGCGTGACATTCCAATTGCCCAGGGATTCCTGCAGCCGGACCCGCGCCGCCCCCAAGGCGCTTTCGGCGCGCACCAAGGAAAGCACATCGCCTTTGCCCACGCGGTATTCCCCGAGGGCCTGCCGGTAGTTGTGTTCGGCCTGCACGAGAACGGATCGGGCGAGATCCACGTTGCGGCGTGCTGTGAGCGCCCGATCGTAGCGGTTGAAACATTCCAAGCGGGCCTGCCGCACGGCTTCGGCCAGGCGGTCCTTGGCCGCCTGGAGCTGGGCCATGGCCGCCTTGCGGTTGTAGAACTTGTCCAATCGGAAAAGATTCCAGGACGCCGTGACCCCGACGCGCTTTTCGTCGTTGATGTCGCCGAAGTAGCCCGTACCGTCGTTGGTCGTGTAGGCGGCATCGGCCGTCACCTTGGGCAGGAAAGGCGATCGGGTTTTCTGAAGCTGGGCTTCGGCCAAGGCCGCATCCATGCGGGCCTGGAGCACTTCGGGACGCTCTTCCGCCAGGGCCAGGAGCCGTTCCCGGTCCTTGAGCGAGCCCAGGATCTCGAGAGAGCCCTCGGCCTCGTGCGCCGAATCCAAGGGACGGCCCACAAGAGACCGCAAGGTGGCCTGAGCCGTGGAAAGATCGCCTTCGGCGCTGTTCTTTTCGAAAAGGGCCTCTTCATAGCGCACCGAGGCCTGGAGCACGTCGGATTTCATGGCCACCCCCAGCCGGTAACGTCCTTCGGCGATTTCCAAGTCCTTGCGGGCGTCTTCCACCTGGAGGGTCCGTTCGGCCACGATCCGCGTTCGCGCCAACACGAGGAAAAAAGCCACGGACACGTCCCGAATGACGTCCAGGCGGGCGGCCCTGAGGGCTTCCTGGGCCCTCGCCAACTGGATGCGGGCGGCCGATCGGTCCGAAAAGCGCGCACCGCCGTCGAAAAGAAGGTATTCCGCGCCGAGACTCGATTGGTCCCTGCGATCGTCGATGCTTCCACGGGAAATTCGGTCCACGGAACCGGTCAGGTCGAGGGACGGGGCGTAGGGAGACAGGCTGGATCGTTCCAGGGCTTTTCTGGCGCGAAGATCTTCTTCGGCGGCCTTGACCTGCGGGTGCGTGGCCAGGGCCTCCGAGAGGGCCTGTTCCAGGGTGAGGGCGCGGCTCAAGGAAGGCGAAAACGCCATGAAGGCCATAACCCAAAAAGCGGCCGCAGGGAAAACGCGCCGTTTCAGCCGGAAAGGTTTTTCCCCAGGAACCAAGGCCGCCCGGGCCGCACCTCGCTTGGGCCGAGCGGCGCCGGTCGCGGCAAGAGATGGCGCCGGCGCCGGCAACGGACAACGCCTTGAAGTCTTCTCGGCGCTGCCTTGGCGGGCATAGCGCCGTTTCTGTTTTCGGGCGGTCCCGTCCCCCATTGGTACCTCTTGAAAAAGCGCTGTTTTCGGAGCCGGCGTGCCGGCGATGCCCATTGCGGCCGACAACGTTCCCCCAATGGATCCGAGGGAAAACTTTTTTACGCTGAAACCAGGAGGGCCCCTGCGCGGAGGAGCCCCGCCGTGGCATCCCGTTGAGACGGCGGCAGGATCGACGCCGCCGTCTCCACCAGATCCTCGATCCGGAAAATGCCCGAAAGGCAGGCCAAAATCCCCAAGGAAGCCACCGCCCGGTCCTTTCTCCCGATGCCCGCCTTCTTGAAATCCACGACGACCGTGCGGCCCCCATGATCAGGGACGGGCACATCCGCCCCTTGGATGACGAGAGTCTCCCTGGTCAGATCCCGCCACATTTCGGCTGCCCTTTCCACGCCTTCCCGAGCCAGGGCCGCCACGGCGTGGGGCTGTTCAATGCCGGGATAATCGATGGGCTCGGAAGCCACCAAAACCTCCGCAATGGAAGGCCCCCGCATGACCGTGATGTTGTAATCGTTTTTTTGGGTCACGTGAAGCCCGGCCTGCACGGCCGTCATGGCCCACAGGTGCCCTGCCGAAAGAACCCGTTCCCCCGCGGCCCCCAAGAAGACCGTGCCGTGCCGGCCGGAAAGGGCCGCCCGAAAACGGGCTTCCTGGCCCTTCCAATCCCACGCGGGGGCGGCGGCCCCCAGACGGCCGGCGTAGGCGGCGCCGTATTCGGCCCGTTCATTGCCGGCCACAGGGCCGTCCCACAGGCCGGCTCTTTGGACCAAGGCGTCCACATCCTTGGGAGAAAGCGGGTTTGCCTTCATGTATCGGCCGGGACAGCCTCCCCACACGTCCACCACGGCGAAACCGGGGTAGCTGAGCGCCTGGGCGAATTTATCGGGAAGGTCGGGGCTGTAGACGGATCGGCGCACGACGAATGGAGCCCCGGCTGCGGCGACGATCCGGCACACATCCACGGGAGGCTCCAAAGTGTTCAGGAAGCCCGATCCCACGCGCGCCTCTTGCGGCGTGGTGCAGGAATACTGTCCGCCGGTCATGCCGAAATTGAAGTTGTTCAGGACTAGAAGGGTCAGGTCCAGGTTGCGACGGCACGCGGCCAGGAGGTGGGCGCCGCCGATCCCCACCCCGCCGTCTCCCATGACGACCACGACTTTGGCATGGGGACGGGCCAGCTTGATCCCGGTGGCGTAGGTGAGCGCTCGGCCGTGCAGCCCGTGGAACGCGTGGGTGGCGAAAAAGACGTCGAAAAGACCCGAGCAGCCGATATCCGTCACGATGACCACGTCCCGGGCGTGGAGACCCAGCTGCTGGAAAGCCCGGTCCAGGGCGTGGAGGCTCCGCTCGTGGGAACAGCCGGGGCAAAAAACAGGAGGGCGGGACGGGTTAAGAAGACTCGGCACGGATCACCTCCCTAAGGATTTCGTCGGGTCGAATCATGCGGCCGCACATGAGGCCGAAAAAGCGGGTGGGGGTGGGACACGCCACGCGGGCGACTTCATGGACGTATTGGCCCAGGTTGGCTTCCACGACGAGGAGCCGCTCCACCCTTTCGGCCGCCGAACGGATCACCTTTTCGGGGACGGGAAACAGGGTTTTCAGGACAAGGAGACTCACGGGACGGCCCTGGGCGCGCAGGCGCGAGACGGCCGCTCGGGCGGAACGGGCCGTCACCCCGTAGGTGACGAGCGCCGTGCGGGCGCCGTCCTGGGCGTCCCATTCGTAGAAAGAAAAGGAATCGATCCGCGATTCCACCTTGGCCTTGAGCCGCTCCACCATGGCCTGCATCACCGCCGGGTTCGTGGTGATGTAGCCGTCCGGGCCGTGCATGGAAGACGTCTGCCGCACGGGAACGGGGCCTCCCATGGGAAGGAACGGGGGAACGCCGTCCGGGCCCGCCGCAAAGGGAAGGTAGGGGCCTTCGCCGTGGGCCGTGCGCTCAATCGGAACCGGTTTTTCCACGGCTTCCAGATCGACGGTTTCACGGGTCATTCCGATTTCCTTGCTGGACGCCACAAAGACGGGGCAGCGGAGGCTTTCCGCGAGATTGAAGGCGTGCACGGTCATGGTGAAGCAATCGGCGGCGCATGTGGGGGCCAGCACCACCACGGGAAGCCCGCCGGAATGGCCCCAGCGCATGAACTGCACATCGCCGTCGGCCCCTCGGGTCGCCGCCCCGGTCGACGGCCCCTGGCGCATGACGTTCACGATGACGAGGGGAATTTCGCTTCCCACGGCAAACGAAATGTTTTCGCTGTAGAGGCTGATGCCCGGCCCCGAAGTGGCCGTCATGGCCTTGAGCCCCGCCATGGAGGCTCCCAGGCAGCAGCCGATGGAGGCGATTTCGTCCTCGCCCTGGAGCACGATCCCCCCCAGGGGCGGGAGCGCCTCCAGCATGCCCGAAAGGATCGTGCTCGCCGGCGTAATGGGATAGCCCGCGAAGAACCGGCAGCCGGCATACACGGCCCCTTTGACCACCGCCTCATTGCCGTCCATAAACGTCAGCCCCACGGCTCCTCCTCATTTCTCCAGGGACAGGCTGTCCCAGCACAGTCTCGGTCGGGACACCCCTCTCTTCCGGCCCCAAACGCCATGCCAGGCGCTTATAACACATGAGCCGTCCCCTGTCTTGTGCGCACAAAGTCGCTGGATCGACAAAGAGTTCATCCTTTCGTGCTTCGCCACAATCCGTCGAGGATCCCGTGGCGCGGGTGCGAAAAATCGTTGAGCCATAAAGGGAACCCGCGGTATAAGGTCTCGGAAGGCGCGCGAACTCGATAAATCCACGTTGTCTTTCGTTCTCCGTCCCATTCAGACTCCGCAAATCCCGCAGAAAAAACCGGCTGATTCGCCTTCGCCGCGCACGCTCGGTTTTCGTGCATCCTAAAGCACCCCGAAGGGGCACGGAAAATCGCCCAGGGCATCGGCCCGGGTCCCGGGCCGCCCTTAATTTTCCAACAAGCTCCGAAGGGGCGCAGGATCCCAACCCAGGCCATCACCTTCGGCACGAAAGGGGCGATACGACAAAAACCCCCAAGGACGATTTTCGACACACAGGAAAGGATGCGCTCCATACCAACCCAAACACCAAGGAGGGACGCTCCATGAAAACAACGAAATGGATCCTTATCACCGCTCTTCTCTTGGGATGGGCCGTGAACGCCCCAGCCGCCACGCTGGATGAAGTTAAAGCCCGTGGCTACCTCACCGTGGGTGTCAACGGCCAGGTTTTCGGCTTCAGCATGCCCGACGACAAAGGCGTCTGGAAGGGCCTGGATGTGGACACGGCTCGGGCCATCGCCGCCGCCGTTTTCGGTGATGCGAACAAAATCAAGTTCGTCCCCCTCACGGCCGTGCAACGGCTTCCCACCTTGCAATCCAAGGAAGTGGACGTCCTGTGCCGGAACACGACCCAAACGCTCCTTCGCGAGACCACGAACGGACTGAATTTCGTCCACGTGAACTTCTACGACGGCCAAGGGTTCATGGTGCCGAAAAAACTTGGGGTGAAAAGCGCCAAGGAACTGAGCGGCGCCACCGTGTGCGTCCTGCCGGGGACGACGACGGAACTCAATGCCGCGGACTTTTTCCGGAAAAACAACCTCCAATGGAAACCGGTGGTCATCGAACAAAACGCGGAACTGAACAAGGCCTTCTTTTCAGGACGCTGTGACTGCCTGACCTCCGATGTGTCGCAGCTTGCCGGTCACCGGGCCGTCGCCCCCAACCCGCAAGACTACATCATCCTGCCGGAAGTCATTTCCAAGGAGCCTCTGGCGCCCGTTGTGCGCCACGGGGACGACCAATGGTTCGACATTGTCAATTGGACCGTCATGGCCTTGATCCAGGCGGAAGAATTCGGCATCACGTCTCAGAATGTCGACGAGATGCTCAAAAGCCCCGATCCGGAAATCCAACGGTTCCTGGGGGTGACACCGGGTTTGGGCGCCGCCCTGGGATTGGACGACAAGTGGGCCTATAACATCGTCAAGCAAGTGGGTAATTACGGCGAAATCTTCGAACGGAACGTCGGCCCCAAGACCCCTCTGGCCATGGAACGCGGGTTGAACGCCCTGTGGACCCAAGGGGGCCTCATGTACGCCGCCCCGTTCCGTTGAAAACTGCCGGCGCCCCGCACGGTGCCCCGAAAGGGCAAGGCAATGAAGCCCGGGGCACCGCCCCGGGTCGCGGGCCGCCCCCCCTTTTTCCACCGAGCTCCGGTGGAGCGGAGGATGGCCGTCTTTGAATTGTTAGGGATCGCTTCGCCGTTTGGGGCCCGGGGCGGAGTTCCGGGATGCGATGTTGCGCCCCTCCGGGGCTGGCTCATGGGGGGTGCCCCCGGAACCCAGGGCTTCGCCCTGGGCTGGAATATTTCGCCCCTTCGGGGCGAGGCACCTTAGGAGGCTGTCTGAGAACTCGGTTCTTGCCGATCTGAGCAACGTAAATTCAGATAGTTACGATGCCACAAACCAGCAAAATCGGCATTCTCGGACAAGCTCCTAGGTGCGGTATGGGCCGCCGGCGGCGGCCACTGCGGAGGGCCGGCTTTCATCGTGGAGGTTCGTTTTGACGTCGCCCGTAAAAACATCGCCGTCGGCGCCGCCTGCCGCCGAACCCTTTTGGCTGGACCTGAGGAAACGCGCCGTCCTGTTTCAGGCCTTCGTCCTCGGCGTCGTCGCCCTCATCGCCTGGTACCTCATCTCCAACACCGTGGAAAACCTCCACCGCCAAAAGATCGCCACCGGCTTCGGCTTTCTGCAGAAAGAAGCGGCCTTTGAAATCGGAGAATCGCTCATCCCTTACAGCGCCGCGGACACCTACGCCCGGGCCCTGCTCGTCGGGGCGCTGAACACCATCAAAGTGGCCGCCCTCGGCATAATCTTGACCGTCGTTCTCGGAACCTTCATCGGCATCGCCCGCCTTTCCACCAACTGGCTCATCGCGCGCCTTGCCGCCGTCTACATCGAGGTCATGCAGGACATCCCCGTCCTCTTGCAGCTTTTCTTCTGGTACGCCCTCTTTTACGAAACCCTTCCCGGCCCGAGGAGCGCCCTGAACCCGCTGACCGGAGTCTACCTGTGCAACCGCGGCCTCATCGTTCCGTCGCTGGACCCCCATCCGGCGTGGCGTCTAATGATGCTGGCCGTCATCGCCGCCGCGGCCGTCTCCTGGGGTGTTCGCCGGTGGGCCCGGCGCCGCCAGGATCGCACGGGAAAAACCTTTCCCGTGTTTCGCACCTCCCTGGCCCTCGTCGTGGGCGCGCCCCTGCTCGCCTGGTGGGTCATGGGAAGCCCGCGGGCGGTGACGCTTCCGGAACTCCGGGGTTTCAACTTCGTCGGCGGCAAGACCCTGAGCCCGGAATTCACGGCGGTCCTGCTGGGACTCGTCCTCTACACGGCGGCCTTCGTGGCGGAAATCGTCCGGGCCGGCATCCAGGCCGTCGGCAAAGGGCAGCGCGAAGCCGCCATGTCCTTGGGGCTCAGTTCGGCCCAGGTCCTGCGGCTCGTCATCCTGCCCCAGGCCCTTCGCGTGATCATCCCGCCGCTCACCAGCCAGATGCTTAACCTGACCAAGAACAGCTCCCTGGCCGTGGCCATCGGCTATCCCGATTTCGTCTCGGTGGCCAATACGACCATCAACCAAACGGGCCAGTCCATCGAGGGCGTGGCCTTGATCATGGTGGTCTACCTCTTTTTCAGCCTGTCCACGTCGGCGTTCATGAACTGGTACAACAAGAAAGCCAAACTGGTGGAACGATGAACCGGCCCGAGCACTCATCCGCAAAGCCTGCACCGGAGCCCGGGGACATCCTGAAACCCCCGGTGACGGCCGTCGGCCCCCTGGGCTGGCTCCGAAAGAACCTGTTCAACAGCCCCCTGAACAGCCTCCTCACCGTGCTCACGCTGACCTTCCTGTGGAAAACCATACCGCCGCTCATCCGATGGGCCTTCCTGGACGCGGTATGGGCGACGCCTTCGGCCTTGTGCCGCCAGACCGACGGGGCCTGCTGGTCCGTCATCAGCCAAAACATCCGCTTCATCCTGTTCGGCTTTTACCCCTACGACCAGCAATGGCGTCCGATCGTGGCCGTCATCATGCTTGTCGCCCTCATCTTCTTTTCCCGGGACCGCAAATACTGGACCAAGGCCCTGGCGTGCGCCTGGGGTGCGGGCTTGGCCGCCATGGGAACGCTCATGGCCGGAGGACTCTTCGGCCTTTCGGCCGTGGAAAGCTCCCAGTGGGGCGGACTGCCCCTTACGCTCCTCCTTGCGGTCTTCGGCCTCACGGCGGCCTATCCCCTGGGAGTGCTCCTTGCCCTAGGACGGCAATCCCGCATGCCCGCCGTCAAGGTCCTGTGCATCGCCTATATCGAACTCATCCGCGGCGTTCCCCTCATCAGCCTGCTCTTTATGGCCTCCATCATCTTCCCGCTGTTCCTTCCGGCCGGGATCACCATCAACAAGATCCTTCGGGCTCAGGCGGCCATCATCCTCTTTACGGCGGCCTATATCGCCGAAGTGGTTCGGGGCGGCCTGCAGGCCATCCCCCGGGGGCAATACGAAGCGGCCGAATCGCTGGGGCTGAACTACTACCTCACCATGCGGCTCGTGGTGCTCCCCCAGGCCCTGAAAATCGTCATTCCGCCCACGGTGAGCATCCTCATTTCGGCCTTTAAGGACACGTCCCTTGTGGTCATTATCGCCCTGTACGACGTGCTGAAGACGACGCAAACGGTGCTGTCCAACCCGGAATGGATGGGCTTCAGCCGGGAAGCCTATCTTTTCTTGGCGATCTTTTACTTTACGGGATGTTTTTCCATGTCCCATTACAGCCGGAGGCTGGAAAAACAGCTTTCCACGGACCATTGAAAGAGCTTGGGGAGGATCCTTTCTTGACGACGGTGGAATCGCGGCCCATGGTGGAAATGATCGACGTGCACAAGTGGTTCGGCGAATTCCATGTCCTTCGGGGCATCCATCTCACGGTGCACGCCAAGGAACGGATCGTCATCTGCGGCCCGTCCGGATCGGGCAAATCCACGCTCATCCGCTGCATCAACCGCCTGGAAGAACACCAGCGGGGGCGCATCATCGTGGACGGCATCGAACTGACGCACAACATCAAAAACATCGAAAAGATCCGTTCGGAAGTCGGCATGGTGTTCCAGCATTTCAACCTGTTTCCGCATCTTACGGTCCTGGACAACCTGACCCTGGGGCCCGTGTGGGTGCGCAAGGTGCCGCGAAAGCAGGCGGAAGAAACCGCCATGTACTTTTTGGAAAAGGTCCACATCGCCGAACAGGCGCGCAAGTTTCCGGGACAGCTTTCCGGAGGCCAGCAGCAGCGGGTGGCCATCGCCCGCAGCCTATGCATGAACCCCAAGGTCATGCTCTTCGATGAACCCACCTCGGCCCTGGACCCGGAAATGATCAAGGAAGTCCTGGACGTCATGATCGAACTGGCCCAGGAAGGCATGACCATGATCGTGGTCACCCACGAAATGGGCTTCGCTCGAAGCGTGGCCCATCGGGTCCTTTTCATGGACCAGGGCTCCATCGTGGAAGAAAACACGCCGCAGGAATTTTTCTCCAACCCCAAGCACGAGCGCACCCGGCTCTTCCTCAGCCAAATCCTGCACTGACCGCGAGGCATGCTTTCTCGCCGCGCCCGGTACGCCCTCGTTCCTCCTTGCAGACCGTCGAAAATTTTTCTACAAAAATCTCGTAAATGAGACGATAATATAATTAACAAAGGTTCCCTAGGAGCTTGTCCGAGAATGCCGATTTTGGTGCTTTATGGCATCATAACTATCTGAATTTACGTTGCTCAAATCGGCAAGAATCGAGTTCTCGGACAGCCTCCTAGGATTGGTACCCAGCAATTGCCGCCTAACCCAAGATCCTTGGTCGATTTAACCGAGTTGGCGAAGCTCTGCCCGACAAACGGCGTGGGGACGGCGTCTGGGATCGGGAACGATTCGGGCCAACGAACCGCAAAGGAGCGAGGCCTGGAGCAACAGATCTTTTACTTAGTCGCCTTGTCCCTTTGAAAAAAAAAGAAGGGAATGAACCTTGAGACGTGCTCTGATCACAGGTGTCACGGGCCAGGACGGCGCCTATCTGGCGGACTTTCTTCTCAAGAAGGGCTACGTGGTGCACGGTATCAAGCGTCGGTCCTCCTCCTTCAACACGGCCCGCATCGACCATCTCTATCAGGATCCCCACGAACCGGATCGGCGCTTCATCCTACACTACGGTGACCTTACCGACTCCACCAACCTCATCCGCATCCTGCAACAGGTGCAGCCCGACGAAATCTACAACCTGGCGGCCCAGAGTCATGTGCAGGTTTCCTTCGAATCTCCCGAATATACCGCCAACTGCGATGCTTTGGGCACGTTGCGGCTTTTGGAGGGTATCCGCATCCTGGGCATGGAAAGTCGGACCCGCTTTTACCAGGCGTCCACCAGCGAAATGTTCGGCAAGGTGGCCGAAGTTCCCCAGAAGGAGTCCACGCCTTTTTATCCCCGAAGCCCATACGGGGCCGCCAAGGTTTACAGCTACTGGATCACGGTCAATTACCGGGAGGCCTACGGCATCTACGCCTGCAACGGAATCCTTTTCAACCACGAATCGCCCATTCGGGGCGAAACGTTCGTCACGCGTAAGATCACCCGAGCCGCCGCCCGCATCCGGTTGGGACTTCAGGACGTCCTCTACTTGGGAAATCTGGATGCCAAGCGCGACTGGGGTCACGCAAAGGATTACGTGCGGGCCATGTGGCTTGTGCTCCAGCAGGACGAACCGGACGATTACGTGATCGCCACGGGCGAAGCCCATTCCGTCCGGGAATTCGTGGAGCTGGCCTTCCGTCATGTAGGCTTCCATATAGGCTGGGAAGGCAAGGGCATGGACGAGGTTGGCCGTGACCTTGGAACCGGCAGAGTCCTCGTGCGGATTGATCCTCGCTATTTTCGGCCCACGGAGGTGGACTCCCTCCTGGGGGATGCGTCCAAGGCGAAGGAACGTTTGGGCTGGGAACCTACTATAGGCTTTCAGGAACTTGTGGTGTCCATGGTCGAGGAGGATTTGAAGGAAGCGCGGCGCGATGCTCTCTGGCGCACCCAGGGCTTTTCTGTTTTCAATTACTTCGAATGACGCCAGGGCCGAAAGGGGTTCGGGCACACTAGGAGCATTCATGGAGCAATCCTGGCCGGACAGTAAGACATTTTGGCAGAACAAGCGCGTGATTGTCACCGGCGGCGCGGGGTTTTTGGGCTCTTTCGTCGTGGAGAGACTTCGGGCGCGCGGGGCCCTGGAAGTTATCGTCCCGCGCAGTGTGCAGTACGACCTTCGCCAGATTGAGGCCGTCCGCCGGCTCTTTGATCATGCCCAAGCGTCCGAATCTTCTGCGTTGCACTTTGGCAGGGAAAAAGCGGAATTGTATGTCATTCACCTGGCGGCGCGCGTCGGCGGGATCGGCGCCAACATGGCCAAGCCCGCCGAGTTTTTCTATGATAACCTCATGATGGGGGTTCAACTGCTCCACGAGGCCTGGCTTGCAGGGGTGAAGAAGTTCGTGGCAGTAGGAACCGTCTGCGGCTATCCAAAACACACCCCTGTGCCTTTCAAAGAAGAGGATTTGTGGAACGGCTATCCCGAGGAAACCAACGCACCATATGGTCTTGCCAAGAAGATGCTTTTGGTCCAGAGTCAAGCTTACCGTCAACAGTACGGCTTCAATGCGATATTCCTCTTGCCGGTCAATCTCTACGGACCGCGGGACAATTTCAACCCCGAAACCTCCCATGTCATTCCCGCGCTAATCCGCAAGTGCTTTGAAGCTCGTCAAAGGGGCGATGACCATATCGTGGTCTGGGGGGACGGATCGCCAACCCGGGAGTTTCTTTACGTCGAGGACGCGGCGGAAGCCATCGTCCTTGCCGCGGAACGGTACAACCGCAGTGAGCCGGTCAACATCGGCACCGCGTCCGAAATTACCATCAGGGATCTCGTGGAAACTATTGCTCGTCTCACCCGTTTTCACGGAAAGATCATGTGGGATACGAGCAAACCCAACGGCCAACCGCGCCGTAAGCTTGACGTCCGGCGGGCTCGGGATTGGTTCGGCTTCACAGCTCAAACCCCTCTAGAAGAGGGACTGCAGCGTACTATCAGGTGGTACCTTGATGAGTACCTGCAACGGCCCATCAAGAACGCCTTTTAGCCTTATACTTGCTGTCATTTTTCCTTATCAGGATAAACACTATGACTAGCACTCTTCGTAAATCTCTAAAATTTCCTTGCCTGATACTCCTTCATGTCCTACTTGTGGAGACATTCACATCAATCACACAGGCCCAACCCACTGATTCCGAAGTTAAGGCTATCTATTCGGCCGTAGCTGCTGGGAGGCCTTATACTATTGAAGGAACCCACGCAACGTTTTCGGACGGGGAACACACCTGGACTATTACGGGCGCGGTACAAGAGCCCCACGGGTCTTATAGCCCTCCCGCATCTTGGTCCGTTGGTTCCAAGCCCTTCGAAGTTCTCATCGTGACCGCACCCATTTCCGACACCTACATATTGCCCTATTCCGACCCCGTACCAAATACTCATACCGGGAATCAACTTGCCGCAAACGCCTATCGAAACGACTACCAGCCCATGAGTTTCGTTCTCCGCTCGGGATTACAACCTCTCAAGAAAGTGACAATTACCTGGTCGGATCTTGTGCATACTCAAACGGGCGACAAGATCCCCGCGAGTCTTATTGACGTAAGAATTGTTAAATGCTGGTTCCAAGCAGGCAAGAGTTTAGACCGAAGAACAGGTGATCCTAAAATTCTTGTCCCTGAACTCCTCCTCCACGACTCCAATCTTGTGCAAGTCGACCTCCTCCGACAGGTTAATATCATTCGAGATTACAACAAGATTACCGATTCGCCGTCGCTTCTTCCGTTTGAAGTCCCCCCCACATTCAACCAACAACTCTGGATCACTGTCCATGTGCCTTCCTCAACCTCCCCTGGGACTTACCAAGGTTCTTTGAATATTGCGCTAGAAGTCGATGGAGCTTCATACCAACAGGCTCTTCCGATGCAACTTAACGTCCTATCCGAAAGCCTCAATGACCCGCCGTTCCCAATTTCCCTGTACTATTTGGGAAATTATGTTCAGGGTTATAATGGTATATCGTGTCGCTCAAAAAGCAAGGATCAGCTGCTCTCTGAGATGAAAGACATGCGCGCCCATGGTCTCACAAACATCGGTCTTTGCCACTATTATTCATCAGATTCATCTTTAACCAGCCTGTCAGTCTCCCTTGAAAACTTTCGACAGGCAGGGTTTCTACGGAAGGAGTTGCTTTACATCGACTGGCAGATGACAGACTCGAGCGATATGGTTTTGTACAATAAAAAGCTCACGGCGATCAAAGAACTCTCCGGAAAGTACAACTTTACGGACGTCTACATTTACAATAAAGACGAATCAGACTACCAGACTTATATGTCACTTCAATCAACTTTTATAGAGGCAAAGAAACTCGGGCTCAAGAATTTCGTTGCCACTAAAAGGGTCACCGCTTTGCAATTGAAAGATCTTTTAGACGTAGGCATTATCCCCCGTTGCCAACTACAAGAGCGCTTTGGAGATCCTTCGGCGTTAACGCTCAATTCACAGCTAGAGGAGCAGAACCTCGAACCTTATTGGTGTAACCCCTGGTCTATCTCCGACCCTGTATACTTCACCATCCAATCCGGCAAAGGCGTTAAAAAGCCGGGAGCTTATGTTACTGTATCGCAATATTTCCCGTCCGAAGCTGGGAAAACTTATCGCTTAAGCTATGAAATTCTTGATTACGTCAAAGGCTACATTGTTATTGCCCAGGGGGGGGGCGGATGCACAACGAAGGATTACAATCTACCTGTGACAAAAGGGACTCATAGCGTTGACTTTCAGTGCGACATCACCGGTGGCACTCTTCGTTTGGGTTTCGGCACGGACACTGACCTTATAATCGACAATATATCCGTACAAAACACGGACAACCAGAGCAGTCAAAAAGAATTTTGGGCATACAATACGCCGCAGGCCGGTCAGGAAACACCGGGAACATACTATGTGCAATATGGCCCAGGCCTCATCAAGAGCGGCTTCAAAGGCATCCTCAACTTTGCATATCAGACAGGTTATCCGTGGGATGATTGGGCGGAAGCCAATTGGAGACCGCATGTTATGGCCTATCCTACGCTCAAGGATCCGATCCCGACTCTTCAGTGGGAGGGGTTTCGCGAAGCCATCGATGCAATAAAAATTTACTACCTCACTCAACAGACACCAACACCTTCCCCAACACCGACGCCAACACCCCCCGAACCACCTCGGGGGCTAAAAGTTCAATAAACCTAATTTTTTGCCTCACAATGCCCTCCAAGCCTTTGCGCAGATTATGACTAACCCAAGTTTGTCACATGTATGTTCAAAAAGAGGGGATTGTCGCGATTTTGC
>JBBFKW010000012.1:14694-157504 GCA_037481835.1 Desulfosoma sp. | reverse complement strand
TCGGGAAGGCGGGCGCACCGTGGGCGCCGGCGTGGTCACCGATATCATCGAGTAAAGGCCAACGTCACGAAAGCCTTGGGGTCCCCGACCGCGTGTGACCGGCGGGGACCCAAGTTATGGGAACAGACGCCATGATGAATCAGAGAATACGCATCCGCTTGAAAGCCTACGACCACAAGCTTCTTGACCAGGCGGCCGCAGAAATCGTCAATACGGCCAAGAAAACGGGGGCCCACGTGGCCGGCCCCATTCCTTTGCCGACGAAAATCCACCGCTATACGGTGCTGCGGTCCGTCCATATCGACAAGAAGTCCAGGGAGCAGTTTGAGATCCGTGTCCACAAGCGTTTGGTGGACATCCTGGAGCCGACCCAGCAGACGGTGGATTCCCTCATGAAGCTGGATCTGTCCGCCGGGGTCGATGTGGAAATCAAACTGTAAGGCCGCTTCAAGTGGGAGAGCCCAGACCGAGAGAGCTGAGAAAATGGTGAAGGCATTGTTAGGACGCAAGCTCGGGATGACACAGGTCTTCGCCGAAGACGGGAGCGTGGTTCCCGTGACGGTGGTCCAGGCCGGTCCGTGTGTCGTCACCCAGGTCAAAGTTCCCGCACGGGACGGCTACAGCGCCGTGCAGATCGGCTTCGGGGAAAAGAAGGAAAGCAAGGTCACGCGCCCCCTGAAGGGTCATTTGGACAAGGTGGGGAAAGGGTACTTCCGGATTTTGAGGGAGGTGCGTGTCGAGAATCCCGATGAGTTCCAACCGGGCCAGGTGCTGGACACCGGTGTGTTTCTTATCGGAGACCGGGTGGATGTGACGGGGATCAGCAAGGGCAAGGGCTTTGCCGGAACCGTCAAGCGCTGGGGTTTCAGCCGCGGTCCGGTGACGCACGGATGCAAGAACATTCGTGAACCGGGTTCCACCGGATGCGCCACTTTTCCGGGTCGCGTCATCAAGGGCAAGAAGATGGCGGGCCAAAAAGGCAACAAGCGGGCCACCGTGCTGAATCTGAAAATCGTCGACGTGCGACCCGAAGAGAATCTCCTTTTGATCAAAGGGGCCGTGCCCGGGGGCATCAACGGCTTCCTCATGATCCGCAAGACCAATCGGGTTCGATGACGCCCGCGCCCCGGTGAGTGGAGGACGAGAGGGAACACAACATGCCAACGGTGGAAATCTTCGACATGAATCGACAGGTCGTGGGGCAGATGGAGCTTCGCGACGACATTTTCGACGTCCCGGCCAACCCCCATGTGGTCCATGAGGTCGTGTTGTACCAACTGGCCAAGCGTCGCCGGGGAACGGTCAAAACCAAGGGCCGCAGCGAGGTTTCCGGCGGCGGCAAGAAACCTTGGCGGCAAAAAGGCACGGGGCGGGCTCGAGCCGGCACCTCCCGGTCCCCTCTGTGGCGGGGCGGCGGTACGATTCACGGGCCTCAACCCCGATCTTATGAAATGCGGGTCCCGAAAAAGGTGCGGCGCCTGGCGCTTAAGGTGGTCCTAAGCCAGAAGCTGCGCGAACAGGCCTTGCTGGTGGTGGATCAGCTGAGCTTTCCGGAGATCAAGACCAAAAACTTCCATGCGTGGATGCAGCGCTTCGAACTCCAGAAGCCTCTCGTGGTCATCGCCGGAAGGGACGAGATCGTGGAAAAATCAGCGCGCAACATCCCCAACGTGAAGGTGCTGCGCTGTGAAGGCCTGAACGTTTTCGACATGCTCAAACATGGAAATGTGGTCCTGACCAAAGACACCGTTTCCAAAATAGAGGAGTCCTTGGGGTGATGCGGGACAAAACCTATTCCATATTGAAGCGCCCCTTGATCACGGAAAAGAGCACCCTGGACAAGGAGCAGCACAACAAGCTCCATTTCGAGGTGGATCGCCGGGCCAACAAGATCGAGATCAAAGAGGCCGTGGAGAAGATCTTCAAGGTGGACGTGTTGGAAGTGCGCACCCTGACGGTGAAGGGCCATAACAAGCGGGTTGGGCGCCACACGATCCGCACACCCGATTGGAAGAAGGCCGTTGTGACGATCAAGCCCGGCCAGAAGGTCGAGTTTTTCGAAGGCGTCTAAGCAGGCGACAGGGGCCTCGGGCGACGGAACCCGCGCGAGCGGCGCGGCGATCGGCCGGGGACCGGGATGAGGGTGAGTCATGGGCATCAGGAAAGTCAAACCGCGGAGCGCCGGAACCCGGTTCGTGACCTATCCGACCTTTGAGGAAGTCACGAAGAAGGAGCCGGAAAAGAGTCTCGTGGAGCCGCTCAAGAAAAAGGGCGGTCGCAACAACTACGGCCGTGTGACGGCGCGGCATCGCGGAGGCGGCCACAAGAGGCTCTATCGAATCATCGACTTTAAGCGGGACAAGGACGGGGTGCCGGCCAAGGTGGCGGCCATCGAGTACGATCCCAACCGGTCAGCGCGCATCGCTCTCCTCCACTACGTGGACGGCGAAAAGCGCTACATCCTGGCTCCCTTGGGCCTGCAAGTGGGCGACACTGTGCTGACGGGACGGGATGCGGATGTGAAGCCGGGCAACTGCCTGCCTCTGGAAAACATCCCCTTGGGCACCGTGGTCCACAACGTGGAAATGATTCCCGGCAAGGGCGGGCAATTGGCCCGATCGGCCGGAGCTGGCGCCCAGCTCATGGCCAAGGAAGGCCGTTACGCCACACTGCGGCTGCCGTCGGGCGAAATGCGCATGGTCTTGGCGCGATGCAAGGCGACCATCGGCCAGGTGGGAAACATTGATCACGAAAACATCAGCCTCGGTAAAGCCGGGCGGAGCCGCTGGCTGGGTCGTCGCCCCCATGTGCGTGGTGTGGCCATGAACCCCGTGGACCATCCCATGGGTGGCGGTGAAGGGCGCAGTTCCGGCGGGCGCCATCCGTGCACGCCGTGGGGCAAGCCCACCAAGGGATATCGGACGCGCAAGGCCAAGAACAGCGATCGGCTCATCGTGCGACGCCGCAAGTCATAGCGTAAGGAGGGTAAGGTGCCTCGCTCGTTAAGAAAGGGACCCTTTGTGGACGATCACCTGGTGAAGAAGGTGCTCACAGCCAAGGAGACCGGGGACCGAAAGGTGATCAAGACATGGTCTCGGCGCTCCACCATTCTTCCCGATTTCGTGGGGCTGACCATCGCCGTGCACAACGGCAAGAAGTTCATACCCGTCTTTATCACGGAAAACATGGTGGGCCATAAGCTGGGTGAATTTTCGCCCACGCGAACCTTCTACGGCCATGCCGGGGATAAGAAGTCCAAGGTCAAGGGGAAAAAGTGATGGAAGTGAGAGCGGTTTCCAAATACCTGCGCATCTCTCCGCGCAAGGCGCGCTTGGTGGCCGACCTCGTCCGCAGCAAGGGCGTGGGCGAAGCTTTGACCATTTTGAAGTACACCCCCAAAAAGGGGGCACGGTTGCTTTCCAAGACGCTGCGTTCCGCCATGGCCAACGCGGAAAACACCAAGACCATGGATATGGACGGCCTTTACATCAAGGAAGTCTACGTGAATGAAGGGCCGCGGCTGAAACGGTGGAGGCCTCGGGCCATGGGCCGGGCGACCCGGATTTTGAAACGCACGAGCCATATCACGGTGGTTCTCGGCGAAAAGTAATCGGTTTGTCATAGGACCTCGGAGGTGGAGATTGGGACAGAAGGTCAATCCAAAAGGTTTTCGTCTCGGCGTCATCCGGACCTGGGATTCCAAATGGTTCGCGTCCAAGGATTACGCCAAGCTGGCTTATGAAGACCGAAAGATTCGCGATTTCATCAAGAAGCGACTGTACCATGCCGGCATCGCCAAGGTGGAAATCGAAAGGGCTGCCAACAAGGCCAAGATCCGCATCCATACGGCCCGCCCCGGCATTGTGATCGGCAAGAAAGGGGCGGAAATCGAGGCCTTGCGCCGGGAGCTGGAAAAGAAATTTTCCCGGGAGATCCTGATTGACATCCAGGAAGTGCGACGCCCCGAACTGGACGCGGTTCTGGTGGCGGAAAACATCGCCTTGCAGCTGGAACGGCGGGTCGCCTTTCGTCGGGCCATGAAACGCGCGGTGACCTCTGCTTTGAAGTTCGGCGCCAAGGGCATTCGTGTGGCGTGCGCCGGACGGCTGGGGGGGGCGGAAATGGCTCGGCGGGAATGGTATCGCGAAGGTCGTGTCCCTCTCCACACGCTTCGAGCCGACATCGACTATGCTGTGGCCGTGGCCCGGACGACTTACGGGGTCATCGGCGTGAAGGTTTGGATCTTCAAAGGGGAAGTGCTTCCGTAAGGGCGGCGGGCCTTTTGCGGGGGCTCGGGTCAAAAGGGGCGTCCCGTAAAAGGCGGGGCCCTGCGGGTCAGCGTCGAGGAGACGATTCATGTTAGCGCCGAAAAGAGTCAAATATCGCAAGCAGCAGAAAGGCCGCATGAGGGGAATGGCCTCCCGGGGGAACCAGCTGAACTTCGGGGACTTCGGGATCAAGGCCCTGGAGCCCGGCCGCATCACCTCGCGGCAGATCGAGGCGGCCCGCGTGGCCATCACCCGATATGTCAAGCGCGGCGGGAAGATCTGGATCCGCATTTTCCCGGACAAACCCATCACCAAGAAGCCGGCCGAAACCCGCATGGGCAAGGGCAAAGGGGCCCCCGAGGGTTGGGTCGCGGTGGTCAAGCCGGGGCGAATCCTTTATGAACTCAAGGGCGTCACAGAGGAGATCGCCAAGGAAGCCTGCCGGCTGGCGGGCCACAAGCTTCCGGTGGCGACACGGTTTGTGTCGAGGCAGGATGTGTTATGAAAGCAGCGACCTTGCGTGACATGAGTGTGGACGAATTGCGGCAGAAACTGGCGGAACTGCGCGAATCGCTGTTCAACCTGAAGTTTCGGCACGCCACGGGCCAACTGGAGAACACGGCGCAGCTGAAACGCCACAAGCGGGACATCGCCAGGGTGCTGACCGTGTTGCACGAAAAGCAAAAAGTCGGTGAGGCGTAAGAGGCATGCCCATGGAAGAGCGGACAACAAGGAGAAAGACCCGCGTCGGCACCGTGGTCAGCGACCGTATGGACAAAACGGTGGTCGTGCGTGTGGAGCGGCTCGTCAAGCACCCCAAGTACGGCAAGTACATGCGGCGACGGACCAAGTTCAAGGCCCATGACGAAGAAAATCAGTGCCGCATGGGAGATCGGGTGCTCATTGAAGAGAGCCGCCCTTTGAGCAAGACGAAGCATTGGGTGGTCGTCAAGATCTTGGAACGTGCCGCCGTCTAGAACACCTCCCGAGGGCCGCGGGCCCGGTTCGGGGTTTATAGGGTGAAGGCTGTTAAGGGAGGCCATCATGATCCAGGCTGAAACACAACTGAACGCCGCAGACAACTCGGGGGCGAAGCGTCTCTACTGCATCAAAGTCCTCGGGGGGACCCGCAAGCGGTATGCGACGGTAGGGGACATCATCGTGGTGTCCGTCAAGGAAGCCATCCCCAATTCCAAGGTGAAGAAGGGGGATGTGATGCGGGCCGTGGTGGTGCGGACCAAAAAAGAGGTGCGGCGCCCGGACGGATCCTACATCAAGTTCGACGACAATTCGGCCGTCCTGATCAACGCCGCCAAGGAACCCATCGGGACGCGCATTTTCGGCCCGGTGGCCCGTGAGCTTCGCGCCAAGCAGTTTATGAAGATCGTATCGCTGGCCCCGGAAGTGCTTTAGGCAAAAGGGTGGGGAAGGTCGCCAATGGCTGTCAGCAAAAAGTACCACATCAAGAAGAACGACACGGTGATGGTGATCGCCGGCAAGGAAAAGGGCAAGTCGGGCAAAGTGCTTCGGATCCTGACCAAGAAGGATCGGGCCGTGGTGGAAAAGCTCAACATGGTCAAGCGGCACATGCGCCCCGGCGCCCACAGCCGGCAAGGCGGAATTGTGGAAAAGGAAGCACCCATTCACATTTCCAATCTCATGGTCATTTGCAGCAAGTGCACAGATCCGACCCGTGTGGGCTATAAGAACCTGGAAGACGGCCGCAAGGTGCGATTCTGCAAGAAATGCGGCGAGCTCATCGACGGTTGACGTCCACGGCTCCGGGCGGAGTGGAGGCGTTCATGGCACGTTTGCGCGAGTTGTACGTCAAGGAAGTGGCCCCGCAGCTGGCCGAAAAATTTCAATACAAAAGCCCGATGCAGATCCCCAGGCTCCAGAAGATCGTCCTCAACATGGGCCTTGGGGAGGCGATTCAGAACGTCAAGATCCTGGAAACGGCATCGGATGAACTCGCCCAGATCAGCGGCCAAAAGCCGGTGATCACGCGGGCGCGCCTGAGCATCGCGGCTTTCAAGCTGCGCAAGGGAATGCCCATCGGGTGCATGGTGACCCTGCGCGGGGATCGCATGTACGAGTTCTACGACAAGCTGGTCAACATCGCCCTGCCGCGGGTGCGGGACTTTCGGGGCGTTTCCCCCAAATCCTTTGACGGGCGCGGCAATTACACGCTGGGGGTTCGGGAACACATTATCTTTCCGGAAATCGACTACGACAAGATCGATAAGATCAAGGGACTGAACATCACCATCGTGACCACGGCCCAAACCGACGACGAAGCGCGCGAGCTGTTGGCTCTGTTGGGAATGCCGTTCAGAAAGTAGCGAGGAAGGGTGAGAAGGAGGCAGCCTTGGCCAAGAAATCCATGATCGCAAAAGCCCAAAGAAAGCCCAAATTCGCGGTGAGAGCTTACAACAGGTGCCCGCTGTGCGGACGGCCGCGTGCGTATCTGCGTAAATTCGGCATGTGCCGGATCTGCTTCCGCAATATGGCTCTCAACGGCGAGCTTCCCGGCGTCGTCAAGTCCAGCTGGTAAGAGCCGGAAGGAAAAGGAGAGAACCTCTTATGGTGATGACGGACCCCATTGCCGACTTTCTCAATCGCATCAAGAACGCCCATCGGGCGCGCTTCGATAAGGTGGACGTCCCGGCCTCGCGCATCAAGGTGGAATTGGCTCGGATTCTCAAGGAGGAAGGCTACATCAAGCATTTTAAGCTCATTAAGGACAACAAGCAGGGCGTCCTGAGAATCCATCTGAAATACGGGCCTGACCGAGAGGCGGCCATTCGAGACATGCGCCGGATCAGCAAGCCCAGTCGGCGGATCTATGTGGGATCCAAGGACATCCCCCGGGTCCTGAACGGGCTGGGAATCGCCATCCTGTCCACCTCGCGGGGTATCCTCACCGACAAGCAGGCGAGGCAAGCGGGCGTGGGCGGAGAACTGATCTGCAGCGTGTGGTGAACACAGGTAAAGGAGTTGTGAGATGTCTCGCATCGGCAAGAACCCCATCCCCATTCCCAAAGGGGTGGAAGTCATGCTTCAGGGTGACCTCGTCACCGTGAAGGGACCCAAGGGCCTTTTGGAGCGGCGCGTTCCGGCGGAAGTGACCGTCGCCGTGGAAAACGGCCAAATCCTCGTGCGCCGTAAAGACGATGAGCGCCGATCCCGGTCCCTCCATGGGCTCATGCGGGTTTTGCTCCACAACATGGTCACGGGGGTGAGCCAGGGCTTCACCAAGGTGCTGGAAATCCAAGGTGTGGGCTACCGCTGCGATGTGGCCAACAATGTGCTGAACTTCACCTTGGGCCATTCACACCCGTTGAGTTTCCCTTTGCCCGAAGGAGTCAAGGCCTCTGTGGAAAAGCAGACCGTGATCCGGTTGGAGGCCGTCGATAAGGAATTGTTGGGGCAGACGGCGGCGAACATCAAGGCCCTGCGCCCTGTGGAACCCTATAAGGGCAAAGGGATCCGATACGCGAACCAATGGGTCCGGCGCAAAGCCGGCAAGACCGGTTCCAAGAAGAAATAGGGGAAGGACAAAATGGGCTCCAAGACGAATCCCAGCGTGGCGGCGCGCCTGAAACGCAAGCGGCGGATCCGCACAAAGGTCCACGGCACGCCCGAGCGGCCTCGACTGACGGTCTACAAAAGCCTCAAGCACATCTATGCCCAGATCATCGACGACACGACGGGCATGACGGTGGCGGCGGCTTCGACCCTTTCCCCCGAATTCAAGGCCCTAGATCCCGTCAAGGGCAAGGTGGGGGCTGCGGAAAGGGTCGGCCAGCTCGTGGCCAAGAAAGCCTTGGACAAAGGGGTCACCAAAGTGGTGTTCGATCGGAACGGCTTCATCTACCATGGGCGGATTCGTGCCGTGGCGGACGGAGCGCGGGCCGCGGGACTGGAATTCTGACCGACACTGGCGGGCAAGGAGGCGTATCTTGGCACCTCTCGAATCACATGACGTGCAGTACATCGATAAAATCGTCCACATCAGCCGCGTGGCCAAAGTGGTCAAAGGCGGCCGGCGTTTTTCTTTCAGCGCCATCGTCATCGTGGGGGACGGCAACGGCCGTGTGGGGTTCTCCCTGGGCAAGGCCAACGAAGTGCCGGAGGCGATCCGCAAGGGGTTGGAGGGCGCCAAGCGGGAGATGTTCGAGGTGCCCTTGGTGCAGGGAACATTGCCCCATGAGGTGTTGGGCAAGTTTGGCGCCTCATCGGTCGTCCTGAAGCCCGCCTCTCCAGGAACGGGGGTGATCGCCGGCGGGGCGGTGCGGGCCATTATGGAAGCGGCCGGGGTGACGGATGTCCTCACCAAGTGCTTGGGCTCGCGCAATCCCCACAACGTGGTCAAAGCCACCATAGCGGGATTGAAGGCCCTGAGGAGTCCCGAGCGGATTGCCAAGACACGCGGGGTGGATGTGACGGAAGCCAAGATGCAGGGAGCCGGGAGGTGATCCATGGCGCAGATGATTCGCATCAAACTGGTGCGCAGCCCCATCGGGCGGCCTGAAAAGCACCGAAAGATCCTTCAGGCCTTGGGGCTCACGCGACTGCAGAAGGAAGTGACGCTGCCCGCGATCCCTCCGGTTGTGGGCGCGATCAAGAAGGTCAATCACTTGGTTCAGGTGAGTGAAGCCTGATCGGGACGAGACGACGAGAACGGGTGAATGCCATGCGACTGAATGAATTGAAACCGGCGGCCGGTTCGCGAAAAGATCGCAAACGCATCGGCCGAGGGTCTGGATCCGGCCTGGGAAAGACAGCGGGCAAGGGTCATAAGGGGCAGAAAGCGCGAGCCGGCGGGGGCGTGGTGCCGTGGTTCGAAGGCGGCCAGATGCCTCTGCAGCGCCGTGTCCCCAAAAGGGGATTCCACAACATCTTCCGCAAGGTCTATGCCGTGGTCAATGTGGGGGACCTGGATCGCTTCGAGGCGGGCAGCCAGGTGGGTCCCGAGGAACTCATCCGGGCGGGACTGGCCAAGAAGAAGGCCGACGGCATCAAGCTTCTCGGAGACGGGGAACTGAAGGTGTCCTTGGCGGTGCGCGTCCACAAGGCGAGTGGTTCGGCTGTGGCCAAGGTGGAAGCGGCCGGCGGGACGGTGGAAATCCTTAGCTGAGAGGAACACGCGGGTGCTCACGGGCTTCCAAAACATCGGTAAAATTCCCGAGCTGAAACGGCGCATCGGCGCGACCTTGCTCCTTTTGGCCGTCTACCGGATCGGCGTCCACGTGCCCACACCGGGCATCAACCGGGAGGCTTTGGCCGCCTTCTTCGCCGCCGCCCAGGGGACGCTCCTGGGTCTATTCAACATGTTCTCCGGTGGGGCCATGCAGCAGCTGTCCGTTTTCTCGCTGGGGATCATGCCCTACATCAGTTCGTCCATCATCTTGCAGCTGCTCACGGTGGTGATTCCCCACTTGGAGCGGCTGAGCAAGGAAGGGGAAGCGGGCCGGAAGAAGATCACCCAGTACACGCGCTACGGTACAGTGGTCTTGAGCATCATCCAGGGCTTCGGGATCGCCTTCGGCTTGGAAGGCATGACCGGACCCGGCGGCGAACCCGTGGTCCTCGCACCTGGTTGGGCTTTCCGCATCATCACGGTGATCACCTTGACGGCCGGAACGGCCTTCATCATGTGGCTGGGGGAACAGATCACGGAACGTGGCATCGGCAACGGGATCTCCCTCATCATCTTCGCCGGCATTGTCGCGGGGATGCCCACCGCCGTGGGAAACACCTTAAGGCTCATGCAGACCGGGGAAATGAGTGCCTTCAAGGCCCTCATTCTTCTCGTCATCATGGTGGCCGTCGTGGGCTTCATCGTCCATGTGGAACGGGGCCAACGGCGGATTCCCGTCCAGTACGCCAAGAGGGTCGTGGGGCGGCGCATGTACGGCGGGCAAAGCACCCATCTTCCTCTGAAAATCAACACATCCGGTGTAATCCCGCCCATCTTCGCGTCGTCGATCATTATGTTCCCGGCCACGGTGGCCAATTTCATCCAGGTGCCGTGGATGCAAAACATCGCCAGAATGCTCATGCCCGGCCACTGGCTCTACACAGTGCTCTACGTGGGTTTCATTATCTTCTTCTGCTACTTCTACACCGCCATCGTCTTCAACCCCATGGACGTGGCGGACAATATGAAAAAATATGGAGGGTTCATTCCCGGCATTCGGCCCGGCAGGCCCACGGCGGAATACATCGACAAAGTCCTGAGTCGCATTACCCTGGGCGGGGCCCTCTATGTGTCCATTGTGTGCGTCCTGCCGAGTATCTTCACCCGTAATTTCAATGTGCCTTTTTACTTCGGCGGCACGGCCCTGCTCATCGTGGTCGGCGTGGCCATGGACACGGTGGGGCAGATCGAAGCCCATATGCTGACGCGCCATTACGAGGGATTTCTAAAATCGGGGCGGATCCGAGGGCGCCGATAAATCAGGGGGCGCCTCGGAAAACGGAAGCGTGGGGCACGACAAGAGTGCCGCCCGGGTACCTTAGGGGGCTTTCTGGAACTGGTGTGAGGCCGACGGACAGGGAGGGAGACGATGAACATCATTTTGTTGGGACCACCGGGTGCAGGAAAAGGGACGCAAGCCAAGCGCATGATCGAACGCTACGGGATTCCGCAGATTTCCACGGGGGACATGCTGCGGGCCGCCCTGAAGGCCGGCACCCCTTTGGGCCTCGAGGCCAAAAAGTACATGGACAAAGGGGCCCTTGTGCCCGATGAAGTCGTGGTGGGCCTGGTCAAGGAAAGAATCCAACAGGATGATTGCGCCAAGGGCTACATGCTGGACGGCTTTCCCCGCAACGTGAGCCAGGCGGAAACCCTGGACGGCATGCTCAAAGAATTGGGACAGAAAATCGACCACGTGGTGTGCATCGATGTGCCCGATCAGGAACTGATCCAGCGCCTGACCGGGAGGCGCACGTGCCGGGAATGCGGGGCGGGCTACCACGTGATGTTCGACCCTCCCAAGAAGGACGGCGTGTGCGACAAGTGCGGCGGGCAACTTTATCAGCGTGACGACGACAACGAGGCGACGGTGACATCCCGGCTGAAGGTTTACGCCGACCAGACGAAGCCTCTCATCGAATACTATGAGAAGCAGGGCAAACTTCGGAAGATCAACGGACTGGGTTCCATCGACGAGATTTTCGAGCGCATCAAGGCGGTGTTGGGTTAGAGGGCGTTTTGATCATTCTCAAGACCCCAGAAGAAATTGAAAAGATCCGAAAGGCGTGTCTGATCGTGGCGGAGGTCCTGGAGCGACTCCGGGAGATGGTCGCTCCTGGGGTGAGCACCTGGGACCTCAACGCCATCAGTGAAGAAGAGGCACTGAAGAGGGGAGCCGTGCCGGCCTTCAAGGGCTATCACGGCTTCCCTTATGCGCTGTGCACCTCCATCAACGAAGAAGTGGTGCACGGCATGCCGAGCAAGACGAGGATCCTCCAGGAAGGCGACATCGTCAGCGTGGATTTCGGGGTGGTCCTCGATGGATACTACGGGGACGCGGCTGTGACCCTTCCGGTCGGGCGCATTTCGGAAGAGGCCGAGCGGCTGTGCCGTGTCACCCGGGAAGCCCTGGATCGGGCCATCGCCCAAGCGGTGGTGGGCAATCGCCTTTCGGACATTTCCCACGCTGTCCAGGCCCACGTGGAGCCGTTCGGCTACTCCGTGGTGCGGGAATTCGTGGGGCACGGCATTGGACGAAACCTCCACGAAAGCCCACAGATTCCAAATTTCGGTCCTCCCGGCCGCGGCGTCAAACTGAAGGCGGGGATGGTGTTCGCCATCGAGCCCATGATCAACCAAGGGGTCCCGGACATCCGCATCCTGGAAGACCGTTGGACCGCCGTCACTGCGGACGGGAAACTGTCGGCCCACTTCGAGCACACGGTGGCGGTGACGGAGAACGGTCCGGACGTGCTGTCCCGGCCGTAAAAGACCTTTACAGAGCGAATTCGAGCGCCTATAATGGCGCGTTTCCGTTGGTGCGGAAGAAGACCGGGACTTGAACAGAGGAAGACCCCATGGCCAAGGAAGAAGCGATTGAGGTGGAAGGCACGGTCATCGAGCCTTTGCCTAACGCCATGTTTCGCGTCGAGCTGGAAAACGGCCACCGCGTGCTCGCCCACATTTCGGGGAAGATGCGCATGCACTTCATCCGCATTTTGCCCGGCGACAAGGTGACGGTGGAGCTTTCCCCCTATGACCTGACCCGGGGCCGAATCATTTACAGAGCCAAGAGCTGACGAGTCAGCGTGCTGGTGTGTAGAAGGGAGTGAACCATGAAGGTGCGGGCGTCAGTGAAGATCATCTGCCGCAAATGCAAGATCATCCGGCGACACGGCCAGGTGCGCGTCATCTGCGAGAATCCGAAGCACAAACAGCGTCAAGGCTAACTGGAGGACACGGCATTGGCACGGATTGCAGGCATCGATTTACCGAAGAACAAGCGCATGGAAATCGCTCTGACCTATATCTATGGCATCGGGCGAAGCACGGCCTTGAAGATCCTCGAAGAAGCCAAGGTGGATCCGGGGACCAAATCGGATGATTTGACGGAAGAACAGATCACGTCCATCCGCCGCGTCATCGACACCCACTATAAAGTGGAAGGGGATCTTCGTGCGGAAGTTTCCATGAACATCAAGCGCTTGATGGATTTGGGCTGCTACCGGGGCCTGAGGCATCGGCGCGGCTTGCCCGTCAGGGGGCAACGGACCCATACCAATGCCAGGACGCGCAAGGGTCCTCGTCGGTCGGTTATCGGAAAACGCAAAAAGTAAGGGATGGGAGGCACAATGGCACGGGGCAGAGGCGGTCCGCGCAAGAAAAAAGAGCGGAAAAACATTCAGAACGGGATCGCACACATCCGTTCGACCTTCAACAACACCATCGTGACGATCACGGATATGAGCGGCAACACGCTCTCATGGGCCAGCGGCGGCAACCAGGGCTTCAAGGGCTCGCGCAAGAGCACGCCCTTCGCGGCGCAGACCGCAGCTCAGGCGGCGGCCAAAGCCGCCATGGAACACGGCCTGCAGAACGTGGAAGTCTACGTCAAGGGGCCGGGGTCCGGCCGTGAGGCGGCCCTGAGGGCTCTTCAGGCTGCGGGGTTGAATGTGACGGTGATCCGAGATGTGACGCCCATCCCTCACAACGGATGTCGGCCGCCCAAGCGCCGTCGCGTTTAATGGCGTCATCGGTCGGCGCCCCTGTGGCGCCATGCCCATAAGGAGGAATCGGTCTTGGCTCGATATACTGGTCCGCAATGTCGGCTCTGCCGCCGGGAGAGCATGAAGCTCTATCTGAAAGGCGATCGGTGTTATTCGGATAAATGCGCCTTCGAGCGCCGCAACTATGCGCCGGGGCAGCACGGACAGCGGCGCGGGAAGCTGTCCGACTACGGGGTGCAGCTCCGGGAAAAGCAAAAAATCAAGAGGATGTACGGCCTGCAGGAAAAACAGTTCAAGGCCTATTTCAAGGAAGCGGATCGTCAAAAAGGCGTGACCGGCGTGAACTTCCTGATCCTTCTGGAACGTCGCCTGGACAACACGGTCTTCCGACTGGGATTCGCCAACTCACGCGCCCAGGCGCGCCAGCTGGTCCGGCACAACCACTTCCTGGTCAACGGCCGAAAGGTGAACATCCCGTCCTACTTGCTGCGCCCGGGCGATGTGATCGCCGTCCGCGAGAAGAGCCGGCAGTTGGAAGTGATCAACGAAGCTCTGGACGCCCTGCCGCGCCGCGGCCTGGTCCCCTGGCTGGAGCTGGACAAGGAAGCGTACCGGGGCACGTTCCGGAGCCTTCCGACCCGAGATGAAATGCCGCTGCCCGTGCAAGAGCATTTGGTGGTGGAATTCTACTCCAAGTAACATCTCATCGACATTGTGGCTTATGGGCGGAGGGTCCATGCACGGGGCAGGGTCCTCTGTCCGTTTTCTGAGGCCTTTTGTCGGGGCGGAGGTTCCGGCATGGGGGCCGAAGGCTTATGAGGACGGGTATGGAGAAAAACTGGCGCGAGTTGATTCGACCGAAGCCCCTGGCGGTAGAGCCCGGGGAGGACCCTACGCGCTACGCTAAGTTCACGTGCGAGCCGCTGGAGCGCGGTTTCGGGACGACGCTGGGCAATGCCCTGCGGCGGGTTCTGCTTTCATCCCTGCGGGGTGCTGCCATTACGGCCGTTAAGATCGACGGGGTGCTCCATGAATTTTCGTCGGCTCCGGGCGTGGTGGAGGACGTGACCGACATCGTCCTCAACCTCAAGGAAGTGCGCTTGCGGCTCAACGGGGACGGGCCGAAACACCTTATCCTGGAAAAAGCCGGGGAAGGGCCTGTGACGGCCGGAGATATCCGAACGGATACGTCCGTGACCATCTTGAACCCGGGAAAACACATCTGCACCCTGGCCCGGGACGGCAAAGTCCGAATGGAACTGGTGGTGGAAGAAGGCAAAGGGTATGAACCGGCCGAATGGGATCCGGAAAAGATCGAAACCATCGGGACCATCCCCATCGACGCCATCTTCACGCCGGTTCGCAAGGTCAGCTACAACGTGAGCCAGGCCCGCGTGGGCCAGCGAACGGACTATGATAAGCTGACCATGGAGATTTGGACCGACGGGAGCGTCACACCGGAAGACGCCCTGGCCATGGCGGCGAAAATCCTTAAGGACCAGCTGAGCGTCTTCGTGAACTTCGAAGAATACGAGGCGCCGACGTTCACGGAAGAGGCGGCTGAGGAGCCGCCGCTCAACGAGAACCTGTTCCGCAGCGTGGATGAGCTGGAGCTGTCCGTGCGCAGCGCCAACTGCTTGAAAAACGCGGACATCCGCTACATCGGCGAACTCGTGCAAAAGACCGAATCGGAGATGCTCAGGACGAAGAATTTCGGCCGCAAGTCTCTGAACGAAATCAAGGAAATCCTGGCCGAAATGGGCCTGTCCCTGGGCATGAAGCTGGACAACTTTCCGAGTCGTGAAGAGATCGAACAGCGGAGAAAGGAAGAGGAATAGCCATGCGCCACAGGAAATCGGGTCGGAAGCTCAACAGGACTTCCAGCCACCGGTCGGGCATGTTTCGCAATATGGTGACATCGCTTTTGGAGCATGAAAGAATCGTGACCACGGTCCCCAAGGCCAAGGAAATCCGGCGATGGGCCGATTCCATGATCACCCTGGGAAAACGCGGAGACCTCCATGCACGGCGCCAGGCTTTGGCCGTCGTGCGCCGAAAAGACGTGGTTCGGAAGCTCTTTACGGAACTGGGCCCGCGATACCAGACCCGCCAGGGGGGCTACACGCGAATCGTAAAGATGGGGTATCGCAAAGGGGATGGGGCGCCCATGTGCCTGATCGAGCTCACGGGCTCGGAGATCAAGGCCAAGCCCAAAAAGAAACCCCGCGCCCAGGACAAGGAGGCCGCAGAGGCCTAGGAGCTTGTCCGAGAATGGCATAGTCCTGGGAGCGCGGGCGTCTCGCCCGCTTCTCGTGCGGGCCGGAGGCCCGCGCTCCCAGGAGAAGAGGCCTTCGGGTTCGTTCTCAGACAGCCTCCTAGCGGTTGTGTGACAATGGACCGGTTGGTTCAAGGATGGGTAGGTTGGGGTGAGCGCAGCGAACCCCGACATGAGTCGGGGACGATAAACGCCGCTCGGCCGAAAGATCGATTCGTTCTCGGGCGGCGTAAAACCCGCCCCGGAACGGCGCCACGAGAAAAAAACCGACCAATTCAGAAAAGCGGCATTTCAAGCCCGATTTGCACCTCTACGGCGCGTGCAGAGTCCAATGGCACTTGACCGTCACGAGAAAGCTCCTGACGAGGGCTCTCGGTGTGGGGAACTGTCAGGGTGGCGTGGGGGGACACGCTTTCCACAAAGCCACGGTGCTCTCCCGCACGAACCGGCGGCGCAAAAACAGCCCGGCACTCCATGGCACCGGGCTTTTTTTATGCAGGCCGAAGCGCCTGGGCGACAACTCTTCATTTTCAGTCGGTGGCACGGTTGAGGTAGAAAAGGCAGTGGGCGCAGGTGAATCCCGCCCACAAGCCTTTAGCGGCCTTGTCCAGGCACGCGTCGTAGTAGGGGCAGTCGAAATGGCGGACGCCTCGCCCTTCGCGGCAGGCCACGGGGTTGGGCACAGCCTGCACGTTGGATCGGGGCGGGGCGGCTCGGAAATCTCGGGCAGTTCGTGCACGCGGCATAAGGAACCCTCCTTCGCGCAACGGAATGACACGGACATATAAATCGTTAATCACGTGCGGAGGGATTGCAAGGGATGTTCCCCACGCCGGGCGGCCACCAAGGGGTGAGGCGATGAAAGCGGCAATGCAGCGGCTGAAAAAGATCCGCAACATCGGGATCATCGCGCACATCGATGCGGGAAAGACCACGGTGAGCGAGCGCATCCTCTATTACACGGGACGGTCTCACAAGATCGGCGAAGTGCACGAAGGGACCACCGTGATGGACTGGATGGAACAGGAGCAGGAGCGGGGGATCACCATCACGTCGGCCGTGACGACATGCGAATGGAACGGGTACCAGATCCAGCTCATCGACACTCCGGGCCATGTGGACTTTACCATCGAAGTGGAGCGGTCTCTGCGGGTTTTGGACGGGGCCGTGGCCGTCTTTTGCGCCGTGGGCGGTGTGGAGCCTCAATCGGAGACCGTGTGGCGGCAGGCTGACAAATACCGTGTGCCGAAGATCGCTTTCGTCAACAAGATGGATCGCATCGGGGCCGATTTCCGCCACGTCCTGGAACAGATGCGGGAAAAGCTCCAGGCCGATCCCATCGCGGTGCAGATCCCCGTGGGACGGGAGTCCGACTTCCGCGGCGTGGTGGATCTCATCCACATGCGCCAGATCGTCTGGAAAGACGAAACCCTGGGAGCGGAATACACCTACATGCCCATTGACCCTCAGTTGGCCGACGCCGCCGCGGAAGCCCGGGACGAGCTTCTGGCCAAGGTGGCGGAGCGGGACGACGGGATCATGGAAAAATACATAGAAGGGCGGCCCGTCTCCCCTGAAGAGATTGAAACCGTGCTGCGCCGCCTTACCCTGGAGCTGGAAGCCGTACCGGTCCTGTGCGGCGCTGCTTTGCGCAATAAGGGGATCCAACCGCTTTTGGACGCCGTGGTCCAATATCTCCCATGTCCCTTGGACATCCCGCCGGTCCAAGGGATTGATCCCGTGACGCAGGAAACCGTCCAACGGCTGGCCGACGACAACGAACCCCTGGCAGCCCTGGCCTTCAAAATCTTCATGGATCAAGGCCGTAAGCTCACCTACGCGCGAATCTATTCGGGAAAGCTCAAGGCCGGGGACACGGTGTACAACGCCAGACAGCGCACTCGGGAAAAACTTTCCCGCATCTTCCGCATGCACGCCAACAAGCGGGAACGGCTCGAAGAAGCGGGAGCCGGCAGCATCGTCGCCCTCATGGGACTCAAATCCGCCGGAACGGGCGATACCCTTTGTGACGAGAAACATCCCATTCTTTTGGAACCCATCGACATCTACGAACCGGTCATCGCCGTGGCCGTGGAACCCAAGACCCGGGCGGACCAGGAAAAGCTTCCCGACGCCTTGGCCAAACTGGCCGATGAAGACCCCACCTTTCGCTTCAAGGAAGACCCGGACACCGGACAGATGGTCATCCGCGGCATGGGGGAACTCCATTTGGAGATCCTGCTGAGCCGCCTGGAGCGGGACTACGCCGTGGGGGTGAACGCCGGAAAACCGCAGGTGGTCTATCGCGAGACGATCCAGAAAGCGGCTTTGGGTCGAGGGGTTTTCGAGCGGGACATCGGCGGGACCAAGCATTTTGCCGCCGTGGAACTCAGCCTGGAACCCCGGGAGCGGGGCAAGGGCAACAGGGTGGTCCATCGGGTGCGGGACGCCTCCATCCCGGAAACGTGGTTGCCCGTGGTGGAGGCCGGGGTGATGGATGCCTTTACCAGCGGGGATCTCATGGGCTACCCCGTGGTGGATGTGGAAGTGGCGGTCATTGGAGGGGAGCACCGGGAGGGGCTGTCCACGGAGTTGGCCTATCGAGTGGCGGCCTCCATGGCGTTTCGCGACGCCTTCCATAAGGGGGAACCCATCCTTCTCGAACCGTACATGCGCGTGGAAGTCCTCACGCCCGACGAATTCCTGGGGGACGTCATCGCCGATTTGAATCTTCGCAAGGCCCGCATCGAAGGCATCACGGCCAAGAAGGGCATCCAGGTCGTGGACGCCACGGTCGCTCTGTCCAAGATGTTCGGCTATTCCACGGCATTGCGTTCGGCCAGCCAGGGACGGGCCACCTTTACCATGCAGTTTTTCCGCTACGACGCCCTCAGTTCTTAAAAAGACGTTGCTTCGCGGCGTGCCCCGTGCTAAAGAAAATCGTTTTAGAGCGAAACGGCAGGCTCCCGACCTTATCCACCCCCTGCGGTGTGCCGGACGCCGCACGGGTCGATTCCAACGGAAACCCCGCGAGGGTTTTTTTGTTGCTGAAAGGCAGGTGAATTCTGGATGACCGAACCGGAGGCCAGGGAGAGTTTCGAAAAGAAGATCCGCAAACTGCGAAAGGACTTTCAAAAGAACGTCCAGCCCGTTTTGCGGCGGCACAACTACTACCTCTCCAAGGGTGAACGCCGCCGTATCAAGCGGAAAAAAGCCATTAAGAGAATCCAACGTCGGATGCGCCGCCTGCAGGGCATTTAAAGGCCCGCACGCCGCCCCATCCGGCGTCCGTGTCTCCAAAAGGGACCGTCGCGCCCGGTCGGTGAGCCTGCAGTTTGCCATAAAAAAACCCCGGAAGCTTCCGGGGTTTTTTTATGAGTCAACGGGAAACGATGGGCGAGGGGGCTGTGCAGGCCCCCCGTTCCTTTAGATTTTTCCCAGGATGTTTCGGGAGATCACCAATCGCATGATTTCGTTGGTGCCCTCGTAAATCTGAGTGATCTTGGCATCGCGCAGATGCCGTTCCATGGGGTATTCCTTGCAGTAGCCGTAGCCGCCCAGGATTTGGACGCCTTCCACAGCGGCCCACATGGCCGTGTCCGAAGCGTACATCTTAGCCATGGCGGCTTCCTTTTCGTAGCCCCGCTTGTTCTGTTCGAGCCATGCAGCCCTGAGGGTCAACAGCTCGGCGGCGTCCAGTTGGGTGGCGATATCCGCCAGTTTCCATTGGATGGCCTGGAAAGAAGCGATGGGCCGGCCGAATTGCTCCCGCGTTTTGCTGTAGGCGATGGCTTCTTCCAGGACTGCGCGGCCGATCCCGATGGCCTGGGAGGCGATGCCGATGCGGCCGCCGTCCAGCGTGGTGAGCATCTGTTTGAAGCCTTCGCCTTCCTTGCCCAGAAGGTTTTCCTTGGGAATCCGTGCATCTTCGAAAATCAGTTCCGCCGTGCCCGATGCGTTGATCCCGAGCTTTTCTTCCACTCGGCCGACGCGGAAACCCGGCGTGTTGTGCAGATCCACCAGAAAGGAGCTGATCCCTTTGTAGCCCTTTTCCTTGTCGGTCACGGCCGCCAGCACGCAGTAGCGCGCCACGTTGCCGTTGGTGATGAATTTCTTTTCCCCGTTGATGACCCATTCATTGCCGTCCAGCACGGCCGTGGTGCGCATGCGGGCCGGGTCGGATCCGGCGCCGGCTTCGGTGAGGCCGTAGCAGCCCAGGTATTCGCCGCTGGCCACCGGGGTCAAGAACTGCTGTTTCTGCTCTTCCGTCCCGTACGTGTACACGGGGAAGTTGTACAAGCTGTTGCACACGCTCATGATGACACCGCACGAAGCGCACGCTTTGGAGATTTCGATCATGGCCAGCACGTAGCAGATATAGTCCATGCCGGCTCCCCCGTATTCCGGCGGGATGGTAACGCCCATGAGGCCCAGTTCGCCCATCTTTTTGACGATTTCTTCCGGGTGGCGATGGGTGCGGTCCAATTCGGCGGCCACGGGGGCGATTTCCCTTTCGGCGAATTTGCGCGCCATGTCCTGGATCATCTTTTGTTCTTCGGTGAGTTCAAAATGCATGGTTTTCGTCCTCCAAGGCGATGAGTTGTGTGACAGGGGGCGCCTTTCAGGCGGTGAAGGATCCCTTGAATTGGGGTTTGCGTTTTTCCAGGAAAGCTGCGGCTCCTTCCTTGGCGTCTTCGCTGGCGAAGCACAAACCGAAGGCTTCCACTTCCAGGGCGCATCCGGTCTTGAGGTCCGCATCCATGCCGCGGTCCACCACGGTCTTGATGGCCCGCAGGGCCAGGGCGCTCTTAGCGGCCATGGCCTTGGCCGCCTTCATGGTTTCCTCCAGGAGCGTCTCCGCTGGGAAGACTTTGGCCACAAGGCCGAGCTGCAGGGCGGTTGCCGCATCGATCATTTCCCCGGTCATGCACAGTTCCTTGGCCTTGGCCCGGCCGACGAGCCGCGCGAGCCGCTGGGTGCCGCCGAAACCGGGCAGAATCCCCAGGTTGATTTCCGGTTGGCCGAATTTGGCTTTTTCGGAAGCGTAAATGAAATCGCAGCTCATGGCCAGTTCCAGACCGCCGCCCAGAGCGAAGCCGTTGACGCAGGCGATGACGGGCTTCGGGAGCGCTTCCAGAGCGAAAAACACGTCTTGGCCTTTCTGGGCGAAAAGACGGGCTTGGAGGGGATTCATCTTGGGGAATTCGCTGATGTCGGCCCCGGCCACAAAAGCCTTTTCACCGGCCCCGGTCAGCACAAGCACGCGGAGGGCATCGTCTTGGCTCACCCGCCGCACGGCTTCATCAAGTTCTTCCAAGGTCTTCGGATTGAGCGCATTGAGGGATTTGGGGCGATTGATCGTCACCAAGGCCACCTGGTCTTGCACATCGAAGAGAATGTTTTCAAATGCCATGGCGGGATGTCTCCTTTGCAGCAGTTAGCGTTCGATGGTCAGGGCGCAGCCTTGGCCCCCTCCGATGCACAGGGTGGCCAAGCCCTTGCGGGCGTTTCGCTTGGTCATTTCATGGAGCAGCGTGGTGAGTATCCGAGCGCCGGAGGCTCCGATGGGATGGCCGATGGCGATAGCCCCACCGTTGACGTTGACGATGTCGGGGTTCCAGCCCAGCTCCTTGTTCACAGCCAGGGCTTGGGCGGCAAAGGCTTCGTTGGCTTCCACAAGATCCAGATCCTGCACCGACCAGCCCGCTTTCTGGAGCGCCTTGCGGCTTGCGGGAATGGGGCCGGTGCCCATGATGGCCGGATCCACGCCGGCCGAAGCGTAGGACCGGATGGCGCCCAGCGGGGTGAGCCCCAAAGAGGCGGCTTTCTTTTCAGACATGACGATGAGAATCGCCGCTCCGTCGTTGATGCCCGAAGCGTTGCCCGCCGTTACGGTCCCGTCTTTCTTGAAGGCCGCAGGCAGCTTGGCCAAGGCTTCCAAAGTGGTGCCGAACCGGGGGTGTTCGTCCGTGTCAAACACAACGGCAGGGCCTTTGCGCTGGGGGATTTCCACGGGAACGATTTCGTCTTTGAACCGGCCGGCCTTGATGGCGGCTTCCGCCTTGGCCTGGCTGGATAGGGCGAACCGATCCTGTTCTTCCCGGCTGATGCCGTACTTGGCCGCCACGTTTTCCGCCGTGATCCCCATGTGGCAGCCGTTGAAGATGTCCCACAGTCCGTCGTGGATCATGAGGTCCAGGATTTCTCCATGGCCCATGCGCTGCCCCCACCGGGCCTGGGTGAGGGCATAGGGCGAGGCGCTCATGTTTTCGATGCCGCCCGCCACGACGATTTCCGCATCTCCAAGGGCGACGGCCTGCGCCGCCAGGATCACTGATTTCAAGCCCGAAGCGCACACCTTGTTGATGGTGAAGGCCGGGACTTCATGGGGAATGCCCGCATGGACGGCCACTTGCCGGGCGGGGTTTTGGCCCTGGGCCGCCTGCAAAACGTTACCCAGGATGACTTCGTCCACCTGCTCGGGGGAAAGCCCCACGCGCTTCAAGGCTTCCTTCAGGGCGATGACACCGAGGCGCACGGCGGGGACGGAGGTGAGGGATTTTCCGAAAGAACCAACGGGTGTTCGAACGGCACTGACAATGACGGCTTGTTCCATGGGCACCTCCCGAGGATGGCCCCGCTGCGGTTCGATCAAAAGGTCCCACCCGCAGCGGATGAGCGTTGGGCAAATAAATCCGCTTCTGACATGCCGCATCCCATATACGGGATGCCTTTGGGGTTGTCAAACCCAAGAAAGCTCTTGCGCGTTGGCTCACTTGGGCGCCCGGTCTGGGAGCTCCGCACCCGACGGCATCCCGTTGAGCGCCCTTCGGCGTCCTGCCGATCCCCACGCGCGGGTGCCGTAGAGCTTTTCCGTGAACCGGTCCAAATTCTCCCGAGGGCCGATGGCGATGAGGGTATCCCCCACGTGGAGATGCTCTCGAGGGGAGGGGTTGTAGATCATGAGGCCGTCGGGGCGTTTGATGGCGACGATGATGAGGTTGAAATCACTGCGGATGCCGGAGTGCATGAGATCTTTTCCCGCCAGATCGGCCCCGTCCGGGATCACCAGCTCTTCCATGGACAATTCCATGCCTTCTCCCGAAAGGGCGAGTTCGAGAAAATCCGTCACCGTGGGACGCAGGATGTTTTGGGCGATGCGCATGGCGCCGCTGGCGTAAGGAGACACCACCCGGTCCGCTCCGGCCTTGAGGAGCCGCTTTTCGGTCCCGGGCGAACCGGCCCGCGCGCAGATGAAAAGATTTCGGTTCAGATCCCGCGCGGTAAGGACGATGAAGACGTTGTCCGTGTCGCTGTGGACAACGGCCACCAAACCCTTGGCTTGAAGGATGCCCGCCGCGTAGAGGTTTTCCTCTTCCTTGGCGTCTCCGGCCAGATAGGGGACACCCAGTTCCTGCAGCCGGCCCAAGGCCGCCTCGTCAGCCTCGATGACCACCAGCGGCACACCGTGGCGCATGAGCTGATCCACGATGGTTTTCCCCATCTGCCCGTAGCCGCAAATGATGTAGTGATCTTGAATGCCCTGAAGTTTCTTTTTCACGCGATGCCTCCGGTACACCTCCAAGAGGGTGCCTTCCACGAACATCTCGCCGAAAGCGGCGATGTGGTAAGCAATGAGGCTCACTCCTCCCGTGATGAGCACGATGGTGAAGATCCGCCCCGTTTCGTTCAAGGGCTTCACTTCGGTGAACCCCACGGTGGTCAGGGTGATGACGGTCATGTATAGGGCTTCCAGGAAGGTATAACCGCACAGATGCATGTAGCCGGCCACACCGAAGAGGACCGCGGCGAGGCTCGATGCGATGATAATGAGCACTCGTCGTTTAAAAGGCATGGGCCCGTAGGCCATGGGCGCCTCCACGGGAGCTGGGAAGAGGACGGCTTGGGGAAATGAAAAAAGCCGCAGAGCGGCTTTTGGAATCCATGGGGTGAGTGATCGGACTCGAACCGACAGCCTCTGGGGCCACAACCCAGTGCTCTGACCTATTGAGCTACACCCACCGCAACGCTTTTTCCTTACGAAAGCAACGGCTTCCTAACACAAAGAAGCCCCGGGCGGCAAGGAAAAATTTGAGGCGAGAAGGGGCGGCGCTGGGCAATCGTAAGGGTTGCGCCCACGCCCGCCCCGCTACATCGGCCATCGAGGCTCTGCGGTGCCCGTGGAGAACATCTTCCAGGTGCCGGCGATTATGGCACCCGAAGGCGCTTCGGCAGGATGACTTTTTTTCTTAAGAACGTTCTGTCCTTTGCCGATTAGGGACTCTGAAAAGGTTGATTCCCCGAGGCAGGCTTGGGGCTTGCAACCGGAACGCGTCACCGTGAATCCATAACCCGAACCCATAGCGCAAGGAGGCGTCCCATGGCGACGGCACACGGCAGAGTGAACGTGAACGAGGAGAAAAAGGAAAGGGAGGGGAAATACCTTACGTTTTCCCTGGGGGGAGAGGAATACGGCATCGGCATCCTGAAGGTAAAAGAAATCATCGGCATGATGCCCATCACACCCGTTCCGCAGACGCCGACCTTCGTCAAGGGGGTGATCAATCTTCGGGGGAAGGTGATCCCGGTCATCGACCTTCGGCTCAAGTTCGGCATGGAATCCATCCCCTACAACGAACGCACGTGCATCATCGTCGTGGAGGCCTCAGGGCTCGCCGCCGGGCGGGTCATGATGGGCCTTGTGGTGGATTCCGTTTCGGAAGTGGTGAACATCAAAGAAGAGGACATTGAAGACACGCCGACGTTCGGCACCCGCCTTTCCACGGAATACATCCTGGGCATGGCCAAGGCGGGCGATGCCGTAAAAATCCTTTTGGATATCGACCGCGTCCTCACCACGCAGGAGATGAGCGTCCTGGAAAAGGCGGCCTAAAGCGAAAACTCACAGCGGAGAGAAAGCGCCCATGCGAACATGGACACTTCGAGGAAAACTCCTCATCGTCGGCGGCGTCTTGGTTTTCTTGAGTCTTACGGCTTCCGGGATCTTTTCCGCGTGGAAAGCGGCTTCGGCCTTGCGCCAGAACGCAGAACAGGCCGCCATCGCCCAGTCGCAGGGCCTGGCCGATATGGTGGCCGCCGTGCTCGACGGGGAAAAGTGGTCGGCCCGCGCCTTGGCTTCCGTGGATACCCTGGCGGCGGCTTCTGAAAAAGTCGCCGTTCACGGCCCGGAAGCCGCGCTGGGCGAGATCGAGGCCCTGAATAAAGAACTGCTGCTTCTTCTTAAAAACATCGGCGATAATTACGAAGGCGTGTTCGTTTCCGATGCCGCCGGAACCCTCTACGCCGGGACAACGCCGGACGGAAAGACCGACGTCTACAAAGGGGTGAAGATTGCGGAGCGGCCCTACTTTCAAAAGGCCAAGGCCGCCGGGGAGGCGGTCATCGGTGAGCCCGTAATATCCAAGGTGTCCAATCAGCCCGTGGTGGTTGTGGCCGTCCCCCTCAAGGGCCAGGACGGCTCCTTTCGCGGCGTGCTGGGCCTCACCGCCCGGATCGACTTTCTCATCGAAACCCTGAGCAAAACCAAGGTAGGCAAGACCGGCTATGCCTACATGGTGGATCGAAACGGCCTCTGCATTTCCCATCCCGTGAAGGAAAACATCCTCAAACTCGATCTCACCAAAACCCCGGGGCTGGAAAACCTCGCCAAAGCCATGGCGACCCAGACGGCCGGTGTGGTGGACTACGTGTTCAAGGGTGAGAAGAAAATTTCGGGCTACGCCCCCGTCGGCATCAACGGCTGGATGGTGGGGGCGACCCAGCCCGCATCGGAGTTTCTCGAACCCGTGCGGCGCCAGGTCATGGGCATGCTGTCCATCGGCGCCGTGGCTCTTTTGATGACCCTGGCCGTTTTTTACGTGTTCTCTCGAAAGGTGACGGCACCCATCATGGAAGCGGTGGACGGGCTGAATGCCGGCGCCGAACAGGTGGCCGCCGCGGCCTCCCAGGTGGCCGGGGCGAGCCAGCAGCTTGCCGAGGGCACCAGCGAACAGGCGGCTTCTTTGGAAGAAACCTCCTCGGCGCTGGAGGAAATGGCGTCCATGACCCGCCAGAACGCCGACAACGCCAGCCAGGCGGACGGCATCGTGAAAACCGCCTTGAAGGACATTCAGGAGGCGCAACGGTCCATGCAGGCGCTCACCCAATCCATGGCGCAGATCGCCTCCGCCAGCGAAGAGACTCAAAAGATCATCAAGACCATTGACGAAATCGCATTCCAAACGAACCTCCTGGCCCTCAATGCCGCCGTGGAGGCCGCTCGAGCCGGGGAAGCCGGAGCGGGATTCGCCGTGGTGGCCGATGAGGTGCGCAACCTGGCCATGCGGGCCGCCGATGCCGCTCGCACCACGGCGCAGCTCATCGAAGACACGGTGAACAAAGTCCACGAGGGCGATCAGGTCCTGGCGCAAGCCAACGACGCCTTCGGGAAGGTGTCCCAGGGATCGGCGCGCATCGGGGAACTGGTGGGAGAAATCGCCGCCGCTTCGGGGGAACAGGCTGAAGGGATCGATCAGGTCAACCGGGCCGTGGCCGAAATGGATAAGGTCATTCAAAGAAACGCGGCCAATGCCGAAGAGTCCGCCTCTGCCGCCGAGGAACTCAACGCCCAGGCGGAACAGATGCGCGGCTTCGTTTCCAAGCTGGCGGCCATGGTGGGCACTGTCCAAACGGCGGATCCAACCCGTTCGGCAAAGAAAAGGCGCTTTGGCAAAGCGGGAAGAGTAACGACGGAAGAAACGGTACGGGATGGCCGATCGGGACGCCCTGGCGCCCACGGTGGCGGGTCGGGCATAAAACGGCAAACCCCGACCATGCCAGCCCAGCCTCGCGGTCTTAAGGGAGGAGGGAACGGATCGGCCTCTGCGCGCCGAAAGCCCGAAGAACTCATTCCCTTCGATGAAGATTTTGCAGATTTTTAATCAATAAGCAGCGGTCCCGGGGATGACCGGCAGCTCTCCCGCTCATCCCCGGGTTCCCCTTGGGACTCGTGAAGATTGAAGGCGCCAGGCACCGCGTCGACCCTCATTCCTCTCCGACAGACTCTTCCCGAACGGCCTTGATGCCTCATGCCCGCAAGGCGGGTCGGCAATCCCAACGCAGGCCGAGAATCCATCTTCTGCCGGAACCAACCAAAACTTGTGGCCTGGAGGCGAACCGTGCGCCGGTTATTCCCTCCACCTGCATCGGAGGTTTTCGGGCGGCGCTCCACCTTGGCCCGACCGTAGAGCGCCCTTCACGCCTTCCCACCTGTGGGGGGTAAGCGCGCCCAAGGATTTTTTCGGGAGGCACTGCGTTCGGCCCTAGAGTCGCCATCATCCCACTGTCCCGCCTGGTTTTTTTCTTGAGGGCCGATTGGGTTTTCTGCACAATACCACCTTGGGCATCTCAGAAGGTCGCGTCCTGACTTTGCGAAGGATTGTTCAAAATGTCTTGTGCTTTTCATTTATGCTAAGCTTAAATGCACAGGCATGCTATTCACCTTATTCGCTGGTCAAACAGGGAGGCCTCGGCAGAAGCGGCGCGGTTGAAACATGGGCAAACGGGGGGGGCCGAATGGGGGATCACGAAAACACGGGTGTGGAAAGACTGTTCCGGGAGATTTTCGAGCATGCCTCCACGGGAATCGCCGTCTATGAAGCCGTCGACGACGGCGAGGATTTTATCTTCAAGGACATCAATCCCGCAGGAGCCCGCATCGGTCGGCTGCCCCGGGAAGCCCACCTGGGACGGCGCGTGACGGAAGTCTATCCCGGCGTGAGGGATCTGGGGCTGCTCAAGGTCTTCCGGGAAGTTTATCGCACGGGCGTCCCGCAAAGACTCCCCATCTCCATGTACCAAGACAGCCGGATCGCTCTTTGGGTGGAAAACTACGTGTGCAAGCTTCCCTCGGGCGAGATTCTGGCGGTCTACGAGGACGAAACGGCCCGGAAGCGGGCGGAACACGAAAAACTCGAACTCCTCAAACAACTCCACCGGGCTCAGCGCATGGAGTCCCTGGCTGCTTTGGCGGCCGGGATCGCCCATGATTTCAACAACATTCTCATGCCCATTCTGGGTTATGCGCAGATGGGGGTGGAGCGGTGCCGCCCGGGGGATCCGTCGGCACGGATTTTCCAAAGAATTCTGGATGCGGGCCGACGGGCCAAGAATTTGGCGGGACAAATCCTCCTTTTGAGCCGTGATGACTCCTCTCCCCCTGCGGTCGTGGACACGGTGCCCATCCTCAAGGAATGCGCCAAGCTCCTTCGGGCCGGGGTGCCCAAAACCATAGAGATTGCCTATGAAGGGCTTCCCGAGGCGGCTCCGGTGCGGGCCGATCCCGTGGAGATCCACCAAGTGATCATGAACCTTTCCGTGAACGCCTTCCACGCGGTGGGAAAGGACAAGGGAACCATCCGCTTTCGGCTGGCGTGCCCGTGCCGGGACGCGGAGATTTTAAGGAAGGCTCCCGAAGCCTCCAAATCGTGGGTGCACCTTTCGGTGGCGGATACCGGTCCAGGAGTTCCCGCGGACCTTCGGGAAAGGATCTTTGATCCCTACTTCACCACGAAAGGACCGGACCAAGGCACCGGCTTGGGTCTTTTCATCGTCTCGGGCATTGTCAATCGCTTGGGCGGCTCCGTTTGGGTGGGAGACAACCCTCAAGGGGGGGCTGTATTTCACGTCCTTTTGCCCGCCGCTTCGGAGCCTGCCTTGCCGGAAGCCGCTTCCGAACCGGTTGCCGAAAAAAAATTCCAGGCCCACGTCGTGGCCGTGGACGACGACTCCGACGTGCTTCGCATCTTGGAAACCTTCCTGTCTCCGCACGTGGATCGGCTGACTCTGTTTTCCGATCCCTCCAAGGCTTTGAATGCCTGCCAGTCCCCATCTTCTGCCCCCGATCTTCTCCTGACGGATCTTTCCATGCCCGGCATGAGCGGCACGGAGCTCGCCCACTCGGTCAAGGCCCTTCGCCCCGACCTCCCCATCGTGATGCTCACGGGCTACACGGACCCCTCAGGCGGGCCGTGCATGGATTCCACCGTAATTGACAAGATCCTGTACAAGCCCGTAATGAAGAGCGAACTCATGAGGGTTTTGCAAGATTGTCTAGAAGGTCGAGGAGCGGATGACCGGGCGAATTCTGGTGGTCGATGACGATGGGCCGGTGCGCGATCTTCTCCAAGGGGTTCTCGAAGATTTGGGGCTTCAGGTGCGAAGCGCGGCGTCGCTCGAAGAAGCGCTGCAGGCCTCAAAAGCCCAGCCCTTCGATGTGGTCTTTCTGGATGTATGGCTGCCCGACGGGTGCGGGCTGGACGCCTTAGAAAAGTTTCGCAATTCCCAAGGCCGCCCCGAGGTGGTCATCATGACGGGAAGGGCGGAAACTTCCGGGGCGGCCTTGGCCATGGAACACGGGGCATGGGATTACCTGTCCAAGCCCTTGATGCCGGATGATGTGCGCTTGGCCGTGGTGCGCGCCCTGGATTATCGGCGCTCGTCGGCCCCGCCGAGCGCCGCGGTGTTCAGCATCCCGGGGCTGGTGGCCACGTCGCCGGCCATGATGGAATGTCTGCACACGGCATCCCAAGCGGCGGCCTGCGATGTCGCCGTTCTCATTACCGGAGAGACGGGCACGGGCAAGGAGCTCATCGCCCGGGGCATCCACGGCCGGAGCGCCCGCTCCGCCAAGCCTTTTGTCGTCGTGGACTGTACGGTCATTCCGGAACACTTGGTGGAAAGCCACCTTTTCGGCCATGAAAAAGGGGCCTTCACCGGGGCGGACAAGAGCCGCGTGGGTTTGGTGAAACTGGCGCACGGGGGAACGCTGTTCCTCGACGAGGTGGGCGATCTTCCCCCTGCAGCCCAAGCCAAGCTCTTGCGCGTCCTCCAGGAAAAGACCTTCCGGCCCATGGGCTCTTCCGCCGAAGTGACGTCCGATTTCCGGGTGATCGCCGCAACCCACCGCAACCTGGAAGACATGGTCCAAAAGGGAGCCTTTCGCAGGGACCTGTATTATCGCCTGGCGGGCATGCGGCTTGCCGTGCCGCCCCTTCGGGATCGAAAAGACGATATCCTTCCCATCATTCAGGATATTCTCCGTCGCGAGGCCTCGAGAGGAGGCGGCGAGGTCAAGGGGCTCTCGCCGGATTTCCTGGAGACGGTCCTGGCGTATTCCTGGCCGGGAAACGTGCGGGAACTCCTCCACGCCACCCTCCATGCCCTGGCCGTAAGCCCGGCAAGCCCGACCCTTTTTGCCGTGCATTTGCCTCCCCATGTGCGGGCGGCCGTGAGTGCGGCGCGGGCGGAGCGGGCCCGTGCGGCCGCGGCCGAAACCTCACAAAGTCTCCCTCAAGACGCCCAAGGTTCGGCGGACGCACTGGAAAAAATTTTCGAAAATCCGCAATTTCCCACCTATAAAGCCTTTCGGCAGCATGTTTTGGATTGGGCCGATCGGCGCTACTTTGAGCGCCTCTTGGAACGATGCGGCGGCAATGTGGAAAAGGCTTGCGCCCTGAGCGGTCTTTCCCGTTCCAGGCTCTACGCCCTCCTCAAGGAAGCCGGCTCCATCCGGCCCCAAAGCCCTCCCGATCAAGCATCCCAAAAATAATCCTTCGGGCTTCAGAGCCGTCCCGAAAAGCAAGACGACTGTCCTGAAAAAGAGGACGGCGTTGCCGAGCATCACGGGGCGGGTGTCCTGAAAAACAGGACACCCTTCGGATTGAGGGGACCGGCATGCCGACGATTGGAGCCGGCAACGGGCGTGCTCCCCGGATGTCTGGATTTTGCAATCGTGTGCGTGCAAAACCTCGGTTCCCTCGGGCCGCACCTCAAGAAGGTGGGGACCCGAAAGAAATTTCGCTTCTTTGGCATGCAAATTGATAATCCGAGTGAACTGTCATGGCACGCGGAACCGGAGGGACGGCTCATGATCGCACTCTATCATCTGCCCAAAAGAACGCAGCGAGATCGCCGCAGCCGCCGCATGGCCTCGGCCATGGCGGAGCTTTCCCGGGAGGAGGGGTGGCGGTGGATGGACTGGCGGGAGGCCATGGATGGCGATCCCCGGTATGTGGCCGACGCCCGTGTGTTTCTCATGGTGGTTGCGGGATTTCAGGATTTGGAGCCCCTGGAGCCGTGCAGGGACCGGCTGAGGCATCTCAAGGTGGCGGCGGCGGTTTTGGCTCCCGATGAGGATCTTATCCTTGCGGTGCAGTCCTATTCGCCGTGTTTCATCGCCCTATCGGATGCCGACGATGCCGCCGTTCCCGAGGTGCTCAAATGCCTGAGCCGCGAAACGTCGGTTTGCGCTTTCAGGGAGCGCAGCGTTGAAAAAATTTACAAACCAAGGAGGGCGGTACCATGAAGAAGAAATGGACGGTAGGAAAGAAACTGGCAATGAGCTTCGCCGTGGTGTGCCTTGTGACGGCGGCGCTGGGGGCGGTGGGATACTTTACCGCTGTGCGGGGCGTCCATGCCCTGGAAGAGGTGGGCCATGTGAGGCTGCCCAGCGTGGACTCCACACTGACCATGGCCAATGAGCTGCAAGACATCCGGGGCAGTTTGCGCACCCTGGCCATCTCGGGGCTGGATCCCGCCGTGCGAAAACGCCAGTACGAAAACATCGCTGCGGCTCGGGAAAGGGAGATGGAGGCGATAAAAGCTTACGAGCCCTTGCCCAAAACTGCCGAAGAGGCTGAAACCTGGAAACAGTTTAAAGCGGCCTTGGAAAGCTGGAAGGCCGAAAATGACAAGGCCATCCAGATGGCCAAAAACTTTGATGCCCTGGGCATTGCCGATCCCGATCAGCTCAAGCGAGACATCGCCACCTTCCGGGGGGATCACTATAATTTGGAAGCCCGGGTGCTCGACATGGTGCTCACGGGGAAAACCTTTGAAGGGGGAGACGATCACACGGCCTGCCGATTCGGAAAGTGGCTCGCTGAGTTTCGGACGGAAAACCCCAACCTGAAAAAAATCCTCACCGACATAGCTGAGCCGCACCGCCGGTTCCACGAAGCGGTGCACGCCATCAAGGAACTGGTGGCCTCGGGGCGCACGGACGAGGCCCGCATGATCGTCGAAAATCAGCTTCGGGCATCCCGGGAGGTTGTCTTCAAGGACCTGGAAGCCGTGGACGGCCTGGCGAATGAAGCTCTGGCCCAGATGCACGCCCTTATGCAACACCTTCTCGGCCCGGTCACAGAGAAACAGCGGGTTGCCTTGCCTCTCCTGGACAAGGTGGTGCAAATCAATCAGACGGTCGGAGAAAAAACGGCTGAGGAAGCCTCCGTTTTTGCCGGTCGCATGAAAGGCATCATGGCGGCGGTCTCCGTCTTGGGCCTCCTTTTGGCTGCGATTTTGGGAGTGCTCGTCACGCGGGGGATCAATGCGGTGCTCCGCAAGTCCGCCGAAGAGCTCGGGGAAAGCGCCGAACAGGTGGCGTCCGCCGCGGGCCAGGTGGCGTCGGCGAGTCAGCAACTCGCTGAAGGCTCATCCCAGCAGGCGGCCGGCATCGAAGAAACCTCTTCCGCCGTGGAAGAGATGGCCTCCATGACCCGCCAAAACGCCGACAACGCCGCCCAGGCCGACGGGCTCATGAAACAGGCCGCCAAGGCCGCCGAACAGGCCAAGGGATCCATGGCCGAACTGCTGCGTTCCATGGAAGAGATCAACCGTTCCAGCCAGGAAACCCAGAAGATCATCAAGACCATCGATGAGATCGCCTTCCAGACCAATCTTCTGGCGCTCAACGCCGCGGTGGAGGCCGCGCGGGCCGGGGAGGCGGGCGCGGGGTTCGCCGTGGTGGCCGACGAAGTGCGCAGCCTGGCCATGAGGGCGGCGGAGGCGGCCAAGAACACGGCCCAGCTCATCGAAGGCACCGTCGTGCGCGTCAAGGAAGGGGCGGACTTGACGGAAGCCACAAACCAGGCGTTTTCCCAGGTCCATGAAAGTGTGGCCAAGGTGGCGGAACTGGTGAACGAGATCGCCGCCGCGTCCCATGAGCAGAGCGAAGGGATCGGCCAGGTGAACACGGCCATTTCCCAGATGGACAAGGTGGTGCAGCAAACGGCGGCCAATGCGGAGGAATCGGCGGCAGCGGCGGAAGAATTGAGCGCCCAGGCGGCCCAGCTCCAGGCCCTGGTGGAAGAGCTCCAGGCCCTTGTAGGACGCCGTGGCGAACAAAAGGGCCTGTGCTTCGTGCGGCGCAAGGAGAAAAAGACCGACAGCCGAAAGGCGGCCGAGCCCGGACGGGAGGCCGCTCATGCGGGTGCGGCAAAGCCCGCGGTGAAAGCCGGAAACGGCAAGGCCCGTCCATCCTCCAAGTCTGGCGTGACAAAAGGCGTGAACCCGGCCAAGCCGGAAGAGCTCATCCCCTTTGACGAGGATTTCCAGGACTTTTAAGCTCTTGCGCGACCTCCCGGTCTTCCGAAGCCGCTCCTTCAGGAAGAAGGTTCCTTTCCTGAAGGAGCGGTTGCGCTGTTGTAGAACATTCGCTTCGGATTTACCTGCCGCGCTACGAAGGGCGTCTTGAAACGAAGGATTCCAGCCCCGATCCGGACGTTCCCGGAGGGTCCGAGACGATTTTGGTGGCCGAAGACGACAAGGGGGTTCGGGACTATTTGGTGTCGGTGCTTCGCGAAGCGGGGTACCGGGTCTTGGAGGCCCGAGACGGCGTGGAAGCCGTGGAGGTCTTTGTGGATCATCTGGAAACCATAAGTCTTGTGGTGTGCGATGGGGTGATGCCGACCATGGGGGGCCAGGAGGCCGTGGCCATGATTCGGCACGGAGGCCGGCGGGTTCCGGCGATTTTCATCAGCGGCTACACGGGACGATCCAGCGCCTTGCAAACCGAAACTTTGCGGGATACGCTGTTTTTGGAAAAACCGGTCAAAAGGCGCGTCCTGCTCCAGGCCGTGCGCTCCCTCCTGGACGGCCGCGACGGTGTGAACCCATCCATGTCCCCTTAGCCGTGAGGGAAAACCATGGAAAGACGGCGCCGGGCTCTGGGAATCCTCCCGGCCCTGGTGTTCCTTTTCCTTCAAGGCTGCGAAAAGCCGACGATTCCCATTGGGTTTTCCGGGGTGCTCACGGGCCTTTATGCGGATCTCGGCATTCACGCCCGAAACGGGGCACGGCTGGCCGTCGAGGCCATCAACGAGCGTGGAGGGATTGCCGGCAGGCGTCTGGAACTCATCGTCCAAAACGACGAAGGAAGTGCGGACGGGGCCAAGCGAGCCCTTAGGTCCCTGGCGAGGCAGGAGGTCGTCGCTGTCGTCGGTCACATGCTCAGCACGCAGTGCCTCGAGGTTTTGCCTCTCCTCCAAGAACTGAATCTACCGCTCATTTCCCCCGTCGCTTCCAGTGCTTTGCTGAGCGGCAAAAAGGACCTGTTTTTTCGCATGCGCCAGGACACGGACGCTCCGGCCCGCGCCCTTGCCCGCTACGCCGTCGCTCGAGGATTGTGGCGTTTTGCTGTTGTCTATGACGCCAAGAACCCGTCTTACACCGAGCCGTGGGTGAAGGTCTTTTCCGAGGCGATGACGAGTCTTGGAGGGCGGGTGCTCATTGGGGAACCTTTTTCCATCCTCGAGGACGTTCCTTGGACCTTGAGCATCCTGCGAATCTTGAGCGATGATCCGGATGGGGTGCTCATCGTCGCCTCGGCCACCGACACGGCCCGATGGGTCCGCAGGCTGTCCCGGTTCAAGCCGTCAGCCCGCCTGTTTGGAGTCGGGTGGGCCCAAACGGATCGTTTGCTCACGGAAGGAGCGAGCCCCAAGGATCTGTTGATTCTTGCGACCAACGATCCCCCCTTGGAGGACGTTCCTTCCGCTCGGGACTTCATCCAGGCGTATCGGAAGCGCTTCGGTGGGAAGCCGTCCTTTGCGGCGGCCCGCGGCTATGATGCCGTGAAGTTTCTGGCCGAGGCGTTGGAGCAGACGCGGGGGCGGCGGGACGGCCTCGCGGAAGCTCTCGGTCGGCCGCGGATTTTTGAAGGCGTGCTCGGACCATCGGCCATGGACGCCTTCGGAGACGCCCATGGGGAAAGCTATCTTGTCGGGATGCGCGAAGGCCGTTTCGTCCTGGTGGACAAACTGTGAGGATCCATGAGCGATCGAGCCCTCTTTGATGTCATTCGAGGCTTTGTGCACCGGCGCCTCGTCCTTCCGTTGGTCGTTGTCGCCATGCTGACTACCGGGGGGCTCGTGGCCTGGCGGATCAGTGCCTTGGAGCGTGAACATGAAATCATCGCGTGGGGCATCGACAATTAGCTGACGAGTTTTCTCGCATCGGCCGACGAAACGCTGAGACTCACGGCTTTCACTTTCAAGGGGCCCGAGGAGGATGCCGCCACGGCCCTCATGAACGAGGCTGGGCAGTTGTATCACCGAATCTTTTGGGTCGGAGCGGAGTCTTATGGCGTTTTCGTCAAAGGGGAGAGCGTGCCTGCCTTAAGAGGCGTGACCCCTCCAGCCGCCTCCGCCTTTCCCGATACGGGCACGTGGCCGGTCTATTCGGTCCCCTACTACCGCGCCGATTTGGGGGCGGTCACCATTGCATCCATGATTCCCAGCCGCTGGGGAAGCGTCATCGGCGAACTGAACTTGGATCGCCTGCATCAGCTCATTTCGGCGTATTTGCGAAAAATGCCCCGAAGGATCGTCTGGATCACGGATCGTTACGGCAACGCCATCGTGCACCCTGAAGAACGCGTGGTCAAAGAGCAGGAAAATGTGGGCCATGAACCCTTGGTGCGCACGGCGTTGGCCCATCCGGAAGGGGTCAAGCTCCTGGGGCGCCTGGCTGGAACGCCCGTCTACGGCATCAGTTGGCGGATCGATCCGTGGGGCTGGGTCGTCCTTGTGGCCTATCCCTTGGTTCCGGCACTCATGCCGGTGCTCGGCGCCGCCGTGGCCGGCTTTGCCCTTTTCTTTGCCTTCCTCTACATCGTTTTTCAGGGGCTTATGGGCCGTATGCACCGCTCCATCATCGATCCCGTTCAAAGCCTGACACGGGAAGCCGTTCGCATGGCGGAAGCCTCCCGGGCGGATACCGATCCATGGCCGGACTTCGACGGCTCCTTTGCCGAGCTCCAGGTGTTTTCCCGGCAGTTTCAAGAGATGGGCCGAGCCGTGCGGGACCGGGAAGAGGCTCTCGTCCGTCGCCAGGCGGAACTGGTCCGAGCCCAGGACGCCCTCGCTCGAAGCGAGGCCAGATATCGAGAGATTCTGGAAAGCCTCCACGAAGCCTATTTCGAAATCAACACGGATGGTGTTGTCACGTTTTACAATCCGGCTTTCTTGCGGCTCATGGGCGTGGACGGTCCCCCGCCGGAGCCTTTTTCGCTGCACGATATGGCCGATCCCGAAACGGTCGGCGCCATGCACGCGTTTTTCGACGATGTGGCGGCGGGACGGAGCGTGGGAGAACTCAAAAGCTTCGTCCTTCGGGATCATCACGGGCCGGCCAAGACGGTGGAAATTTCCGCTCGGCCCATGGGCGGAAGGGAAGGAGCCGTGCGCGGGCTGCGCATCATGGCGCGGGATGTGACCGCCAAGGTGGAAGCGGAAAAAAGGGCCCAGGAACTGGAGAAGATCATTTCCCACGCCCAAAAGATGGAATCCCTGGGGACCCTGGCCAGCGGCATCGCCCACGAGTTCAATAACCTCCTCCAGGCCATGACGGGTTACCTGGATCTTTTGGAAATGCACACGGAAGGCTCGGACCGAAAGCGCCGTTGGATCGGACGCGTGCGGGAAGCGGCGGACCGGGGCGCCGAACTGGTCCGAAGGATGCTCACCTTCGCCCGCCAGGACGAAATGACGCCGGAACTGCTGGATATCAACCGGGTCGTTGAGGAGACGCTGGATTTTCTCAGCCGAAACATTCCGCGCATGATCCGGCTGGAAGCGGACTTGGCCCCTGATGTCCCCGCCGTTTACGGAGACCGGCTGGCGCTGGAACAGGTTGTCATCAACCTGGTGGTCAACGCCCGGGATGCCATCGGGGAAGGGGGCGGCGGGCGCATCCGCGTAAGCACACGCCGGGACACGCATCCGGATGGGATGGACATCGTCGTCCTGAAGGTTTCCGATACGGGCCAGGGCATTCCCGAACCCATTCGGGACCGGATCTTCGATCCGTTCTTTACGACCAAAGAACCCGGCAAGGGAACGGGACTCGGCCTTTCCACCGTCTATAGCATCGTCCAACGCCACGGCGGAACCATCACGTGCGAAAGCGAGCTGGGCCGAGGGACGACCTTTACCCTCACCTTTCCCGTGAAGAGGGCCGGCGGAGCAGAAGCCGCCGAAGCGGTCCGGAAAGACGAAGGCGTGCAGCGCGAACCAAAGCCTGAGAAAAAAGAGGGGTGCACGGTTTTGGTCGTGGACGATGAGACGGCACTTTTGGAATTCGTAACGGAAAGTTTGGAAGCCGAAGGCTTTGGGGTGCTCAAGGCCGCAAGCGGCGAAGAGGCCCTCGATGTGCTCGATAAGGAAGCGCCCCGCGTGGATGCGGTCGTTTTGGATTTCCATATGCCCGGCATGGGAGGCGGCGCCTGCTACAAGGAAATCCGCCGAAGATACCCTTGGATGTCCGTCGTGCTCACAAGCGGCTACAGCAGCGCCTCCCTGGCCGAAAGCATCGGCAAGGCCGAAAACATCACCATCCTGACCAAGCCCTATCGCATCGCCGATCTCCTGGCAGTTCTCCGATCCACCTCCGGCGAACCCGCCACAGCGCATCAACCCTGAACCGTCCCGACGACACCCCAAGGCCTTTACGCGACCGCTTCGGGACCGGACTTCCCCGTTGACAAACGGGCGGGGTCGAGGTAGGAAACCTGCCGATGCACAAGATGCACAAGGACCGGGAGGACTTTGTTTCATGAGTGAACGAAGCCGGCTTTTTTCCGCTTCCGTGGTGATTCTTGGATGCGGCAACACCCTTTTCGGCGATGATGGATTCGGCCCGGCGGTGGCGGACCGTTTGGCGGCCAACGACGCTTTGCCGGCTCATGTGTGCGTTGTGGATGCGGGAACGGCTCTCAGCGACCTCTTGTTCGACATGGTCCTTTCGGCGGAAAAACCCCAAGCCCTTTACATCGTGGACGCTCTGCAGGTTTCGGGGCGTGATCCGGGTGAGCTTTTCTGGCTTTCGCCCCAGGAGGTGCCGTCGGTCAAGCGGGCGGATTTTCTCATGCACCAGTTCCCTTCGGCGGATCTTTTGCGGGAACTGGCCGAAGAAGGAGGGGTGCGGGTGGCCATCCTTGCGGTGCAGGCGGCTGAGTTGCCCGACCATGTGGCCCCGGGCTTGTCGCCTGCCGTGGCGGAAGCGGTGCCTCGAGCCGTGGATCTCCTTCTTCGGCACGTGGGGGTCAATCCATGATCGTCGTCCAGATCGGCCGCCTGGCGGAGCAGCTGGGCGTGCATCGAAACACCATCCGAAACTGGATCCGAAGCGGTCGGCTGCCGGCGCGTCGGGTGCCGGGTAAGCGCTACCTGGTGGACGAAGAGGAGTTCATCCGGCTGTGTCATGCCTATGGGTTGGATGCGTCGGCCCTGCAGTTCCGGCGGGTTTCCGCGGCGTCGGCGGCGGCGTCCGAACCCGAGGAGGACTGGGAAGGGCAGACGGTATTGGGGGCGCGCCATCACCCCTTTGGTCTTTCGTCCCTGGGGGCCGACGTGTGCCTCACGTGCGGCAGTTGCGCCGGGGCGTGTCCCATCTCCGGGGTGGATGATTGGGATCCGCGAAAAGTCGTGCGCATGGCCGTCTTGGGCATGGAAGAGGATCTGGTGGCGGCTTCGTGGCCGTGGAAGTGCACCCTGTGCGGCAAGTGCGAACAGGCCTGCCCCATGGGCGTGGACATCACGGGGCTCATGACGGCGGTGCGGCGGGCCCGGGAACGGGATCGGGTGCCTGGTTCGCTCCACAAGGGTGTCCTGACCATGGCGGAGACGGGCAACAATTTGGGCATTCCTCGCGAAGACTTCATCGCCTGTTGTGAAGCCGTGGCGCGGGAACTGGCCGAAGAAGAATGCCCCGGATTTCGGGTGCCTCTGGATGTGAAGGGCGCTCGGCTCTTGGTCACGGTCAATTCCAAGGAGCCCTTTGCGGAACCGCGGCAGATGAAGCACTGGTGGAAGATCTTTTATGCCGCGGGAGAATCCTGGACGATCCCAACGCTAAATTGGGACGGGGTGCAATGGGGGGCCTACACGGGCGATGACGAGGCGGTGCGGCTCGGCGTGGGACGAATCGTGGAGGCCATGCGTCGGCTCGAGTGCCAAACCCTGCTTTTGCCCGAGTGCGGCCATGCCTACCATGCGGTGCGCATGGGGCTCGGCCGCTGGTATGCCGAAGAATCCCGGCGGTTTCAAGTGGTGACGCTTTTCGATCTTCTCCTAGACTATATCCGAAGCGGCCGAATTCAACTCCGAGACCGGCCCTTTGCGGAGGCGGCCACTTATCACGATCCGTGCCATGTGACGCGGAAGTCCGCCAAGGCGTTCGGCAAGGCGTATGACGAAGAGGCCCGGGAGATCCTGCGCTGGTGCTGCGCGGATTTTGTGGAGATGATTCCCAACCGCGAAGACGCCTACTGCTGCGGGGCCGGTGGGGGGCTTGCGGCTTTGCCGTTTCACGAAGAGCGGGTTTTTCACGGCCGCCATAAGGCGCTCCAGATTCGACGCACCGGTGCCTCGCTGGTGGTGACGTCCTGCCACACCTGCCGGGATCAAATCCTGAAAAGTCTGCGCAAGGAATACGATCTTTCGGTGGACGTGAAGCTCTTGTGGGAACTGGTGGCGGAAGCCCTGGTCGTGCCTTCCAAGGCACCTCGTGAGGTGGTGGGATGATACGCCAGAAGGTGGGCGCCGTGCTCGTGGTCGGCGGCGGCATTTCCGGCCTGCAGGCGGCTTTGGATTTGGCCGAAGCGGGTTATTTCGTCTATCTTGCAGAAAAGGGCGGGGCCATCGGCGGCACCATGGCCCGCCTGGACAAGACCTTTCCCACCAACGAATGCGCCATGTGAATCCTGGCGCCCAAGCTGGTGGAGTGCGGTCGGCACTTCAATATTGAACTCATGCCCCTGACGGAGCTGGAACGCCTGGAAGGGGAGGCGCCCCGGTTCCAGGCCACCTTGCGACAGCGGCCCCGTTATGTGGACCCCGAGCGGTGTGTGGCCTGCGGCGACTGCGCCCGGGTGTGCCCCGTGGTGGTCAGGGATCCCCGATGCGGGCCGTGGGCGGAGCGCTCCGCCATTTATCTTGCTTATCCTCAGGCCGTTCCGTTGACCTACCAGATCGACCCCCATCGATGCCTTTACCTCACCCAAGGGACATGTCGGGCCTGTGAAAAGGTCTGTCCGGCTCAGGCCGTGCGCTTGGACGACCGGGAACGCTGGGTGACGGTGACCGTGGGATCGGTGATCCTGGCGCCGGGCTTTCAGCCTTTTGAGCCCCCCGAGCGAAACCCTTGGGGTTACGGTGTTTTTCCCGATGTGCTTCCATCCCACATCTGGGAACGCATGCTTGCCGCCGCAGGATCCCACCGGCGGCCCTTGGTGAGGCCTTCGGACGGGCGGCCCATCCGCAAAGTCGCCTTCGTCCAGTGTGTGGGGAGCCGGGACGAAACGGGAAAAAGCCACGCCTATTGTTCGTCCGTGTGCTGCATGACCGCCGTCAAGGGAGCGTCCATGGCCCTGGAAGGCGATCCGTCGCTGGACGTGGCGGTTTTTTACCTGGACATGCGCACCACGGGAAAAGATTTTGAGCGCTATTTCAACGGGATGAGGGACCGAGGGGTCCGGTTCGTCCCGTGCCGCGTGCCGGCTGTGGAACCCGCCGAAGAAGGCGGTGGGCTCGTGGTGCATTATACGTCCGAAGAGGGCCGGCGGCGTCGGGAAGTCTTCGATGTGGTCGTTCTTTCCGTAGGGATGGAGGTCCCATCGGCGACGAAGAGCCTTTATGAACGTTTGGGGCTGAAAACCGATGCCCACGGCTTTGTGGAAACCTCGTCCTTCGAACCCGTAACGGCATCCCGACCGGGCGTTTACGCCTGCGGCACGGCCGTGGGGCCCAAGGACATCGCCCAGGCGGTGCTGGAAGGATCGGCGGCGGCCGCCGCGGCGGCCGTCCCTCTGTCCGATGTGCGAAACAGTCTGTCGCGGCTCAAAGACTTCCCCGAAGAACGGCCTGTGGTCGGACAAGCGCCTCGGGTGGGGGTGTTCGTGTGCCATTGTGGGTCCAACATCGCCGGAGTCGTGGATGTGGAAGAAGTGGCTCGAGCGGCCTCCCGGCTCCCTTATGTGGTCCACGTGGAACGCAAGCTGTTTGCCTGTTCTCACGACAGCCAGGAACTGATCCGGCGGCGCATCGGAGAGTGCGCTCTGAACCGCGTCGTGGTGGCGGCCTGTTCGCCCGTGACCCATGAAAACCTTTTCCGGGAGACCCTCAAGAACGCCGGGCTCAATGAGTACCTGTTCGACATGGCCAACATCCGCAACCAATCGGCGTGGGTCCATGGGAAGGATCCGCGGGCGGCCACGGCCGTGGCCGTGGACTTGGTGCGCATGGCGGTGGCCAAGGTGTGCGCGCAGGAGCCGCTGCCGCCGGTGACTGTCAATGTCAATCCGACGGTTCTGGTGGTGGGAGGCGGTGTGGCCGGTTTGGTGACGGCCCTGGGACTGGCCGACCAGGGGTTCCCGGTGCACCTCGTGGAAAAGAGTTCCCAGCTGGGCGGCAACGCACGCCATCTCTTCCGTACCTGGAAGGGGGAAAACATCACCGCCTTCGTGGATCGGCTGACGGCTCGCGTGCGCTCTCACCCTTACATCAGCGTCTATCTCAAGAGCGAAGTCGTCGCCGCGGAAGGGTTCGTGGGGAATTTTCGATCCACCATCAAGAAAGGCGGGGCGACCATCAGTGTGGATCATGGGGTGACGGTCCTGGCCGTGGGCGGCACGGCCTACAAGCCCGAAGAATACGGTTACGCCGAGTCCCAAAGGGTGCTCACGGCCCTGGAATTCGATAAGCTCCGTGCCGTGGGCGATGAGCGCATTGCGGGTGCCAAGACCCTTGTCTTCATCCAGTGCGTGGGGTCCCGTGAGCCCGACAGGCCTTATTGCTCTCGAGTCTGCTGCACCCATTCCATCCAGGCGGCGTTGGAACTCAAGGAAGAAGACCCCACCCGGGACGTCTACATCCTGTACCGGGACGTGCGCACTTACGGACTCAGGGAGTCCCTCTACAAGAAGGCTCGAGAAAAAGGCGTGGTGTTCATCAATTACGAAAGGCACCATAAGCCGACCATACGCCTCGGCCCGAACGAACTCTACGTGAGGGTGACGGACCATGTGCTCCACATGCCTTTGACCGTGCGGGCCGATGTGGTCATTTTGGCCACGGCCATCGTCCCGCAGCCGGATGTGGAGGAATTGGCCAAGATTTATAAACTGCCTTTGAACGCCGACGGGTTTTTCCAAGAGGCCCATGCCAAGCTGCGGCCCGTGGAGTTTCTGACGGAAGGGATTTTCATGGCCGGTCTGGCCCATTATCCCAAGCCCTTGGACGAGGTCATCGCTCAAGCCCAGGCGGTGACGGCTCGGGCTGCAGCCGTTTTGGCCACGCGTCGCAAGGCCCTGGATGCCATCAAGGCCCATGTGGTTCCGGAAAACTGTGACGGGTGCGCTCTGTGTTTGGATGTGTGCCCGTTTCAGGCGATCCGCTGGAAGGACTATCCCAAAGGGACCCGGGAGGCCCCTGAGGAGACGCGGCTTCCGGCGGTGAACACGGCTTTGTGTAAAGGATGCGGGATCTGTGAGGCCACCTGTCCCAAGGACGGGATCCGTGTGGCGGGATTCAGCGTGCCCCAACTCTTGCAGCAGGTGAAGGCCATTCTGCGGTCGGAAGAAAGCGGAGCGGCGTGATGGCTTCCGGAAACGGAGGGGGGAAGATCGTCGTTTTTGCGTGCCATTGGTGCGCTTACAGCGCCGCGGACCTGGCCGGGATCCGGAGATTGGATTATCCGGAAAACATCCGGATCGTGCGGGTCATGTGTTCCGGCATGGTCCATCCCAAGCTCGTGATGGAAACCTTCGCTCTGGGAGCGGACGGCGTGCTGGTCATGGGATGCCGACTGGGCGAATGCCACTACAAAGACGGCAATATCCGAGCGGACGCCCGGCGGCTGGTGATCCAGGAGATGATGGATGCCATGGGGCTGGAACCGGAGCGGTTCCGCATGGTTTGGTGCGCTTCGTCGGAAGCAGAAACCTTCGTCCAGGCGTGCCGGGACATGGCCGAAACCCTGGAAGCCCTCGACCCGGAGCACTGACTCCGGCCGCCCTGGGTGCGATTCCGTGATTCCGCCGAAGCCTTCGACGAAGGATGGGTGCTTTTAAAGAATTTTCATGAACGGCGTATGACGATGCCGGGGTGAGGAAGACAGAATGGCCAGCGGGGAAAAACCCTTTCCCTTTCGTGTCCGCGCCCGACGCGTGGACACCAAATGCGGATTCCTCGGCCACATGACGGTTGACGAAATCCGAGAACGCATCATCGGCGACCAGCTCAACGTGACGTGTCCCGAATGCGGGGAAATTCATCTCACACAGGAAGATGCCGAAGCGGCCGGGGCGCGCCGGGTGAGGGATTCCGCACGGTTCAAGAGGCTCCTCGAAGAAACGGGGGAAACGGAGATTCCGTAAAGGGGCTAGACGGGCCATGACGGACACCGCGTTGGAGTCCTCCCGAAAGGGACTTGACAGGGTGGCGGTCGGGATTATTTTTATGGTGCGGTTGGGAACGGTAAGTCCCTAGAAACCATAACAAAAGGAGGTATTGGACATGCTCGGATTGGTTCCTCGCAGCCGTAGGGAGTCGCTCCTTGCATGGCCTAGGGCCTTCGATTGGATGGATCGCTTCTTTGAAGAAGCCCTTCCCGCCGTGTGGGGCGACGAAAAGGTTCTGATGCCGGCCTTCGACATTTCCGAAACGGAAGACAAGATCGTGGTGAAGGCCGATCTTCCCGGGGTGGATGTGAAGGATCTCGACATCAGCATTACGGAAAACGTGCTCACGGTCAAAGGCGAGAAGCGGCAGGAGAAGGAAGAGAAAGGTGAATCCTTCCACCGGGTGGAGCGGCGTTACGGATCCTTCTCTCGGTCCTTCACGTTGCCCGCGGAAGTGAAAGCGGAAGGGGTCGAGGCGGTTTACAAAGATGGGGTGCTGCGCATCGAAATTCCCAAGGCCGAGGCTTCTCGACCCAAGCGGATCGAAGTGAAGCACTGATGGGGAAGCGAAACGTGAGCCCCTTTGAGGGGTTCAGCGCACAAAGCGGGGGTGTTCCCCCCGCTTTTTTTATGCCCGCTCGTTCTCGTAAGTCGCATAGGTCCCGGGCTTTCCTTGCGATCTTTTCTCGTTTATAGAATTGGGCGTGCCTGCCCCCCGCAGAACAAGCCGGCCCCGAGCCAGAACAGGCGGTTTTTTGCCGGACCGCAATGGGTGTGAAAGGCTCAAGCGCCATATTGACAAAATGGGATCCTTATGGGAAAAAGCTCGCTGATGGCATAAAGTCTTTCAGCATCCCGGAACACGGTGCAAATCCGTGGCGGTCCCGCCGCTGTGATCGGGGATGAAGGGGCGCAGAGGTCCGATGATCCGGACCGGTCACTTTCGGGGTCCACCCCGGGGGGAAGGCCGCGGCCCTTCAGAGGATCCGAGAGCCAGAAGACCTGCTGGAAGACGCAATGCTGGGTCACCGATGGCAAAGGAAGCCCGGAGCGAATCGCATGATGCGGATTGCTCCGGGCTTTTTCTTTGGTCCGCAGTCCTTGTGAGGTCAATTCAAAAGAGAAGATGGGAGGAAACGGCATGAAGAAAGAAGCTCGCATCATTTCTTATCGGCGGCGTTGTCGCAAGCTTGGCGACTCCACGGGGCTTTCCCATTACATTCTGCTCACCCCCACGAAGAATGAAAAACAGGACAAGTAAATGAACGACGGGGTTTTCAAAACGGGCCGCCCCCGCTATGCCAACAGCGGAGCGGGCCCTTCCTTTTCCGTTTTGGACATCGGTTTACCCGACCGGGTCGCGGTGGTGGAGCCGGACAGCGCCTTTTGGGCTGTTGTGGACGGCAACGGGCTGCCGGATGCTCTTTCGGGGCGTGTGGTGGAAGCTTTCCTGGATCAACAGGAAACTTTCAGGGACGAAATGGATCAGCTTCGCTTCCGCTTGAAGCCTTCGGCGGTCTATTTCAATCCCACGGAGCGGTGTAACTTCAACTGCACGTACTGCTATCTGCCGGAAGAGATGCGCCGGGCAGGCAAGACCATGAGCGTGGAGGAGGTCGGAGAGGCGTTGGAACGCCTTGCGGCGTACTTCGACCGGACCTTGGAGCCCGGGATCAGGCCCCAATGCATCTTCCACGGCTCAGAGCCCATGTTGGCCCGAGAGGCCGTCTTTGCCGCCATCGACCGCTTCCGCGACCGATTTCTTTTCGGGATCCAGACCAATGCCACTCTTTTGGACGAAGAGGCCATCGAATTTCTCACGTCCCGGGGCGTGGGCGTCGGCATTTCCTTGGACGCCCATGAAACCCGGGCGGCCGACGCCGTTCGAAAGAACTGGCATGGGCATGGGGCCTTCGCGCACGTGGTCCGGGTCATGGAGCGCCTGGCCTCCTATCCGGCCTTCAACGTCATCACGACGGTCACCCGTGAAAATGTGGCGTTGCTTCCGGAACTCGCGGATTTTTATCACGATGCCGGTGTCCGGGTCGTGATGTTCAATCCGGTGCGCTGCACGCGCAGCGGCGGCATGGCCCTCAAGCCGGACGACACCGTCTTGGCGGAGGCGTTTTGCGCGGCGCTGGATCGAACCTACGCCCTGTTCGAGCACACGGGGCGAAGGCTTGTCGTCGCCAACTTCGCCAACGTTTTGGCTGGGATCCTGGGACCGACGGGTCGTCGCCTCATGTGCGACATTTCCCCGTGCGGCGGCGGGAGGTGTTTCATGGCCGTCTCCGCCCGCGGGGATGTTTTTCCTTGCAGCGAGTTCCTCGGGTTTCCCGAATATTGCGGCGGGAATCTCTTTCAGGACGATCTGGACGCGGTGCTGAAAAGCGAGCCCTTCCGGGCGGTGACTTCTCGAGTGGTGGAAGGGATCGAGCCGTGTCGGCGTTGCGCCGTCCGGCATTTTTGCGGTGCGCCGTGTCCCGCCGAAGTGGGCGCGGTTCACGGCACGCTGGGTGCGCCGAGTCCGTACTGCCGGTTCTATGAGGAACAGGTCCGGTACGCCTTTCGGGTGATCGCCCAGGGGCGGGAAGACGCCTATCTCTGGGACGGCTGGGACACGGAGACGGAAGAAACCTATCGGTGCGCGTAAGCGCAAAGGGGACTGCGGACGGTCACGGTGGGGGGTGAGGCCCGTTTCATGGGCTTCCAACCCCTCGGCCGTGCTCGATGGTTCCCAGGTTACTGCCAGCTGGCCACGTCGGCGTTTTCGCCTTCGCCGCCTTCCTGACCATCGGCACCCAGGGAATATAGGTCATAGTCCCCGTGCTGGCCGGGGCAGCGGTACACGTAGTCCCGCCCCCACGGATCCTTGGGCACGTCTTTGGGCAGGTAGGGGCCGTCCCACGTGTCGAAACCCGGATTGACCCGAAGAGCCGACAGGCCCTGTTCGGTGCTCGGGTAGCGCCCCACGTCCAAGCGGTAGGCGTCCAGGGCCGTTCCCAACAGGGCGATCTGGGCTTTTGCCGCCTTGATCTTGGATGTGCCGACTTTCTGGAACATCTTGGGCGCAACCAAGGCCGCCAAAAGGCCCAAGATCACCATGACGATCAAAAGTTCGATCAGGGTAAAACCTCGCCGGTCCCGCCCGCCGAATCTCTCCCTGCGTTGCCCTTCCCTTTTCCTTGTCTCGTTCATCACGTCCGCCTCGCCTCTCATGCCGGAAGCCTTCAGCCGGTTGAAGAATTTCATTTGGAAAGATTGTTCCTTATTTTCGCACACGAAGCCTAAAGGCTTTGAGCGGCTCTGTCAACTCTCGGTGCTCTATATAAAAGTCGCGCTGGGAATCTGAGAGGGCAGGGCTTTCGTGGTTCGTAGTGTCGCCCGACCTGGATCTGAGTTGGGGTTCGCTTCGCTCACCCCAACCTACGATTTTATTCAAGGATGTTGGGCGGCGATGTAGGTTGGGGTGAGCGCAGCGAACCCCAACAAAATCTGAGTAGCTTCGCACCTGGGATGTCCTTGCGCTCTGGTCTTATGAATTCTAAGCCACCGACGAAGAAGGGGGTGCTGCGGGGGAAGGGGCGAGAAGGCCACTTGCGATGCCCCAGCTGCGCACCAGGCTCATAAAGGATGCCGGGAGGGGCACGTCGCGCTCCAGGACGAGGATTCCCAGTTCTTTGGCCCGACTGAGAACCTGAGTGGAATCTCTCCCTTCGTAGCTGTCGCATAGGCACTGCATGCGCAAGGCGTCGGTGAGGGGGGCTCTTAGAGGGGCCAGCGCCGAGGGGATTTCCCGCAAGATGTTTTCAATGAGCTCGCCGTGACGCAACGCAAAGGACAGATGGGGTTCTTCGGCAGGAACGTGCCCGAACAACTCATTGACCGCCGCTCCCGTCAACCGGACGACCTGGGTTGGCTCCAGGGCGCCATGTGTCGCGCGGATGTGCTCTTTCAGGTGCTTAAACAGCACCATTTTGATCACATCCACGCCTTCCCTCAAGAGGGGCACCAGTCTTTCGTGTGAAGAATCCATAACACGCCTTTGGGGGCAAGGGTCAATCGGGGTCTTTTTCGCGAAGGGCCCGAATGGCTTCCGTTTCCTTGAAAAGCCGCCAGACAATGAGGGGGTAGTGAAAGAAGCGCCCTTCACTGGCGGCGACACCGGCCCGGGCGATCCAATAAAGGTCCGTGAGGGCGACGGCCCACAGCCATAGGGTGGCGCCCATGCCGGGGAGCACCATGGCGCCCAAAACACCGTAAGCGGTCATGCTCAGCTGAAAATTCAAAGATTCCCTGCCGGCCCAATCGATTTTCGGCGACTTTTTTCGTTTCACAAGCCACACGCCCAAAGGACACAGCACGTGGCCCACGGGCAGCCATAGCGTGCTCGCGGGAATCCACCAAATTGCCCCGAGAAGAGCGCTGAAATGGCACAAAGAGGCCCAGGTGGCCACGTCGTCCTTGTCGTTGGGTTCCTCTGGGCGCATGCTTTTCCCCGCGGCCGCGATGAGGGTGCCTCGGCGGTTCCTTTGGGCCTTCCAAGAATTATCCACGTGCAGACTAGCATAGAGTGGTTGCCGGCGCAAAAACTTCCCATCGGACAAGGATGCTTCTTCAGCCTGGGCCGAAGACCGGCCCCGCATTGACGCGGAAGCCGGCCTCGGCTAACGTCACGGTGAACAATTTCTTCTTTTCCCAAGGAGTGTGATTCGATGCCCGAAAAAGAAACCATTATCTCCGGCATTCCCGATTTGGATCGCTTGCTCGAGGGCATTCTCATTGGGGACAACGTCATTTGGTATGATGACGCGGGGAGTCTCGCTCCCGTCTTTTGCCTTCGTTTTATGGAGCAATGTCTCGAGGAAGGGCGGCCGGTGATCTATGCGAGTTTTGACCGTTCTCCGAGGAACCTTCTGGAACGTTTGGGATCCGTCGCCCGGCATCCGCTCTTTATTCTCATGGACTGTTTCACGCTTGGAAAAGGCAGAGGATCCCCGCCTTTTGTCAGTTTCTACGAGCAGGAGGCCAGAGCGTGGCCGTGTCGTATTCACTGCGTGGACCGGCCCGGCGACGTGGAGGTTTTCATGGACGCCCTTTACCGGCTCCACAGCGAGCTGTCCGGAGTGGTGGGGTTCGTCTTCGAGAGTCTCACGGGGATGCAAGAGCTGTGGGGCGGTGAGGAGAATATGGCCCGCTTTTACACCCATTCATGCCCGCGACTCTACGAGTTGCGCACCGTGGCCTACTGGATCATGGAAAAGAAAGCTCATTCCCCGAAGCTTCGGGCCCAGGTCAATCAAATCGCCCAGGTGGTCATCGAATTGGCCGTCAAGCGGGGCACGACGACCCTCACAGTCCTGAAAGCCGAAGGACGAAAAGTCCCTTCCCTGGGCGATCCCGTGATTTACTGGACGGACGGCCCTCAGGTGGTTTTCGGGCAAGACGTTCGGGGGAGCGATCGTGCGGGCATCGGGCGGCGTCTTCGGCATGTGCGGACCGAAAGAGGCCTGTCCCAAACGGAACTGGCGCGATTGGTCGGGGTGACCCCGAGCAGCATCTCCCAGGTGGAAAGCAACCTCATCTACCCATCTGTCCCGGCGCTGTTGAAGATGGCCGAAGTCCTCCAGGTGCCGGTGGCCTCATTTTTCGGCGAAGAAACCTCTGGGGAAGGGAGCCCCGTCTTGTGCGAGGCCGATGCCCTGGTGGTGAAAACCCTCGGACCCATGTCCCCGGGCATTCGGGTGAAAGCCTTTGCCCCGTGGGACTTTGGAGCCAGAGCCCAGCCTTATCTCATCGAGCTGGATCCCGGGAGTCATGCCCGCACGCACTTTTTCAAAAGCAAAGGCCATGAGCTGGGCTGCGTTGTGGTGGGAACGGTGGCCTTTCGGCTGGGACACAAAACCTTTACGGCACGCAAAGGAGACGTGATTGATCTGGCGGCGGAAATTCCCGAGGAATGGCAAAACACCACCCCTGAGACGGCCCGCCTCTTTTGGGTGGTCGTACGATAATGGGGAGGGCGTTTGTGGGCCGGCCGAGGCGCGGGGGAGTCCCCGAACCCCGGCCATGCCCTTGAGGGATGCGCAGGATTAAGCTTCTTTCATAAAAGACGCTGCCGATTTGTTCTGCAGCGCCTTATACCCGAAGGCGACGCAAGCGGTCCGGCAGGATCCGCACCCGATGCATTTTTCAGAGTTGATGAGCACCGTCCCGTTGAGTTCGGTGATGGCGTTGACGGCGCACACGTGAGCGGCATAGCAGGATTTGCACAGATGGGCGCAAACGTTCTTGGACATGGTGGACTCCTTTCTTCAAGTGACTGCCCGGGGCTGAGGCAGCCCCGGATCGGTGATCGGCGATGACGCCTTTTCGGCCCTTAGCCGAGGATTTTTTCGATTTCCTCGCGGTCGCTGTCCATGACGTAGGGGATGCCGGAAATTTCCGCGGCTTCTCGGGTCAGGGCCACAATGTCATTACGGTCGATGTATCGAAGCGCAAACTTGCGCGCTCCGGCCATGAGCTGCTGGAGGCCCTGGCGCAAGCGATCGATATAGGAGTACATGCCGATGGCGCCGGGCGGGAGCTTTTCGAAGTCGTCCCCAAAGCGTTCCTTGAGCTGTGCGCCGACGGCGAACAAGGAAAGATAGCCTTCTTCCAGGCGCCGTCCCTGCTGGGTCATTTTCTCCGCCATGAGCTTCCCATGGGTCTTGCCGACCATGGCGGCGGTCAAGATGGCCCGGCCCAAACAAATGGCCTTGACGTAGGGGGCCCCCAACGCAATGGCCTTGAACAAGTGGTCTTCCAGGCTCAAGCCGCCCGCGATGGCGATGGGCGGAATATACGCCCCTTTGGCTCGAAGCTTTTCGCACATCTCATAGGTCATGCATTCCAGGTAGACCGTGGGGATGCCCCATTCGTTCATCATCCGCCACGGGCTCATGCCCGTTCCACCGCCGGCGCCGTCGATGGTGAGCAAATCGATCTTGGCTTCCGAAGAATACTTGATGGCTCGTGCCAAATCGGCGGGACGGTAGGCACCGGTTTTGAGGGTCACGTACTTGGCGCCCACCGTGCGCAGCCGTTCCACTTCCTTGTAGAAGCCTTCTTCGTCCACCATTCCAAGTCGGGAATGGCGTTCGAATTCCGTGATGCCGCCCGACTGAAAGGCTTTTTGCACCGCAGGTCGTGTGGGGTCGGGCAAAACGATGTAGCCGCGTTCCTTCAGCTGAAGGGCCCGCTCGATGGTGGGCAGCTTCACTTCACCGCCGATGTCCTTGGCGCCTTGACCCCATTTGAGCTCAAAAATTTCAATGCCCAGTTTTTCGATGACGTATTCGGGAACACCCAGCTTGGTATCTTCCACGTTGGCCTGGACGATAATGCCGCCCTTGCCGTTGTACCAGCGCTTGAAAGCGGACACGCGCCGTTCCATTTCGGGGGACTTGACGACCCGGCCGTTCTTGATTTCGGCCTGAGGGTCCATGCCGCAAATGTTTTCCCCCGCCACGACCAATACCCCGGAAATGGCGGCGCCTACGGCCACGTCTTCCCAATTGATGCGAGCGATATCCGTCGAACCCACAGCTCCCGTGAAAACCGGAAAATCCAACTTGATGGATCCGTCGGCGCCGACCGCCGTCGTGCAGTCCACAGCGGGGAACGTGGCCACGTCCGGATCGGCCGCCACGCCCACCGCACCCACACAGGTGCCTTGAATGTTGAAGTGGGAAAAATCCACGGGGTAATCTTTGTTGGCCCCCGCCGTGATCTTACCGAAGGGCTGAGGGTAGATCATCTCACGGCCTTTGAGGGCGGAACGGCCGATTTCGCACGGCCCTTCACAGCCGTCCAGGCACGTGACGCAGATGCCGGAGATGGGAGCCGGTTCCACTCGGGTGGTGGTCAGGGTAGCTGCACTGCGGTTCGGCTGGCTGTAAGACATGCTTTAGTCCTCCTCCTAAAAAGTAAGGTGCCCCGAAATAAAAAAGCGCCCGCTTCCCCCCTTTTACGGGAGAAAGATCGGACGCCCTCGTCCCCAAAAACCCTTGGAAGCCGCACGCCGTTGTGCGCAGGGTTTTATCGCCACTTAAAAGTCGGAGCTGACTTTTAGAATGACAGGTTAAGGATGTCAAGCGGAAAGTGTTCCCTGAATGGTGCGTGGAACCTGTGAGGCTTCTTGTCGTTCATCCCAAAATCTCGCGAAGTGGAAAGGAGAGGACATGACAGAGCGACTCAACCCGTTTGTTATGGCCCAGAAGCAATTGGACCGGGCCGCCGAAAAGTTGGGGTTGGATGAGGCCACCCACGAGCTCTTGCGCTGGCCCATGAGAGAGTACACCTTTACCATGCCGGTTCGGATGGACGATGGGACCACAAAGATTTTTCGAGGTTTTCGCGTCCAATACAATACGGCCCGAGGTCCGGCCAAAGGGGGATTGCGCTGGCATCCCGATGAGACGCTCGACACCGTTCGTGCCTTGGCGGCATGGATGACGTGGAAGACGTCCGTGGTGGACATTCCCCTGGGAGGAGGCAAAGGCGGGATTGTGTGCAATCCCAAGGAACTTTCGGAAGGGGAAAAGGAGCGGCTGGCTCGAGCCTACATGAGGGCCATCGCCGGGATTGTGGCGGTCACCAAAGATGTGCCGGCTCCTGATGTCTATACCACGCCGCAAATCATGGCCTGGATGATGGACGAGTACGAAACCCTCGTGGGCGAGCATCATCCCGGTGTCATTACGGGAAAACCCGTCCCCCTCGGAGGATCCCTGGGCCGGCATGACGCTACGGCGCGAGGAGGCATTTACGTGACGCGGGAGGCGGCCAAGGCCTATGGAATTTCCTTGGACGGAGGCACCATGGCGGTGCAGGGCTTCGGCAATGCGGGGCAATACGCGGCGCTGCTGGGTTCGGAAATCCTGGGCCTCAAACTTGTGGCCGCATCCGATTCCAAAGGAGCCGTTTACAACCCAAAGGGCATGGACCCGGCGGCTCTCATCCATCACAAGAAGCACACAGGCACGGTTGCAGGCTTTCCCGGCGGCGAATCCCTGAGTAACGAGGAACTCCTGGAACTGGACGTCACGGTCCTTTTCCCCTCCGCCCTGGAAAACGCCATCACCGAAGAAAACGCTCCCCGCCTTCGCGCCCGCATCATGTGCGAATTGGCCAACGGACCGACAACGCCGGAAGCCGACGCCATTCTCCATGACAAAGGGATCCTGGTGCTTCCGGACTTTTTAGCCAACGCCGGCGGGGTGACGGTGTCCTATTTCGAACAAGTGCAGAACACTTACAATTTTTATTGGGAAATCAAGGACGTCCATACGCGCCTGGACGACAAGATGACCCGCGCTTTCCACGCCGTCTTCGACATGGCGACGCGCCACAAAACGAACTTGAGAGAGGCCGCCTACTTGGTGAGTGTGGCTCGAGTGGCGGAAGCGTGCAAGCTGCGCGGTTGGGTCTGAAAGGGATGAAGGGGGACCCAGGATTTATGATCAATGTCCCTTCGGAACAACTCATCGGGCTGATTCGTACCTACCGCCTCCAACAACGGATCATGGCCCGTGGAAATCTGGCGGAATCCATCCGGACCCTGTTGAGGCGTTCTTTGCTGGAGCGCGGGGTCGTCACGCAATCGTGGTTCCAAAGCATGGTGGAGGAAGCCGTGCGGGTTCTCAACCTGGCCGATGATGCAGAGCATCGGCGCGAGGTTTCGGACGCCCTCACGGACATCCTCTCCGCCCAAGCCTTCTCCGAAAAGGACATCCAAGATCACATCCAGCTGGCACAGAAGCTGGAAAGATTTCAAATTCTCAGTCGGGTCGTCAACACCGAAGGGGCGACATCGAAGCACATCAAGAAGGCGCTTAAAGATTTCTGCGCCCTGCCCGAGGGGGATTTGTTCATCCCCCCGAGCGAAGCAGAAGGAGTGCGGGTGGCCCTGATCAGCCATTTCATTTCCAACCAACTGCCCTTTGTAGGCATTGCCAAAAAACACATCACCATTCGCGATATCGACGAAATGGTGGACCATGCCTACTGGAATCCCCGAAGATCCGGCAAAGTGGGAGGCAAGGCGGCGGGGATGCTCCTTGCCTATAAGATCCTTCTGCCGCGCCTTGCCTCCAAAGACCCCGAGTTGGAGCAATTCCTGCGCATCCCCGAATCGTATTACTTCAATTCCGGTATTTTTTCAGATTTTATCGACTATAACAATCTCCACTGGTTCCATAGCCAAAAGTACAAAACCCGGGAGGTCATCGAAGAGGAGTACAAACACATTTCGGAACTTTTCGCCCGCGCTTCATTTCCGCCGGATATGGTGGCCATGTTCAGGAGATTTTTGGAACGGCTCGGCGAATGTCCGATCATCCTGAGATCGTCCAGTCTCTTGGAAGACAACTTCGGCCATGCGTTTTCCGGCAAATACGATTCCGTTTTCTTGGCGAACCAGGGCCCGTTGGAAAAACGACTGGAGGAGTTCATCTGGGGACTCAAAAGGGTGCACATGAGCACCTATGCACCGGCGCCCATCTTGTATCGAAGGGATCACAACCTGCTGGACTTCGATGAAAAGATGAGCGTCCTCGTCCAGAAAGTGGTGGGGGCCCGGTACGGCGATTATTTTTTTCCCCTGGCTTCAGGAGTGGCTTTTTCTCGCAACACCTATCGGTGGTCTCCGAAAATCCGTGAAGAAGACGGAATGGCTCGACTGGTTCTCGGCTTGGGCACGCGAGCGGTGGAACGCGTCGGGCAGGACTATCCCCGGTTGGTGGCCTTGAGTCATCCCGACATGCGCCCTGAAGTTTCGGCGCGCCAGATCATCAAATATTCCCAGCGCCTGGTGGATGGGATCAACCTCCGGAGCGGCCGGGTGGAAACGGTTTCGTTTCTCGATCTGTTGCCCCATCTTCCGCCGGATGCGGCCTATTGGGCGGTGTCCAGCGTGGATGACGACCATGTGTCGTCTCCCCTGTTTAAAAGCCAGGTCGTAGCCCCGGAGACGGCAGTCGTCACCTTTGACAACCTGCTGCGCCGTTCCCCTTTTGCCGGTCTGCTTCGAAAGATCCTCCGGCGCTTGGAACAGGCCTATGAACACCCGGTGGATGTGGAATTCGCCTGGCACGACGATCAGCTGTTCTTGTTGCAGTGCCGGACCCTGGCGGTACACGAGGAATTGGCTCAGGTGGACATCCCGACGGACATCCCCGAAGAACGGATTGTCTTCACCAATTCCAAGGTGCTTTTCAACGCCGTTGTGCGCAATCTGGACTACGTGGTGTACGTGGACCCGAAGGCCTATGGGCGTCTTAAGGACTTGACCGAGAAGGCGTCCGTGGGACGTGTGATCGGGCGGATCAACCGGGCCCTTCAGGGGAAGCGTTTCGCCTTGTTCGGGCCCGGCCGTTGGGGGACCAACGAGCTTCACTTGGGAGTCCGCGTCGGGTATGAAGACATCAACCATGCCTTGGTGCTGGGCGAGATCGCTTTTGAATCGGAAGGCGTGACGCCGGAGGTGTCTTTCGGGACCCATTTTTTCAGCGACTTGGTGGAGGCGAGGATCGTGCCGGTCGCCGTCTTCCCGGACGATCCCCAGGAGGTGTTTCGTGAAGAATTCTTTGCGGCACCGCGGCACAACAGGCTCTCCGACATATGCCCCGATGAAGCCCGGTGGGAAAAGGTGATCAAGGTCGTGCACGTCCCGGACGTTTCCGCCGGGTTGAAGCTCCACGTGTACCAGGACGCGCATCGCCAGCGGGGCATGGGGTTTTTGGGTCCCGAGCAAACTCGAAGCGGATGAGCGGACTTTTGAAGACCGACACATCGCCCCGGCAACGGGCAGTGAAAAAAGGAATCCCCGCTCTGGAAAAGCCGGGCGCAAGGCAATTTTTAAAAGCGTGCTCCACAAAAAGGGGATGTCATGAAATCCGTTTTAACTGTCCTGTGCGTTGCGTTTGGAACCGTCGGAGTCTGGACGGCTGCATCGGCCCAGTCTCCGCCCCGGGAAATTGCGGGATACCGGCTGGGAACGAACATTAAGGCTTATGAAGGCCGGATCGCGCCGGAGAATGCTTACGCGGTGCGTTTGCGCCCGTATCTTAAAGAAGCGGCTGTGTCGGTTCCCCAAGGCTTTGCCAGCGGCTATATCGTCTACGGAGTCTGTGACGCCCCGGGGACCATCGTGCGGATTAAAGTCAAGTACGAAGACGACGGCCGCGCCTTCTTCGATAGGCTTTTGGATGCTTTGAAAAAACAATACGGGGAACCGACGCAATACGTGGGGGATCCCTTCCAGGCCTATGTGGCCTGGAAATGGTCTTTCGAAGTGGCCGACAATGAAAAGATCAGCATGGTTTTAAGCCATTACGACGGAGACGACGAAGAGCACACCCAGGGCAATGCGCTGAAACTTTCACTCACGTCCCAGATCGCTCGAGAAAGCCGCTGCCATGAATCCCAACGCCGAAAGGAACAGCTTCAGGATCCCAAAGGAACGACCCGATTCCCCGCCCCCGCCGATGCCTGGCGCCGATGGCTCCCTGCCCCATGAGTCCTCCAAGGGTCTCCTGCGCGCCATCCAGGCCCATTATGCGCGGGAAGACCGTCGTTTCGGCGTGTACGCCGTCACCGGCGCCGGGGAATTTGTCCCCTCCTCCTTGGAAAACGTTCACCTGGGCCTGGCGAAACTCATGGCTGAAGGCCTCCTTCGGTCGAATCAGACTTTCCTCGATGCGGGAAGTGGGGACGGCCGTATCGTGATTCTGGCGTCTTTGGTCTTTGGCCTGAAAACCTTCGGGGTGGAATACGACGACGCCTTGTGGCGCCGTTCGCTCGCCAACGCGGCTGTTTTCCGTCCTTTCTACCGCACAGAGGAGGCTCCGCCCACCATCTGGTGCGGGGACTTCTGCGATGAGGACACATACATCCGGCATGGAACGGCTTTTGGAAACTTCGACGTCGTCTTCAACTACGCCAACGACCATCATCGGCTGGCGGCAAAGGTTGCACAGGACGGGGCCGAACACGTTCTTTTCCTGTACTACGCCCCAAGTCCCTATCCGGAATCCTTTCACGGTCTCATGGCCATAAGGTCCTTGGCATTGGGGAACGCGACGTCACAGAGGGGATCTTACCTGCACGCCTATTGGAAGAAGGATTAGCGTGCGGCGAGGAGACGTTGCAGTTCGGCCCAGGGAAAGCGCTTCCCGGGACAATCCGTGCGGGCTCCCGGCACGTCGCCGTGCCCCACGATGTTTCTTGCCGGGATGCGGTAATAGTGGGTCAGTTCACGAATGAGCCGCGCCAAGGACTGCATCTGCTTCGTCGTCGGCAACCCTTCGTCGAAGTTGCCCACAAGGGCCACCCCGATTCCCATTTCGTTCATTCCGCCGACCTTACAATGGGCGCCCTTCTGCTGCTTGATCCACCGGGGGGAGACCTCGATTTGACCGTCTCCTTTGCCAAGGCTGCCGTTGTCGATGAGGAAGTGATAGCCCAACCCGTTCCAGAAGCCGCGGTCTTGGTGATTGTAATGGATCAGGGCGGCCTTGCCGATGTCCGTCGCCGTGTGATGAATGACGATCCAGCGCCAACAGGTACTGGGATAGAGCGGGATGATGTTCTGGAATTGAGTGGCGTTGGGAATGGTGAGTTTCTGGCCGATGGAGATGGGAGCGCCGGGCTTGAGCCCGTTGGCCCGGTAGATGGATTCCATGGAGACCCCGTACATCTTGGAAAGGCGCCAGACGGTTTCCATGGGGGCGACTTCGTGAATGACCGTTCGTGGGGTCTTGGACTCGACAAGGGGTTCCTGCACCACGTGGATGCGTTGCGTTCCGGCGACCGAATCCTGCGATCCCGGTGGCGACGCGGGCTGCACGGGCGAAGGCGTGGGGGCCGCAGCGGGCTTCGGAGCCGGCTGCGGGACTTCTCGAGAGGCACAGCCCGAAAAGAGGAAGAGCGCTGCTGCGGCGAGCATGAGCACCGCCGGTTTCATCCTTTTGGCGAGGATCGGTGGCCTCATCCACTCGCCCCCTGGACGTCTGCGAGGTCCAAAACCATGGCTGTTTCGTCACAGTCGGGAAACTTGGTGCAGTGGAGGCAGTCCGCCCAAATTTTTTGGGGAAACACCTGCTTGTCGGTCACTCGAAAGCCCAAGTTTTGGAAAAACCGCACCTCGTACGTCAGGACGAACACCCGAAAGATGCCCAAGTCACGGGCTTCGTTCAAACACGCGCGCACCAAAGCGGTGCCGATGCCTTGACCCTGTCGCTCCGGCAGGACAGCCAAGGAACGGATTTCCGCCAGATCCTCCCAGACGATATGCAAGCAGCAGCAGCCGAGAATCTTGCCGTTTTCTGGGGATTGCCAGACAACGAATTCCCGAATGTGCGTGTAGAGGTCGCTCAACGAACGGGGCAGGAGTTTTCCTTCGGCGGCGAAGGCGTTGAGCATTTTGTGCAGCTCTTTGACATCGCCGATCCGGGCTTTTCGAATCATAAGGTCTTTTCCCTTCCGCGGATTCTACGGCACCGGCGCAAGACCAAAGCCTCAACGGATCTGAGCGCTGCGTCCACATCGGCCTGGGTTGTGCACCACCCGGGAGAGAGCCGGACGGTTCCTTCGGGGTAGGTGCCCAGGCTCTGATGGGCCCAGGGCGCGCAGTGGAGCCCGGCTCGTACCGCAATCCCCGAGCCGCCCAAGATCATGGCCACATCGACGGGAGACATCCCTTCGACGGTAAAAGAAACCGCGTTGCCGCCGCGGACGGCGGGGCGGTAGACACGAACGCCGGCGATCCCTTCCAGGTTTTCGGCCGCATATTGAGCGAGCTCCAGTTCGCGGGCACCCAGCGCATCGACTCCCATGGAGGCGAGATGTTCCAGGCCCGCAGCGACTCCGGCGATGCCGGGAACATTGGGCGTCCCGCTTTCGAAGCAATCGGGCATGTGCCGAGGTTGGACCCATTCTTCGGAGCGACTGCCGGTGCCCCCGTCGATGAGGGGTTCCACGTCCAAATCGGGGCGGATGTAGAGGAGGCCGACGCCGGGAGGTCCGAGGAGCCCCTTGTGCCCGGAGCAGGCGAGCATGCCGAGATCATGTTCCGCAACATTGATGGAAAGGAGTCCTGCCGTCTGGGCGGCATCGAGCAGAACGGGAACGCCGCGGCTCCGGCACAGGGCCAGCACTTCCGGTCCGGCCACCAAGGCGCCGTTCACGTTGGAGGCGTGGATCAAGACCGCCAAGGCCGGCGGCGGATCCAGGGCGCGGCGGAAAGCGTCCTCGTCCAGGGATCCGTCGGCACGGCACGGCACGCGGATGACGTGCACATCCCGTGTCGCCGCCAGGCGCGAAAGAGGTCGGGCGACGGCATTGTGTTCCATGGAAGTCGTGACCACGCGGTCGCCTCGTTTGAGAAATCCCTTGAGGACCACATTGAGGCTTTCCGTAGCGCTCTTTGTGAAAACGAGTCTCGACGGATCGGCTATGCCGAAAAACCGGGCGGCTTTGCGCCGGGCGGAGTCCAGAACCGCAGCGGCTTCCATGGCCCCTCGGGAATGGCCCCTGCCCGGTGACGCCAAGGCCTCCACAGCCCATGCGACCTGCTTGAGAACGCCTTTCGGCTTGGGAAAGCTCGTGGCGGCATGGTCCAGGTAAATTTCCGGATCGTCGCCGGCCCTTGGCGTACGGCTAGGGGGCTTCTTCATCGCAGACGCTTCTCGCCGCTGTAGACCGTAAACTTGCCGGCCCTGGTGTATCCGATGAGCGTCATGTTCACCGCTTCCGCCAAACGAATGGCCAGGGTCGTCGCCGTATTGCGGCTCACCAGCACGGGAAGGCCGACCTTTGCGGCCTTGATGACGATTTCCGATGTGAGCCGCCCCGTCGTGACGAGCATCTTATCGTCCAGAACCACACCGTGCAACACGCTGTGTCCGATGAGCATATCCACCGCGTTGTGACGGCCGATGTCGTCCCGAAACAGTCGGATGGCCGAGGCGTCGGCCAAAGCGCAGTTATGGACCCCATGAGTTCTGCGGTAGGTTTGACTCAACCGATGGAGATCTTCCATGCGCTCCCAGACCGATCGAGCCGGAATTTGGGGACCGCTTTCCATGGGGCGGGCCAAGAGGGCGTCGAGGGCGTTGTAGAAAACCGTTCCTTTGCCGCATCCTGACGTTATGGTGCGCCTGTTCCACAAACGTGCCGCGAGGGGCGCATCCCCTTGGAGCTCAAGAAAAACGCGGCCGTTTTCCCGATCGACCGTGACGCTTTTCAGATCTTCCGGGCCGTCCAAGAACCCTTCGGCATAGGCAAACCCGACGGCCAGCTCATCGAGGTGATGCCCGGCGCAGAGCAGGGTCACGATCTCCTGCTCGTTGATATAAAGGGTGACGGGGGTTTCCTCGATCACCCATTGGCGGACGCGTTCCACAGGGCCGTCGGCCGAATAGAGCCATGCGGAAACGCACGCCACCTTTTCCTGATCGTTGGGCGTCGTGGGGGAAGGGGGGGTGACGCTCATGAGGGCAGGATCCCTTCAAGCGACCAACGAATATAGTCTTTGAGAATCCGGCCATGGTCGAACGCCATGTTTTCGGGAAGGGCGTTCAGCGGGAAAATTTTGAGATCCCGGGCATCATCCGCGGCATGAGCCTGTCCCGAGCCTTGGGCCGAGAAGACCACGGTGACGGTATGCTGACGGGGATCGCGTGCCGGGTCGGAATAGGCTCGAAACTGCCTTAGGTCCGTCAGATCCAAGCCGGTTTCTTCCTTGGCCTCCCGTCGAGCCGCCTGTTCCAGGCTTTCGCCGTAGTCCACGAAGCCGCCGGGAAGGGCCCAGCCCAGCGGCGGGTGGCGGCGTTGGATGAGGACCACGCTTGCGGGGTTTTGCACCGGATGGATGATGATGTCCACCGTGAGGGCGGGGTTGCGCTGTACGGCCACAGGGGCGCCGCATCGAGGGCACGAGACCACAGGCGCTTTCAAGGCGAAGACTCCTTCTTGGGTTGGACGAACACGCCGTGTTCCAGAAACATCACGAGGACGATCCCTGAAACCAGGCCGTTTCCCAAAAAGACCCGGCCCATGCCGGACAGGGATACTATAAAGGACTGAGGCAGGAAGGCCAAGAGCGTGCCGACAAGCACGGGTATGCCCACCACGAAATAGTCCCGCGCGGCCAAGGTCCTTCCGGCGGCGATCACGGCCAAGCCGGCGCCCAGCTGTCCCGCCATGGCGACACACAAAGCGGAAGCCACCACGGCCGACGGGATCAGTGTGAGGGCGGCGGCGACTTTTGGGAAAAAGGCCGCCGCCGTCACCAGCAGGCCGCACCAGGCCAGAGGAAAGCGGCTGGCCACGCGGCTGGCCAAAACCACACCGGGGCCGGTGCTATAGGAAACGGTGCCAACGACCCCGAAAAAGGCGCATACCATCCCGCTGACCCCGGTCGTCAAAAGCCCCCGGCGGAGCGCGCCGTCAAGCCGGCCGGGTTGCGTGACCGCCGCGATGCCCTGGATGCTTCCCATGCTGTTGACCGCAATGGCCACGTAGGTGAGCAGGAAGGCGATAAAGGCGTCTCCGTGCCATTGCGGAGAAAAGGGCGACCACGGTCGAGGGAGCGAAAGCCAAGGCGAAGCGAGGATGGGGGCCCACGAGATCCTGCCCAGGAAGGCGAAAAGGACCGTTCCCAAAAGAAGTCCCAACGCCATGTTGCACGTCTTCCACAGGCCCCGGAGGCGATGCCCCAAAACGGCCATGATCACCATCAAGGCCAGGCTCACGACCAGGATGAGGGCGGACGCCTCCCCGTGTCGGGAATCCAGGCCCAGCATGGGTGGGATGAGATGGGGGAGCAAAGAAAAGGCGATGAGCATCAAGATCACGCCCACCACGTTGGGGGTGAAAAGGCGTAACAGAGGCTTCACGGCGCCCGTGGCGGCGAGGACGGCCAAGCAGGCCGCTGCGGCCAAAGTCGCTCCCTGAACGGCTCCAAGACCAAGTGGGCTCAAGGACACAAAAGTCAGGAGATGGGCCGTCGCCGGTCCTTCCACGAGAGGGTACCGGTGTCCCCATAGAGTTTGGACCAGGGTGCCCAGCCCCGAGCAGACAAGGGTCACCTGGAGAAAGCGGGCTTCTAAACTTGCAGGAAGGGCCATGGCTTGGGCGACGATCTTGGCCGCGATGACGTAGGCCGGGAAGATGATGACGGCCCATTGGACGGCGTAAACGATGGATAGGGCGAGGGGAGGGGGATCGTCGAGCCCGTAGAGGTATCGGTCGGAGTTCATACTGCACCCTCCCGCTCGGGCACCGTGGGATTTCTCAAGGCTTTGCAAGGCCTGGGGCTCCGGGCTTTTCCCCCGAGAGCCGTGAGACAAATCTTTCTGGGGATCGCGGGGTTCCGGCCTGTCCGAAATGGGGGACGAAATCCTCGCGTTCCTTCGGAAAACATGGCCTTACGGCGAGGGCCTAATGCTGGATATCGAAAAGACTGCTGATGCTGTCCTCGTTGTGGATGCTCTTGATGGCCTGACTGAACAAGCGGGCTGCTGAGACGACCTTGATCTTGTCGCAGTGGGCGGCTTGGGGTCGAAGCGGCAGCGTGTCCGTGACCACGAGGCTTTTCAGCTCGCTTTTTTCAATCCGTTCCACGGCGGGCCCCGACAACACGGGGTGGGTGACGCACGCGTGGACTTCGCTCGCGCCCCGATCCAGCAAGGCGCGGGTCGCTTCCACCAAGGTGCCGGCCGTATCCGCCATGTCGTCCAAAATAATCGCCGTCTTGCCAGCCACGTCCCCGATGATGTTCATGACCTCGGCTTGGTTGACGTCCACGCGGCGCTTGTCGATCAGCGCCAGACCCGCAGGGAGCCTTTGGGCGTAAGCCCGGGCCCGCGGCACGCCACCCGCGTCTGGGCTGACGACCACCAGGTTGTGGTTGAAGTGCTCGCGAATGTAGGGGAGCAGGATGGGCGAGGCGTAAAGATTGTCCACGGGAATGTCGAAGAAACCCTGAATCTGCCCGGCATGGAGATCCATGGTGAGGATGCGGTCCGTGCCCACGCTGGTGATGAGGTCCGCCACGAGCCGAGCGGTGATGGGCACGCGAGGCTTGTTCTTCCGGTCTTGGCGCGAATAGCTGTAGTAGGGGATGACAGCGGTGATGCGCCGGGCGGAGGCCCTTTTCAGGGCGTCGATCATGACAAGGAGTTCCATCAAGTGATCGTTCACGGGGGGAGCTCCCGACTGCACGACGAAAACATCGGCGCCGCGCACGTTTTCCCCGACTTCCACGCGGATTTCCCCGTCACTAAAGGTGGTCACCAAGGCGCGCCCCAAGGGGATTTCGAGAGAATCACAGATCTTTTGAGCAAGCTCCAGGTTGCTGTTGCCCGAAAAGATCTTCAAACCATAGGTCGCCATGGCCGGCTCTCCTCTGCGTCACATAGCGTTCCCGACTTCACGAACTGAGCGGTCCCTAAATAGTCCAGGGGACCTGAAATGGCAAGCCTTTTGCCCCTGAGGGAAAAGGCCCTTGAGGAAGGGCCTGGAGCGGCCTCAAAGCCCTAAAAGTCTTTAAGATCGTCGTGGACGGCTTTGTAGGCTTCATTTTCCGGATGATAAATAAAACGGTGGCAATGGGGACAGGTGAGGATGTCCTGGTCCCGCAGCAGTTCGATGAACCGCTGAGGGGGAATGTTCAGGTGGCAGATCTGGCAGACGCCGTTGTTGACCGGCGCCACGGCCACCCCTTTGTAGCGCTGCGCCAGGGTAGCCCACTTGCTGAAAAGGGACGGGGTGATTTTTTGGCGGACTTCAGCTTGAAGGCGTTCCAGATGGGCGATCTTGTCTTCCACCTGATCGCTTTCCCGTTGCAGGGCCGTCTTTTTTTCTTCCACTTCCTTGCGGCGCTTTTCCAGCTCCTGGCCCAAGCTTTTCAGTTCCTTGGCAAGCTTTTCGATTTTTTCCATAAGTTCCAGCACATGGTCTTCACGTGCCCGGATCTCGTCTTGCAAGTCCTGAATTTCCTTCAGCAGGGCATGATACTCCCGATTGGTCTTGACCTCGTGTTCTTTTTGCCGGCTGCGCCGAATTCGCGCTTCCAGGTCCGCGATGTCCTTTTCCTCTGCACGGCGCAACTGCACGGCGTTGTCGTGCTCGGTCTTTTTCAGGAGATATTCGCTCTCAAAAGCGGCGAATTCCTTGTCCAGAGCGGCGATCTTGAGCGGCGTCTCTTCGCGTCGCCGCAGGAGTTCCACCTTCTTATTTTCCAGAATCTGCAGTTCCACCAGATATTTCAATTGCTCCTGCAACGCATTCCCTCCTGTGTGCATTGAAAATCACCGTGACGAACGGGTCTTTTTCCACGGTGGACGCCATGACTTCCAAAACAGCGCCGCGGCTTCGGGCTGCAGCCGCAAGGGCTTCGGCCAGAGGGGCGACCACGAAGGCTTCGGAGGCGAAGTGGCCGATATCGATGACCACGATCCCCTGGTCCAAAGCCGCTTGGGCGTCGTGATATTTCACGTCCCCGGTGATGAAAGCGTGACAGTCGTTTTGGATGGCGCGGCCGAGGAGACTCATCCCGCTTCCCGTACACAGGGCGACCCTCTGGACGGGCTGTTCGGGGTTTCCCACGAGCCGAACGCTTTGAATCCCCACAAGCCGTGCCAGGCGTTCGGCCAAATCCAGCGCCGAACAGGCTGCGGCTAAGAGGCCGTAGAGACCCAAGCCTGCATAGCGGGCGTCTTGAACCGTGCCGGGGTCTCCTTCCAAAGGGCCCAGTATGGCCAAGCCCATGGCCCGCGCGAGAGTGTCGTTGGTTCCATGGAGCGCCGCGGCATCCAGGTTGGTGTGGGCGGACACAATATGGACGTTGCTTCGGATGGCTTCGGCAACCACGGCGCCGAGCGGGCGGTCCAGGGGCAGGGTGGCCACAGCCTTGGAAAACAGCGGGTGATGGGTGAGCAGAACCTGGCATGCCCTGCGAGCGGCCTCACGCACGGTGTGCAAGGACGGGTCCAGAGCGACGAGAACGCGGGAGACTTCGGCCCGGGGATCGCCCACCTGAAGGCCGCAATTGTCCCAACTCTCCGCAAACCGGAAGGGAGCCAGCTCGTCGATCCATTGGATGATATGGGCAACGGTGACCGGGGTCTTCATGGGTGAGACCTTTTCGAGCGGGGATAAGGGAAAATCGGGGAGGGCGGATCACGAAAAGCGAAGGGGGTGTTCCTCATGAGGAACACCCCCCGGCCTATCGGCACCCGTCGTTCACAGGAGCTCGCTTTAAGGCCCTCTCTCAAGCCGCCCCGTCCTTGTCCCACATGGGGTTCGTCCATGGCCTCTCGTCTTTCACGGTCAAAAAATGGTGGGCCCACCTGGCCTCGAACCAGGGACCGACCGGTTATGAGCCGGTGGCTCTACCAACTGAGCTATGGGCCCGTGCTCAAAGGTGGGAACGTTTATAAAAATGAGCTCCCTTCAGTGTCAAGAAAAACGTGGTTTCCCCATGTCTTGCCGAGAAAGGATGCGGTCCAAAAAAACAACGCCCCGGGAGGGCTTGCCTTCCGGGGCGTTGGGGCGTTTCGTCTTATAAAGGACTAAGCGCGGCGAACATTAATGGCCTGGGGGCCCTTCGGAGTGTCCGAAATTTCGAACGTCACCGTTTCGCCTTCGGTCAGGGTCCGAAAACCGCGACCTTCAATACCGGAATAGTGGACAAACACATCCCCGGCGCCTTGTGCTTCGATAAAACCAAAACCCTTCTTCTCGTTAAACCACTTCACTTGACCCTGCATCATAAATCTGACTCCTTGTGTTCTGTACTGCATGCCGGGTGATGCTTTGGAACTCGAGGTTGCCTGCGGAAAAGCCGGACACTCGGTGGGACCAAAGAGCGAACCGCAACGTGCGTACAAGAATCTGAAATTTGAGAACCCCCTCTGGGTTCCCATCAACGTAAAAGGCTTGTAACAGGTCCTGAGACAAAAGCCAAGCACTTTTTTTCGAATTTTGAAAAAAAGTCGTCCCCCCTTGAATTCACGGCTTGGAATGGGTCAAAGTGTTTGAAAATCAAAAGAGAAATGAAGCCGCAAACAGGAAATGACAAGGTTGGGAGGACACGGGATGGCGGCAGGCAAACGGATGGTCGTGATCGGAGGGGATGCGGCGGGCATGAGCGCCGCATCCGTGGCGCGCCGGATGGATCCCCATTTGGAGATTCTCGTCTTCGAAAGGAGTCCTCATACTTCTTATTCCGCATGAGGCATTCCCTACTACGTCGGCAGGCTTGTCGACGACGACCGAAAGCTCGTGGCGCGGTCCCCCGAAGCCTTTAAAGCCGGGCAAAACATCGATGTGCGCACGCGCCATGAAGTCATTGCCGTGGACCCGACGGCTCGGCGCGTCCACGTGGTGCACCTGGATTCGGGTCGACAATGGTGGGAACCCTACGATGATCTCCTCATCGCCACAGGGGCTCGGCCCATCATTCCCAAAGTGCCCGGTCACGACGCCCGGGGCGTTTTTGGCGTGCACACGTTGGAAAGCGGCCTTCGGGTCCGCAAGGCCCTGGAGACGCTCAAGCCCCGCCACGCCGTGGTGGTGGGAGGGGGGTATATCGGCCTGGAAATGGCCGAAGCCTTTCTGCTCTTGGGCCTGAATGTACGCCTCATCGAGAAAGCCCCTCAGGTGATGGCCACCTTGGATCCCGACATGGCGGCCTTTGTGGCGGATGCCCTTCGAGCCAAAGGCGTGACCCTCCATTTGGAAGAGTCCCTGGAAGGATTTGAAACGAAAGACGGCCTGCTGACCGCGGTCGTTACCGACAAGGGGACATATCCCGCGGGCATCGCCTTGCTCGGTTTGGGCGTTCGGCCCAACACGGATCTGGCCGTCGAGGCGGGCATTCCGCTGGGGGTGCGGGGGGCTCTTCGCGTGGACCGACGCATGGCGACGCCGGTCGAGGGTGTGTGGGGCGCGGGCGACTGCGCCGAATCTTTTCACTTCATCACGGGAAAACCGTTCTACGTGGCCTTGGGAACCGTTGCCAACCGACACGGGAGGGTGGCCGGAACCAATATCGCCGGCGGTCGGGCCGTGATGAACGGCGTGCTGGGAACGGCCGTGACCAAAATCTGCTCCTTGGAAGTGGCTCGGACGGGCCTCCAGGAAAGGGAACTGCAGGAATTGGGCTGGGACTATGTTGCGGAAACCATCGAGAGCCGAACCAAGGCCGGCTACTTTCCGGGAAGCGGCCCGATTCATGTGAAGCTTTTGGCGGAGAAACGGACAGGAAAAATCCTGGGCGGACAAATCGTTGGGGAGACGGGATCGGCAAAGCGTATTGACGTGGTGGCCGCCGCAATTACGGGAGGCCTTACGGCGCAAGACGTGAGCGAACTGGATCTGGGGTATGCGCCGCCTTTTTCACCGTTGTGGGACCCCGTGATCATCGCCGCCCGCGTGCTTTCCAAAAAGATCGGCACTTGAGGGCGGGACCGTGGCCCCCGTCGTCCATGACGCCCTCAGGAGCGCGTCCGGGATGTGTGTTGGGGTTCGCTTCGCTCACCCCAACCTACGAATTTGTCTAATGATTTAGGCCGACGACATGTAGGTTGGGGTTCGCTTCGCTCACCCCAACACACACCCGGCTGTGACGACACAACAAACCAAGAAATTCCGACTTTCTGAGATCTTGCGCTCGATTCTCACACGAACGTGGCGGACTACCCGTTGTCTGACAAGCTCCTCAGGGCATGGGAAACTCTTTCCTCGTGGGTCGGCTCGTGTTATCAATGGGCAAAAGCGCGAGGAGGAGCGTCATGTCAGGCTACCAAATCGATACGATTCACGACCTCATTCGAATCCTAAAGGATCAGCCGGAATGGAAGGAAGAGCTCCGCCGGTTGATCCTCACGGAAGAACTTCTGGCTTTGCCCGCAGCTTTTGAGCGGTTCCGTCAAGAAGAATTCAAGCCCCTTGTGGACCGGGTCGACCGCATCGAAGGGGACGTCCATGGCCTCAAGGAAGACGTCGCTGTTCTTAAAGAGGACGTGACCGTTCTCAAGGAAGATGTGACCGTTCTCAAAGAAGATGTGGCCGTTCTCAAGGAAGACGTGGCTGTTCTTAAAGAGGACGTGGCCGTTCTCAAGGAAGATGTAGCCGTTCTTAAAGAAGATGTGGCTGTACTCAAGGAAGACGTCGCCGTTCTCAAACAAGACGTCGCCATTCTCAAACAAGAGGTGGCGGTTCTCAAACAAGACGTGGACGTTCTCAAGCAGGACGTGGCGATCCTTAAGGAAGATGTGGCAATCCTCAAGGAGGATGTGGCCAAGCTCAAGACGGACGTGGGAGAGCTCAAGGGCGACAACTTCCAACGCAAAGTGCGGGAAAATGCCGCGGCTTACCTTGGGCGGCTCATCTCCCGGGCACGGGTCGTTGCCCACGAACAGCTTGCCGACGCCTTGGAAGACGCTTTCGAAGAAGGGAAGATCAACGAATCCGAACGAGACGACGCCATTGTGATCGATCTGGTGGTGCGCGGGCGCCTGCGCCACGACAAGACCCGTGAAGTGCTCTTAGCGACGGAGGTTTCGGTTGTGGCGGATCGCCATGACGTGGAACGGGCCGCGCGACGGGCGGCGGTCATCGGACGGGCTTACGGGCTGGAGACCATCGGCGTTGCGGTGGGGCAGGACCGCACCGAAGGGGCCGTCGAAGCGGCCGAAGCCCTCGATGTGGTCCTCATTGTCTAGGAAATCCTCAAAAGTTTCGCCGAGCCCATGATTTTTCCAGACGGCGCGCGGGGCACGCGGCGTGCCGCCTGAGTCTTTCATGTTTCGATAAAGCTTTTGAGTTCCTTGCGGCGGCTGGGGTGTCGAAGTTTCCTCAGTGCCTTGGCTTCGATCTGACGGATGCGTTCCCGGGTGACGTGAAAATCCTGCCCCACTTCTTCCAGGGTGTGGTCGGATTTTTCTCCGATGCCGAAGCGCATCCGCAGCACCTTCTCCTCCCGAGGGGTCAGGGTCGCCAGGACCTTTCGCGTCTGTTCACTGAGGTTCAAATTGATGACCGCATCCACAGGCGATGTGACGCGGCGGTCTTCGATAAAATCGCCCAAGTGACTGTCTTCTTCTTCGCCGATGGGGGTTTCCAAGCTGATGGGTTCCTTGGCGATCTTGAGCACCTTGCGGACCTTGTCCACAGGAAAATCCATTCGTTCCGCGATTTCCTCCGGAGTGGGTTCCCGGCCCAGTTCCTGGACCAAGTAGCGGGAGGTGCGGATGAGTTTGTTGATCGTTTCGATCATGTGCACGGGGATGCGGATGGTTCGGGCTTGGTCGGCGATGGCCCGCGTGATGGCCTGGCGAATCCACCAGGTTGCATAAGTGCTGAACTTATAGCCCCGCTGATATTCGAATTTGTCCACGGCTTTCATGAGCCCGATGTTGCCTTCTTGAATGAGGTCCAAGAACTGGAGGCCGCGATTGGTGTATTTCTTGGCGATGCTGACCACCAATCGCAGGTTGGCCTCGATAAGCTCGCTCTTGGCCTGTTTGGCCCGGGCCATGCCGTCTTCCACCTTCCTCAGGATGAGCCGAAGGCTTTTGGAATCCATCTTGGCCTTCATCTCGAAAGCCGTGATCTGTTCCCGGGCTTGAACGGCGCGCCGAATGAGGGCCACAAGGTCTTCCCGCGACATGCCGAGACGGGCCGCGTGCGCGCGCAGCTCGGCCTCGTCTCGATCCATCTCCTCAATCCATCGCTGCAGCTCCGTCAAAGGTTTTCCGGTGACCAGCAGACAGTGTTCCAGGTCCTTTTCCGCTTGCTCGATGGATTCCAGGTAGGATCGGAGCTTGGCCACGATGCGGTCGATCTGGTGCTTGTCCAGCTGGAGGTTCTTGAGGAGGCTGACGATCTGTTCCTTTTTGGCTTGAACCTCCGCCGTCAACAGGTCTTTTTCCGCAGGCTGAAGGTCTTCGGAAATGAGACGCACCTGCTTTTGCCGAACTTCGGCGTCCAGGCTCTTGACCTGCTCCAAAATGTCGATGACCTTGTGTCGCAGCAGTTCCTTTTCTTCCTCGGGCATTTCATCTTCGCTGGCGATGAGCACTTCGTGGATCTTGGTGCGTCCGCTTTCCAAATCCTCCTTGATGGAAAGGATCTCTTCCACCCCGAGGGACGACTCCATTAGGGCGTTAAAGACCTCCCGCTCCCCCGCTTCGATGCGTTTGGCGATTTCCACTTCGCCTTCCCGGGTGAGCAGGGACACCTGCCCCATCTCCCGCAAATACATCTTGACCGGATCGGTGACCCGGCCTTCCGCGTCCACATCCAGAGCGGCTTCTTCTTCGCCGTCGTCTTCTTCCACTTCGTCGTCGCTGGTGCGTTCCTTGACCACCTTGACCTGTTGGTCCGAATCGACGATCTCGATGTTCATCTCATCGAAGATCATCATCATGTCGTCCAGCTTTTCCGGCGTCACCAGATCATCGGGCAGGACTTCGTTGAGCTCGTCGTAGGTCAGGTAGCCCTTTTCCTTGCCGGCGCTGATCAATCTTTTAAGGTCTTCCAGTCCGGGCCGTTTTTGGGAGGTTTCTTCGGAATGCTTCTTGGACTCTTCCGTCATAGGTCGCTGACTCCTTCGGTGGGTTCTCTAAACCTTTAACCCCTTCTTTCGGCCGCGCAAAGGGCTTGGTATTCTTCCAGCAATTTTTTTCGAGCCTGCGCATCGCCCGATTTGTCGGCATGAGCGAGAGCCGTTCGAAGTTCTGCAAGTCTCTTTTTTCGGCGGCGCTTGACCAAGCTCTGGATTCTTTCTTCCAAGACAAGCCGCGCATCCTCTTCATTCAGGGGGTTGTCGTCTTTTTCCATCATGAGGCGCGCCAGGAGCGTCTGAGTTTGTTCGTCGGGGAAAACCACAGAGGCCAAGGAGAAGTCTTCGGAGGGATCCTGTTGCGCCTGAGCGAGCATCGCCTCGAGAAGGGCGGCCATGGGAGAGGGTTCCACGAGGTCGAGAAGCCCCAGGGCCATGGCGTCCCTGGCAAGACGGGGGTATTGGAGGATCAAGCGCACCACGGTTTCTTCCACCGACGGGACGTCTCCTGCCGTAGCCCTCGTGAGGGCTCCTGGGGCACGGATTGTCCGCCGCGCGCTTGGAACCCTGCGGCCGGATCCGGCAAAATGGCTGTGCACCACCGCTTCGGGAAGGGAAAGCTTCTGCGCAAGGAGCCGTATCATTTCGTCCCGCACGATGACCTCCCGAACTTCTCCCACAAGGCTTTCCAGCTCCTTGATGACCCGGACTTTATCTTGAACCGTGCCGTCCCATGTCCGGGCGATGGCGTCCACGGCGAAGGTTGCGATTTCCCGGCGCGTGGGAAGACATTCGAGAAAGGCCTGCAGGCCGTGGGTTCTCAGATAATCATCCGGGTCCATGCCGGCCGGCAGGGTCAGGCAGCTGGCGGCAAGTCCCTGCTGCAAAAAAAGCGGCACGGCCCGAAGCATGGCTTTCTGACCTGAAGCGTCGCCGTCGTAGACGAGAACGACCTCATCGGCCAAGCGCTGGAGGAGGCGCACTTGGTGGGGGGTAAGGGCGGTGCCGAGGGTGGCGACGACGCGGTAAAAGCCCTGGGCGTGGAATGCGAGCGCATCCATGTATCCTTCCACCAGGAGCACCTGGCGCGCGTCCCGGCAAGCCTCCCGAGCCGTGGTGTACTGGTAGAGAGTTCGGCCTTTGTGGTAGACGTCCGTTTCCGGGCTGTTGAGGTATTTGGGTTCCGTGCCGTCCAGACTGCGGCCGCCGAAGGCCACGAGGGAGCCGTCCGGAGCCAAGATGGGAAACATGAGCCGATGTCGAAACCGGTCGTAAAAGGTGCCCTTATCGGAACGCACGACGAGTCCCGAGCGGACGGCCGTTTCGGGGTCGATCCCCTTGGATTTGAGATGCCGCAGGAGCGAATCCCAGCCCTGAGGGGCGTATCCGAGGCGCTGCGACCGGACTAGGTCGGGGGGCAGGCCTCGCTTTTGGATATAATCCCGAGCCGTTCGGCCTTGTTCCGGGTGGTGCAGGCGGCTGGCGAAAAAATCGCACGCGATTTCCAAGGTTCGGGAGAGCGCCGTGAGCACTTCGGGCTTTTCTTTGGAAGGCCCTAAGAGAGTCTCTGGGAGCGGCACATGATAGCGGTCGGCCAGGTATTTGACGGCTTCCGGGAAGGTGAGATTCCAGTGGCGCATGGTAAAGGTGATCACGTCACCTCCGGCCCCGCACCCGAAACAATAGAAAAGCCCCGCCGAGGCGTCCACCTGGAAAGAGGGCGTCTTTTCACGGTGAAACGGGCACAGGCCCACGTAACGGGTGCCGACCCGCTTCAGCGGGACGGCGCTCCCGATGAGATCCAAGACGTCCACAGCCTGTTTAATGCGTGTTGCCGCATCCGATGTGGTCACCGCCCCTCGCCACTTTGGAAGAGTCGCAATCCACGGGGTCGGCTTCCGACCCAAAACTTTATATATTTATCCTCTCAGAGCCTCCCGATCAAGAAGAAAAGCTCACTTTTTCATCCCCGTCGACCCCAAGCCGCTGCCGGCCTTCAGGTCCCGCCCAGCTCCCCTTTCACCATGTCGTTGACCGTTTTGCCGTCGGCCCGGCCTGAAACCCGGGGCATGAGGGCCTTCATGACCTTGCCCATGTCCTTGAGGGACGTCGCCCCCGTTTCGCGGATGACTTCCCGGATGAGATTCTTGAGAGCCTCCGGGTCCAGAGGGGTTGGCAGGAAGGACTGGAGAACTTCGATCTCCTTGGTTTCCTTGTCCGCCAGATCCTTTCGGCCGCCGCGCAAAAACTGTTCGATGGAATCTTTCCGTTGTTTGATGGCCCCCGCAATGAGTTGATGAATTTCCGACTCCGACGGCTGACGCCGCAGTTCCTTTTCTTTGTTCTTGATGGCCGTCAGCACCATGCGCAAGGCGTTTCGCCGGTCTTCGTCCCGGCTCTTGATGGCCTCTTTCAGGGCGTGCTCAAGTTGTTGGAGCAATTCCATGGGTGAACCTCCTAAATCTTCTGGGTCCTTGAGTTCTGTGCAGGATGGGGCATCCGCAGGCAAAAAGACGGGGCGAGCGGGATGTTTTCAGGGATCGGCCTTGAGGGACCTGAGACGCCGAAGGGCTTCCTTGAGGTTCAGCGTGCCGGTGTAGAGGGCTCTTCCCGTAATCACGCCGTCGAGGCCCAGGGGAACCAAGGGCACCAGGGCTTCGATGTCGTCCCACGAGGCCACGCCGCCCGAGGCGATGACCGGTGTGGACACGGCGGCGCACAGCCGCCGCGTCGCTTCCACGTTGACCCCGGACTGCATCCCGTCCCGCTGGATGTCCGTGTAGATGATGGCGCTCAGTCCCGATCCGTCGAATCGGCGGGCGAAGGCCACGGCTTCTTCCCGGGTCGTTTCCGTCCATCCTTCCACGGCAACGAATCCGTCGCGGGCGTCGATCCCCAAGGCGATTCGGCCTGGGAAACGACCACAGGCCGCTTCCACGACCTTGGGATCCCGAAGCGCCCATGTGCCCAAAACGATCCGCTGCACTCCCAAGTCCACATAGTCTTGAACGGTTTCCATGGCCCGGATGCCGCCCCCCAGTTGGACGGGGACCGAAACCGCCTTGACGATGGCGGCGATAACCTCGCGGTTCTTGGGCGTCTTGGCAAAGGCGCCGTCCAGATCCACCACATGGAGCCATTGGGCGCCTTGGGACACCCAATGCCGGGCCACGGCTACAGGATCCGTGCCGTAAACGGTGGCTCGAGCCATATCCCCTTGCATGAGGCGCACGCATCGGCCGTCTTTCAAATCGATGGCGGGATAAATGATCATGACGGGGCTCCCTCTTGGCCGGCGAGGTCCCAAACGGCGTTGGGGGCGAGGAGGTCGCGGAGCCACATCGGGGGTTTTAGAGGCTTTCGTTCCTCGTTGACGCACACGTGGACCGTATATCCCCGAGCCAGCAGGTCCGGCGGATTTTGCCGGTGCACGATGTAATCGAAGCGCAGCCGCGCTGGGGCGGGAAAATGGAAACACGTTTCGATTTCCAAGACATCGTCGTAAAAAGCCGGCTTCAGGTAACGGCAGTGGGCCTCGATCACCGGAAGAAAGATGCCTTGTTCTTCCAGGCGTCGATAGCTTGTCCCCAGCCGCCGAAACCATTCGGCTCTCCCCGCCTCGAACCAGCGCATGTACTGGCCGTAGTAGGCCTGTCCCATGGCGTCGGTGTCGCCGTAGAGGACTCGAAGAACCGCTCGTGTCTTTGGTGAAGGGGGCTCTCTCATCGTGATTCCGTGAAATCGTGAAAAGCCGGATCGCGCAGGATCGGGGCCGCCGCGGCTAGGGGTGAGGGGGGCCGTCCAAAAAGCGACGGAAAAGGGCCGTTCCGCTGTCCATGTGCAAGCCCGATTCCCGAGCGGCCGCTTCGCAAAACACCATGTTCCGCTCATCCGCGACGTTGGCTTTCAAGTTTCCCTTGAACAACGCAAACAGGGAAGGGTCGGCCACGTGGGTTCGAACGCTGAGCGGCGTGAGGTGATCCGCGGCGATGAGCACGTGGCATCGCCCGTAGTGAGCCAGGCCGTCCACGATGGGGCCGACGATTTTCTTATCGAAGTCCTCGATGGCTTGCACTTTTTTCGTCAGACTTCCTTCGTGGCCGGCTTCGTCTGGAGCTTCCACGTGGACGAAAGCCAAATCCATCTCCTGTAACGCCTCAAGAGCGGCGCTCACCTTTCCGGCGTAGTTGGTGTCCAGGTAGCCGGTTGCGCCTGGAACATGAAGAGGGGTCAATCCGGCGTAAATGCCCAGTCCCTTCAAAAGGTCTACGGCGGAAATCATAACGCCGCGGATGCCGAAAAGGTCCTGGAGCGTGGGCATGGACGGAGCGCGCCCTTGTCCCCAGAGCCATACCGCATTGGCGTCCCGAAGCCCTGTGTCCCGCCTTCTGCGATTGACGGGATGATCGGCCAAGATATGCCGGCACCGGGTCATGAAAATTCGGAGAACGTCCGTTTTCTCGTAAACTTCGGCGTAGTTCTCGGTCGGCTGCCCGATGATGTCGTGGGGCGGCGTGGTTGCCAGCGTCCTTGGTCCGCCTTCCCAGACCACCAGATGCCGGTAGCTCACCCCGGGGTAAAGCTTTAGAGGAAGCCCTTCGCATGCGGGCTGCAAGGCGCCGATGAGTTCACGGGCTTCAGCCGTGGAAATATGGCCGGCGGAATAATCCCCCATGCGCTCCGTGCCGTCGGGGTCCCGTTCCAGATTCACAAGGTTGCATCGGAAAGCCGTTTCGCTCGGGCCGAGGGAGACGCCGAGGCTTGCCGCTTCCAAGGGCGCCCGGCCCGTATGGTAGACGGCCGGGTCGTAGCCTAGCAGGGCCATGTTGGCGATATCGCTTCCCGGCTCCATCCCTAAGGGGATGGTTTGCACCGTCCCGATTTCGCCCATTCGGGCGACACGGGACATGAACGGGGTGTGAGCCACTTCCAGCGGCGTGCGCCCTCCCAGGGACGCCACCGGGTAGTCTCCCATGCCGTCTCCCACCAAGATCACGTATTTCGGCTTCGTCATGATGCGGCCTTATGCACTGGGGGCGGCGTTGTCGGCCCGGTCCTCGATGCGGATGAGCCGCGTCGTGCCGCGCACGATGTCCAAACGGTCGATGGCTTCCAGGGATCGGCGCACGTCCTTTTCAACCGCCTCATGGGTCAGCATGACGATGGGGACGGCACCTTCCACTTCCCGCCCTTTTTGGATGACGGCGGCGATGCTGATCTGGTTTGCGCCCAGAATGCCCGAAATCTTGGAAAGCACTCCCGGGCGGTCCACCGCCGAAAAGCGGAAATAGTACCGCGTCACCACGTCGTCCATGGATTTTACCGGCATGTCGGTCGTCTGAGTCGGCAGGAAACCCAGTGGAGGAACGCGGTTGGCAATTCCCAGGGTGATGTCCCGAGCCAGATCCACGATGTCGGCAACGACGGCGCTTCCCGTGGGCATCATGCCGGCTCCCAGGCCGTAGAGCATGATGCTTCCGACGGCGTTTCCGTGGATGTGCACGGCGTTGTAGGCGCCTCGAACACTGGCCAGGACATGCTGTTCGGGAATGAGGGTCGGATGGACGCGGAGTTCCAGCTGGCCGTCGGCACTGCGGGCGATGGCAAGCAGTTTGAGGCGGTAGCCGAATTCTGAGGCAAACTGCACGTCCAGGGGGTCGATGTCCCGAATCCCTTCCACATAGACGCGGTCGAAGCGAATGGGCGTCCCGAACCCCATGGCTCCGGCGATGGCCAGTTTATGGGCCGTATCAATCCCGTCCACATCCAGGGTGGGGTCCGCTTCCGCGTAGCCCTTCCGTTGGGCTTCGGCGAGGGCCTCGGAAAAAGGCAGGCCGTTTTCCGTCATGCGGGTCAGGATATAGTTGGCCGTACCGTTCAGGATGCCGAACAGGGTGTCCAGCCGATTGGCGGCAAGCCCTTCCCGGATGGCCTTGAGGAGCGGGATCCCTCCCGCCACGGACGCTTCAAAACCCACGGAGCGGCCGCACCGCGCTGCAAAGTCAAAAATTTCGTTTCCATGATGGGCCAGCAAGGCCTTGTTGGCCGTGACCACGTGCTTGCCCCGCTCCAGGGCTTTCATCAGGAAACTTCTCGCGGGTTCTATGCCGCCGATGAGTTCCACCACGATGTGGATGGATGGATCATCCAAAATGTCTTGAGCCGAGCGGGTCAGGATGTGAGGCTCGACGCTGACGGGTCGAGGGGTTTCCAGATCCAGGTCGGCCACACGGGCCACGTCCAACCGAACGCCCAAGCGCGCATGGATTTCCCGGGCGTTTTCTTGCAGGGTGCGGAGCATTCCGCATCCCACGGTGCCCCAGCCGATCAAACCGATGCGTATGGATTCCATGGCCGTCGAGTGCTCCTCCATCGCCGCACCGGATCAGGCGTCCTGCAGGGCCTTGCGGATGCCGCGGATGGCTTGTTTAATGCGCATTTCGTTTTCCACCAAAGCGAAGCGGACATGGTCGTCGCCGTATTCGCCGAAGCCCAAGCCGGGCGAGACGGCCACCTTGGCCTTTTCGATGAGAAACTTGGAAAATTCCACGGACCCCATGGACCGAAACCGCTCGGGTATGGGCGCCCACACGAACATGGTCCCCTTGGGTTTTTCCATGGCCCAGCCGATGCGCTGGAGGCCATCCACCAAAACGTCCCGCCGGGATCGGTAGATGTCCACAATTTCTTTGACGCAGGACTGATCGCCGTTTAGGGCGATGATGGCCGCGATCTGGATGGGCTGAAAGATGCCGTAATCCAGGTAACTCTTAAGGCGCGTCAAGGCGCCCACCATTTCGCGGTTGCCGACGCAAAAGCCCACGCGCCACCCGGCCATGCTGTAGCTCTTGGACATGGAAAAGAATTCCACGGCCACCTCTTTGGCCCCCGGGACCTGCAAAATGCTCGGCGCCTCATAGCCGTCGAAGACGAGATCCGCATAGGCCAGGTCGTGAATGACCATGAGGTGGTGGTCCTTGGCGAAGGAGACCACCTTTTCGAAAAAGGCGAGATCCACCACGGCCGTCGTGGGGTTGTGCGGAAAGGAAATGATGAGCATCTTCGGGCGCGGCCAGGTCTGTTTGGCCGCGATTTGAAGGTCTTCGAAAAAGTCCCGATCCGGCCCGATGGGGATGGAGCGCAGATCGCCCCCGGCGATGATGACCGAATAGGGGTGGATGGGATAGGTGGGGTTGGGCGAAAAGACCACATCCCCAGGGTTTACCAAGGCCAACACCAAGTGGGACAAGCCTTCCTTGGCCCCGATGGTGACGACGGCTTCCGCCTCGGGATCCACGTCCACGTCGTATCGGCGCTTGTACCAGTCGGCGATGGCGTGGCGCAACTTGGTAATCCCCCGGGATGCCGAATAGCGGTGGTTATGGGGTTTTTGCGCCGCCTCCACCAGTTTGTCCACGATATGTTGGGGCGTCGGCACGTCGGGATTGCCCATGCCCAAGTCGATAATGTCTTCGCCGGCCCGTCGCCTCTCCATCTTCAAGGCGTTCACCTGGGCGAACACATAAGGCGGCAGGCGGCGCATGCGGGTAAATTGCTCGATGTTGAAATTCATAGGTCTCTCCTCGGTTGTGTGAAAGCTTGAAACCTAGAATAGACCGGCGCGGTTGTCAAAAAAAAGATGCCGACAGGGCGCGAAGGCGGTCGAGGGAACGCCGGTGCGCCTCCTCCAGATCCCGATGGCGGCGGATCCCGTCGAAGAGGGCTCTCGCGAAAGCGTCGGCACTGTTTTCATCTTGGCAGACAAGCAACCCGTCCACCGTGGCCAGAAGGCTTCGGCGCACGATGGTTTCGGGATCATAGCGGCCCCCGACGGCCTTCATGTCCAGGTCATCGGAAAAAAGCACCCCACCGAAGCCCCAACGGTCCCGAAGCAGTTCCTTGTTGATCTTCACGGAAAGCGTGGCGGGCCAGTCCGCATCCCAAAAGCGGTACACGGCATGGGATGTCATCACGGCCCGCACGCCGCAGCGAACCGCCTCTCGAAAAGGCAAAAGATCCCGGTGGGCCTTTTCGGCGCAGTCTTCGTCCAGGATGGGGAGCCGATGATGGGGGTCCAGGCGCGCGGCGCCCAGTCCCGGGAAATGTTTGGCCGTTGCGGCAACCCCGTTTTCCTGCAGGGTTCGGATCCAAAGGGCGCCCAGCCGAGCCGTAGCTTCCGGGCTGGAGCCCAAAGATCGGGATCCGAGAAAATGGCTCTGCGGGGCTTCCACCACATCGAGAACAGGCGCAAAATTGATGTGGATCCCCAAATCGCAAAGCCCACCAGCGGTTTTCGACACGCAGCGCTCAAGGGCGTCCTCACCTCCTTCGGCAAGCTCTAAGGCCGCCGGGGCCGGCCCGAGAAGGGCGGAAAGTCTTTGCACCGTACCGCCTTCTTCGTCCACGGCCCACAGGAGCCCTCGGCCCAGTTCGGCGCGGGCCCACGCCCCCGCTTCCTGGATGAGGTCCCTCAACTGCTCGGCGTCCTGAATGTTTCGGCGGAAAAGAACCAACCCCCCGGGGCGCAGAGCGCTCAGCCGGGCACGCAGGGTTTCCGTCCACGCGATGCCTTCAAATCCCAGGAACAGATGGTGCCCGGAGGTGTCGTCGCGGTCGTGAGGAAGCGTCATGGATTTTGTTTGAAGGATTGTTCGAGTCCCCTTACCATCAGGGCCGGCGACCTTTGGGGACTCAATGGTGCTCGCACGCCGACAAGAACGCAATTTCGACCAAGAACGGCCTGCTGTCAAGATATTGTCGATCTTTGAGGAGTCCGTTCGTGCATCTCATGATCCTTGCCGCCGGCTACGGAACGCGCCTTCGCCCGCTAAGCGACGTGCGCCCCAAGCCGCTGTGCCCCGTGTGGGGTGAGCCGCTCCTCGATCGCTGGATTCGACAGGCCGTTCGAGAAGGCTTCCGGAAGGTGGTCATCAACGCTCATCACATGCCGCACAAGCTCCGGGAACATGTCCAAAGGCGAACGTGGCCGATTCCAGTGCACGTGATCGTGGAAAAGGAGATCCTCGGCACCGGCGGCGGCGTGCGAAACGCCCTGGACCTTCTCGGGGACGATCCCTTCGTGGTGGTCAATGGGGACGTGGCGGCCCACGTCTCTTTGCGGAGTCTCTGGGAAAAACACGCAACCGAGCGAGCTCCCGTAACCCTGCTCCTGTGCCGAACGGGCCGCTTCGATTCGGTGGCCGTCACTGCCGACCGCACCAGGATCACGGGATTTTTCCAGCCGGCCCGGGGCTCGGCACAGGCTTCTTGCGGACCAAGCCCCACGGCGGACCGGGATCTTTGGACCTTTTCGGGCATCCAAGTGGTCGACCCATCGTGGATGGGATCCCTTCCCCGAGGCCGGCCTTTTCATGTCATCGATCTTTACCGGGACTGGATCGCTCGAGGGGTCTTGCCCGCGGCCGTGTGCTGTGAAAAACTGCCATGGCATGATGTGGGCTCGCTGGAGACCTATTGGGACCTGCATGCGGCCTATGAACGGCACGGTGAAATCGGCACGGCCTTTTTGGAGATCCCGCCGTCGGGGCTTCGAGTGCATTCATCGGCGACGGTCGGGCCCTCTGCGGACCTTTCGGGCTGTGTCGTCCTCGGCCAAGGCACCGTGGTCGGTGAAGGATGCGTCCTTCGAAACGTGGTGGTCTGGGATCGTTGTGCCCTTCAGCCCGGCAGCGATCTAGAAAACTGCATTGTAACAGACGGAGCCGTGGTCTCCGGCCGGCATCGGGCGGAGATCTTCCTGCCCTCGGGGGACACCCGTCCTCTCCATTGGGAACGACAAAGGGCTTTTCCGGAAAGATGATCGATCCCGAGGCGCATCCTTAAGGAATCGGTCGGCCGCTCGGTCTTAGGCCGGCTTTTTCCGTGCACCGCTCGCGGACGGCATCTCAAGGAAAGGAAAAAACGGGGAGCGGATTGTGGGGGGAAACGTTTCCGCACTTCAGGCAGTGGATTTGGACGCCGTCTCCGAGCTTCTCAGACAGTGGGGGTACGGCCCATTTTCGGGACGCTTGGTCCCTCTTGCAGGGGATGGATCGGATCGGCGCTTTTTCCGCTTTCATGATGCAAACCAGACGTATGTGGTCCTGGTGAGCCCTCGAAAGAAGGACCCGGTGGACGAAAACGACGCCGTCTGGCACATCGGCCGACATCTGCACCGGGCGGGCCTTCCCGTGCCGCCCGTCCTTCACGGCGATCCTCGCCGGGGTGTCTTCGTTTTCCGGGATCTGGGATCCGTCCACCTCTACGATTTGGTGCGAAAAAAGGTGCCGGACGCCGATCTTGCGGCCTTGTACCGTCAGGCTGTCTTGCTTTTAGCCCAGTGCCATCGGAGCGCTCGGGAAGGCTTCCTTCCCCAATGGTGCCATGACGGGAGCCGTTATGATCCCGGTTTTGTCTACGAACGGGAATTGCAGTACTTCCGGCGCGCCTTTCTCCAAGGATTTCTGGGTCTCGAGACCATCCCCGAGGACGTGGACGGTGACTTCCGGCGACTTTCGGAAAAGGCGGGGGAGGACCGCGGCGCCCTGGTGTTTCACCGGGATTTTCAAAGCCGAAACCTCATGGTCTGCGACGGATCGCTGTGGATCATCGATTTTCAGGGGATGCGTTTCGGGCCGCCGGAATACGACCTGGCGGCCCTCCTTTTGGATCCTTACGCGATGCTTCCTTTATCGTTTAGGGAGGATCTCAGGCAGTTGTATTGGCATGCGGCGCACGATTTTCTTGGAGCGGGCGAAGAACGGTTCGCTCAGCGCTTCGGCGCTGCGGCTCTGTGCCGGTGCTTCCAATGCCTCGCGGCCTTCGCCTTCCTCGGAGGCGTCAAGGCAAAGCCGGATTTCTTGGAACACATCCCCGGGGGATGGAACCGCTTGCAAGAGCTTCTAAACGGACCTCCCGGGTCCGATTTTCCCCATCTTCGCCGGTATGTGAATCGGCTTGCCGAGGATGGGAAGACGGCGGCCCGCATCAGCAATCCCCGTCGTGCGGATTCTTGGCCCGCATGAAAGACGGTCCCTGCTTCGGGTCCGGACTTCCAGGGAAAAGGCGCCATCGCGAAGTTCGAGCTCCAGCGGGTCAGCCTTCCATGAGGTCCACGAAGGTTTTGTTGTCCGATCGGATGAGGTCCATCAGGGGGATGAAATTTTCCACATCCTCGGGGAGGACGCCCTCGGTCGCGGCGAAGAGCTCCTTTCGGAAGCGCTTTCTCAGCCCGACGAAGACGAGGAGCTCTCCGTCGTAAGTTTCCATGATCCCGTTGATGACCTCAGCCGTAAACCGATTGCGCACGGGAAGGGCCCGGTCCATGAGCGGCTCCGGGGCTTCCACCTGGTAGGCGTGGATGAGTTCGTAGTCGAAGTCGCGGCCGGGATAGCGCGGGATGCGCTGTTTGATGAGTTCGATGGGCGCCCGCATCATGTCGGTTTCCACGGCGAAGGCCGCATCGCCCACATAAGGGTAGGCGCCGATGAGGTCTCCCGACGGGGAAAGGATCTCTCCGGGAGCGCCGTCGGCGAAATGGACGGGCACGGACCCGTGCCGGAGAGCATAGACCAGGGCGGCGATGGTCCCCACGTCGCCCCCGCGCAGGAGGGTTTGTTGTTTCTGGTGGACGAGAAATTCTTCCGAAAAAAGTTCCGAAGCCGTCCGCATGTGCACCAGCGAACTGAAGGCGATGGGATTTTCATCCAAAGCGAGGCGCTCAGGCGCCCAGGCCTCCAGCAGCCCCAGCACCCTGTCGAAAAGATCCACCCCGCGCTCGGTCCCGATGGCCGAAAATCGGTTCATGACCTCAATCCCTTCTTTGAGTTTTCGTTTGTTTGGTCCCTGCTCGGAGCTTTTCCAAGCACATTACACTCTCTTCGTCCTCAAGGGGAGTACGACAATGGTAGGTTCCGCAAATCGGATAGAAGGTGCGTAATGAAAATGTCGCCTTTTTTTAAAGGGCTCGTGGGGATCCTTGTGCCGATTTGGGCCATTTCATGCGCGCCCAAAGCGGACGTGGAGAAGGTCGCCAAGCCGCTCATGGGGACCGTGGTGGAAATCAGCGTGGTTTCCGGCGACCCCCGGCACGGCTCTTTGGCCCTTCAGGCCGCCTTTGAAGAAATGGCGCGCCTGGAAGCCATGATGAGCGCCTTTCGGGATGACAGCGAGCTCAGCCGGCTGAACCGGGAAGCTTCTTCCCGGCCGGTTCGGGTTTCGCCCGAACTCTTTGAGGTCATCAAAATGGCTCTCGCCCTTTCCCGGACCACCCGAGGCGCTTTCGATATCACGGTGGGGCCCTTGATGAAGCTGTGGCCGTTTTACGCACCGGAAAAAAGGGTCCCTTCGGCTGAAGAAATTCGGGAGGTCCTGCGCCGCGTCGGCTATGGGCTTGTGAACTTGTCGCCGCAAGAGCGCACCGTCTCCTTCGCCGTTTCCGGGATGGCCCTGGATTTGGGCGGCATCGCCAAGGGCTATGCCATCGACCGGGCCGTGGCGGTGCTGAAAGAGCGGGGGATTGAAGCGGCTTTGGTCAACGCGGGCGGAGATGTTTTTGCCTACGGCAAAAAGCCCGGGAACCAACCCTGGCGGGTCGGGCTGCGTCATCCCCGAAATCCGCAGGAGCTCCTCGCCGCACTCCCGTTAACGGACAAGGCCGTGGTCACCTCAGGCGACTATGAGCGCTACTTCCTCGTGGACGGGAAGCGCTACAGCCACATCGTCGACCCTCGAAGCGGCGTGACCGCCCAAAGAACGGCGAGCGTCACCGTGGTGGCTTCCAGCGCCGCCTATGCCGACGGGCTGGCCACAGGCATGTTGGTCCTCGGACCGGAAGAGGGGCTGGCCCTCGCGGAATCCCTTCCCGGCGTCCACGCGGCCATTGTGACGGAAGGGGAGGGGGAAGAACTGGCTCTAAGGGTTTCAAAAGGCTTTCGGGAGGCGTACCCTCTCGACGAGCGCCATCTTGCCGCCCAAGGCGTAAGGCTCGTGGAATGATGCCCTGGACCCGCGGGAAGTCATGTCGAAAACCGAATGAGAGCAACGCGGGGTTGCGCGGGCAAAGTTCCGGGACCGCGACCGCCTATTGGGGAACGATGGCGCAGAGGGCTGCGACCCTTTCCGGGTCCAGACGGTACGGGCTTCCGAGCCCCTGGTAAAACCCGTGGGCTTCGATCATGTGGAGGGAAAGGTCGGTCCACTGCAGGGTTTCCCCGGTGTCGAGCCGTTCCAGGCGCACGTGGGTTTTGGGATAGAGCCCCGGGTGTCCCCACGGGCAGGGCAGACGTCCGCGAAAATCTTCGAGGTGCACCCTCCAAAGCCCTTCCACCACCACGGGCCCCCCGAAGGCGCTCTTGGCGGCGTCCGTAAAGGCGCGCAGCCGAGCCGCAATGGCCTCATGGGTCAGTCCCAAGGCCTTCACAGCCCGATCGTCTTCCGTGAGGACCGTAATGAGCGGCCTCGGATCGCCAGCCAGATAACCGTGCGGATCGCCGGAACGGCGCAGGCGGCTTTCCACCGCATCCAGTTGGGGGCTCTGATAGACGGGATAACGTCCCATATTGGGCGGACTCCTCCGTTTGCGCACCCTATCAGCCGAACTTGTCGAAAAAGATGCGGTCTTCGGTCACACCGCGTTCCATGAGAAGTTTTACGGCGGCGTTGATCATCAATGGATTCCCGCAAAGGTAAGCTTCCAGGCGGGATCCGTCCGTGACGTCCCGAGCGACCACATCGGTGACAAAACCCGTTTCGCCGTCCCACCGGTCTTCGGCAAGGGGCTGCGACAGGACGGGCACGTAGCGGAAGCGGGGGAGTTTCCCTGCCAATTCGTGGATTTCGTCCTGGTAAAAGAGATCCTGGCGGCTCTTGACGCCGAAATAGAGTGTGCAGGGACGATCGATCTTTTCGTCGGCCATTTGGTGGAGGATCGACATGAGCGGGGCCAGGCCCGAACCCGTACCGATCATGATCATTTCGCGCTCCGAATGCCGCAGATAAAAGTCACCGTACGGGCCGTTGATGCGGACCTCGTCCCCTTCCTTCAGCAGGGTGTGGATATAGGTGGTGGCGACGCCCCGTTCCACTCGAGTGATGACCAGCTTGATTTCATTTTTGAGCCGGGCCGGCGAAGCGATGGAATAGGCTCGATAGACCGGCTCCGGCGACCCTTCGTACTCGGGGACCTGGAACTGAATGAACTGTCCGGGCTTGAAAACGATTTCAGGCGGATCCACGAGCTTCAGGTGCACTTCCTTGATGAAGGGCGTCAGAGGCTTCAAACCGACCACCCGGGCTCGAAACTCCTTGATGAGGAAAAACGCCTCGGGAATCTGAATGACAAGGTCCGTGCGCACCCGAACCTGGCAGGACAGCCGCGTTCCGTCGGCAATTTCCTCAACGCTCATGTACGGCGTTTCCGTAGGCAAGATCGGGCCTCCGCCTTCCAGAACCCTCACCTTGCATAAGCCGCAGCTTCCTCGACCGCCGCACGCCGATGGAATGAAAATCCCTTGGTCCATGAGCGTTCCCAGCAGGCGTCCTCCCCCCTTGACGTTCAGGTCCTTGGCTCCGTCGTTGATGGAAATCCGGCACGGCCCGTAGTCGGCGAAAACGGCGTGAGCCGCTTCCAAGAGCAGCGCAAGGAAAGCGCACAAGCCGCTCAGGGACAGAAGTCCCAGCACCAAGGTCACCATGAACGCCGCCTCACCCGACTTGGATCATGCCGCTGAAGGCCATGAAGGAAAGAGCCATAAGCCCGGCCGCAATGAGACTGATGCCGGGGCCTTCGAGAGCCTTGGGGATGGGGGCTTTCTTGAGTTTTTCGCGGATCCCGGCCAAGGCCGCGATGGCCAGGAGCCAGCCCAGGCCGCCCCCGAAACCATAAGCCACCGATTGGATGAAGTTGTACTTGCGGATGACCATAAAGAGGCACACGCCGAGAATGGCGCAATTGACGGTGATGAGCGGTAAGAAAACGCCTAAGACGACGTACAAGCGGGGGGAGTAGCGGTCGATGAGCATTTCCACAAGCTGCACGAAGGCGGCGATGACGATGATAAAGGCGATGAAGCGAAAATGGACCAGGTCGAAAGGAACCAAGAGGTAGTGGTAGACGAGGTAGTTCAAAGCGGTGGTGCACGTCATGACGAAGGTGACGGCCACTCCGAGCCCCACGGCCGACGAGAGTTCCCGGGAGATCGCCAGAAAGGAGCACATGCCCAGGAAGTTGGCCAAAAGGATGTTGTTGGTAAAAATCGAGGCAAAAAAGATGACCGGGGCGTTCAACGAACTTTCCATGGCATGTCCTCAAAGCGAAAGAGCCGCGCCATTCGTCCTTTGGTGAGGCGGCCTCGGCCTCCGTGCGGCCTGCCGCCGAAGCGCCTTTGCCGGAAGAGCCCCGCGCGTTTCAGGCTCATTCGGTCGTCGCACGGGCCCGGAAGGGCGCCTGAAGGCTCCCGCGGCGCTCAGCCTCTTTTCCGGGTCGCTCGGTTTTCCACACTGTAGGCGACCCAGATGAACACCGCCAGCATGAAAAACCCCGCAGGGGCCATGACCATGATGGTCCAAGGCACCCATCCTTCGGGGAGCACGCGGATACCGAAAACCGACCCGAAGCCGAGCAGTTCCCGAATGAAGGCGATGGCCAGGAGCACCAGGGCATAGCCTGTCCCTGAAGCGATCCCGTCCAGGAAGGCAGGCCACACGGGATTGACCCGCGCGTAGCCTTCGCACCGTCCCATGATGATGCAGTTGGTGATGATCAGGCCCACATAGGGCCCGAGGGCTTTGCTGATGTCCGGCAGGTAGGCCTGGAGGAAGATGTCCACCATCATGACATAGGAGGCGATGATGAGCACCTGGACCATCATTCGGATCCGATCGGGCGTGATCTTTCGCAGTGCGGACACCGTGGCGCCGGACATGGCCGTGACGAAAATCAGTCCCAACCCCATGATCAACGTGTTGGTCATGAGGTTCGTGACGGCCAGGGCGGAACAGATGCCGAGAATCTGGCGAAAGACCGGGTTTTCGTCCCAGACGCCTTTTCGAAAGATGGTTCGTGCCTTGGGGGAAGCCATACCTAAACGCGGCTCCTCGCTTTCTGGTCCAACAAGAGGGGAATGGTTTTCTTGAGTTCTTCGTCCAAAAATTTTTCCAGGCGGCGGCTCGTCTCCGTCGCCCCGGTGATGGCATCCAATTCCGTAGGGCCGTGAGCCGTCCCCGGCGGTTTGAGATAGAAGAAGCGCATCCCGGCGGGCGGCACCTGCAGGGGCCGTCCTTGGAACTGGTTCTGGAACCAGGCTTCCGTGATGCGCCCGCCCAGGCCCGGTGTTTCGCTGTGCCGATAGAAGGCGATCCCGAGAACTTTTTGGATGTCCGGGGCCACGGCCACCATGGCCTCGATGGGACCCCAAAAACCCGGGCCGGAGACGGGGAAGGCATAGCCGACGACCGTTTTTCCGTCCTCGGCCAGCCCTACGTACAAGGGGCGGTCCCCGAGGGAGGCTTCCCGCACCCGCCGGGAAAAAAGCTGAGCCAGTTCCGCCGCCGATCCCTTTTCCGAAGGACCGATGTTCAAGACGGTCAGGACCAAACCCTGCAACCGAAGGGCTTCGTTTTGGCGAATGCGGTCCTTGTTGAGCACGTTGAGGGCGCTCACCACGGACGTGAAAACCAAAGACAAGACAAACATGTAGAGCACCGAAAAAAGACGCCCTTTCATGAGGCGCCCCCTTTGGCCGCGAGCCTCTTTTGATACTGCTGCACGCCGCGGTCCAAAAGCGGCACGAACGTGTTCATGAAGAGCACGGAAAACATGATGCCTTCAGGAAAATTGGACCAGCGGCGCAAGACGATGGTCAGCGCCCCGATGGCGAGCCCGTAGATCCATTGGGCGGGTTTGGTCTTCGGGCCGCTGATGGGTTCTGTGACGACGAAAAAGGCTCCGAAAAGGAGGGATCCGGCCATCATGAACGTCAGCGGATCCGGAACGCCGGGAGTCTTGAGCATAAAGAGAACGGAAGCGGTAAGGAAGGCGCCGAGAAGGCAGGAAGCGGCAAGACGCCATTGGGCCGCCTTCTTGTAAAGGATATAAGCACCACCGAGGGCGATGAGCACGGCGCTGGTTTCCCCCATGGACCCGGAAATGTTTCCCCACACGAGGGGCTTGAGGGCTACGGCCTGACCGGCGTGGATCAGCCGAAGCGGCGTTGCCGCAGTGACGGCATCCACGGGAGGAAGCCACGACACGAAGCCTTGAGAAAGGCTTTGGAACGGGGAAATCCACCCGGCGGTCAAGGCGATGGGAAAGCTGATGTAAACAAAGCAGCGCCCGACCATGGCGGGATTGTAAATGTTGTAGCCGAAGCCGCCGAAAGCCATCTTGCCGAAGACGACCCCGAAGACGACACCCACGACGGCGATCCACAGCGGCACCGTGGGCGGAAGGCTCAACGCGTAAATGAGCCCCGTGACCAAGACGGCCGAAGTGACGGGTTTGCCTTGACGCAGGGTAAAGGCCGCTTCCGCGAGCAGCCCGGCGGCGACAACGACGGCCGTGACCACGAGGGCCCTCAGGCCGAAGAAGAGCACCGCGCCGAAAAGACAAGGAATCAATCCCACGACGACCCGCATCATCACGGGTTGCACGAGAAAGCGCTTTGGAGGGGAACCTGGTGCCGCCTGCGCCGTCGCCATCACCTCTTCGCCTTCAACCGTCCCCGCCGTGTCCGTCCCAGGGGGGTCCACGCTTCACGAGATCCCACTGAAGAGCATACCTAACGCATCGGCGAGACGTTTTCAAGCCGTGCTCGTCACGGACGCCCCCCGCTTCCAGATGCTCTCGGGGGCCCGCAATTTTTCCCCTTCGCCCGGATAGACGAGTTGATCCTTTTCCGGGACGGCCGCGCCGGAAGGCCACACGTCCCACTGCGGTTCCGGACCTTCCAGAGTGACCGCAGACGGTTTGGGGTCCACGAGGCGGGGTTCGCGCCTCACGTCCACTTCGGGGACAGCGTAACTGAACTCAATGGCGATGCCGTTGGGATCGAAGGAATACAGGGAGAGAATGAACCCGTGGTCAATGACTTCCGAAGCCCAAAAACCGGCGGCTTCCAGCCGGGCCTTGAGCTCCCAGAGAGCCTCCCGGCGGGCGACGCCGAACGAGACGTGATCGAAAGCGACGGGGCCCTTGACCGGAACGCCGTGATCCTTTTCGGGCACGGGTTCCGCTTCGTTCCATTCGAAAAACGCCACGGTGTCGTGTTCCGAAAGGGCGAAAAAATAGTGACGATACCCGGGCCGGCCCATGGCCACCACGAGGGGGAGGCCCAGGAGGTCCCGCCAGAAGCGGATCGTTTGGTCCATGTCCCGAGTGACCAGAGCCAGGTGATGGATACCCGTGTAGGCGATGGCGCTCATGGGTCGCTCCTTTGCGTGCGTCGTCTTTTAGCCCTTCCGGGCTCTTTCCGAAGATGCCCGAAAAAATCCCCGGGGGGGGATTCCTTGTAAGCCTGTCGGCAATACTTACCCCGGTCGACTCCGGTCTGTGAAGTCGTTCGATGAAAGTCGGGATCGACACCTGCGAACCGTTGCCGCCCAGGCCCCAGGCCGGGAAAAATGCCGCGTTGACCTTCTGGACGCTTGACTTCCCTCGGAGGGCTTACTAGGGTGAAGGCAAAGGTTTTAAAGTTGAATGACAACCCCAAGGAGAGACGAATGAAACGAGTGGAAAAAGGCGATTTTGTCAAGGTGCACTACACGGGGCGCTTGGACGACGGTCAGGTTTTCGATTCCAGTGAAGGCAGCCAGCCGCTGCACTTCCAGGTCGGCTCCGGCCACGTGATCCCGGGATTCGAAAACGCCGTCATGGGGATGGCCGTCCATGAGAAGAAATCCTTCCGCATCCCCGCCGAAGAAGCCTACGGCGAAAGGGACGAAAGGTTGACCAAGGTTTTTGAAAGGTCGGAGCTGCCTCCCGACTTCGATCCTCCCTTGGGGCAAGTGCTTTCGCTCACCACCAGCGACAACCAAACCGTTTACGCCACGGTGACCGCGGTGACGGATCATTCCATCACCCTCGATCTGAACCACTTCCTCGCCGGCCAAGCCCTCAATTTCGACGTGGAACTCGTGGAAATCTCCGACGCCCCGTGCCCGACCACGTGCGGATGCGGCTGCTCGTGCTGAAGATTCCCCAAAGCTCGTAAACAAAAAACCCCCGCGACCGCGGGGGTTTTTTGTTGGTCTCCCATCGCTTGGGGGCTGCGGGCGCTCACCCCGTGCGATAGAGGGGCTCTTCGCCCACGCGCCCGACGACAAACAGGGCGCCGCCGCATTGGGGGCACGAAAGATTGGTGACGAAGCGCTTTCCCGCAAAACCCGGAAAGTCGTCGAAACTGAGGTCAATGGCGGGGAAGTGAGAAGAGATGCCGCATTCCAGGCACATGCATTCCATTTCGTCGCTCATGGGTCGCCCCTCCATGGGTATGATGCCGGGCCACAGAGTCTTTCGGGTCCCGCGCCCGAAGGCACGGGCGCACCCATCCCGAGCCGCGAAATGATTTGTTGAAAGCTGTGCGTCTTATCCCAAAGGCCGCCCAGCCGTTCGTCCCACAAGAGCTTAGGGCCGTTTGAATGAAAGTTGCGTTCAGGCCCTCGGAAAGCCGGATTTCCAGGGTTGGTTTTCTCGCCGGGGCCCGAGGACCGTTGGGGTTCGCTGCGCTCCTCATCCCAACCTACACCCGAGGACCGTTGGGGTTCGCTACGCTCACCCCAACCTACACCTACACCCGAGGTCCGTTGGGGTTCGCTGCGCTCACCCCAACCTACGTCAGGCCCCCTCGAGACACCGAACCATGAAAGTCCGGACTTTTCACGTCTTGAACGCGACAAGAACCGCGCAAGGGCTCTCGCGTCGCGGCCTCGAAACGAAGGCCGAAACTCGAAGCCCTACGAGCTTCTCCAGGCACAGTCAATGTGCCCCGCTGGGCACCCACCCGCCGTCCCCGCGAGAGCGGGGATCCAAAATTTCCAGGAAGCTTGGACTCCCGCTTTCGCGCAGGTGACCGTTTCGGGATTTGTCGGACGGTCGCCTAGAGCTCATCCACGGCGGTTCGCGTGATTTTGGCGTCTTTCTTGGCTTGGGTCAAGAATTCCTCCACCTTCTGCTGCGTCTTCTGCTTTTGCAGGTGCTCGCTGATGGTCGGCTGCACTTGTTCGTAGGGTACGGTTTCCTGAGGCTTCTTTTCGATGACCTGGATGAGGTGGTAGCCGAAATCGGTTTCCACCACGTCGCTCACCGCACCGGGGGCCAGGGAAAAGGCGGCGTCTTCAAAGGGCTTGACCATCTGCCCGCGGGCGAAAAAGCCCAAATCGCCGCCCCGTTCCTTGCTGGGGCAATCGGAATTGGCCCCGGCCAAGGCGGCGAAGTCTTCGCCCTTCTTGAGACGCGCCTTGAGATCGTCGATCTTCTTGCGGGCGGCCTTCTTGTCTTCCGGCGACGCGTCCGGCTTGACGCTCACCAAAATATGCCGGGCGTGCACCCGCTCCGGCCGTTCGAAAAGATCATGCCGGTCGTTGTAAAAGGCCTTGGTTTCCTCGTCGGAAACCGTGATCCCCTTGGCGAACCGATCCTGGACCATTTGGTCGATGGCGCTGTTTTTCAGCAGTTCGTCGCGGATGCTGTTTTCCGTGAGGTTCATGCTCTTGAGGGCCTGCTGGTAGGCTTCCGGTGTTTCAAACCGCTGCTTGAATTGGGCGATTTGCCCGTCCACGGCCTGGGGATCCCCCTTGAACCCGCGCTTCTGGCTTTCCTGGTAGAGCAGTTCCCGGTCGATGAGGCTTTCCAGGACGCGGGTTTTCACGTCCCGCAGCTCCACGTCGCTCAAAAGATGCCCCGACTGCAACAGGCGTTGGCGCACCCCGTTCATCTGGCGGTCGAACTGGGCTCGCGAGATGGCCTTGCCGTTTACCGTGGCCGCCGGCTTCTTTTCAGTTTCTTTGTCTTTCGCCGCTTCGGCGGCCGTGGCGGAGACGGAGCCCGCCAAGCACAGCGCGAGGGCCACCATCAGGATGGAGCGAAATCTCTTCCATGCTTCTCTCATGAGAATCCTCCCAATAAAAAAGCACCCCAGGGAGATCCCTTGGGGTGCGCCTTTCCGGCTAGCCGTCGGAGAGGCTAAATTCTGCGCACATTGATCGCCTGGGGCCCTTTGGGGGTTTCCGTAATGTCGAAACTCACGGCTTCCCCGTCGGTCAGGGTGCGGAACCCTTCCCCCTGGATGCCCGTGTAGTGGACGAAAACGTCCCCCTGATTTTCGGTCTCAATAAAGCCATACCCCTTCTTTTCATTGAACCACTTGACTCGGCCTTCCATCGTTCCCAAACTCCTCTCTTCTCTGGTACGCCTCGTCGGGTCTCGTTCGGCGGCTCCCTGGAGGTGGTCCTATCCAAAAGGGGGAAGACCGAACGTCCGCGGGCCCCGGAAACCGACCGCAACTGCACGTACGCACAACCATAAAACGCGGGAAAACACCCCGTTTCCCGCAAACCACACCCCCTTCTAGCCGAGACCGCGGCAAGACACAAGAAAATTATCGCCACCTTAGTGAGAAAAATCGTGATAAAAATGGGGACACCTCCCCAGAGAGTCCCTCGAGAGGCGGGGCGGAAGACGACGCGCGAAGGTGGAAGAGGGCATGGCGCCGAGGAAAAAGGCGGATCCGGCACGCGACGAAAGGGAGAGACTCTCCGCCGTGTTTCGGGCGCTGGCGGATCTCTACGGGCTGAGCCCCTGGAACTGGCACACCGACGGCGATCCTTTCCGGGTGCTCGTCGGGACGATCCTGTCCCATCGCACCCGGGATCCCAAAACGGACGAGGCCGCACGGGCGGTGCTCGAAAGATACCCCACGGCCTTCGCATTGGCCGAGGCCCCCGTGGAAAGCCTCGCGGCCCTGGCGCGGCCCGTGAATTTTTACAAAACCAAGGCCCGGCGCCTTAAGAACGTGGCGGCCCTCCTGGTGGAACGCCACGGCGGCGCGGTCCCGGACCGCGAAGCCGATCTCCTGGCCCTGCCGGGAGTCGGCCCGAAGACGGCGGCGTGTGTTCTGGTCTACGGCTTTCGAAAACCCGCCATTCCCGTGGATGTCCACGTCCATCGGATCAGTCGAAGGCTGGGTGTCGCCCAAACGCGCACCCCCGAAGAAACCCGGCAGGTCCTGGAAAGAATCGTTCCGCCCCGGTGGATCCTTCATGTGAACGAGCTTCTGGTCAAGCACGGCCAAACGACGTGCCTGCCGCGAACGCCGAAGTGCGCGCAGTGCGTCGTCGCCGCCTGGTGCGCCCGAGGACGCTTGCAGGATGGGGAGGCGGAACGGCCGTGAATCTCGGCATCCACGGGTTTCCTCCCGTCCGTATCAGTCCCTTCTTTCCCTGGGAGAAGAAGACGGCGTGGTTGACGGTGCGCACCCGCCGGGCTTTCCATCCCTTTCACGTGACGACGCGCCTGTGCCTGGAGCTTCTCGGGGCCTGGAAAGACCGGCTCTTTCAAGCCCACACCCGTTTTCTCGACGTGGGGTGCGGCACCGGCATCTTGGCCCTGGCCGCCGTGAAACTCGGGGCCGCTCGAGCCGTCGGCGTGGACATATCCGGTTCGGCCATCGCGTGTTCTCGGGAAAACGCGCGGCTCAACGGCCTTTGCGAAAAAGTTTGGTGGGTCCATGGGTCCGTGGAGGCCCTCGGAGGCTCATTTTCCTGTGTGGCGGCCAATGTTCCCTGGACCGTTTGGGAGAGCCTCCTTGATGCCGTCACGGAGCGCGTAGCCCATGGCGGCGCGCTCATCGCGTCGGGGTTTCAGGACATTCATGCCGCGATCCTGGAAGGGCGCCTCAAAGAAAAGGGCCTGAACCCGGTGGAGCGCCGCCAGGGGGATTTGACCTTTTTCGGCGTGCCGCCGTCGGGAAGTTTCACGTGGTGCGCCCTTTTGGCCGTGCGTTCGTCGAAAAACAATGCGGCGCCGCCGGGCTTCCCATGAGCGGCCGCACCTTTTCGCATTGGCTTTCCGGGACGGGGAGTGCGTGTTCACTCCATCGGGTCGAAGGAGGGAGACCATGGCCGTAGCCCTGGACGATATTCGACAGGCCGCCCGCATGCTGCAGGGCCGCATACTTCGGACCCCTTTGGTGTATTCGCCCACTTTCAGCCGCCTGTTCGGCGCCGAGGTCTTCCTCAAGCTGGAAAATCTCCAAAAGACAGGCTCCTTCAAGATTCGCGGGGCCTCCTACAAGATCCTCCGGCATCGCCAATCCCTGGGCCCTCAGGGTGTGGTGGCGGCCTCGGCGGGAAACCACGCCCAGGGAGTGGCCCTGGCGGCGCGGAACGCGGGTGTTGCCGCCTTCATCGTCATGCCGGAATGGGCTTCCCTCACCAAGCAGGAAGCCACGCGATCCTACGGCGGGACGATTGTCCTGCACGGAAAAACCTTGGGAGAGAGCCTGGAAAAGGCCCGGGAATTGAGCGCCCAAGGCTACACGTTCATCCACCCTTACGATGATCCGGACATCATCACGGGCCAGGGAACCATCGGCTTGGAAATCGTGGAAGAGTGCCCCGACGTCCATGCCGTGCTCGTCCCCGTAGGAGGCGGAGGCCTCATCGCCGGGATCGCCTCGGCCGTGAAAGCTGTGCGGCCCGAAGCGCAGATCATCGGAGTCCAGGCGGCCGTGTGCCCCTCCGCGTTTCAAGCCCTTCAGCAAGGCACCGTGGTGCGCGTGGAAGGAGCCCAGTCCATCGCCGACGGCATCACGGTGAAGGAACTGGGGCGGCTGACCTTCGAGATCCTCTCGCGGACGGTGTCCCGGGTGGTCCTCGTCGACGAGGAACACATCGCCGAAGCGGTGCTCCTTCTTCTGGAAAGAAAAAAAGTGCTCGCCGAAGGGGCGGGGGCGGTTCCTCTGGGCGCTTTGCTCATGGGGGAAACGCACTGGCCTGCCGGGGCCAAGATCGTTTTGGTGGTGAGCGGCGGCAATGTGGACAGTCCCCTCTTGGGGCGGATCCTCACCAAAGGGCTTGTCAAAGGCGGTCGAGTGACACGGCTCACCGTGGAATTGCCGGATGTGCCCGGGGCTTTGGCCGGATTGCTTGCCGTTGTCGCATCTTGCGGCGCCAATGTGCTGCATATTTCCCATAACCGCCATGTGCCCCATCTTCCCATCCATATCACCTTGGTGACCCTTGAGGTGGAAACCCGAGGGTTCTCTCATGCGGAGGACATCCTCTCGGCACTCAAGGCCTCCGGCCATAAAGTCGTCTCCTGAGAGGGGACATTTCACCGGCGGGTTCATGACGGGCGCGAAAGACCCCGAGCATCTCGTAAAGAAAGACGGAGTGCCGGCACCAGCGATCGTCGGTGGAGGGTGCGCTGCCGCGGCGACCCAGATCATCGTCCTGCGCGAATGCCTGGCGCTCTTTTACGGGAGTGAGCTCACCGTCGGGCTCGTGCTCTTCTTCTGGCTCTTTTGGACGGGCTTGGGAAGCCTTGCGGCCGGGCGCCTGTGCCCCAAGCTCTTTCCCGCACCGTCCGCTCGGCTTCGCTTCGTTCTCGTCTTGGTTGCGCTCTACGGGGTGCTGCTCCCTTCGACGGTGCTGTGGGTCCGGGCGTCCCGGCGCCTTTTCGGCCTCGGGCTGGGGGAAATGGTCCCCCTGGAGCTCACGGTGGCGGTGATCGCCGCAGTGACCGCGCCCGTTTGTGTCTTTTTCGGTGTTTTTTTCGCAAGCGCATGGTCTCTTACCGCCGCCCTCGCGAGGACGCCCCAAGGGACCTTCCGCCTTTACGCCTTGGAAGCCTTGGGAGCCGCCCTCGGAGGGATCTGGCTCTATCTTTTCCTTGCGCCCAGGTTCCCTGTGCTCTACGGGGCCGCTTTTTTGGGAGCCGCCCTGGCCGCCTTGGGGTTCTGGGCGCTCGCCGCCCAGGCTCCAAAAACCGCCCGCGGCGGCTGCATTCTCATAGGACTCTTCACGCTCCTTGCGGTGTCGGGTTTCGCGGTTTTGGAAAAGCCCAGCCGGCGGTGGCAATGGGGAGGAGAGGTCGTCACCGTCGTGGACAGCCCCTATGGGAACACGGCCGTCGTGCGCCAGGAATCCCAGTGGTCTTTCATGGCCGACGGGTTGTGGCTCTTTTCTTATCCCGATCCTCAGAGCGCCGAAGACGCAGTGCACCTCGCCATGCTCCAGCACCCGGATCCGCAGTTTGTCCTGGTGCTCGGGCCGGTGAGCCCTGAAGGTGTGCGGGAAATTCTGCGGTACCCGGGGATTCGAAGAATCGATCTGGTCGATCCGGACAAGACAGTGAGCCTGTGCGCCGCCGTGGTGACGGCGGCCGGGACGCCGCCTTTCGGGGACGATCCCAGGGTTTTCCTCTGGGACATGGACATCCGGCGCTTTGTGGAAAGGGCGGAGTCGGCCTACGACGTGGTGTTGCTGAACGCAGGCGATCCTTTTTCCCTCGGCACGAACCGTTTTCATACCCGGGAATTTTACCAATCCGTGGCGCGGGTGCTGAGACCCGGCGGTCTTTTCAGCTTCGCGGTTTCCGGCGCCGAGGACATGCTGGGAGAGGCTCAGGCGGCCTACTTCGGAGGCGTGATGACAACCCTGCGTTCCGTTTTTCCCGCCCATGTGGTCTATCCCGGAGAAAGGATTCGCCTTGCGGCTTCCATGGACCCGCAGGGTCTTACCGAAGATCCCACGGCCCTTTCCCATCGGGCCGAAAGTTTCGGCCTGGCCTTGCGCTATGTCCGGCATGACCGCCTGGTCAATCTTCTCGATCCGTTCCGCCTGGACTACTTTCGATCCCTCGCCGTCCGAAAAGACCGCAACGACATCAACCGCGACATGGATCCCGCGGGCTTCATCGCTGCATCCCGACTGTGGGCGGCCCAGTTTCATCCAGGGCTTGCCGCGTTCATGCATCGGCCGGAGTCATCGCCCGGCCCGTTGTGGGCGCTCATTGCCGCAGCGGCTCTATCTGTTCTCCTTTTGGGGGGTCCAGCGGTTTTTTGGAAAACCCGGCCCGAGGCGGCCCTCGCAGGGGCCGTGGGTGCCATGGGGGCGGCTCAGATGGCGTTCCAAATCCTGCTCCTTTTCCTTTACCAAATCGTCGCCGGGGCGCTCTACGCCCACATCACCGTGCTCGTTTCCATGTGCATGGCCGGGCTTTCAGTGGGAGCCTTTCTCGTGGGATCCTTCGTGAAAGGGAGGGGAACGGCCTTGGGAGAGGTTCGAGGTTTCCTCGGCGTGCACGGGGCGGCGACCCTTTTTATCGGCGCCATGTTTCTTCCATGGGAAACCGGCGGGCTCGCGGCGCTCCGCCTCTGGCCGTCCTGGGCGGTTCTTTCAATATTCGCCGCTTTCGGGTTTTGTGCGGGCGTTTTCGGAGGCGCCCATTTCGCCCTGGGGTGTCTTGTCGGGGAAAGGGTCGGCTTGAAACGGGGCGCCGTGGGCGGCATCCTCTACGGCACGGACCTTTTGGGGGCGGCCGCGGCCGCCGTGGCGACCCCGTGGGTCCTGGTGCCCTTTCTCGGGGTGCCGAAAGTCTTTCTCGCCTATGGGGCTGTGCTGGGGTGCGCGTGGGTTATGAGCCTGCGGGCGCTCCGGAGGCTTTGAGCGGATTGGTCCATATGCCGGGAAGAAGGGTCCCGCACCGGGTGCACCGGCCTTTTTCGAAGGCTTCCGCCTGCACCACGTAGCCCGTCCGTCGGATGACGACCGTTCGGCACGTGGGGCAATACGTGTGTTCCCCCGGATGGCCCGGAACGTTTCCGATGTAGACGAACCGCAACCCTTCCTTCATTGCGGTATCGCGAGCTCTTTCCAGGGTTTCCACGGGCGTCGGCGGAAGGCTCTGGAGCTTGTAGCGCGGGTAGAACCGGCTGAAATGCAAAGGGGTGTCTTCCCCGAGTTCTTCCAGGACCCAGCGGCTGAGGTCCCGGATGTCCTTATCCGAATCGTTTCGGCCCGGTACCAGCAGGGTCACCAGTTCCGTATGGACCCGGTGTTTTTTCAGTTCCTTGAGGGTGTTCAGAACCGGCTCCAGCCATCCTTCGGTCATGTCGCGGTAGTAGTCGTCCCGGATGGATTTGAGATCGATGCAGGCGGCGTGCAGGTTGGGGATGAGGTCGTTGAGCGGGCCGGGATTGACGAAGCCGTTGGAATGCATGACGTTGAGGATCCCCGCTTGGGATGCGGCCGCTCCGATATCCGTCATGTATTCCATGAAAATGGTGGGTTCCACGTAGGTGGACGCAATGGAGGCGCAGCCGTATCGGACGGCTGAGGCGACGACGTCTTGGGGCGGAAGAAAGGCGTTGTGCGTGTTTTCAGGCCGGGCTTGGGAAATCTCCCAATTTTGGCAGAACTTGCAATCCAGGTTGCAGCCCGCCGTGGCCAAAGAAAAGGATCGGCTTCCCGGCAGCACGTGGAAGAAGGGTTTCTTTTCCACCGGATCCACGTGGACGGCGCACGGATTGCCGTAAACCAGGGTGTAATAGAGGCCGTCTCGATTTTCCCGCACTTCGCAGTAGCCCCTTTCTCCCGGGTCCACTTCGCACAGGCGGGGGCATAGGAGGCAGCGGATCCGGCCGCTTCCCAAGGGTGTAAAGTAGGGAGAAACCTTGGGCCGGATGAAACCCTTTTGGAAAGAAAGGGAGGAAGAGGCCGCGGATCGGACGGCGGGGCCGGCCCAGGACGCACACAGCGCCCAGGCGGTGCATCCAGCGAGCGTGCGGCAGAACGTGCGTCGGTCCATGGCCGTGTTCCTAGAAGACTTCCGCGGTGAAGGTGAAGATTTCCGTATCCGGATCCTGCCAGGCCTCAGGCGGGAGTCCCGCTTTGCGGCATGTCTGGCGAAGGAAGGTTTCCCGGTCCCATCCCTGCTCCACGGCGACTTGGGGAAGCAGAAGACCGCTTCGGGATCCCTTGCGCACGACCAGGCCGTGGGTGCCCACCCGCACCCGGGTCGGGTCGTCGAGTTTCTCCAAGGGAGAGAGCACCGAGATTTCCAGTTCCAGGTCGTTCCATTCGTCGGCCGTCACGGGCGGAAACCGTGGGTCCTCAAAGGCCGCCGCCAGGGCCATCCGGGAAACCGTGTGGGCCAACGGCCGGCGGGCTTCGATCTGACCGATACAGCCTCTCAGCTGCCCGTGCCGCTTCAAGGTCACAAAGGCTCCTCCCGGTTCCCGAAGAGCCGGCGGCAGTTCGGAAAGGGTGAGATCGGGCGAAGGGACGGTTCCGAAGAGCTTGGCAACGAGGGTTTGCCGGGCGATGTCCTTGAGGCGCGCCTTGTCTTCCGCGCCGAGGGAAGGGGGGAATGCCGCCTTGGCGGGAACGGCTTGGGATCCTTCCGCCGGGGCGCCGGAGTTTTTATACACGGCGGCGGCCGCATAGCCCACGACCCGGTTCGTCTCTCCCGTGACGTCGGCCGAGGTGGCGTATTTGAGGATCCGCATGTCGTGCGCCCCCACCGTTCGGGCGTAGAGCATGAGGGTGACGAGCGGGGCGGCGCCGCACGCTTCGCAGTTCCCGGCCGCCACATCGTCCATGAGTTCCCGGGCTTCCAGCCGCCGCAGCCGCTCGAGAAGCCGCTGGTCCAAAGTTTTGGCTTCCTTTTCGCTGTGGTAGTGGGAAAGATCCGTGCTGGCCGCCACGAGGAAACGGCGGGACCGCGATAGAACGCTCAAGGCCTGAGCCAGCCTTTCGCACGTGGTCCAGGACAGGCTGCCCATGACCAGAGGCACCAAGCGGAATGAGGGGAGCACGGTTTGGAGGAACGGCAGTTGGATTTCCAGGGAATGTTCCTGGGCGTGGGCCTCGGGAAAGTCGCGCACGTCCGGGTCGAGCTCCATGAGCGCTTCGATGAGTTCGGTATCCAGAGGCACCCGGCCCAGCGGGGTTTCGAAAGGACCTCGGCGGTGGACGGAAACGCCTGAAAAGGGCACGCGATGGCTGGGTGCGAGGACGACGACGGTTTGGACGGAAGATTTCTGGACGACCTTGTAGGCGTGGGCGGCGACGGCGCCGCTGTAGCGGATGCCGGCATGGGGAACGACGATCCCCGCCAGGGAATCGGGAGGAGGGAGCGTGTCCGGCACCGTGGCGCGTTCGAGAAAACCGCTGAGGGTGGCCCTGAGTTCCTTGGGATCCGCCGGGTACCAGGTGCCGGCGAGGATGGATCGCCGAACCGGCTCGCCGTCCGAGGCGGAGGCCGACGCCGCAAGGGCCTGTGGGAAGGCCGCCAGGACGGCCGCCGCGACGACACAAGCGGCCCCAAGGCCCCGGAGTCCTCTGAAAGGCGTCAGAATTTTTTGGTCTCGATCCATCCGGCCACCAAGTCCACCGCCTCATCCAAAGGGATGCGGCTCAGGTTCAAGACCGCGTGGTACAAATGCGCATCGTCCCACGCGCGATTGAAGTAATGTTCCACGTATTCCGCGGATTCCTTTTCTTCACGCTCGATGAGGTCCCGCGCCGAACGATCGTCCATGTCCATGTTTTCGCGAAGCCAACGGATGCGGTCTTCCAGCGTCTTGACGATGCGCAAGTGAATGGCGTTGGGACGGTTGGAAAGGATGCACTGGGCGCCCCAGCCGAGGATGATCACGTTGTCTTCGTCGGCCACCTTTTGGACGAGCTTGACGGTGACCTCGTGGTAATTCTTGTCGTCCAGCCGACCGTAGGATCGGTCCACCACCTTCTGAACGACGCTGGACGTGTAGCGGTCGATGAGGCGCAGGAGCTTGGACTCCCGCTCCTTGTGAAAGCTTTGCGCTTCGCTGGGGCTGATGCGCAGTTCTTTGGCTGCATCGGCGACGATTTGCCGGTCCAGGATGCTGTAGCCCAAACGGTCCGCCAGTTTTTTCGCAAACTCCTCACTCTGGGACGCGTATTCCTTGCTGATGGTGATCACCGCCATAACCGCCCTCCCGGCACCCGAGTTTCCACACAAATGTGCGCCCGCTCTTTTAAACCGTTGCTTCGATGGATCCCCACGGGAAGAACCGTCATTCCACCCCCACGTCCTCCCGCACCGCGGGACGGGTTCGGGGGTAAATCTTCTGGATTTCTCGTTTCTTGACACAAAGGTACGCAAAATATAGCATGAGCCGCCGATGAAAACAAAGCGGAGAAATCCCGACAGCGGGCCCCGAAACGGATGGGATCATGTTTGACAGCCTGAGCAGCAAACTGCAAAAAGTTTTTCGCCACTTGAAAGGCTACGGAAAGCTCACCGAGCAGAACATTCAGGACGCCTTGCGGGAAGTGCGCCTCGCTCTGCTGGAGGCGGATGTCCACTACAAAGTGGCCAAGGATTTCGTCCAGACCGTCGCCCAAAGGGCCGTGGGCCAGGAGGTGATGCGGAGCCTCACTCCGGGCCAGCAGGTCATCAAGATCGTCAATGAATCCCTGACCGAGCTCATGGGGGGTTCGGCCGTTCCCCTGGATCTGTCGGGCAAGCCCCCTCAGGTCCTCCTCCTGGTGGGGCTCCAGGGATCGGGCAAAACCACCACGGCGGCCAAGCTGGCCCATCACTTGGCCAAGAACGGCAGAAAGCCGTGCCTCATCCCCGCGGACGTCTACCGCCCCGCGGCCATCGATCAGCTCATGACCCTGGGACGGCAACTGAAAGTCCCGGTCTATCCGGCATCGACCCGAGACAAGCCGGAAGACATCGCCGCCGCGGCCCTGCCTTTCGCCAAGGAAAACCAGTGCGATGTCATCCTGGTGGATACGGCGGGGCGGCTCCACATCGACGCGGAACTCATGGACGAACTCAGGCGGCTCAAGGGGATCCTCAACCCCAAGGAAATCCTCTTGGTGGCCGACGCCATGACCGGTCAGGACGCCGTCCAGGTGGCGGGATCCTTCCACGACGCGCTGCAGCTTACCGGGGTCATCCTCACCAAGCTGGACGGGGACGCTCGAGGCGGCGCGGCTCTTTCCATCAAGGCCGTCACGGGATGCCCCATCAAATTCGTCGGGGTCGGCGAAAAGTTGGACGCCCTTGAAACGTTCCACCCGGATCGGATGAGTTCCCGCATCTTGGGCATGGGCGATGTGCTCACCATCATCGAAAAGGCCCAGGAGGCGTTCGACGAGGAAGAGGCGCTGGATCTGGCCCGAAAGTTTCGGGAAGACGCCTTCACGCTGGAAGACTTCCGGCGGCAGCTTCGGCAAATGAAGAAACTGGGGTCCTTGGAATCCATCCTGAAGATGCTTCCGGGCATGGGGGCGCTCAAGGAACTCAAGAAGATGCAGATCGACGAAAAGGCGCTGGTGCGCACCGAGGCCATCATCAATTCCATGACCAAGGAGGAGCGCCGGGATGCGTCCATCATCAACGCGAGCCGCAAGCGGCGCATCGCCATGGGCAGCGGCACCAGCGTCCAGGAAGTGAACCAACTCCTGCGCAGCTACCAGGACGCCCGTCGCATGATGCGCCAGATGATGGGCGGCGGCGGGGCGAAGCCGGGCAAGAAGGCCAAGAAAAAGAAGGTCAAGGCATTTTTCCCTTTCTAAGGCCCCCCTCTTGGTGTATAGAGCAAAAATTTGTTTTGAGGCCGTGTGGGCCGTGAGGTAAAGTGACTTAACAGGAGGTAAGAGATCATCATGCCGGTTCGTATCCGTTTGGCTCGTCGGGGCAGCAAGAAAAGACCCTACTATTCCATCGTGGTGGCCCATTCGGAAGCCCCTCGTGACGGTCGGTTCATTGAACGCGTCGGGACTTACAATCCTTTGACCCAGCCGGAAACGGTCACTTTCAACACGGAGCGCCTCCAGTATTGGCTCGAACAGGGTGTGGAACCGACCCGGACCGTGATGAGCCTCATTCGCAAGCATGCGGGGTTGGGCGTGTCGAAGGCTTCCTGAGGGACCCGAGGTGGGCGGCGCGGAGAACACGGAGGGGTGGACCATGTTGAAAGAGCTCATCGAGTACATGGCGCGGGCGTTGGTGGATAAGCCGGAACAGGTGCGTGTCTCGGAAATTGAAGGGGAACAGACCTCCGTCATTGAACTGCGGGTGGCCAAGGAAGACTTGGGGAAAGTCATCGGCAAGCAAGGCCGCACAGCCCGCGCCATGCGGACGATCCTCAGCGCCGCGTCCACAAAGATTCGAAAACGGGCGGTCTTGGAAATCATCGAATAGGCCATGGACAGTCCGCGCTGGGTTCCCGTGGGAAAGATCCTGAGGACTCATGGGATTCACGGCGCCGTCGTCGTTGCCCCTTACGGGGAGACGCTGGGTCGGCGCCAACCTGGGGAGCGGTTGTTCGTGCAGGCGGCCCGCGGCGGTGTGCCTCGGGCGCTTCGCATTGCGGACAAGCGTCCCGCGGGGCAGGCGTGGGTGTTTGGTTTTGAAGGCATCGAAGACCTGGACGGGGCGCGCCGCCTCGTTGGTTTGGAAGTGGGGGTGCCCGAAGAAGACCTGGATCCCCTGGAAGACGGCGAATACTACTACCACCAGCTGGTGGGGCTGGAGGTGGTGACCGAAGCCGGTGTGCCACTCGGGCGGGTTGTGGGCGTGATGGAAACCAAGGCCCACGACCTCTATGCCGTAAAGACGGGCTCGGGTCGGGAAATTCTTCTGCCCGCCGTGGAAGAGATCATCAAGCGGGTCGATGTCTCCCGCGGCGTCATGGTGGTGGATCCCCCTGAAGGTTTGTTGGATGATCTTTGACATCGTGACCCTTTTCCCGGGCATGTTTCACGGGCCGCTGAGCGAAAGCATCCTGGGCAAAGCGCAGGGGCGAGGACAAATTGTCGTTCGGGTGCACAACCTTCGCGATTACGCTCCGGACCGGCACCAGATGACCGACGATCGGCCTTTCGGGGGCGGGGAGGGCATGGTCATGAAGCCGGAACCCATCGTGCACGCTCTGGAAGCCCTGGCTCCCCTGGGCCCGCCGCCCCATGTGGTGCTCCTGAGCCCCCAGGGAAGACTCTTCGACCAGGCGACGGCGCGCCGCTTTAGCGCCCTGGAACGATTGGTGCTCATCTGCGGCCGCTACGAAGGGGTGGATGAACGCATCGCCCGGTATTTCGTGGACGAGGAAATTTCCATCGGGGATTATATCCTCACGGGCGGCGAATTGGCGGCCATGGTGGTCGTGGATGCCGTCTCCCGCTTGATTCCCGGAGTGCTGGGCAACGAGGCGTCGGCGGAAGCCGAATCCTTCCGCGAGCCCGTCTTGGAACACCCGCAGTACACCAGGCCCCAGGAGTTCCGCGGGTATCGGGTGCCGGACGTGCTCCTTTCCGGGGATCACGGGCGCATCGCCCGGTGGCGTCGCCGGCAGGCTCTTTTGAGGACCCGGGAAAGGCGGCCGGACCTTTTCGCTCGGCTGACCCTTTCCGAAGAGGACCGGAGGCTCCTGAACGAGGGGGAAGAGGCCCCATGAGCGCTCCCGGGACTCTGAAAGAGCCCGTCCTTTACCTCGCCCTGGTCCACGCCCCCGTGCGCAACCGCCGGGGGGAAGAAATCGCTGCGGCGATCACCAACTTGGATCTGCACGATCTGGGGCGATTGGCCTGCACGTACGATCTTCCGGCCTGTTACGTGGTGACCCCGCTCCAGGACCAGCAGGAACTGGTGCATCGCCTGCTCCATCATTGGCTCCACGGAGTGGGAAGCCGGCTGCACCCGGACAGGGAACGGGCCTTGAGGCGCCTTCGGGTCCAGGCCGCTTTGGAAGACGTGGTGGCCGATGTGGAAAGGGAGTGCGGTCGAGCGCCTTTCCTGTGGGCCACCTCGGCACGGTCCAGCGGCGCCGATGTGGAACCTGCCGAAGCCCGGCTCATCCTGGAAACGACGGGACGCCCGGGCGTCATGGTGTTCGGCACCGGGTGGGGGTTGGCCGAGCGGGTGTGGAGGCTGTGCCACGGAACGTTGCGGCCCGTGGAAGGCCGCTCGGACTACAATCATCTTTCGGTGCGCTGTGCCGCCGCCATTTTGGTGGACCGATTCTTTCGGGCCCAGGCGCCGCCGGCACTTTGATGTTTACGAGGGCGCCCGGTTTGGAGTAAGAAGGCGCACCGCGGTTTTGAGGGCGAGACGCGAAACAACGCGCGGCCGAAAGCGCCGCACGACTTTAAGACGGTATGTGGTGGACAAGTGGAGGACGGTCATGGGTTGGAATCTCATTCAGAGTCTCGAACGCGATCTCATGCGGGTGGATATTCCACCGTTCCGTGTGGGCGATACGGTCAAGGTGCACGTGAAAATCCGCGAAGGCGACAAAGAGCGGATCCAGGTCTTCGAAGGCGTGGTCATTCGCCGGCATCGGGGCGGCGTGGGGGCGACCTTTACGGTGAGAAAAGTGTCCTACGGAATCGGCGTGGAACGCATCTTCCCCCTCCATTCGCCGCAGATCGACAAGATCGAAGTGGTGCGGAAAGGCCGCGTGCGCCGAAGCCGCCTCTACTACCTGCGCGAACGCCTGGGCAAGGCGGCCCGCATCAAGGAACGCCGCTAGGAGCCCAACGAAATAAAAACGGCGCCCGACAGCCCCGCTCAGGCGCGGCCCGGATGGCTCCAGCGGCGACGGTAAAGAACAAAACGGCATCCGAGGGTGGTGTCGGACGGCATGCTCGTGCAAAGAAGTCTGTTTGAAACCCCGCCGGCGGACGGATTGGCCCTGGACGACGCCATCCGCCGGCGGGGTTTTCGTTTGGTGGCGGGAATCGACGAGGCGGGCCGCGGTCCCTTGGCCGGACCCGTTGTGGCGGCGGCCGTCATTCTTCCTGAAAAGACCCCTTTTCCCGGCGTCACCGATTCCAAGAAAGTGACGGCCCGCCGGAGGGAACAACTGGCCGCCGAGATCCGGGCTCGAGCCGTGGCGGTGGGCATAGGGTGCGCCGAGCCCGAGGAAATCGACCGCACGGACATCCTTAGGGCCACGTTTTCGGCCATGCTTCGAGCGCTCCAGGGCCTCGGGGTGCCCCCCGATTTCGTGCTCATCGACGGGCCCTACAGCCTGCCCCTGCCCATGCCGCAGCGCGGCCTCATTCGAGGAGACGCTCGAAGCCTTTCCATCGCGGCCGCCTCCATCATCGCCAAAGTCCATCGCGATCGGCTCATGGACGACTACCACGCCCTCTACCCCGCGTATGGATTTCATCGCCACAAGGGGTACCCGACGGCGGAGCACCGGGAAGCGCTCCGGCGGTTCGGCCCATGTCCCATTCATCGCCGATCGTTTCAAGGCGTGCTCTCGGGAAAGGATCCGGCCCATGGACCGGGATCGCATTGCCACCGGCCGTGACGGCGAGGCTGTGGCGGCGGCCTATCTCGAAAAACACGGCCTGGAAATCGTGGAAAGGAACCTGCGCTGCCCTTTGGGCGAAGTGGACCTCATCGCGCGGGACGGGCCGACCTACGTCTTTGTGGAAATCCGATCCCAGCGAAGCGGTCGCCGGGGGGCGGCGGAAGAATCCGTGGGCCCTGAAAAGAGGAAGCGCGTGGTTCGGGTGGCCCTGTGGTATCTGAAACGCTCGGGGCTCGACCGTGTCCCGGTCCGCTTCGATGTGGTGACCGTGCGATGGCGCCGCGATGAGGCTCAAGTGCGCTGGATTCCGGGGGCTTTCGACGCCCACGGGGCGGTGTGAGGGACGGGGCCATGGCGGGACATCAGGCAGCCGAAGAAAGCGCCGGAATCCTTTACGTCGTGGCGACCCCCATCGGCAACCTGGCGGACATCACCCTAAGGGCCCTTGAAGTTCTGCGTTCCGTGGCCTTCGTCGTGGCCGAAGACACGCGCCACACGCGAAAGCTCCTCAGCGCCCACGGCATCCGCGTGCCCGTTCTCAGCTGCCACGCCCACACCTCCCCCCAAGGCCTGGAAAAAATCGTCGGCATTCTCAAGAGCGGGCGGAGCGTCGCCGTCGTCACCGACGCCGGCACCCCGGGCATTTCCGATCCCGGCACGGCCCTGATCCACCAGGCCCTGGAAAACGGCCGGCCGGTGGTGCCGGTTCCGGGCCCGAGCGCCGTCATCACGGCCTTGAGTGTGTCCGGGCTGCCGCCCCAGCCCTTTGCCTTCATCGGCTTTCCTCCCCCGAAAGGAGGGCGTCGGACCACCTTTTTCGAAGAATACGCCGCCCTCCCCATGACCCTCGTCCTCTACGAATCCCCGCGGCGCCTCGCCCGAACGCTCCGGGACATCCTCCACCATTGGGGAAACCGCCGGCTGGCCGTCGCCCGGGAACTCACCAAGGTGCACGAAGAGGTCTTTCGGGGGACGGTGTCCCAGGCCGTGGAGGCCTTCCAGGGGCCGGTCCGGGGGGAGATCACCCTGGTCGTGGAGGGTGCTTCGGCGTCTTGGGCGCCGAAGGCCGACACCGAAGCGGTGTGGAAAGACGCCCTGGCGGATTGTCTCGCCCGGGGAGAGACGGTCAAGGATGCGGTGGAAAAGATCCACAGGGCGTTCAAGGTGAGCCGTCGCGAAGCCTATCGCACGGCACTGGAACTGGACCGGGATCGGGACTGAAAGGCCTGCAAAGAGGAGGGCTCTCATGGTGAAGGATTCCCAGGGCGCGCTTCGGTGCGTGTGCCTGCACGGCCATTTTTACCAGCCGCCTCGAGAAAACCCCTGGCTTGAAGCCGTCCCGCGGGAACCCAGCGCCGATCCCGACCACGACTGGAACCGCCGGATCACCAACGAATGCTACCGGCCCAACGCCGCCGCCCGCCTTGTGGATTCCCGCAATCGCATTATCAGTCTCCTGAACAATTACCAGTACCTCAGCTTCAATTTCGGGCCCACACTGCTGGCCTGGCTGGAACGCCACGAGCCTTGGGTGGTGCGGCAGCTCGTGAGAGCGGACCGGGAAAGCGCCAAGCGCCTGGGCGGTTTCGGCAACGCCATGGCCCAGGCCTACCACCACATCATCCTCCCCTTGGCCAACCGCCGGGACAAGAAAACCCAAATCGCGTGGGGGATCGCCGAATTCCGCCACCGTTACGGGCGAAACCCCGACGGCATGTGGCTTCCGGAAACGGCCGTGGACCCTGAAACCCTGGGCCTGCTCGCCGAAGCCGGCATTCGCTTCACCGTCTTGGCCCCCCACCAGGCCTCGCGATGGCGCCGGCTGGACGGCGAATCCACGGCGTGGCGCGACGTTCGGGACGGATCCATCCCGTACGGCCGCGCATACCGGTACCGGTGCCCCAACGGCGCCTGGATCCACCTTTTTTTCTACAATGGCCGCATTTCCCGGGGCATCGCCTTCGAACGGCTCCTGGAACACAGTTCGCGGCTCCTTTCGGCGCTTCGGGAAGGCTTTGCAGACCCCGCCGTCGTCCCCGGAGAAGCCTGGCTCGTCCATGCCGCCACGGACGGCGAATCCTACGGGCACCACTTCAAGTTCGGGGATATGGCCCTGGCGGCCGCCTTCAAAGAGCTGGAAAAGGACCCGTCCGTGGAAGTGGTCAATTATGCAACCTTCTTGGACCGGTTTCCCGTGAAGGCGGAAGTGGAAATCGTCCCCGAGACGGCATGGAGCTGCGCCCACGGGGTCGGACGGTGGCGGACTGACTGCGGCTGCCAAAGCGGGGCCCATCCGGACTGGCACCAGAAATGGCGGGCCCCTTTGCGGGAGGCCCTGGACGGGGTGCGGGACGCCCTGGCCCGGCATTTCGAAAAGGAAGCCTCGCGACTCGTTCGGGACCCGTGGGCGGCGCGAGACGACTACATCCACGTGGTCTTGAACGGGGCCTCGGAAAGGGAAGCGTTCCTCCGAAGGCACGCCAAAGGGAACTTCTCGGCCGAAGACAAAATCCGCCTCTTGGAACTCATGGAAATGCAGCGGGAAGCCATGGCCATGTACACGTCCTGCGGCTGGTTTTTCGATGACGTGAGCGGCCTGGAAACCCAGATCATCCTCGCCCATGCGTGCCGGGCCATGGAATTGGCTCGAGCCTCCGGGGCTCCGGATCCGGAGCCGGCCTTCTTGGAGGTGTTGGAAAAGGCGCCGAGCAATCTTCCGGAAATGGGACACGGCGCCGCCGTGTACCGTCGCTTTGTCTTGGAAAAGAAAATCAGCCCCGAACACATCGGCGCCGCGGCGGCCATGGAAGCCCTGGCTCTTAAAACCCCCTACCGGGACCGGGTCCACACGTACGCCATCCGCCCGCGCCACGAAGTCTTTCTCGGGGAATACCCCGTGCCCTGCCAGGTCGGGACCATGGACGTGGAAGACACCCGAACGGGGCGCTCCGTGGCTCTGGTCCACGCCACCATGCACTTCGGCGGGTTGGACCTGCGGGCGTCCGTCAAGCGCCTGACCGATGAGGCGGCCTTCGAGCCCTTGGTCAAGGAACTCAAAGCCTGCGCCGTGGAAGGGACGGCTTCCATGGTCCAGTGCCTGGACGATCTGCCGGAGGCCGAGGCCTTTTCCCTCAAGGACATCCCCGAGGACGTGCGCATGAACATCGCCTATCGACTGGCTCAGGACCACCTGGTTTTCTACACCGAGTTCCAGAGGCGCTTTTTCAACGCCCATCACGCGCTCCTATGGTCCTTGCGGGAATGGGGGATCACCCTCCCGGGGGATATCAAGGATTCCTTGCGCCGCATCGTGGAACGCCAGATTTTGGACGTGTTGGCGCCGCTGCTCCGAGCTGAAGAGGGCGGAACGGCCCATCTTCGGGAAAACGGGGCGGAAGGAAGCTTTCAGCGCCAGATTTTTCTCGCCCGCCTGCAGTTTTTAAGATCGTCCCTGGCCTCGTGGGGTGTCGCCGACGATTTGCCGGAAGTCCATCGAACCGTGACCGGGGCTCTGTGCCGGGAAATGCGCCGCATTCTGGCCTCCAGCCGGCTTTCCCTGGACCGGCTGTGCCTTCTCGTCCAAATCGCCCAAGCCTTGAAACTGACCTTTCACGACTGGTGGGTCCCGACCCTGTGGGGGGAACTGGCCGCCAGGCTCCAAACCTTCGATCCCTCCGCGGCCCAAAAGCGGTGCCTTCGCACCCTGGAAGAATCGGCCTCCTGCGCCTTTCTTCCCGAAAGCCCCGGGCGCGCCCTTTAGGGCTCAAAAAAGTCTTTAGTTTCTGAAACATCGTGCCGACTGCTGAAATAGCCTTTGGGGTCGGAGCCCGGCTCCGGCCCGAGCGGGCCGCTCGGGTGAGATCCCTACGGGGATCGCGTCCTTTCGTGCCTTGCGGAAAGCGTTTCCCAAGGACGTGTGTCGTCCCTCAACGGGGGGGAGAGGGGATGGACAGTGCGCCGCTGGCGGCCGTCGTGCGGTCGCAAATGGGGCCCAAGATCTTCGGCTTGGGCCTGGTCATCGTGCTCCTCGGGACCATTCTCGCCGGATACCAACAGGTGTCCACCGTGGGAAGCCGCCATCGGCAGATGGTTCGCCCCTTGGAGGCCTCCCTCGGCGCTTACCTGGATCATGCCACAGCCGCTCTCAAAATCCCCGTTTCGGTCGGCAGCGGGCAAGACCGCAATGTGCCGGCGCTCCTTGCCGCCGTGAAGGATGCCGTGCCCTATTTCGACCGCCTGGTCGTGACGGATTCTCGAGGCATCGTCGTCGCCGCTTTTCCCGCAGGCGTGCAAGGCATGGATTTTTCCATGTATCTCAAGCCCTTGGAGCAAGACCCCTCCCGCCTGGGGAGTTTTTCCGACCCCTGCGAATACCTGGAGCCGGGAAAGGTGGCGGTGCTCACGGCCGTGAAGATGCCGGACGGCGGGCATGTGGTCGGGGAGCTCAACCTTTCGGACATTGAGCGCTACGTGGATTCTCTGGTAGAGGGCACGGAGGAAGGCGATCTGGCTTTCGTCCTGGACCGGTTCGGGTCCGTGATGGCCCATCCGGACCACAACCTTGCGGTTCGCCATGGCGACATGAGCCATCTGGATGTGGTGCGCCGCGCCCAAAGGGAAAAGACGGCGCAGACGGCCTTGGTGCGCTTGGGGACCACATGGCATCTGGCGACGGCGACGCCTGTGGAAAAGAGCGGGTGGGTGATCGTTGTGGCCACACCCCTTTGGCATATCCTGAAGCCCATTGGGGCCATGTCGGCCGCAGCCCTCGCTGTGTTCTGCGGGGCTACAGCCGTCATGCTGGCGGCGGCCAAGAGGCGGCTGGAAGACGTTGTGGGAAAACCCCTGGAGCGCTTTTCCCGTGCCCTGGAATACGTGGCCGGAGGCCGCCCCGAGTCTTTGGACCGCTTGGAACCGTGCGGTGTGGCGGAACTGGACCGCGTCGTCGGGGCGGTGAGGGAGATGGCGGAAACCGTCACCGCCCGGGAACGGGAACTTCGCGAGGCGCTCCAGGCCTTGGAACAATCCAACCAGCAGTTGGAAGAGGCCATCGGGCGCGCCAACCGGTTGGCGGTGGAAGCGGAAGTGGCCAACCAGGCGAAAAGCCTCTTTTTGGCCAACATGAGCCATGAAATCCGCACGCCCATGAACGGCATCCTGGGCATGAACCGGCTCCTCCAGGACACGGCGCTGGATCCCGTCCAGAGGGAATACGTGGAAATCATCCAAAAAAGCGGCGAAGCGCTCCTGACGATCCTCAACGATATTCTGGACCTTTCCAAGATCGAAGCGGGCAAGATGGAACTGGAGCACGTGGATTTCGATCTGCGTTCGGCCGTGGAAAGCGTGGTGGAAACTCTGGCGGTGAAAGCCCACGAAAAGGGCCTGGAACTGGCGTGCCTGGCGGATCGCGACGTGCCCCGGTATGTGCGGGGGGACCCGGTGCGGCTGCGCCAGATCCTCATGAACCTCGTGGGGAACGCCATAAAGTTCACCGAAAGGGGCGAAGTGGTCGTCCGTGTCTCCCGATCCGACACGCCGGCGGTGCCGGCCGGAAAGGTGGGCCTGCGCTTTGCCGTTCGCGATACGGGCATCGGCATTCCCAAGGATCGGATCGATTCGGTCTTTCAGTCGTTTTCCCAGGCGGACGCCTCCATCACGCGAAAGTACGGCGGCACGGGCTTGGGCCTGACCATTTCCAAAAAGCTTGCGGAAATGATGGGCGGCGTCATGAAGGTGGAAAGCGAGGAAGGCGCGGGGTCCACCTTTTGGTTTACGGCGGTGCTGGGGGAAGGCCGCGAGATTTTGCAGGACGCGGGCGAAAGGCCGGATGAAGTGGTCTTGGAACGCGTGCGCACCAGCCGGGTTCTCGTGGTGGACGATAACGCGACGAACCGCTTCGTGGTGACGGAGATGTTGCGCGCATGGGGCTACCCCTGCGACCAGGCTTCCGACGGGCTGACGGCTCTTCGCAAGCTCCGGGCGGCTCGGCACGAAGGCGCCCCCTTTGCCGTGGCTTTACTGGACCTGCACATGGCGGACGGGGACGGCGAAGCCCTGGCGCGCCGAATCAAAAACGATCCAGCGCTTTCCTCCACACTTTGCGTTCTCTTGACGACCGTGGTATCCCCGGCACTCTGGGAAAGGTTCAAGGCCGAAGGGCTTTTCCAGGCCTTTTTGACCAAGCCCGTTCGCTATTCCAAGCTTTATAACGCGCTGCTCGCCTGTCTCGATCTTTCGTCCATGGCGCAGGCGCCGCTCGCCGGCGCGCCGCCTCAGGCCGAACCGGCCGAACAACGACGCTCCCTCAAGGTGCTCTTGGCGGAAGACAACCCCGTGAACCAAAAAGTCGCCGTCGGCTGCCTGAAAAAGCTGGGATGCCGCGTGGACGTGGTGGGCACGGGGCAGGAAGCCCTGGAGGCTCTACAAAGAGAACCCTACGACCTTGTCTTCATGGACGTGCAGATGCCCGTTTTGGACGGGATGGAAGCGACGCGGATGATCCGAAAGGGGCTTGTCAAGGTCACGGATCCCCGGGTGCCCATCATCGCCATGACGGCCCATGCCCTCCATGGGGATCGGGAAATGTGCCTCAAGGCCGGCATGGACGATTACGTCTCCAAACCGATCCGGCTGGAAGACCTGCAGGCCGCCATGGAGCGGCAGCTTGAACGGCGCACCGAGGGCGGGGCGGAGACGGGATCTTCCGGAGCGAGCCCGGCGTGGGCTGAAGCGGGCAACGGGGGCGTGGAACGCGACGTCTTGGACTGGGACGAACTGGTGGATCGGCTTGCGGGGGACATGGATCTTTCCTGGGAGGTTCTTTCGGAATTCGTGGAAAGCCTGCCGGAGCGCCTTGCCGAAATCGAAGAGGCCGTGCGCCGAGCCGATGCGGGCCTTGTCAAGCGGTTGGCCCACACGTTGAAAGGGGCTTCGGCCAACATCTCGGCCCGCCGGCTGAGCGAAGCGGCTTTGGCGGTGGAACAGGCCGCCTCCCGGGGGGATACGGGGTCGTGGGACGGCTTGTATGCGGTCTTAAAGGAACAGGCGGACCGATTGAGGATGGCGGTGCATGAGGTGGGGGCGCCGTCCGAGGCGGTGAGTTTTTAGAGCACGGAAGGAAGAAGGATGAGGGTTCTTCTGGCCGACGACGATGCCGTCACCCGAAAGATGGTGGCGGCCATGCTTGGGAAGTGGGGCTACGAGGTCTTTGCGGTGTCGACGGGAGACGAAGCCTGGGCGGTGCTCCAGGGCGGCGACCCGCCGCGGCTGGCCGTCTTGGACTGGGTCATGCCGGGCCTGGACGGGGTGGAACTGTGCCGCAAGGTGCGCCGTGAGATGCCCGGGCGGGACCGGTACTTTTATCTCATCTTGCTCACCGCCAAGACGAGCCGCGAGGAAATCGTCGCGGGCTTGGAAGCCGGCGCGGACGACTACATGGTCAAGCCGTTCGATCCCAGCGAACTTCATGTGCGGGTGGGCATCGGCAAGCGCATCCTCACCCTCCACGAGGAACTCGTGGCGGCCCGGGAAGCCTTGCGGTTTCAGGCCACGCGGGACGCCTTGACGGGGGTCTACAACCGGGGCGCGGCCCTGCGCCGCCTGGATGAGGAATTGGACCGGGCGAAACGGGAACGCACGCCCCTGAGCGTGCTCATGATGGATATCGATCATTTCAAGAAGATCAACGACACCTACGGCCATCTTGCGGGGGATGCGGTGCTCAAGGAAACGGTGCGGCGCATCCAGAGCTCGGTGCGTTCCTACGACGTGGTGGGCCGTTTCGGCGGCGAAGAGTTCGTGGTGATCCTTCCCAACGCAAACGGGGAGATCGCCGTGCGGGTCGCCGAAAGAATCCGGGCCGCCGTCTCCGCCCAGCCCGTCACCGACGGGGCGGTTTCTGTCACCGTGACCCTGAGCGCCGGCGTGGCCGAGGCGGGCACCGCCCCCGCCGTTGATGCCCTCATCCAAGCGGCCGACGAAGCCCTCTACCAGGCCAAACGCACGGGCCGAAACCGCGTCTGCACCGCCCCCACCCTCTGCGCCGCGCAACGGTTGCGGCCCGGCCCGGCTTCGGCATTGGGACCAACCAAAATAATCTCGGGACATTGATAAGGGAACTGGAGTCTTCCCATCCGCTGCGGTATCCAAGGATCCATCATGTCTTCGCACCCGAGGACCGCTTAGATTTCAGGGTCAATTCACCGACGGAGGAGGCGATCGGAGGTGCGCCTTTCAGGGGAGTCGAGGACCAAGTTGGAAGAGACAAAGCGCACGGCCAGGATCTTGGAAATCGTCCAGCTGGTCACCCGCAGGCCGCGCTATTTCCGTCGTGCTGATTTGGCGCGCCGCTTTGAAGTCAGCGAGCGGATGATCCAGAAGGACGTGGAGATGATCCGCCATGGGCTGAAGTTACCTTTGGAAAACGCCCGTCAGGGCTACTACTTTCAAACCCTTCCGCAACTGCCGACAACGGTATTCTCGTTTTCGGAAGCCTTGGCTTTGCTTACGGCGATTCGGACGGTCAGAGCCATTCCGGGTGTGGATTCAACGCAGCTGGCGGCAGCCGTAAAGCGCCTTGAGCTCCTTTTTCCTGACGAAATGCGGCGGCTCCTTGGGGATCCGACTATAAAGCCGCCTGACCGCGCGGACAAGACTCACCGCCAACAAATGCTCGCACTGCTTCATCGCGCGTGGATCGAAGGCCGGCAACTGAGAATCGTTTACGCCACGAGTTCGCGCGGGGCAAAGCCTACAGAACGCATTATCGAACCCTATAACATCCTTCCCTATGGGCGCTCATGGCAGCTGGTCGCCTTCGACCACTACCGCGATGAAGTGTTGGTGTTCAAGGTGGACCGGGTGCAGGAGGCTCATCTCTTGGAAACGCGTTACACCGTGCCGGACGACTTTGACATCGACGCCTATTTGGGCGATGCCTGGGGCATTATGCGAGGGGTGGCAGGGCCGACGGAGCGGGTGGAGCTGCTTTTCGAACCAGAGGCCGGCCGCTGGGTGGCCGAGGAGCACTGGCACAAGAGCCAGCAGTGCGAGACCCTGCCAGACGGCCGGGTGCGGGTGACCTTCCTGGTGGGCGTCACACCGGAGATGGTGGGCTGGCTCCTCTCCTACGGCGCACGGGTGCAGGTGCTGGAGCCGGCTTGGTTGCGGGAGCGGGTGGCGGAGGAGCACCGGCGGGCGGCGGACAGTTTTGGCGCCGGCCAGTCGAATCTCGAGCAGGAGGTTTGAATGAGATGTTGAAATACACTGGACATCCCCTTTTCGACATCGGAGTAGCCACCATTGCGGCGTTTGCAGAAAAGCGGTCCCCTGAGGACTTGACCGAAGGTGATCTGACCAAAATCGCAGAGTACATGAACCGTGAGTACGTGCGACAACCGCTCAAGTCATTCTTAACTGTCGCATTTACAAGCAACGCGTGGTTCAGCCAGGATGCTTTCAATCCAGACAAGCCAGACCTGTCACACGAACAACGAGCAGAGCGTCTCAAGAAGAGAGATGCTCTGGCCAGGTATCACCTCTGGCAATGGTCAGTGACGGAAGCTCAGGCAACCACTGGACGCGATGTATTCACAGATCATCCAGCCACCACCGTAGAACTCTCTGGAAGACTGTCAGCCGGGCGCGCCGGTCGTGCGCAAGTACCACTTTTACTCGGTGACGAGTACATCAATTTCTACCCTTATGGGCTCCAAGGTCTACCGGTTTCGGCCAAAGCGGTCCTTGCTTTGCAGGCCTTCCCCCTGGGCTGCGCCAAAGTAGCGGGACGGCTGCTGGCCGTGCACTCGGACAACGGGGAGTTGACGTTGCACTTTGCGGCCAGCTTCCTGAGGGAGAACCGCAAGCTGATCCAACTGGCCCAACAGGCCGGCAGCAGCAAGTTGGAGGAAGCGCGCTACTCCCAGCGCACGTTGCTGGTAGACACCCTGTTGCAAGCCGACCGCTTGCAGCGGGAAGCGAGACAGGACGACCGGCCGTTCTCACTGACGGCCTACCATCTCACCAACAGCGGCCAGGGTGTGGACCTGGACATCTACTACCTGCCGCTGCAGGTCACCAGCTTTCTCAGCGACATGCTGCAGGCCCAGTATCGCGACGGCTGGTCGGTGATCGTGCATCGGGCCTGGGAGGTGGCTCCGCCCAAGAAGCGGGGCGGGCCGACGACCGATTTCCGACCCCGCCGCAATTACCTGTACGAGGACTTGTTTGGGCTGCCCGACAATGCCCCACAGTTCCTGCGCACCTACTTTCTGCGGGTTGCGTTGCGCTATGCCCGTGCCGATCAAGGTGATCCACGAGGCGGCTATTCGCCACGCAGCGAAGCCGACCTGGTATCCTGGAAAATCACAGCACGCTTTTTACGGAGGATCATGAACATGGAGAAAGTTCGCATCGAAGCCATTCGCAACCTGGGCGATCGGCTGGCCGACTATGTAAGCAGTCAGAACGACCGACGCTTCTTTCGTGATTTCTTCACGGAGCGGCGCTACGACTACTTCCGCACGGCGCTGATCAAGGCCAACATCGCCCACGTCCGTCGGGGCAATCCGCCGCTGATCGCCCTCGACCCCTACATCGCCGTGTTCGAAGAGGGGGATGAGGTTGCGCGCGCCGACTGGCAGTTTGCGCGCGACCTGGTGCTGATTCGCATGATCGAGCAATTGTACAACAAGGGCTGGCTGGGCGCGCATCCCGATGCGCTGCCGGCTGAAACCGAGGAAGCCACTGCTGATGCCACCTAGGTCGACCATCTACACGAAAGGAGTACACACCTATGTCATTCGTTACCGGTCTTTTTCTGATCGACGCGCCGGCGTCGGCGCTGAACAATCTGGGCAACATCCCCGGCGCCCGCACCGACAACACGGTGGGCGTCAAAGTCATCCGGGCCAGGGATGGCGCGTATCCGTATGTCTCGGCTCAGGCATTTCGCTATTGGCTGCGCACGACCCTGGAAAACGCTGACCTGGGCTGGAAGGCTGCGCCCATCTATCGCGAGGAGAAGGTGGCTTACACCGACGCCAATCCGATCCTCTACTGGGACGATGACCTGTTCGGCTACATGCGCGCGCCTTCCAAGCGGGCTTCGGCGACGGAAGCGCGCAAGACGGACGCCTCACGCGTCAGTGAAACCCCCACCACCGATACCGTCACACGGGTTTCACCCTTCCGCGTGAGCACCCTCGTCTCCATCGCGCCGGTCAACCTCACCGAGGACTTCGGCGTCATGTCACGGCACGAGGGCGACCCGGTACCCCACGAGCATCAGTTCTATCGCACGACGCTCAGAGGCCTGTTCTCACTTGACCTGCATGCGTGCGGAACCTTTTCCTATCGGCAGAAGACCGGGTATCGCAACCTGGATGATGTGCGCCGGGACCAGGCGGAGAAGCTTGGGCTGATCCACCTGGAAGGCGAAAAATCCTACCGGCTGTCGGCGGAAGAGCGGGTGCGTCGCATCAGCACCCTCTTCGAGGGTCTGGCCTACCTGGAGGGCGGCGCCAAGCAGACCCTGCACTACACCGACGTGGCACCGGCCTTGGTGATCATGGCCGTGACCAGGGGCGGCAATCACATTTTCGGCCACGTGGTCGGCGCCAACAGCCGCGGCCGGCCGGAGCTCAAGTTGGACGCGCTGCGCGAGGCCTTGACCGTGTTTCGGGAGGAAATCCTTTCGGATGTTTATGTTGGCTGGGTTGAAGGCTACCTGCATGACGAGCGCGCCAGGTTCGAGGCGGCGCTTAGAGAAGACGGCGCGTTGGCCGAATTCGCCGACAAGATCAAGGTCAGTCACCCCAGGGAAGCATTCCGCTCTGTTGCCAACGACTTGCGCGAGCAGAAGAATTGCTTCTGGCTCGACTGAACCCGGGAGGTCGCCATGCGAGTGCTCAAAGTGGTGGCGGAAGGGTTGACCACCTCCTTCCGCTACCCCCACTTCATGCAAGGGGTGCATCCCAGCTACCCCATGCCGCCGCCGGCCACTATCTACGGCCACATCTGCAGCGCTCTGGGCGAGTGGTTCGATCCGGCCGGGGTGCGCTTTGCCTACACCTTCACCTACGCCGGCGAAGTCCGCGACACGGAGCACATCATCGTGCTCAAGCCGGCCACGGGCAAGCTGCCAGGCAGCCGGACGCCCAAGGTGCTGGAGGGAAACGTCAATCCTTTCAAGCGGCAATTGTTGTTTCAGCCGCGGTTGACGCTGTACATCAACCGGCCGGAATGGGAGCCGGCCTTTCGTAGCCCGCGCTTCGCCGTGGCGCTGGGCCGATCGCAGGACCTGTTCACCTACACCGATGTGCGGGTGATCGAGCTGGAACAAGCCGAGCGGGCTTACTTTCAGCACACCCTCGTGCCCCACGAGATGGCCTTGCAGATCGGTCGTGGCCTTACAGTGCTGATGCCGCGGTTCCTGGACTATGGCGCCAACCGACAACCGTCGTGGGCGCAATACCTGGTCGTCACGGAGCGGGTGGTGTTGCCCAATGACGAGGTGCCCCGCTTCGCCGATCTGCAATACGGGCCGTACTGGGTTGATCCGACGGCCCCGACCCACAATGGCATCCCTCAGGGCCTGGCCTTCCTATGCTTTGTAGAGAACGCGTCGCAATGAGACCGCCTTGTTGGCCGGACTGGCTGGATGGGATCTGGGCCAAAAGTCCCGAAAAAGGCGCCGGCGGCCGGGGGGAGTCCCTGGCCGAGCATACTTGGCTGGTGTTGGAACGGCTGGCCGACTTCATCCGGCTACGGCCGGCTCTGCCGCAGGCCGTCGGCGTGCCCAGGCTGTGGAACATCCTGTTCTGGGCCGCCTTTTTGCATGACTTTGGCAAGGCCGCAGCGGGGTTTCAGGCCAGACTGCGCGACGAAAAAAAGCGCTGGCCTCACCGCCATGAGGTGCTCTCCCTGGCATTCATCGACTGGATCGCCGATGGGCTGGAGCGCGACGAGCAGGCCTGGGTCGTGGCCGCTATCGTTTCGCACCACAAGGATGCCGGAGAGATCGCACATCTGTATCCTCCCCCCGACGACCCCGACGACGACCAGTTGGCTGAGGTAGTAGCAGAGCTGTCGCCAGCCGTGGTGCGCGGGCTGTGGCGCTGGTTGAGCGAATGCGCCGAGGCATGGGTGACGGCCCTGGGCCTGGCGGAAGCAGGCATTGCCATGCCGGCATGGCCAAAGGCAGACGGTGCGGTTGCTGCCGTGACCGGGCAGGGCGTGCAGCGCATCTACCACTGGCTGAAGGTCTACCGATGCTTTGTCGGAACTCTGGACGCCGACGACCGTCGGCCGTGGGTGATCGGCACCCTGGCGTTGCGTGGTTATCTCGTCAACGCGGATCAGAGCGCCTCGGCCCACGCCGGCCGGTTGCCGCGTGCGAGCTTCACGGCCGAAGTTGTCTTGCAAAGCCGTGGCATCGCACCGTCCGTTCTGTTCCCGCATCAAGCTGAAGCTGCCGGGGTTGCCGGATCTGCCCTGCTGACGGCGCCGACAGGCAGCGGCAAGACCGAAGCGGCCCTGCTGTGGGCGGCGCGACAAGGGGCCGACAGCGGCTTACCGCGGCTGTTCTACACCCTGCCCTATCAGGCCAGCATGAATGCCATGCTGTTGCGTCTGCGGGAGACCTTCGGCGAGGCACAGGTCGGGCTACAGCACGGGCGCAGCCTGCTGGCGCTCTATCGCCAGTTGTTGGACAGGGACTATGATCCGCAGCAGGCGACTCGCGAGGCGAAATGGGCGCGTAACCTGGCGCAACTGAACTACCCGCCGGTGCGCATCTTCAGCCCCTACCAGATGCTCAAGGGCATCTACCGGCTTAAGGGCTATGAGGCGCTGCTCAGCGACTACCACGGTGCGGCCTTCATCTTCGACGAGATTCACGCCTACGAGGTGACGCGGCTGGCACTGATCTTGCGAACCATCGCCTACCTGGCCCGGAACTTCGATGCCCGGTTCCTGGTCATGTCGGCTACTTTCCCCAGCCTGATCAAGGGCTGGCTGCGGGAGGCGTTGGGCGCGGCTGCTGAAATCGTGGCTGCACCGGAGGTGTTCGCAGCGTTTCGTCGGCACAGGTTGCGCCTGCTGGACGGCGAGCTAACCTCCGAGGAGGGCCTGGCACGCATCATCAGCGACGCGCGTGCCGGCAAGTCGGTGCTGGTGGCCTGCAACCTGGTGGATCGGGCGCAAGGGGTCTACAACCGGCTGAGCCCGACGCTGGCGGCGGACGGCATCGCCGTCGAGCTGATTCACGGGCGGTTCAACGTGCGCGATCGGCTGGCCAAGGAGCAGTTGGTGTGTGATGCGGCTGGTTCTACCAGCCAGGCGCGCCGCCCGATTGTCCTCGTCGCCACCCAGGTTGTCGAGGTCAGCCTGGACATTGACCTGGATACTATCTACTCCGACCCAGCGCCGCTGGAAGCCCTGGTGCAGCGCTTTGGGCGGGTCAACCGGCGGCGCAAGCAGGCCGATCTGGCACCCGTGTACGTCTTCCGGCAGCCGGATGACGGCCAAAAGATCTATGATCCGGCACTGGTGCAGGCAACTCTCCGGATCCTGGTGCGCGAGAGCGGCCGGCCTGTTGACGAAAGCGCCATTGGCGGCTGGCTGGACAAGATCTACGCGGGCGACATCGCTGATCGTTGGCGTGAGGAGTTTGAGCACGCAGCCATCGAGTTCGAGGCCAGTTGCATCCGGCCTTTGCGGGCGTTCCATGCGGATCGCTCGCTGGAGGAGCTATTCTACAAGGCTTTCGATAGCATCGAGGTGTTGCCCAACGACCTCTACGATGAGTTCATGCGGCTCAAAGAGGAGGAGCCGATCCGGGCTTACGAGCTGCTGGTGCCGATCTCCTGGGGCCGGTATCACGCTCTGGCGGGCAAGGGATACCTCAAACGTGGAGATCGGGACATTCCGCCTGTTGTGTTGACGGGCTACAGTTCCGAGCTGGGGTTGACTTTCGAGAGGAGGTCTGAGGAGAAATAAAATCACAGTGCGGAACGGATGGAGGTAGTGCTTCGGGTCCATACGGTCGGTGGCCATACAAAATTAAGAGAGCGTAGGCATCACAGGGGGGAGCCGATATCCTACCCGAACGGGTATCTGATCTGGCCCAAAGGCAGCTGATCTCGTCGTGCCCATCGAGCACTGCTTATAAGACCTTTGCGATCTGTAGGTCTATGGAAGGTTTGGAACGTTTCCGCGAGATGGGATTGCAATTTGTTTTGTCTCAGGGCTCAAAGCAAAGGACGCCGAGCGGTCACAATGAACGAGGCATTCTACCTTACGCATCTTCGGTTTACTTTGCGGCCTAGGGGAGAAATTCGACTTCCCAGGTTGAATAAAGGGATCACCCTGAGGGGAGCTTTCGGGGAAGAATTGCGGCGTTTGGTGTGTTCCCAAGGGCAGGGTTTCTGCGGCACGTGCCCCGTGAGTTCGCACTGTCAATACGCTGCGATCTTTTGCCCGCGCGTACCCGAAGACTCGAAGCGCCTGCGCCTGAATCGAGATCTTCCCAGGCCGTTTGTCATCAAGCCCCCATCGTGTGGGAAAGAACGCTACGAGAGGGACGAGCCGCTCTCATTCGACCTCGTTCTTGTCGGAAGATCTGTGGATCTCTTTCCCTACGTCGTCCTGAGTTTCCACGCTCTGGGTGATCGCGGCATAGGAACCGGTCGGGGACGATTCGATATTTGGGCCATCGAGGCGCTGGATGCCTCAGGGGAGTGCGAGACGCTGATGAAGGCGGGCGACCCCGTCGTGAATTTCCCGCAAAAGGTAATCCGATTCAGCGACCTTGCGGCCTCGCCCCCTTCCACGCTGCGGGTGGACTTTTTGACTCCGGTTCTTCTCAGGCATGAGAATCAGTGGTCGCGGCCGGCTTTCGGCATCCTTATGAGACGGCTTAGAGACAGGCTCAATGCCCTTTCCTATTTCTACTGCGGCGAGGCACTGAACATGGACTTTCAATCCTTCGGACTCCAAGCCGATCGTGACGTGAAGGTCATTGCAGAAGATTTGGATTGGGTGGAAGAGTTCCGGCCGTCGAAATCCCAGAGCGTGGACCACAGGCTGAAAGGATGGGTGGGTCATGTGATCTACCAAGGGGAGTTCAAGGAATTTTGGCCCTATTTATGGATCGGCCAATATGTGCACGTGGGAAAAGCAGCCGCCTTCGGACAGGGCTGGTACAAGGTAACAGCTGCGGATTACGAGAACCGGCCCCCGACATCCTAGGAGTCCAACGTGTAGGTTCGCTGAGGAGGCGACGATTATGGCAGAGACCCCGACTGTTGTGGATTGTGCCTCCAACGAGGACGGCCGCATCGATGAGGCGATCTTCTTAGCTCGAACAGGAGATGCCTCTCAGCTGATACTCTCCGGCTTCGGACTTTTTGTGGGCAAAAAAGACGAGCGGCTTCTCGTGCGCAAAGGGAAAGAGCTCCTCTATGAGTTCCCCTTTTTTCGCATCAATGAGCTCACCCTCGCATCGCGCGGAATTACCCTTTCCTCCGACCTCATCATGGAGCTTTGTGAAAGGGGGGTCCAGATCAACTTCCTTCGAGGTTCCGGGAGGCCCTGTGCGAAGATCGTCGCGCCGGCGCTTTCGGCGACCGTCCAGGCGAGGCGCGAGCAGTTTAAAGCCCTCGACGACCACCGAGCCGTCGTGTTGTCCAAAGAGGTGATCGCGGGCAAAATCAGGAACCAGAGAAGCCTGCTCCTTTATTTCGGCAAATATATGAAGCACACGGCTCAAGAACGCTACGATCTTGTGAACCAGGCCGCAGCCAATCTAAAAGGGCTCCTAAGGGAGGCAACAAGAGTGCAAGGCGATCATATGGATGACGTGCGCAACACCCTTCTCGGCATCGAAGGAACGGCCGGCCGTATTTACTGGGGTGCGGTGCAGAACATTCTTTCCGAGAAAATCTCCTTTCCAGGCCGGGTCAGGCGAGGGGCTACGGACGAGGTCAACTCTATGCTGAACTACGGGTACGGAATCCTCTACGCCCAGGTCTGGGGTGCCTTAATCAGTGCGGGCCTGGAGCCTTTCGCCGGCTTTTTGCATGTGGATCGCCCAGGCAAACCCTCTTTGGTTTTGGACCTTGTGGAGGAATTCCGGCAGCCGGTCGTGGATCGCACGGTCATCGCCCATGTGAATCGAGGCGAATCTGTTCGCATGGAGAACGGGCTTCTCAGTGCCGAGTCCAGAAAGGCTTTGAGCGAAAAAATCCTCGAACGGTTGGAATCCCCGGAAAGGTACCAAGGTAAGAGCTATCAGATGAGATCCATCATTCAGATTCAGGCGCGCAACGTAGCAGCGTATTTGCGGGGGCAAAGGCCTTATCGAGCCTTTTCGTTTAAGTGGTGAAGATGATGGGCGGTGCGGGCAAGAGAGCGGATGTGGTCAAATCGGGCATTGAGGCTTTGGACCTTGTATTCAGGCCGGGTGAAGTTCTGGTCTATGTCTTCTATGACATCGATGTAGAAAAGATCAGGAACCGCCTTGCATCCATTTGTAAAAATTACGGACTGAGACGAATCCAATACAGTGGATTCGTTGGATACCTTTCGAGAAATCGGAGGGAGGAATTGGCCGTTCGCCTTCGGGACAGCCTTGACGGCTGCATAGGCAAGGTGTTGATTCAACCGGTGTGTGAGAAAGACTTCCGAGAGTGCAAAGAATTCGTCAAGTGGCAGAGGGAGGCCGACCATGATGGCCATCGGCCGTGATCCGGTGATCGTTCCTGAAAACGCCGGTTTGTTGGAACTGAGAGTGAATGATCTTAAGCAGTATGCCTACTGCCCAAGAGTGGTTTACTACCAATATGTCATGCCCGTGGAACACAAGGCCACCTACAAGATGGAGAAAGGGAAGGTGGCTCAGGAGGACATCCAAAGGCTTGAAAAGCGGCGCAAGCTCAAACGCTATAATCTCGCTGAGGGAAGGAGAAGCTTCGACGTTTGGCTTTATTCAAGAAAACTTGGCCTTTCGGGGAAGCTGGACCTGCTTGTGGAGACGGACTCCGAGTGCTTTCCAGTCGATTTCAAGTGGACGCCTGGCACGGTGCGGCGAAATCATATCTTGCAGCTTGGAGGCTATTCCCTTCTTGTGGAAGACCAGCTGGGAAAGAAGGTCTCCACGGGTTTTGTCTACCTGCTAAAGCAAGGGGATGTCGTTGCCTGTCCCATGACAAGAGCCTTAAAAGACGAATGTCTTGCCACTTTGGAGAAGATTCGCGGAATGATCCGAGGGGAAGATTTTCCAAGGGCGGCTAAGGAAAGGGCAAAATGTATAGACTGTGAATACCGAAATTTCTGTCGGGACATATGGTAAGAGCTGTTTCTGCCTTGCCAGGAGGGAGGGACTTGGCGTAGTGCGAGTGAGGCATTTTCGCAAAAGGGTGGGGGTCATAATGCGGTTGGATGGTTTTCGAAAAAATCTCGTTGGCCGAAAGCCGCAAAGCGAGGAAAATCGGCCCGTCAGCTATCTGTTTCAGCCGCTGTCCCTATGAAGAGGGAACTGAAAGAACGAATTGAAAGACCTTGTTCTGTACTTCTTGAAGGTTTCAGCCGCTGTCCCTATGAAGAGGGAACTGAAAGGTTAGACAGCCTCGTGCGTCTCTCGGCGGAGTTCGAGTTTCAGCCGCTGTCCCTATGAAGAGGGAACTGAAAGCCTTGGTATGGTCCACCGCTTGGACGACGACTTCAAGTTTCAGCCGCTGTCCCTATGAAGAGGGAACTGAAAGGCTTGATGAGGGGCTACCTTGGATCCAAAAATTTTAGTTTCAGCCGCTGTCCCTATGAAGAGGGAACTGAAAGACGCTCTTTCAAATTCCGCCTTTTCCATGAGGTTCTGTTTCAGCCGCTGTCCCTATGAAGAGGGAACTGAAAGGATCGTGAAGTAAGGTTCGCCGGTCTCGGGATTCATGTTTCAGCCGCTGTCCCTATGAAGAGGGAACTGAAAGTGATTTTTAATTCCAGTTGCTGCCGAACGGCCTGTTCGTTTCAGCCGCTGTCCCTATGAAGAGGGAACTGAAAGATAACCCGCACACGTCGTCATGGAATGGTCAGACCAGTTTCAGCCGCTGTCCCTATGAAGAGGGAACTGAAAGGTAGTCTAGGAGTTTTTTGTCTCGGCATCCTCCTGTTTCAGCCGCTGTCCCTATGAAGAGGGAACTGAAAGAACGATTTTAGAGACCACTTCGCACCGCCCCTGCGGTTTCAGCCGCTGTCCCTATGAAGAGGGAACTGAAAGGCGGACGCTGACGTCTCAAGCTGAATGACCTTCCAAGTTTCAGCCGCTGTCCCTATGAAGAGGGAACTGAAAGCGGGGAATGTCCCCCGGCCTCGGGGCCGTCAAAACGTTTCAGCCGCTGTCCCTATGAAGAGGGAACTGAAAGTTGTTTTCGAGCTCGTGGGCGAGAAATTCCGCGTTGTTTCAGCCGCTGTCCCTATGAAGAGGGAACTGAAAGGTTCCATGCCAAGTATGTCGCGAAGACCTACCAAGAAGTTTCAGCCGCTGTCCCTATGAAGAGGGAACTGAAAGCAGTCATGTGACGTCGGAACGACGGAATTCACGACGTTTCAGCCGCTGTCCCTATGAAGAGGGAACTGAAAGTTGATGCGGGTTTCATATTCCACGGGCCAGGTTGGAGTTTCAGCCGCTGTCCCTATGAAGAGGGAACTGAAAGCTTCTTGACCTGGATCCCCGTCAAGGAGGATTGGAGTTTCAGCCGCTGTCCCTATGAAGAGGGAACTGAAAGAGAGGAACGTGCGGCCGATGCACGGCTCTCTTAGGTTTCAGCCGCTGTCCCTATGAAGAGGGAACTGAAAGCTGGGAAGCCGACACCTCTGACCTCGTCGTCATTGAGTTTCAGCCGCTGTCCCTATGAAGAGGGAACTGAAAGCTGGGAAGCCGACACCTCTGACCTCGTCGTCATTGAGTTTCAGCCGCTGTCCCTATGAAGAGGGAACTGAAAGGGGATTCTATACTTTTGCCGGTATGCCTCAAGCATGTTTCAGCCGCTGTCCCTATGAAGAGGGAACTGAAAGTGCTGGGGTTTAGGCGCAGGTTTTTGGATTTTGGTTTCAGCCGCTGTCCCTATGAAGAGGGAACTGAAAGTGCTGGGGTTTAGGCGCAGGTTTTTGGATTTTGGTTTCAGCCGCTGTCCCTATGAAGAGGGAACTGAAAGGCCGACAGGGAGGCCGCTTTTCAAACAAAGCGGGAAGTTTCAGCCGCTGTCCCTATGAAGAGGGAACTGAAAGTGGTTGTTTTGTATGCCGTATGTACCATTATTCATGGGTTTCAGCCGCTGTCCCTATGAAGAGGGAACTGAAAGTTCTTTATGATGCGATGGGCTTGACGATCACCCATTCAGTTTCAGCCGCTGTCCCTATGAAGAGGGAACTGAAAGGGCAAGGCTTTTGTCGGCCTTCGTTCCAGTGTAGTAGTTTCAGCCGCTGTCCCTATGAAGAGGGAACTGAAAGGTAAAGCAGATAAGACCCATAACTTCCTGATGTTATGGTTTCAGCCGCTGTCCCTATGAAGAGGGAACTGAAAGTCTGCTAGATAAAACGCATCCGCGCCAACGCGATCGGTTTCAGCCGCTGTCCCTATGAAGAGGGAACTGAAAGATCATCCATTTCGGAGACAACTTGAGGGATTTCCAGTTTCAGCCGCTGTCCCTATGAAGAGGGAACTGAAAGAACAATTATCGCCTTCTATATCCGACAAACGAAAGAGTTTCAGCCGCTGTCCCTATGAAGAGGGAACTGAAAGGTCTTTTGTCTGTATCCAAAACTTTCGATATACTGTTTCAGCCGCTGTCCCTATGAAGAGGGAACTGAAAGTGTTTTAAAATGTTTGTTTAAATATTTACATTTTAGTTTCAGCCGCTGTCCCTATGAAGAGGGAACTGAAAGATTATCACACGAACTATTCGCACACGAACAATCAGTTTCAGCCGCTGTCCCTATGAAGAGGGAACTGAAAGGCGGAGGATGGTTCCCGCGGGAAGGGTGCCCCTATCGTTTCAGCCGCTGTCCCTATGAAGAGGGAACTGAAAGTCTCGTTGAGCACAAAAAGCCCCCCAAAAAAATGGTTTCAGCCGCTGTCCCTATGAAGAGGGAACTGAAAGCCATTGCCATTTCATGACGCCGCGGAGTGAGAAAACGTTTCAGCCGCTGTCCCTATGAAGAGGGAACTGAAAGGGCCTCATGGGCGGGGCGGGGAATCCGTTCGATCCCCAGTTTCAGCCGCTGTCCCTATGAAGAGGGAACTGAAAGTTATGGTCGAGATGTCATCAACGGCCAATCTGGTTGTGATAACCCAAAATTGACCAGGAAAAGGGGCGAGTGATAACCGAAAATTGACCATCCTGGGCGGTAGTCCTCCTGTTAAGTTGGCGAGAACGGGAGCAACAAGACGGGAGGAGAAAAGTGCTCAAGATGGACCAATACGAGTTGATCAGAACGGGTTATCGGGTCTATGGGAAAAGCATCAGTGAGCCGGCACGTCTGACCGCCCATTCCCGCAATACGGTGAAGAAGGCGATTCGTGGGGAACCTTGGGGATACAGGGAGCGGCAGCAGCAGCCGTTTCCGGCCCTGGGCAAGTACCTGAAGATTATCGACGGATGGTTGGAGAGCGACAAGGACAAGCCTTCCAAGCAGCGCCATACAGCGCGGCGGATCTACAATCGCTTGGTTCATGAACACGGCTTTAAGGGCAGTGAATCGGCCGTTCGCCGATATGTGAGGCTGGCCAAGATGCAGTTTGGGTTGGGGGGATCCGGTGCCTTCATCCCGTGCGATCCGGAGGCGGGCTACGAAGGGGAGGTGGATTGGGGCCAAGCGACAGCGCTGATTGCAGGGGAGAGGCAGCGACTGAAGTTTTTCTGCATGCGCAGCACATATTCGGGCAAGCACTTTGTACGGTTTTATCCCTGCGAACGGCAGCAAGCCTTTTTTGACGCCCATATGCGTGCCTTTGAGTTTTTCGGGGGAGTTTTCCCGGTTCTGATCTACGACAACTTGACCACCGCTGTGGGCAAGGTCATGCGAGGCAAGGACCGCCAGGAACAAGAAGACTTTTCCAAGTTCAAGGCCTATTACAGTTTCGAGGCGAGATTTTGCACTCCGGGCAAGGCCCATGAAAAGGGAGGCGTTGAAGGCCTGGTGGGTCTGGCTCGGCGCAATTCCATGGTGCCGATTCCGGAGGCCGAAAGCCTCGAGGAGCTCAACGAGAAGATTTTGCAACAGTGCTTGTCCTACGGGAACCACAAGATGGCGGGGCGGGATCGGACGGTGAACGCTTTGTACGAGGAGGAAAAGAAGCACCTTTTGCCGCTTCCGCGGGAGGGGTTCAGCAACGTGAGGTTTTTGGAGGCGCGTGTCGATAAGTACGCCACGGTGGTTGCGGACAAGAATCGCTACTCGGTACCCAGTGCTTACGCGGGTTTCAAGGCCAAGGTTCTGCTCTACGTGGATCGGGTGGAGGTTTTCAGTAACGGGAAAAAGCTGGCCCTTCATGAGCGGATGTACGGCAACAACAAGTGGTGCCTCCAGGCGGATCATTATCTGGAGTTGATCCAGCAGCGGCCGAGGGCCTTCATAGTGCGAGACCGATTCGCCAATGGCGTGAGAGCCGGCCCCATGGTCTTCATGTCCTTCTGGAGCGGTTTTGCGAGGCCCAGGGGGAGACCAAAGGAATCAAGGATTTCATCACGGTGCTCATGCTGTACCGAGAACATCCGGCTGATGAGATGGAAGCGGCCGTGGAGGAGGCCGGCACAAACCGAGTGAGCACGAGCGACGGAGTTCGTCATCTTTTGGCGCAAAAGGCCTGCGAGGTTCATAAATCGGAGCCCCTGAGGGCTTGGTCATCGCTTCTACCGGCCGATGTGTCCGTCTACGGGCAGCTGGGGGGTGCGCTATGAGGCCGGCTGCTTTGGTGGAACTGCAGGCCAACCTGAAAGCCTTGAATCTTTCGAGAGTGGCTCGCAGCGTGGAAGTCTTGCTGCGTCAGGCGAAAGAGGCAGGGATCGGCTGTGAAGAGTTCCTTTTGGCGCTGACCCATGCCGAACTCCAGGCTCGGGCGGAAAGTCGTCTGAATCGGCGAATCAAGGAAGCCAAATTTCCCCTTCTCAAGCCCCTGGAAAGCTTTGATTTCGAGGCGGTGCCGGACCTGGACATGAGGCTCTTCCGAGATCTGGTGGAGGGTGAGTATGTCCAACAAAGGCGCAATGTCATTTTCCTGGGCCGAAGCGGAACGGGCAAAACCCACATGGCGACGGCGCTGGGGATGGAAGCGTGCCGAAAGAACTATCGGACCCGTTTTGTCACCTGCTACGGGTTGGTCAACGAACTGGTGGAGGCCAGAGAGGAAAGGGGGCTCCAGCGGCTGATTCAAAAATACGTTCGCTACGACCTGCTGATTCTGGACGAGCTGGGCTACATTCCTTTTTCCAAGGAAGGTTCGGAGCTGTTGTTCCAAGTCCTGGCGGAACGCCACGAGAAGGGCTCGGTGATCATCACAACGAACCTGGGGTTTGCCGACTGGACCCAGGTCTTTGGGGATCCGACCATGACGGCCGCCCTGTTGGATCGTCTCACCCACAGGGCCCACATCATCAACTGCAGTTGGGAGAGTTACCGCCTGAAGCAGAGCCTGAAATCCAAAGGCGGAGCCCGAAACAGTCTGCAGGGAGGGGACAGGGGAAAAACGATGCTCCCCAGAGGCAAGATTGCGGCTCCTATCCCGGAGCCTGAAAGGGTCGAGGCGGACCCCCTATGAGTCACCAGGTTGCGGCCTGGGGGAGGTGGATTTGGGTTTATCGCGTTCACAGCTCAAAAGGGTCAAGAATCTCATCATACGGCGGACACCCCAAGAAGGATGAACCAGGTGGCAGAAGCCGGAGAAACTTGGGTCGCCCTACGGGCTCCCTTCGTTTCTCCGGCAGTTCACACACGGGTGGAAGGAGGATGACGCGCCCCTTCTCATCCTCAATGACGCATGGCTCAGGGTGGTCAAAATTCGGTTGTCACAGATGGTCAATTTTCGGTTGTCACTCCGACGCTGTCCCTATGAAGAGGGAACTGAAAGAGAACCTTACGGCTACCTTTACGGCCTTTCCAAACGTTTCAGCCGCTGTCCCTATGAAGAGGGAACTGAAAGTTGACCGGCTCCAAGTCAGACTTCTCGATGGTGTAGTTTCAGCCGCTGTCCCTATGAAGAGGGAACTGAAAATTGCGGGGATTCCCCGGGGCCGTGTCATGACATGGCTGTTTCAGCCGCTGTCCCTATGAAGAGGGAACTGAAAGATTTGTGTGATTTCTAAGAAATCGGTCCTGGAAAGGTTTCAGCCGCTGTCCCTATGAAGAGGGAACTGAAAGGTCCGGGCGACGTCGAGAGCCCTCTTGAGAGTTATGTTTCAGCCGCTGTCCCTATGAAGAGGGAACTGAAAGGCTCCTTCTCGCCCTTGAGCAGTTCGTAGTACACATGTTTCAGCCGCTGTCCCTATGAAGAGGGAACTGAAAGTGCGAAGACGAGGCATGGGGGTCTTTCCGAGCGTGAGTTTCAGCCGCTGTCCCTATGAAGAGGGAACTGAAAGTCAATGAAGCCCCCCTGGCCGGGCAGCGGGGCAAAGTTTCAGCCGCTGTCCCTATGAAGAGGGAACTGAAAGTGCAACACATACATGTAGTCGCAATACGCATCTAACAAGTTTCAGCCGCCGTCCCTATGAAGAGGGAACTGAAAGGCGGATCACCGACCCGAGGGAAGTCCACCGGATCATGTTTCAGCCGCTGTCCCTGTGAAGAGTGAACTGAAAGTGATCCGGCATGCCTCGGCTGCCCGAAGGCCGTGTTGTTTCAGCCGCTGTTCCCAGAAAGAGAAAACCGAAAGAGAATTGCCTGTGTTCCGGTGGTCATGTGTGGTATGTTTTATCATTGTCCCTATGAGCATGGTGTTCTAGATTAGAAAGCCGTCCTGGGCTGAAGGCTTCCCCATGGAAAAGCGCAAAGGCATTTGGTTTCCGGCCAAGCGGTGCGGATGGGGCTGGGGGCTTCCGTGCGCGTGGCAGGGGTGGGTGGTCTTGGGCGTTTACGTGGGCCTCGTGACGGCCGCCGCCGCTTTCGCGCCCAAGAAGGGGACCGCGTGGTTTCATGCGGTGTTCCTCGTCCTTTCCATCATTGTCGTCGGCATCTTTTGGCTGAAAGGGGAAAGGCCGGAGCGGCGGCGTTGATGCGCCGCCCACGCCCGGTTTGGGCAAGCGGCCGGCCGAAGGGCCAACCTCCAGGGGAGAAAACGATGAGACGGATCTTCCGGGGTCTTTGGGCGGTCCTTGTGGCGGCCGTTTTGATGGGTGAAGAAGCCCTGGCGGGAAAGGGGTATCCGTCGTCCCAAGGCTCCTCGCTCACGGACGTCGTCTTTACGGGGCTTCAGCCTCTGGACGCTCTAAAGCCTTTAAGGGACACGACGGAGCAGGGGTGCCTTCAAAAGTATCTCGCCGCCGTTCCGGCGCGCTCCATCCTTCGAAGCTTTAAAGCCCCCGCCTCCCCGGAAGACGCCGTTCCCCTAAGGAAGCGTTATCTCGTTGAGCAGATGGTCACCATCGTCGGCCGAAAGGCCCGCGCCGAAGCCGAGACCTTCACGGCGGCACTGCCTCTTGGGGCGGAGTGGGAGGGGACGAGCGAGGGGCCTCTGCGCGAGGCCGATTTCGCCGACGAGTGGCTCGTAAAACACCCCGGCGCCTCCATCGCCCCTTTTCTTCAGCTTTTCAAGGCCCACCGGCTGAGAGCCGCGTACGAGGCCGCACGGGCCCGTCATGAAGACGACGCGTGGTCGGTTTTTGCCAGGCGATACGCCGAAGCTCTGAACGCGGCACGATCCTCGCCCAACCCGCTGATTCTTTGTCTCGCGGCGGATCTGGAAGCCCGGCCCTTCGTCTACCTGGAAGGCCACGGGAGGCCGTAACATGTTGCAAAGAATCCTGGGGCTGCTTGTGATGGCCGCCGGCTCTTGGGGGCTTTCCTTTTCCGCCCATGCCTGCTCGTGCTCCTGGAACGGCCCGTTTCTCGCCGTCGCCAAGGAGGCCCCGCTGATCGTTCGGGCTCGGGTGACCCGCCACGATCCCGGCACATCCCCCGCCATGGATGTCGTCATTTTAGAAACCCTTCGAGGGGCTGTGCTCGATTCCGGCATGGTGGTGCACATGGGGGACGGGATGCTGTGCCGCCCGCCCCTGGAAAGCTTTCCCGTGGGCACCGAGTGGATCCTGGCGCTCAACGGGCCGGGGTCCAAGCCCGCAGAAGGGCCGGCGCTTTCCCACTGCGGGGAATATTGGCTCCGGGTGGAAAACGGGGACGTCGTCGGAAGCCTGGACGGATCCCAAACCGAGACCAAGCGCATGAGCCTGGATGAGCTGAAGCGCCGGCTTCTTTATCCCCGTTTCCAGGAGACGTTCCGCGACCGGGTGGATCAGGGGAAACGGTACGCCCGTCCATTCGGCCCCCGTTTCGTCTTCGTCCTCGAACCCTCATCGGGCGGCTGGGAGATTCGCATCGAAGAGTCCGGCCGCGAGGAAAACCTTGCTCGGCTCACGCCGCCTCTGCACTTTGTCCCCAACCCGCGCTTTATTGAAGGCTGGCACTTCCTTGACGATCCTTCCCGGTGCCCGACGCGCGAATATTCCGCCGATGCAGGTCCCGGCAACCCGAGAGAATTCATCTTTTCTCCCGAAGTGGGCAAAAGCCTCGCCGGGCCGGAAGACATTGAAGCCGTGGAGCAATTCGGCCGGGGGGGCCTGACCATTGAGAAATTTCAACTGGCGCCCGGCGAGGGCGGGTGCCCGGAAATCCTATGGCTGGAATTTTCCGTCCGGGTGGAAGGCGGTTATTGAGCCGCACCGACTTGAACCCAAGGCGGAAGGCCGGAGAGGCGGGACGGCAGAGCTTGGGCAGGAGGGGGGGGTATGAGCGGAAAGAGAAGCGGTGAAAAAGTCGGCTGGACCGGCGGGTGGATGGGTGGGTTCCTGTGGGTGTTTGTCCTGTCCCTCGTCTTTTTCCATCAAAGGAGGATCGGCCCGGGTTTTTCGGGGCTCTTGTTGTGCGCGGCGGCTGTTGCCGCCGTCATGTCCTTCGCCCCTTGGAGGCATCCTTCCACACCGTATTGGAAGCTCATGCTCGCCCCTTACGGCGTGTTTCTTGCCGCCGTGGTGTGGGTCTTCTGGGCCTTCGGCGGCATGAAGAACGCCGGCTTGAGTTGGTGGAATCTCCTGTGGCTCATCCCCCTTTTGAGCCCCTTCGGCATGATGAGCCGAAGGAAGTGGGCTCAGCACGAAGGCCGGCAACCCGCCTTGCCGGCCGAGGATGCCGATCCCCCTGGGCCCTAGGCCCTTGCCTGAAAGGGCATGGGCCCCCACTCCGGACAAAGGGGGGAAGTCCGTGAGCCGCGGGAGCGATCCGTAGGCCGCGCTGCGCTGAAGCCGGGGACGGACTTGGCACGGGTAGAGACCGTGACAAGACGCTTGCTCTCCGGTGGAGACGGAAGGCATGGGCCATGACGTTTTGAGGGCTATCCGGAAAGAAAACCCGGCCTCCTTTAAGGGGAGCCGGGTTTTTTCCTGAGCCGGCAAGAAGAGGGAAGAGAATTCAGTGGGCCGGGGCGGCTTTTGGGGATCCCGTGACCACGGCCATCCATTTTTCCAGGGCTTCCACTCGGGCGTCGTAGCCGGGAACCCCCAGGAGCTTGGCTCCCTGGAGGTTCGGAAGCACCGTCTTGTAGGCTTCGGCCAGTTCCTTTTCCTTGGCGGCCACGGCGGCGACGCCGTCCCGGGCGGCCTGTTCCACGATGGGCCGCAGCGCCTTTAAGGCCTCTTCCGGGGAGGCAAAGGGCTTTCCTGCCAGGGCACGGGCGCCTTCGGCCGTTACCGGGATGAAGCCGTAGCCGGGGACGGCCGAGCCGATGAGCCCCCACAGGCGGCCCTGGCACAGGCCCAGGCCGCCGCGTTCGGCGCGAAAGTAATAGTGGGTCGGTGTCGCAAAGAGCACCAGAGCTCCCACCACGAGGACCACGGCCAGGGTTGCGGCACCCTTTGTGAGAAGACTGCGGTTGATTCCCGAAACCACGATGCGCTTGTCGCCAGTGCCCTGCATATCCACCCTCCGTCTGTTGAACCTTTCCGTATCCGAGTGTCCACGAGCCGCAAACGGCTGCCAATCTAGTCAACGCCCCGGCCCGAGTCAAACGAATTGTCCCTGTGCGCGCCCGCTCTTCGGGCCGCCTCGGCGGCTCTCATCTCCCCGTACCAGTCGATCTGGCGGCAGATCCCCCGGATGATTTTCACCTCCCGGGCCCGAAGCCCGATGCGGCTGAAAAAGCGGCGAAGACTGCGCATCCAGTACTGCGGGTTTTCCGGGTTGACGAAATGGATCTTGGCCAGGGTTTCCTGCAAATGGGCGTACATGGCTTCCAATTCGAAGCTTGAGGCCAGTTTGGGAGTGAACGTGGCGGGCGGTTCCTCGGCGGCCCGAAAGATTTCGTAGGTCATGATCATGACCGCTTGGGCGAGATTGAGCGATGCGAATTCCTTGGACGTGGGGATGGTCACCAGCGCATGGCAGTAGGTCAGTTCCCGGTTGGCCAGGCCGCGGTTTTCGGGGCCGAAGAGGAGCGCCGTGCGGTTGTTTCGGCTGATATCCACCACCTTTCGGGCCATTTCCCTCGGGTCCATGACCGTGGGGCGGTTGGAACCTGTTCGCGCCGTCGTTCCGATGATATATTGGAAAGAACCTAAAGCATCGCCCAGGTCGTCGTAGACTTCCATGTTCGCGACCACGTCTTCGGCGGCGTGGGTGGCCATTTTGAGGATCCGGGTGAGGTCGCAGTCCAGGGGGTCCACGACGACGAGGCTCCGGATGCCCATGTTCTTGGCGGCTCGAGCGGCGGCCCCGATGTTTTCCGGGAAATGGGGCCGGTGCAGGACCACGGCGATGTTGTCCAAAACGGCGCGGCACGTTTCCATGTCTTACCGGGGATGCTCCTTGAAAGGCAAAGGGTGCGAAAAAGCCCATCGTCAGGCGGCGCGCCATTATAAAGAGTGGGCGTGGGGATGCAAGAAGGTGTTGGTCCATCCAGGAAGGGGGGAGCCATGGGATCGGATAAGATTCGGGAATCCGTCATTGCCGGGACGTGGTATCCCGGAAATCCGGAAAAGCTCCGCAAAGAAATCCAGGGCTATCTGTCCCGGGCGCCGGGGGCGTCCCTGTCCGGTCGCCTGGTGGCTCTTGTGGCCCCGCACGCCGGGTACATGTATTCCGGCCAAGTTGCGGCCTACGCTTACAAGCTCTTGGAAGGCAAACCCGTCGGCCGCGTGGTGATCCTGGCTCCGAGCCACCGCGCCTATTTCAACGGAGCCAGCGTGGATGATGCGGCGGGGTACCGCACGCCCCTGGGGGTGGTTCCGGTGGATCGCCGCCTGGCCGAAAAGCTCATGGTCCACAAGGACATCTTTTCCTATGTTCCCCAGGCCCACGCCCAGGAGCACTCCCTGGAAATCCAATTGCCCTTTCTGCAGGTGGTCCTGGGCACCTTTCACATGACCCCCGTGCTCATCGGCGACGTGTCGCTGGACGGATGCCGCCGGATCGCCCGGATCGTCGCCGAAGCCGTGGGCCAAGACGACGTGCTGCTCGTGGCCAGCACGGACCTTTCCCATTACTACGCCTACCAGGAAGCCAAGAAACTGGATGCCCGCGTCATCGAACTGGTGGATCGGTTCGACCCGGAGGGGCTCTTCGAGGCGCTCAGGAAGCGCGAATGCGAAGCCTGCGGCGGCGGCCCCCTGGTGACCGCACTCCTTGCGGCCCGGGACCTGGGGGCGACGAAGGCGCGGGTGCTCCACTACGCCAACTCGGGCGATGTCACCGGGGATGTGCGCGGTGTGGTGGGCTACATGGCCGCCGCCGTTGTGGATAATCCCGGAAAGGGCCGGGCTCGCCCCGCGGAGGCGGCGAGCCGGGAAAAGTCCGAGGAGGGCGCCTTTTCCCAAGAGGAAAAGGAGGCCTTGAAGGACATCGCCCGGCAGGCGATCCGTTGGAAACTCGTGGGGGAGCCCGAACCCTTCTACCGGGGTGATTCGCCCAGGCTTTTGGAAAAACGCGGCGCCTTCGTCACGCTGCACAAGGGAGACGCCCTTCGCGGCTGCATCGGGTATGTGGAAGCCCATAAATCGCTCTGGGAAACCGTCAAGGACGCCGCCATCCAAGCGGCTTTTTCCGATCCGCGCTTTCCCCCGGTGCGCGCCGACGAACTTGAGGAGCTTCGGCTGGAAATTTCCGCCTTGAGCCCTCTGGAACGCATTCGGGACCCGCTGGACTTTTCCATCGGGCGCCACGGCCTTGTGGTCCGAAAGGGCTACCACAGCGGGCTCCTGCTCCCCCAGGTGGCCGTGGAACACGGCTGGGGCAAGGAAGAGTTTCTTTCCTGGACGTGCAAGAAGGCCGGCTTGCCGGCCGATAGCTGGAAGCGGGGCGATGTGGAGATCTATCGGTTTTCCGCCGATGTTTTTTAGATCGGCCGCCACAGCGAGGCCGAAGAAAGGACCTGTCCGTGGGAGAAGTCATCGCTTTGGATGAAAAACGCCGCCGTCTTCGAGCCCGACGGGCGTTTCATCTGTGGGAAAAGCGTTTCGGCCGCCTGTTCGACGAGAACACCTCGGTGCACGACCTTCCCGACGAGGTGCTCGCCGTCCTGGTCCAGCCGGGGGATGTGTGCACGCGATTGGTGCAATCCTTGGTCGTCAAGGTCATGACGGGAGAAGACGCCGCGGATCTGGAAGGGCTGAGCCCGCCTCAGAAGATCCGGGCCATCGATCTCACCCTTCTCATGGTGGACCAGATCCGGTTCGAGTGCATGAGGCGGCTGGGATGGGTGGAACCGGACCCCAGAACCCAATGGCCCATCGTGGATCTTCTCATCCGCTATGTGGACGGGGACGCTCCGGGAACCCAGCAGACGCCGGGCCTCCTTCCTTCGCACCCGCTCTATGCCCAATACGAAAAGGCCTTCGCCGGGGACCAGGCGGCTTTCGTCCGCAAGCTCATCCCTCGGGCCATCGAGGAATTCATGAATCGGCGCAAGAGCTGAAAGAATTCTTACGAAGCCTGCGCCGCCTCAGGCGAGAGTCCCTCGCCTTTGACGGCGGCCAGGATGGCGGCCCCGACGGCGAAAAAGACGAGAAGGGCCAGGATGGCAGGCCGCGGGGTGCCGAAAAAGTCGCGCAGCACGCCGAAAACCGCAGGGCCGAGGATGGCCGAAAATTTCCCGCCGATGGCGAAGAAGCCGAAAAATTCCGCGCTCTTTTCCTGGGGGATCATGCGGCTGAAAAGGGAGCGGCTGAGGGCCTGGCTGCCGCCGAGGATAAAGCCCACGACGGCCGCCAGGATCCAGAAATGAACGGCGGAGCGCATCCCATAGGCGAAAAGGACGACGGCGCACCACACGGCCAGGCTGGCCAAGAGCACCCGGCGCGTCCCGTATCGTTGGGCCGCCCACGCCAACAGGGTGGCTCCGGGAAAAGCGATCCACTGGGTCATGAGAAAGGCGCCCGTAAGGGAAGGGGTGGAAAGGCCCAGTTCCGTGGCGCCGTAGACGGAGGCCATGGTGATCACGGTCTGGATGCCGTTGTTGTAAAAGAAATAGGCGACGATCACGGCGGCGGCACGGGGCCGGGATCGAAGATCCTTCCACAGGGCGATGGCCGATGACACCGGGCCGTTGGGGGCGTTCGCCGGTTTCGGACGGTTCGGCGGAAGCCACAATGCGCAGGGAACGGTAAAGAGCGCCCACCAGAGGCCCACGGTGAAAAAGGCAAACCGCACGACCTGGTCGGCGTTTTCCAGGCCGACCCACCGGGGATGATAAAGAAGGACGAGGTGCATGGCGAGAAGCAGCCCGCCGCCCACGTAGCCGAAGGCGTATCCCAACCCCGAAAGCCAATCCTGTTCGGATTCGGGGCTGATGTGCGGCAAAAAGGCGTTGTAGAAGATTTCGCTTGCGGAAAACCCGGCGTAGGCGACGATGAAAACGACCAAGGCGCGAAAGACGGCCCCGGGCTGGGTCCATGCGAGAAGGGATGTGGCGGCCGCACCGGCGAAGGCTGCGGCGAGGAGCACCGGCTTTCGGGTGCCGCGGCCGTCGGCCCACCGGCCGAGCATGGGGGCGATGAGGGCGACGCCGAGAAGGGATGCGGAGACGGTATAGCCCCATAGCGAGGCCGCATGGGTGTGCCAGCGCAGCGGACCCACCCCCAGTGAGATCCCTTCCGGCGGCATGACGACCTTGGCGAAATAGACGGGAAACAAAACGGCGAGAATACTTGTGGCGAAGGCGGAATCGGCCCAGTCGTAGAGACACCAGGCCCATTGGGCTTTGGTTGCCGGCACGAGCCGCCGAAGCGTCGCTTTCAAGAAAGGCCCCGATGCCTAAAGAACGTTTTCATATGCTGCTCGCCCGCGAAGCGGCCCGAATCTTCCCCCGGGCCGCCGGGTTCACCGTGGACGAAGAATCCTACCTGCTGGGTTCCATCATGCCGGACACCTTGTTTTACGAGGTGCCCCACATGAGGCTTTCACGGCTGGGACGGCGCCTGCATCGGCTGCAGGGGGATCCGGGGGCGGCCCTGTGCCGGGCCCTTTGGGATGAAGCCGACCCGGGCGATGTCCGGCACCGTTCGTGGCTCCTGGGCATGATGAGCCATTTTATCGCCGACGCCTTCTGGCACGGGCTGGTCTCCCACTACAGCGTGCCCCCGTTTTGGCCGTGCCGATACTACCGGCTCAAGGCCAACTCGTGCCATTTCTGGCTGGAAAGCCAGCTGGAAGCCCACTGGATTCCCCTCCTGGGCCCCCCGGACGGGTTCCGGAAAACCCTCAAAAGAATCCAAAGCCGGCTGTGCCGCACCCATCCCGGCCCGCATTATCTCAGGAAGTTCCTCGAAAGGGCCCTGGGACGGGGCGTGCCCTCGGAAAAAACCCTGAGAAAATGCCTGTTTTGGCAGGCGACCCTTCTGGGGCTCTTTGCGGACCCGCCGGGAGACGGCCTGCACGAGCGCTTGCTGCACAGCCGCTGGGGCCGCCCCCTGGGGGCGCTGCTCGTGCCCCGGGCCTCGCGCCTTGCCGAACTCATGGCCATGGCGCCGGACCTTCCCGAATTCCACCTGGGCTTGCACCCGTTTGACGGGAGGCTGCTGGCCCGATCCGTCGTCGGCATTGCGGTGGAACTCGGCGCCGCCCGATTGTGAGGCGACGGAAGGCGCCGCCATTTTAATGAACGGCCTGGCTTTCCCCCCGGCTTTCTGCAACGGGTTCGAACCGGGCCACCAGCCGTTCCACCACCTCTTCCACCGCCTTGATGAAGGGCGACGAGGCCGGGGCGTCTTCCATGACGGGCTTTCCTTGGTCGCCGCCCGAGACGACGGCCGGATCGAAGGGGAGGGAACCGAGAAATTCGATGTGCATGAGTTCGGCGGTTTTGCGACCGCCCCCGGTGCTGAAAATGGGGATGAAGCCCTGGCAGTGGGGGCAGTAGAGCCCGGCCATGTTTTCCACCAAACCGGCGATGTCCAATTGGACTTTCTTGCAAAAATTGATGGACTTGCGCACATCGGCCAGGGCCACTTCCTGCGGCGTGGTGACGATGACCGCTTTGGCGTCTGGGATGATGCGGGCGATGCTCAAGGGCTCGTCGCCGGTCCCCGGAGGGCAGTCCACGACGAGGAAGTCCAGGTCGTTCCAGGTGCAATCGCTGATGAACTGCTGGATGACGCCGTGTTTCAAGGGGCCGCGCCAGATGACGGCGGAATCGGTGTCTTCCAGCATGGATTCGATGGAGACGACTTTCAAATTGGGGCTGTATTCGTGGGGAAGGATTTCCTGGTCCTGGCTCACGCGCAGGAGGCCGTGGAGGCCCAGCATCTTGGGAATGCTCGGCCCATGGAGATCGATGTCCATGAGGCCCACTTGATAGCCCTTGCGGGACAGGGCCAAGGCGATGTAGACGGCCACGCTGCTTTTACCCACGCCGCCCTTGCCGCTCATGACGATGATCTTGTTCTTGATACGGGCGAGCTTGCACGCAAGGACCTCGTCCTTGGAACCTTTCTTTCGGCTTTCGCAGGTGGAACACGATTTGCCTTCACATGTACCCATAGCGTATTCTCCTCACTTGGATGGGATCGGGGAAATCGGCGCTAAAGTAAAGGCAGGGTCCCGGATTGTCAACGGAGTAGGGGCGGATCCGCCGGCGTGCGGGAGGCTTTCGCGCCCCGGCGGGTCGGCCGTGGGACCTTTTCACGGGATTGGAACACAAGGAGAAGACGGGATGCTGGAAAAAACCCTGGTGGAACAGACGAAACAGACGGCCGCCAAGCTTTTCGGGGGGCCGGTGCGGCTCAAGGTGCCCTACGAGCTGTGGAAGGAATTCGACCCCGGTTTGGCCCGGGATCTTTCCCTTTTCATCACGGGCAACTTGTACTCGCGAACCGTGCTTTCCCTTCCCGAAAGGCAACTCGTGGCGGTGTCGGCCCTCGCCGCCCTGCAAAAGAGCGAGGAACTGCGCATCCACATCCACGGGGCCTTGAACGTGGGGGTGAACCCCCGCCATGTGGCGGAAGCCATTTTCCAGGTTGGGGTCTACGCGGGGTTCCCGGCGGTGAACGCAGCCCTGGCCGTCCTGAAGGAGGTGCTCCTGGAACGGGGCCAATGGCCGCCCACCTCCGAAGACGACACGTAGCCTCGTGCCCTCCGCTTTCCCCGATCGCCGTCCTCGGCCTGGTCGGTCTCGTCCCCGGGTTTGCCTCGTGAGCGCGGTTTGCGTCGGTCGGGCTGAATCCGTGGGTTGGGGTTCGCTTGCGCACTTCAACCTGCGGCTTTCAGGGATCTTTACGGCGGCGAGGCGCCCCTCCCGCTTCTCCCCCCCGGTCCTTCGCCTGTTCCCCGTTCCGATGGCGACGGAGGACTTGCATCGGTTTTTTCCATGACTATCCTATGGGCCGACGGGCCCCGCCTGAGGGGCCGAATTGCGGGTTTCACGGGAGGACGCGGACATGCCCATTTACGAGTATCGCTGCGAGAAGTGCGGGAACGAATTCGAGAGTTTTGTCTGGTCGTTGCGTGAGGCGGAATCGGTGGAATGCCCCCGGTGCGGCTCCAAGGACGTCAAAAAGCTTCTTTCTTCCTTCGCCAGCAAGGCCTCCCTTTCCGCCGTTTTGGGAAGCGGATGCGGAACAGGCGGCTTCAGCTGAGCGAACTAGCGGGGACCGATAGGCTATCGGTCGAAAACAGCCCCGGCTTTGAAAACTTGCCCTCAAGAGAGGACCACCCCCATGAACGAAGATCTTCTGTGGCTCGGCGGCGCCGTCGTGCTCTGGATCGTTCTCAACAAATGGATTTTGCCCAGGCTGGGCGTTCGCACCTGAATGGCGGACTCTTGCGAGATCGGGCATCCTCGCACGAAAGACAAGGGTTCCGCACCCCGCTGAACGGCCGTCGACGGTTCCAAGGGCCGGGTCGTCCCCGGCCTCATGGGGTCTAGTCCAAAGACCGTTTCTTCCTTCTGAGGTTTTTGATGCGCAGGGCCACGGCCGCCAGGGCGGCGAGCGCCAAGACGCCGCCGATGGTGTAGGCCGCGGGCTTCCAGACCTGCCGCCACGGGTATTGGCCTAGCAGCAAGAGGGAATGCCACAGGCGGACGAACACGTTGGCCGGAGCAATATCCGCGGTGCTCACGAGATCCACCGTGGCCAAAATGGCGTCTCCCGCCTTAAGGAATGCGTGTCCCAGCGTTTGGCCCTTTTGGATCGGAGCGACAACCGCCGGCGGAACGTCCATCACCCACTGCACGCCCTGGGCTTTTTCCTTGCGGACCACGATCGGGGTCGTTTCCTTGAAGTAGAGGGCCACCTGAGGGGCGGCCCCTTTCCAGACCTTGACCACCGCCGCCGGCTGCGTCGGGTTCGGCGGCGGGATGAACGCGTAGAGCCGAAATCCGTAGTTGAGAAGCGCCAGAGCCTCTTTTTCCCTGACGGCCGGCGTGGCCGCGCCCATGACCACGGCGAGAAGGCGAAGCCCGTTGCGCTGGGCGGTGGCCATGAGGTGATAGCCGGCGTCGGCCACAAAGCCCGTCTTCAGCCCGTCCACCGAACTGTCCTTGAGGAGCAACCGGTTGCGGTTGGGCTGGGTGATGTCGTGATAGGTGTATTCCGTCATGGAATGGAACCGGAGGCTTTGGGGAAAGCGGGTGAGATAGGCTGTCGCCAGGGTGGCCATGTCGCGGGCCGTGGTCACTTGCCCCGGGGCGGGAAGCCCGTGAGGGTTCAGGAAGCGGCTGCGGCTCATGCCCAGTTCCTGGGCCTTTTGATTCATGGCGGTAACGAAGGCGTCCACGGACCCGTACAAGTGTTCCGCCACGGCGACGCACGCGTCGTTTCCCGACACGACGGCGATCCCCTTCAGGAGTTCCTCAAGGGGGATTTTGTTCCCCAGTTCCACGAACATCTTGGACCCGCTGGTCTGCCAGGCCGTCTTACTGATGTAAATGGGATCGTCCAGTTTCACATCGCCATTTTCCAGCGCTTCGAAAACCAAGTAGAGCGTCAGGACCTTGGTGAATGAGGCCGGGGCGATGGCGACATCGGCGTTTTGCTCGATGAGGGTTTCCTTGTGGGTCACATCGACGAGCATGGCCGAGGTGGCATTGACGGTCATGGAGGGGGCCGCCGTGCACAGAGCGGGTTGGGCGTTTGAAAAGAGGGAAACCATGAGGAAGGGCAAAAGCGCGAGTTTCCGCGTGTAGGAACGAAGCCGGCGAGCCGTGCCGTATCGTCTCATGAGCGTTGTATCCTCCGCGATGTGTCCCATAAGGATTCGAACCGTCCGGCGGGAGGCAGACCCGCCCCTCGCTGCGGCGCTTGTTTTCGGAGTCCCCCGAGCCGCGGACACTCTTAGCAGCCCGGAGGCGCAAATTCAAGTGGCAGGGGGCGCACGACGGGCCAGGAGGCGCACGATGGGGCAGGGGGGCCACGACGGGCCAGGAGGCGTCAGGGGGACGGGGATGGGGAAAGGGCCGAAGTGCGAAGGCGTTGCGGAAAAGGGGATGGGGGCCGTGACGGAGGAAAGGCGATGGTGAGCGTGGTGGGGAAAAACCACAGGGTTGGGGGGTGTTTTGTGTTGGGGTTCGCTGCGCTCACCCCAACCTACATCTTCCCAAATATCATTGAACTCGTAGGTTGGGGTTCGCTGCGCTCACCCCAACCTATATCTTCCCAAATATCATTGAACTCGTAGGTTGGGGTTCGCTGCGCTCACCCCAAC